>CAWAHQ010000001.1:0-1524154 GCA_963781925.1 uncultured bacterium
AGTCTCCAAGGAAGTTGCAGAAGAACGATCAAATAAGATTATGCAACAATTGGAAATCCTATCGAATATGATTTCGTTGCCAGAGTATGAATGAGATCGTTCTTTTCGAAATCATTGAATTTCTGCTTGATTAGCATCACAAACTCCACCAATCCTTCCAGCTACTATTTTAAGGATAGAGGTCGGTGAGAAAACAAATCCCTATTGTCATGTGTGGAGCGTGGATGGAGTGAATATGAAACTGGAAAATCGCTCAAAATTCAGCGTGTTATGATTATTGATAATGATTTGATTGTTGGCAGTGAAGATGGTCAAGATAAATCGCTTGGCAAATATGGTTTGAATTATTATAATTTTGTGCATATTACATAATCTTTAAAGACCGGAGAGCTATTATAATGCCTCACGTACATAAAATTGTTGTATGCAGCTTAATTTTTCAGGGAATTTTGGCCAGCGAGAAGCCCATTTATAAATTTTCATCGGAATTAGTTAATTATAACAACCCTAAGCCTCTTACCTTTTCTGACTTGACCGATAATAATCTTTTATTACTCAGATCATTAGTTGCAGAAGAACAAGCCGGTAAGTTTTCTCGTAATTTTGCTTATGCTGAAAAGATATTGCATGGAACGCCCAAGGAAATCAGGAAAAGCTTTACTGATAATAAAGCAGATCTTGAGTTCGTGAGCATGATAGAAAAAAAACAGGGCCTGGCAGGAGCTTTGATTCTTTCGATAGATTATATATCAAAAGATAGTGATCTTCCCATTGATCCTAATCAATCTATTAGTAAATATATTGTCAATTCATATTTTCATGATGTTCAGCGTGGCGAATATATTTCACTATTAAGTTTTGTATTGGATAAAGCAAATAAAGCAAGACAATACTCTCGTACGCCAGAGAAGGCAGCTCTATATGAGAATTCATATTTATCGAGAATGAGAATTTTGTTGCAAGCAGGAGCAAATCCAAATTCTTTTGATGAGCATGAAAGGCAACCACTCCTCCACAGCATAGTTACTGTTGAACAAGCAAGATTATTGCGTGAATTTGGTGCTGATATTAATAAAAAGGATAAAGCGGGAAATACGTTCTGGCAAAATGTAAGAATACCATTCAGATGAAAGCAGGAAATGCCCACACTATGGCATTGTTAGAATATTTAGAAAGTGTCGGAGCACAATAAAAAATTACATTACGTCAATAAAAACAGGTGAGAAAAGAGATGGATAAGAAGTTATGTATTGTTTTTTCAATAATAATAACCTTTTATCCCTTTTTAAGGGGAATGGAAGAATCTGTCAGTTTACACGCTGTCGCAACAAATCTTGAGAATAATATTGATATTCGAATTGCAGAAATAATGCAGCGGGAAGCTATAAAAGAAGAGGCAGCAAAGAGGCGATTAGGAAAGCGAATACAGATACTTGAAACAAGCCATAGCAAAAAAATTAGAACGGATAGCAGAAGAATCAAAAACAGAACATGAAACACTCAGAAAGATAGTAGAGGAAGTGATACGGCGGGCGATAAATCAAGAAATAGAAATAAAAAATTTAAAACAAGAAGCAAAAAGAAATAGCGTAGAGCAAGAAATAGAAAAATTACGATTAGAACGTGTAGCCTGTAGTCCCAACAATGTCATGAGCGATCAAGAAAAACTTGACCATCTCATTGGTGAATGGCAGTTTGGCAACCGAAAGAAAACTATTAAAACCATGATGCATTATGGTTCAAATCCAAATAAAATTGTGTATCAGAATGATCTTAATCCTCTTTATGAGGCTGTCCTTTATAAAGATGAAGAATTTGCTCGGTATTTGCTCCGACATGGCGCTCATCCGGATGAAAAAACACAAAAGATAGTCGATCCGAAATTTCTGGCAACTATAATTACGATATAAAAACAAAGAAACTGCTGATAAAGTTAGGGCTGTCTTATATAAGATGGCCTTATTCAAATAAGATTATGCAACAATTGGAAATCCTATCGAATATGATTTCGTTGCCGGATTATAAATGAGTGAGTTTTTCGCTTTAGAAATAAAAGGCGCCGCGCGTTCAGATTGGGAAATAAGATGCTGGAAGAGCCCTGAACTCTTGAATACATTTACGTATTTCTTTAAATGGATTATTCATCGTAGGTAATTGAATACCATTTAGGTCATTAATAAGACGATGCCATGATTGTGGCTTATTTTTTCCAATAATTGTTTTAAGCTCCCGTAATGGTGCAGCTTCCAGCGCTCTTTTAAAACCCAAAAGCATCATGGCTTGTTTTGGTGTTATAGTAGGATTATCAAAGCTTATCTGTGCAAGAAAGGTCTTATCGTCAACTGCTTTAAAATTCAACAACGGTGAACGATTCCGCTCAAGCTCATCAAGGTAATGCAACAATACTTTCTTTGCAATCGCAGGTTTAAAGAGTTTCTTAAAGGTAAGATCAGCATTAATCTTCAGCACTTTAAAAAGCTGTTTTATTTTTGCACGCTTATTTAAACGCACTTCCATGCGTAAAAATTCTAGCTTATTGCGCGCTTCAAATGTTTTAAAGAGATGCTGCTGCAGTTCATTATCTTTTTCAATTGCCCTTTTACTGCTTTGCCGTGCCTTTTCAAGGTCCTTAATTTTATCGTAGAAAACAACTTCATATGAATTACAATGCCATTTATAACTGTGCCCTTCATTGCGGTAATCCGTTTGATTAGTATCCAGGGAAAGCCGTACATTGGCTTCTTTTATTTTATTGATGTAATGATACGGCGTAGAACCATCGGTTAAAGGAATGTTTTTTGAATAATGGATTGCTAAAACGGGTGCATGCGTAAGATTATCTGACGTTACAATAACCCCCATGGTTGCCAAAATAGTAGCAAGCTTATCTATTATTGTTTTAAAATCTTTATATTGAAGCTCATTAAAGTTATTGCCATAAAGGAGCTTGGGCAATGAAAGCTCTATTTTCAGTAGCAGCTCAATGGCACCTTGCATGCCCCGGTGACATGCCAATGTAAGATGAGGTTTATATATCCCGTTTAAGAGTTCTTTTTTTGTACCATTTTGCTTGGATGTAATGCTGCTATACTGCAGACGCGTTTCTTTATTCTTGTTTGCTAATAATGCCCAATACGCAAATGGTTTAAACTTATCAGGCTCACTAATTTGATACATATCAGGCGTTAGCGTTAAAACGATAGTATCGATCATTTGCATATCCCATGATGAAGTTCATTTTACTGCACCTAAAGATACGGGCAAATCGTTTCAAAAACAAGTCCCGCTGTGCGGATCTTGATGAACAGCACATTGCGGGACATTTAATGGAGCAAGGTTCTTGCTTTATGGATTTATCTTTTGTCTTTCGAGTTGCACGCTTTCTTGTTTTTGTTTTTGTAGTTTTAGGTAAACGTACATTTATTTCAACAAGCAACATAAAGAAGTTGGTAACACGCGTTATTTCTTCGAAAGTTAATACATTAACCACTTTCACTGGACGTAATCGAGCCATATAATACTTTCGTATTAAAATATAAAAATTTAAAACTTCGTTCTATATATGGCGTAAAAATTACTGCAAAGAGTTTATTTTACTGACGGGACTAACAAATGAGACAGGAATTGTACGCCATAACAACCATGATCTGCGGGAGATCACAATCTATATCTATAATTGCGTACATGGTTATTCCTTGTAAGATAATGCGTTCATTACAATATTGCTGCAATAATAGCAACCCATACGAGATAATGCAACTTATTTTTTTATAATTTCTGGACGGTAAATGCCTTTATCCACTATTTCCAATAAGCGTAATGCTGAATGTGTTGGAACACGCTTACCCGCTTCCCATGATTGCACAGTTTTTATGCTAACATTGAGAACTAAAGCAAACATACCTTGTGAATAATGATTTTTTTCTCGTATTTTCTTTATTTCTTTTGGTTTGTATTCAGCGGGTGGTTCAGGAATTTCTATGTATTCTGAATAGAGATCAAGCTTGCCCTCTTTGTGAGCAATAGCTTCTTTAAGCGCTGCTTTTAAATCCTTAGCAAATTTACTGCTCATCGTGAATCCCTCCGTAATGCATTTACTAATTCTTTGAAGTCTTTTTTGTCTTCAGCTGTTATATCTTCTTGTTGATTCTTTGCATAAATAAGAAGTAAATATATCTCATTCCTACTAGTTACGTCATAATAGCATATTCTAGATCCACCACTTTTTCCACGAGAGGCCGATTTTAAACGAGCCTTGCGTACTCCGCTTGTTCCAGGAATTATATCACCCATTTCTGGGTTTTTTGCAAGCTCTTCTTGGAAGTCATCAAAATCTTCTTCCAAGATCTGTCTTTTCTTTAAAAGACTGTTGAGAGCTTTACTAAAATACTTGGTTTGAGTTATTTTCCTTTTCATATTATGAACTATACTACCCTGTGGCGTACATTGTCAATATTGACATTATTCCTTGCAAACAATTTAGTAAATTTCTGGCTTAATCTTAAATGATGAATACACCGTCTGAATCATTATTAAGCTCACTGTTATGGGCACTTCGCCGTTCCTGAACATGTTGGGTAGGTGATACCAAAAGTTGCTGTTCAAATGTGGTACAATGTTGGCTCAAAAGATGAATTGCTCCATGAAAAAGGAATTGCACATTTACTTGAGCATATGGTATTTAAAGGCACTCATACGCTTTCTGAAACTGATCATGGTGCAATTGTTCGCAAGCTTTCTGGTAGTTGCAATGGAATTACTTCTGCCGATTGTACTCGTTACATCTATGATCTTCCCTCTCATAATTGGAGGAAAATTTTACCGATTATCTCCGACTGCATGACCAATTGCACATTCAGTGACGATGTGCTTAATTCTGAAATGAAAGCAGTTATTCAAGAGTTGAAAATGCATAATGATGATTACGGCAGATCCCTTAGGATAGAGCTAGAAAAGGCAATTTTCGCCGATCATCCCTATCATTATCCTGTTATTGGCTATAAAAAAGATTTAATAAATATGACCGGTAAAGATTTACATGCGTTTTATAAGAAACATTATCAACCGAATAATGCAACACTGGTGGTTGTTGGAGACGTACATAGCGATGAAGTTATGCAACTTGCTGATGAGCATTTTGGACATATACCGCCAGATGAAACATATGTAAAAAAAGAAAATTTTTGCTTTTCCGATATTATATCTAAATCAGTAACATTACATCGTGATGTATCAACTTCTTCTTTTATTTATGCATTTGCCATTCCAGGTCTTAGCAAAAAAAAGATTCTCGAGATAAATATTTTAGAATGGATTATAGGCAAAGGTAGAGGGTCACGGCTGTATAAAAAACTTGTTCATGATGCTGATTTAGCTACAAACGTGTCGGTCGGCAGTTGGAGCGATTTGTTTGAACATGGTCTTTTTTTTATTCATGTAGATCCAAAAAATAACACTGCTAAAGAAAAAATTGAAGACGTGATTCATGCTGAATTAATTGATTTATCATCGAATGGATTCAACGACAGTGAATTCAAGAGAGCGCTCAAACAAACTCAAATGCAATTTTACACCCTCTTGCAATGTTTTAAGGAGCAAGCTTCCAAAATTGGCGCTATGTATCTTGCCACACAAGATGAAACCTATGATCCAATGTTTCTCATGCAGTTTCCCAATGTATTGCAACAACAGACGCATGAAATAATAAAGCATTATTTTAGACCTTCAATAATGCATAAGGGCTATCTATTGCCATTATCTGAAAGTGAAAAAAGTAATTGGTTGGCTTTACAACAAGAATCAGATCAGAAAGACAAAGAAATATTGTCGCAACGCATTCGGCACACGCAAGTGGGACCAACATCATATGTCAAAAGAATTGCTTTGCAAGAGACAATGATGCCTTTCGTTTTTCCCAAGGCACAAAAAACAATACTATCTAATGGACTAAACGTATTATATCACCATAACAATACAACGCCGCAGATCAAGATAATTTTAAAATTTAAAGCAGATTCTTATTATGATCCACAAGACAAACAAGGATTATCTAGATTCGTTGCGGCAATGATGCTTGAAGGAAATGAAACCCATACAGGCCAGGAATTGATAGATATTCTCGATGCTCATGGAGCTTCGATACAACTGGCTCCGGGAGCGATTTCCATGAGTTTGTTGGAATCAGATTTAGTTTTTGGATTGACCATATTAAAAGAGATTCTCAATAAATCTACATTCCCTGAAGATAAATTAGAAAAAGTTAGACAGCAGTTGTTGGTTCATATAAAAAAAGACTCGGACAATCTTGCATCATGTAAAGATATTCTGTTGAAAAACATTATCTATAAAGGTCATCCATACAGCAAGCAAGCAAGTGGTAATGCATCATCTGTCGCAACAATATCGAGAACTGATCTTATCGATTTCTATAAAAAATATATCTCTCCACAAGATGCTCGCCTCATCATTGTTGGTGATTTACATAACCACGACATAGAAAAAATAGTTGCCCGGGAATTGGAGGATTGGCATGGAGCAGCAGTAGAAGATTTAGAATATCCGTCACTGTCTCCCGTGCCTGCATGTGAGATTAATCACCCACTTAATCGTGACCAGATTTTCCTCTGTCTTGCACAACTATCAATAGATAGATCTCATCCTGATTTTGATAAATACCGGATATTTGATTATATATTCGGTGGTGGAAATTTTCATCGTGGATCTCGTTTATTTAATTTACGAGAACAAACAGGTATATTTTATGCTGTTGGAGGATCTCTGATTAACGGTGCTGGCAAACAACCAGGAACGTTTCAAGTATCTACAATTGTATCCCGTGATAGATTAGAAGAAGCTGAGGGAATGTTGAAAAATCTGATTGATACCGTTGTGGATACCGTTACACAAGAGGAATTTGAAGAAGCAAAACGTACAATAATTAATACGCTCGTTAATAATTTTGTCTCTCATGATGCTATTGCAGATACCTTTTTATTCCTCGACAAGTTTGCGTTGCCGGCAGATTATTTCGATAATCGTGCAGCAGTACTAGAAAAAATTACGCTGGAAGATATGAAAAATGCCGTGAGAGATATTTTAAATTCGAAGAATATGATTACGGTGCGCGCGGGACGAGTATAGATTTTATATACCAAAAAAGGAGAGTTATTATGCATTTCCGTACATTATTTTTTTTCACTGCTATCACTATTAACTATTGTTCGGGTATGGAATTAGAATTACCAGAGAGAAAAGATATAACAAAACAACATATCGTTCCACACATCATTTTGTTAAATGGTACAACAACAGCAGGTAAAACATCCATCGCTGGAGAGCTTAAAAAACAACTTGAAACACAAATATTGCCTGTTGAAGTTCTTGCACTTGATACTTTTTGTACGCCTAAAGTATTATGGGCATTAGGAATAAATCGATGTACCTCTTTCCGCGCAAATGCAAGCCTCATAACTCCATTAGAAATGGAAGAAATGATTAAAAAATCTCATGAAGAATTATGCACAGCGGTAAGAACTGCGTATGAGCAAGGGAAAGTTGTCATTGTTGATACACCAGCCTACCGCAAAGAGGAGATTAATTTTTATCAACAAGAACTAGCAGATCTCCATGCGACATGGTCACTCGTTTATTGTCCTGTATCAAATTTAGTGGATCGGGTTATTGAGCGTAATAAAGGCGAAATGTCAGAACAACGCTCTGTTTTGCAAGCACTTGATCAGTTCCGTCATCTCTACACCAGCAAAACTCTCCATCCTATTGATACGTTATCGCAGGAAACTTTCTATGCCACGTGCGACAAAGCGCGACAACAACATGACATAATGCAAAGCAAGATTTTAGGTATTTTTCAAGGAATCCAAAACGCTATTTGTCCTTTTGATTTAAACACCATTCAAGAATCAATGTTGGAAAATTTATCTGATGACAATGCGGAAACAAAAATTGGTCCGGTTGTACAACACGATTGTATTGTTAATACGAAATTAGATAATCCTGCAATGTGTGCCCTCAAAATTTTAAGCATTGTTCGCAAAAAACAAATTCAAAAGACTATAGATGAGCATTTTTAAGCTAAGAAAATAGTAAAAAATAGTAAAAGGGATTGAAAAAACTTTCAATCCCTTTTACTATTTTTGAGTTTAAAATTTTAATTTGTTTTTTACGATTTCCTGCATAGAAATCCCACTCGATAACTTAATGAATGTTGCTATACAGTAGCAAACTACACAAACACACTAATGGTACCAAAATATAAAAATTCCGCTTTTCAGCTTTCGACAGATTTTTTATATTGTATCTTTCTTTTATCAATGTGGGTAATTCCGATGTTTCAAGCACAAAAAAATACTGCCCTAAAATTGAAAACTGTTTCGGTTGGTAGGAAGACTGAACTTGCATAATTATACGATCTGGTATGTTCTTTGTGTATAAAAATTTCTGCAAAGCGCTTATCGTTTGTTCTTTATGTAAAAGACTACTAAGATACAGTGTGCTTTTATCTTCTGACAAATACGTATAAGCTTCTTCGGGTAATTGCACATGAAAGTATCCCGGAGTATTGAGAGAATTAAAGAGAGTAGCTATAGGAAAATGGTGATTTTGATCCGCTTCTTTAAAAGTTACAGGAAGATGGGTCTCATCCAGGAGATCATTTGTTGCACAATGCAATTTTAATTGTTCGACTTTCTCCATGCCAAACGCGCCAGAAAAGAATATGAAACCGCAAAGAAACATCTTTTTATTCACTCGAAAATCCTTATTTGTTTTTTTACCGCGGACAATACACCAAGAGAGCACAAAAACAGAGTATAGGTATAAGGCTATATGTTAGCATATCAGTTCTAGACATACTTTTTATATTGCATTCTTTTTTTATTGATTGCGGCAACTCAGATGCTTCAAGGAAAAAAGAATATTCTCTTAAAAGTTTAGGACCTTCACCAGCATAGGGAGAGTGAATTGTCATAATTATAAAGTCTATTTTCTTATCTTTCTTCAAAAGATTGCGTAGTGCATCGATAGTTTGTTGTTTGTCTAAGATACTATTAACATAAGTCGTCATTTTATTTTCTGATAGATAGGTATATGCATCTTTTGGCAGCTGAACATCAAAATCATCTGGCAATTTACATTCGACTATGGTAGCAGAGGGATGAGAATAATAAGAACCTGAAGAAGCTTCTTTAAATGTGATAGGAAAAAGCGCTTTTATTGTCCCCTCAACTTGGCATTCTAATTTGAGTGGCCTATCAGACTCTTCCATACCAAACATACAAGAAGAAAAGAAAACACCACAAAGAACTATTTTTTTATTCATACGAAAATCCTTTTTTTAATTCTTGAGCCGACAATTCTAATTTGTTTCTTTCCTCATCATTTAACGGAATAGAAAGAATTTTTTCAATTCCATTTTCCCCTAAAACAACAGGTATGCTGAAAACAGCATCGTATTCCGGAATATAGGTGGATAACGGTACAACTAATTTTTGATCAAAAATAATCGCCGCGCAGAGTGCCGCAACACAAGATGCAATACCAAAATGTGTTGAGCCTTTGCAGGCGATAATTTCATATGCGGTGTCTTTGACTTGTTGCGCAATTGCTTCACGATTTTGCGCATCCATGCCAGAAAATTGCGCAATTGGTGTGCCAGCAATTTCTGCGCATGACCATGCAGCGCATTGTGTATCACCATGTTCGCCGATAACATATGCATGTACTGATTCTTTAGCAACACCAATCTTATCTGCAATAATGCTGCGCAGGCGCAAGGTATCCAGGAATGTTCCGGTGCCAAAAACTTGATTACGTGGTAATCCTGAAATTGATTGCACAAGTGCAGTTAGATGATCAACAGGATTGGTTACCATGATAATGATTGCAGCAGAATTAAGAGGTTTAAGGGTACTAAAAATATCAGTAATTATTTTTTTATTGGTGACAAATAAATCGGATCGTGTTTGACCGGGATCTTGTGCTTTACCCGCAGCAATGATGATAATATCAGCCTGAGCTGCATCTTGCACGGTGCCAGATCGTATTTTGGATCCTCCATCAAATGCAAGAGAATCAGAAAGATCAAGAATCTCTCCGCGGCAGCGAATTTCATTGATATCAATCAGAATAATTTCAGCAGCGATGTTTTTGAGCAGTAATGCATAGGCTGTTGTTGATCCAACCGATCCGGCGCCAATGATTGCTATTTTTGAGTGCTTCATCGAATTCCTTATTTTGACCGATTTTAGCCTATATTATCACCAATAATATGTCTATAGGGGCTGATAACAGAATATGCCCGGTTTGCTCTATTTGCCAATAAGTCAATATCCTGATATCCTATATCTAATATATTGTATATTTTTAACCCTTTTTTACCCTTCTTTTACCTCCCAGCTCTTTTATTTCTGTCACGGGGTCCCCGGACTGAATGCAATGAAGTTTGGGGTTAAAAAAGGCAAGTAGGACAGACTCAATGTCAAAAGAACTCATAAGACCGGAACAGTTTTGTACGGTCAAAACCAAGTTTGATCTCGATTTTGATCCAGCAGTACTGCATCTTTCTGAAGATTTGCAGAGAGAACTGGATGCACTGTATCAAGGAGCCGTTGACACATTCCAAGTAGGCAAATTGATTAAAGGAACCGTGATCGCATTAGAAGATAGCGGTGTACTGGTTGATATCAAATATAAGTCTCGTGGCCTTGTTCCTCGCTATGAATTTGGTGAGCATGAACTTAAAAGATTGCAAGCAGGCGATGAAATTGAAGTGATTATTGATCAGCTTGAAGATGCTGATGGTAGAATCGTCTTATCATACGAAAAAGCTAAAGAAATGCGCGCATGGGATGCTGTTACTAAGCTCTTTGAAGATGGCGCTCCTGCTGAAGGTGTGGTTACACATAAAGTTAAAGGTGGCTTGAACGTTGATATAGGTATTCCTGCATTCTTTCCTGGATCTCAAATTGACTTGCAGCGTGTGACTGATTTTGATCAATATGTTGGTCAGACAATCAAAGCATGCATTCTTAAATTGAATAAAAAGCGTGGAAATGTGATTATTTCCCGTCGTAAATATCTCCATGATCAACGCTCAGAAGATCGCAAGAAGATCTTAGAAACATTGAGTGAAGGTCAAATTATCCACGGTGTCGTTAAAAATATCACCAATTATGGTGTGTTTATAGACATAGGTGGCGTTGACGGTTTGCTGCATATCACTGATATGACATGGGGCCGTGTTGCTCATCCAAGCGAAATGGTACGTATCGGCGATAATATCGCGGTTAAAGTGCTTAGCTTTGATAAGAACAATGAAAAAATCTCGCTTGGTCTTAAGCAACTGCAAACAAATCCTTGGGATCAAATTAGCTCTGATATTGCAGTGGGCAATAAAATTAAAGGTAAAATTTCAAGCATCACTGATTATGGTCTATTCATAGAAGTGGCGCCAGAAGTTGAAGGCCTTGTACATATTTCTGAAATTTCATGGACCGACCGTATTACTGATCTTAATCGTCTCTATAAAGTTGGCGATATGATTGAAGTATTGGTTGTTTCTTTGGATAAAGAAAATCGCCGCATGTCTCTCAGCGTTAAGCAACTTGGCAAAAATCCGTGGGAAACAGTGAATGAGCAGTTCAAGCCAGGACAAACGATTAAAGGTAAGATCAGCAATATTACTGATTTTGGTATTTTTGTTCAATTGCTGCCAGGCATTGATGGTTTAGTGCATATTTCTGACCTTTCATGGACAGAACATATTGAGCATCCATCAGATCGCTATAAACTTGGTCAAGAAGTGAAAGCTATTATCTTAGGCATTGATAAAGATAATAAGAAGATATCACTGGGTATCAAGCAACTGAGTATTGATCCGTGGGAAAAAGTAGCAGAACAATATCCAATTGGTTCTGTTGTTGATGGTGAGATTAGCAAAATAACTAATTTTGGTGCTTTTGTTCGTTTGCCAAACAATATTGAAGGCTTAATGCACAATACAGTACTTTCTCAAGAACAAGGCAAAAAGGCTGAAGAATTCTTTACGGTAGGCCAAAAAGCGCAGTTCCGTATTGTAAACATCAATAAAGAAGAACGCAAGCTTGCTTTGAGTACGCTTCTTGAAGACAAAAAACAAGAGCCGAAAAAAGTTGAACCTAAAAAGCCTGAGTTCAAAAAAGATGCTTCATTTGCTAAAAATCCTGCAGAAGAAAAGCAGGCAGCTCAGCACAAGCAACAACAGCAGCAGCCTAAAGTAGCAATAAAGAAAGAGAAGAGAGAAGAAGCTCCGCAACAAAAAGTGCGTAGTTCTTTGCAAATTGCTCTTGAATCTGCAATGCAAAAATCTGATAAGAACAAAGACGAAAATCAAGAATAAAGAAATATTTTTGAGAAAATCCCCATTCTCTCTAATTTGAGGATGGGGATTAAAATTAAGAGGTAACACTGTGGAATTAACTAATATGACCTATGCAATGATTAAGCCTGATGCTGTTGCAGCAGAAAATTCTGGCAAAATTATTGATATGATTGAGAAGAATAATTTTGAAATTATGCGTTTGCAAAAAGTAATTCTTGATAAAGAATTAGCAGAAGAATTCTATGGAGAACATAAAGACAAGCCATTCTTTGGGGAACTTGTTGAATTTGTAACATCTGGTCCTGTTATTATCATGGCATTGCATAAAGATAATGCAATTGCAGCATGGCGTGATCTGATTGGTGCGACAGATTCAAGAAAAGCTGCTTCCGGAACGATTCGTAATCTTTATGGAACAGATATTGGAAAAAATGCAGTTCATGGATCGGCTGATTCTGAATCAGCGTTGCGCGAACTTGAATTATTTTTTCCTGAATTTTTTGGATATGATCTTGATGAAAACGAAGACGATGAAGACGAAGATGATGAATGTTCAGAAGATGAGTGTTCAGATGAAGATGAATGTTGCATGAATTAATAAAGCTTCATAGCAATTTTGTAAATAAAAAAAATCCTCGGGTACAATTTACCTGGGGATCTTTTTTGCATTATATAAAAGGGAGCTATAATGATTAAAAATTTATTTTTTCTAACGATTTTGATGAGTCTCATGCAGATGTATGCAATGGAAAACGAATGTTCCATTATTCCTCGTTTTCCACAAGAAATATGGAAACACATTGCTCATTACGTGATCGTACTAGATTGTGAATCGGATGAAGAATGTATCAAAAGAACTGCAATGCCACGATCATTATTGCTTCCGAAAAAATATAGAAGTTGCATATCTCAATTGAACGTATGTTGTATAAAGACTCGAAGAATGAAAAATTCAGATCATCCAGGATATTTCTACGCCGAGTCACCTGATAAGAAGAAGTGTGCAATATGGGGGCCAATCACAACTGAAAATAATACAACTAAATTGATTATTGTCGATTTAGAACAAAGAAAGAAAGTTATTGATCGGTCCTTCAACAATCAAATGTGGAATCGTTATGCTCAACAACAGTGTCAAAAAGGATGGAAAACTTCTCTTACAGCATCAGGCAATGTGATCGCCCTTCTTTCATACACCAGATATGAAGATGCGGATCTTTGGAATAATAGAATAGAAATCATTGAGGCTGGTGGTGAGAAAATACTCGAAACGATTTCCTATCGTTGCGCCTACGACCCCTTATCTATTGATTTTAACCTTCAAGGAACTCAAATTATCATCCATACCACCAGAGGGGTGCCAGATATATATCATCTCTATCCAGAAGTAAGAAAATTATCTGCTATTCAAGATCACATCAAAATGCTTATCTTGCAGAAATTCTTTGAACAACAGAATTAGAGCCTATCCCTAAACTATAAATTTACTGTAATTCTTTCCCGCGCTCATCCTGAACTTGTTGAAGGATCAAGCGCTTTATTCTTCAACAGGTTCAGAATGAGCGCTTGGGAAGAGTTTAGGGATAGGTTCTTATTAAAAAATATTTTATAGAACAAAAAAAGAAGGCCTTGGTTTTTGTCCCAAGACCTTCTTTTTTATTCTTATTTTTATGCATTATCGAAGTTTAATCGGCGACGTGCTGGAGTATTAGCAGGGACTTGATATTGTATCCCCCCCATTCTTCCTTCTTGGTGTGCTTTTTCCTGACTAGGACATACCTGTGGTTGTGGTGTAGTCTTGATCGGTGTAAATGGTGCAGCTGGTGCCGATGCTGTGGTTGGTGCGCGGTGATCCATCGTGTAAGCAGTTGCCGAAGCAATGAACATCATAGCGATCATATAACGAATCATAAGTTCCCCCTGTATAATTTACAATCTCTATGTTGTATAATAACACAAATGAAAATAATTGTCAAAGTTTCAATTAGAATTTTTTTTGATAGCAGTTAGGTTTATAGGAATAATACGTCTGAGTGGGAAGTCACTTATTGGTAATATGAGGCTGAAGGGCTAAAAACACCGTAGAAAAAGCCCTTTTTTTTAAATAAGTAAAAAACTATAGATAACAATTGACTAGAAATGACCATAATCTATATTAAGAATTAACCCCCTTAACAAAAGATATTAGGCCATGCTTGTTACCAAAAAGATCTTACCAATTATTATTATGTACGCGGCGCTTGTTGTTTCTGCTCAAGCCCAATCAGTCTTTATCCTTATCCATGGAACGTGGGGATCTGATTGTGCGTGGTATATGCCAAAGGGTGATTTTTTTGAGGCATTGGAAGATACCGTTTGCAAAAAAAATAGCTCGGTTATTTCATTTCGGTGGAGTGGCGGATGTGGGCATGAGGCGCGTCTGAAAGCAGCGCAAAGTCTCGCCAAGCTTATCAAGACTTATGATCCAAAAGTAGCCGTTTATATTATCGCTCATAGCCATGGTGGAAATGTTGCAACATTGGCCTCTCATATATTGGCCGAGGATCTGGAGAATGCTCATCACATACGTGCATTATTCACCTTGGGTACGCCAATTATGAGTAATTATTTGCCCAATATGGCGATTATCCATTATCTTTACAACTTATTTTCCTTTGAAGACTTGATACAAACTGTTCTAGGGATTTCATTGAGGGAATATCCTACGCACAAGCGTATCGCAAATCTACGCGTATTTATTGATGGGAAAGAGCCAAATCACGCAGGGTTACATCATCCATTGATTGGCAAATGGATTGCCTATCTTCATATGCATTTTAAGCAACATTTACATGATTTAGGCATTACTGATCATATTTCAGAGCCGAGTATGGTGTATTTTTCGCACGATGCTGTTCCCAAGTATGATTTTGATATTAATAGAACAGAATTACTTGATAAAGATCGGCAGCTTTCTTTGATGATTATCGATTCACTGCGCAATTCTTTTGATGAAATGAGATCGTTAAGCGCTGGTGAAGGAACATCTGAAATTTCTGCTGGCTCTTAGGGTGGGTGTCTGCAAACTCCGAAAATAATTTAATCCCTACCCCGTTCGCCCTGAGTGTTTTTGTCTTCAAAAACGTATCGAAGGGTAGTCTTTAAATGGATATTATGAACATTAGAAAAAAGAAAAATTTGATTGAATAAAGTTATTAAAATCTTTTAAAAAAAAATTAATAAAAATTTAACCCTTCGATACATTCTATTCCGCTTCGCTTCATAGAACACTCAGGGCGAACGGGATTATAATTATTTTTCTTAAGTTTTTGATAGCAGTGGATTACAAAACCCGTTCTGTTATAATTGTCATAATTACACAACTACAACGAAAGGTTTTTATGAAAAAACTTATAGCAATCGTCGGATTACATTTAGCATTTCTTAGTTCTTCAATGTTAAACGCAAGTCAGCAAGAAGCTTTTAAGATTTGTGCTTGTTTAGCTCAACCAGATTCGCAAGGTTGCGCAGATATTCTTTTTGATAGTTCCGATAAGGAAATAAATGCAAACAATTTAACGGTGGATGCCAGAAAAAAACTGTCGTTATTTTTTAAAAAAGCAACGAATCAAGAAGTCACTGATTGTGAGAAACAGCTTGAGAAAGAATATGGCTTTCAGGGAAAATTATCTTTCTCGGCTTGTCGAAATATAAGCAATGATTCATCCGTTAATGAATTGGATGATCTAACAGCCTTAGTAATATATCGCAATACTGGTCGCTGGATTTCTGCACATGAAGAAGAAGCTGCGATATTCTTTAAACGAGCAGATGTGAGAGAAATTGAACAAAAAATAGCAAAATTTAGTGCCCACAATCCAAGTAATGAACTGGCAGAAATACTGCCTAAAGCGTTAAGCAATGAACTGGAAAAAGAAATGATGAGAGCATTATATGTGCAGGGCAAAATTGGATTTTTCGCGTATCAGTGGGAAATGCTGAAGCGCTGGTAAGAATTATATAAGAAAGACATCAAAAAAGGTTCTGGAAATATTTCCAGAACCTTTAATTTTTTACCGAGAAAGAATAGACTTTAATTTTCTGTAACAACTTCTTTACGAAAGTCTTTAGACACAGGGTCTAATATCCCATTAACAAATCTATACGCATCTTCTTCAGCAAAACATTTTGCCAGTTCAATCGCTTCATTAATAATGATACGTGCATCAGTTTCAGTATTTTTAAATTCCCATACGGCAAAAAGCAGAATGAGCTTAGTGCACACACTGATTCGTTCAGAACGCCAATTTGCCAAAAATGGTTCATACACCTTTTCAAGTTCGTCGCGATGATTAATAATGTCGCTGACAACATTAAAAATTTCCCCATTCAGCGGAACATTCAGATCAAATCCGCGATTAAAATTATCGATGATTGATTGTACCGATTCATCATAATCAAAAGCTTCTGCTGCGTATAAAAAATGAAAGATAAGAGAGCGAACATCACGCCGCGATAAATCATCATATGATTTGTGTGCTAATTCGCTATCTTGCGTAATTTCTTCTGTTGCTGAAATGATTGAACACATAAGGTAAGCCCCCTAAAAACTATCTCTAAACCCAATTCTCACTTCGCTAACATTATTTCTTGACTCGTTCCATGTACGATTTATCGCGCGTATCTATTTTGATAACATCGCCTTCATTCACAAAAAGAGGAACTTGAATCACCAAGCCAGATTCCAAAGTTGCTGGTTTTGTTGCGCCGCCTTGAGCAGTATCGCCTCTGACGCCTGGCATCGTTTCTTTAACCGCTATTTCCATAAACATGGGAGCAGATACTGTTATTGGATTACCTTCAAAATAGAGCACCGTATAGATTTCTTGTTCTTTTAAGAAATCCAACACTTCTTCAATTTGTTCTTTGTTGAATGAGACCTGATCAAAGGTATTTTGATCCATAAAGTTATAAAGACCGCCATCTTGATAGAGATATTGCATATCAGCGTATTCCAGATCAGGCTGGTCAAACTTCTCACCAGAACGGAAAGTATCTTCCCAAATAAGCCCGGTGATCATATTTCTCATTTTTGTCTTAACAAACGCGCCGCCTTTTCCTGGTTTTACATGATGATAGTCCAAAATCATGTATGGGGCGTTGTTATAGAGTATTTTCATACCTTTTTTAAAATCTGTCGTAGCGATCACTATATTTCCTTCAATTTGACGGGATTAATCCTATTTTTAAGTATAAAAAAAGCCTTTAAAAAAGGCAAATAGGGCTGAATATTCGAAAAAGAATAATGGGCTTTTTTTGCCTTGAAAATCCAAAATATATCGATAGGGAGGTTTTTTTGCTATAAATTGCTAAAAAATCGCTATAAACCATTGATTAGTTTTCGCCTATTTTGATATATTCAACTTGAAATAGTTTTATTGTTTTGTCAAAAAGAAGGGAAGATTCATGAAAAATAATATTTTTCAAAAAATGTTGGTAGCTATGTTTGTGGTAGGCGCCTTATTGGCGGTAACTTCCGTATCTGCAGAGCCTGAATATAACGATGAAAACGCATTTTTTGATCCTTCAGAAAAATCTCAGTATTTATTTAACGCAATAATGAATAATTCGTGGGAAGAAGGATCTTTGGTGTATCCCACAATGTTACGAGTGGGTTGGCCATTGTGGACAGCTGGTGAGAAACGTCAGGTTGTAACTCGTATGCAAGAACAGGGCCTGATTTCCCCTGAACAAGCTCAATTTAAAAATTGGATCAATCTGCCACGTGGCCCAGAAATTACTATCGGCGGATAAATTTGATTGTTTTATTAAAAAAGAAAGAATAATCATGAAAAGTAATATGTTTCAGAATAAGTTGGTAATTATGTTTGCTGTAGTAGCTTTAGTGGCAACAAGTTCTATGTCTGTAGGCAAATGTCAACCAGCTGATTTTGTGGGCTCATGTGGAGTGTTTGATGAAAGGGATTTTAATTCCTACATGGACGCTTTTGCTAATAAAAGGCCTGATAGAAAAATTGTAACAAAAAAATTTGATGAAATAATGAATGAAGATTGGCATAAACGCTTTAAATGCTATTTACTTGACACTTGGGGGTTTTGGACTCCTGATCAAAAACAACAGGTAGTCGATCGTATGCTTGGGCAAGGTATAATATCTTCTGAGCAAGCTAAAAATTGGCAATATTCAGAATATCCACCATGTGCAGGCAAATAAAAGAAACCATTACGAAATTGTACAATAAATCCCCACAGGCCCATGAGGCAGGTGGGGATATATTTATATAAAGGCGCAGTCAATTATCTTTCATCTCTGATAAAAGATAATTGACTGCGCCATAAAGCCCTACATTTGAATCTTTCACCAAATAGATAGGGATTTGTTTTAGTTCTTTATGAAATTGTGGATCTTCATAAGCGGAAGCGAATTTTTCAGCAAATAATTCAGGATTTTTGGCAGCCATACTACCCACGATATATAATCCACCATAAGGTAAAACAGACCAGACATAATGTCTCCTGTTTTTATTATATTTTTTTGCTTTGCGCTATGCTTAAACAATGGTAGTACTATATCTCTTATTTTTAAATTTTGGAATACAATGAATGTAGATAATCAACGCATAAAACCAACGGATTTTAGTATGAACAACAATGCCGATAAAGAACTGTTAGATATTATCGAACGCGAAAAACAACGTCAAGAAGAAACGGTGAATCTGATTGCATCTGAAAATTATGTTTCTTCTGCAGTGATGGCAGCAACAGGATCAGTACTTACCAATAAATATGCTGAGGGTTATCCGGGCAAACGATATTATCCCGGATGTGTTTTTGTTGATGAGGCAGAAATCTTGGCAATAGAGCGGTGCAAAAAATTATTTACTGCGCAACACGCCAATGTGCAACCGCATTCCGGTTCACAAGCAAATATGGCTGTTTATTTTTCTTTATTGCGACCAGGTGACACTATCTTGGGTATGAGCTTAGCAGCAGGTGGGCATTTAACGCACGGTCATGGCGTTAATTTTTCTGGTACCTTGTTTAACAGTATTCAATATACCGTTAACCGCGAAACTGAATGCTTAGATTATGATGAAATTGAACAGTTGGCTCATCAACACAAACCAAAATTGATCGTTTGTGGAGCTTCTGCTTACTCACGCATTATCGATTTTGAAAAAATTTCTGCAATAGCAAAAAGTGTTAATGCATTGCTGATGGCCGACATTGCACATATTGCAGGGCTTGTGGCAACCGGTTTGCATCCCAGTCCCATTCATTGTGCTGATTTTGTCACCAGCACAACCCACAAAACATTGCGCGGTCCGCGTGGTGGATTAATCATGAGTTCAACTGAACATGCGTTAAAAATTGATCGTGCGATTATGCCGGGCATGCAGGGTGGGCCGCTCATGAACACCATTGCAGCAAAAGCTGTTGCGTTTGGTGAAGCATTGCAACCATCATTTATTGCGTATCAACAGCACATTATTAAAAATGCGCAAACGCTTGCCAATGAATTACAATCGCTGGGGTATCGTATTGTTGCAGGTGGCACCGATAACCATTTATTTATTGTTGATTTGACTGCAAAAAATATCAGTGGCTTAAAAGCCGATAACGCACTTGAAAAAGCAGGGATCAATGTAACTCGCAGCTGCATTCCATTCGATACCAAAAAACCATGGGAAACAAGTGGCATTCGCATCGGTTCTCCGGCTGTAACAACGCGTGGCATGAAGGAAATGGAAATGATTGCAATTGCTCATCTGATTGATGATGTAATCACGCATCATGATAATGACACGGTGCTTGCAGCAATTAAGGTGAAAGTACGTAATATGTGTGCACAGTTTCCAATCAATTTATAGCATAAAGGCAAATTCGTGACTAAAAAAATAGTTTTGATGAGTGCAATTCTTCTCATATCACATGTTTTTGCGATGGAGTTAGATCCGGCAATAAAATCTCTGCAAGGAAATACATTAGCATGGTATTTAGTGTGTAGAAAATCTTCAGAGTATGAATCTATTTCTTTTTTTGCTCAAACAAGCAGAGAGAATAATCAGCTGGTGAAATACCTAACGCAACAGAATGAAAAATTACTGCCCAAATACCCTGAAGGATGTAAGGGAACGAAATTAGAATTTCAATATAATAGAGCTTGTTGTTTTGCTTATAAAACATCACAGGAAGAACTCAATTTGGCTCATCACTGGGTAGATCAGGGAAGTGTTTGCAGCAAGATTCAATCTTTTAAACAGTTCACCTCATTCTTGCCTCACAATCCCGTACCTTTTTTCCGCCAAGGGCAATTATGCTTTTACGGAATGGGAGTATTTACTTCATTTCATGGATTTGATTCTCGCATGGATAATTCACATGAAGGAGTTGTGTGTTATAACTTGGATGGCGCAATTAATCCTTGCCTTGTAGAAGTTGGTGCCAATGTACCTCCCATAAATGTATCTATTTTCTTATCGCACAAATCTCTTTTGCAAGCAATATTAAAAAGCAATTCTCAGAAAGAATGGATCTTAACAGAAGAAAGGTCCTCAGTCGAAGGTTTATTATATTTTTGGAAAAATATTCTTATACCGCACGACTATAAAGAAGCGATCGATTTTTTTGAAGATGAAGAAGATAACTTCACGCTTGATGAATTACCTTTTTGGATAACAGAACCAATTGAAAAGCGTTATGCAGAGCAGCACAATAAGGATACGTAGTGAACAAAAAAACAAGGACTTTTGTAGTCCTTTTTTTTGTTTTGGCAAACAACATTAGTGCAATGGAACAAGATCCAAAAACATTAGTTTTTGATTTGATTGTTCCCTTTTTATCATATCGTGATCAAATGAATTGCATAGTCTCGCTTAATCAAAATTGGCAGAGGTGTGCGCTGGATATGTGCACACGCAAAAAAGCATTATTGCCATCATTTCCCGATCAATGTGAACCATTAGCACGATTGGTGCATAAACATGGTGATGAATGTTTTTATGCGTATAGAGATTGGGGGCTATTTGGCACAGGGGCCTTAGCTCTCCATTATTTTAAATTGTCTGATGATAATAAATTGCATGAGCATAAACCACAGTTTTTTGAAAATTTTATCTCTCCTCTGCCTCATAATCCGATGCCTTTTATTGAGGATGGGAAATGGTATTTTTATGGATGTGGAGAAGTACAATTCCATCATTATCCTGAACCAGAAAATATTACGACGATGCATGAGGTTATACGATATTGCCTGAATGGTTCACTTGTGCGGTGTGCGGTGAAATTTGGGAATACAGCAAAACATTCGATGAGGCCGTTTATCAATCGGCCAGGCCTGCTTGCAGCACTATTAAATTCCACCATACAAAATATACGCAGAGATCCATTTCCTCCCTGCTTGGAATTTTCCCTTGAGGGAGCTAGCGTGCCGCCCAATTTTCCTGATGCTGATAGTTTTGATGACCTATCGGCTGAAGTAAAAGATATGCTTATGCGGTGGTGTGGTAGTAAAATACCTTAGAGCCTATCCCTAAACTATAAATTTGCTTAAATTCTTTCCCGCGCTCATCCTGAACTTGTTGAAGGATCAAGCGCTTTATTCTTCAACAGGTTCAGAATGAGCGCTTAGGAAGAGTTTAGGGATAGGCTCTAATAGCAATAGGTTGACATTCCAGCAAAACTCCTTCAAATTGAATCTATGAAGTTCAATTTGAAGGAGTTTTTATGTTTCAACGATCCATCGCGACTATCGTCGAACGTTTTTCTCATATTTATCCTGTTATCGGCATCACCGGACCGCGGCAATCAGGTAAAACTACCCTTGCCCAAGCTCTTTTTCCTGATAAGCCTTATATTAATTTGGAAAATATAGATATACGGCTGCAAGCGAAAGATGACCCCAGAACGTTTCTTGCACGCTATAAAGAAGGGGCTATTTTTGATGAAATACAGCATGTGCCAGAATTGCTTTCGTATTTACAACAAATTGTCGATGAATCTGATAAAAAAGGAAGATATGTTGTTACTGGTTCGCAAAATTTTGTTTTGAGTGAACAAATATCACAATCACTTGCTGGACGAGTTGGCATGCTTACCCTATTGCCGTTAAGTATGCACGAACTCAATGTTAATCCTGACGATTTTACTTCAGCTATTTTTCGCGGTGGTTATCCTGGTCTTTATCAAAGAAACATGACACCAACCGAATTTTTTCCCAGCTACATTCAAACTTATCTTGAGAGAGATGTCCGCCAGATAAAAAACATAGAAGATTTAGGTCTTTTTCAAACATTTATTAAGTTATGTGCGGGCAGAATTGGACAAGTGCTTAATTATTCTTCATTGGGTCAGGATTGCGGCGTATCCCACACAACCGTACAAAAATGGCTTATGGTACTTGAAGCGAGTTATATTACATTTACTCTACAACCATTTCATACAAATATTAGTAAACGATTAGTCAAAAACCCCAAACTTTATTTTTATGATACTGGCCTAGCATGTTCATTACTCGGAATTGAACGAGCAGAGCAGCTTGAAACGCATTATTTAAAGGGCAATTTGTATGAAAATCTGATCATCTTGGAACTACAAAAAGCCCGTTTAAATAAAGGTCTCATCCCAAATCTTTATTTTTGGCGTGATTTATCAGGAAGAGAAGTTGATCTTATTGCCGAATGGGGAGGATCGATAAAGGCTATTGAAATTAAGATGGGATCTACTCTGCAACCTAACTTTGTTAAAGGCGTTAACTATTTTTGCTCTCTCTTTCACCAAGCAAAAGGATATGTACTTTATCCAGGTCAAGAAGGATTTTACATGAATACAACATTGTTGCCGGTCAAATCGATTGAACGTCTTTTAGATGAGTGAAAATATTTATACAAATTAAATGATGCAAAAAACGGTACATTATATTTTTTGTTTTCTTGTGTTTTGTCTTTTTTCAATGCTATTTTTAATATCGCATACATGGCAAATGGTAAAATTGTTTTATTAGAAATAAAGGGCACGCAATGAAGAAAAAATTTATTGTATTGTATCTGTTATTATGTGTAATGCCAATTGCATATGCGGCTCAACCGATAGGTGATTATGATATTCTTGCGTTGATTAATCCGAGTATAAAAGGTGAAGAATGGGATCAGAACTTTAATAAATTAAGAACATATATTAATTACCAATCCAGAGAAGATCAAACACTTAAAGAGGCCCTTTCAGATTTGGAATCACTCAGCAAAGAGGTGCGCGATGTCTTTATAACACTCCCTGTTGATAGTAACAATTTGAATGCTTTATATAATCAAACCGAACATTTTACAAAAACCATTTCAGACATAGATTCTTTTAAATCAAAACTCAGCAAAATAACATTTATGTTGCCCGGTAAAAGAGAATCTCAAAGAAAGATTTTAGATATTGTCGAAACATTTAAAAAACAGATCGTTGCCGAGAGTAATAAAATTTCTACCAGTCCTCTTGATCTTTTCACTACTGCTATTACAAAAGAAGAAGATGCTATACGAAAAGGCAGTGAAACATTGCTTCTGGATCACGTTATCAACGTGGATATTCTGATTTGGAATAAAGCAATGGCTCGGTTACAAAAGTTTATTGTGGATAATTCTTCTGGTGATAATCGAGTAATCGATTCTCTCAATAAAATCTTAGAAATTAATACCGATGTTATTAATTTTATAAAACTTCCACTGCCAGAAAAAAGTGAACAAATTGACGAATTTCGCTTCACAATGACCATGATAGGTACTATAAAATCTGATCTTATACAGACTCAAAAAAATTCGGCATTTGTGCAAGCTGGCTGCAGAAAATTGCTTTTAACATGCTTATCAGTAATAGAAGATATTGCAAAAAAAGCTCTTGATATTTTTGTGAATCGGAAACGACAGCAATTTCAAAATTAGTGTTGTTTCCATATCTTAAATAACGTACTCAACATGCGCGCTCCACCGCGGAAGGTTAACTTACTATCAGCTTGATCTTGCCATACGGTAGGCACTTCTTTGATTTTGAAACCTTCTTTTTTGCACAGATATAATAATTCAACATCAATTGCCCATTGCGTGACGGTTAATTGTGGTGTTATTGTTTCTATTACCATTCTTTTGAATAATTTTGCACCACATTGATAATCATAATTTGATAAGCCAAATAATAGCCAAACATATGGTTCGTAAAAGATGCGGCTTCCCCATCGTTTATACCAAGGGCGTTGAGGAGAAATTTTTGCTCCTGGCATATAACGGCTTGCAATCACGCCATCAACATCGGCAATATTAAGAATTAAATCATAAAATGCTTGCGGAGCTGTTGCCATATCGGCATCAACAAAACCAATCAAATCATTTTGTCGAGTCAGTGCATCGGCAAATCCTGTTTTGATGGCCAGACCTTTTCCTGCTTGCGTTAAATTGATGATAACAATCTGTTGCGCATGCAATTCATCGCGCACTTTATTAACAACGCCCAACGTATTATCTTTGCATCCATTGAGCACGATAACTAGTTCAAATGAAAGATGTGTTGATTGTTGTTTTTCTGAAAAAAATTGATGATACGCACGCATTGTTCGTGCAATGCGTCCTTCTTCATTATACGCGGGAATTATAATACTTATTTTCATGAACATTACCTATAAATTGTACAGAGAATAATTTTTTGTTGAGTATACCGTAAAAGCTTACACAATTAATAGATGAAGATACTTTTTTGATTTTCTTTTTTGGTGTATAATTTTTGCAAATGAAAAAATAATTTTTTTTTCTAAGTTGTAAAATCAAAGGAGTAAGTGCGTGCAATAATATAAAATAGACTGAGAAATATAAAAATATTGGATGAATGTTTTTTTAAGGAATTTATTATGCAAAAAAATGTATTGGCAATTTTGAGTTTTGTGTTGGTTGTAGGGTCGAATAATATGTTTGGTGCGGGTAATGACCAGTGGAGTACGCTTAAAAAAGTTGGTGTAGTTATCGGAGTTACCTCAATGGCTGCCACAGGGAAATGGGCATCGGATATGAATGTAGAATATGCCAAAGAAGGTAAAAGACCTGATCTCAAAATGCGTACTGCTAAGCTTATCGGAGCAGCTGCCTTGTTACTCGGTACAGATCTTCTTACGAGTGATACGAGCAGCACACATGAAAATTTAGCCAAAATAGGCGCATTGGCGGTTGCTTCACTTGCAATCACTGATACTGCAGCGGGTATTGTGCGCGATATACCTGGAATAGGAGGTATTTTAACTGATACGATCGATGAAGATGGTAGAGAAGAAAAAGATTTAAGTGCCGCGGCACGCGTTGTTTTGCTTTATGTTCCTCTCTCTGTTTTAGCTGTTAAGTATGTTCAATAGTTTTTCAGTATAAAAAAACAATTGATAAAAAAGCCTTGTGAGTTCAGAAGGCTTTTTTATCAATTGTTTTTAAAATAAATAAAATTACTGGATAAACAAAATGCTTATATTCAATTCTCATAAAACAATAGAAATTCTTGCACAATTCCTACCCGTTAATCCCATTATTGTTGAAGCCGGAGCGTATGATGGCAGAGATACCAAAAAAATGGTAGAGCAGTGGCCACAATGCACCGTTCATGCATTTGAACCATTGCCAGAAATTTATGAACGCTTAGAACAAAACACCAGTCATTTATCTCAAGTACACCGCTATCCTGTTGCATTAAGTGACCATAATGGTATAGCACTGTTTTATGTTTCAGAACGCCCTTCTAAACCAGGTGTTGCATCGCAAGCTGGATCATTACATGCTCCCAAAGAACGACTCGAGAGATCTCCATTACTATTTCCTCGCACTGCAGAAGTCGCAACAATTACGCTTGATACATGGGCGAATGAAAATGCGATACAAGACATAGATTTGCTGTGGCTTGATACCCAAGGCCATGAACTTGCCATATTGCAAGCTGCGCCGAATATGGTAAAAAATACAAAAGTCGTATTGGCCGAAGTTTCTTTTATCGATAGTTATGAAGCTATGCCAAAATATGAAGAGGTTGTTGCGTGGATGACTGCCCATGGCTTTGAACATGTGGGGCGTGATTTTGAAGATATGACTAAATCATTCTTTGGAAATGCATTATTTCGGAAAGCACACTGATTTTTGATTCAAGTTAGAACCCAAACGCACCAGCACCACTGCCCATTTGTTCTGATGGTGATATTTGTTCTACAATATTATTCCATCCATTGGAAATTGCTGACCATGTAGATCCCCAGCGACTGGTGATAGCGCTACCCAGCAAATCTTTTCCTTGTTGGAATGTTTGCCATAATCCGCCATTTCTTCTACTTTCATCAAGCAGTACATTTGAAACTTCCGTCATCGTTGCTTGTAACACCGCCGCCACAGCCGCTTGTGGAGCTCCACCAGCAATCGATAACGCTTGTTGTGCAAGAGGGGCTAATGATACGTTTATAATACCACCTGGAGCGATTTTTCCACCAACACTTGCAACAGCCGAAAGGCTTCCTTGAGCAACCCCGAGAAGTGCTGCATAACCCACCGATGTCAATAATGATGTGTCTCCATAACCAAGACCGGCAAGCCATAATACACCGCCCACTGCAGCTGATTGAGTAATTATCCAACCTGCTTCAGTCAGTACACGTGCTATGGAAGGATTTTTTATAACTGATTGTACGTGAGGTAATGCCAAAGAAACAAGCTCATTAGATGGCATACCCACCTGTTGATTCATGCTTGGCAAAAGTGCTTTTTTATAATCTATACGATTCAATAACTTGCTGTCTGCTATTACTTGTTTTCCTATGGCAATCGCTTCTGCCGTGACATAGTTACGAATGGGTCCAACGTACGAAGGAGTGTTTATTACAAAGGACGATCCCTTTACGCTGGGATTAATGATTGCATTGGAAACAGTCGCCGATCCAGCACTTTTAATAAATAGATTTCGGCCGTTACTCATGATACCCAGTGCCGTACCTGCTATACCCGTTAATCCCGCAATAAGCAGATCTGTGTGATTAAATCCTAATAAATTTCCGGTTCCGATTTTTGCTGCTTGCAGAACCAAAGGTACTGCTGCAGCCGTTACAAATCCTAAGGTTAAATTGAGCGTTGTTTGAGCAAGAGGCTGGCCATATTGTTGCCATGTTGCCTGTATAGTATGTGTCATCGATTTTGCAAGTGCGGCTTTATGGGGTGCGAGCACATTTAACTGTTTTTGCTCCCATTGAAGCTGTTGGTTTTTTGGCAATGTAGCAACTAGAGTGTCTAATTGAGCAGCATCTTTCAAAATTTCTTGAAAAACTGGTTTGGCCAGATCGGCCATTTCTGCTAATACGGCAGGAGAATTAATGACCTCTATATCTTGTTCTGCGGCGTTTTCAGCGGAAATTTTTTCAATGTTTTGCTGAATTGATGAAAGCAATTGCTCAGGTGATGTGCTGGTGCTTTGGATGCTGATGGTGGAGAATAATGCTATAGATACGATCATATATTGCATGCAGAATAATCTTTTCATGGAAAACCTCTTTAGAAAAAGTCCTACCACTATTTATATTTCTATTTGCATAATAGCAATATCTATTACTCATTTGCAATATATGATCGATTTCCAGGAAGAACTGCTTATAAAATTGAACATGTTGAAAGAAATTTTCGAAAATAAAACCAAAGCATTTTTTAAGAAAGCATGACTTATCAAGCAATAAGCATCTCAATCGCTTTTTTAAGTTCTGGGTTTTTTTTACTCAAGACCTGAATTATGGCATACAAAGGAATAGAATGTATATTCAAATACTCGGAATAATTGTTTATTGAAAAACGTATACCATAGGGTGAGTTTGGATGGCTTGCAAGAAAACTCTGCATGCTTTTGAGCGTACTTCCCATGCCACTTTTAACCTCGATGGGAATGATAGTTGAATCGACTTGTATAAGATAATCGATTTCTGCTTCACTGCCACGAGCATCTCGATGCCAGTAGTAAAGATTTTTTTTTATATGAGGGTTATCATAGGCAAGCATCTCTTGACCCACAAGCGCTTCAATTAAAGGTCCTCTATTAATATCGAACGGATTGATAAACCATGCGGCGACATCAAGATCAAGCGATGATTGTGCAAGAGCAGCATCAAGAAAAATTGCCTTATAGTCTTGAGGATCAATTTGCGCACCAAGCGGAGTTCCTTGTCCGGCTGAATAAAATACCTTATGTGCTACACCTGCAGTAACTAATAAATCAAGCGCAGGAGATAATTCTCGTTTACGATATTTACCTTCAACAACACTGTATTTAAATTTTCTACCAAGTTGCATTGGAATATAATTGAAGATCAATTCTACATGTTTCACCTGGCGATTTTTTGCATATTTGCCAAAATCTTGACGGTATGTATCAAGAATAGCAGCTTGGATTTGCGCGCATGCAAGAGGTTGTTTCTTTTCTTGCCATAATTGCACCACTCGCGGCATTCCTCCCAGAGCACAATAATCTCCCAGAAGCGAAAGTGCTTGCTTGTGGATAACTTCACTCATTTCCTGGGTAGGATCATGAGATACTATTGCTTTAATGAGTGCCGTGTGATTAAGGGCTGCGAGAAATTCTACAAATGAAAGCGGAAACATATAGAGCGATTGTACCCTTCCAACCGGAATACCCACTTCTTCAATCGCAAAATCAAGTAAAGATCCTGCAGCGATAACATGAAGTTCTGGCATTTTTTCATAAAAATAGCGCAATGCGGTAATTGCGCGGGGAACAACTTGAATTTCATCGATAAAGAGAAGTGTTTTGCCCGGGCGTATGGGCTTTTGAGCGATAATTGAAAGCTCTGCAATCATTCTTTCAGGGTCAAGATTTTTTTCAAAAATAGCGTGCGCCTCTGGTCGTTCCTCTAAGTTAATTTCAACAAATTCAGTAAATGATTTTCCTAAGTTTCGAACAGAAAAAGTCTTTCCAATTTGACGCGCTCCACGGAGTAATAGGGGCATGCGTTCAGGGCTGTTTTTCCAGGAACGGAGATAATGGTCAATTAGTCGCTTCATTTGGGCCTTTTAGTTAAACAAATTTATTAACATCAGACTAAATATGGACTATTTTTGGTCAAAAATCAAACATGATTTTAACTTTTTTTGGTTAAAAATCAGGGTAGTTTTTCGATTTTTTTGGTCAAAAATCAAACATGAATTGTCTCTTTTTTGGTTAAAATTAAAAGATCGACAATTCAATCTGTAAACATAGATGTCTATTTTTTCGCAAACCAGGGAATGAAGGTATTCGTTTTTTGTTTATATTCTTGATATGTAGCATTATCTTTCATTGCATTTTCAAGCAAGGGAACGTCGGTAACAAATCGGAGTAAAAAGGTTATAGTAAGTGGCGTGATAAATGCTGTCCATCCATATAAATCCTTTTCAATTCTATGCAATAGTTATATTTTTCGTTTTCCATTGCTGATTGCTATCCCTACGCGTTTTAATCTTGATGCTATTGATCACTTTTTTCCCTTCAACCTCTTTGACGCTGTTTGGATAAATAACTACTTTATTATTGCCAAGGCGCTGTACAAAACGGGTAAAGTGAGATCCCGGGCGAATGAGGCAATGAAAATCCATCATAGAAAAAAAATCTTCGAGCACATTTGTTTTATGACTATTATTTTCCGTGCGATAGCCAAACGTGATGCGATCATTATTAAGTGTTGCAGCAAATCTTCGTGCTATCTCCGCGGGTTCAGGATGATCGGTGAATATAAAAACATAGAGCTTATCGCGAGGAAACATCTTCGCGAGCCTTTCTATTTGATCAATATAAAACTGTTCAGGAACAAAGCGAAGCGAACATCGTTCCTTTTCTTCGGGAGTATCGGCCACAAAAGTGCCTCCATTTCGCACGTGCACAGCAATTGAAATAAAGCCATCAGGAATGGCAATTTTTTCTAAATCATACAGAGATGTGATATTTTTTTTTATTTCTTCAACAAAATCGAGATCGGACCAATCGATAGTAATATCAGTTTTCCAGCGACAGATATAGAGCGTATTGTTACTGCTTGATATTACAGAATCGGGATCTTGCAGCAGTTGTTTGGTGCGAGCAAATTGTTCTAGGCAATCGGGTGTGTATACCATTTCTTGCTGGTGGATAAGGAGTTGATCAGAGTAAGGAAATGGTACATATAAAAGAGGAATTTGGTGTTTGCGTGAAAGCCATTTTGTGCGGGAATATGAAAGCAAATTATCCCCAAATCGTCCATTATTGGGCTTCCATGTAATAGCACTGGGTCCTTCTGGCGGTTGTGCGATGGATTGTAAAGAGAGTAAGAAGAGGAGAAGTGAAAAAATATTTTTCATAAGGTTTCCTTTTTTGACCGAATCTATTTTTTTGTGCTCTTCGTGGTACAGTGATAACCATGATAAAAAATACCATACCAAAAAAAGGAGTTCTATGAAAAAACTATTTATTTTTTTATGCATTAGTGCATTGAGTTGTGTATCTGCACGATTATGTGCAGAAAAAATAAAAATGTATGCACTCTACACACCATCGCATGAAGTTCTCAAAGACAAATTCTTCTTGCCATCTATTCAAGATGATTTTGAGATTGTTCTTGAATTTTGCGAACAGACATGTAAATCCGCCAAGTTTATGGATGAAGGATGGACGCGAACAACGATGCGCAAGGTTGATTTAATTATTCGTGCCATTGAAGAAAATTGGGGAAATATTTTTATATTTTCTGATGTTGACATTCAATTTTTTGCTCCAATACAAGATGAGATTTTGAGATTAATGGAAGGCAAAGATATTATCATGCAGCGCAATAATCCCGATGGAGTGTTGTGCACGGGCTTTTTTGTGTGTCGCGCGAATGAAAAGACTTTGCAACTATGGCAAGATGTCAAAAAAACCATGCAAAAGAAAAAATTAAATAGTGATCAGATTTCATTCAATCAATGCATCAAAAAAAGAAGCAAGCGAAATCCTTATAATATACAGTGGGATTATTTACCAGATACATTTTTTGGTGGGGGAACTTTAGATGCTTATCTTGGTTATCTATGGAAGCCAGGAAAAAAATTGTCAATTCCACATAATATTCGCATACATCACGCTAATTGGACCAATGGAGTGAAAAATAAAATAGCGCAACTAAACTATGTAAAAAAAGAAGTTGCAAAGCGGAATAGACTTTGACGCATATTACCTCAATTATCAGATTAATCTTAACTGGGGTCCCCCATGTGATAAATCCCAATTTCGCTACTCTTAATTGGGGTCCCCATACGAAAAACAATGAAGGATGAGGGTAAAACATGGGGTTATATGATAGCCTTTATTATTTCTTTGGTAGGGAATAAGCCGATGCGTGGGGATAAAAGTTGTATATTATGCATTTCTTTTAAAAAGGCATACATAGTTGTAAAATCAGATTTTGCAATTTCTTGATATAATGTGGTTTTGCGACAGAGAAAAACATCTTCTCCGATTGCAGTGCTCTTCCACCTATCTGAATTTTGATACATTTTCCACACGCATATATCAGGTGTCAGTGTGATAGCTTTAGGTATATCTTGTTGTTGTGCATGTCTGTTAAGATAAAAACGGTAGGCGAATGTTCTTTCAAGCCACATAATGTAATCGGATAATTGTATATTTTCTATGATCGAGCACGTATCGGTGGTGACAAAAACATGATCATTTTCACTAATGCTCAGATGATCAAGAAGCCGATTTTTTAAACATTTGCTGCCATTTGATTGATACGGAACAAACGTAACTCCTAGGTACTGTTTTTTAATGAATCGGCAGATTTTTTTGTTTTCTATTGTATCATTAAAAAATACGTAAATGGTGCCAACTTTGGTAATTTTTTTTTGCAAATTCTGCAATACATTTTCTATATGCGTGAGATTGTAAGGGCACAAGAGAAATATATCAGCAGATGCGTTTTCAAGTGCAGCAAGCCTTTGTTGTTTGGGTTGAAAAACGACCGGATAACAGCTTTTTTTCCTAATTTCCCGTGCAGATGCAACTTGAATTCGACGATCAACTTTAAAACCAACAATTTCTGAATATAAATTCCTGATGTATAAAATATCAGGGATAAATTTTATATGTGTATGGGCCATTTCAACCATAGGATAATACATTGCAACATCATTGCTGGCCGGATAAAAATCTCCTTCAAATCCATCAATTTTATCTGCTATTAAATCTTCTAATTTTACTAATTTAAAGAGCCATCCCCTAAATGTTCGTGGGTGCATATAAATAAAGCTGTAATAACGATACGCGTGTTTACGTTGAATATGTTTAGGGACGGGACGGCAATAACCCATTTCTTTGTGTCCCCATTCAATTGCTTGCGATGCAGGAACGTTACGATACTGCCCATAAGTGAACCAGACATTGTCATCTTCATAGATTTCATTGATGATTGAAAAAACGTGCGGATGAGCTAAAGAATCATCGCCATCAACCATAAAAACAATTTCATCATCCTTGCAATCATAAAGAACACGATACAAATTGAAGAGTTTGCGGTGGCGGACATCATTTTTAATAAAGGTCACCCGCTTTGCAAGCTGATGATCTGCAATATATTTTTCAATCACTTCAACATTATTATCAGTTGAACAATCATCGACAATAATAACTCTGAAGTTAGTGTATTCTTGAGTAAAAATAGAGTTGAGCGTATTTTCGGACCATTTATCATTGTTATAAGAACATACGACAACAACGATGGGCAGTTCAACATTGTGAGCCGGAGCCATTGACTGAATTTGCCATGGGAGACACAACAAAAATCCAAGTAAAATTTTTATACCATTCATCCTACATCCCTTTTTTTAATGCATTGCTGATAAAGTACAAAAAAACAACAACAAATTCTACAAAAAAATTTAGCATTTATCTGACAATAGGCTGCGCATAACGAACAAACGGTTGCTGATGGCGAATAACAACTTATAGACTATAATAATTGACACAGGATCATGTGTAATAATGAAGATCTAAAAAAAAGGAGTTTCTTTATGTGTCTCTTATCTGTTGTGCGTTTTTGTAATATCAGTTTGCTTTTGGTGTCATCATTATATCTCAATGCACATAGCGATAAAATTGTCACTATTATTGGAACGGGATACGTTGGATTGGTTTCAGGTGCATGTCTTGCAGAAATTGGTAACTCAGTTATTTGTGCCGATGTTATTACAAAAAAAATAGAGCAGTTGCGTAATGGTATCATGCCAATTTATGAATTGGGACTTGAGCAGCTCGTGGAACGCAATGTTGATGCAGGGCGATTGATGTTCACCGATGATGTTCCTGAGGCAATAGCAATGGGAGATATTATCTTTATTGCAGTAGGTACTCCGATGGGTGAGGATGGAAGCGCTGATTTGTCTTATATTAATGCTGTTATTAAAACGATTGCCGAAAATATTACCTCATACAAAATTATTGTTACCAAAAGTACTGTACCCGTCGGCACGGGAAAAAAGATACGCATGCAATTAGAAGAAGAATATGGCATAGATCCAAATCTTTTTAGCATTGTTTCTAATCCCGAATTCTTGCGAGAAGGACTTGCGGTCAATGATTTCTTGTATCCTGATCGCTTAGTCATTGGAACCGATTCAGATGGAGCGCTTGTTGCTCTATGTGAGGTATATGAGACACTCATCGATGCGGGTATTCCATGCGTATTAACTGATGTGCAGACGGCAGAAATGATTAAATATGCGTCCAATGCGTTTTTATCCGTAAAGATCAGTTATATCAATGAAGTTGCCAACTTATGCGATGCACTTGATGCTGATGTCAAAACAGTTGCTCGTGCCATGGGATTAGATCATCGCATTAGCCCTGCATTTTTAAATCCGGGGCCCGGTTTTGGAGGATCATGTTTTCCTAAAGATTCCCAAGCAATAATATATATTGCAGCACAATACGGATTGCCATTTTATACGGTACAGGCTGCATTGGATGCCAATGAGGGACAGCAAGAAAAACCGGTCGAAAAATTACAAGCTTTGGTCATGAGAGAGCTGTCAGAAGATTTACAAGGAAAAACGGTAGCGGTGCTGGGGCTTGCGTTTAAAGCAAATACTGATGATGTTCGCTACTCTCCTTCAATCAGAACAATTGAACTGTTGCTGCAATGTGGAGCAATAGTTAAGGCATATGATCCGATTGCAAGCGAAAATATGAAAAAAATATTTCCTGATTTAATGTATTGTAATTCGCCCTATGAGGCGGTTGCAGGAGCCGATGCTGCAGTGATTATGACTGATTGGGATCACATTAAGCAGATCGATTTTGCACGCCTTAAGCGCGGAATGGCTCATGCCATTATTGTGGATGCCCGGAATGTCGTGAGTCCTGAAACTCTCAAGCAGTTGGGGTTTGCGTGTGACGCCATTGGGCAATCTTATTTATGTAAAAAGCGTAGTGAATATCTGCGCAAGATCGTTCCTATACATTCACGCAAACGGGTCCTAACAAGCCGATTTGTGGGCAAAAGAGATAATCAGGTTTGAGTGCATGGTGGTAATATTTTTGAATTGATTTTTGGTTAAATGTAGGTCATAATAAAGAGTAATTAATTACAGTTCAAAAATATTACGAGGTTGTTTGTGAATAAGAGAATAATGTCGCTAGTTGTGTTGCTGGCTTATTCAGGGATTGCTTTTGCAATGATGGATAATGACAAGATGGTCACTTTAAGCATGTTACAGAAGAAAACAAAACTTTCTGTACTCAATGGTGATTACAAGACGACTGATGGTGACTGCTATGAAAAAAATCAGCTTAATTTCACACAAGTTGGGAATCGGGTGAAGTTTATAGATGGTGATATATATATCAGTGATTTCATGAAAAAATTAGGAGACGTGGTTAAGCAGAAAGGCGAGCAAATTAGCATATTGTTTAATGATAAGAAGGAGTATGAACTTTCGCTTACTGATGCAACTTATATGCTTAACTGGTATGATGTACAAAATGAATTTAAGCATTTATTTGCTGCAAAAGGTTGGAAGGTTCTTAATATTGTAGAAACTAGGCAACTTCCTCAAGAAATTGAGCCCAATTTTTTTCCAACGGGTAATCTTCAGACAGTGTGTGGAGGGCTCTATCCAAGTTTGAATTTGACGCTAGGAGATAAAGAGCTTGTGCGAACAGATCCGACCTTAGATTTTTTTGAAAAAATAAATAGTTTATTTGATGAAAAATATACCACAACAGCTGCAACGAATGGCATTGCAACTATTGCGCGAACAAAATGTACCGCAATCACGGTGATTCTGGAGCAAAATGGTCAAATCGGTTGGACTCACTTGAATGTGAAAGATATCATTCCTTGGATGGTACAATCAATACCTTATAGGTGGCGGATTCTTAAGGGCGGAACTATTGCAATGCTCCTTGGGACAGCAGCAGTTCTAATTTACTATTTTAAAAAATAATTATTGATACAAAAAAATAAAGTGAGTCTCTTTGGAATAATCCAGAGAGGCTCACTTTATTTTGAATTGATTTTTGGTTAAATGTAGGCCATAATAAAGATAATTAATTACAATTCAAAAATATTGTGGAGTTGCTTGTGAGTAAGAGAATAATATTTTTAACAGCGTTGCTGGCTTACTTGGGAGTTGTTTTAGGGGGAGAGCCTGAACTTACAGTAAAGTTTGTGCGGCAGACAGTAGCTCTTAGAGGATGGAAAAAAGAAGATGATGAGCACATTAAGACGAACAGAGTAATATTTGACACTCATCAAGGAGAAATAGATGCATGGGGTCCTTTTTGTGGTGATTTTTTCCCTTGTCCCGCTAACATTGTTAAGCAGTTACAAGATTATCCCACAGATAGATCAACGATGATAGTAACTTCACCTCACACAATGTCAAGAAAGATACGCTATTGTGAAGTGGATAAAAAAAGTTTTAATCTTGCTTTGAGCTGCACAAAGGTGCACGGCATGTTCCGGGAGGCTATTCAAGATAATGCCGGTAATGTTAAGACGTTGAATGATAGTTCTGATATGAGTAAATTGGGAAAAATGACAATTGAATCGAAAGCTAATCAATACTCTGTAAGATTTGATGGTGCTAAATCTATAAGATTCTCTGAAAATGAATTCAAGATTCTGAATGAGCCATTTATTTTGAATGATGCAGCGATAGCTTTGAGGATTGATTTATTCAATAAGCCGTATGTTCTTCTGAGAAAAGATCTTGAACAATTCAAACCACCAGTGCAACGTGATCAAACTATCGAACAAGAAGAAGCTGCACTACAAAAAAACCAGGCCCCACAGCCTGTGCATTTACCTAAAGAACCTGCGGTCTTATCGGAAAAAACTGCGCCTTCACGTACTATCACTCCAACAAATTCAGTCACAACAAATCCAGAAACAGTCACAACGTCAAATGCAGTGGGACCAAATCAATCGAAATGGACGACATGGAGACCATTTATAGCTCCTGGGTGCATAGTTCTTGTTCTTGGTGCTCTCGTTGCCTATTTTCAATTTGTGAAAAAATAGATTTGAAAAACAATTTTTGATCAAAAAAGCAAAACCCCTTTGGAGATAATCCAGAGGGGTTTTTGTATGAGCTTGTTTTCTAATCATTCCAACTGACTGCCGATTGTTCATTATCTATATTTTTTGATAATGTCGGGCGATATTGTTTTGGCATCCAACTCTTAGCCCACCAGTGTACAGCAAATGCGCCTTGTTGTGTCCATGCAAGGCGATCGTCAATCGTTTCACGGCATCCGAGCGGATAAAAATAAAAAGCAGGAAATGCGATATCTTTATTGCCATCGAGCCCAGCCATTGCATAAAACGATTTGGTAAAGTGTACGGGACCCGTTTTTTTAGGAGCGCCTTTGTGATGCCAATCATTTCTAATGGTTTCAATGCAATGTTGCAAGATAGGATGTCCCGGGCGTGCGCCTACAAGAGCTGCTCCTAATTGTATAAAGAGTGTATCAAGAGGTTGTAGTGCGGTGTAAAAATCATAGGTGTAGTGCAATTCATCAAGTGATCGTAGACATTCATAATCCATGTCGATATAAACGCCACCATAGTTGAACAATAACTCCCAGCGTAAAATATCTGATTTTACTCCATAATTGTCAGTGTCGTCATAAAATTCTTGGTTATAAAGTTGCAGTTGTGCAACATCTTCATCGGTCCACAATTTATACATCCAATCTCTGCCCAGATGATGATCTATCCATGATTGTTGCAATGCTATAAATTCTTGAGGAAGTGGACTGCCCAACCAAATTTGGTGGATAATTTTTGGTATCCTCAGTTCTGATCCTATTGTTGCATCAACTTGCAACTCATACATATTTTTAAAAAACTCATATAACGTTTGCCCATCTATCTCCGTGATTTGTGTGGTGATTTGGTAGAGATTGGATGATTCTTCTGGTTGCAGATGCATTGCGGTATCGAATGGAATGGTAGGCCATTGAGCAGTGGTTGATGAATAAAGCGAGAGAGAGAGAAAAAGTAACGGAACAATCATTGCATCTCCTTTTATATGCATAGTACAATTTTTTTAGTCTCATGGTGCATTTTACTACACATGAAGACTTCTTAAATATTATAACTATGGGACAAAAAAATAAAAAATTCTACTGAAAAATAGCATAAAAAGAGGGGGGATCTCATGATGCAAAAAATAGTAATTATGCTCAGTTTGTCAGCGAGTGGTATTGTTTATGGAATGGAGCCGTTATTGCCACAAAAACAGATTCAGGATGCAGGAAAAATATTTCTACAGAAGCATAGACTCGCCATTAAAGACATTTCTTTAATCTCATTACCTTTAGGCTTAGCATCCGCAGAACTATATAAAGCATATAAAATAGGATTTGTGAGAACTCTTGCTCGGCATCATGGTCAACCCCATGGAGTGATAACAGCAGAATGCAGAAAGATAGTCCCGTGGATGTGCGAATATGAGCAACTTAATCAAGCGATGCTTTTGGCAACAATGTCTCATTATTTAACCGATGCTGCGTTTAATCGTTTAAATCGTTTGTTTGATAAAGGGGCAGATCCTCATTTTTGTTCACGTAAAAATGGGAGGAATTCATTAATGAGAGCGGTAGATCATAATGATCGTAGATTTACTAAGGTTCTTTTGGAATTAGATGTCGATGTCCATGAGCGTGATTATGATAATCATTCTGCGCGAAGTTTTAATTTTATTTATAGTCAGCCATTGCTAAGTGATACAGTTGATTCGATAGTCAGATATGTGCTTAATGCGCGAATGCATTATGCAAGATTTCCTGATGTTCCTTTTTATTGTGAAGAAAAAGCATTTGCATATGCAGATTTCAAAGAGTTTGCCACGGCGCTTGCTATTGATAAGATGCTTGAAGATAAAGGAGTACCGTCACCATTGCCAGCAAACAGACAGCCTTTGCTTATCATGTTAAAACGATTGAGCGGCGTGCTTAAAGAAGCAATATTGTATTTTTATCGTAATAATCATGATAAACCTACCCGATTTATTAGACAATTTACTCCCCGGGAGGTTGCTCGTCTTCTCTTATCCCCCCTTTGAACTTATCGTAAAATATTGCATACTAAGAGAGTAATCTACTGCTATAAGGAATATAATACGATGGATTCACGACAAATTCGAAACAAATTCATACAGTTTTTTGCTCAAAATGGCCATGAACCAGTTGCAAGCTCATCATTAATTCCTGCCCAAGATCCAACCCTTCTTTTTGCCAATGCAGGAATGAATCAGTTTAAAGATCTTTTTTTAGGACAAGAAAAACGCAGCTATACGCGTGCGGTAAGCATTCAAAAATGCGTACGTGCTGGTGGTAAACATAATGATTTGGAGAATGTGGGTTTCACCAAGCGCCATCTTACTTTTTTTGAAATGATGGGCAACTTTTCTTTTGGTGATTATTTTAAAAAAGATGCCATTCGATATGCATGGGAATTTCTAACAAAAGAATTAAAACTTGATGCTGAAAAACTGTACGTTTCGATTTTTGAAACTGATGATGAAGCGTATGATATTTGGCATGCTGATATGAAAGTTCCTGCAGAGCGTATTTATCGCTTAGGAGCAGAAGATAATTTTTGGCAAATGGGCGATGTTGGTCCCTGTGGCCCGTGCACAGAAATTTATGTTGATCGTGGCGCTGAATATGGGCATGCGGATGTAGCCGATTGTGGTCCTGGTTGTGACTGCGATCGTTTTTTAGAAATATGGAATCTTGTTTTTATGCAGTTTGATCGTCAAATGGATGGATCATTCAAACCATTAAAACAGACGGGTGTTGATACGGGAATGGGGCTTGAGCGGATTTGTAGTGTGGCTCAAAATAAAGATTCTGTGTATAACACCGATCTTTTTGCACCTATTTTAGCGAAAATAGAAGAGTTAACTGGTGTTGTGTATAAAAATCAGCAATCCGAAATGAAAGCAGCGTTTCACGTGATTGCCGATCATATTCGCTCTTCTACCATGATTATTGCTGATGGCTGTGCACCAACCAATGATGGGCGCGGCTACGTGTTACGCAAAATTATTCGTCGTGCGGCACTCTTTGTACAAAAATTAACAGATAAAAATATTTTTCCTGAATTATCACGCGTAGTGGTGGCAGAATTTGGTGATATTTATCCAGAGCTGCACACCAATAAAGAGCTCATTTATACTATTTTGGAAAGTGAAATTGATAAATTTGCCGCAAATCTTACCCGCGGAAAAGCTGTTTTAGAAAAATATCTTGAAGAATCAAAAAAAGATACAATTATTACTGGCTCGCAAGCATTCAAGCTTTATGATACGTACGGATTTCCGATAGAATTGATTGGTGCAGTAGCGCGTGAAAAAGGTTATTCGGTTGATATGGCAGGTTTTGATGCGGAAATGGAAAAGCAACAAAATCAATCAGGAAAAAAAGTGATTGATGAACTTGCTCAACTTGAACTTGATATTGCAACAGAATTTACCGGTTATAAAGAATTAGAAACAACTTCAACAATTGCTGCGCTCGTGGTTGATGGACAGCCGGTCACGACTGTTTCTGCCGGTGAAGATGTCTATGTGATTACTCACAAATCTCCATTCTTTATTGTTGGTGGTGGTCAAGTTCCTGATCAAGGATGGCTTATTATTAATGGTACACAAGTACCAATTAAAGAAGTGCGTTTTATTGGTAATGCAATTGCTGCGCGCATCACGGCATCCACACAACTTAATAATGGTGACACGATAACTTCGCGCGTTGATAAAACATGGCGCACCAATGCAATGAAAAATCACACCGGTACTCATTTATTGCAAGCAGCACTCATTGAACTATTTGGTAAACAAATACAACAATCAGGATCATTAGTGCATCCTGATTATTTGCGTTTCGATTTTACGTATCATCAACAACTTTCAGCTGAAGATATTAAACGCGTTGAAGATTTAGTGAATGAAAAAATTCGTGCAAACATTCCTGTCAATATAGAATATTGCAGTCTCAAAGAGGCGCAGAAAAAAGGCGCGCTCGCATTCTTTGGTGAAAAATATAAACCAGAAAATGTGCGTATGGTGCAAGTAGATGATTTTTCCGTTGAACTATGTGGCGGTACGCACGTGCATGCAACGGGCGATATTGGTACATTCAAGATTACTGAAAGCGTTGCGCTTTCAGCGGGTCATCGCCGTATTTTTGCAGTTACTGGTCCAGGAGCAATTGATCTGTTCCAAGAGACCTTTAATGCAGTAAAAGCATTGAGCCAAGAGTATAAAGTTAAGCGCGAGGAAATTCTTGAAGCGATTAATAAGCAAAAAGAACAGTTAAAATCTGCGCAACACGAAATTAAACAGCTACGTCAGCAGTTTATAGCGCATCAAATTCCTCTTATGCTGCAAAGTGTTGAGCGTATTAATAATATTCCATTTTTATGTATCTATGATGCTGGTATTTCGGCAGAAGATATGCGGACGATGGTTTCTTTATTGGAGCAAAAACAACCAGGATTTTATTTTGTTTATACCATCGTTGATAAATATATGGTTGATCAGGGAGTGCTCTTTTATACCGCAGTTTCACCTGAATTTGCACAAGCAGTTGATATGAAACAGTTTGGCGCATGGCTACAAACACAAGGATTGCGTGGTGGTGGATCAAAAAATAGCATTCAGGGTGGCGGAGAGAAATTCAATCCACAACTTGGAGCTGCAATTAAACAATGGATACAAGAACGATAAACAAAAGTCTATTTTTGAGGGGAATATTAATGAAGAAGATGATGGTTTTTATTGCTGTATTGAGTGGGGCTCTGTGTGTTGCGGGAGAGCATATTCCGCAAGAAGTATTTGTGTTTGCTTTGGCGGCTGATATGGTTGTCGGAAATAATAGACAAGTACATTTACCAAAACCAAAACACAGTGCGCAACCGCATCAAAACAGAGATCCGAGGGATTTCAATTGTCCGCGAAAACAAAAGAAGAATCATTCTATTGATCACCGACATGGTTATTCTCATGTTCGGTATGTTTCTCAGAAAAAATAATTAAAAAAAAAGGCAGATTTCTCTGCCTTTTTTTCTACTGATCTCTATTTGTTTATGACAAGTCATTATTTTGTTGATTATATTTTAAAAATAACGAATTTAAAGGCGGATTATTTTTAGTTTTTTCGAGAGTTATTGCATCTGGCCGAGCGCCATGTTTCAATAGAAACTCTGCAAACGAATAATCTTTGAGATTTGCGCATTCTCTCAGGGGATTAGTTCCACGATATGTAATACTGTTGGGATCTATCTTGTCATCCTTTACCATAAGCCGAATAATTTTTTTACGATCTTCAAAAAATTTAGGACTACGCAGATTGTTAAGTTTTTCTTGATTACTCATTAAATCGCCAGCGTTGTGTACTATTTCAGCACTCTTATCATACCACCACCCAAACGCCCCATCTCTCATGACGTTATATTGACTAGGGAAAGAGACACGTTCCCGGTATTCTGAGTGCGCTGCAATTAATTGGCGGCGTATCGATGGATGCATATCGGAATGCATGCTCCATATAAAACAAGGTATAGAGGACAAAGCGATGAGAACAAATAATGAGCTTTTTGTATAAAGCATGCAAAACCTTTGCTTGAGAATAAAAATTGTTGATGTATTTATATACTATTGAAGGATATAAAAGGGTATAATAATATAAATATTAAATTATTTTTTCAATTATATCTACTGCAATAGTAATAATCGGTTCAATATTTTCATTCTGTTCGAAATTACTCAAGACATAATCAGGAACAGCTTCTTTGTTTACTGGTCTTCCAATGCCAAAGCGTAAGTGGTGAAAATCGGCACCACACTGCTCCATAATTGAACGCAATCCATTGTGGCCACGATGGCTCCCACCCGTCTTTATTTCTACCTTGCCAAACGGTTTTTCAAGCTCATCATGCACAACGAGTAAGTTGTTTGCAGTAAGTCCTTGTTTGAGTAGTGATGGAATAACTTTGCCGGAGCTGTTCATAAATGTTTGTGGTTTGACAAGTATTATTTTTTCGCCATTAATTTCTATTTCTGCAGTTTCTCGATCAGCCTTTTTTTGCCATGATGCATGATGCTTTTCTGCCAATGCATCAAGAACAAGAAAGCCAATATTATGACGGGTGTACTGATATTTTGAGCCGGGATTTCCCAGACCGATGATTATTTTTATGGGGTGTTTCATGGTGATTATTTTCCAAGATTTTTAAACCAAAAAACGAGTGGATGTTGCTGTTTTTTAACGGTCCCATCTTCCTGATATGTTGGCCAACTTGCATACCCTAAGATGGATGATTTATGGTAGCCCAGTTTATTCCACAGTGGAACAAGAGACCGATGGTTATCAGGCTTGAGGGGATGGTTATAATGATGCTCAGTAACAAAACAAGTGAATTGATATCCTTGTTTTTCAGCGTGTTTTTCAAGTTTTTTAAACAGTTTTGGACTGAGGCGTTTTCCTCGATGTTCTGGTAAAAGAATAACATCGGCAAAATAATAATGTTTTTCAGGATCAAGGCCTTCTTCTTTAAAAGTATCGGCAATAGGATTTTCAAACATCGGGCTATAGTGCATGAAATCAGATCCACATAAAAAACCAACGGGAATATCCTGATGATAGGCAATGGCAAGGGCACTTTGAGAATTCTCAGCATATTTATCCAAATCATTCATTTCATCATCAAAATCTCCTTCATAGAGATAAGGGTAATGACAAAAAGTAGTAAGCCGTGCTTGTGCGACAAATGGTAAAACGGCTTTCATTTTTTCTTGAGTGAGAACTTTGATGGTGTATTCATCTTTATTTTCATTGGCTGAAATTATCGTAACTAAAAGAAAAGAAAAAGTAATCAAACTTACTGACGCTGGCCAATATTTATTTCTTGCGCTCGTCCTGAACTTGTTGAAGGATATCTTCGAGCGGTCTTCATCTTTTCGTTTTTTCTTTTTAAAACATAGATAAAAAGAAGAGATGCGCTCTGGGATATCCTTCAACAAGTTCAGGACGAGCGCATAAATCAAAGAATTAGATCCGATTGCCGATTGTTGTTCGAATACTACTTTTTTCATAACTGTTCCTTTTAAAAAAGAGCGGCTGGAAAATCCAACCGCTCTTTAATCTATTATGTCAGATGTTCGGGAGATATTTAAGCACTTGCTTTAGCAGACTTTGGTGCAGCAACTGCTTTATTTTCAGCAACTTTGGTAGCGGCAGGTGCTTCAATGTGCTTGGTATTTTGAGCAACTTTTACCGCATATACATCATTAACTGCATCGATTGCTTTTTTCGTGAAATTAAATTTGTCCGATACATAAATTGCACGGCCGGTCATTTTATCAAAAATAACGTCAAGGTTTTCATTTTGAGCAAGTTTAGCGACTCCTGCTTCCAGTCCTTGCGCTAATGTTTCAGTTGCAATTTGCATATCTAATTTAAGTTCTTCTTCTTTTTCGGCAACAAGATTCTTCAGATCGCGTTCCATTTTGATCAATTCTTTTTCTTTCTTTTCACGCGCAGAATCATTCATCATGGTTGATTGTGCTACATAATCTGATTTTGCTTTTTCAAATTTCTTTGATTGATCTTGGAGTTCTTGAGTTGCTAAATCGCGCTTTGCTTCAATTTCTTTACGAGCTTTTTGACCTTCTTCACATTCTCCCATGATGGCAAATGAATCAACAAATGCGATTGTTGCATCAACGGACAAGTTTGCATCGCCCAAAATATCAGCAGCTGAAAATTGTTGAGGTTTTGGAGTTTCGTTTCTTTTTACTACCGTAGCAGTGTTACCGGAAGTTTTACCATCGGTATTTGTTGTAGCAAGAGATTGTGTTGTTTGGGTGTTTTCTTTTTTAGTAGAAGAGGCTGAAATATTTTTATCTCCTGCTTGGCATGAGTTGCTGAGTAACATGATGCACAATCCGGTTGCTACAATTACGCGATTTTTCATTCGATTTTCCTTCTTAAAAATATGATTAATCTTGTTCGTCAATCTACTATTTTTGATTGCATCAGTCAAATATGGGAATGTAGGAATACCCTTCGATACACTCTTCTTCGTTAAGAAACTACGGCGAGCACTCAGGGCGAACGGGAAGGGGGTCATATCTTTACTTCGGATTTAAATTTTTATCTCCCGGCCGTTCGCCCTGCCGTGTCCGATGAAGCCTTGGCGTAGTCGGAAGTGTTTTTTGTCTTCAAAAAAAGTATCGAAGGGTGTGCTGAAAATTTACACATACAATCTTTTTGCCACAAATTTACGCACTTCTTCCATCACCACAATCGGCGCAGTAACGCACACAATTACCAACCAATCCTGCGCAGAAAGAGGAACTGTTTTAAAAATGTGACGCATAAATGGTACATACACAATTGCAGATTGCAGTGCAAGTACCAAAGCCATTACTGCAATGAGAAGCTTGTTCGAAAATAAACCAAGCTCAGTTAATGAGCGGGTTTCGGAACGACAGTTCCATGCGTTAAACCATTGATACATTGCCATGGTCACCACTGTCATGGTACGTGCATGCGCAAGATCGAAAGGGTAATAATGCAGGAATACCGCGAGTGACCCGATACCCATGGGAATTGCCATAAATAACATTTTAAGTAATAATGCTCCATCAATTAAACGTGGTTTTTGAGTGAGCCAAAAGTTTTTAAGTAAATCTGGTTCTTTTGGCTCCATTGAAAGTCCTACATCTAAAAATCCATCAGTAACCAAGTTGAGCCACAAGATTTGTACGGCGGTGATGGGAAGTGGAAGATCAATGCCGGTAACAAGACTTGAGACAAGCGCAAAAAGAACAATTAAGATTTCTCCCATATTGGTAGAAAAAAAATAAAGAATAATACGTTTAAGCGTATAAAATATATGGCGGCCTTCTTCAATCGCGTTAACAATATTGATAAAAGAATCATTAAGAAGTACTAAATCAGCCGCTTGTTTTGCAACTTCCGTTCCACCGCTTCCCATTGCAATGCCAAGATCTGCCGTCACCAAAGAGGGTGCATCATTAATGCCATCACCTGTCATGGCAACAATTTTTCCTGAGCGTTGCAACAGTTGTACAATGCGCATTTTATGCTCTGCAGATACGCGCGAAAAAACGGTGATATGATCGATGCGTTTGAGTAGATCTTCATCGCTCAAATTATTAATTTCTGATCCATCAATATAATCATCACCCTCTTTAAAAATACCCACTTGTTGTGCAACATGGAGGGCGGTGATTTGATGATCACCAGTTGCCATAATAATTGATAGGCCTGCATTGCGTGCATCTTGAATGGCTGTGCTCACTTCTTGTCTGATTGAATCTTCAATGCCAGCAAAACCCAAAAGATGAACATTTGTTTCAAACAACGCTTGGTAATCTTCGAGGGTGTGAAGACTGTCGTATGCGTTTGCTGGAAGTTCTTTTTTGCCAATGGCAACAACGCGCAATCCGTTAGTCAGAAAGTTATCTAAAGCGTGAGTAGTTTTTTGTGATTCATGAAGAGATCTTTTGAGCACGCTTTCCGGAGAGCCGACAATAAAAATAATGCATTCATCATTTTTTCGATAAAATCCTGCGTGATAACGAGTTACGGAACTAAAGGGAATTTCATATATTTTTTCATATAAAGGAAGCTGATCGCTTACAACAGTTCCCATTTTTTGTGAAAAAATGGATAACGCTGCTTCTGTCGGATCTCCTTTAATATCAAAAATATCAAGGGGCATCACGTGAATAACTTCTGCATTATTAAGCAACTGTGCGGCAATTGCCATATCAATTAACCCACTTTCGTGAGCGATATTGGTAGTAAGATCACCATTTTTGCTGATGTGTCCTTCATTGCGATATCCTTGTCCAGTGATATGCCAGAATGTATCGGGAGTCCATGCCTGAGAAACAACCATTTCATTGCGCGTCAGTGTTCCTGTTTTATCGATCACAATGATATCAGTTCTGCCCAGTGCTTCAACTGCTTGCATATTGCGGACCAACACAAAATGTTTTGCCATTTGCAGCGCGCCTGCAACAAGTACCAATGTTAGCACCACTGGTAACCCTTCCGGTACAACGCAAATGAACAAAGCAGTCAGCATTACCAGTAGTTCTTTGATTGGTTTTCCGGTGAAAATGCCTATGGTAAATAAAAAGAGGCAGGTGCCCAAAATAAAGATGAGAATCCAATGGGAAACACGTTCCAGTTCTTTGCGCAATGGGATATCGGTATCAATTTCTTCCGTTATAACCTGTATTTTGCCAATTTCAGTTGCAGCACCAATGGCAGTAACCACTGCTTTACCAGAACCGGTTACGATATACGTTCCTTTAAAAACCATATTTTTGCGGTCACCCAAAGGAACGGAATGTTCAATTGTGGCACTGTCTTTTTCTATAGCATGAGCTTCGCCCGTGAGTACGGCTTCATTAACGCGTAGATTGTTCGATATAACGATACGTGCATCTGCAGGAACACGCTGCCCTTCTTGCAACAAAATGATATCGCCTACTACAAGATCTTTATCGTCAACGATAATCTTTTGCACATCGCGTATGACAACTGATTCTGTTTTAATATAGCGTTTGAGGCTCTCAATAATGTTTTTAGTACGGGCTTCTTGTATGGTGCCAAGAATAGCATTAAAAAAAAGAACACCGCTAATAATAAAGGCATCGAGTTTATCTTCTCCAAAAATAAAGATAATAAGAGCAGCACAAAAGAGAATATAGACCAATGGATTTTGGAACTGACTGATAAAAAGCGAGATAATGGTCTGTTGTTTTACTGTTTTAAGGGTATTATAACCATATTTTTTATGCCGTTTTTCTACTTCCATCGGGGAAAGGCCTTGATCGGGCGATGTTTTAAATTCCTTGAGCAAGACTTCTATAGTGGTTTGATATGCATTCATATTGTTTTTCCAAAAGGTATGGATTGTTGTATTTCTGTTAAAAAAATAATACAGAATGCTCGTTTAACAGCAACAATTCATTTTTTTTAATATAATAGAATTTATGCTTTTATCGATTGATGCTAGGTTTTAATTGATTTTTAAGAATATCATTGCAGTTTGGAAATGTTTTATGAAAAAATAAGAATAGGAAATAGATTTTAGTTAAAAAGGGAGAGTGTGATGAAGAATGTTAAGAGATTGATAGTGGTTGTGACGCTATTATGTATGATATCCATGCCTGTGGTAGGTATGTATAACCAGCAATTGAAAAGCTCCAATTATACCAACTTCATGAGACAATACGCTGGTCGTGAATATCAGATTATTACATCCAATAATTATATTAATATGGATTGGTTGAGAGGGGCGGCTGCAGCGGTGTTTTATGATGGATATACCAATGATAATGATATTGCAAAAGTCTTATGGATGCATATTACTCCTATAGTGAATTTTGTTGCTGAGCGTTATTCTGACCAAAATGAATTTAAAGCACGCATGTGGGACGTGTTAACGCGAAGCATTGCTATGTTGCGCCAACAAAGCAATCAGCGGGCACCTATGGCTCCCACAACGTCAAGAACAACCACTCCAACAACAAGAGGTGCTACTACTCAACAGCAGCTTCAGTCCATCCAAGAAAACACAGAAATTGCAAAAGCGTTTGGTCAAGTACGCACTCTTTATTCCCAGATTGCACAAGTTACACCTAATCAGGTTTACTATGCTGGTACGTTGAGTGATGCATACTTGCGTAATTCATTAAACTTTGTGTTAGGTGATGGCGCTCGACGATTAACTATGGCAAACAAAGAGTTTATTAAAACTTCATTGATGGATATTGCAGAAGCTCTGACGCTTCAAATATTGCTTGAAAGTAAAAAAGCCTATAATTCTGCAGTGCAGAATGCAATTATTCGAGGAGTAAGACAGCAGGTTGCGACATTTATTGATGCGCAACCAGTGTCTCGTTAAATAAGAATATAATTGAGAAGGAAGCGCTCAGCACTTCCTTCTTTTAAACTAAGGGGGCGTTATTATGAAGAAGTATATATCAGCGGTATTTTTTGGAGCACTATTGTGCATGTCGTCGGTAGCGGTAGCGATTGTGCAGTTTAATGTTGATCCGCAAGTAAAAAGTACTAACTATAGTAATTTTATGAGACAATATCCTAATCCTGAATATCAAATTATTACATCCGATAATCTGATAAATATGGATTGGTTGAGAGGGGCGGTAGCAGCGGTGTTTTATGATGGATATACGTATGATAGCGATATTGCTGAGGTTTTATGGAGACATATGACCAAAGTAGTGAATTTCATTGCTCAACGCTATCCTAACCCAGATGATGTTAAAAAACGTTTGTGGGGAGCATTAACGCGAAGTATTGCAGAGTTGCGTAGACAAGGTATGCAGCAACAACAGGTACAACCAAGACTTTCTGCACAACCGGTTTATACGCCATCAACGCCAGCAATGCCTTATGCAGCGCCAACAGTTTCTGCTCCTACTAGGGCATTACCAATAATGCCATCGGTGACAACGACACCTGCAGCGATGTCTTTAGACAAAGAAGGTATCTTAAATGGTTCATTGGGTTCTGCGTATGCAGCAAAGTTGGGAGAAATTCTCAATTATAATGATGCGAGATCGATGAAAGCAGGGCTTATTGGTGTGGCGAGTGCTATTACTACTAATATTAACGATATCAATGAAGAAGATACTCCTCGCGCAACAAAAATGACTGATCTGAAGCGTAGAATTGATGCTATGCATGCTAAAATGGTTCAAAGACGCGCAAAAGATTAACAATAAAAACTTATTATACAAGAAAGACGGGGAATAATTTTCCTCGTCTTTTTTTTTATAAATTATATTTTTTCAACAAACTCTTATCCAGTTCCGTACGTCTTTTGCGGATTTCATCAGCGGTCAACAACCCCGTCTGGGTTCCTAGATGTTGAATGACTGAAGCGCTGTTAATGATCCCTGCGCGTAGCGCGTCTTCAAGAGATACTCCATGATTAAGTTGTGCAACAAAGCATGAACCAAAGGCATCACCGGCACCAATACTGCTGACAATATTTATTTTGATACTCGGATGAAAATAGATACTCTTTTTGTCAGATGCATAGACTCCTTCGGCACCATTGGTTACGACGATAATGCTTGGCCCACATGCGTGCACCGTTCTAAAAAACTGCTGCAGTGTGAAGCACGTTGTTGCTGATCCGAGTGGTTTTTTGAGTAGCTCTGGCAAATTTTCATCATACGGTTGAGGAATTTCGAGAGGCGGAAGTTGTATCGTGAGTGATGTCATTAATAATTCCGCTTCATAACTATTTAAAATAAGAATATCGATATTTTTTAATGCTTCTTTTAAATAGTCAGCTCCTGCACGCAGTTGACTGGTGCCGGGGTTGGCGGCAACTAATTTATTATATTTTTTAGCCAGCTTTGTAATAGAGATAAGAAGAGGTGCTGTTGGGCCACTTAATGACGTGATATATAATTGATCACTTTCTGCAATGGCTGATTCAGGAATTTCTGATTCAGTTACGGTAATATTTGCTCCACGATAGACCAGCACCGCACTATTTCCTTGCGGTCCGGGAACAATAAAAGAATTGCCAGTTGGGGCGTTGTCTGTTTTGACGAGATGATCTGTATGAACACGTTCGGATTTGAGTGCTTTAAGAATAAAATCACCTGCTTGGTCATTGCCAATTTTACAAAAGATAGAAGCGTGCAGGTCGGAGCGAGAAAATGATACGGCAGCGTTTGCAGCTCCTCCACCGCAATAATACACAAGATTTTTTATTTCTATTTTTCTTCCCGCGCGCATACAGACATAAGATAAATCCTCTTCTTTGGTGTGCAGGTGCAAAGTTTCGACGCCATCATATTCAGTAAAAATATCCTGCATGGCGCTGCCGATGGTTAATATCTTTTTCATAAAAATCCTTAATTGAGCGGTTATATTGTGGTATAGTAGTGTGTACTTATTACTATTCAACATTACCGTAGGATTATTATGAAACGATATATTTTTAGTATTTCATTGCACGTGATATTTTTCAGTACGATGGTTTTTGGTATGGATGATGAAGCGTATTTTTTGACGACATTTACCAATGAAAATGTTGCAAAATATTGGTTGGTGAAGCAATTGCATCTGCAAGATAGTGCTAAAAAAGATGTTATTGAACTAAAAATCAATCGTTTATTAGCGAACATGCAACACAAGCAGATGTTGCATCGGTCAGATCTATGTAGAATGAATCTAGAAACATTTGCATATGTCAAGATGGGCAAGGATAGTCCTGTCTATGGTCACTACTTTGCTTTTGATAAGCCAGATAATGCACCGTTTACTGAGTCGATTTGCAGATTAGATGTTTTTATCATTTATACAGGTCGTATTAGGGGAGGGAATGGCATTCCTGAATTTCATGAATTTTGGTCTAATGAAAAAATGAAAGCAAAAAAAAGTTTGGGCAAGGGAATGGAATTTGATAAGACATCAGAAAAAGCACAAATAGAGTCAGATGATTTGAGTGATTTTAATCCAGCGTGGTTTATTTCTGATGATGTAGATTAATTTTTTTATTCGTACAAAGGAAAACGCCTCATCAGGAAAAGATGAGGCGTTTGTTTTATTTTTCTGTAACCTGGTGAAACCGCGGAACAACTATTCCATCAATTTCTATGTTTTCTAAAAACATATCTAGAGGACGATGCCAGATTTTACTTACTTCATTATTGTACAACGCTTCATAGACAACGTACCAGGTCAGATCTTCGGTATGCAGGGAAATTGCAATGATGCGATAATCTTTGTTTTTATAGTGGCGCCAGATTTGATTGGGTTGGATTTTATCAATGAGTGATTGCATGAATATTCCTTTAGGTTTTTTCTGGTTGTTTCCTATGTTCTTCACACCAGGCCAAATAATCATTGATTGAATTTTGAAATGCTTCTTTAAGTTCGTTAACACTTTTGCCTTGGAAAGTGATGATATCTTTAAGGCCAATTACTTCCCCATGAAATAATTCTGCCTTGTCGTCGTAGGTTACTTCTCCAAGATATCCTTTATATTTCATTTGGTTTACATCAGAAAGTTCATAGGAAAGTTGAAGTCGTAAAAAATATCCTTTCGATAAACCAAAGAATCGACAAAGGTGCAAATCCGTGTTTGCGGTTATACTACGCTCTCCTCGTATAATTGCATGAATTTGATTCGCGGGGATATTAATCGCTTTTGCTAGAGCATTCTGGCTCATATTGAGTTTGTCCAGAAATTCGAATTTTAAAATTTCTCCAGCATGAGAATCATGTATTTTTTTAGGCATAGCTTTTTTAAAAAATTACCTTTTCAATACCTTCACCAGATCAACCTGCGCAACAGCTTGTTCAGTTCCTGCCGTCATATTTTTAAGCATCACGGTGCGGTTTTCTTGTTCAGTCTCGCCAATGATAAGTGCATACGTAGCGCCAGCGCTGCCTGCTTTGCGCATCATGCTTTTCATTGATCCTTCAAAGATAATGTCGGTACACAAACCGTGGGCGCGCAATTCATCAGCAAGGAGTAATGCCAATGTGTGTTGTTGTGGAGTCATAGGAACGATCATATGAAGAGCAGGAAGATGAGGAATATTAAGTTTATCGCGCAAGGGTTCAAGCAAGAGCAAAATGCGCTCCATGCCAAATGCGGCACCAACGGCAGCCTTATCTTGATTGCCGCCAAGATTTTTCACTAATTGGTTATAGCGGCCACCGCCACAAAATGTGTCCTGTGCGCCAAGATCTTTGCTCACAAACTCAAACACCGTTTTATTATAATAATCAAGCCCACGGACTAATGTTGGTCGATATACATGAGAAACAGAAAGAAGGGTGAGTTGTTTTTGTAAATCTTGCCATTCGATTGTGCATTCGGAACATAGATGGTCGGCTATGTGCGGAGCAAGTCTATAAATTTCTTGGCATTGCGCAGTTTTGCAATCAAAAATACGCATGATGTTGTGCTCTTTTCTTTCTCGGCAAAAATCGCAAATATTTTCAGCAATTGCTGGCTTATCCATAAATTTTCTGAGGGTGATAAGATATTTTTCACGATCTTGTGAACATCCCAAAAAATTGAGCACGAGTGCATAATTACTGATTTTCAATGTTTCTTGGAAATAACGATCAAGCATGGTAATCAGTTGTACGTCTTCTGAAATTGATCCTGAACCAATAATTTCCATAGTGACTTGATGGAATTGACGGAATCTCCCTTTTTGAGGGCGTTCGTAGCGAAACATAGGGCCGTAGGCAAAGACTTTCCATGGTGAAATTTGAATATGATGTTCGTTAAATGCGCGTACAATTGATGCAGTACCTTCGGGGCGTAAGCAGATGCGATCGTCGCTATTTTCTTGGCGTTGTTCTATAAGAAACATTTCTTTTGATACTACGTCGGTATGGGTTCCGAGTGATCGAACAAAAAGATCAATGGATTCTAAAATAGGAGTTTGGATTTCAGTGAAGTGATACAGAGAGAGGTGTTTTTTTACTGAATCGATAACAAAATTGAATAGGGTGCAATCGATAAAATCTTGTGTGCCTTTTACGCGTGGTATCATCATAAAATCCTTATACTTGTAATTTAATATTATGAATTATACCATGTTTATTAATAAAAAAATAATAGGCCTATAAATCCAATTTCCGTTTTTTTTCAATGGGGCCCCCGACGGAAAGAAGTGTAGTTGGGGATCAAGTATGGGGTAAAGTATTTGACTTGATGCATCTATACATGTTACAAAATACAACAAAGGTATTAAAAAAAGTGCTGGTGAAATAAAAAAAAGGAGACGAATGAAACACACTAAATTATTAGCATTGGCAGTATTAAGTGTCATAAGCGCAACAATTCTTGCGGACTGTAATGATAACGACGACAGTTCTCGATTAGAAGCAACGGGAAAAACAACATTAGCAATCCATCCACTCTTCGTTTCTCAACAACCAGAAATGGTTTCAAGTTTCCGTTCTAATCATAGCCATGAACGTGAAGATGGTCGTGGTGGGGCATTTGAAGCAGTTCTTTTTGGAAGTCGTACCAGCAGTGGTAAAGATTTGGCACGTTATTTCTTCTATGATGGTTTAGATAAACTAACGGTTGCTGAAGTAGGACCTGTTGAAGGTGCAGCTGGTTTTGGTATGCAAAATTTATTAGCACAAGATTTTAATATATTTACCGTGAACGGTGATTTTGCAAGTACGATTACCATTGATCCAATACAAAGCGTGATCGGTCTAGGTCTTTATGATCGTCAAAGTTTTTGGAAGAATTTTGATAAAGGAAGAGGTTTCTGGTTGAGTGTTTCAACGTCAATTCAGCACGTGAAAAATACTATGAACTTATGTGAGTTTGTGAGTAATGATGGTGGCGGTGTTGATGAAGCTGCAAATGAGTTTGCATTTGCTAATATGATAGAAGCATTTGCGCAACCAGATTGGTGTTTTGGTAAGATTTGTGCCGGCTCATCAATGAAAAAAACAGGATTGGCTGATATTGAATTTAAAATAGGATATGAATGGCTTCAGCTTGAACCCGCGCACATGGAATCATATATCGGTGTGGTGATCCCAACTGGTAACAAAAATAAAGCGGAATATGTTTTTGAACCAATCGTGGGTCGTGGTAAATATGTCGGAATCATGTTTGGTAGCTCATTGGGCCTAGAAATTTGGACAAGTGATATTGGAGATAAAAATATTCGTTTTGAACTTGCCAATCACACAGAAATTTTGTTCAAACGTGATCAAATGCGTTCATTTGATTTAAAACATAGACCATGGAGCAGATATTTGCCAGTATATGCCAATGAAGAAGAAGCAGCTGCAGCAGCAGATTTGATCGGGACTGATCCTTTACATGCGCAAAATATGTCGACTCCTGGTATTAACGTGTTTACGCAACAGTTAAAGGTAAAACCAGGCCTTACGCATGATATCAATACAGCGTTTATTTTCACCTGGAACCGATTCCAAGCTGAAGCAGGATATAACTTCCTTGCAAAACGAGCTGAAATTGTTGAATTTGATTGTCCATGGCAACCAGTGGTGGCTCTGAAGCATTTCCTCGGTGATGGCCAAACCAATCCAATTCGTACGATTCATGGTAATCCATATTATGAGCAAATTGTAAGTAGTATTACCGTACCTGCGGTAGGACCTATTCCGGTGCCACCAACGTCAGATCTTCTTCTGATTCCGGTACAGTTGGCAAATTATGATACTGCAGTTATTCAACAATTTGATCTTGATTTAAATACGGCAGCAACGCCAGCAATATTGACCAACACTCTCTATGGTACGCTTGGATTTACATTGACAGAAAGAGAGTATCCATTGTTTGGTAATGTAGGCGGATCATTTACCTTCTCTAAGAGCAATGATGCTGCGCCGCGCAAATGGGTTCTGTGGGCGAAAATGGGATTATCCTTTTAATTGCCCCATCCTCATTTTTAGTATGGGGACCCCATTTAAAGAGATATAAAAAAGGGCTGGTTTAAAAACCAGCCCTTTTCTTTGCTTATTAGCAAGCCTTAGCTTCCAAGGCCTTGTTCACGAGCGTATGCATTCATTTCTTCCATGTTAGCTTCTTCTGCTGCTTGGCTAGATGCAGATGGTGTGCCCATATAGCCTTTTGCTTTGTCAAAATATTTTTGTCCTGTTTTATAATAACCTTGCACTTGAGTAGCCATGCCTTTAACGCCTTCAGTACCACCTAAATCAGTGTACGCTTTTTGCGCCCTAGCATATGCTTCTTGTGCTTTTGCAGCAGCGTCTTTTGCTGCTTGTTTTGCGCGTGCAAGGTACGATGATGGTTTAACTGTGGTGAATGTACTCACTGCAAACAATGCAGCGATTGCGAGAATACTTTTAGAAAATTTCATAAGAAACTCCTTTTTGTGAAATTATAATATATTATCACTATTAGTATTGCACATTGAATTTTGAGAAATCAAGGGTTTATAAGGGTTTTTTTAATATTTTATTCAAATTGAATGTATTTTAAGGCATAAGAAAGATAATAAAAATCCCCCTGGAGCAGAATGCCTCAGGGGGTGTGAGCTCAAGTTTGGGGTCAATTTTTAAATAATGCCCATACGTGTTGCAACGGATTTAAGGTAGTTAGTTGTCGAAGAAATTGATTTAATATTAATACCGTTACCGCTCAATAAACTGGCTAATTTACGTAAAACCCATCCAGCAGGATCGTTCTTTTGGTTTGGGTATTGTTCATAGATATTTGTTAATAATGCTCCGATAAGATTTTGAGCCTGCGGTTCTTTTGGTTCAAATGAGCGATTTCCAGCCTGATCAATTTGTCCACCGATGCTATTGATGATTGCATCTCGATTGAGTACTACCAATTTTGCAAGGTAAGTCCCATATTCTTCAAGCCTTTCTTTTATAGGGCTATTTATTATAGGAAATTGTAAGGGTGCTATAGATGCTGCTTGCATCGGCAGGGATGGACTTCTCGGTAACGCTGTGGGTTGCTTCGGTTGCAAATCCCAGTTTTGTCTTACGACTGAATCAATGAATTGAAAGAGATCGTATTCATTGTCTTCATCAGACACGCCGGGTAAACATTCAACAATAGTATCTTTCATGTCAATTATTGTTGCTACATTATATTCTTGTCGAAGCTTATTCATCAATGCAATAATGATATCTCGTGATGGTTGTCCTTTATCAACAAACATGAGACGACCATCTTCCTGGATGAAAAGAGCATCCAACAGTTGTTGCAGATTATCATTTCTCCAATCTCTTGCAAATTCTTTGGTGGCAGAGGATGGATCTGCTACGACTATAGATGCGGTACTTACAGCAAACAATGCAGCAATTGCGAGAATAATTTTAGAAAATTTCATGAGAAAGCCCCTTTTTGTGACATTATTATAATTATCACTATTAGTATCGCATATTGAATCTCAGCAAAACAAGTATTTATAAGGGTTTTTTGTGCTTTTTATTCAGATTGAATGCGTTTTCTTGGGAGGGACAGAACAAAGAAAAAAAGGGGCCTGGTGGCCCCCCATCTGATGACCATAGGTCTATTATTCAAAAATTCTTTTGACAACGATTCCAATTTGACGTTCAAATTTGGCTCTGTTGGGAACGTTTTCAGGCAATTGGCTGATAAAATAATTAATAATCTCATCGTCATCAGCATCAGGGTGTTGAGTAAAATAGGTAAGGGCATCGTTTTTGAGCTGGTTTGATATGATGATTAAATTGTTAGGATTTATCCATTTGGGCAGCTGATTATGAGTAGGTTTTTCCAGAGAAGCTCGTTTTGATGGAGTTTTAACAGGAGCTATAGGAGCAATACGCTCTTTTGGTAATAGTTTTTCAGGAATTTCAGGCTTTTCAGGCTCAACTAAGACTTTTTTTATGACATTCTTCAGGGAACTCAGGATATTATCATTATTTTTTAATTCTTGCGGTAATTGCTGGGCAAAATAAGCTAAGGCCTCCTTCTGGGTTGCTTCTTGATGTTTAAAAATATAATTCAGTAGTTCTATTTCAAATTCTTTGATGCGGAGTTCATTATTATCATTCATCCAAATAGGATTGGATTGAGAGACTGCCGGTTCTGGCACTATTTTTTTTGATGGTTCTGTCTGTAGTTCTGTCGGTGACTTTTTTGGTTGCGGTAATACTGTTTGAGGCATTGGTGTTTTATGGGTTATAGAAGGTTTTTTAATGGGGCTTTCATCTGCCAACGGTTGTTCATTCATAAAAGCAATAACTTGCTGCGTGATAGATGCAAGAATTGCATCACGTTCTTGCGAGCTGACTCTCTTTTTTTGTAAAAACATGCTCATTATTTCCGTTGCAGTGCCTACCAATTCTCCTTGTATCTGCGTTTTATTGCCCGTTACCAGGCGTATCCCATTAAGCGCTCGGCTTAAAGCGGTTGCAAGCCATTGCTTATTAACGGTGTTATTTGCATAAAACGCTTCTCTTGGACCAGCGGCAGTTTGTTTGAGTAATTCATGCAGTGGGGTAGTTGGTGTCGGCTGAGGTTGTGAGATTGGTGCTTTAGGTTGAGCAATAGGTAGTTCTTGTGGCGAAGTCTTTGTTGGTTGCGCAACAGGTTCTGCGATTTTTTTCTGTTGTGGGGAAGTTGGCTGCGTTGTTGGGGTTTTAGGATTCACAGCAGGCGCTTGTGGCATTTTAGTTTTTATAGGCTGCGTGAGAGATTCATCAGGGGCTATTGGGCGTTCAATAAACGGCTCAGTTTGCTGCGTTAGTTTGGTTTGAGCAATAGTTGGTTCTTGGGGTGAAATTTTTGTTGGCTGTGTAATTGATTCTGGCATTGTAGTTGTAGGATTCACAGCAGGCGCTTGTGGCATTTTAGTTTTTATAGGCTGCGTGAGAGATTCATCAGGGGCTATTGGGCGTTCAATAAACGGCTCAGTTTGCTGCGTTAGTTTGGTTTGAGCAATAGTTGGTTCTTGGGGTGAATTTTTTGTTGGTTGTGTAATTGATTCTGGCATTGTAGTTGTAGGATTCACAGCAGGTGCTTGTGGCATTTCAGCTTCTATGGGTTCTGCTGCGGGTTCATTGGATGTTGTTGATTGCTCAGGAGATGCTTGTTCTATTCTGGGCGTTTGCCGAGGTTGCGATATGCCTGCAGTAAATGATTGTAAGATCATATCTATCTGTTGCCCATTGTAGGTGATTGCTTGTGTTAGCTGTGCATCATTGGCATTAGATTGAAAATGTAAACTCATGCCAGTTTCAAGCAGGGATTTTGTGAGAAGAGGATCAAGGTTTAATTTTTTTGCATTGCTGATGATAAGGGTAACAAAACTATTAGTTAAGGTGCCATCATTGGTGATGACATTTTTCGATGGCATTTTTTGTATTTCATCGTGCAGATCTTTATATGTTTTAAAAAGCAATGGCGTAGTCGGTACAGAAAAAAGTTGATTTTGTGAAAGTGATTTATCAGAGGTACGATTAAAAATAGGTTTTTTTAAGCTGGTCTGACGAGCATTGGTGAATGTAGTGGTAAATAGTAAGATTGTGATAAAGAAGTTGAAATGTTTCATACTATTGCTTTTAAAAGAAGAGACCACCGATAAGATGGTCTCTTTTAGTTAGTCTTTTTAACTATTCTTCTGTTGTTATTAGTAAAGGCGCTCTTTGAAGTGGAATAAATTGTGGTCTAGCTTTTCTAAGTTGTGCGCGTTTAATATCTAAGGCATCGTCTATTAATGTTTTTATTCTAGCTTTGTCTTTTACATTGAGTTCAGATTCTACCATATCTGCTAAGTTAGAAATATACTCAGGTGAATCGAGATATTCTAGTGTCGCTTGAGCAAGTTTTCCAGCTAAATATGTCATTATAGATTTATCAGTTACTCTCGTGCCTGTAGAAGAGGGTTGTGGGATTAATATGCCAGGTGCGCCTTCCGATAGAAGTTTTCCTCGAATGGGAGTACCAATTTTTCGAGCTGGCGTAAGTGCTAGTCTATTTACCGTATCTTTAATTTGTTTTTCTAATTCTCGTGTTCTAGTAACAACACTTTGTATATTATTATCAGCCCATGCTTTACGCATCAATTGAGTTAATTCGGGCAGCAATATGTTTATAGTCTCAGGTGCAGTTTTTGTTGCTAATAATTCATTTGCTCGCATTTCTAAATAACTTTGTTTTAATACAGCATTTTGTTCATCGTAATAGAGTTCAGGCATATCTGCTAGTTGCAGGTCTTCCATTGGTGCAAGCGGTTGAAGGCTTATTGGTCTAAGAATTTCTTCTGCTCCTCCCATTGCTTCTTGCGAGAGAGGGGTTCCTCTGACACCAACTTTTTTAGTAGCTAGTTGTTCTTGGATTTGTTGGATTTTTTTATTTATATCATCCATTTTTGTGGTGACTTCTGCGGCTTGTCTTTCAATTTGGTTTGGGCTTGCATTATTTATATCTTTGATTTGCTGAATTTTTTGGTTTACAGCATTCATTTTTGCGTTGACGTCTGCGACTTGATTTTTTGCACTTATATCTTGAATTTGTCTCATTTTTGCGTTGATATCATTCATTTTTGCGGTGATTTGTTCAGCTTCTTTGGTTATATCAGATACTACAGTTCCTTCCCAACCTAAGCCCGTTTCTTCTCCTCGCATTCCTGACATAACACCATCAATTCTTTCACCCGCGTATGCTATTGTTGTTTCATCTTGTTCTGCGTTGCCAGATAAAGGAAGATAAAGATTTTTACCTGCTTCCAATAGCTCTCTCATAAGTTCTGGTTCAAGGCCAGAAAGTCTTACGAAGTTTTCAAAATAATTAGTAAAAATACCATCGGCATCGATTACCTTATTTGCCGGCATTTTTCTTATTTGACCAAGATAATATGAAAATGATTGAGCTGCTGGCGCTGATTCTTCCTGAGGAGCCGGTTTCACTGCTCTTTGTGCGCCAATTTGTATTCTACTTGCTGGTTTTTTTCCGGTTCGTGCATCTACTAAACCTATTGAGCATAAAGCTGCAATAGCGAGAGTGTTTTTTAATAATTTCATCGTAACTTTCCTTTTTTTATAAAATTATGTATTTAATGATTTTTATTGTAGTGTAACTACTACGTTTTCTATTTGCCCATTTATGGCACGTAAGGCTTCCAAATCTGTTTGATCATTACCAGTAAGTGGCAGATATTTATCACGAGCAGCTTGTAATGCAAATCTTAAACCTATTTGCCCAATTCCTGCTTTGGTTGCAGCTTCTGCTGTATCCATCATCCACTTACCATTAAATAATTTTGTTTTAGGGTCTATGTTGTTTCTTGCAAGCGTGTTCATACGTAATTTTTGTATGGCGTTGGCATTGGCTGCCGGTTGAGCTGCAGCTCGACGCGTAGCGGGGGCTTTTTTGGCAGGCACTTGTTTTTTTGCAGCTCTAGCAGGAGTTGTTCTTCGTGCAGCAGCAGGAGCTGGTTTTTTTCCGGTTCGTGCATCCACTGAGCTTATAGCGCAGAGAGCGATCAAGCAGAAAGCTTTTTTTAAGAAATTCATATTAAGACCCTTTTTTTAATGATTGCTATAATTACTATCTTTAATCTGGCATAAATCGCTTTATAATTGCAATAATGCGATTATTTTTTTGTTGTATCCTTAATTTTCAGTTACCGTTGTTTTGGGCGACTCATTTTTTTGCTATTCTTAATTTGTGCGCGTTTAGTGGCTACCACATTGTCAACCAATTTTCGTATTCTCTTTTTGTTAACGCCGAGATCGCTTTCTGCTGAGGTTGTTAAGTTGGCAACATATTTATGTGAATCAAGATTTCTTATTGTTGCTGAATCAAGTTTTTTCGTTAAATATGTACGTATATCTTCATCAGTGATGTTGTCTTGTTCAATTTGGCGTGCAACGCTAGTTTTTTTTGCTGCTGCAGGTGATTTTTTGGTATTGACGCGTGCATCCATTGAACCTATCGCACAGAGAGCGATTATACATAAAGCTTTTTTTAAAAAATGCATAATTAAAACCCTTATTTTAATGATTGTTATAATAGCTATTCTCAAAATAATACAACTAGATCCATAATCGCAATTAATGTATTAATTGTTTAATGATACATTCATCAAATGCTATTTTTTAAAATTAAAAAGCTCTTGGAAGGCATCAGCAACAAAGGTCTTAATTTTATTCCATGTTGGGGTTGAAGTTGATTGAGGCTCTGCTTTCATTTTTGCAGGTTTTTTTTCATGGATGGGAATACTTTCAGTTACGTGTTCATGTGTAGCAGTTTCCGCTTGCTGAAAGCCCTCTGACGTGTCCTCCGTAGCCTTGGCGAAGGAGGAAGCTTTAGCGCCGGATTCTCGCTGTAGGGAGGCCTGTTTGACTGCATTGAATTTTGCACGTAAATATCCTCCAATCTGTGCGCGTGTTTTACGTCCTGCTACAACAAATTTTTGCCATGGTTTTTCCCAAATATATTGATTTTCTGCTGGCTCACGCGGCTCAATACGAAGTGCTGCAATTGATTTTTCTTTTTTTTCATAAATAGGTACCACTGAGGCGGCAGAAGAGGTTTCAACATACCCATCTGATGAGGCCGATGGGTATGATGTAGAAGGATATGTTGGCAAAATATTTGAGGGGTAGGCCATTGATGGTATATAAGATTGTGGACGTGAAAAGGAAGAAGGTGCAGGAGCAGTTGTTCCAAACAACGAACCGGATGATACTGGCATAGTGTTGTTCACTGCTGTTGATTGAGGTAAAGAAGAGATGGGTGGTGGAGTTTGTTTTTTGCGGGGGGTTGTCTGAGTACCTTCTTCAACCTGTTCTTCTGTATTTTCTTTACCTGGTTTTGTTAGTTCCGGCTCTGATTGTTCTTGTCCTTGCTCTGGTTCTCCAGGTTCTGGTTTTTGTGATTTAGGAACCATAGGTTCATTAATAGGTTCAGTTGGCCGATACTGGGGTTTTTGACCACGATCAAAAATAGGAGGTAGATTTGTTTCTTCTGCTCGTGGTAATGCTTGTTCTATAGGTATATTCACCGTTGTTTGTTCTTTATTTTGTTTTTCATTTTCGTCTGTAGGGAATTGATTTTCAGGTGATCCAACAATGTCCCATATATTGGGTATATTACCTTTGATTTCTTCCCGAAATTCTGGTTCTTCTTTTTTATTTTCTTCTTCTATTTTTTCAACTTTCTCCATGAGGGCAGGTTCAACTTTCTCCATGAGGGCAGGTTCAACTTTCTCCATGAGGGCAGGTTCAACTTTCTCCATGAGGGCAGGTTCAACTTTCTCCATGAGGGCAGGTTCAACTTTCTCCATGAGGGCAGGTTCAACTTTCTCCATGAGGGCAGGTTCAACTTTCTCCATGAGGGCAGGTTCAACTTTCTCCATGAGGGCAGGTTCAACTTTCTCCATGAGGGCAGGTTCAACTTTCTCCATGAGGGCAGGTTCAACTTTCTCCATGAGGGCAGGTTCAACTTTCTCCATGAGGGCAGGTTCAACTTTCTCCATGAGGGCAGGTTCAACTTCTACAAGGGGTTCAGGTTTCATATGTTTTGTTTGCTGTATTGGCTCAGCAGCTGGTATTTTTGCAATCTCTGCTGGTTGTGCATTTGGGATTGTTTTTTCACCTATAGTTTGCAATTGTTGCTCTATGCGATTCATTTTTTTTGCTATTTCATCAGCTCGTGCTTGTTCCTCGGCGCGAGCTTGTTCTGCTAAAAGAGCATCACGATTTTTCTGTTCCAGTTGTGCTTCCAGCTTGGTCTTTTCCAAAGCTTCGTCTATTCGTTGGTGTTTGAATACTAGATCAGCCTTTTCTTGTTCGGCTGCATTTAATTCTTTGCGTGCTTCTTCTCTTTTCAATTCTTTTTGAGCTTGGTCTTTAATTAAGTTATTCAAATCTTGTCGAGTTTTTTGAACATCTTGGGCAGTTTTTTCAGCAGCAATAGTTTTTTCTTTAAGAGGAATTTCAACAAGTTTAAATTCTTTTTGTAATTCAGCTCTTCGCTCCTGCAGCTCTATAGCCTCTACATGAGGTTCAATGGATTCCGGTAAAAGTTGTGTGTGTGGTTCTATTTTAGTAGAAGGTTGTTGCCTTTTAGTGATTGACGCTTCTGCGGTAGGTTGTTTTGCGCCAGTAGGTTGAGTTTCCTTTAAGGCTTGCAAAAGCCGTTCTGCTTGAGCTTCTTTTGCCTGAGCTTCAAGTAACTGTTGCTCATTTTCTAAGTGGGCTTGGAGTTCTGCAAGGCGAGTCTCTTCTTTTTTGGTCGCTTCGATTTTTTCCAATGCTAATTGTTCAGCCTGCGTGAGCTCAGTTAATTCTGCTTTTTGAGCAGTTGCTTGTTGCTGCGTGGCGGTGAAATCAGTTTGAAGATTAGTTTGTTGTTCCAGTAGTTCTTGTAATTGCTTGCCAAGCTGTGCGGTATTATCGGTGGTTAGCTCCAATTCTTTTTGAGTTGCAGTCTCTTGTGCAACAATTTGATTAAGTTGTTCTTGCGCTTTAGCGCGTTCATTTTGAGTTTTTAGTTGTTGTGCCTGAGCTTCAAGTAGCTGTTGTTCGTTTTCTAAGTGTGCTTGGAGTTCTGCAAGGCGTGTATCTTCTTTGTTGGTTGCTTCGATTTTTTCCAATGCTAATTGTTCAGCCTGCGTGAGTTTAGTTAGTTCTGCTTGTTGAGCAGTTGCTTGTTGCTGCGTGGCGGTGAAATCAGTTTGTAGATTAGTTTGTTGTTCCAGTAGTTCTTGTAATTGCTTGCCAAGCTGTGCGGTATTATCGGTGGTTAGCTCCAATTCTTTTTGAGTTGCAGTCTCTTGTGCAACAATTTGATTAAGTTGTTCTTGCGCTTTAGCGCGTTCATTTTGAGTTTTTAGTTGTTGTGCCTGAGCTTCAAGTAACTGTTGCTCATTTTCTAAGTGGGCTTGGAGTTCTGCAAGGCGAGTCTCTTCTTTTTTGGTTGCTTCGATTTTTTCCAATGCTAATTGTTCAGTCTGCGTGAGCTCAGCTAATTCTGCTTTTTGAGCAGTTGCTTGTTGCTGCGTGGCGGTGAAATCAGTTTGAATATTAGTTTGTTGTTCCAGTAGTTCTTGTAATTGCTTGCCAAGCTGTGCGGTATTATCGGTGGTTATCTCCAATTCTTTTTGAGTTGCAGTCTCTTGTGCAACAATTTGATTAAGTTGTTCTTGCGCTTCAGCGCGTTCATTTTGAGCTTTTAGCTGTTGTGCTTGAGCTTTAAGTAACTGCTGCTCATTTTCTAAGTGGGCTTCGAGTTCTTTCAGACGAGCTTCTTCTTTTAATATGGTTTGTAATTGCATTTCTTTAGCAGCTTGCTGAAGTGGAAGATTTTCTACTCTTCTGCCCATAAAAGCTTCGTTTTCTCGCCACTTTGCGATATCTTCTTCAAGTTGATTCTTTTTTGCAATAAGACCTGCTCTCGTCTGTTCTTTAGTTACAATTTCTTCTTCTATATTCTTTAATTGGGTTCGATTAACTGATTGCTTATTCTTAATGCCTTCCACTATTGCCCGAGCTTCTTCTGCTGCTTCCATGGCAGCAATTTGTGTATCAAGTGCGGTTCCAAGTTTCTCTTCTGCTGCCATTTTTTTTCTTATGATCTGCTCTAATACATCTGTTCCTTGACCAGTTTGAATTACAGCGTCTTTTTGCTGTTGCAATTCAGCGATTTGTTTTCGTACATTGGCTACCTCTTGAGTAGCATCTTCCACATTTTTTACCTTCCGTTCCAGATCTAAACGAGCTTCTTCTGTGGCTTTGTTTGAAAGAAAATTATTAAATTCCTTTTCAATCTCTTTTAATATTTCAAGCTTTTTAGCATCCGTCAGTTTTCCCAGCAGAGGACTTTCAAGTCTTTTCAATTGCCTTGTTATCTCTTCTTTAGGTACTCCATTACTTTCCATGCGGGCAAATAATTGATTTTCAAATTCTTGAACTATACTGCGCATTGGTTTGACTGTTTTGATAATCGGTTGTTCTGGTTGCGTAGCCAATTCTGGTAGCAGTTCCGGCTCGGGTGCTGGTTGAGTAGGTAATTCTGGATTTGGAGCAGTTTTGACTTCTGTTTTTATCTCTTCAGTAAGTGTTTGGAGAATATTCTCGAGTTTTTGTTTTGCTTGAGAATCTTTTATTTTTTGTATATTTTTGTAAGCATTTGATGGTAACTTCGATCCGATGCCTATTTCATTTAATTCGTTCAATTGATAATCTGGAGGATAAACCAGATCAATTTCTGAAGATGCTTTCAGTGATGGTATCATGTAAATAATTACATCTGGAGTAAAAATACATTCAAGAAGAGTGCTATTTCCGACAGTATAGGTGTATGGTACGTAAAATGTTGTTTCTCCTTTTGGAGCATTGCAAAGATTTCTGATAAGACCTACCGTTTCTTTCGCCTCTAAAGGAACAATGCCTGCATCAAGTCCTTCTTTTTGACCAAGATCGGTGGCGATCTGAAAAGCATTTTCTCTGTCAGTGAATCCATCTGTGTCAAGACTATCTAGGATGTAACGAGCAAGATAGTCACTTTTAAGCAGTGATTCTTTGCGTTGGTTAAAATCTTGAGCAAGACGATCTTTTCTCTTGTGTTGAAATAAAGGATTTCTACTGCGGCCTCCACCGCGGCGTGTGCCGGTATCAGGATTTGCAAGGGTTGCTTGAGAAAAGGAACCTCCGGGAGAAACAGAAGTGGCAGATTGTGTAGCGCTGCGTCCAGGATGCCCTTCTGCAACACCATGAGCAACGTCTCTTGCAAATTTAGCACCCTCTTTTACAGTGCTCTTAACACCTTCTTTTGAAACTTCTTTTTGCCCACCAGTGCTTTTACCTGATCCTTTCGGTGCTTGTTTTGGAACTTGACGTACTTTGGAAAGTCCCCCAACTACTCTCTGTGCGCTCTGCAGATCGAGAGGCATCATAACCAAAAGAATGCACGTAATAAGATTTTTGATTATTTTTTTTGTCATAATACATCATTTTTTTATTGCCGATTATTCATATCCTTAATTCTTTAATCAATTAAAAGATACACTTTTCTAATAGGCAAATTCAATAATGATGCGATAATTCTCAAGAATATCATTATTATGAGAGGTTTTTGAGAATCAAATTCTATATCTGTTGCTATTTGCATTTTAAATGGGGTAGGTTTGAAAGAGAGGAAGCTTCATAATAATCTAGAAGGGAAGGGGCTATTCATGATGCTACGCACAAGAATTATGATGATTATTCTTATGGGACAAGCAATAATAAGCGAACAAAGTCTTTTTGGCTGTATTACGACCTTTATTAATGATACAAATTCAAAAATATTACTCTATAACGTAAATGATCAGGCTATTATACCGGTAAGTACGGGCGCAAAGCGTCGCTTTGGTAGCCAGCATGAGCGCGCGAATTTTGTTATTTATAGACAGAAATCTAAGAAAGGGGCATTGCCTCCTTTGTATACTTGTACGCAGAGACAATGTGCATCACGGGGAAACATTGATTTAAAGTTTTCTGATATCAAAAAAGATAATACCGATGCTACACAATATTTCATTATTACTGAACATGGGCCGCATGCTTCAATGACAGAGCGATTATCTGCAGAATATAAAAGTGGATCGAGCGTGTGAGTATTAAGAAAAATTTAATCTCTCAAGCTCTTCATCCCGTTTTTGTTCTATTTGTTCTGTATTGAGCTGGGTAAGATTAACATGGAAAATATGATGCACCACATCAAAGCGGATATGGGTCATCATCTCACGGAACATATCAAATGCTTCACGCTTATATTCAATGAGTGGATTTTTTTGTCCCCATCCGCGCAACCCAATTCCTTCTTTGAGGTGATCAAGGTTGAGCATATGTTGACGCCATGCTTTATCAATGGTTTCTAAAACGAGCCATTTCTCAGCTGATTTGATAATTTCTTGCTTATATTGTTTGCGATAAAGATCATAGCGATCCAGCAAGAAGTCAATGAGATCTTTTTCAAAGAGTTCAACATTGTTTGATCGTATATGAGACGCTTCAAAATCGTGCTGTTTGAGTCCGGTGAGATATTCTAAAGCTTCGTATATTTTTGTCTTTTGATCTGTACTAATATCGCGTGTCGGTGCGTTGTATGCGATGAGGTCTTGCACGATTGCTATAATGAAATCACGAATAAGCTCGTAAATGCGATTTTCTCCCTCAAGAGCATCGCGGCGATGGTTATAAATAACAATACGTTGCTGATTGAGAACATCATCATATTCAAGTAGATGCTTACGATTATCAAAATTGTGTTTTTCAACTCGTTCTTGTGCGCGTTCAATTGTTTTAGAAACAAGGCGGGATTCAATAATTTCATCTTCTTTCATGCCGAAGAACACCATCTTATTTTTGAGGGAATCGCCTGCAAAAATACGAACTAAATCATCTTCCAATGATATATAAAAACGAGATTCGCCAGGATCGCCTTGACGGCCAGCACGTCCTCGCAACTGATTATCAATACGTCGACTTTCATGGCGCTCAGTACCTAAAATGTATAAACCGCCTGCAAAGATTGATTCTGGTGTTAGTTTAATATCGGTACCACGGCCTGCCATATTTGTTGCAATGGTAATACGACCACGCTCTCCTGCATGAGCAACAATTTCTGCTTCGCGTTCATGTTGTTTTGCGTTTAATACGTCATGAGTAATGCCGTTTGCAGTCAGAATGGCGCTTAATAATTCTGAAGTTTCAATAGCAATAGTACCAATCAAAACGGGCTGTCCCTTTTGATGACGTTCTTTAATATCTTCTACAATTGCTTTATATTTTGCATTTTTGGTTAAAAAAATAAGATCAGGCATATCTTTCCTGATCATTGTGCGATTGGTTGGGATGGTGATGACATCGAGTTTATAGATATTATGAAATTCTTCAGTTTCTGTTGCAGCTGTACCGGTCATACCAGCAAGTTTTTTATAAAGTCTAAAAAAATTTTGCAACGTAATGCATGCAAGCGTTTGGCTTTCACGTTCAATTTCTACATTTTCTTTTGCTTCAAGAGCTTGGTGCAAGCCATCGCTATAACGGCGTCCCGGCAAAATACGACCAGTAAACTCATCAACAATAAGTACTTGATTATCGGCAACAACATAATCAACATCGCGCTTGAAAAGTGCATGAGCACGTAATGCTTGATTGATATGATGCAATAACTGCATGTGTTCGATTAAATAGAGATTAGAAACGTTGAATGCCTGCTTCAACTTTATCAACGCCTGATTCTGTTAACAGCACTGTGCGTGCTTTTTCATCAACTTCATAATCAACACCTTTTTCTAAAAACGATACAACGCGATCGGCGTCACGATATAAAGAACCAACTTCTTCAGATGATCCGGAAATAATTAGTGGTGTACGGGCTTCATCAATTAAAATGGAATCGACTTCATCAACAATGGCAAATGAAAGTTCTCGCTGCACAAAATCGGTTTTTCGGAATTTCATATTATCGCGCAGATAATCAAAGCCAAGTTCATTATTAGTAGCATAGAGAATATCGGCAGCATATGCCTCTTGACGTTCGTTCATCAGTCATTGAGTTTTGTAGGCATGCAACTTGAAGGCCGAGGAGGTTATAGATAGGGCTCATCCATTCAGAATCGCGGCGTGCAAGATAATCGTTGACCGTAACAAGATGTGCTCCCTTACCCGCTAAGGCATTGAGATATAATGCTAATGTTGCGGTGAGCGTTTTTCCTTCACCCGTTTTCATTTCAGAAATTTTGCCTTGATGGAGTACGATGCCACCCATAAGTTGCACATCAAAATGGCGTTGCCCGAGCGTTCGATATCCCGCTTCACGCACAACAGCAAAGGCTTCCGGTAAAATATCATCAAGCGCTTTCCCGGCGGCGAGCTGCTCTTTAAATTCAATTGTTTTATGAGCGAGTTGTTCATCGGATAATGAGCTGATTGAAGGCTCTAAGGCGTTGATTTGTTCAACAAGGGGAAGCATTTTTTTGACTTGGCGCTCGTTATTGGTGCCAACTATTTTCGCTATTATCCGTGAGATCATTGCAATCCTAGTATTATTAGGTTGGAAAGTGAGTTATTATCTGCAAGAGTAGCAAAAAAATGGGAGTTGCTCAACAAGGCAATTTTTTGCCCAAAAAAAAGAGCTTTTTTTTGATTTTAAGGTACCTTAGTAGGGTAATATTATATGCTTCAAAAAAAGGGTCTTTTATGAAAAAAATGATGATAATTTTGATGGTCGTAGTGAGTGGTAGTATGAATGGTCATGATGGCGCGGCATTTGAAGATCTTCATGCAACATCGCAAGAAAATATTGGTTACTGCGCTGATAACAAATGTTTTCTTGATTATTCTTATTGTGAGCCTTGTGGTGATAATAATGAACCCGTTGAAAGGGATATAGAGCTTGAGGCTCAAGAGATTGATGGAGAAGAATATGATAATTTTTCAGCGGATGCACAACCACCAAAAATATCTCCCGTTCAGCAAATGGCAGCACAAGTTTTTGGAGAACTGCTTATTCGTTATCTGAGCATGAAAGAAATGGCAGGCGCTTACTATCAAGAGCTCAAGGATACGTTGAGCAATTGGTATCATACCTATATAGCTAAAACAAATTAAGAAGAAAGAAAGTGGCGTATATGAAGGGTAAGGCAGACAAAGAAAAGCATGAATTTGCTTTGTTTGTACCATCATTATCTTCATTGGTTCATCAAAAAGATGTTGGGAACTCAATAGTGCTTTCTGATGAAACAGTGGTGCATCGTATAGCTACGGTGTTGCGGTTGCGCCCGAGTGACCAGTGTATTTTTTTTGATAGAGATATCCAGGCTATTGTGGAAATCATGGGATTTGTTGGTAAAAAACAAATTCAGGTGAAGATAGAATCGGTACAAAAAAATCTTGTGTTGCAGCCATCAGTTACCTTTTTATTGCCAATGCTTAAGCGAGATGATTATGCAGCGGCTTTATATGCATTAACTGAAGTTGGTGTGAGCACTATTCAGTTAATTTTTACGCATAAAACACCGCACCAATGGTCTCGGGATAAAGATAATGAGCGTGCGCAACGAATAATTATCAGTGCCGCTGAACAATCAAAGAACTTTACGTATCCGCAATTGCAAGAACCTATTACGTTGGAAGCAGCATTACAAAAGTATAATGCTGCTTCCGTTAAATTTTTTTTCGATCCTGAAGGGAAACATCTTTTTGATGTAATGAATGCGTTGCATAATGATCAACCAAAAGACATACTACTTCTTATTGGTCCAGAAGGGGATTTGAATTCAGAAGAAAAAAGAATGGTGCAGGTAAATCAGTTTATTTTTTGCGCTCTTACTCCTACTGTTATACGTGCTGTTCAAGCAGCAACTCTTGGTGCGGGATTTGTCCGCTCTCTTCTTTCGAGTAACCATATATAAAAAGTTTTCAAATAGTATTTGCATTTTTGTTGATTTTTTATATTTTTGATTATTACACTGTTGTTAGGTGGGGATAAAATATCTTTTTTTGTTGATTGAGAGGGGAGAGAGAGTAATGGAAGGCAAGCAGGAAGGAATTTTTCGATTATCTATTATTATAACTTTTTTTTGTTTTAGTATATTTTTTTTGAATAATAATAAAAAAAATTTTGTTACGGCAACTCATATTGATGTGTGTAATGTCAAGGGAGATTCTGGAGCGAATGTTTCTTTAGAGCATGTATACTATGAGATGCGTTCGTTGTTTTGTACCCATGATATTGATTTAATTATCAAAGCAATGAGTCAATTTAAATATGGTTTTACCTATGATCTGGTTGGGAAAATGATGGAGGATACAACCATTTGTTTATCTCCTGATGAAAAAACGAAGATTATTTGCGCCATGGTTGCCCATTATGCATGCCCAAAAAGAAATATACAGTATGATTTTTTTGATTTCTTTTTACAATACCCCGATTTGGGTTCTCAAACTCCTTTTTTATTATCTCTTGCGCGCAGTAAGTATGCGGATATCATAGGTTTATTTATCGCGTGGGGGAAAGATCGTCAAAAAGCACACAAAAGAGAAGGTCTTCTATCTGGGTATGCTGAACAAGCATTTAAAATAGCAGTATCAGAAGATGACGCGGTAGCGGTAGAAACATTGTTTAGTAAAAAAGTGCGCATTGCTCAAGCGGTAGCATCAGATCTTTTATGCTACATCGTTGAACATGGTAAAAATGAAAAATTGATTGGTTTGTTTGTTGATCATGCTCAAGCTGATGTTAATTATGCTCATTATGGAAAAACATTATTAATAACAGCAGTTGAAAAAAATAATATCGATATGGTTCGCGTGTTGCTTGATAAAGGTGCAGTGGTTGATCGCATTCTTGATAATGAAAAAGAAACGGCATTAACCATTGCGATGAAGCATAAATATAATTCGGTTGAGCAGTTGTTGCGGGAGTATGGAGACTAACCCCATGCTCCATTTTATTGCGCATGGGAGACCCCAATTTAAGAGACTAAAAAGCCCAACTTGCGCAAGCTACGGCCGTGCGCCCCATTTAATATGAAATATGGGCTATTTAAATTTCGAATGTCGTTGCGGTTGAGCCAGATGCAGAGCAAGCATTGCGCATATGTTTTTATCCCGCGTACCACCAACAAAAGTATTGTGTTCTGGAAACCATACACCACCTTTGGCATCCGAGAAAAATCCATTTGTCATGCTCCTGATGAGTTTTGCACGAGCCTTTTTATCCGCATATGTTCCTATAATTTCAATCGTATCAGGACCTTTATAAGATTCGTGATATACAGCTAAGGTAACATTTTCAAATTCAGGATTGTCTTCATGCTCCCAAATTCGCTTGTAAGATGGTTTGCCATCTTTATCGGGAAAGAATATTCGTTTACGATAGAAATTTGGTCCAAAACCAAAAAGATCCCAATGATTCTCAACAACATCAGGATCAGTAGGTGTTTTATTGGGATCGCTTGGCAATCCTTGAGCTCTCCTGATCATCTGTTCTTGAAATGTTAGCTGCAGAATATCATTATTGGCCGCATTATCAGTTGTATTTGATTCTTCTGCGCGCATGCAGATATTGGTGAGAATAGTTATAGTGAGTAGTAAAAATATATTTTTTGCCTTCATTATATTTCCTTTGCTTAGATGGTCAGTATTAAGTAGATGAAAAAACACGTATTTTAAAAGCCTGGCCCCAAATGACAATGTTTTGTTCGTATAAGCATGGGTTTGAATTATAAGTCTCTGTTACTATATATCCGATGGCTATTCCTATGTAAAGCGCAGAAACTATGCGCCCATGTGTCTTTAATAGAGCATATAGTTGTTGTGAGCAGAATAAAAAATTGTCTTTCAAAGAATAGACAATTTTTTTTATTTTAGCTATTAAGCCTATTTTGTCTGCTTTTATAGAATTTGCTTTGTTATCGATTTGTTGATTATATCTTTGCCGTTCTTCAGGAGAGAGGGGAATTGCTTTCAGATCATTGCTCAGCTGTATCACTTGATGGTGGTGGGTACAGCTTTGCAATATTTGTGCAAAAATTAATTCAAAAGGATTGATTGGTTTTTGCCAAACTTCACTGCTGTGTTCTCTGCAAAATTCTTGGATAGTTGAATGGTGCATATCAAGGGGGAGATTGAGCAGTATTATTGGTAAGGTGTAGTTTATCAATTCTTCTTCTTGGTAGTTGGGATAAGTCGTTATGGTATGGGTAACATGTAGGCAAAATTTATGAACAAGACATCTTGAAGGAAGGTGCCAAAGTGCTACTCGCGTATATTCACTTACTCCAACAAGTATTGTATCATCGGAAGAAAACATGACCTTAGTTATAGGCTTGTCTCTTTCAAGGAACATGTACATATGGGTTGTTTCTTTATAATCCGTGTGATTAAAAATTGTAATTTTGCCATCCGAAAATCCGATAGCAATTTGTTTGCCATCAGAGGAAAAGCAGGCATCGGTGATGTTCAAAACTTCTGAGTCCTGGAAGGTAAATGCATTGCAAGAAGTCTTTTTCAGTTGAGCATCTATTAATTTAAATTCGACTCTTGATGTTGCGATAGATTTTTTGATTATGAGCACGTCTTGATTGTTGGTTGGATACAAGGCAATGATATCCGATATCAAAATTTGATTTTCAGTATTGGTAGCAAAATGATAGCGATAAAGGGCTTTGTCGTTACATGTAAAAAGCATCGTATCGTCCCGAGAAAAGCATATTTTTTTTGGTGATAACGATAGCGGTGGTACAGCTATATTCCAGACTAAAGGTAATTGCTGGAGAATATTATTAACTTGTTGTATGCCAATAAGAGTTCCATCGATAAAGGCAATTTGTTGGCGATCGTGAGAATAAGTAGCAGAGGTGTTATTTATAAAACTCAGATTCATAGGAGCAAATACACAACCATTGGGTATTGCTTTGGTATTAACAGAATATTCAAGAGTAAATCGTGTGTTTTCAGATGAATTGCTTAATTTATTTTTTAAGAGCGATAATCTTTTTTGTTGCGTTTGAATAACAAGGTTATTGGTATTTTTTTCTGCAGGAGCAAGAAATTGTTGGAATGGCATAAGTGAAATAGGACATATGGTATCGAATATGCCTTGTGCTGGAGCGTAAATAATACCATTATTCAGTAAGCAAACAGCGTATACAGGGGTGGACGCAATATGTAACTGGGGTAATTTTTGATGCTCTGCGCGCAGGGAATATCCATTGATGTTGTGCCGGATTATTTCCTGCAGAGGCGAGAATTGTTTTAATGATTGTGATGAAAGAAGATGGGGTTGTGCTCGCATATTATTACAATAATAGGTATAAGCAGCTTTATCTGCTATGTCGCAAATATCACTATTATTTTCAATGAATTCTTTTGATAGTTTAAATTTATCGATGATCTCATTGATTTTTTTTAATTTGGTAGAAAGATGCTGGTTGTTGGTTCTGGTGTCGGTTATTTGTTGAATAGCAACCTTGAATGCCAGACTTTGTAAGGTTGGAATTTCTTTATCTTTTTGCATTGTCATGCATGGATGATGAAAACAGATGCATGCTGAAAGCAATGCAATGACTATGTGGGTGATATATGTATGAGTTGCCATTTGTTGTAGAGGTGTTGTCATTATGATGTGATTTTAAAGCTCCACGGGATGTTTTTTCAGATGCAAGGGCATCAAATACCCAAAAGGTTCTGCGTTGGTCATAAATTTTTGGTAACCAAGACGTCCAATGGTCTCAACAGAACATTGTTTGCGAACAATAAGGTTTACAGAATCTCCTGCTGATAATTGGCCTTGAATATCCTGCATCAACAGCTCTGTGTTTTTATATCCGGTGGACATTATCTCTTCTTCATACGCAATCAGATAATAGCTTTCATTGTTGAATGCATTCAATAAAACTACCGTATTCTCATAGTTTTTATCATAAAATTCAGTAAATGTCGCCTCAAGGCCATCAATGCTTACGAGCGGTATATTTGTTGCGCAATGCAAACCATTGGCGCTTGCTATCAGTGAGCGTAGCGTAGAAAAAGGAGCGGGGCCGCAGTTGACCGCGCACAAAGAAAGCTCAGCAAATGCAATTGCATTGTTGCTGAGCAGCTGGTTTAATAGCGGAATGAAGAGCTTGCTGGCATGGCGCTTATCTTCACGTACTACTTCTACGAGAGTACTATTGTTGAAAAGCGCCAGCTCAAAATGATCCTGTGTACTTTGGATTGCTATAAATGAATACATGTTTATAGGAGGTACAAATGTTATTATATATTATTTCTAATTACGATTCTTACACTTTTCTACCCCATGTTTCACTTCGTTCCACACGGGGGGCCCCTTTATAAAGAAATTTTCATAGAGGCGTGAATGTTATACATTGTTTCTAGTTACGATTTTTACACTTTTGTTGTTGATAAAAAAGACTGAACGAATCATATTCGATGCTTTTTTCTTTCTTGAGTATTATTTTACCACAATTTAAACATTTTTGCTCCATGCTCCATTTCATTTCACATGGGGACCCCGGTAAAACGAAGGAAGAAAGGCATAGAGGTCGCTTTAATTGCGATTTTTACATTTCTGTTGCTGATAAAAAAGACTAAACGAATCATATTCGATGGACTTTTCTTTCTTGAGTATTATTTTACCGCAGTTCAGACATTTCCACCCCTCAAAATTGAGTGGATGATCAAAAAATGTTTGTAGGATCAATAAACCATCACACTTTTGGCACTTCATACATCTACTCCTTTTTTTGCCCCCGCTCCCCCTGCTCATACTGAGCTTCTCGAAGGATATTGGCACGGGGACCCTAATAAAGATTTAGCTACGAGCCTATCTATTACTCTTTTATGAGAGCTGATGTGCTTGCGAAGTTGTTTTCCTTTTTATGTGTCAAACTAAAAGATAATCGTGTCCTTTGTCAATTTATATAAATTGATATAAGAAAGATTAATGCCCAACAAAATTGGGCATTAATCTTCTTCTTTTCCTTCGACGGGTGTATAAAACCGCTTATAATCAAGATATGTACTCAAGAAAGTTGCAGCAGCGATTGCATGAGATCGTAATTTCTCTTCTTTAGTCTTAGCAGACTTAATGCTTGCTGCTCGTTTACTGCTCAACCGCTCATCCCACATCTGCCATTGAATAGCAGGAAAATGATTTTTCAGTTCATCAACCATGGCAATAACTTTTTTTGTTTGATCGCTTTCAGTACCGCGCATCGTTGTTGGCAGACCTACGACAATCGTAGAAACATTCTCTTTTGCGATTGTTTTTTCTAGTTGAGCAACTAGTTCTGAGGTTTTAAAAGTATCATAAGGACGTGGCAAAATACCCAAAGGATCGGATATTGCTACTCCGGTCCAACGATCACCAATATCAAGTGCCAGAATTTTCATTATTTTTGCGCCTTATCGAAACGTTAAAATTTAAGTATACTGATCTATGGCCTTATTGTAAAAATATTTTAAGCAAAGGAATTTTATGGATTTTATGATGATAATAAGGGAAATTAATGCAGTAATATGTGGTTGGCCATTGATGCTCTATGTTGTTTCAATCAGCCTTTTGTATACAATCGCTTTACGCGGGATTCAATTTAGATATTTCTTCACCGCACTCAAAGAAGCAGTGTGCCCTGCGCAATCAACAACGCAAAAAGAAGGTCAAATATCACCTTTCCATGCATTCATGAATACTATCAATTCAAACCTAGGTAACGGTGTGGTTGCCGGAGTTGCAACAGCTATTTATGCTGGCGGACCTGGAGCTGCATTTTGGTTTGTTATTTTTGGTTTTATTTTAATGGCAGTACGTTTTGGTGAAGTCTATTTAAGTACATTTTATGGATCACGAGCTACTACAAAAACGACACTTGGCGGACCAATGCTTTATTTAAAAGAAGTTATGGGCGGCAAATATCTTCCACACATCTATGCATTCTTTTGTGTATGGTATGGTTTGATCGGTGGTAATCTTATTCAAGCAAACTCAATTTCTGTCAGTCTTGCAACCACATGGGCAATCACACCATTTATGACCGGACTTGGATTGCTTGCGTTCGTTTTATATATTCTTTTTGGCGGTGCAGAGAGAATTGTCAAAATTTCAGTGAGCATTGTGCCGATAAAAGTTGCAGTCTTTATGGTTTCTTCTTTGGCCGTTCTTGGATATCACTACCAATCATTATGGTCAGCGCTTTGTCTTATTGTATCAAGCGGGCTTGGCATGCAAGCAGTTGGTGCAGGGCTTCTTGGATTCTCTATGCAACAAATGATTTCAGCAGGTATGTCCCGTTCTATTTTTGCAACTGAATCAGGACTTGGTTCTGCAGCAATCATGTTTGGTTCTACTGGTAATGATAATGCGATACAAAATGGTTTTATGGGCATGATGAGTACATTCATTAGTACGTGCATTGGTTTTATCGTTGCATTGTGCATTGTTGTCTCTGGTGTCTGGAATAATGGGTTAACCAGTACAGCGCTTACCATTTCTGCGTTTGATACAACGTTTGGAATGTATGGCGGTTGGATTGTAAGTTTCCTTGCAGTCAGCTTTGGTCTTGGCGTGATTGTTTCGTATGCATATGTAGTCAGATCTGCATGGCTATTTTTAACAAACAATCGTTTTAATGGTGCTTTCAACGCATTCTATAGTTTGGGTGTGTTTGTTGGTTCTGTTGCTGCCGTTGACTTAGTATGGGATTTAGCTGATCTTGTTATTGCGATTATGCTTTTAATTAATCTGTATGGAATGTTGATGTTATTGCCAAAAGTAAGAGTAGAATTGCTCAAAAAATTGGATGGTTATAAGGCATAGTTTTTTAAAAAAATTTGAAAAAATTCAGAAATCCGTTCGCCCTGAGTGTTTTATCAAGCATAGCGAGATAAAATGTATCGAAGGGTATAATAATATTAAAACATTTTATTGAATTAATTTGTTAGACTACCCTTCGATACATGATTTCTATCCCCAGCTTTGTTACTCTTCGCTGGGGTCCCCATATAAAGAGAATTCGGAATATGGGGTCTGACTCAGGGCGAACGGGAAAGAAAAAAAAGTAGTTTTGTGGTTACCATGGATTTAGAAATATCTTTTCCCTCTACATTTCCCGTTGCATGCCATACCGACTTTGTTGGCGAAGGCTCTACCTTTGTTGCCATTGAAGGATATGCAGATAATGGGGTCAATTATATAAAAAAAGCGATAGAAAATGGTGCACGTACAATTGTCGTGCACCATACTACTTTGTTATCGGATGAACTATCTGCGTTCATGCGAGTACGCAATATTATTCTCGAACAGGTTGATAATACACGCAAAGCTCTTGCTGATTTAAGTGCGCAAGCAGCGCACTATCCTGCGCAGAAATTAAAAATTATTGGTATAACCGGAACAAAAGGCAAAACCACCACTTCTTTTTTGCTTGCCCACATATTACAAACTGCCGGATATAAAACAGCGCTGATCAGTTCTGCACAAAATCGCATTGATGGGCATATTTTCCCAGCACCACTTACGACGCCACAGCCCGATTATCTACAACAATTTTTACAATTATGTGTTGAAAATGATATTGAGTATGTGGTGATGGAAGTTGCGGCACAAGCGTTAACGTTGCATCGCGTTGAAGGCATCTCTTTTTGCGGTATTATTTTTACCAATTTTTCTCTGGAACATTTAGAATTTTATCCTAATTTGGATGAATATTTTCGGGCTAAATGCTTAATTTTTAATATGGCGCTCGATAATGCGCCGATTGTTATTAATGGCGATAATCCGGCATGCGCGCAATTACTTAAGTCGAGTTCTTATCCGTATAGTAAATTACTATCTCTCTCCCCGTTCGCCCTGAGTGTTTTTTGTCCTCAAAAAATGTATCGAAGGGGAAAAAGTATAATTCAAAATTACTCTTATTACCCTTCGATACAATTTTATTACGCTACGCTCCATAAAATTACTCAGGGCGAACGGAGCAGGAGACGAAAGTCGCAAGTTGGGTTCTTTAAGACCGCAGTTACTTCATATGGATTTGATAATCCTTTGGTTACTCTCCGTGGCATTAATCAGAACGATTCAATTCATGAAATTCAAATTGCTATTCAGCAAAATAGCATGCAGCATTTGCTGCACTGCCCACAATTATTTGGTGTATATAATGCCTATAATGTGTTGGCTGCCACTGCAATGGCATTGGCGTTAGATGTAGAATTGAGTATGATCCAGCAAGCTTTGCAGACATTTGCGGGCGTGCCGGGAAGGTTGCAAGAACATGCTTTATCAAATGGCGCGCGTTGCTTTATTGATTATGCACATAACCCAGAATCATTTCAGGCGGTTTTATCAACATTGCGCGCATTAACACAACAACTTATCGTGGTGTTTGGTGCTGGTGGTGGCAGAGATAAATCAAAGCGGCCGATGATGGGTGTTATTGCCGCAACTATTGCCGATATGGTTATTGTGACATCAGATAATCCTCGCCTAGAAGATCCAATTGTCATAGCTGGTGATATTGTGCGGGATATTCCTGAATCATTATCTCATAAAATTATACAAGAACTTGACCGCAAGTATGCTATTGAATATGCCTGCGAGCGATCACAGCAAGGTTCCATCATTGCATTATTGGGCAAGGGGCCTGATGAATATCAGATTATTGGAACCATAAAGCATTATTTTAGTGAACGGGCTATTGTAGAGCAGCTCTAGATGATGATAAACAACAAATTTCTGCAATTTGGAAGTCTGACTTCCAAATTGCAGAAATTTGTTGTTTAATGCGTATGGATCGTTCTTTTCAACTCTGTTAACTTTTTTAGTTAAATATTGCCTTAATCAATTTTTTCATGTAATTTGGAACTAAGACTTCCAAATTGCAAGGAAAAGTATGATAAAAAGATCCTATTTTCTTGATCAAATCAAGTTTCAATATAATATTCATTCGATATGCGGCTTGTTAGGGCCGCGGCAGGTTGGTAAAACAACACTGGCCCATCAGTTTGCTCAGCAATATGATAATGTTCACTTCATCGATTTAGAAAATCCCATCGATCTTAAGCGTTTACAAAATCCTATGCTCACCCTCTCAGAGCTCACCGCTGATTTAATCGTGATCGATGAAATTCAACGAATTCCTGAGCTGTTTCCTATCCTCCGAGTATTGGTTGATGAAAAACCACGTAAATTTTTAATTTTGGGCAGCGCTTCACGCGATTTGTTACAGCAATCATCAGAAACCCTTGCGGGTAGGATAGGATACATAGAGCTGACACCATTTTCAGTTGCCGAAGTTGGTGAGCAGAAAAAATTATGGCTGCGGGGAGGTTTTCCGCGATCATATAATGCAAAAACAAATGAAGAAAGTTATGCCTGGCGGCAAGCATATATTTCCACTTTTATGGAACGTGATATTCCTAATTTGGGCTTCCAAGTGCCCGCGGCACAAATGAGGCGTTTATGGATGATGCTTGCACATAATCATGGCAATATGTTGAACATGTCGGAAATTGGCGCATCGCTGGGAATTTCGCATCATACCGTGCGCAATTATACGGAGATTCTAGCAGGTACGTTTATGGTACGCATTTTAGAACCATGGTTTGAAAATATCGGCAAGCGGCAGATCAAGACACCAAAAATATATATTCGAGATAGTGGATTATTACATGCGCTTGTTGGTGTTCAAAGTCAAGAAGGATTGCAGGTATATCCCCGCTTGGGAGCATCATGGGAAGGTTTTGCATTAGAAGAAATTATAAAAATTAATCATGCACAACCAGAAGAATGTTTTTTCTGGGCTGTGCAGAGCAGTGCTGAGCTTGATCTATTAATTATCAAAAATGGTAAACGCATCGGATTTGAATTTAAATATGCTGATGCTCCTACCATAACAAAATCAATGATTGCCGCATTAGAAGATCTGAAGTTGGATCATTTATACGTGATTTATCCACAAAAAATATCATATCGGTTGTCTGATAAAATTTCCGTACATGGTTTAGAGGGTGCAGTGAATGTATTTTAGAAGATGATGGATTTATGCTATTACTATGATATTCTAATGCGCAAGTTACTGTATAAAACAAACAAAAAAGAAGGGTACATGATGAAAAATAGATTGTTATTGTTGGGTGTGGCGAGTTGTATCATGATCGCGCAATTCTGCCATGCAATACCACAAGCAATGCGCGATAAAGGATTTGTATATTTGCATGAAATCGATCCAACAATCAAAGTATCATTACGCTATTGCACTCAGCAAAATTTCGTAGGGTGCCCCATTGATGGCTATAAAAAATCGGTGGTCATTATGACCAAGCAAGCTGCACAAGCATTGAGTAATGTACAAAAAGATCTTAAGAAAGATGGGTATTGTGCGGTGATTTATGATGCCTATCGTCCACAGGATGGAGTGGATCATTTTGTACGTTGGGGTAAGGATACAAAAGATACATGCAAAAAAAGGCATTATTATCCGCGTATAGAAAAAGAACAGGTCTTTGAGCTTGAGTATGTCGCAAAAAAATCAGGACACAGTAGAGGTAGCACCGTTGATCTTACTATTATCAAAGATGGCGAAACAGTGCAGGAAATTCAAGAAGAAGAACGTCAATTAGGTGATGGAACTGTTATTACATTCTTGAATGATGGGACCATTGATATGGGATCATCATTTGATTTGTTCGATGAAGCATCGCATACAAAAAACAGTCTGATCGAGGCGAAATTTCAGGAACGCAGGGATTATTTAAAAGAAGTTATGGAACGTCATGGTTTTAAAAATTATAACTGTGAGTGGTGGCATTACACGTTGAAAAACGAACCATTCCCTGCGGGTAGGGATGACAGTTATTTTAATTTTCCGATTGAGTAATGCAAAAAAGTTGCCCCGAAAATGTTCGGGGCTTTTTTTAATAAAAGGGATAAGTATGATTTTTAGAAAAAATATTATATTCGGGATACTTCTGACTGCAGTCTGTCTGCATGCCAATGAACTTTTGTTTCTTGAAAATCTTAAGCAAGCAATAATAATCGATGAGCAAATATATGCGGATCTTGTTGCACAGATCCAAAATAAATCGGTAGATGAGACTGTTTGGGATAATTCTTCTCGTGTACCATTATTTATCTCTTATCCGCAATTGCAACAAGCAATAGCACATATTTCTTTGGGATCTTTTCCTACGCCAATTCAACAATGTGATCTGTTTGGCAACGCTTATGCAATACAAAATCTTTGTATAAAACATGATTCTGTTTCGGGCGGTATTTCGGCAGATGGCATACAATTATTTGGTGGTAATAAAGTAAGAAAATTAGAGTTTTTACTTGCTGATGCTCTGCGCCATAACGCCCAAAGTGTTTTAACTTTTGGATGCATTGGCTCAAATCATGCGACAGCAACGGCAACGTATGCGCAAGAATTGGGATTGCGTTGTTATCTTATGTTGACGCCGCAACCAGTTTCTCCCATAGTTATCAGGAATTTAAATCTTATGTTTGCTGCAGATGCTGATATTGCATTTTGTTCCAATCGCAAAGAACGTATGGATGAAACTATTGCAACATATTTTAACAGCAAATTTGATCATGGTGATTATCCTTATTTTATCCCAACGGGAGGATCTGTTTCCACCGGCATAATTGGTTTTGTGAATGCTGCATTTGAATTGCGTCAACAGATTAATGATGGATTATTATCCGAACCTGATCTGATTTATGTTCCAACGGGTAGTTGTGGAACAACTGCAGGGCTCGCGCTCGGTCTTAAGGCGGCCGGGATACGATCACAGATAGTTGCCGTTTGCGTTGAACCTGAAGATGTGCCAGGGGATTTTGAGAAGAAAATAAATCTACTTTTTAAGCAGACAAATCAGTTGCTCAATGCACACGATTCAACATTTCCTTTGTTTGGTGATGGAGCAGATAATGTGGTAATTGTTCACGAGTTCTGTGGGCCAAAATATGGTGCGTGTACATCAGAAACAATTGATGCCATACGCAATATAGAGAGCTATGAAAATGTTCTCTTAGATGAGGTGTATAGTGGCAAAGCATTTGCAGCACTTTTGGCGCACGCTGAGCAAGGTCTGTTAAAAGATAAAAATGTACTGTTTTGGAATACTTTTTGTAGTGATGTGCAATAAAGACATAACCCTAATTATTTTAGAAAAAGAGTTGCAGAGTTTTCTGTGACTCTTTTTTATTCCATGAGATATGATAACATTCTTTGCAGTATTACTATTGTTGAATATTTCAGTCATATGTGTATATTCATAGTGCTCTATTATATATTACAAAAAATTACTACAGGAGGATTTTGTGAATAAATCATTTTTAATGATGAATCTATCATTAGGCGCATTGTTTTTTGGTCATATTTCTTTTGGTATGGAAAAAGCAGTTGATAAGTTTCATTGTTTTTCTCAATTAGAGCAAGAATTGCAATTGCAAGTTCTTGCACATGCAGATAATCAAACGAGTTTTCAAGGTGTAAATAAAGAGTGGAGTGCAAAAGGATCCATAACAAATCCGAATGTTTTTTCTAAAGATTGTTGCGATATTATGTACGCAAAAGAAAAGGGTTTGCAAAAAATGAGTGGAGTTCTTTTGTGTGCAGCATATAAAATGAACAATCCGGGTGTGGAAAATATTTTAAAATACAGCGGAATTGCAGGGCGATTTCCCAGTGATATTCCTTTTCATAGCATTGATGGCAATCGAGCATGCGTTTTGCATCTTTGGGGAATTGTGAAACATAATAATGATAATGGTTTGGCAGGCTTGTTAAAGAAATATAAAATTCATACATTTAACGATGTAATATGTGAGCCTACAGATCTCAAAATGGCTTGTATAGCAGGAGAGAGCGATACAATGTTGAATTTGCTATCCATGAATTCCAATGTAGATGATAAAGATTTAGATCAAGCGGTAAAATTGTTAATTGATTTTGATCATAGCAAATGTCTCACTGCACTTCTTTCTAGTTCTGTAGGTGATAAAGTGAAAGAATTATTTACTCCGAACCCTCTATATCCTCCGCAATATCCAGAGCGGGCATGTATGAAAAAAAGTCTTAAGACTTTAGATCTTTTATTAAAAACAATACCTTTTGATATCAATGAAAAAACTACGCGATTAACTGAGGACTATAAAGTCCTTGAATATACATTTTTACGTCACGTACTTGCTTTTGTTACACGGGATGAAGATGTAATAAGAGTACTGAGACAAAATGGCGCGAAAACACCTAAAGAACTACAAGCCGATCAATCGAGTAGATGGGCTCTGAATAAAATGTGTACGTTGCAATAACAAAATAAGAAAACAAGAAGCGCTGTAGAAAATCTACAGCGCTTCTTGTTTTTCTTTAATCAACTACTTTTAACTAAAAATTCTTTGTCTTAATTTTTCACTTAATGTATTTTTCGTACAGTGTGGACAGCGATTTGGCTTTGATGCATCTTGTTTTAGATTTTGTTCGATAATCTTCTCTAAGCATGCTTTGCAAATGCGATCACCATTTATTTTGCAGTTGTCACATGGAATTATGGTGACGCCTTCTTGTTCTGTACAACCCTTAAAGTTAATATAGCATACCTCTTTTTCTTCTCCTTTTCCTTTTCCTCTATAACAGCCTAAGCAGTTTGCGCCATACTTATTAAAGCATTTAGGACAAATATCAGGACATTGTAGTGTACATTTTTTACATGTCGATGGCTTTTCTGGTAGCTTGCCATTGCAACCAATGCATTGTAGTTCTTGTTCATCCATAAGTGGTGCGCTTGGTCGTAAATAATCTGCTGGAACATGTTGACCTTCTAATGCAGCGGTATGTTTTTCCTGACGAGCTTTTTCAGCATCGTCTTTTGCCTTTTGTGCAGCATAATGATCTAATTCTGCTTTTTGCTGAGCAATAGTGTTCACCGGAGCTTTTTGTTGCTGTTGAGCTGCAGCTCTTTTTGCATCATCAGCTTGCTTTTGTTTGGCAAAGCGATCGAATCCATCTTTTTGTTCTTTTATATTTTTAAACTCAGCATCCTGTTCGTTGCATTCCTTGAGAATTGCGTTCTGTTCATTGCATTCTTTTAACGTAGCTTCCTGCTGAGCAAGTGCTTGTTTTCTATCTTCTTCTTGTTGGCGCTGTTGCTCGAGTATACGTTTTCTTTCATTATCTTGGCGTTGTTGCTCAAGTATTCGTTTGTTTTGTTCTGCCTGCGCCCGATTCTGCACTGCGATATTTTCTTGTCTGATACGTTCCGCCTGGTCGGCAAATATAAGAGCATTATATTTTTGTTCGAGCCTCGTTTGCTCTAGTAAGGCCTGTTCAAGTATTTTTGTATTTTCACGGTATATCTGCGCACGTTCAGCCTCTGTTTTACTCCAAAGATCATTCACTGAATAGCACTGTGGTGAAGGAGATTGACGAAACATAGATTCTACAGTATGGGAAAGATCCTTCTCAATTATTTTTACATCCCATCTTTGATGGTTGGTTTGTACATCTTTTATTTTTTGCGGTTGTTGATGAATCATAACGCATTCATCCATGCGTTTATTTTCTGCTTCTTTTAAGTCAGCTACTATTTTATGATGCTTATTTTGATGAGCAAGATTAATCGCCGTTTTAATATCTCCATTCATAATATCGTTTTCGCAGAATATAAGATTGATTACACCTGCTTTTCCTTGCTGAGCTGCAACAATGAATGGCGTATGATTATCTTTATTGCGATGTTGTAACATCATAGGCATCTGTTTTTTTAGGTAGCGTACTGCATTGGCAGAACCATAGTATGCAGCTGTGTGAGCAAGAGTATCACCATTTTTTGTGCAATCAGTGTATGAAGCGCCATGCTTGGTAAACTCCTGCATCGTTTCAACATTGTCGTTTGCAGCGGCATAATGAATTGGCGAAAGACCATTTTTTGCAGGAATATGAATGCTGGGTTTGGCCAGATTATTATTCATGATCTCGGTGAGTACATCTTTTTTGTTACTCCGTGCAACGATATGGAATATTGTTTCGCCATTTTTATTTTTTCCATCGAGCGTTGCGCCATAGTGAATATATGGTTTTACAATGCGCAGATGTCCGTTGCCTGCTGCAACAAAAAGCGGAGAATCACCATCAAGGTTAACACTGTGTAATAACTGAGTGTTATTACCATTCTGCAAGATAATTTCTAATCCTTTTTGATCATTGTTTCGAGCCATTGCGTGTAATGCATTTTCTCCAGCATTATCGGTAACGGTTACATCAACACCGCATTGCATAAGATCCTGCATTGCCGCATGATTTTGGTTGATCGCTGCATCCATAAATGCGGTGCGGCCTTTCAGATCACGCTCATTGATGTTCACTTGCGGATGTTGTTTAAGTCGGTTGACAAGTGCCAAACGTTGATAATGTGCTGCAAGAGCAAAACTATTTTTTCCTTGCTTATCACGCTTGTTGGGGTCAGCTTTGTGTGCAAATAAAAGTTCCATCGTTTTTTGTTGATTGCTGATAATGGCATCATGCAATGGTGTACGTTGTTGATTATCTGTTGTATCAACAAAAACACCCAATTCTAATAAATACTTTGCAGCATCATAACTACCTACTTGTGCTGCAGCATGAATGGGCTGGCGTCCACGATGATTGCCCGTGGTTAAGCTGACGCCTTTTGAATTGAGGATTCTCAATATCGTTGTGTCCTGCTTTTCTGCTGCAAGCATGGCAGGAGTTTTTTCTTGATGGTTTTCGCAATTAAGGAGCGAATGTTCACGCTGATGAGATTGCAATTGGTGCTGCGCAAGCGCGCCAATCATGGCAAGCTTGTTGCGCTCAATTGCAAAGTGCAATATGGTATCACCGTTGCGTCTTTGTTGGATAAGTTTGTGTTCGTCAAAGAGATGAAGACAAAGAATGTCATCTTTTTCTACTGCAGCAAAGACAGGAGTAAGGCCCTGTAAATCCATAATGCTTGCATCAGCACCTTTATCAAGCAATCGTTGCGCAGTTACTACTTTACTGTTTTCAACGGCACAATGAAGAGGTGTTTTACCTTTTTTGTTTCTTTCATTTTTATTGGGTAATTTTGCTTCCCAAATACATCCATAAAACCAATTTGTCCAGTCTGAATAATCTGGTTCAGTGGTAAGTGCATCAACTATCTCTGCATCCCCTTGCTCAGCTGCAACATGCAGGGCAGTATTTCCATCATCATCTTTTTTGCTCAAATCTTCACAATTTTCAAGACGTTTTTTTATTGCTTCTTTTTTTCCCGCGCGAATTTCTTTGAAAACGTCAGAGTCTTTTGCTGCAATGGTACAGGTGATTAATGCTGCGCTTAGCAGTATAGAATTATATTTTTTCATAATGCCCTTTTTTGGTGCTGATGATTATTGATAAGATTGGCACTAGTATAGGATATTTTGCTTAATAACAGAAGGGCAATCAGATGAAAAAATTATTAATTATTTTTCGAAACTGCTTTATAAAATCGTTTTTCTTTTTTCCCGTTCGCCCTGAGTGTTTTTTGTCCTCAAAAAATGTATCGAAGGGTATAAAGAAAAATAATAATTCAGATGAAATTATTGATATTTTGTACCCTTCGATACAATTCTATTTCGCTACGCTACATAGAATCACTCAGGGCGAACGGAGTGGGAGACATCGGTTGCAACTCGGCTTGATCAGCCTTCTTTTTTCCACCGCCTCTATCCACAGCGCATCCTTTAAACTCGGCGTAGAAAATATTTCCACAGACTTGCTTACAGCAACATGTCCTGATAAAAAGCCAGAAACCTGTAGAATTGGTTTGATTACTAATCAGACGGGCGTCGATCAAAAGGGAACACGTACTGCCGACATTCTTGCGCAAAAAGGCTTTACCGTAAAATATATTTTTGCACCTGAACATGGACTTAATGGTACACTTGCTGAACGAGATGTGCTTGATTCGGTCGATGCAAAAACAAATATTCCTATTTTAAGTCTGTATGGCAACGGCTCGGGGAAAATGATTGCTCCCGAACATATCAATAATCTCGATCTTTTAATTTTCGATATTCAAGATTCTGGCATGCGTCATTATACCTATATTTCTACGCTGCTCAGCACCATGAAAATTGCAGCAGATCACCATAAGCCATATGTTGTACTTGATAGACCAAATCCATTGGGCAGTCGCATGGAAGGTCCCATTGTTGAACCATCACTGATTTCATTCATCTCTATTGCACCAATTCCGTTGCGCCATGGCATGACTATTGGTGAAATCGCATTGTATTTTAATAAATATGTTTGTCAGCAACCAGTGCAGTTGCAGGTGATATCTATGGAGCATTATGATCGTAATGTAGGGTTTATGGGTAATTTTCTGCATCAATTATCTCCTAATTTACAATCGCTGCAATCATGTTATGGCTATAGTTTTTTAGGATTATTGGGAGAAGTGGAACCATTTGAAGTTGGTGTTGGAACGCCAATGGCTTTCAGATGCATTGAATTGCCAAAAAGTATGCATGTTTCTCGAAAGGTTTGGAAAAAAATACGCAATCTGTTTGATTCATATGGCGTAAAAAGTTTTTCTTATAAACACGTGAATCCAAAAAATAAAAAGAAAAGTAAGGGATTGCGTTTAGAATTTAATAATATTAGTCAGCTGAAATCATTTGAATTGTTCATTGCGCTGCTGCAATTATTTAAACAAGAAAATATACCATTTTCTTTTTCTGCGGCGTTTAACAAGGCAGTTGGAACTGCAAAAGTGCAAGAGGTGATTGCAGGTACGCTTAATAAAGATATCTTTTTTGCGCACGTGAAATCTGAGCTGGAAGAGTTTTGTAAGCGGGCGCAAGAGATGTTTTTATACGAGCCTGCTCCTCAGCTATGATTTTGTTTTTAAATCATATTTGAGGAGCTCTTGTTTCTTGTTCTATTCTTATGTTGATTGGGATTCTCATTTCTCTGAGAGTGCACTCAAATTTCTGAGCAAGTTTTCTAATCGGGGATTAAGATTAGTGTTCTTTGTTTTGATTCTTTCTATCTCTTCTTCTTTTTCTGCAAGTTGTTTTTTCAATTCGTTTTGCGTTTCCAGTTCTTTAAGTAATTGAAGTCGAGAGTATGATTCGGGTTGAGCACCGGATTCTTCTGATTTTGTATCAGATTTTTTTGTGGAATTTGCATCTTGCTCATTTTGCGTATCGCTTTTTGGTGATATTTCTTGGGCAGATGGCTTTTGAGCTGAAAATTTTGAGGTAATCCAGTTCCAAACTACTCCGACTGCAGATGTTACCCAGGTAACTATTTTTCCAATGCCTTGTCCCAGGAGTTCAAATGGTTTTAACATATCATACTTAGGTTCTTTTTCCATTTCGGTAAGTGGTGCTTGTTTTTTTTGATCGGGTTCAGTTTGTTGATCGAGTAGTGATTGTTTTTCTGGATTAGTTTCAGCTGGTTTTTCAGGTTGATCGGGTTGTTGTTTTTTTTGAGCCTCCCGTATGGCAACAGCTTGTTTCATAGCTTCTTCATTGGGTTTTATCTGTGTAAGCGGTTGCTCTATTTTTGGCTCACTAGGAACGACAATTACCGGAGGATTCTGCACCTCTGGTTGATTTGAAGGTTCGACAATTCTTTCTTCTGACTTTGTTGCAATTGTAGGGTTCAATTTATCTTTAATAATCTTATAAGCCTTTTGAAAGTCTTCTTTTTTGTCTTCTGGGACTAACATTACTATTTTTTCATTGGGAAAGAAAACATTGTTTTTCGTTATAAAATAATCCTTAAAAAGACTACTATTCATTACATATTTAATAAGTTTTTTGTCGTTAAGATCAAATGTCGTATTTTTGATAAATTGTGCAAGTTCTATAAAATTATCAACAAAAGTGTTCGCATCATCTTTATCTATTTCTTCTTTCTTACCCTCTGCCATGTCTAGTTCAATGCGGTGAAAATCCTGAAGAGTTTGGACGATTTGTATTGCAAAACTAATCTGATTTGTTTCCTTTTCCGGCAATGCGGGTTGGGATATGAGACTTTCTAGTTTATTTTCTAAGAGCTGTCCCATGCTATCTTGCATCTGAGCTAGATAGTTTTTGTAAAGAAAAATAGGAGATCCCTCTTTTATTGCGGCAATCAGAGATGTTAATAACTTTTGTATTTTTATCTCTAAGTCATATATTTCTTTTGAAAAAGATTTATCATCTTGTTCTTTCTGCTGAGGGATAGCTTTTCTTTTACGAGAAAGAGCAACAGTTTGTTCTGTTGGTTCTTTTTTTAGCTCGATAGATATGAGAGATGCAATATTCTTTTGCAGGTTGTCGAGTCGGGCAATCTGATTCGTAGGATCCTTGATTTTGTTATTTTTAATGTCGTTGAGCATAGATAGAAGAAAATTAAGAGTTCCAACTTTTTTATTCTCTGGAGCATATTCCTTTACGATAGGAATCATTATGTTTATATTTTTTTCAAAATCAATAATGGATATTTTGTTCTGAGGATTATTAATCAATGTGGTCAATTGTGTTTTGAGAGTAGAAGTCGTCTTTTCCCATTGCTGGCTTAGGGAAAGATTTAGCATTGGAACTATTTTTTGTGATGGTGATGAAGGCACGGATGATGCATGTTTTGTAGCGCTAAGACCAGATTCTGGAGATTTTTTAACTTCAATCTCCGATCCATAGCAAAAGGTAGCCATTAAAACTACTATCAGAGCGGTCCATGATATATTCCTATAAATTTTCATAACGGCTCTTTCGTGGTAATTATGATCTTTTATTTTTCCTTACCTAAAACAATGAAGTAAGCCAACTCCAAGCTGCACTTGCTGTCGAAACTATAGTCTTGGCAATATAAAAATATCTTTTCCTATCAATATTTATCTACCACCTACTCCGAAAGTCTTTTATAACAGCGGGATCGAGATACTTGGTGTGGTATTTGCTGTTAAGTGATTCAAAAAAATTACCTAGTTGGTAAAATGCGTCTACTCTATTTTGCATTAATATAGCAGTACCAAGCCTAGCTAGGAAAGATTCATTGTTAGGAAAATATAATTCAACAAGTGTACGAATTTTTTCTCGTGCTTCATCTATTGCAAGTATTGCAAGATTTTTTTTTCTCGTTTTTTCTTCTATAGCATCATCATTGTCTTCTTCTATAGCCGCATTGTTTGCAAAAACATTTTGGACAATTTGTATGATTTTTTTTCCAGCAGATGTTTGATCCGACACTTCTATATCAGCTCCTAATATATCTTCTAATGCAGATTGTGCTCTAATTGCCTCTTGGAATTTTACTTCTTGTTCTAATCTGTCTTGCTTATTTTTTAACGCAATGCTTGCCATAACTTGATTTATTGCCAATAGGGTGGCTGGGGATGGTTCGAAATGAGTGGAGTAGTGTTGGTTGAGCTTTTCCAAAAGTTCACCCAATTTGAGGTATGTCCTGGGTTTGTCATTCTTTAAGATAGCATCAGCAAGCCCTTCGATATCGGTAATTATGAGATCAGCTTTGTAACTCTTATTTTGCTTGAAATATCGATCAAGGGTTCTTAGTTCATTTGCGGCTTCTATTCGATCATTTTTTGGTCGAGTACTTCTTTTGTATAAAGTTTCTACAATTTCTATAGCTCTATTTCCTACAGATGTTGGTGGCTTGGGTGATAGCCATAAAGTAATTGTCCCAAATAAATTTTTGATACCTTGCAGCACATTACTCACGAAATTGCTGACGGGTGTTGTAATGGAACTCCACAATGATGGCGTTGGTGGTTTTGGAGCAGCAGGCTGTTCTTTTGCTTTTTGATTGGTTTCAGCTGGTTTTTCAACTTGAGGGGGTTGTTCTTGTTTTCTTTGAGCTACTATGACAGCAGCTTGTTTTATAGCTTCTTTATTGGGTTTTATCTCTGTAAGCGGTTGCTCTACTTTTGGCTCACTAGGAGCGACAATTACCGGAGGATTCTGCACCTCTGGTTGATTTAAAGGTTCGGTAATGGGTTCTTCTGATGCTGTCACCACGGCAGAAGGTTTCAAAATATTTTTAATTATTTTAGTATAAGCTTTATAAAATTCTTCTTTTTTTTCTTTTGGAACTAAAGTCGTTGTTTCTTCATCTTCATGTGCAAAATATTTAATAAAGAAAGAGTTATTTATTAAATATTCAATAAGCTTTCGATCGAATTCATCGAATGCAGTTTTTTCGATTAATGCTGCCATGTCTATAAAATGATTAACAAAATGATTAACAAAATTGCTTGTGTCTTTAGGTGTCGTTTTCTCATTGCCACTCGCTTTTTGTATTTTTATGGCATAGAAATAGTTGAGGGTTTGGGCGATGTGTATTTTAAGATTAATCTTATCTATTTCTTTTGTTACCAATTGTGGTTGAGGTGTATTTTCCAGTGCCTTTTTTTGTCTTTTTAAAGACTGTATTATAGAAGTTCGTGTTTCTTGAAAAGAGCGTCTCAGGGGGGACGTTTCTTCATTGTTCAGTATTGCCCGGAGAATAGATGTAATTATACTTATTACTTCTATTTCGGACGTATATATTTCTTGAGATAAAGATTCTTCATTCTGCTTTTGTGTGGTAGCAACTTCTTTAGAAATAAGAAGTTTAGGACTTTCTTTCTGTTGCGGTAGCTTGGCCAATGCCGCTTTTATAGGAGGCTCCATAAATTGTTCCATGCTGTCTATTTTTGCAAGCCAGCCACCCAATCCATAAATTATATCTGACGTATAAGATCCTTTTTGAGTTTCCACAAGCAAACTCTTAAGCAAATTGATGGTAGACAGAGTGTCATTTGGTGGAATATATGTGTTTATGAAAGCAGTCATTGAATTGATATTTGATCCGATTTCACTAGTAATTGGGACTCTGTTTGCCGGATTTTGTATTAGAGCTTTAAATTGTTTTTTAAGAGAAGAAGTAGCATCTTTCCATTCCGATATGGAATTAACATTAAGAGGCGCAAGTATTTTTGTTTTTGGAAATAGCGATGTACTGATTTTGGGTAGATCGGGATTATACTCTTCTTCTAGGATCTCAATTTTTTTGCCACTTAAGGGTAATTCTGGTTCCATTCCATAACAAGAAAAAGTAGTTATCAGAAAACTACATACCGCATATATTCTGCACATTTTCATGAAACATCCTTTCTTTTCATCTTATTGAAACAATGAGCCAAAATTAAATTTTAATAATTTATATTTTTAAACTGCCTTTTTTAAACTGCTCTATCTGGTCTGGTGAAAAACTGCCCTCATGTTTTCGATTGAACTCTTCTAAGAAATTGCCCAATTGATAGAACACCTTGGGTTTGTTATTGGTGAGTGTTGCGCTACTAATATCGTTTACAGCAGACCGATAATCAGACAAATATAATTCAGTAAGGGCGTCAAGTTCTTTTCTTGCTTGCTCATCTTTGTTATCTAGAGCGTATTTTTCTACAATTTGTATAATTCGATTTGCCGCAGAAATTTGATCTATCGGCGTAATTACTTCATTATCTACCTTTTGCTCAAGTATGAATTTTTCTGTGGCCCCACTGTTTTCCTTTGTTGATGGAGAAAACAATAGCCTAATCACGATATTTGTAATGAGGTTTTTAATCCCTTGCCACACATTACTCACGAAATTACTCACGGGTGTTGTAATGGAACTCCACAATGATGGCCCAGGTTTTGGAGCAGTAGGTTGTTGTTCTGCAACAATGGGTTGAGGTTGTGCTTGCGGTGGTTGATCTGCAGGTTGCGGTGCTGGAGCAACGGGTTGTTTTTGTCCAGCAGGTGGTTGCGGAGCTTTTGGTTGAGGTTCTATTGAAGGTTGTGCAGGCTGAATAGGTTGTGGTGCAGGGCTCATCGGTGTTTCAAGGGCAGGTTGTGATAAAGGTTGCGGTAAAACCGGTTCTTTTTCCTTAAGGAAAATAGAATTGAGTATTTTTTTAGTCATCTCAGTATGATCTATAATTATTCCTCCGAATTTTACTGCTGTGTTCTCCTGAACCATTTTATAAACAGTATCAAGCTGATCTCTTGTTACCAGAAGATAGTATTCTTCTGCCGCTTTTTTTTCTAGTTGTTTGATTGTGATGCGGTATGTCTGAGGAATTTCACTATTATCCATGGGGACGATAGAGATAATGGAATAAGGATATACACCAATAATATCTTCATCTGCAATGGCGGCAATATGTTCGTTTATAAGATCAAAATAGTTAAGTTGTGGATTTGAGCTAACCTTCTGAACTGCCGATCCTGCAATATCAGGTGACTGAGTTGCTGCCAATTGAGGTGATGGTTTAACAGGTGGTTGGGCCGGTTTTTCTGTTTTTGGTTCATCATCGTTTGGTCGAGGAACTGATTTTATTGCAGGTTGTGCCACAGGCATCTGCGTTACTATTGGGGCTTGTGATATTGGTTTTAGAGGTGTGGAAATTGGTTGCTGAGTAGGTTGAATGAGCGTAGGTTTGTATACTGCGTCTTTAATTTTTGCATAAGCTGCGTTAAAATCACCTTCTTTACCTTCGGGAAGCAATATTACCGGCTTTCCTTGCAATTCTGTAGCTTCTTTATTCACAAAGCGTTGTATAAAAAGAGGACGTTCTACGATATCTTCAATGAGTAGCTTATCGTATATATCTAAGGGAATTTTTTCGATAATTTCTGCAATTTTTATAAAATTAGTTACAAAATTCTTTGAAGATATTTCTATTGTGTCTTTATCCTCGCCTGCCATCTGCAATTCAAGTTTGCGCATATTAGTAAATATTTGTGCAATGAACTGTTTGAGTTTGAGGTGCGCGATTTTTGCTTCACTCGATTCCGATTGCCATCCTTCTTGTTGTATGCCTTGCAAAGTAGCTTGCAAAAGGTTCATTATCTGTGATTGCATGTTTTCTGATGATTTTTTAAGTTTTGCAATATTTTCTAATGATTTCTTAAGTTTTTTCTTAACCTTTGCAATTGTTTCAGGATTATCCGTTTTTATTTTTTTATAATTATCACGCTTCAATATCTCACTGAAAATAGAGAATATTGTATCATTTGTTGCAAGCTCAAATTCATAGATCGATCTTGCCCCTGATTCAGTACCCGCAGGCATAAGATCTTGTCCTATTCCGCTGACAAAACCGAGGATTTTGCCTATTGTGTTCACAATGCTTGCTCTTAATGCATCAGGGCTATTTTTACTATATTTTTGAAATCGTACAAGCCGGTTTTTTTCTTGAAAAAGAAGTTTGAACTGTTGAATAACCAAAGATTCAAGGTTTTCTTGCTTATTAGTTATAGCTTCTTGAATGATTTTTTTAGCACTTTCTAACTCAGCTTTAATAATTTCCACTTGCTCAGATATTAATTCATCCATTGTATTTTGATCACGTTTTATGAAAGCAGATAGGTTTGCTGATATTCTTTTTTGAGGCTGAGGTAGTAGTTCTTCGCTTAATTCCTTTTTCTCTGCAATACGTCCTTTGTGAAATTTTATATTTTGAGCTTGTTGTTGCTGCGCCCATTCAGCATTATTAATACCAGCTAGCCTAGTTTTTTCAGTATCTTGAATACGTAGCTGCTCAGGAAGCTCTTGGCTCGGTGATGGCAAATCAGGTATTAAATATTTTTCATAAAATTTTTCTGCTTTTCCACTCATACTTTCAAGATTATTTTTCAAATTTTTTTCCTGCTTCTGTATATCGTTATAATACATTTCTATGGTAAGATCTGGATTAGCAGTGAGATTTTCCATTTCTTCTTTTTTGAGTTGATTAAACAAGAATATAAGAGCAGGAGGAGCATCTTCAGGTAATTCCTCTGGTGAATAAGAAAAAACGGGGTGAGGTCTCATGCCGCCTTGATGGGCAATCTTAGGAGCAGGAGCATTCATTGTTTTTAAAGCTTTAATGAGAGAGACTTGCAAACCGCTACTGTGTGCTTTGTGAGCTTGCCAAAATAGAAGTTGTAGAACATATATTTTATCTTGCTCAGGCCAATTTTTTTCATTCATGTAATACAATAATTTATCATAATTATACATCAACATTGTAGACGGGATTGCAAACAATTGTTTTTGAGTTGCATTTCGCAATTCCTCTTCTTCTTGTTTTTCTTTTTTACTTTCTTGCTCTTTTAAGTTCTTTATTTGGATCTCACTATTAGAGAGTGGATCAGGATTGAGGGTTGTTATAGTTATATAATTAATCTCTTTAATCCACGGATTAATCATTTCTAAAGAGAATTGATTTGCTGTTTCAATAGCTTCTTTGATTCTTTCAAGTTCACCTATACGATATCCACCTGTAGGAATAAAATGAATCATTTTGTCTATATTAGCGATTATAGTTTTCTTAATTAATTGTTTATTAGGATCTTCCATTGCATCATAATATAGCAAAGAGAACAATTGAGATTCTATTAGCTCATGAGATGCTTTTTTAAATGTTTTTTCGGGGAAAAAATTACATGGTTTATCAAGCAATTCGAGGCATCGTTCAATAGAATATTGATCTAAGCCATTATGATGCGTTGCAATAATAATTTTAATGTTTTCTTCAGCTGTTTTTAGAGTAGATTCATATACTGGCTTGTTTTCAGCTAATAATTTCAAAATCTTTAAGAGATCATCAGTTGTATTTGGGTTGTTCTGATTAATTGATTTTAAAAAATGGGGTATTGATAGGCACAAGTCTGCGGGATTTTGTGTAAAATAAGCCGCATTGAGAAATCTTTTAAGAACGTTAATTTCATTCTCATCGGGAGACGCACTCTTTAGAAAAGAAGAATAAGGAGCAAATTTTAATATCTGTTTATTGATGAATGTCTCCTGCAATGCTTTTTTTGCCGACTCAAGATTAATTACAGATTTATTCCGAAGATAGCTATTGATTGAGCTATAAAATTCCAGAAAAGATGGTTTTGCCAAAGGCTTAAAAGATGTTTCTTCTGAATAAGGTTCAATGGTTGGTTGTACTAATGAAGATTTCATCAAATCTTCCATACCATAAGCAGAAGACCCCATGCTTATACCAATCAAGAAAGTGTATAATAGGTGATTGTAATATTTCATAATTGACACTCATCTTCTTATCAGTTACCTATTGTGTTTTTATATACCATTTCTATTATACATGTTTTTCTTGAAGAAAGGGAAGGGAAAGGGTTAAAAAATAAAAATAGCGTCTTATTTCAAAAATATGGCTATCTTTGAAATAAGGCCGCATGCGAGTTATACTTATCTCAGACATTTCCTTAACTTATATCAAAAAAAGAGAAAACTATGCGTATAACAGGCACCTATGAAACAATTGGTCCGATAACATACTTTATTCCCCATTCCCTGCGACCTCACAATCCATCATTGGTTATGGATGAAGAGCTGACCCATCTTTATGGTGCTGCCATGAAACAATTGGGTCAATTGGATGAGGTGGCGCAACGATTGCCCAATAAAACACGTTTTATTAAGGCCTATGTGATGAAAGAGGCGCTTTTATCATCAGCCATTGAGGGGATTCATACAACGCTTCTTGATGTTTTTACTCAACCACTTACCGGCACCATCAGCAAAGAAACGCAACTTGTTTTGAACTATACAAAAGCTTTAGAAGCTGCGTGTTCTCTGGTAAAAAATGATAAATTACCCATTGCATCGCGCGTTATTCTTAAGGCTCACCAGGAGCTAATGTTCTTGGAGGGCGATGCAAACCCTACTTCGCCCCATCTTTCGCGTAAAGCTTCAGAGGGCACTGCAAGGCTTCGAAGGGCGCAGCTCGCAAATCCTGGACATTATAGACAGCAAGCGGTGCGTGTGGGGAATTTAATTCCTACTTATGCAGCAAAGATTCCCGATTTAATGGCAGATCTTGCCCACTTTATCAATAAAGATGATACTATCGCCTCACTCATGAAAGCAGGGTTGGCGCATGTACAATTTGAGACTATTCATCCATTTCTTGATGGTAATGGACGCATTGGCAGATTACTCATAGTACTCATGCTTTTTGAAAGTGATCTTTTATCAGCACCTATTGTGTATCCATCATATTATTTCAAAAAACATCAGCATGAATATTATATGCGTCTTGATCGCGTGAGAACGCAGGGAGATTTTGAGGGGTGGCTGAAATATTATCTAACCGGTATTGAACAAAGTTGTGCAGATGCCTATCAGCGCATTAAAAATATAGAACTTTTAGAACAAGAAATTAAAAATATAATAGCAACGCATGAATCTTTGAGCAGAATAGAAGAAACTGCCAATCAGGCATTAGCAATTTTGTTTGAATATCCAGTGATAACAGCAACCGATTTGAGTGAGCGCATGGATAAAAGTTATAATACTGCCAACAATATCATTACACAATTTGTTAACATTGGTATTTTGGTCCCGAGCAATGCGGAACAACAACGCAACAAACGGTATATTTTTCAGCGATATTTAGATGTATTAGAAAAGGAATAGGAAAAGCCGCAGACTTTTCTGGGGCTTTTCCTATTCCTTTATTTGTAAGGAGCGAAGATGTTTTGGGGCATTTTGTCGATTAGACCAAATTTGTGTATGAGATAAGCAGCAATTAAGCCGACGAGAGTTAACTTCACACCTTTATCAAACCACCACATTCTTTTTTTTTCTTTAATTAAAAGATTATTGAAGTGCGCAAGCCATTTTGGCTTTATTTCTGGTTGATATAGATTGAGGTCAATATCTTTTTGTTCTGATACAACTTTTTTGTAGTGATCTATGAATTCCCTGTATAACTCTGGAGATACACGTGATTTATCGAGTATGCTGTTTCCATGTGGATCAAGTAGAAGGTTACCATTCTCATCTTTTAATGATTCATAAAAAGATTCGTCTGCGGTGGATATTTTTAAATCGTGTCCCTCCAAAACTGCAAGTTTATTCGTCGGTAGATTGTATTTTTGTAGAAAGGCATTGACGGCGGCAATTTCTTTTGTGTCAGTTGATTCAAGTAATTCCATATGTTCGGGGCAATCCTTATAGTGAGACATGAAGTATACATTATCATTTGTTTGTCTTAAAAAAGCATAAAGGCCTAAAGCATCTGCATATGATAACTGTGGATCCTGAGTATTATGTATGATAAAAATGGGCAGATCAGTTGGAAGCTTATCGACATTGAAAATCATCTGTTCGCCAGCAGGTGCATATCCGGGATATAGAATTTTTGCGAAATAAGGAAGTACATAATAACTAATACCTGGTAAACCCGTAATTGATCCTGAAGTGAGATAATTAATCACAGAATTAACGGTATGATAAATTGCACTGTTACCGCTCAGCATCGGAGCTTCTAAAATAACCGCTTTAACTCTGCCGGGATTTTTTACTATATCAATGACGCCCGTGGTGGTTCCTTGAGATGTGAGATGATACATTACAAAATCGTCTTTTTTCAATTGCGTAAAAACTTCTTGCAAATGTTTTTGGCAATTTGCTTGACCAAAATCTATAGAATCCCAGAGCCATCCTTTTGGGGTTGTTGCCTTATATTTTCTCAGATGCGGCTCTTTTTCAAGAGATGCGAGAGTATAACGTGGCAGAACAACTCTGGTATTTGCACCACCGGATCCATTTTGGCCAGGAACAATAACAAGATGGACATTGTTTTTTGGTTGCGGAAGAAATTCCATGGTAAATGCTGCCGTTGTGTATGCTAGCAAAGTTATACAATGGACCAAAAAGAGAGATTTTTTCATCTTATAACTTCTCAATAAATAGATTAAACTGACATAAAGATACATAATGATTATTTTATATTAGTGTACATTATAATTTTTAAAGCTACTATAGGCTACTTATGAAATTAGATCCCCAAAAAACCCTCTTTCTGATTGATGGCTCCTCATTTTTATACCGCGCATATTATGGCTTAAAGCCGCTGCACGCGCCTTCTGGCATGCCCGTGCAGGCGGTTTTTAGCTTTTGCCGCATGATCAAAAAAATGATCGATACGTATGCTCCGCAGCATATTGTGCTGGTCTGGGATAGCAAAGGTAAAACAACGCGCCATGAAATTTTTGCGGATTATAAAGCGACGCGTCAGGCACCCCCCAGCGATCTTTTTGATCAAAAAGAATATATTGTGCAATTTGCTGATCTGATCGGTTTAAAGCAAGTAGCGCAAGTGGGCGTTGAGGCTGATGATCTGATGTATTCACTCGCCAAAGATTGGGTTGCGCAGCAACCGGATAGTAATGTTGTTTTTGTGACACTTGATAAAGATATGGGCCAAGCTTTAACACTCAATGAACACGTCTATTTACTCGATGCATTTAAAAATGAATTTGCCGATCGCGCGGTGATCCAAAAAAAGATGGGCTTTGCAGTAGAAAAGTTACCCTTTTATTTTGCGCTCCTTGGTGATTCATCTGATAATATTCCTGGCGTAAAAGGTATTGGCAAGACAACTGCCGTGGTTTTGGTGAATCAGTTTGAGTCACTCGAAGATCTTTATACACGATTGCATGAAATTAAAAAAGCTGGCGTTAAAACTGCATTACTAACGCACAAAGATGATGCGTTGTTGAGCTATAAGTTATTTTTACTCCATTATGCTCCTTTGCATTTTACTGCAAAAGATCTGTTTTTTGATGCGCATAATTGGAACAATGCACGTCCGCTTTTTGAAGAACTTAATTTTAAATCGTTAACTGCAGGTGCAGGACAAACAAAGCAAGAACGCGTGCAAGATGTTGAGGCAAAAATTGCATATTGGAAAGAGCGTCATTTTATTACCGTGCAGACATTAGAACAACTTGATGAAATGTGTGCTCATTTAAAGCAACGTGGTGCATTTGCGGTTGATACTGAAACAACAGGTTTGCAGCCATTAGAAGTTGACTTGGTAGGTATATCAGCGTGCGGCGATCTCGATCGCGCTTATTATGTTCCTTGTGCTCACGCCACGGACGAAAAACAATTATCACGTGAGACAGTTCTTGCAGCGCTCAAACCTATTCTGGAAAATGAACAGTATAAAAAATATCTGCACAATGCAAAATACGACATGTTGGTTTTCTCACATCATGGCATTGAACTGCGCGGCCTTGCGCTTGATACGCTCATTGGTGCAAATCTCATTATTAAAGAGTGGCAGAGCGCGAGTTTAAAAAAATTATCGCATGCTTTTTTTAATGAAGACATGCTCACCTTTGAAGATGTCGTCAAATCATCCAAATATAAAGATTTTTCAGAAGTTCCCTTGGATATTGCAACGCTGTATGCAGCAGCAGATTCATATCAAACGTTTCGCCTTGTTAAGATTGTGGAAGATGCATTCGCTCAAGATCCTAAAATTGCCGATCTCTATAAAAATATTGAACACCCATTGATTCAAATTTTGTATGAGATGGAAAAAGAGGGAGTTAATCTTGATGTTGATTTATTGCACAATTTAGGGGAAAAAGTTGCTTTTGACATCCAGGTTATTGAAGCGGAGATTGCAGCAGTTATTGGAAAAGATACGATTAATCTTAATTCGCCACGGCAAGTTGAACATCTGCTGTTTGATGTACTGCAATTGCCACCTCAAAAGAAAAGCAAAACGGGCAAATTTTCTACTGATTATGAAGTGCTTACGGTACTGGCGCGGTTACATCCCATTCCTGCCATGATTATTAAACATCGTGAGCTGACAAAATTAAAAAATACCTATATCGATGCATTGCCGACCTATGTAAATAAAGAGACTCATCGCGTGCACACAACATTTAGTCAAAGTGTGGCAGCAACAGGGCGATTGGCAAGTTCCAATCCCAATTTGCAAAACATCCCTGCCGATGCTTCTGGGTATGGCATAGAAGTGCGTGCCGCATTTAAATCGGGTGAAGGCAGAGTATTTATTTCCGCCGATTATTCACAAATTGAGCTGCGCGTGCTTGCTTATTTATCCCAGGATAAAAATCTGATCAATGCGTTTTTGGCTGGGCATGATATTCACACCGAAACAGCAGCGCGCTTATTTGATACGACGGTGGTGACCAATGAACAGCGACAGTTGGGAAAACGTATCAATTTTAGTATCCTATATGGTTTAACGCCGTATGGATTATCAAAAGATCTTAATATTTCATTTAAAGATGCAAAAAAATATATCGAGCGTTATTTTGAACAATATCCGCAAGTCGCTGCGTGGATGAAATCGATTATAGAATATACAACTGAACACGGTTATGTTGAAACATTCTGGGGGCGTCGGCGTTATATTCCCACCATTTATGAAAAAAATAGAACGCTCTATGAAGAAGCGTGCCGCATAGCGGTTAATACGGTGGCCCAGGGAACGGCAGCAGAAATTATGAAATTGGGCATGATTGCTGTGCACAGCGCATTGCGTGAACAATTCCCTGCAAGTTGTATTGTGCTGCAAATTCATGATGAGTTGATTGTTTCTGCTCCAATTGCCGATGCAATTTCAGTGGAACAATTGGTAAAGAAAGCGTTGGAATCGGCCGTGGTTAATTGGAACGTGCCGCTGGAAGTTATGACGTGTAATGGAACTGATTGGAAAGAGATTACGAAATAGGGATTTTGTTAGGGATAATTGATGAGAAAGTTTATGTTTACGGTGAGTTTGCTTGCAGTTGTGTGTGGCGTGATACCGGTGATGGGGATGGAGCTCGAATCAGGAGTAATAATACCCGAAACGTATGATAAAGGTAATCCTGCTATTGCGCAATTAGAACATGCATTGGAAAAATTCCATTCGATAAAAAAGAAGATCGAAGAGAATGACAGTTCTGTAATTGAAACAAATAGTCTAGTCAACCAGGGCTATGCGGCTTTCAAGATTACTCAAGCATTGGTGGTGGGTCTTACAAATAGAGTCAAAGAATTGAACAAGTTGCAAGATAAAACTTTTAAGCATAATTCTTCTTTATCAGCTGAAGTTGAGGAATTGATTAAAAAAAATGCATCTCTTGTAGAAGAAGAAAGTAGATTGCATCAGAAAATTATATCGAATAATGAGATATATAAAAAATGCAAAGAAAAACTATTAGGGCAACTTGATACCGCTCGTTTCAACGATGAAATACAAGAAAAAAAAATTCTAGAATTAATGGCAGAAAATGTACTGCTTAAATTTCCAAAAGATACAGCAGGGAATCTGCAGGAGCCTCAAGAGAAGAAGATAGCTAGTTTATCAGCGCAGCTGAAGGATGAACAAGAGAAGTATTTAACGATGGAACGTCGTTGCGATAGAATTTGTGGGTATTATACCTCGGTGATGCGACAAAGAAATATTATGGGATTAGTATTTGTTGCCAGTGTATTAGGTTTTCTTACTTATTTTTTACGTGTTAAGTATGCATCAATATATATCGCGCAATAAGGATTTGGTTAGGGAGAAATTATGAAAAAGTTTATGTTGATCGTGAGTTTGTTTGCAATTGTGTGTGGCGTGAAACCAATAGTTGGGATGGAAATTGTGTAAGGTGTGAAAGTACATGTTAATAATCTTATGAAGAATGCAGGTTATCCGGTTGATCTTTTGGAGGCATCAAAGATATTGCCCGTTTCTAAAGACGACCAAGAACATTTATGTATGAAAACCTTACGTGACACACAATCTCTTTTTTTTCAACAACGCCTAGATCGTTGTGCACTTGCTAAAGAAAAGGCGAAAGATATTATCGATGCTGGAGAGCGAGCAATGTATGGAGTATCGTACCTCATAAGTGGCTTTATAGATGAGATAGTGCAGCAAAAAAAATTAATCACAGAAAAAGAAAAAATGATTTCCACGCATGCAAACACAATTTCCATGATGAAAAGTACGCAAGTAATAAACCAGCAAGCTATCACAACATCGGGGAAAGAAAATAAGAAACTTCAAGAGTCATTGAAAAAAAGTCAGACTGAGGTGAAAAATTTAGAAGACGAGCAACAAACAAGTGCAGAAGGAATAAGCAAGGCAGATGCTCAATTTAATTCTATGAGAACTCAAAGAAATATTATGGGATTAGTATTTGTTGCCAGTGCGTTAGGTTTTCTCGCGTATTTTTTGCGAGTTAAGTATGCATCAATATATATCGCGCAATAAGGATTTGGTTAGGGAGAAATTATGAAAAAGTTTATGTTGATCGTGAGTTTGTTTGCAATTGTGTGTGGCGTGATGCCAATCATGGGTATGGAGTTTGCTCTGTTTCCCTTTGGTGGTGAAAATACATTTGATGATAGTACATCTGAAAGATCTCGGTTGAATGATTTTTATCAAGAAATAGAGAACAGTGACTTAAAGGAAGAATTGGTCCGATGTAAAATAAAAATTAAAGATCAAGATAAAGAAATTAAGTTATTGAAAGACGAATATCGTAAACGTCTTAAACGGGAAGAAGAATTACGTAATGCAGCTCGTTTAGACTTGGATGCGTGTAGGGGTGAAATAGACAGGTTTAAGTTAGATCTTGAAAAATTTAAAGTTCAGCCTGAAAATGCAATAAAAGGCACAACAGTGCCTGAATTGCAAAAAGATACAGCAGGGAATCTGCAGGAGCCTCAAGAGAAGAAGATAGCTAGTTTATCAGCGCAGCTGAAGGATGAACAAGAGAAGTATGCAACGATGGAACGTCGTTACGATAGAATTTGTGGGTATTATACCTCGGTGATGCGACAAAGAAATATTTGGGGATTGGCATTCATGATCAGTGCAATAGGTTTTTTTACTTATTTGTTACGCGTTAAATACACATCAATAGCGTGAAGATTTGAATGCGCCGATTGAAATTATTTCACAACGAGCTTGATTAGAAAGAAATTACAAATGGTCCCAATGAGTGCTCGCTAGAAAAGGATTTTTTTATGAAGCATTACAACAAGGATTTGCGAAAATCAGATCACGCATTATTCTAGAGGTTGTATCGCGTGGTAAGATCCATAAAGAATGATGTAAAAAAAAGGAGTTATTGTGGTAGTGAGGTTGCAAAAACAGAAATCAATGTGCATAAGAAATATATTATTTTTATGCACAATAACTGCATGCGTGAGCATGCATGCAAAAGAAGGTGAATCGCCAGCTGAAGAAATGCACCAAGTCAAAATTGGTAATTTTGCGGTTGATGGCACCATGCAACCCGGTCCTTCATTGGGATTGGGGCAAAATATTATTGATCAAGGTGATGCGCTTGGAATTTTGTATCCGGTAACGGTCCTTGGTAAGCGTAAAAATCTTTCTGAGCTTTCAGTCGAACTTCTTTATGGCTTGCGTGATGATCTTTCAATTTTTGTAGCTTTTCCGACCGCGGTTTTTTTTAAAGAAAATGGGTGTCGTTCATCGGGGTCGATAGATACGATCGTGCAAATGGAATATGCATTTTATTCAAAACATAAACCAACCTATACCAATATGATGACCGCAATTGGAGCAATGTATTTCCCAACGGGTGATGAGTGTAAAAATCCTTCCACCGGCTATGGATCACCGAGCTTTTTTTTGGGTCTTGTTGCGGCACATTACGGACCAATGTGGTGGGCATATACATCTTATGGAGCTTTGCTGACCACAACAAATTTTATAGACGTTAAAGCGGGAAATAATTTTTATTATCAGTTTGGTGTTGGAAGAAATATCGCATATTCACCTGAAAAGTGGACTTTGATGTGGATGCTGGAATTCAGTGGTACCTATACACAAAGAGCAAAAGTGAGTGGTGTTGTTCAGCCAAATTCGGGATCAAATACAATCTTTTTTGGGCCAGCATTATGGTTTTCTACGCAACGGTTTTTGCTAGAAATAGGAGTTGAACCGGTAGTTTCGGAACATCTTTTTGGTGAACAAGAAGGAAAAACTTCGGTTCTTATGTCTCTTTATACGGGGATTAGATTCTAACCCTACTTCGCCGAAGGCTACGAAGGGCAGGCTTCCTCCATGTTCTTTTCTTGACTATCTTTGCTCGATGCATATATCGTTGAAAGTAAACGTTTTTATTAAAAAAAGGAGCGGTATTATGTTCAGAGCATTTTCAAGATTACCTGAATTGCACCAAGGTCTTATTTATATGGCGGCGGGAGTTGTTGCAATTTTATATGCGCTTGGTTTTTTCACCAGAGGTATTACGTGGCTTATCATTATTTTTGCAGTCTATGCAATTATTAAAGGTTTGATGAAAAGTGGTATCTATGACAAGATTGTGCATGCAATCAATCGTCGCTAATCGATATTAAAGAGTAAGGCGAAGAATAATGCCCAATATTATTGGGCAGCCAACATTAATTTCATTAATGTTAAAATACCTAGGGGGCTTTTGCCCAGCCCCCTAGAACCCCAGACACCATACTTCGCCAAGGCTTCGCATGACAGGCAAACGTCAAGAAGTATGCCCTTCGTAGCTTTAGCGTAGTAGGGATAGTTCCCTTGGATTCCTATGAGTGAGATACAACTTATCCCCAGCTTCGTTATTCTTAGCCGGGGTCCCCGTGCACAATGAAGCCTACTTCGCCAAGGCTACGAAGGCCGCGAATGGAGCATGGGGTTAAAGCGCCTAATGCGCTCTTACAGGTATCTCAATAAGCATCAGCTTCTTATTTTATCCAACTTTTTTTTCTATCATTTTTATATTAGCTACTCAATTACGACCCTACTTTCGCGGGCACACGCTCAGTAGAACAGCACTTCAAAATAGGATCTTATCATTTCTCACCCCGCTGATCCTGAACTTGCCCGCCGTCGCCAAGGCTATGGCGGATTGCGTCCGCCGAAGTTTTAACGAAGGAGGATTGAAGGATTAAGCGCAGGGGAAGAGTTTAGGGATAAGATGCATCTCGTTGGTACTGTGATGTCCGCCGACGTGTATACGAACTCAAATCTTTATATTTTCTAAAAAGCCTTTAGAATCATAATTATACATATTTTTCAATGAGACAGGTGCTTTTGTGAATAAAGTAAAAAGTATAACTATTTCGATAATTATTTTCGTGAGTTCTAGCAGCGCCATTTTTGGTATGAAAAAGACAGCAGCTGATGATCTCTTATCAATAGAGCTTCGAACAGCACTGGAAGAAAAAACACAGGTAATTAAGCTAAATAATCATATCATTGTTATTTCTGATAAAGATTTAATTGGTTCTCATTTTCAATATTATAATGGAATTGTGACCATTAAGGACGATGGATATGTTGTGAAATACAAGGATACAGCAGGGGCTTTGCTGCAAGATGATTGGCAACGGATGCCCATAACAAAAGAACATCTTGATGTTATGAAAAAGAAGGGATCACTGTTCTACTTGTATGCGTATGAAGAAGGCTCGCTTAAAAGATTTGGTTATACTGAACCAAAGTATTGTACCAGAATAACCGAGATACATACTATTGAAAACGATGGTTATACTCTGCTTGATAGGAAACTAGCTGACCCTAAATCTTCTGAAGTTAAAGAGAGAGTTTATGCCAAGAATATAAGAGTAATAAATATCTTCATTGTGGGTGTTGTTTTTGCATTATATCACTATGGTTTTATTGATAAAATGACTCAATTTTTTAATTATGAAATCGGTGCTTGATCATCTTAATCTTCCTCTGCATCCTACTTCGTTAAAACTACGAAGGACGTGGATGGAACATGGGGTTAAAACGGTAACCCAATTTAAAACAAGATTTACCCTTCGATACATTTTATTTTTATCCCCAATTCCGCTTTCTCTTCATTGGGAGCCCCCATGTGAAGAGAATTCGTAACATGGGGTATATATAACATTCAGGGCGAGCGGAAGTAGAATATTACCGAACGCTCGAAGATATCCTTTTGACCCATCCTCCAGTATCGTTTCAGACGGGTACCCATCTGAAGAAACTGAAGATGGGTTTTGCTGACGAGCGGGGGGAGAAAAGATAAGATCCTATTTTGAATGACTGTTCTGCGGAGCGACTGTAAAGTATGCGCAGCTGGGTCGTAGTTGACTGGCAAATGCTAGAAGGATACAAGTGGATTAAAATAGAGACTTGTAGCTTATTGACTTTTTTACTAGAAATCATTTATATTCTATATTGTAAATATTTTTATTAAATCAAAGGTCGCTATGGGCATAAAAAATATTATTTTAGTAATAGCATTGGTCAATCTTGGTGGTGTGATTTCTGGAATGGAGTTAGTATCACAAGCACCTCAATTTATGCAGCAAAAACCTGCAAGAATCGATCATAATTACGCGTTATTAAAGATTGAACCTGATGGGAAAGCAGAAATCTTTTATTATTTAATGGGTGGAAAATCTCCAGAAGAAGTGTCTTTATCGCTGACGGCCGAACAACATGAAAAAGTAAAAAAATTAGAAGGTAATCAATTACCATTGTTTATAAAAGCAGAAGGAAAATCTTTTGCTATCCAAAGAATTATAGATGAATATCCTCCCCAGGAGGCTTTTTTTAAAAATGCATTGCAAGTTGAATATAATTCGGAAAAAGGAATGCTTCAACAAGATCTTATGAGGCAATGGGCAAACCTTTCTTCACAGAATTCTATGGTTCAATCTTCACAGAATTCTATGGTTCAGCCTGATGGAAAAAAAGCTTTAGGTGTTGTCATTCTTGGTGTGGGAACTGCTGCCGTTCTGGCAACGCTGTATTATTATGGTTTTTTTGATAAAATTACTCAATTTTTTAAGCGTTCGTCTCCTTCTTCCTGAGCTTATTATTCATTGAGAGTTTCTCCGTTTAATTGGATGTTATATTGTTATGTGATGCCTCTATTAACCCCAGCTTCGTTTCTCTACGCCGGGGTCCCCGTGTGAAATGAAATGGAACATGGGGTATAGACTCAGGGCGAACGGAAGTGGGGTAATAATTTTTCTTAAGTTGACAGCATTGAGCTTCACCCAACTCTCACTTTCTTGGAATCTTCAAATATTGAACGCTGGACTGTTCTACTGAGCGTGTGCCCGCGAAAGTAGGGTCGTAATTGAGTAGCTAATATAAAAATGATAGAAAAAAAAGTTGGATAAAATAGAGACTTGTAGCCTATTGAGATACCTGTAAGAGCGAATTAGGCGCTTTAACCCCATGCTCCATTCGCGGCCTTCGTAGCCTTGGCGAAGTAGGCTTCATTGTGCACGGGGACCCCGGCTAAGAGTAACGAAGCTGGGGATAAGTTGTATCTCATAGGGATCAAACGGAACTATCCCTACTACGCTAAAGCTACGAAGGGCATACTTCTTGACGTTTGCCTGTCATGCGAAGCCTTGGCGAAGTATGGTGCCTGGGGTTCTAGGGGTTTCTTGCGCCAAGCTGGGGATTAATTCTTACTCTTTAAGCATCTTGCCACCATCAGGCATATGATGACCACCTTGCGGCGCTCCATTCTTATTATCATCATCTTTTTTATTAACCTTCGTCTCATGATAATAATGCCCATACTCATCAACTTTATAAATAGGCACTGCAAATTCAATCTCATTTTCTTTGAACGCTTTTGAAATTAAAAGACGAATATCACTGCCAATATCCCACATCTCAAGCGTATACGCAGAGCTGACAAAACAGCGCACCATAAATTCATATCCATATTCACTAAAATTACTTAAACGTATAATAGAGCGGGGATTTCTCAAGATATTATGGTGGCTTTCAACAGCAGCGTGTAAAATTGCTTTTATTTTGGCAGGATCTTCTTTGTAATACACAAATAACGTAATATCGTGCAGAGCAATAAAATTGCGTACATAGTTCCAGTTTTCAATCGATTTACTGATAACATAAGCATTGGGCACAATAATGGTGGTGCTATTTTTTCTGCGCAGTATGACCGATCGTGGCGTAATTTTACGCACAACGCCAAGTGTGTTTTCATCAATCTGCACATAATCGCCAATTTTAATGGGGCGTTGCACCAAGATAATAAAATAGGAAATAAAATCACTCATTGGATCTTTAAGGTACCAACCAATACTCAATGCTAATGCAATGAAGGCACTTCCAATTAATGAACCAAGTCCTACGCTATTGAATGCAAAAAATGTTGCGATGATAATCACAATGTATTGGATAATACTGGTTACGGTATGTTGCACACCCGATTCAACCAGCAGCAGATCAAAAATACGCGCAAGTACATATTGTTTTAATGAGTATGCAATAGCAAAACCACCTAAGATAAATGCGATAATTTTGAACAATGACATCGTGGTGATCGGATGAGTAGTATCTTCAAGAAGAAGCGGTACTTTGAGCCACTGACGAAAATCGGTGATTGCAACATCCAGGCCCCATATTTTTGCGGTGCCGATGACGGCAATAAATCCAATGACCACAAACGATGCAATAATGATTAGTCCAAAACAAGTTTTGCCATAGGCAAAGCGTTCTTTGACAATAGTTTCCTCTTGAGTAAAGAATAGCAAGGTTGCTGCCTTTTTCACGCAATCATGAAACCATGATAAAACTTTGATCAAAATGAGCATATAGATTGATCCGGAAAGCAGATACAGAACTAACCTGCCAAATCCAACATAGGGATTGCTCATGATAATGATGGCTACCACAAACGAGAGAATGAGGTAGTAATAATGATCAACTTGTGCATGAATCCATCGCCAAAAATCAGAATAATCGGGAATAATTCCCATAATTTGTTCTTTGGTGATAAGCAAAATGAGTGATACTTGCAAAATAATGAAATTAACAGCCAACAAAATGTTGGATAGTTCTGAGCGCAGATAAATAGGAGAAAGCATAAATGCTTGGCGGAAAAAAACGATGGTGATTGTTAAGTATATAAAGGCTGAAAAGACCAGTTCAAACCGTTGCTGAAAATCTTCTGATAATAATGCATAATTATATTGCTTATTCATATTCATGAGCAATTGGATAAATCGGTTTGCCAGATACAGAAGATACGGAATAGAAAGAAGATAAAAAAGAATAGAAAAATAAGTATCAGGAAACATGATGCACAAGAGCCAGAGCATAATCCAGATGAACAGCGTTTGACTAAAAGCGCAGATGAATGTTGCAGCAGTGCCCGTAATAAAACCGAATATGGTGGTCAGAGAACCATACTGATTGCAATCAATAAACAAAAATTTGACGATCTTTTCTTGGTATTTTTTAAGAAAATATAATCCAGTAAGCATGCCGATTAAAAATATGAAAAGAATGAGCAGGTCAAAAGGGCGAGAAAATTCTTCTCGCGCATGCATAGCAAATATTTTGCTATTAAATTTGGCTAAGTAGATACGAATATCATTAAAAAATGCTTGAGTATCAGAAATGATATTTTTGACACCCTCCAGAGTAATTGCATATGCAGGGCGATACCATATAGTGCTTGCTTGCAGTTCAGTGCTGATGAAATCTATGAGTCTAACAGTACTATTAATTTCCGAGATAATGCCCGAATACATGCCGTTCAACTTACCCAGAATATCGATCTGTTTTTTAAGAGCTTTATCGGCAGCCACCAAATATGAATTGAACTGAGCGTATTCTTTGGTTTTGTTTTTAAAGATGATATCAGCTTGTTTTTCAGCATCTTCGCGGAAAGTATTAACCCTATCAAGTATTTTTTTTATCTGATTGAGATACGTTGCATTTGCATTTATTTTCGTTTGATAGAGTTTACTATTTTCTTCAGCATCCTTCTTTTTTACTTCATATTCATTTCGCTCTCTGGCAATTTCTTCTTCAGTAAGAAAGCCGCGCGTAGAGATTTTATGATATGTTTTTTTTGCTTCTGTTTTTATTTTTTTATAATTAAATTTTTCTTCTTCAAGTGCTATATACGCATCCGGTAATTCTTTTTCTTTGGCATATAAATGAACTTCCGCATTTAATCTCCAACCTGAGCAAATCCGATATATGAATCTGAGGTTTGTTTTGGTTTTTTTGTCCATTCATCAACTTCGGTGCTTGTGGGAATAGAAAGTTGTTTGCTCAGTGCGCTTAATTCTTTTTCCTTATTTTTTTGAGCGCGCACAATTTTATCTCGTTCATCGCGCAAGGAATCTTTTCGTGAAAAATAAGCATTTTGCTCTTTTGCCAAATCCTCTTCTGCAAGGGTGATATCAGCTTCACTTACGTGAATGGCAGATTTGACAATTTTTAGTTGTCTTTTGAAAAGATCAAGGTGGGATTTTGCAATAAATAGCTGTAACTCAATCGATTTCATTTGATAAGTGATTTCTTTCAGCCGTACATCTGCAAGTTGTTTTTTATATTTATAGAGATGATCTTCGAGCTTGATGATTTCTTTTTCGTGTTCTGAGTGGGTTGCAAGTGCGCTATTTGTGGCCATTGCATCAGTAAAAGCTTTAATGTCTTGCTGCCGCTTATCATATTCTTCTTGTAGTGTTGAAACTGCACGTTTTCTCGCTTCTTTTTCAACGCGCAAACTTTTTTCCTGTTCAGTCAACTGAGTAACGCGTTGTTCGTAATCTAAAATATGATCGTGTAATAATTGTAAATCATCAAATGAGTAATATGAACGTTCGTTAAGCTTGTTTTTTTTCTTAAATGATTCAAAGTGCGGATCTTCCAAAAATGTTTTAAATGGGAGACAATACTGGTCAAAAGGGAATGAATATCATCCTGGCTACGTTGTATGTCTTTGAGTACTTGTTCTGATTCTTTCAAAACAATATGTTGACGAGTGAAAAAATCATCATCAGGATTTTTTTGTAATTGGATATTCGTATTGGCAAGAAGTGTTTCAATTTCTTCAATCTGCAGCGTAACTTTTTCCGTAAAAGATTTGTTGGAGTCAGTAATTTCTGCCAGTTCTTTGAGAAATTCTTCGAGTGATCTTTGTTTTTCTTCTACAATATCGATAAAAAATTTTTGATTTGTGTTTGGCTTTGACAAATTGTTTTAAAAAATCTGAATAAAGAGAACTATTTATAAAAAAAAGAATTATAAGAGAAGTTTTTTGGATTATTTTCATAATGTCCTATTTTCTGTTAAAAAATGAACCGTTTTAAATTCATTAACATACGGATGTTGCCAAACGCAACACCACAGCCACCTATCCAGTTCTTTTTCATCAGATATCGTTATATTTACCTCGTTCAGCTGTTCAAGAGAGAGTGAAGTCAGTTGCATAATGAATGCTTCAGGTGTTTCAACCACTTCTGGCGTAATATCCATGCTGGAAAGTAATTTAAATAAAAAACATTTTTTATATTGCTGTGTCATTATTGTATCTTCAGTTGAATATAAAAAGGAAAGAAGATCAAATAATTTTTTTGAACAGTCACCAATCTGAGTAAAATAATAACTTAATTCGATGATATGGTGAAAAAAAAGCATATCTGCTCGCGCCAATGCAAGAGGAATATAGATAAGTGAATTTTCCGCTAGAAAGGTAGTTAAACCTTGTTGTCGCATATTATAAGTAATAAGCGCACCAACAGAAAGATTGCCGTTAGTTGTTATGCATTCGATTTTTCCCTGTAATTTATCTAAAACAGTGATTTTATAGGGAGATAAATCATGTTTTTTTAATATAATGCCGATAGAATCCAAAAACACACGCGTGCTCCTTATGTATATCTATAAATAGGTGTCTTCATTTCTTTCCATTCATCCAGATTCGTCGGTATATTTTTGAAGACAAAAATACTTCCTACTTCGTCCCTACTCGAAGAGTGCAGCAAGGCTTAGTTGGATGCAGCAGAATGCACAGAAAAAAAGAATAAAAATATGTGTAATCCCCCTCCGTTCGCCCTGAGTGTTTTATGGAGCGTAGCGCAATAAAATGTATCGAAGGGTAATTCTTCAATTAAATTTCTTTTTTCCTAATAATGATAATTGTGACCAGTTTTGTTCAATCAATGCCTCTTTTTTCTTACGGCTCCACTTCTTTAATTGTCTTTCAGAATCTAGAGCTTCAGCTCTTGTGCCAAATGTTTGTACGAATACAACCTCTATGGGCAAGCGAGTAGAAGTGTAACAATCGTAAGCATTTGAATTATGTTCTGCAATTCGCTTCTCAATATCATCTGTATGGCCAATATAATATGAATTATCATTACACTTTAAAATATATACATAAAATTCATTCAAGAAATTACCCTTCGATACATTTTATTCCGCTGCGCTCCATAAAACACTCAGGGCGAACGGAAGGGGGAGATAAATCATGTTTTTTTAATATAATGCCGATAGAATCCAAAAACACACGCGTGCTCCTTATGTATATATATATTAATCGTATCGCACCAGCCATGATTGCGCTAGTGTTTTAAGCAGAAGGTTTACTATTTTATGAATATCTTTTTTTACCCACAAAAAATGTGCTAAGTTGAATTTACGAAAAAAAACAATCATTGTTGTTTTATTATTAGAATATTAGGGGGTTGGTATGAAAAAATATAATATGTTTGTATTATTCGGTGCTCTTTTGTTGTCAATAACAATTGCTGCCCGCAATACTCATCCACCGCGTCTCGTGGTGGTTTTAGTTATTGATCAGTTCGCGCATCATTATATTGATAAGCTCTATCCTCATCTGAAATATGGTATCAAATATATTATTGATCATGGTGTTTATTACACGAATGCCAATTATGATAGTAGTGGTCAACCAGGAACGGCCGGAGGGCACGCAAGCCTTGGCACCGGTGTTGGTGCAAATTACCATGGGTTTACGAGTAATTCGTGGTATGAGAATGGGAAAAAAAGAGGATGTGATGATGATGATTCTGGCGATGCATTAGTGATTGTGCCTAATGATGGCGGAGCCTATGATTATGGTAAATCGGCATGCAGTTTGATGGTTGATGGGTTATCAGATCAATGTGTGCTCCAAGCGCGTCCTGATAGTGCTTTTGCGGTATATAGTGTGTCAGGAAAAAGCCGTTCGGCGATTGGGACTGCAGGATGGGCAGGAAAACCGTTATGGTTTGATTGTAAAACGGGTCTCTTTACTTCCAGCAAAGCATATTTTGATACATTACCTGAGTGGGTACAAGAATTTAATAGTAAAAATCCCATTGAGCATCTGGGGTCTATTAAGTGGAAGCGCATGTATCCAAGAAGTCCTTATGCCTATGATTTTTTTGATATCGATAATTACGAATTTACGCGAACAAAAGAAACAATGCTCGATCGACCTCTTGCAGTTCCTAACTTAGAAAATCCGGAAAATCCTTACGATCTGTTTGAAAAAACACCCTATGCAAATCAGCGTATTCTTGATTGTTCACTTGCATGTATCAAAGAGCATGTCAGCAGAAAAACGAGAGATCGATTATTATTATGGGTTTGTTTAAGTCCGCTTGATAAAGTTGCCCATCAATATGGTCCCAACAGCATGGAAGCAACTGATATCATTTATCATCTTGATAAACAGATACAGCGCTTTATGCGCAAAACATTACGCATTATTGGCAAACATGAACTTGTGTTTGCGTTGACAGCAGATCATGGCGTTATGCCAATTCCTGAATTAATAGCGGGAGAAGGATTTGGAAAAAAAGCACAACGAATAGAAAAAAACGATTTTATCGGTGGCCTCAATAGCGCGATAAAAGAAGAATATGCGTTTGATGATGCAATAATTGGCTATAAAGGACAGAGCCTTGCTATTGATCCACAACTGTTTAACAAAATTGATGCTGATCAGCATTCAACATTTTTAGATTTTGTTAAACAAGCGGTAATGAAAAAACCGGGAATAAAAAATGCATGGACGATTGATGAAATTATCAGTTTGCCAACTCAACCAGATAGTCTTGAAGCTCACATTAAAAAACAGATATTTAAAGGAAGAAGTGGATCGCTCATTATTCAACCATATCCTTATACGGTGATAACTCATTGGAAAGAAGGTGCGGCGCATAAAACTCCCTATGGCTATGATACGCATGTGCCACTTGTGCTCTTTTATCCGGGAAAATTTGAACGTAAATACGTGCGTCAGCGTGTTTCGCCACTGCAGTTGCCCAATACCCTTGCAGAACTTTTGAATGTGCCTAAGCCATCAGCATCGGTGTGTGAGATATTGCCAGAATTATTTGATCCAGAATATAAATAAAACGAGGGTCCTATAAAAAAACAGGACCCTTTTTTATCACTATATTTTTTCTATTAATTTGTTGATTTGACGTCAACTTTATTCTCTTCTGCTGGTTCATCACTTATGAAAAGATCAGTAATAACTGCTCCTGCTGTACCACCAATAGCGCCTATTATTATTGCTCCTAGTGTTGCTGTTGCTAATGCTGCTAGCACTGGGTCATGTTGATTCCCATAGTTCCATCCTATAACACCTCCTGCTACAGCACCAGATAGAACTCCCATTGTGCCTCCAGCGGCAGCACCAGTTAGTATCTTTCCTGCATAAGTAATCCGGTTGGTCAATTTAGTTACTTTTTTCTTATTCAAACCACCAGTACAACTTGTGGTATTTACTAATGCTGTACTAAGCAGGAGAGTTGCAAGCATTGTATTTTTTGTATTCATCATAAAAAAATCCTTATGGTAATGTTGTAGATTTTTCCGAATTATTATCAGTAGTTGATGGATTATCTTCAGACAGACGTAATATTTCTCGAGTAAGCATTGCCCCCAGCGCACCAAAAGTTACTATGCTTATCGCAACTGATGCACAGGCACCGGCTTTTCTGCTTTCAATTTTAAAATCTTTTATTGTGGCTACCGCTCCTATAATTAAACCTAAAGCAGCACCGCCGACAGTTGCTGTAGTCACTGCAGCAACTTTTGCTGGAGTCCAGTTGATTGTTACGGGAGCAGATTTTTTGGAATGTGCCGATAAAAATGGTGTTATCAACAAACAAAGGAATATATTTTTGCCCATCATATTTGACCACGCATTTTATTGAGGAAACTATTCAGACGGTCGATGTCAAAAATCTTATCTGCGTAGTTGTATATCAAAAAGTAACTACTTGCAGCAATTCCCATTCCTAATAATAAAAAGGCTATAAATCTTTGCGGAGTTAGTGTGGAAGATCCCTGAGGTTTGCCCAGTGGTTTAAGTGACTTTTCCCCGTCTTTAGTTTTTTCATGATGGTCAAACTTTGTAACTTGATACACTACCATTTTATTCCAATGGTTGACTAAGCAGAAATAAAATGGCTTCTTGTTATCACATGCTTCTTGTAATGCTTTTACGTCTATTTTGCTCATTACTACCGTATGCTTATTCATAAGTTTTGTCGCAGGTTGCCCTTCTTTTGAATACAAAATACTCAAGATCTTGCCACTATTATATGTTTGTGCTATTTCCCCAGGCCATGTTAGTTGTGCACCTTTATGGATACGTGTGCCTGCCGGAAAAGATTTGTCAGAACCTTCAGCCATTGGGATGAAGGCTTGTTTTGGTTCAATGTGAGTCGATTCATCAACAATTTCAGTAATAATATATCGTGTTCCATCTTTGCCGGAGACTACTAATGTTTCTGATAACCATTTGGTTCGCTCTCGGTGATCCATACTGTTTGCCAACTGACCTATGCGATGCAATGAACAGAATGCAGGATAGTCTAATATCTCGACAGAAATGATTTTGTTGTCATTGTCAAAGATAGTAGCAGCATCACTTCTCAGCTTGACCGAGCAGTCGTTTACAATGGAAGAACACGATGGAACGTATCCGGGTGAAGGAGAAGAGCCGCGTAGCGTTGTAAATAATTGTTTTCCCTCAACATTTCGAAGTTTTAAAATTGATAATTTGTTCTGAGGAGTCTGTTGTTTCATGGCTGCTATCATAGGATTGGAGGAACCTTCAGCCATTGTGATGACGGCTTGTTTTGGTTGAACTGGAGTCGATTCATCAACAATTTCAGTAATAAGATATCGTGTTTTATCTTTGTCAGAGATTATTATTTTTTTTGATAACCAGTTGGTTCGCTGTAGGGGATCCGTACTATTTGCCGACCGACCTATGCTTTGCAATGAACAGACTGCATAATCGTGTAATTTCTCGGCAGAGACGATCTTGTAATCATTGTCAAAGATCAGAGTAACTAAACCGTTTTTCAGCTCGAGCTTACAGTTGTGTGCAATGGAAAGGTAATGTGGGGTGCATTCGGGTAAAAGAGGAGGACCGAGTAGCGTTGTAAGTAATGTTTTTCCCTCAATATTCTGAATTTTTAAAATTGATAATTCCTTCTGACAACCCCGTCCTTTCGAAGCTGCTATTATAGGAAATGATAAGCACAAAAGGACGATTGCAATTATTTTTTTGTTCATAAAAAACCTATGAGTGATATTGTTTGTCAGATGTGGATTACGTTGCTTCTTTACAATCCCATATCTTCCAAAAATGCTTGCGCATTCGGTTCACGTCCTAAGAAATTATACAATAATTCATTCGGATCTTGCGCGCCCCCTTTGCTCAGTACTTCTTTCACGTATTTTTGACCAATCACTGGATCGAGCAGGCCATGTTTTTTAATTTCTGCAAATATATCGAGTGCAAATACCTTTGACCATAAATAACCATAATATTTTGCGCCGTAGCCAGTTAAATGACCAAAGGACGTATAAAAATGGTAATCTTTCGCTAATGCCATGTCCGGTAAAAATCGTGTATAGAGTTGTTGCATAATAGTATAAGGCTCTTTATGTTTACCAGATCCAAAATAAGAAAGTGCAATAGTGGCAAGGTATGCTTGTCGGGTTACAAAATAGCCACTCGAGAAATTTTTCAGTTCAATGATGGTATCAATGATATCATCAGGAAGTGGTTGTCCGGTGATATAATGTCCGCTGACTTTTCTTAAGATTTCTTTATCAATAAGCCATTCTTCTAACATTTGAGAAGGAAGCTCAACAAAATCGGTTTTGGTATGTGTTCCTGAAAGTGATGCGATTTCCGTTGCACCTAAAATTGCATGAAGCGCATGACCAAATTCATGGAAGAATGTTTCCACTTCAGAACGTTTGAGCAATGATGGTTGTGTTGCCGTTGGTTTTGAGAAGTTTGCAATTACAACAGAAACATCAGGAACTAATGTACCATTGGGCATGTAAGTACCCGGAACAATAGTAGTGTGTGCAGCATGGCTATATTTATTAGGACGTGGATAGAGATCAAGCATTAATGTGCCTATTAATTCACCATTTTGCAACACGCGGACGACGGTGACATCTTCATGCCATAAACCAGTTGCTGTTTCTTCTTTAAAATCGATGCTGAAAAATTGACGATAAATATCAAGCAATTCAGCGACGGTTTTTTCCATCGGGAAATATTCAGCAACTTTTTGTTCATCAAGATTAAAGCGCGTTTTTTTATAGTTGTCTTGGAGATATGGAAGATCCCATGGTTGAATTTTCCCATCAGGTGTTAGTTGCACTGAGTCAGGAAGGTGAGCGATCAGTATGGCAACTTCTTGTTCTGTTTTTGACAATGCTTTTCGTGTCAGATCATCGATAAATGCTTGAGCCTTTTCGGGTGTATGGGCCATTTGGCTATCAATATCACAATGTGCATAATCAACATAGCCTAATAAGCGTGCAAGTTCATCTCGTTTAATAATGATGTTTTTCAATAATTCTTCATTAATTGGATAGGCGCGGTTCTGGAAAGCAATGTATAATTTCTGGCGAGTGTGCGCGACTGAGCAGTTTTCCATTACTCTAAAATAGGTAGGATAATCAATTCCTACTATATAAAGCCCGTCTTCTGTTTGCTGCAATGTTGCAATGAAATCATCACCCAGTCCTTGCAAAGCATCACGCGTTACTTCAATTGATCTATTATCTTGCGCGATATTGCGATCAAAATCGGCGCACAAGCTTGCCAATTCTTTACGCAATATATTGACCTCAGCCAACGTTTCATCGGGCAGCGATAATCCTTCTCGCTTGAAAGAATCAATAGTGTCATTGATAAAATAGCGCTGTTGTGCTGAAAGGCCTTCATTTTCTATCTGTTGTGATGCATACGCCATGAATGCATTATAAAGTGCTTTATTGCTGAGTGCATAATCAACATAAAATGCTTGAATTGCTATGTATGCATCGTGAGCGGCATTGCGTATGGCATCATCAGGATGGAGCAATTCAAGAGCTTCATACACGCGTTGGGCGATGGCAATATTTGCTAATGAAAAAAGCTCATCGAGCGGACGGGCTGTATTTGCATAGCTGCGCTCATGATCGGGAATTGCAACAATGGCATCGACTATTTTTTTTGCTTCATCGATATAAATCGGCGTATTGGTTGCAATGTCTTGTGGGGTTAATGCGAAAAGAGAAATAATGTCGCGCGTCTGAAATGCTTTATTAATCATAGGAATATCCTGTTTTGTTGTTTTGGCGCAGTAACTGAGCGTTGCCAAAAATATAATGCTTATACTGCAAAAAAGTAATTGAATAATATATTTCCTCATTTTCTGTTCCTTTTATTTTTTTTATAGTTTGGCTTGTTTGGGATCAGCCGGAGCTGCAATTGCAATAAGATTGTGTGCAGCATTTTCTGCTTGTGCTGCAGAGATAGCTTCTTCTAATTGATATTGGGCATTGTGCTTTAAACTGGTAAGGAAAACACGCTCACGTACTTCTGAGGCACTGAGTGTTTTATGGGCAAGTTGTGGTGCGATACCTATTATTTTCACAGTGTTTTTGTTGTTGTTTGTTAATTGGGCAAGAGTTGCGCGTTCACAATGAAAGGTAACCAATTTTTCTGAGGGCTTTGTAATGGTGCAGATGCTGAAAATGCTGAATAAGATTATTTTTTTCATAGGGTCCTTAATACATATTTTTCTTTATTATTTTACCACAATCCGGACATAAATTATTTTTTTTATAGTTTTGCGGGAGCAGGTGCCGTTTTGGGTACGCCCATTGTAATGAGACTGTCAGCAACAAGTTGTGCCAGTTCTAGAGGGAAAATTGTTCTCTCAAATCGTGCATTATACTGCGCACAAGCATTTACGACGCGCTCACGTATTTGTGATTCAGTAAGCATGGCATTCGAAAATGATTGCAGGAGATCACCGAGTCTTTCTAAAACACTTTTTTCAGTTCTGCCTAATTGCCCATTAATAGCACGCTCGCAGGGCAATTGCAGTGCTATTTCTATCGTTTTTTTTCCTTGAACTTCTACTGGGGTGCCTGCTCTGAAGATCAATAAACTTCCTTCTTGAGCTTCACGCTGTGTTAATAGATGATTATTGTGACATTCATTATACGCGAATGTTTCAAGGGTAGGATAAACGAACTTTTCACGTGAAATGCTTCTAATGAAACGAATTTGTTGTGCGAATTGATGATGACCTGCTTTGGTAAGCATCTCTTTAATGTGATCAGCTTCTGGCAGTTGCCGTCTTTGCCATTCTTCTTTAAAAGTAAGTGGCTGATATAGGGATGAAGATTGCAATTGTAAGGATTGGTTTTGTGCAGAATATGTTGTGTTGCAGAGGGTGATAGCGGCAGTGAATGTGATTATTTTGTTCATGATGTTTTATTTTAGTTAATCGAGCGGTAATTTTATAATTTCTAAAATTTTTCCAAAAACCTGATAATGTTTTTCAATCGAATCGCATACTTCTTGAGCTAGCAATCGATTGTAGATATGTGTTGTTTCATTGCGTGCGTCAGCAAGAGTAATAAGTTCATTCACCATAACTTGAGGAAGGATAAGATAGTCTCCGCATGCACGAAAAATGGCTTTAGGAGAGGATTCTCGATAATCGTATTTTATATTCAAATACGTTTTAAGAAATTTCCATCCTGTTTCATAAGTAAGTTCAAAGTGTTTAATAACTCCTGCTGTAAACAGATCTTGTGCTATGGTATTGCCGGCCATCGTGCTTTCTAACTGTTCTTGTAGTTCTATGGCTTTTCCAAGAGCGTCACAACATTTTCTAAAATTTTCATATTTATGTTTTAAATCTTCCATGGGATTCCATTTTTTAATATAGATTCACGCATATTATCGGGGATAGCGTGCATATCAACAAGATCAATTTTTTGCGCTGTAGGTAAAGCATCCAAAAGGTTCCATAGAAATTGCCGTTCATGTAAGTTCAGACGTTTTCCTACATCTATGGCAATATCAATATCAGATCCTTGCCCTGCGGTTCCGCGTGCATAGGAGCCAAAAAGATATATTTTGGCATCGGGATAAAAAGCAGTAATGATTTTTATAATGCTTGGTTTATGTTCAAGTTCCATCATGGGGGCACATATTTCTCTTTTTATTGTTTTTTTATACCATAATGGTGGCATAAATTTCATTTTTTGCCAATAAAAAAGGGGTTGTTGCAACCCTATAAATATCTTGTTAGTGAGCAAATGATGTGGTGATTACCTACCCATCATATGAAAAAACTGTGCTTGAATTTTGCCGAAATTATAAACAATCGCAGCAAGAGCCAGGAAGGAAGCAAAGGCTATTACTCGGTTGGTCATTATAAAAAAAGACGGTTCTTGATTTGCCTGTTTTTGATCTGCTATAGCTTTTTCTAAGATTTGTTGGTTTCCTAATAGTATGTCATCAATAGATACCTGAAGTTTCTCTAACCCTTGTTGTGCTTCAATTATTTGTTGCTCAGAAGCAGGAGGTTGTATTGTAGTAGGAAGTGTAGATTTAGCAATAATGTCCTTATATTGTACATATACATGTAAAATCGTCGGTTGGCCATTTGATTCTTTGCCCACAGCCAATATCTCAACTCCACTATTGGGATCATCCGCTGGGACTGAAAAAAACCCGTTTTGTAATTCAATTGAATATAATGGGGTTTTTGTTTCTTTGTGTCGAACGATGTATAAGCTATTATATGAATTTTGAATCTTGCCCCTCTTCTTAGCATTGCCATTTTCAATTACGATACTATCGATGCAAACAGGCATATCCTTATTCGTTATGATTGAGGGAGGTGGGCTTTGTGGAGATTGTTGGTTTTCCGATATCAGTTGATTTTTTTTTGCGAGTATTGTTTCTTTTGCTTTGGATGCATACGTTGCAACATATAAGTATTTTTGCAATGTTGAATAATCATCGTTGACCGCTTGGTCCGTTTTACTAAGGGACTGGGGCTTTTGTGCGCAGAAGCTATTCAATCCGAAAAAAATCATCAAAGAAATAACTATATTTTTCATCTCGAGCCTCTACTTATCGATCATACTATTTTTCAATCGCTGCCATTCAGATCGCAATGCAATTGCCGTTTCAAAATCAAGACGTTCGGCAGCTTGTTGCATTTGCTCTTCTAATTGTATAATACGTTCTGCAATATTACCAATTTCTAGCACTTGGGCAGCTTCTTGTTTTTTCTGTTTTTTAGATTTTGAAGCTTGTGCGATCAATTCTTGAATATTCACAATACTTTTGATCACGTCACGTTTTACTGTTTGAGGAATAATGCCATGTTGCTCGTTATATTCTTGTTGCAGCGTTCGTCGACGGTGTGTTTCTTCCATTGCAGCTGCCATTGATCGGGTGATTTTATCAGCATAGAGAATAACTTTTGCATCAGTATTACGAGCGGCACGGCCGATAATTTGGATCATCGAGCGCTTATCGCGTAAGAAGCTTTCTATATCCGCATCCATAATGGCAACAAGGGCAACTTCAGGAAGATCAATTCCTTCACGCAGTAAGTTAACGCCCACTAAGCAGTCAAAAGTGCCTAGGCGCAATTTTTGCAACAATTCAGTACGCTGCGGTGTTTTAAGATCACTATGAAGATAACAGACCTTAATCTGTTGTTCTTCAAGATAGCGCGCCAATTCTTCCGCTAATTTTTTTGTCATGACCATCACCAGTGAGCGGTAGCCGGCGGCGGTTGTTTTTTTAATTGATTCAATCAGATGAGTAATTTGTCCCACACGTCCATGAATTTTAATTTCTGGATCGATAAGTCCGGTCGGGCGAATAATCTGTTCAACAAATTGATCAGAATGTTGCAGTTCATAATCACCGGGAGTTGCTGAAACAAAGATGACATCTTTAAAATATTTTTCAATTTCACTAAATTGGAGCGGTCTATTTTCTTTGGCGCTCGGGAGTCTAAAGCCAAATTCTACCAGTGATTTTTTACGTGCTTGGTCGCCAGCATACATACCGCGCAGTTGGGGGATTGCCATATGAGATTCATCAATGACGAGTAAAAAATCATCAGGAAAAAAATCAAACAATGAATAGGGATGGCCATCAGTGGTGCGGCCATCAAAATGTACTGAATAGTTTTCAATGCCGGCACAATAGCCGGTTTGCTCAATCATTTCAAGATCATGCGATACTCGCTGCTTAATTCGTTCACGATACAGGGGGTTTGCTACTTGCGGTAACCAGTCTTCAAGTTCTGTTTCAATGCTCTCTATTGCAGCATCTTTGCGGTCTTGTGTTGTTACAAAATGGCGTGCGGGGAAAATGACGGTATTATCAAGTTCACGCATGACCGTATTATTATGTTTACTTACCCAGAGCAATCCTTCAATTTCATCACCAAAAAGTTCGATACGTAATTTATCTTTTTGATACGGCAAATGAACTTCTACGGTGTTTCCAATGACAGAAAATCTTCCCGAGGCTGCTTCCACATCGTTGCGGGTGTATTGAATAAAAATAAGTTGTCGTAACAGTTCTGCACGGGATATCTTTTGTCCCACAGAAAGAGATAATGCTAAATCGCGATAATCATTGGGATTACCAAGCGAATAGATACAAGAGACTGATGCGATGACAATAGTATCCTGACGATTAATTAATGATGCGGTTGCTTCTACGCGTAAGCGTTCAAGTTCGCTGTTTACTTTGGTTTCTTTGGGGATATAAATGTCTTGGGCTGGCATATACGATTCTGGCTGATAATAATCATAATAACTGACAAAATAGCAGACTTTATTTTCGGGGAAAAATTGTGAAAATTCTTCATATAGCTGCGCAGCAAGAGTTTTATTGGGTGCCAAAATGAGAACAGGCTTATTTTGCTGTGCAATCACGTTGGCAATAGTATAGGTTTTACCCGATCCTGTTACGCCAAGCAAGGTTGATGTACCAGGGCGATTTGCCACGAGCTCTTTAATTGCTTCTGGCTGGCTCCCAGCAGGCGGGAATGGTGTATGGAGCTTAAATAAAGACATAATAATCTACTTCGTTTTTTGTTTTTTGGTAGCTACTGCTGCTGCTACGTCCTCAGCTTTTCTTTTTGCGGCTTTGTTTTCAGTTTTTTTGAGGTCGCTTTTTTCTTTTAATTGGATAGCTGGTGCAAGAAGATCGCATACTTGTTTTACTTTATTAAAATCTGCAATTGAGGCTTGGGTAACTTCTTTATTGTTTGGTAGAAAGACGCTGTAATTTGTTTGTTCGCCACATTCCTTGGTTAAATTACCCGTATTTTCTACATGAGAGAATGTTAATCCTTTAATAATATCCCATGCCTTAGAGTGATGACATACACGATACCCATTGGTAGGGGTAAAGACATTTACCGGAATATGTGCGGCATCCAGTTCTTGTAATAAGGGAAGACCCTGGCTACTTAATGCTGTGTAATTTACTATGAATTCAACCTCAGCACCACTCTTTTTTGCAGCAATTGCCGCATCAACAATACCTTGATCATTGAGATTCATGGTGCGTATATATGCCTGCCTATTATCGTGTGGATCTTTGGCAAGATTGAGCAATCGTTGCGCGAGTGATTTATTAAGATCAGTATGCTTTGAACTGGCAAAGGTAGGCTTTTGAGGCGATTCTTGTATATAGTCCTTTTTGCCCGCTTTAATTGGTGATAAAGAATTTATTGCCTGATAAGCCTCTTTTGCTAGCCCTACGTCATCGGTTAGAATGGCGGTTTCCAAGTTATTACGAATAGTGTCCTTACCCAAATCCAGATCGTTTTCCCATGCATTATTGGTCTCATTGAACGATCCAAGTAAAGTGGTCCCATGTTGGTTAGGATTCTTTTTGCTTGGGCTATATGCGAGACCAGCAGTCACTTTTCCATGGTGAGGACCACGGAATATGGTGATGTCATTATCAAATGCAGCCATATTATTCGCATAATGCGGCCCAACACGGATCAATACTTTTGTATCATCCTGAGCAGCTTTCTCGTTCATTATGGAAATGGTGCCTTTTTGGTTCAAGACATAGGATTCAGTAGCAACGCGCGTAAAATCAGGCTGTTTATATATTTTTTGGGTTTCATAAGGAAAATTGGTTCCACTGTCAAGAAATTGATAAAAAGGCTCTTCTTTTGGCTTCAAAGACACCTGTTTTTGCTGCATTCCATGCACAGGAATGAAGAAAATGCCAAATATGACGAAAAATGATATATATTTAGTCATAATACTACCAATGTCTTTAAAAAGGCCTTTATAGTTGCTCCTTTTAATTTTATCAAAATTCTTTCTATTTGGCAAATTGGGGTAAAAGGGCAGACTATTGCTTTATTACCCCAAAATAATCAATAATGAGATGAGATATTTGAATCAGAATCGTCTTTAAAAACCATTTTTTATCCAGGGGGGACATTGTATGAATCGTTATATAGGAATAGCAAGTTTATTGATGACAATCGGTTTTGGTGCCGTGGCGATGGAGCCGGCAGAAAAAGTACTAAGCAGACAAGAGAAAAAGCAAGCAGAGCGACGACAGAAAGAAGAAATAAGACAACAAAAAAAAGATGCAGAAAAAGCCAAGGCATGGAAAAAGTTTCAGAGTGAGAGGCCTGCGCAATTAACGCAGGATGTAGATATGCCACGCAATTTATACCCAGCTCCTCTTGCTATTAGATCGCGCAGTGGTGAAACAGTTTATTATCAGAATGGTCAACCATTGAATCAGAGGATGCGACGAGCTCGAAAACCGAGACCAGACAAGTTAGAGGAAGTGGTCGAACAGACAGAGCCTGAAGGAACAGAAGGTACTGACACGGCGGGATATGATGATGAAATCTATTAAAACTAAGAAATAGCATCCTCTAGCACAAGTCGCTTTAGGCGCCCGATTGAAAAATCTTGTCCCGCGCTCATCCTGAACTTGTTGAAGGATATAGCGCGCTTGATCCTTCAACAAGTTCAGGATGAGCGCGAAAAAAACATATCGATTAGATAGGGCCAACTTAATAATTCAACACAAAAAGGAAGAAGACTTAAAAAATCGTCTTCTTTCTTTTTGTGCTATTTTTTAGTGCTTACTTTATACTAAGCGCTGATTTTAACCCAACCAGATCTTTATTGGGATTTGGAATGCCTTTGGTATCAGGAATTCTTTCGATAATCAAATTTTCAAAGCTATTGTGCTTTGATCCTTTTTTGGTGATTTGAATTTTCGTATTATCGGAGAGTAAATGATAGATCTTCAGCAGTGTTTTTATATCAGTAGGTATTTCCCATTCAAATCTGCTTTCATCTATATTTTCTCTTTCAAGCACTAATCTATAACCATCTTTTTCTTTTTTGACGGTTTTAATAGAAAATGCAGGATTTTCAAATGCACTTGGAAGTTCAGGAACAATAACGCGCGTGATAATATTTTCCCAGATGTGTATTTTGGGCTTTGATGGCTTATTTGATGGCTTAATAGTGAATTTTTTTTCTACCAAGCTCTTCGTTGTCTCGTTACAGTCCAGGACTATTTCCATTCGTTCGACTTCGTTGTAATAAACAGTAAGCAGAGCTTGTTTATCTTCTTTAATCAAATTATGGACATTCTCGAGTAAAGCAGGAATTATGAAAATTTTTTTTGGCTCATGTTTTTTTTTCTTATCCTCCTGGCAGAAGAGTTTATATGGTTGCATGATACCATATATGGATTCAGTTGTTATGGCGCAAATGCTGTAGATAGAATGTTGTGGTAGTTGATTAAAATTTTCATTAACACTGGTTACGACATCTTTTTTTTCTAATATAAGTTTTGCAAGTAACCGGTATTGGGATGATTCAGAGAACTGAAGTAATACATTTTTTGTTTCTTGACTTGGCGCAATATTTATCGCTCGATCTTCACTCGTAACAAGATTTGCAGATATTTCTTGTTGAATTTGAGCATTGATTTTGTTGAAAGTGTTGGATGCGATATGAAAGGTTTTCTGTTCTATACCTGAATCAAGAACAACGTGGTATTGATCTGTTTTTTCATCATATTCAGTCAGAACAATAGAATATTCGGTCGGAGTACCTTGAGGCTGCGTATTATGGAATGGAGGGAAGAGACTCATTTCTAGTGATCTAATTCCATCTTGAGAAAAAGTAATTTTTTTATCACCAATAAGATCATTAGTTTTGTATGGTTCCTTGACTATCTTATGAATTTGATACAGTTGTTCGTTTGTTATGAAATAGCCGATCGAATATCCTTGTGGACGGTCGATAATAATCTCATGGGGAAGCCATTTAGGAACTTTAAATGGATCTCCATAGTGATTTTGTACACAGATAGAGATAATTTCATCCTGTTTTTCTTGTGTTATGAAGATTTCAACTTTTCCGTTAATAATTTTCTCCTTTAGTTTACCTCCCGAACCTACCTGCTGTTCAAGTACAGTGGAAAATTTCCCTGGTTTAAATAAACTGAAAGATTTTTCTGATCTTAAGTTGCTGACATTCAACTTTGGCTGCTGTTGAGAGCGCTTATCCTTATGCAAAAACGGTGCTGGCTGCATCCCGAGGATTACATTGTTTACATTCAGCAAAACTAAAATAACGACAAAAATGGTTCTATGTTTCATGTAAGAATCCTCAGCGCACAAATAAAAAAGCGCAACTCTATACTATTTTGAAAACGTTGACTATTTGTGCTTCATTCTTAGAGCCTATCCCTAAACTATAAATTTACTGTAATTCTTTCCCGCGCTCATCCTGAACTTGTTGAAGGATCAAGCGCTTTATTCTTCAACAAGTTCAGAATGAGCGCTTGGGAAGAGTTTAGGGATAGGTTCTTAAACTACTTTTTCTGTGGCAGGTAACACTTGTTCTTTATGTCGGCGAGTGTGTTCACAAACTTAGAGAGCTTATCTTGAACAGATAGGGGTAGAGAATCAAAAATAGCATCTTTATACCAAAGCAATGTCGCAATCCCTGTCAGTGCACCAACAAAAGTTAAACCTTTAATAATCGTTGACTGAGAAAATGATGATGAAGGTGCTTTTGTTGGATTTTCAACAATTGGTTTGCCGCAAGATTTAAAAGATCCTTGCGTCTTAATTGTTTTGTTAAGAACAATAATTTCACTATTTGTTACGAGACAATTAATTGCTTCATTGCCTTTAAAATGCTGCACCATTTGATCAAATACTTGGGAGTTCGTATGTAAAGTACGAACTGCTGGGCCACTTGTTATCACTAGTTCCCAATCATCCGTATTTTTATTATAAGTAATGCCGTCAACGCTCCAACAAGCATTTATGGTTGATGCATCGACTACAGCTGGCATGACTTCTTTTATCGTGACAAGAGGTTTTGGGATCGATTTGACTGCTGGAAATCTTTGTTTATTATCTGGCTTTGGTTGTTTTGGTTGTTCAATTTGTTGAGGAGATGGTTTTTCGACTAACTGATGTAACGCAATTTTCGTTATCTGATCAGGAACAATAGTGATTATGTGATTGTCCTTAACAAGTTGTGCGGATTGATCATCTCGAATTTGATTATGAATAAAATTAAGGACGTTTTCTGCCATGAAAAAGGTTTGCAAAGGCAAGGAATCACCTACATGTAGTTGAACAACATATCGGTTTTTTTCTTTATTATACAAGATTGAGGAAATAGAATACTTTTTATCATCTTTAGGCAGTTTAGTGTGCAATGGAAGGAAGAGATGATCCGACATCTTCATTTTTCGCTGAGGCATGGTAACAGTGTGATCGAGTAAAAATGTTCCATTCGGATGATATTTGCATTGCTGTAAGAGATTATAAATCTCATAGAGTTTTTCTTTGGTTACAGTATAGCTTACTTTATCACCGAGGCTAATACTATAAGGATTATATTGATCTAACTTTTTATTACGCTCACAAATAGCTACAATTTTTTCCTGTTGTTCCGCCGTTATGGAGAACGTTTCGCGTTGCCCTTGAGTTGCAGCATGCTCATCTGTCTTTGCCGATGGATCTGCCAATTGCAGATGAGATGATAGGGAGACCACAGGAGGCATTGCTGGTTGTTTAGTAGGAAGTTCTGAAGGCAACTTTTCTGCTGTGGTTGTATTTATAATACGTGGTTTACTTTGCACTTGAGTTGCAGCACGCTCATCTGTCTTTGCCGATGGATCTGCCAATTGCAGAGGAGATGATAGGGAGACCACAGGAGGCACTGCTGGTTGTGTAGTAGGAAATTCTGAAGGCAACTTTTCTGCTGTGGTTGTATTTATAATAAGTGGTTCACTGGGATTAGTTATGCATTGTACTAAGTCTTCTACGCACACGATTATTGGCAATTCACCCGAAGAAATTATCATATATTCAATATTCGAACGATGTGCGTTCTCGATGTTCTTCATGATATAAGGTTCAACAACTAAGAATTCAATGAGTCGATTCTTGTTTTTTTGGTAAAGAATGAAAGTATAAGATGTAGGTGCATTTGCATCATTTTCTACCACAGAAACGATGTCGCAGAAATTATCAGCAGTAACGTCGCTTTCAGTAAGAACAGGGATAATATTTGAAATGGGTCCGCATTTTGCTGTGGGTGTATTTTCAGGAATAAATACGGACGGTTTTTTTTGACCAATTAAATTTTTATAAAAGCCTGGACGATCGAATAGAGGAAACTCTATTTGGGGTTGGGTTGCAGATTGGTCACTTTGACGAACAATTTGAGCTTCGCAAAACTTTTGCCAGCCTTCTGATGTAGAAGAAGGATTAATGCAGAGATAATTTGTTATTCCATTGACCTTTCTTGTAATTAAAAGATCAATATTTTTTGCATCCGCTGGAATGAATATGTTGTGCATTGTTTCTTTATCAATATGCAAAGAAATAGTCTCGTTACCCCATAAAATCGTTATAATATATTCATTATCTGTTTCTTCTATTTTTTCCATCTTATCCTTGGGGTCAGACATTTTTTTCTGAATACAGAAGATAGCTTCGGTACGATTGCTGGATGAACGATCTGGTATAGAAATAATGGGTGAAGCAACATCGGAAGTTTCTTCAGAATTGCCAGATGTCAGTTTCTGGTTTTCTAATTCACTTTTTCTTAACTCGATCTCTTTTATTTGTTTTTGTGCTTTTAATAAATCATCTTCTTTCTGTGATAAATTATTTGCGAGATGTGATAAATCCTTTTCGAGTTCTTGTAATTCTTTTTGTTGCGCGAGATTGTTGTGATCGGACGATTGACGTCGGGAGAGTATACCTTCAGCATGCTCAATGCGGTTTGTGCCTTTTTTTTCATCTAATTGAGGCATAGTCAGCAGTGCCATTTCTTTAGCAGGAATGGTGACGCTGAGACGAATAAGTTCGGGGTCGAAACTCCGTATTTTTTTCAAGTGGGTATTATAGATAAAATTGAGATGCTCGAGTGTTATACGATAGGGCTTCGGTGGCTGCTGCTCGTTCTGATCATTCTGTGTCGAATTATGGAGCGTGATTGTACAATTAAATTGTTCAGATAATGGAGATTTGCTCAATAGAAGCTCGTCTTTTTGACACAGTTCGAGAATCTCCTGATAGCGGACTGATGATGCTAGTTTGAAGGTTTGTAGTGATACACTGAGAGGAAGATCCATTTTAGCAATTGTAACTTCGCCTAGTTTCGACTTATTTGCTTCAGGATTTACAATTTCTTGCTTCCTATCTCTCTTTTTAATTGCTGGCTGCTTCAATGGTGTATAAAGACTAATTAAGTTTGCTAGTTTTTGAGCCGATTTCTCAGTTTCTTGCGTATCATTAAAGGTTAGGGCGTGATGTTTTATTATTGCATTTCTGATCTGAGGTTCAACAAGAACACTCATTATTTTGTCTGAAGAGCCTTCGGGCGCTCCTTCATTCATTATATTAATGAATGTGTGTTTCTGAATATTTAAGCCTATTTTGTGCAAGTTATCACTATGTGTTGTTAGCTGGCAACTTTCTGGACTTTCATTGTTTTGCGAATCTCTTTCAAAAACAAGGTCCCAGTAATCACCACTTTGTCCTTTTCCAACATAAGTGATTGATGCAAGAGACCACGGTTTAACATCGTCCGGTAATTGTTCTGTTCCTGCGTTATCATCATCGATATCAAGTGCAGAAAGGAAGACAAGCTCTTTTTGTGGTATCTCAACATTATTATGCGATTGAACCATTCTCTTAGTGAACTCAGGATTTAGTTTTTTTGGTAGATCCTTATTGAGGAACGATGAGGATCTCTTTCGGTCAGTTGATTGTACGGTCTTTTGTGTAGGGGGAAAATTTATTTCAGGAACGGTAATTTCCTTTGGTGTCGACTCAGCTTTTTGAAGCTTGAAAAAATCCTGCAAAGTAGCTTTTGTTGTGTCAGATAGCTTGATAAAAAGAGGAGAGTCAATTACTGGACTCTTAATTCGAATGCTTTTGTTGTCTGTAATACATTGTCTAATGGATTTCAGATCTGTTTGTGATATATGGAGGTGACAGGCGTCAAGATAAGTCGTATTCGATTGCTCTCTAAATACAGAACCAAGTGTTATAACATAGCCTGGAGTTTTACTGTCTGGTACAATTTCAGTCAGATCACATGCAAAAATAAGAGTCGAATACGGAGTAATTTCTTCTTCATGAGCTGCTATAATTTCTGTTATCTGCGCGGGCGTGCCGAAATTTGTATTGAGCAATTTGGTTTTTTCGCCTCTATATTTTTCTTTTCTTGCTTTCTCAGCAGCAGCCTCTTGAGCTTTTTGTCTTTCTTCATCTTGTTGTGTCTGTTGTCGTGCCTGAATCTCTTGTAGGGTTTTCTTTACTTCCGCGTCTTCTCGTTCTTGTTGCTGTTTTTTTTGTTCTGCTAGTTGTTCTGCAGTGGGCTTATTGTCTTCATACAAATGCCACGCATTCGTAAGCCTTAGTCTCAACTCTTCGCTGTCTACACAACAAGAATCTTCTCGTTTGCGTTGGTTTTCAACTTGGTAATATTCAATTTTACTTATTTTATCAGCTTGATTGCGGAGTTGGAAAGATTTCTCTGGTGTATTTTCACTGAAAGGTTTTATCGCATTCTGATGCATCTGTATGGTGAGGTTTTGTTTGTCTGTTGTAATATCGATGTGATAAAATAGGATATTATCGTCATATTTACCAGGTCTTGCTTCAATATTCGTTATAGTGCCGAAAAGCTCATTCTTCTTTTTTTCTCTTTGCCCGAGAATCTGGTTTACCGTCATTATCGGCGCTTTTGGTTTAGGCGACTCCAATTCCGCTCCAAGCACCACGCCGCATCCACTCAATAATCCCAAAAGAATGCCACAAGTCATTATTTTATTTGTCATAAACTGCCTATAATACTTTTTAATTAAGTTATGATATGTCCTAAAAGTATTTATAATAGTAGCATTTTAGCCGATAAAATCAAATAGAGTTATACGCATCAATCAACTGTTTAACAACCAGGTGAGGCTGATATTGCTGCGCTGTTTTAACGGCTTGCTCTGAAAGCTGCTGAAGGAGGGAGGGTTGATGAGCGAGCATAATGATTGTATCCGCGCATTGCTGCGCATCTGCAATGATAAAGCCATTGATGCCATCAATAATAATATCGCGCTGTCCGGGGCCATCGAGTGCAATGATGGGTATGCCTTGGGACATGCTTTCAGCAAGTACAATGCCTTGGGTATCTGTCTGAGAAGGGAAAATAAAAAGATCTGAAGATCGATACAGTTCTAATAATGTGTCTTGCGATGGCTTGTGGATAAAGCGTATGCGCTCTGGTGAAAAATGAAATGTCTCAAATGCCAGTTGGCGCATTTTTTCATATTCTGCACCATATCCTACGAGTGTCAGTCTGAATTTTTCAGGTAATAATTTCATGACCTGAAAAACGAATGGAATGTTTTTTTCTGGCATAAAACGAGTTACCAAAAGAAGATTAAAATGACGAGAGGTTTCTGTTTCCATGATAGTTGTTGGATTGGCCAAAAAAGCTTTTCGCAATGGACTTGGGATGACAACAACTGGGCGTTTAATCTGGTGAGTTATCAGGTATTTTTTAATACTGCTACTTGGTGCAATGATAAGATCAACTTTTTTGCAAAACTGCATAACCATGCGTTGTATCAGCGGTTGCAGGTATGTGCGTGGGAGTGGTATATAATGGGCATACTGCTCATAGAGGGTGTGATAGGTGAATACGCATGCAATGCCATATTTTCGTGCAGCATGCAGTGCGCTCAGTCCGAGTAAAAATGGATGATGCATATGAATAATATCAGGCTTATACTGGGCAATTAATCGTTCAATTGCGTGGGTAGGTCGCCAGGGAATTGCCATGTAATTTTTTTTGTACATAAATCTGATCGGGCATGCAACGCGAAAAACATAGGCCGGATCATCTGCATGATTATGCAAAAAGCTGAGGGTGATAATAAAAACTTCGTGACCTTGGTTACGCAGTTCATCAGTAATGGCGGCGATTGATTGTACAACGCCGCCTGCATAAGGAGTATAATTATTGGTCACGAAAAAGATGCGCATTGTTATTCAAAAGTAAGCAAATACAGCGTAGAATTTTGCTCTATTTGTATATAGAGTGGGTGAGTAGGTTTGTGTGTTGTGGGATCAAGTTCTATAAGGCCACTAAATTGTTCTTTTGGTATGGTGACGATGAATGATTTTATGCTGTCATCCTCAGATTCATACGTGATGGCGTAACCTTTATTAAGAGGTATAATTTCCTTGGCTCTATAAACACAAGAATTGCCCGTTATTGGATTGCGTGATATGCCCATCAGTTTTTCAGTGACAAAATAAAGGCCTCCAGTATAGTCGCCATCAGGCTGATATTTATCAGTACGCCTGTCTAAAAGAAAGCAATTTTCGGTTGGTCGTGCAGTAGTTGAATCAAAGGGGATATGAAGTTTATTTTTTGATGGAGATTCCGTCAGGCATATTGTTGGTGTTAAGTTTTTAAATTTTATATCAGCGCCAGTTTCTTCTTCTATTTCGTAACAGTTTTCATCGGAGTTAAATTTTATGTATCCTCCTCGGCAAAGAAAGCTATTGGCGTCTCGGTCTTTTAGATCTTTTCGAGGGGTGAAGTTTTTGACCCACGTTTCTCTATCGGAGTAAATGGCTATTATATTGTGAATAGATCTGCTATCGGATGTTGGTTTACGGGTATCTTCTTTACCACTTAAGGCAAGATAAAGCTGCTTGTAATTTTTGCTGATAGGTGGTGTATCTATTTCCATTTTATCAATTATCGGAAACCCATGTCTATCAAGCTTAAAAGTGCCAGACTGTGCTGCAGAAAGTGATTGAGGTGCTTCACAGGGATGTAAAGGTGCCATTGCTGCGAACATGGGATTGCAAGGATTTAGAACTGTCCAAAGAAGGCTGGAATATATTGCTGTCTTATTCATTATACGACCCTTATTTTTAATGTTTAAATGTCGCATGAATGCTATCCCATTTTTTCAGAAAAATCAAAGAAATTTTTCTACGTAATTGAATGGTGCAAATCCATTTTATGGAAAGCGTGAAATGTTAAGTTTTTTCCAATCTTGCGCAAACTGTTCCATACCTTTATCAGTCAGTTGATGATGAAGCGATTGTTCAAATACAGATACCGGTACCGTTACAATGTCGGCGCCAGCCATAATAACTTTTTCAAAATGAGGGATATCGCGAATAGATGCGGCCAGCAATTCTGTCTCAAAACCATACCAATCAAGCATGTGCCGCAGATGATGAATTAATTCAATGCCATCAGCTCCGATATCATCAATTCGTCCAACAAAAGGAGAAATATATTCAACTCCTAATTTTGCCATCATCAATGCTTGTGAAAGAGAAAATATAAGGGTGATATTGAGCTTAATTCCTTCTTCAATCAGTTTTCTGATTGCTAAGTAGTAATGCGGATGACAAGGAATTTTCACGGTGATATTAGGGCTGAGGGCAGCAATTTTACGCGCTTGCAGATACACGCTCTCTGGATCTGTTTCAGTGACTTCAACGCTAATGCTTCCAAATGGCAGTAGATCGCATATAGTCAGAACTGTTTCTAATGGATTGCCATTTTCTTTGCTTAAAAGAGTTGGGTTGGTGGTTACACCATCGATGAGTCCGGTGTGAGCCCATTTTTTGATGTGCTCAATGTTGGCAGTATCTAAAAATATTTTCATAGCTCAGAGATTACTTTAGATGGCAATATATTTGCAAGAGAAGGATAATATTGAGTGAAATATTTTTCCAAAAAATTATGGGTTATATGAAGCATCTGTTCTTTATACATATACGCAAGGGCAGTGACTACAGCGAGGCTCAGTGTTACTGATATTCTGTTAATAATGAGAGATTGATAAGAAGATGTTGCTGGAGCAGGTGGTGTGATTGTTTGAGGCGGTTGGTTTTCTTCTGGAGATGCCCAAAATTTGCGATGTGTTTCTTTGCTCTTTTCTCGTTCTTTTTTTTCTTTTTCTGCTCGTTGTTTTTGTTGGCTCTGCAAAGTATCTTTTATACGTTCAATAGATTGTGTTTGTTGTTGCAGTTCTTGATTTTGAGCTGGTTGAATATTTTCATCAGTTTCTGACAATGATAAAGTAGTGATTTCATTATTATAATTGATTTTACCAATAGTATACGAAGAATGACCTGCTAATCCAATTGAAAAAGGCTGCTTTGTTGCTGAAATAATAGCAAACTGTTCTTTAGTGCATTGTAATGGTATCGATTTTCCATCCTGCGTTTGGAGGGTAACAATATCATTAAAATCAATGCTTAATGAATGCATGCATTTATCATCTGCAGATTTAATTTTTGTAATGGTTTGAATAGGTTCCCCGAGGCTTTGGCAATTGTTATCACACGTAATATATTTAATGAAATATTCCTGATTTTTGGTTTTTATAATAAATGATGCGGGTTCTGACTGAATTTCATTTGCTCTTTTGGCATCTATATGAAGGTGACGAATTACTCCGATGTCTCCTGGTTGTGTGACTAAGCGAATAATAGGTGTCTGTTGATTATACGTTTTTAAGAAGGCTTCTTCATCCGTGATCACCAGCTCATCGTGCACATTGATATCAGTAGTGAAACTTTTTTGATAATAGTTAATTTTTTGAATCTTAGCAGTTATATGATTGTGTAACATATATTCTTGAGAAAGTTCTTCTGTGATCGCATTGTTTTTCTGTTGTTGGGTGGTTGATTGATTAAGAGTAAAGCATAATTGTATCAATGCATCCAAAAGAGTTTTATTGATGGAAAAGGTTTCTTGTGGCGAGTGCATTGTTGCAAAAATAGTAGTAATAAGTGGATTTTGTTTAAAAATGGCCAACATTGTTTGAATATGTTCTGCAGAAAAAGAATGATTAGTTTCTTGGGAAAATGTTTGGATGGAAAAATTATTTTCCATGGTATCAGGTATTAATCGCTTAATCCGGCTAAAAGAATCGGCGCAGGTAGGGTGAAACATTATAAGAGGTGATCGTTCTTTTGTATGATCATCGCTATTGAAGATATTCTCTTTATGGGATTTTTCTGACAGTGAGATTACGGGAGGCAGTGAGACGGATGAGCCTTGAATCAATAATCTATCATAAGCGGAATCTTTTCGTTCTTGCTGTTGTTTTTCTTGTTTGGCCTTTTCTGCTTGTTCTTGCTGTTGTTTTTCTTGTTTGGCTTTTTCTGCTTGTTCTTGCATTTGCTTTTTGAGCATTTCTTCTTGTTTTCGTGGTGGTATTGTAGGTGTAGTCGGTTTTGATGTTACCCTGAACCACTCCATGCAAGATGAGTGGGTTGGTAATGAGAGAAGGATAATGGTAAGTATTATTTTATTGTTCATGGGTGTTTTGGTTGAAGAGGTAATATGTAACGAATTCTAAACGCATTAAATATTACCTCTTCAAAGCAAAATCATCAAGCTTATTTGTGTATTGTACTGGTACTTTTTGTCAAAAATGATGATAGATAGCTATCAAGTTTTTGCATCATTCCTGCTGGCAGCTTATTAAAATGATAAAGGAGTGCAATCAATGCAGCAATACTCACACCTACGCCGGCAATTTTTAAGGAAGATGCATTTTTTTGCCACCAAGATAATGTACCTTCTGCTGTTTTGGCATCTGACACTGTATCTTTTACATCGGTGACTGCAATTTTGATTTCACCTACAACTTTTTTTTCTGCTCCAGAGATATTTTTTTCAATTTTTTCAGTTTCTTCTTTGAAAGTAGTTTCGACTTTGTGAGCTTCATCTTTTATCGTAGTAACAACTGACTTATCTTTGTGCGAAGCATCTTTTTTCGATGGCTTATCATGACCTTTATCTTTATTTTTTTTAATCTTGTCTTCTACTTTCGATACGCCATGCTCGATGGCGGTTTCTGCCTTGGAGAGATGGCCCTTGAGATTTTCAGCAAGAGTGCTATCGTGGTGAGCTGCTTTAACGGTAGGTTTTTCGTGTGTGCCTGTAGCTGAATGCGCACCATGTGCTCCTGAAGCAAAACCAGAAATATGGGGCGTTTCATGCTTTTCATGTCGTGGAGTTGCCGGTGGCGTATGAGCTGATGTGGCAGTTATTCCTGAAACTGGTGATCCATCACGGTGCGTTGCGGTGACGTGGGGCAGTATTGAATGTGTTGGAGTATGGTCTGAGCCGAGCTCTGTATCTGAGTATAACATATTAAGCCCCTTGTCGATATTAAACTGTTCTTCAAGGTGTGGGTTTTGTTGAGTTAGGTTAGCTGCGAATTTTTCAACTGCTGCTTGATCATGTGATTCGTGTTGTTTCTTTTTTTCTTGATGAGTCAACTGTTTAATGGCAGCTACGTGTACTAGAGGAGTATCTTGTTGTCTTGAACCTCCTGGAGAATGGGGAGGTGAGTTGAAAGGTGTGGTTTTGTGCTGTGTAGCAAATGGCGAAGTAGCTTCAGAATTCGCTCCCGAGTGAGGTGATTCGCTCGCATTTATAGTAGACGGCGCAATACATAATGCACTTATCATTGCATGAATTATCATTTTTTTCATACGTATCCTTTTTTTGAAATTGTAGTATTAACGCGTATTACTCTAGTGGAAAATAACAAGCCAGTGCAAGAGCTATATTAACGATATAAAGAGAGGTACAAATTAAGCACAAAGATTTAACCTTGAAGTACAAAATATATGCAAATACGATGGTTACCACCAATCCTACGCTCGTGATTACCATGACCAATTGAGGTTGATTAAGTAGCGTAGCTGCAAGAATAATAAGATAGTAGAGTGCCGATGCCCAAATGTTTGAAATGCCGAGTATTTTTCCATAAGGGCTTAAAAATGGTCGCGTGCATGAAATAGTATCAGAAATATCACATGCAGCTTTATATTGCGCATCTTGTTGCAATTTACGTTCTACGGTAATGCCGTAGATAGAAATGATCAGGCCAATTGTTGCAAGAATAATTATCATCATAATGTTCCTTTTTTTTATTTGCGCTTAATCCTTCAACAAGTTCAGGATGAGCGCAAAGTTATTTGAAGTTATAAATTTTCTGAATTCGTCATAAGAGCCTATCTTGATCATTAATCAAATGTTTTTATTCCGGCGCTCATCCTGAACTTGTTGAAGGATCAAGCGCCTTATTTAGCTTCTTCCTCGCCTTGGTCAACGTCACTGCCGATTTATCGATATCATGCCACAAATCACCAACTTTACTAATACGTTTCATTGCATTTTTAATGGTATATTTTTGTGAAGACATTCCTTTTTTTTGTAATTCTTGCCATGTTACCGGCATTGCAACAGGCGCTCCTTCATGTGCACGCACGGCATAGGCAGGAACTGCAGTAGCGCCAAAACCATTACGCAACCAATCGATAAATACGCGCTTGCCGCGTTTTGCTTTTTGCATATCAACGGTAATAAGTTTTGGAAATTGGTGCGCGAGTATTTTTGCAACATCGTGTGCAAATGCTGCTACTTGCTCAAAGGTGCCAACACGTTTGAGAGGTACAACAATATGCGCGCCACGAGAACCCGTGAGCATGTAAAAAGAAGGAAGGTCAAGCTGATCTAATAGATGTTTCAATTTTTGTGCTACCAACTGAATATCGGCAAAAGTAAGTGTGTTTGCCGGGTCAAGATCAAAAATCATGCGATCGGGTTTATTGAGATTGTCTTGTGTGCTGAGCCATACGTGTGGTACGCACACTTGGTTTGCCAGATACACGAGCGTTTCAGGTTTATCAATCACCACGTAATTAACCATATCGCCATTGTGCCTTGCAACGGGAACGCGCGTAATCCATGCAGGGAAGTAATCGCCAGCATTTTTTTGAAAAAAAATTTCGCCATTAATTCCTTGTGGAAAGCGTTGCATTGAGACAAGACGATTTTTGACATATGGCATCATGAACGGAGCAATTGTTTGATAATATGAAACCAAATCTTGTTTGGTTAGACCTGATTTGCCGAACAAAATTTTATCAGGATTGGTGATTTCAACTACGGGTTTTTTTTGCGATAACTTCATTTTTTTAGTTTTTTTTTGGATGTAGCAAGATTTTCAATCGTTTTACCTGAAATGACCGATTCTGGTTGGCTGTTGACAGGGTTGCGACGCGCATCAGCATATTGATCGCGCATTTTAATGAGTAGCCATTTTTTTTTATCATCATTATCCATTGGTGTACGAATGAGCGCGTAACCACCATTCAGTTTTTTTCCGTGCAGATCAACTTCAATCTGTCCATTTTCATAACATTGATTAAGTGGGATTGTTTTGCCATTTTGCTCTTTAATGTTATCGAATGTTCCATGATCCCACACGATCACTGGCCCTGCGCCGTATTCACCTTCGGGAATTACTCCTTCAAAGGTTGCATATTCCATTGGATGATCTTCTGTTTCCATTGCTAAACGTTTAACTTGAGGATCTGTTGAAGGGCCTTTCGGGACTGCCCATGATTTGAGCGCACCATTAATTTCCAGACGAAAATCATAATGAAGGTGACTTGCATCATGTTTTTGTATGACAAAAATATTTTTTGCTTCGGATTTTTTAGAAGACATAATATCCCCTTTGGGTTCAGGAGTAACATCAAAATTACGTTTTGAGTTATAAGTAACTAATGATTTGCATGACATAAGTATACATCCTAGTGCAATGAAAAGGGCCGTTGCTACCACGATTTTTCTACTCATGAAGAACTCCTTTTTTTATTGTCCTGAGTATGCCGGAGCTTATCACAATAGTGCAACAATTTTTAGGTGGTATATGAGCAGAAATGAGGGAAAAAGAAGGGTTTGCGGGAAATTTTACAAAAAAGTGATAACGAAAATTGCGATCTGATCGCGCTAAACTAAAAAAGTGGACAAATTAACTTTTTAAAAGTAAATTTGTCCATATGTCCCCAAAATGAAAGGATTTTATGATTAAAAGAGACTTAGAGCCCAAACTGAGGCAAATGGCTCAACAATTTCCCGTTGTTGCTGTTCTAGGGCCGCGCCAATCCGGCAAAACAACTCTATCTCAGGAGACGTTTCCTAATTATAAATACGTATCATTGGAGGATTTTGATGCTCGTGAACTTGCCAATTCTGATCCGCGGGCATTTTTAGCTCAGCATAATAACGATTATGGAGTTATTCTTGATGAAATTCAGCATGCACCACGATTGCTATCATATATTCAGACAGAAGTGGATAGGAGCAAAAAGCATGGCTTTTTTGTGATAATTAGTTCGCAAAATTTTCTGCTTAATGAGGCGATTACGCAAACGCTTGCAGGGCGTGTTGCAATTCTTACGCTACTTCCTCTAGCCTTATCAGAGCTCAAGAGAGCAGATCTTTTGCCTTCAGATAGTAACAGTATGATTTTTCAAGGATCGTATCCACGTTTATACGCAAAAAATCTTGATCCGGCAGATTGGTATCCAAATTATATCAATACTTACATCGAACGAGATGTGCGGCAAATTAAAAACGTATCAGATTTATCGACATTTCAATTATTTATGAAATTGTGTGCTGGACGGATTGGGCAGCTGTTGAATGTCAGCTCTTTGGCCAACGATTGTGGCATTAGTGTTACCACAGCAAACTCCTGGATTTCAATTTTAGAACAAAGTTATATCATCTTTCTTTTGCAACCGCATTTTAAGAATTTCAGCAAGCGTTTGGTAAAAACATCAAAATTGTATTTTTATGATACGGGTATTGCCAGTTTTTTACTAGAACTTGAAAGCGCAAAACAGGTTGCCACTCACTATTTACGTGGTGGATTATTTGAATCATTCATAATTTCTGAACTCATGAAAATGCGATATAATCGTGGTCGTATTCCACATTACTATTTCTGGCGCGATAAAATTGGGCATGAAGTTGATTGTATCATCGGTCATGGTGGTAAATTATTCCCTGTGGAAATTAAATCAGGTCAAACGATTACCGAAGATTACTTTGAAGAACTTCATTATTGGTCGGAATTGGCGGGGACAGAGGCAGGGCGTAGCTATTGTGTTTATACTGGTTCAGAAAGTCAAAACCGTACGCTCGTTTCTGTTTTAAAATGGCAGGATTTGGAACAGATAAATGAAATTTTTGAGGAATAGCGGATAAATATGAATAATTCGAAATTAACGTCCAAGTTTCAAGTAACTAAACTGCAGGAAGCGCAGGCCCTCTTGAAACTTAAAATAAAAAAAGATACTTCCGATGATATCGCTTATTTGAAGTCTTTAGAATCAACGTTGACTGAGTGGGATTCTAAAAATGATGATGAAGACTATGATAATTAAATAATTAAACTTTTTTATCACCCCATAGCAGATGAGGCTCTCGAGCGTGAATGAGAAGCCGTTTTATCGTATTTTTAGTTGAAATAGAACCATGACTATAATTATCAGAATTATTAAATTTGCGTGCAATTATCGTTTCAATGTTAAGAATATAATAATAAAACATGATGTATCCTTGTAGTTCCGGCAAAAGCTCTCCAATTATTTTTTTAAATACCGCACAGCTAATATCGGCACACGTATGGCGTAAAATACTGTGCATGATTTTTTCACGGTGAGAATTCATTCGCATGCAATTCATTATATATGTCAATGTCAATTCTCTCTCTGTTAATGAATCCATAATTGCTGGTAAGTTATCCGGAACTGATGCTTTAAAAACCATCTCTTGTAAAGCGCATCTTTCGCGTGCAATGTCTTGGGCATTCTTGCCTTCTTTATTTCTTTTCCATACCGATAAACCCTGCGAGACAAGAAAATCTATGTAGCTGACTGATTCGTCACTTGAGATTGTTCTTTCAAAAGGATCTGATTCAAAAGAAACGATTTTTTTTGCTGCATGAAGGTGTAAGTGATTGTTTCCATTTTCATCAGTACTTTTGATCATTCGCTGTAAATTTTCTTCATCAAGAGCAATAACATTTCCCATATTATCCCGTATTGGAAAATAACAAAGCTCAAGAGGAGTGTTTTGTTTCCCATTTCGTATAAGAGTTTTTGCTCCCGCATCAAGTAATTTTTTGATACATGAATTATTTAATTGACGACAGCTCCGTCCATCTCGTGATTTCATGCAGGCATGGAGTGGTGTGTTTCCTTGCTCATTTTGTGCATTGATTTCTTCCATCTGATTTTCTTCTTGGTATTGATTAAGAATAAAATCAATAACCTCTTCATTGTCATAACTGCATGCCCAATGCAATGGAGTGTTGCTATCGCTATCGCGAGTAAAAACATCGACCCCAGGGTGTTTGAGTAAAGCTGTTGCTGCTTTTTTACGATTATTTATTAGGGTTATTTGAAAGAGATCAGAACCGTAGCGATTTTTCTCATGAATAAGAGCAGGATCATAATTAAGCAGAACAGTTATTATGTCAGCATGCCCTTTGGTGCAAGCAATAAGCATCGGCGATTTGTGATCACTATTTTTTATCGTTGGATCTATATCTTTCCGTTTAAGAAGTGCTGTAGCAATTTGTGTGCTGTTACAAAATGATGCAATGTGCAAAGCGCTGTCTCCATCTTTATTTTGTGTGTTAACATTTATTCGGTGATCTGCAACAAGTAAGCAGGCAATATCATGATGGTTTTGATTTTTGCATTGTGGAATAACAGAATGAAGAAAAAAAGAATCATGAATTTTTGCTTTGGGCATGCTGAGAAAAAGTTTTACTAGTCCAACATCACCTTTTTTGCATGCAATTTCCAAAGGAGTACATCCGCCATACGTGCTGGATTTGTATTCTTTTTGGGGATAAAGGGCGTTAACATCATGGCCTTGAGCAATGAGTTTATGGATTTCAGCAAGAGGGTGCTTGTTGAGGACAATGCATTGTGCAATCATGCCATAAGAGTTTTGGAATATGCTCAAGAATAGAAGACCAATAAAAAAAGCGATATTTTTCATAAACTCTCCAAAAGATAAGTGCTGATAAATCAAACTGATGTATTTTACGATAAATGAGCCCGAGTGTGAAGAGTGGGCGAATCAAATGATTTCTCTTTTTATTTTTGGATCAGATGAAAAAGGAGATCAATGTGTTCAGGTTTATTAATCAAAAAAAGTAAGCTTATTTTATCTTTTGATATGCGTATGGCAGCATTATTGATAAGAGCATAATAGAGATAAAATATGTGGTTCTGTATTTCTGGCAAAAGGCCACGTTGTGAAAAGGCCTCAAAAAGTCCACAATATGATAGATGTTGTGGAAATGTCTGTTTGAAAATATCGCCGCTTTGCGGCGTATTATTATCAGGATTTCTGAAATAAATATCTAAAGGAGATGTTCCATAATCATTTTCTGTAACAAAATCTGCCTTTCTAAGTAACAATAATTTGAGTGCTTTATATGAGCTTGTTCGATAGTATAGGCCAATACAAACCTCATGAGCAACTGTATTTCCATTGCGGATTTTTGCAATAATATTTTCATCTGTTGCTTTGTTGAAGCAATATCGGAAGATTCTGATACTTGCATATCTTGCCGCCACATGAAATCCAGTGGTGCCGAATTCATCGGCTAGTGCAAGGCATTGAGGAAATTTTTCTAGAAAGATTTGTATTATTGTTTGATGATTGTTTTTGCATGCCAGATGAACAGCGGAAACGATTTCAATTTTTGGATGGTTAAGAAACTCGTTTATAATAGGCAAAGATTGTTGCTGGTGTTGATGTAAATTACATGCATATTCAAGTGGAGTTACGTAGTATGCTTTTTTTAAGCGATATGGCTGATTAATATTATCAATGTATGGGATTATTTCTCTTACTTTTTCAACTGAATTTTGCTTGATTGCTTTATAAAGATTGGAGATCGGTACGGTTTTTTTCTCATGCTCCATGTCTCCGCAATGGGATTGGAATATGCCAAGGAGCAGGGGTAGCGTATAATATATTTTCTTCATTACTCTCCAGAATATAGTTGCTGATAGATTGAATTGATGTATTTTACGATAAATGAGCACAGGTGTGAAGAGGGTACTCGTTTTTGTTTTGAAATGGCAGGATTTTCAACAAATAAGTTAAGGAGATATGTGAGAGTTTTTACTCCTCAAATATCTCCTTAACTTATTTGTTCTAAATATTTAATTCGTAGTGGTTGGAGAGTGCATAAAATAATACAACAGAAAAGCACCGACTCCAAGTCCCAGAAAGCCACCAGCTATATGAAAGGGATGGTTTCTTAAGAATTGTGTAAAATGTTTGAATTGTTCAAATCGTTTCTCAGCTGAGATAAAGGGTTTTTGAGGAAATATGTCTGGTCCAGTTTCAGCTGATTGTGGCTGATCAGTAGTTGTTGGGGTACCTTTCTCTATGCGTTCAACGATCAATACTGCACCTCCATTTACTCCTTTTAGAGCTATGTATTTTGTGTAGTTCTTAATATTGTCATCAGATTTATTTTTTTCTAGTTCAAGCGATATAGTTTCATCATTTTGCGTTATGTGGATAATGGGCTCATCAGACGTTGTGTCAAAATAGCCTTTAAAGGTTGGTAAGAACAATTTATTAATATCGGATTCATTTAAAACTCTAAATGATAAATCTTGCGTTTTTTCAATCTTATAACCGAGAAGATTATTGATAATATCTTTTAGGTTTTTTGTTGGAGAATGAGTATCTTTTGTTTTTTTGTTTTTTTTGTTGGCTATATATTCTAAAGCAGTTAATAGAGCGGGTTTTTCTCTGGGTGTCGTAAAGGTAACAAGTGCATCTGGAATAATATCTTTAATCTCTATTCGCACCTTTGCTCCAGGATAAGAAGCGGCTACAAATCGGGTAAACAGGATGCCCGCTACATTAAATTTTATTTGATAGATTGAGTTACGCTTTATGTTCTCACCTACATATTTGCTGCTTATTGCCGGGTATCGTTGTATTTCTTGCCAACTTCGAAGTTCCTTCGGTTCATATTGATGATGGGATATTTGTGTAATGATGTTTTCTGTTGGGTCGGTCTTTTCTGCTAACTGATTAGTATCTTGGGTAATTTTAATAATAACTAGTTGTTCCGAATTATTTACGCGATATACCGCAAAAACAGGTTTGTCCGGTGTTTGTTTCAATGCTGTAGTAATGGAAGCATAAACTGAACCCTCGACCACCATACTAATAGTCTCTGTGTGGGCACTTTCCTTGTAGATATCAATTAAGAGCCTATTACCAAAATGTTCACGTAAAATTCCTTGTAATACTGATTCGCCGGAAAAATCGTGCGTATTTTCACTGTTTGCGAATTTGTTCTTGGGGAGAATTAGTTTGCATTGTTGGTCTTCTGTTGAATAAAAAGTAGGAATTGCGTGATTAATTTTGTTGTATGGAACGATAGGTTTGTTGTATCCGGCATTGGTGTTTTTAAGTAGATAAAATTTATCGTTTATTCCAACTACGGTATTAAAAATGGCGGATTCCAATGCTGTCTGTGACAATACGGAATCGCTTGGCCGTGCGATTTGCAGGGCTTTACCCGTAAAGATATTATTACAAGGGTCTACGGGCTGCACCCAATATTTATCTTCTTCATTCCAGAATTGGCAACATCCATTTCTTTCGAGTGGCAGAAAAGTTTTACTTTCCCCGAAAAGATCCTCGGCTGATTTCCACGTTTGTCCAATGTTGTGAAAAAAGGATGCCTCTACGAGCATTGATGCAGATTCCATGCAAAAGACCATCCCCGTTATATTCAGTAAGCATAAAAAAAAGATTGTTATTTTTTGTAATATATTCATCAAAAAAAGTCCCCATATGCATAATAGATATCAAATAATTATGTGTCATCAGTGTATAAAGTTCATCATAAAAGTCAAGAAAAATGCACATTGAATTAATTGCAGAAAGTAACCTTTTTATCAAACCTTGCATCGTCTTTGGTAGATTCCTTACACTGACTACAAAAAAAGGAATCAAAAAATGGAAAATAAAAAATTTTCTTTTTATACCGCGTTATCGGTCGAAAATGCCTTGCAAGACGTGCAATCAAGCCTTACAGGTCTTGCGCAGCAAGACGTAAATAATCGCTTACAAATATACGGTCTTAATGAAATTAAAGAAGTTGATATTACTTGGTTTGATGTACTCAAAGGACAATTACTCAGTCCTTTTATGTGCATCTTTTTTGTTATTGGCATTGCCTACTTGGTCACGGGCAAAATTGCAGAATGTATCATTATTTTTTTGATTATTGCGGTAAACGTTGGTATTGGATTTTTTCAGGAGTATCGTAGCAATACGGCCATGCAAGCATTAAAAAAATGTTTAATGTCACAAGTAACAGTCAAGCGCGACGGGCAGGAAAGCAATGTTGATATCAATCAGTTAGTTCCGGGCGACATTATGATTTTATCTGCAGGAGATGTTATTCCCGCCGATTGTCGTTTTATAGAAGTTCATAATCTCAATGTTGATGAATCAAGTTTGACGGGCGAATCGGTTGCAGTGGTCAAAATTGCTGATGCAACGCAGGCAGTCACTGATATGTATAAAGCGGAAAATATTGGATTTACTGGTACGGTGGTAACCCAGGGCAAAGGCGTAGCCGTTGTTATTGGAACCGGATCGCATACTGCGTTAGGAACTCTTGCAACATTGACCAATCAAGTGGTGGCTAAAAGCAGTTTAGAAAAAGGTTCTGTTTCAATTGCAAAATTCACCATATATCTTATTTTTTTTAGTTTGTTACTCATGGCCCTGATTCACATTATTATGCACAAGGGAGAACTCAACTTTGTTGATTTCTTTCTATTTGCTGCAGCGCTTACTATCACCGCAATTCCTGAAGGCTTGCCGATGGTTATTACGTTTTGCTTATCGCAGGGTGCATCAACTTTGAAAAAAAACAACGTGATTGTCAAACGATTATCGGCTATTGGTGATTTGGGATCTATTGAAGTTTTTTGCACTGATAAGACGGGAACATTAACTGAAAATGCACTGACGGTTGATAATATTTACGGCACCGATCCTGATGCAACGCTTATGTATGCAGTTCTTTCTTCACCTATTGCAACAGCGACTAAAGAAAGTTCTATCAAAGGGTTTGATTTGGCGTTACAAAAAAAATTAACACCTGAGCATACACAACACATTGAAAAACACACATTACTTAAAGAAGTTCCTTTCACCCCCCAAACACGGCAAAGCATGGCATTAGTCCACAAGGAAGATGTCCACACACTGATTTTGAAAGGTTCGCCGGAAATTGTTGTTCAAAAATGTCCTTTTTTAGATGATGCTCAAAGAGCAACAATACAATCATGGATTGATGGAGAAGAATCAAAAGGGAATCGTATTTTAGCTATCGCAACAAAAAATATAACTGCCTATGATCCGGCAATGTACGACATTGCCGTAGATGATCATGATTATGAAACTATCGGATTAATTGCATTCCAAGATCCACTGAAAAGCACGGCACTGACGACGGTCAAAAAGGCAGAATCATTAGGCATTCAGATAAAAATATTGAGTGGTGATAGCAAGAATGTCTGTTTTACCATTGCAAAGCAGCTAGGGTTGGAAGAAAACAGTGATAATGTGGTGCTCGGTGCAGATTTTGAAAAAGCAACAGAAAAAGAGAAGATATTTTTAGCGCATAATCGTTCAGTTTTTGCGCGCGTCAATCCTGAACAAAAATATGAAATTATTAAACATCTCAAAGAAAAATATTCGGTGGGATACATGGGAGATGGGATCAATGACGCTCCCGCGTTGAAAATGGCGCATGTCAGTTTTGCCGTGAATGACGCTGCTTCCGTTGCGCGTGAAGCTGCTGAAATTATTTTGCTCCGTAAAAGTTTAAGTTCGGTAATTTTGGGTATTGAAGAAGGGCGACGCACGATTGTTAATACGCTCAAATATACAAAAATGACTAATGCGCCAAGTTTTGGCCATTTTTACGCGCTGGCAGTGGCATCATTATTAGTGAATTATCCACCGATGCTACCGATGCAGCTTTTATTTTTAAATCTACTGACTGATTTGCCGATGATTGCAATTTCTACTGATAATGTCAGCCCAGAAGAAGTAGCCCGGCCAGTTACGTATGATATGACGGACGCGGCAATTTTAATTGTACTTTTTGGTACTATTATGTTTATTGCAGATATCACCATATTCTTAGTATTTCGGTCACACTTTCCTGAAACATTACAAACAAGTTGGTTTATCACGAGCACCATTTCTGAAGTCATCTTTATCTTCTTATTCCGTGCTCCGATGTTATTTTTTAGAGCACACCGACCATCTAATTTGTTGATTGGGTTATCGTCATTTGTGGTGTTAACCGCGCTTATTTTACCGTTCACTACTCTTGGGCATAAAGTATTTATGTTTACGTCTCCCCAATGGGAACATGCGCCGTGGTTGGTTGGCGTGATTATGTTCAATCTGATTATTGCTGAAGGGGTTAAGTTGACCTATTATTATTTCAGAAATAGAAAGTGTGCGTGATTAAGAGCGTGATAATAGTGCGCGATCAATTGCCGAATTTCCGGTAATAAATCTTTCATTATTTCTTGAAATGTTGCATAGCTTGCATGTTCTGCTGCAGCACGCGAAAGTTTATGCAAGGTTTCTAGAGAATGCTTTCGCGAAATTTCGATTTCTTCTTTGGTGTTATCAAATTCCTCGATGTTATCAAACGAGCTATAGAAGTCATATGCAATATGGGTGGCAATCTGACCCATGTTATTTTTTTCCCATATCGATAATTTTCTTTGTGTGATAAGGAATTTTATATGACCTTCTAACTGCCGAGAAGATGCCGTTGCACAAAGGTGTAAGTGAGTATTTCCATTGCTATCATTGCAAGTTAGCTGGTCTATATTTTCCTGATTCAGTTGATCAATATCTGCACAATAACTGTTTAAAAAAGGTGTACATCCATTATGGTTTTGTATAATAGAACTTGCTCCGCTATCAAGTAGTTTTTTGATTGATTCATTATCAATGATGCGTGGAGTCGCGGTTTTGTGACGGCATAGACAAAGGTGAAGTGGTGTATTGCCGTTAATATTTCCCTGGTTAATAAGATCTAATTCATTATTACTTGTGTATTCATCAAGTATAAAATCGATACATTTGTTATGGAAGCATGCATAGTGTAAAAAGTTGTTGCGATTACAATCTGCTTCAAAAAAGCACTCTTCAGGTAGATCGGGTAAGTACCCATCTATTTTTTCAGAAGGAAGAGAAAATAATAGTTTAAATATACAGTATAGGGTTAAATTTTGTGGGTGTGCAACAAGAGAGGGAGTATGCCGTAATAGCATAATCATACAGTCAGGATTACGACGATCAGATACTAATTCAATAAGTGTATTTCTCAAACCACTTTCGCTGTATGTGTCAATGTCGTTATGCGTAAGCAGTTTTTTAATTATTTCTGAATTGTCGCGAATGCATGCAAGATGTAGGCAACTGTTGCCGTCAGCATTGGGCTTATTGATTTCTATTCTTGGATCTGAGATAAGCAATTGTGCAATTGCGATACTTTTTTCGCTTATTGTGTTTGTAACAATATGGAGAGCTGTTTCACCGTCCTTGCTCATAGCATTAATATCGAGACTAGATCTCCAAAGCAACGTTTGCACAAGATCTCTATTTTCTTGTTGGCATGCAATATGTAAAGGTGCATAACCTGCATAGCGTTTATTAATATTGTTACCGCCATACAGCAACGATTTTACATCTTCAAGAGAGCAGCCTTGTGTTAAGCGTTTGGCAATCATTGGGGAGGAAGTTTGGAATGTATTGAGCAAGATAAATAAAAATAGAAATAGAGTTTTTATCAATGAATTTTTCATATGTAAGATTCCACTATTGGGTAAAATTGCTAAAAATATACGATAGTCTCTTTTAATTTAAATGAAAAAACCGTTTTAATAAAGCGATTTGACGATAGTGGATTCTATTTGTCATTTGTGGGGGTAGTTTTTGGCATGAATAAAAGGCAGAATAATCTATTCTGCCTTTTATTCATATTCATATTTTTGGGAACACGCGCCGTGGTTGGTTGGCGTGATCATGTTTAATCTGATTATTGCTGAGGGGGTTAAGTTGACCTATTATTATTTGAGGAATAGAAGAAGTGCATAAGCTTGTCATTCAGTCTCAAGCCCATCTTCTAATGTTGCATTGCATCTCATAATGCCAATTCTTCTTGCTCTTCTTGCCAGAGTTTTTGGTCTTTTTTTATAGCTGCATAAGTTTCATTTGCTTGCTTGAGTATCATTTCTCTGTCTAAATTTTCTACAGCTTTATCCATTACTTCTTGCATAGAGAGGGCGGTACTTTTAGTTATTTTATCCAACTTTGAATAAGTTTTATCACTTACTTGTATTAATTTAGACATGGTCTTTTATTTCAAATTGATGATTTCTAATAATATTGTAACAAAAAAGTAACAGATTTGTAAGCAATCCAGTTACTTTTTTGTTACGAACCAAGAGAATACTTACTATGCGGGGCTATTGCTGGGCCATAGAGTGGTTGCACGAAGAAAAAAGATCAGAAAGAGCGGCATGTTGGAATAACTCTTTATGTTTAAAATCTGGTTTATGCTCTTCAAATCCTAATGTAATGATTAAATCGATAAACTCCATTGGCTTAAGGCCAATTTCTGCTGCTTGGTGGAAAAGGCATGTTGCCGGTGTTAATCCTGGTAACGTATTTATTTCTAAAATCACCACGCGCTCTTTGCATGTCGGGCTTATTTCTGCGCTTTGATAAAAACAATCGATGCGTACATATCCCTTGCATTGTAGTGTTGTATATGCACGTTCCATGATATCTTGCACAAAACGAAGTGTTGCGATTGGCAATGGTGCAGGGGTTTGATTTTCGCCGGCTCCAGGCAGAAATTTTTCTTCAATTGAAAGTATGCCATGTGCGCTAATTGCTTGGCTTGGTGGCAATGCACGGGCAACATCGTTACCAATTACTCCGACGGTCAGTTCCATGCCAGTAATACATTCTTCAATAAGAACTGCATCTTTATTTTGCATAATGACATCTATCGCTGTCATTAATGCGGTATAATCGGTAGCTTTTTGTACCATGACGCTGCAACCATCATCATGCGGTTTGATGATGAGAGGGTTTTCAAGTTTAGAACCCTTCGATACATTTTCCTTCGCAAGGCTATGGAAAACACTCAGGGCGAACGGTGAGGGATCACATTTAAATCGGGAGGAAGAGACAGAGTCTTCACCTTTGAAAATATTATCTTCCCGTTCGCCCTGCGTGTTATTCTTACCCCATGTTTCACTATGTTCTACACGGGGACCCGGGCGAAGAGCAGCGAAGCTGGGGATAGAAAAATGTATCGAAGGGTTCTTCCATTCCTGTTTTGTTATATACACATGTTTCGGCACATCAAAACCGTTCATTGCAAGCAACTGATTGGTTTTATACTTATTCATGCACAGCGCGCTCGCAAGAACCGATGAGCCATTATAAGCAATGCCAAGCATTTCCAATGCACCCTGCACCGATCCATTTTCACCTTCTCCACCATGCAACGCATTAAATACAAAATCAGCAATCGTTGGCAAATCTGACCATTTTATTTTTTGTGAATCTTGCAATAGTTCAACAATTTCTTGAGTTGAATTACGAACAAGCTGCGATTGAGTGAGCTTATATAATTCTAAAGAGCTGCTCACAAAAAGGGCAATTGCATCATATTTATGTGGTGAGAGTTTATAAAATACATTACGTCCAGAATCGAGTGATGTTTCTTTTTCGTTTGATGCGCCGCCGAGTAAAACAGCAACGCGAATTTTTTCTGTGATCATAGGAGTTTATTCTTTCTGTATGAGGTTGTACTGTTGTAGTGCAGTCGTCAGTAAGTGACTAATAAGTTGAGAAGGACTCATATCAATTTCTGCTGCTTGATTAAAAATATAGCTTGAAGGAGCCATGCCGGAAAAAGTATTAGGATCAATGATGACAACTTTTCCTTCTGGTGTTACAAATCCATCAATACGGCTCATTATGGTAAAACCAAGCACGTGCATGACCGCAATGCAGGTTTCTTGAATGTGTTTGATTGTTTCTGCGCTGCATCGCGCAGGAGTGCGTTTGATACCACGCCCTGGCATATATTTTTGTTCATAATCAAAAAATCCGACTGCAGGATCGGTAACGCTTTCAGTTGGGGGTAATGCAAAAAATTCACCGGTGGTATTATCGGTTAATACGATGCAGGTGAATTCCATGCCGATAATTTTTTCTTCAACAATTACCCGCTTTTTTTTATCCGGTTCGATAGAGTAAGCCTTTTTTAAAGCTGTTTCAAGATTCTGGTTATTGGCAACGGAAATGCCCAGGCTTGATCCTTCATTATACGGTTTTACTATGTAACTATCTGTTCCAACAATGGTATCCAGTTTATGAAGGATGCTGGTTTGATATTTTTCAAAATGATCTATTTCATATGGTTCAATAGTGATATAGCGCGGGACTGCAATGCCTGCATCATTGAGAATTATTTTATGAATATTTTTATCAGCACGCAATGCACTTGCAAGAATGCCCGAGCCGAAATAAGGGATACGCAATAATGCCAAAAAACCTTGTAAAGTGCCATCTTCTGCATAGCACCCATGCTCTGCTATGTAGATAAAATCGACGTATTGTTGCAGGTCATCCCATGCAATGTGTTGCGCCTCTCCGGCAAGTCTATATTCAAAATCGGTAGTTTTGCCGCGATGTAAAAAATGCCAGGGTAAAAGATATATTTTTGATTCTGAATGAAAGAGTGGAATCGCATCATATTGTGTGGTATCAATGTGATCGCACACTGTTCTTCCTGAATTGAATGAGACCTCTTTTTCAAGAGATTTGCCGCCCATCAGGACGCCGATGCGTAATTTCTGCATGATTAAAACCTTGTTGTGATATTTATCATATTCGAGGATCAAAGTGACCAAGAAAGGGTTCGTTTTCGAACTCCTCATTGTTTTCTGCAAATGAAATATATCCGTAAATGACGCGATTGTCGATATATTGCGGGATATTGTGTTTGCGCGCATTATCGCTAAAAATAACATATTCATACCGAGCGGATTCATCATCATAACGCATCAGTTGCAGCAATTCATGCCGAATAAAATAGGTGCAATGAACAACGTCTACTTCAATAATGCCCATAATATTCTGATCAAGTATGTCGTAATAAAGTACTGATGGTGTGTAGTAACCATTCGCATCAACAATATCATGATAATTGGAATAATATTTTTGTGAATAGCAGTGTAGCATAGGGGCTACAATCGGGAGATTGGTTGTGAGCATGGTCTCAAGAGTTTCTGGATAAATAAAATTATCACAATCGGCAACAAAGTAGTGAGAATTATGTTCATATGCCCAATCGACAGAAGCTTGGCGGATATCGCCGAGTACTTTAAAGCGTGTATAATTCCATTCATGCTGTCCAAATTGTTCAACATTCACCTCAACATCTGAATCATCAAAATAAATTGCTGCATACCGATCACCAACACGATCGATCCATTCATGCAATAGCTGTACGGTATTATCATTATTATTATTGGTACGGATATAGAGATATGTTTGTTCGGTTGGCCAGGTCTGTTCTTCTAGGCATTGTAGATACATGGGCAGAGTGTGTGCTTTATCTTTGGCAAGTATTGCGATGGTGATGTATTCATTGGTGTTAGGTGAGTATGCATTGATGTTCAAAAATAAGAGTGATGCGATAAATAATGAAATCGATAGAAGCTTCATTTTCTCTCCAAAATAATAGTGCCCATAGTTTTAAATTTTACCGTAGTATAATGCGTAAAATTTTGTTTTGTCAAAAGCGATGCTTCAAAAATAAAAAAGGGATGTTGTGGAACATCCCTTTTGCTGATTGTGATAAGATTATTTGTTATTGTTAATGTATTTATGCGAATAATAACCGATTACGCATACTTCTGCTGCTATAACTACTTTGGCTATAGTATATTGGTGAATTTTTACGAATGATACCATGGGTTGAATATAAGGAATTATGGTAGAGCTGATTTTCTCTTGAATCGGTAATTGCTTCCACCTGAGGGTTTCTATCAGAGATTCCAACTTTGAACTATTTTTTATTTGGTTGTATTTATTCAAGAATTCAACTACATGGGTTCTATTTTTTAGACTTTCCGGATTCTTTTTGAATTCACCGAGGAGCACCGTTGCTGCCTTATCAATAAGTAGATTTTCAATAGCATGATTGAGCATTGCGAGAGGATCATTATTTTTGGTTCGTGGTTCGGCGTAAAAATAAACTATTGTTGCAGCATCTAGATCTATGTGAGGGGAAAAGCTTTGAATCAATAGATCCAACGATTCCAGAGGGTCAGTTTGATCGAGAGCATGATGTTCAATAAGGTCTAGTATATTTTTTTCCGTGAAGGTAGTGATTGCAGAGCTTTTTTTATTGGGGCTTGCATAAAGAAATTGCTTGTTTTGCTGTAATATGTCATACAGCTCTTGAGCATTGTTTGCACTGGATCGAAGTGCATCTTGTATGCTTTCGTATTGTTGTTCTCGTTCGTGAATAACCTGAAGCAGTTGATGAGGAGTAGGGCAGCAGAGTATCGTTTCATTTTCTATATTATTGTTTTTATCGCGCTGGGTTACTTTGATAAGGAGTTTTTCCTGATTATTCGTAATTTCTACGCAGTGAACAGGAAAATCACAACTTAAAGTTAATCTCTTAACGAGTTTCTTATTATTAATTTCCCAAAAGATAACATTTCCGTCTTCATCACCCGTAACGAAAATATTTTTTTCATTATGTTGGTAGATACAGATGGTGTTAATTTGGCATGGGTGATTAGCAGATTCTATCAGATCGTTACCGATCGGATCAAAAAAGACAACCTTGTTTGTTATTGTTGAGTAAGCAATTATATTTTTTTTAAACGCAGAGTGTTGAATAGGATGCTCACTTGTATGAATATTTTTTGGCTTGCTTTTAGGATCAAGTGGTTGGTTCCAGGAATATAGATATTGTCCTGATGAAAAATAGATCATATCCTCAGAACAATAATATACGGCAGTAATGGGAGTGTTGCTGGTCTCTTGCCAACAATTAACACTATAGGGAGGGTGCTGTAAAATGTTTTCATTCGATGGATAATAATCCTTAAACTGCCGTCCATTATCTTGATCTGCACCTTCTCGACTAATGTCTATAATAGTTATCGTTCCATCAAAAGATCCGAGCGCAATGAGGTTGTTAGTTGTTGGAGAACAACTAACAGATGAAAGAGAATGGTTTATAGCAAAATATTGCTTTTGTTGACCATTGTGTATTTCTATTCCTCCCCATGGGTGAATGATAACTAACGATGAATCCAAAAATGTATCCATTACATTGTTTGATTGTGGTTTGGATAGCCATTGAGCTTTTTGGTTGTATTTCCCTGTATATGCTGGTTCGTTGAGATAAAGATTGTTTGTGTTGGTATTAATTTCTTTGGAGAGATTATAGTACTTATTACTGAGCGTATTGCATCCATAAGAAGTTAAATCACATAATGTTATCCTTTTGTAATAGGATGGTCGCTCTTCCATGCACATGCTGGACCATCCTGCATTTGATAAAGAAGTCCATGCGTAGAGGTTATTATCAGGAGTTGTTTTACAAGCGACCTTGCCCCATGTACTTTTGTGTTCAAACGGCAGTTTCACCGCATAAGAATGTAAAAATTTTTGAGAGGCAAGGGGTTTGCACGCATTTTCTAAACCGTTAGTTGATGGTTTAAAGAGAGCGAGTGGGTTATCATCATAAAAATCAAGTTGGGTTTTCACGCGTTGATTATCATTTTTTTGTAATATATCGATATATTTTTTTTGTAGATTTGGATTAAGAAGCAGAAGAAGATCATTAATGCTTTCATTGGAAGTAGATGCATTGGCTAAATCGGGTCTGTATTCTAGATGCCTATTAAAGGCGATTTCGCGTAAAGATAAAATCTCCGCCGGTTTTTGAGCGGAGAAAACTACCGCAGGGAGAAGTGAAATGAATGTAATGATGGCAAGTCGTTGAATGAGCATTCAAAATCCTTTTGATTCTATAAGAGCTTTTAATGTGCATGTTATTATATCATGGGCAATATAAAAATAAATAATATGTTCTATTGAGAGATTAGATCATCGGTGATTGGCAATACTTTGAGTGGATGGTATGCTTTGTAAAATTTGATTTTTATATCATTAATGAGAAGGGCTTGTTGTGGCAAAAAATGACATTGTTGGAAATCTTGTGTGGCTTGATCTTGAAATGACCGGATTGAACATTGCAAACGATGTTATTTTGGAAATTGCATGCGTGATCACTGATGGCAATTTGAATGTGATTGCTGAAGGTCCTTCTTTTATTATTCATCAACCAGAAGAGAAACTTGCTGCAATGGGTAAATGGTGCCAAGATCATCATGGAAAAACGGGATTGACTGAGGCAGTGCGACATTCCACGATAACATTGCAGCAGGCACAAGAAGAAACATTTGCATTTATTAAACAACATTGTCCTATTCACACTGGTGTTCTTGCTGGTAATTCTGTGTGGCAGGATCGGGTTTTTTTGGATAAATATATGCCACAAATTACTCACTATCTTCATTATCGCATGGTGGATGTTACCACGGTGAAAGAATTGGCACGGCGTTGGTATCCATACGATAAAAATATTGAATTTAAAAAGTCTGATCGGCATCGAGCGATGAGTGATGTTCATGAATCTATTGCTGAGTTGCAGCATTATAGAAAGAATTTTTTCATTTCAAATTCTCAAGAATAAGAATAATGCCCAACAAAATTGGGCATTATCTTTACTCTTAAGAATTAACGGTACTGTTACGCCAACGGATTAGGCGTAAAATAAATAGAGCTAGAGTAATTCTTCTTGAGAATAGCAGCACACAGTTGCGCAATCTGTGAAAAATCCTTACCTTTGATATAAATCTTTCTGCTATGCACTGATTTAATTTTAGAAACAGGTGGTTTAGCTGGTCCTAAAATCGTTACATCAAGCTTCATGTTCCTCGCGTATGCATATAAAGAATCAATTAAATAACCGGTCTCTTGTTCCAATTTTTTTTCATTGACATGTTTAATTTCTAATTCTGCAAGGCGTGCGGCAGGTGGGTATTGAAGCTCATCTCGTGCTACCATTTCTGTTGCATAAAATTTCAGATAATCGATTTCATTTAAGTGATTGAATAGTTCATGATTGGCCATTGTTTGAATGATCACCGTGCCCGGCGTGTGATTTCTGCCCGCGCGGCCTGCAACTTGAATCAGTTGTTGGAGTGCCGTTTCTGTTGCGTTATACACGGGAAAATTAAGATGCAAATCTGCCCACAAAACACCAACGAGTGTAACATTGGGGAAATGGAATCCTTTGGTGATTGTTTGCGTGCCGACTAAAATATCAATCTTTCCATCGGTCATATCAGCAATTGTTTGTTGCCATACTTTCTTTTTGGTAGTGGTATCTAAATCAGCGCGTGCAATAATAGCTTGCGGAAACATTTTTTGTAAAATGGTGACCACTTTTTGTGTTCCAATTCCTTTTTTTAAAAAATTATGCGCGCCTACTTTGCATGAAGGGCATTGAGTTGGTAACTGCATGGATGTGCCACAATAATGGCAAATAAGACGCTCATCTTCATGCAGTGTCAAGCTCACTGAACAGGTAGTGCAAGAAAATATAAAGGTGCAATTTTTACATTGCACAAAAAAATTCATGCCGCGACGATTAAGAAAAATAATGGTTTGTTCGCGTTTTTGTAGACGATCAGTAATTGCAGCATTCAACTCTTTGGTGACCCAAAATTGTTGTCTGTTTCTGTTTTCAGTTAATGAAACAACGTGCACCGTAGGAAGTATCCCAGAAAATCGCTTTTTCAGTTGAAAAAACGTCCATTTTTTTGTTTTGACATTATGGAGTGTGCTGATTGAGGGCGTTGCAGAACCAAGTAGAATGGGAATATGCGCATGCTGTGCACGCATGATTGCCGCTTCTTTGCTGTTTATTTTCGGGTGTTTTTTTTCTTGATAGCCAACTTCATGTTCTTCATCCACCACAATAACCCCTAAATTGGGAATGGGTAGCAACACGGGTAAATGCACACCAATTAAAATCATGGGAGTTTTGTTGCGCAGATTGTTCCATACGGCATTTTTTTCTTTGGGTGTTTTGCCTGAATGAAAGCTATAAAGTGGCATATTAGGTAGTTCTGTTTTTAAGCGATTTTCAAATGCAATAGCGAGTGTAACTTCAGGCAGTAGCAACAAACTTGTTTTGTTTTTGCTCAGCGCATCTAAAAAAATCTGTTTATAAACTTCAGTTTTTCCTGATCCGGTCACGCCATGTAAAACTACCGGTGTATAAACATTCATACCAATCGTGGGAATAATAAAATCACATACTTTTTTTTGTTCATCGGTCAGTATCACCGAACTTTCTTTCGAATGAGCTTTTTGTTCAAGTGCAACTAATGTCTCTTGTTTTTTATCAATCAAAAAATGGTGAATGCGCTTAATAAAATGAAGTGATTCAATGTGATGATAATCACCCAGCTTTTTCAGAAAGGTAAGATAGTGGGGATCATCGGGCAATTGCTCAACGGCGTGAATAGGTTTCAATTCAAATGCAAGATTATAGGGTTTTGTTGTGTGTTCATCGATGACGAGTGCAGGGATAATGCGATTACGCACCGGTACTTGTACAATTAATCCTGCTAAAGATTGATGATTGCAGTTTTCTGGCACGCTGTACCAAAGTGGTTCCGGTAATCCATTCAAAAGTCTGACGCGTATAAACATAAAAACCCCATAATTTATACCCCACACTGCATCATGATCTTCGTAGCTTTATGCGAAGTAGATTGCATTGCGTATGGGGACCCCGTCTTAAGGGGGTCATATGTAGATATTTACTATACAAAAAATGGGCTATTTTTGTAAGCATTGCCTTTTAAATACAATACTCTACACTCATATGCCAACAAGATGTCATAACTTTTGAGGGGATGGTGTGAAAAGTTTTTTTCTACTTCTGATAATAAGCGGGTTTTTAGGTATGCATGGTGCAGAGCAACCAAAAAAACGATGTCTCTTTCCCATTGATCGCGATGATGCTGATAGGTGGCAGTTGGTACGACAAGATTGGAATACATATCAGCAGGCTTTTCAAGGATTACCTCCCGAAGTTAACCATCTCATAGCATATTTTTTATTGCGACTTAAAAATTCTCAATCTTTTAGCACTTCACCAGATCAATTTTTTCGCAGATTACTTAACTGTTGCGTAACGCTTTCTTGCAAAGAAAAAAAATGGAAATTTCCACTAGAAAATCTGATGCACAAAACGTGCGATGGGAAATATTATATAATTTGGGAAGATGGAATAAAAATTCATGATGCACGAACAAGTAATCGTATTCAATTTTTGCCTTACGAGAAAGGTGGAGATTATCAGTTTCTACCAGAAAGAAATGTGATCTTAAGGCGTGGTTGTGATTATCCAGGTGTACTAACGCATTATTACCTCTATGATATTGTACACAATACCTGTATTGATTTTGGTCAATGGTTTGAAAGCCATATTAGCCCAACTAAAAAATATATATGGGGGTTTGACAAGAAGCTTATCCATATCTGGAATATCGCCGATTTGAATAATATTAAACATCACACTTTGGAACATAATGATCAGAAAAACCATTTTTTAAGATTTAGTAGCGATGATACGTATATCATAATGGGCACCCGACATGGTTCTATTGTTTTTTTGAAAGAAGAAGATTCGGTTCTTAAAGAATGTTTTTCTTATTCATGTTCTGAGCAGCCTATTTCTGGAATGGAATGTGTGCATCATGAAGAAAATGATTATCTGATTCTTTATGGAAAAGATCAGAATCGATCTATTGGTATGAAAATTGAAACATCTGAAGAAGGCATTATCACATTAAAAAAATCTTTTGATGTGCCTCAAGAGATAAGCAGCCTGGTGGGGAAAAATGGCCTTGCGTTCTGGGATCCAAATACCAATGTGTGCGATTATTCGGGAAAGCTTTGTTCTGAGCAAGAAAAACAAAAAGTAACGAGCAGCTGTGTGACGCTCGGTAAATATCACAGTTGTTATCAAGTGCGCGAAGATTCATTTGATAATAGAGCGCTTATTATGACGTATCCAGAATGTGATGATGGAAATAATTTTAAAGGATTGCAGCGAATCCGGATAGATGATGTAGATGATTCTCCATACTCAATATCTTCCAATTTTCAGGGAACATTGTGGTGGGCTGAATTGCCTACCTGGCGTAGAAGCTATTGCCTCGACTTACATGGAAAAAAAATCTTATCTTTTGATTATTTTTTTAAGGGTGGTATGAAATTTCATTCGAATGGGCGATCTTTAATGTATCAAAATTATGAACACGGTCAGATGAAAAAAGGTGAAATTAAAAAGAAATATGTGTTGCATCCTAAAGGTGCAGATGCTCATTTGAACAAGCTCGCTCATAGCTCTTTAACCGTTTCTGAGTATTTCGCGCTTGAAAAACTGTGTGAAAAGGCTGAAGAAGTCAGAAATAAAAATCCTTTGTTAAAAGCAGAAAAAAAAACTCGTACGATTTCATAGAAAATTGATTTCGTCAAGGGATGGCAAATGGGTTATTTTTGTAAGTGTGTAATTGGTGTTTTTTAGTATTTGTTTTACAATTAATGATATAAATTTCTTTGTGTGAAATATGTATAATAAGTGCAAGGATTCAGTTTGAAACTGTATGTTGTTGGAGTGGTTCTTTTTTTTAATATTTTTTTTGTTGCTCAAGGAGCAGAAGTACCTATTGCAAAGTCTCATTCTATTCGTCAACACAATAAACTTACTTGCATTGTCTTTTGGTGTTTTAATCAATTAAAGAGCTTCTTAGGACGATGTTTCATACGATCTAACGTGCTTTCATTCCAATTTTTTATAGGACCTTTCGATAAAAAAGATGAGTTACCATATGTGATGGTTGGTAGCGGACAAGACCCTGTGGCCACAGGATCTCGGCAAAAAGTACCAAAAAGGTTGATGTCGCTATTTCCATCGCCAAACAAACAGATACTATATCATCAATGGCTTTTGAAGCAGGTCTTTAATTCATTTCCTCAAGATCCAAATCGAACAATAGTCCAATGTTGGATGGCACTGGAAAATGGGACGTCATTTTGTTCTGCTCAAGAAAACTTTGTCCAGCGGCTACTCAATAACAGTATTTATTGGCACAATAAAGAAAAAAAATGGGATCTTCCTGCAGATATCCAATTAACTCATGATGGAAAGTATTATGTAGGGTGGCGAGGATCGCAGATCACTATTTATAATGCTCAAACAAAAGATATTGTTGCAACGTTGCCTCATAAACGAAAGTTTACTCTTTTGCAAAATAGAAATCTTTTACTTGTTGGAGATAGTGATGGAGATAGGAATCTTTATCTTTATGACATTGAAAATAATGCAAAACATATATTGCGAGAAGAATCTATAAATGATCGTGGGTTTGTAAGGGTGTATACTGATATAAGTAGAGATGAAAATTATATTGCAGTTACTGATCAAACAAGTCTGTGGTTGTGGAATATTGAAGATCTCAATAAGATCTCTTGTTATAGGCGTGATTATCCAGCTGCATATTCTGTTGTGCTGAGTGCGGATAACACACTTCTTGCGGTGGTTTGCCTACATGCGCTTGATCACAATCTCACTACTACCCAGTTGTGGAAAATTGAAGATGGAAAGTTGAAATCGGAAAAACCGATAGCAGAGTGCGACTCAGATGCTCATCCAGATACTGTTCGATTTGTTGGTAATGAACTTCTTGTCCTCTCGCGGGATTGTCTTAACAATTGCTTTAATTATGTTGTCTTGAATATAACTTCATCTTCTGATGGCAATGTTAATATGACTGAGCTTGATTTACCGGTGACAACCGGTTTTAGTTCTTATTCACGGCCCCAAGTGAGTGATCATATAGCTATCTGTGATACAATTAATCATTCTACTCCGGGGAGTACGGTAACTATTGTTACCTCTTCGGGAAAAATCATATATCAAGAACCAGAAAAAAGCATGACGAAAAACATGGTCTTAAGCAATGATGAGAAACATTTGATAGTTATGCCTTGGGGAATGACCAATCCAGAAAGGACTTCTCAGATATGGCATCTGTGCCATATAAGCAAAGATATTCCACTTATTACTAAATGCACAATTGCACGGAATGATGGTAATAAGATTGCATTTAATCAGCAGAGCAGCCTAATAGTAAAGAATGAAGACTATGCTTCTTGCATATTTGACCTTCATGGGAATGTTGTTAAAGCATTTCTATGTCCAGAAAAAACATGGGAAACGCGAGATAAGTATGAGCCGTATTTTCATCCAAATGGACGTGCTGTAATTATTAAGGACAAATTATATACATTGCATTCCAAGAACACGCCTGAGCATTGTAATAATCTGGTTAAAAATATGACAGTTCCTCTGTATGGTGCTTTGCGCATGATATGCTCAGAAACAGAAAGCTTAAGATCAGACTTGGCTTGCAAAGATTATGCGCCTAAAGAAGATATTTGATGGTAGTTATTTGCACAATTTTTTTTAAAATTCTCATTTTTGGATAAGCTCTTTAAAAAGTGGAGAATGTTTTACTACGAAAGATAAAAATCCATGACAACTATTATTCAAGCGCTCGAGCGCATAGACCAAAAAAAGAAAAAATTAGATGCTTTGCGACCATTACCAGTGGCATTGGTGAACAATTTGCAAGAGTGGTTTGCAATAGAATTTACCTATACTTCGAATGCTATTGAAGGCAATACGTTATCGATGAGTGAAACTGCAATGGTTGTTGAAAAAGGTATAACCATTGGCGGAAAAACGATACGTGAGCATCTTGAAGCGATTAATCATGCAAAAGCAATTGATTTTATCAGAGAATTGGCACAAAAAAAGCAGAGCGACTTGGCTCTTGATGATATTCTTGCCATTCACAAAATAGTATTACAAAAAATAGACGATGTGCATGCAGGTGTTTTCAGAGATGTCATGGTGCGCGTTCTTGGTTCATCCACGATATTTCCTAATCCAGCTAAAGTTCCCTTTTTGATGGTTGACTTTATAACTTGGTTGCAGACAGCATCAGATCACCCAGTAATTGTAGCCGCACTTGCGCATTATAAATTGGTTACGATACATCCGTTTGTAGACGGTAACGGTAGAACTGCGCGATTGTTGATGAATTTGTTGTTGTTGCAGCAAGGATACCCGTTAGCAATTATCAAAAAAGAAAAGCGCGCTGCATATATTGCAGCAATCGAGCAGGCACGCAAAACAGAAGATATGACTGAATTTTACGCGGTCATTATTGAAGCTGTCGAATATACACTTGATGCCTATCTGCAAGCAGCGCATGACTCGGGATTACAATAGACCTTATTTCTTAGTTTTTATAATATTAATTTTCTTTATGCGTGCGCATAAGCAGTGGCGTTTGATTCTGCTACAAAAAGGCTGATTGAGCATTAAATGAGTTATTTTTGTAAGAATGCAATGCATTGACATTTATTGTTTGTATGAGATACAATTTATTAAATATATTTCGATTTGTATAACTGCTTGTGGGGGGGGTTAAATTATGTTATTCATGCATATAGTTATATTGGGATTATTATCACATGTGTCATATTCATTTAGTAGTAGTGAAATCAATAATAATAGGATTAAGATTAGGGCTGTTCTTGCAGCAAATCCTACTTTAATAAGTTCTGATGAGCGATTAATAAACTTTGAGGATCCACAATATCAGAATGTGTCCTCTCTTCTTACAGCATTACATATTCATGTTGCTCATAATGAACCATGCTTCAGAATTGATGAGTATAAAGCTGACGATGAAAGAGTAAGATTTGATGCTAGAATGGTAGATTTGCGTAGAGTATCAGAAATGCCTGGCATGGAAGCATATATTGAACCTCAAATAAATAAATTAGAAAATGATAATGATACTAAAGAGCTTAGTAAAGAGTTTGAAAAATTAAACAAATATGGCAAATTTCTCCCCCTTCGATTTTTTGTAAAGGAGAATGAAAAAAAATTTAAGGATGAGGGAGAGCTTCTGACGGTATTGCCTGTTACTGCTAATGGAAAAGATTTTTATTTTGACTTACGTTTAAAATCAGAAAGAGAGGTACTTTCCCAATTTGATGTGAATTTTTTTGAAAAACAATTTACAAAATTATCTCATAATCCAGAGGTCAAAAAAAATCCTCAACCAGAAGTAAAAAAATCAGTTGTACCTTCTTCTCCTTCCCCTTCTTCTTCCCTAAGAGCGATTATTGTTGGTTCATTGCTCGTGGGTACATTAGGTACAGTGGCATATAGTTTGTATCAAAAATATTTTGGGGCAGCAGAATCAGATAAGCTCATCACAAAAGTAACACCAGGGTTTTTTGATGCAGGATATAACACTCTATCTGCTACCTATAATGGCATATATAATTATTTTATGAGAACCAATCCATAACAGATTGAAGCAGTGGAATATGTTCTTGATAGTTATTTGGAAGCTGCACGTGATTCAGGGCCGCAGTAGGTTTTTTCACTTTCTATGCGTATACATCCACAATGAGAATGCAACAACGTAAGAAAACATAACGCCGCTACCAATCCATTGAAAAAAAACTGTTCGCCTGAGATGTGCAATTTCTTCTGTGCAGTTTTTATTTTCTAAGGACATTACGCGCCTAGGAAGTCCGGTCAAATCGAGATAATCCAATTTTTCTAAAATTATTTTTGGTACATCAAGGTTTTTACTTTCTTGATTTTCAGTTTCAGTTTTTTTCTGTGATTCACTCATCTTGTTTGTTATTTGCGTCACTTGTTTTTGCAAAGATTCAATCTTACTTTGCAACAGCGGAAGCTGTTGTAATTCAGGATGTTTATTCACATCGGCTGATTTATTCACTTTATCTGGATCGCCCAAAAGGTTTGCTTCTCTTAGGCAGATAAGGTCTTTTTCCGTTTCAGGATTACGGGGTATTGAAGGTTGCTGAGGAAGAGTTTCTCCAGAAAATCTTTTTTTCATTTGAGATACATGTGAATTACTTGGAACAACTTTTTCTGGTGCGGAGGGTTGAGGTTGCACCATGTCTTGAAGTTTTTCAATGGCGAGACGCAGTTTTTCAAGGGCGATATGCTGTTTTTGTTGTGCTTCATCAAGCAGAGAACAGAGTTCTTCATTCGATTCACATCTTTGTGATATATATTTATTTTCTTCTTGCAGGGCGGTAAGTAGAGTTTTTAATCCTTGTATTTCACCGGGTATTTTTTCCTGATGAAGATTCGACTCTCCATATTGTGTGGTGATATGTCTTTTTAATGTTTCTAATTCAGCATTTGTTTTTTTTAACTGACTACTCAGATTCTCGGATTGGCTGGCATTAGATCGTGCTATTTCTAATAATTCTTGTGAAAATTTTATAAAATCAAGTTGTTCTCCGCCGGCACTATCAAATGGTGCAAGAACGCTCACTTGTTCTTGTGGTGGGCTTGCAAGTGGGGTAAGCATAAACAGGTACTCTCTTATTTTTTTACAAACGTGGCAACCCCGATTTATAACGATATGCAGCTGTTTCAGCCTCTATCAGGGTGCGTTGCATATATGCTAATTTTGGTTCAACAACATAATCTTGTTCTTTAAGAGCAAAAAGTATAACGCCATCTGATCGCAAATCAGTTCTTATTTCTGTATAAAATGATTCAGGCATATCGGTGGCAACAAGTTCAATGAAATAGCAATAGCGATTCAGCAAGCTCCAATGGAGGTCGTCTAAATCATTGGTATCATCGAGGATATTATATTCAACTAATGTTGCAAGTTGTTCAGCTATTTTTTTGGTTATGATCCATGTTTTTTCATGTGAAGCCGGATCCCACACAAGTTTGCCAAGTGCAATATCACAGAATCTGATAAGGCTTTGTCGCAGCTGTTCTTGGGCCATTTCCTCTTGAGCAATTGTTGCGATAGAGTTGCTGATGATTTGTAAAAAGTCATGAGGATCTTGTCTGAATGAATCATATTCTGAGCTGAAGCGCGAATAGAGCATTGTATTGATGGTTGATTTAAAGCGATCGATAAATGGAGCATCATAGAGCGCTAAATTTGCAATGTAAGCACGCGATGCTGGCAACGTAAAATATGGTGTCAGTTGTGCTGCTAAATCTTGCAGTAGTTCCGAAAAAGCAGTGGCATTAACATAGTGGGATTTTTTGAGCAGGTTAGAAAATAATTTTACCACAGCCCGTAAATAAGCTTGTGGTTGATTGGTATTTGAGCCAAATCTGATAAACTGAAGAATGGCAGAGAAATCATTCGGTAAAACTTCTCGTGCATATCGTGGATTTCTCATTTCTTTTTGCAATGATAGCATAAGATCATTGTGGTTAAAAAGAGCTGTATCTTTTTCTTGTAAAGCGTGACTGTTTATATTATGAATGGAAAGAGTGCAAAGCAATAATAAGGTAATGTAACGATGTATCATACTGGTAACTCCATATTAAAAGGTAGTTATTGCAATTGGTTTTTATGGTACCACAAAGATAATTAATTGAACAATGAAAAAGTTTTTTAAGGAGCTTCATGGCATTATATTCTTACGAGGCGTTTTCAAAAGAAGGCAAAAAAGTCTCTGGTGTTGTGGATGCTCCATCTTCTGAAGCTCTCAAAGAACAGTTAGCTCGTCAAGGATTGTTTCTCACCAGAATCGAACTGACCGGTGGAATTTCAACAGCCGGTTTTTTTGCGCGGTTATTTGAAAAAAAAGTAACCATAAAAGATAAAATCCTTTTCACTAAGCAGCTGGCAATTTTATTACGATCTGGTGTTCCAGCATTGCAGGCAATTGAACTACTCATTGAACAGTTTGAAGGAAGTATGAGAACCATGCTTGTGCGCATCAAAGATGATGTCAAAGAAGGAACATCGCTGGCTGATGCAATGAGCAAATATCCCAAGGTGTTTGAAAATATTTATGTTCAATTAGTGCGCGCTGGTGAATCCACCGGTAAATTGGATGCCATTCTTGAGCGGTTGACCACATTCCTTGAGCGACGCGAAGCAATTACCAAAAAAGTTAAAGGCGCATTGCAACAGCCGATTATGCAACTTGTTGTTGCAGTTGCTGTTGTTGTTTTCTTGGTGGTGAAAGTGGTGCCTGATATGGCTAAAAACTTCACTGGAAAAGACCAAGAATTGCCATGGCCGACTGAATTCATTATGTCAGTTTCTGATTTTCTTATCGCGCATTATTTGTTGATTGTTATCAGTCTGATTGCGGTCGTCAGTCTCTTTAAATTGTGGAAATCAACTTCTGTTGGAGCACGCCAATATGATCAGTTAAAATTACGCCTTCCCTTGTTTGGTAGTTTGTCACAGATGAATGCGGTGGTGCAATTTAGCTATACCTTGGGGTTGTTGCTTGAAGGGGGCGTGAATATTGCAGAGGCGCTTGATATTGTGGTGAATGTTATCGATAACAAAGTGCTGACGTCAGCGCTTAAAATAGCGCGTGATAACATTATTAAAGAAGGTAAAATTGCTGAATATTTACAGCAAACAAAAATGTTTCCACCCATTGCAATCTACCTGATTAAGACGGGAGAGCAAACAGGACAACTTGATAAAATGCTGTTAACTGTTGCTGATAATTATGAAAAAGATTATGTTGAACTGATCGATACAGTGACAGGACTTATCTCGCCAGTGATGATGATTGTGATGGCAGTTGTAGTTGGATTTATTGTATTGGCGGTTGCAATGCCAATGATGCAGCAGATTGAAAATATTGGTTAATATACTATGTGTTACATAAGGAGTATGTATGGCGATTACTATAAAAAATAGCAGAGCAGGCTTTTCTTTGATGGAATTGATGATCGTTATTGCAATTCTTGGCCTTCTCATGGGCACGCTCGGGCCAGCGCTCAATAATGCATATAAAAAAGCGCAAAAAAGAACTGCAAAAACCACGATAAAAATGATGAAAGATGGGATAGAGGAATTCCACAGAGAGCTCCATCAATGGCCTGCAAAATTAAAAGATCTTACCGATCGACCGCGTGGTGGTGATGAGCGGGTGACGAAAAAATGGGAAGGTCCATATATAGGAAAAGATGAAGTTCCTGAAGATCCATGGGATACTCCATATTACTATAAAGTAACACCACAGGCTGGTAAGCATCAATATGAATTACATTCGTATGGTTCGAATGGTAAGGGATCTCCGAAAGAAGAATGGATTAGTGTTTGGGATGAAGACTAATATAACCACTGGTACCGTGTTGTCTAAATAAAAATGAGAAAATCCAAAATCCGTTCGCCCTGAGTGTTTTATGGAGCATAGCGGAATAAAATGTATCGAAGGGTACAGTTGATTAGATCGTTATTTTTTGGAATTGATTTTTTTAACTTACCCTTCGATACATTTTTTGAAGACAAAAAACACTCAGGGCGAACGGAAGAGAACGGGGCGATTTTATTTCGTCTATATTACAGTTCTGAAAGAGTTTTTAGATATATGTATTCTAGAAAGCACCAAGGTTTTTCCCTCTTAGAATTATTGGTGGTGATGGCCATCATTGGCATCCTCGGTTCTATTATCATGCCCAGTTTTGAACGAAAAGCACCGCGCTATGAACGAGAAGCGTTTATAGCGCGGTTTAACACTTTGGTACATTATGGATGGCAGCAAGCATTGATCACCCATAAAGTGCATCGTATCACCGTTGATGTGGGGAAAAAAATAATTACGTTGATGGTTGATTCAGGAGAAAAAGATCGTTCAGGAGAAAATGCATTTAAGCCAATTTCACAAGCTGTTGAAGAGACTTCATGCCCAATTCCTGATCAGATTTTCATCAAGCAGTTTTTCATCGAAGGCTATGATATGATGACTAAACATGCGCAAAGCAAAACAGCGTCAATGTGGTTTTATATTGTTCCTGATGGTATGGTGCAAAATGTTGTCATCAACTTGAATGATACAAAAGATTTATACGATGATAAGTCGCGACCTGTTGGATTAGTACTCAATCCTTTTAGTGCACGTTTTAAAGTATATGATACATTCCAAAAACCATAAGAACGGATTTTCACTCATAGAAGTCATGCTCGCCATGACTATTACCGCCATGGTGCTGACACCCGTTCTCATCATCCATAGCGTAATCATGAATCGTATTGATCGTTCTTCACATGCATATGATTGTGTACTTTTAGCTAAAAATATTATCAATGAAGCGCATCAAAAACAGGAGCCAGAAGCGCAAACATTTTCGCTTGAAAAAAATGAAGGCGATTTTGATGCAAAGATTACGTATTCCCTTGCTCAAGAGGTTGATCCTAAATCATCGTTGAAATCAGCACAAGGGCTTCACCCAGAACGCGTGACTGTTGCATGGACTGATCGGGGAGAAAAAAAACAGATGAAATTGGTAGCATTTGTCTATAAAAAACCAGAGCAGAAAAAATGAAATCGCACCTATCTGGATTTACATTAATTGAACTAATGATTTCAACCGCGATAGCCACGATGGTTGCAGGAGTATTGTTAGCTGCACTTTCACAAGGAAATCGTTCTAAAGCTAAAATTGATGATGCTATTTCTCTCTCAGAGCGCATTGCAATTGTTGCAAATCAACTTGAAAAAGATTTGATGGGGGCTTTTATACCAACTGAGGCAGAATCTTCATCTGCAAAGGCTGCAGCGGCGCAAGAAGATGAAGAACCAAAGGCACCTGATAAAAAATCCTCCTCCGCTAAAGCTACGGCGGACACGGCAGATAATAAAAAAACAGACGCAAAAGCTACTCCGGCAGCAGAAAAGCCGGCAGACAAGCCAAAGCCGATTGAAAAAATATTTTATAGTACTAATAAAGAGAATATGCTTGATACACTGACATTTATTACCAATGACCCATTGACTGTGTATGTGAGTAAAGATGCTGGCGAAGTCAAACCTAAAGTTGCGCGCGTGCAATATACCTTACGCGCTGATGAAAAAGACAAAAAATCGTATACGTTGTTCCGGCAAGAGAGCAAAGAGCTTGATCTTGCAGAATATAAAAATGTGCGACCATATGAGCTGATCAGTGGGATCAAAAAATGTACGGTGAAATTTATAGCACGTATTGAAAAGAAGCAAGAGAAGAACAAGCCTGCTGATAAAGCTGAAAAGCAAAAAGAGCGTGAAAAAATTGAATATGAATATAAAGAGTTATCTGAATGGGTGAGTGAGCAAAAAAAAGAATCCTCGTCCGCCAACGCGTCCTCCAAAGCCTCGGCGACGGCGGACAGGTCTGCTGCAGAAGGTGAAAAAGAACAGCAAGAGTTTCCACGTATTCCCTACCAAATAGAATTTTATATATCTTTGTGGGATATACAGGAAAAAAAAGACAAAAAAATTACACTATTGTATGAGATTCCTGTTGATTTCAAAAAACCGAAAAAAGAAGAAAAAAAACAACTTCAACCACTAGAAGATGAGCAAAAGGCGCAGCAGGGAAATAAAAAACCGCAGCAGCAAGGTGGTAAAGATGGGGGACAAGAAATGGTGATGCATCAAGGTATTAGTATTGAAACATTGTCAGGTACGTTAAACAGTTTAATGCAACTCCTTAAGCAGATGTAACGCGCATATGAAAAAAGTGGCACAACTTATTCATTCTTTTTTTATTTTAGTGAAGAATTTTTTTCCGTTTGAACGGGGTCCCCAACGTAGAGTAACGCAGTTGGGGCAAGGCTACATTATGATTCTTACGCTTCTCATCGTCAGTGCCTCAATGGTAATAGTTACCTATATTGGCCATCGTGCTTCTTATTATTTGCCATTTGCGCATATGGCCTTTGAGCGAGAACAAGCAAAAATGCTTGCTATCAGTGGCGTACAGGTGGCAATTGCGCAACTAGCTGCAGTTCCCAAAAAAGAAGGTAAAAAGGACAATGCTGAAGGTAAAGAATCTCAATCAGCAGATAATCAAGAAAAAGATTTTCTCATTCGCATACTACCAACGCTTAACCGTTGGCAACATTTTGAATTACGTGAGGATATTGATGGCACTGATGGAACCATTGATATCTGCTTAATGTGTGAAGAAGGAAAAATAAATTTAAATCGGATTATTGATTTTAAAAAAGGTGCATTCAAGGGGACTGAAAAAGCAGGATGGAAAGCTATCATGCAAGAAATTTGCAAAGCAATTGAGCGGACAAGTAAATCGGGTGATTTATTTGCAGCCTTTGAAAAAATAGTCAAAGATCTGAAGTTTCCTTTCAACGATGCAACGGAACTTATTACCAGAAAAGAATTTAATTTTTTTAAAGATAATTTGTTTTATCGGCCACCAACTGCAAAAAAACAAGATACTATTTATTTAACCGATATTTTTACGGTATGGTCCAGTTCGGATAAGCTTGAGCCGTGGTTGTTTTCAGATTCAATAAATGGTTTATTTGGATTGCCACGAGTTGAAGTTGATGATATAAAAAAAAGGAAAGAGCAGATTGATAATTGGATAAAAAATTTTAAAGCTCGATCTGATTGGGCTAAAGATTGGCAAACAATATTAATGCCAATCTACGGGAAAGAGTTGCGGACTTTGCCTAAAAATATAGACTCAAAGCTGAGCAATACATTTGACCCACATTTTTTCTCAGTTCTTGTGCATGGGAAAGTGGGTGAAGTGACACAAATTGTGTATGCAATTTTGGAAAGAAATAAGCGTGCACAAGGCGATGCTGTTGAATATGATGTGGTAATAAAAAAATTATATTGGATATAAATAACCAAAAAAATCCTCAAATTTTTTATCCCCAACTCCGTTTTTCTGTGTTGGGGTCCCCATATGTAAAGAAGTGAAATATGGGGTAAGTAGATGGGTATAAAAAGTGGGGTTTAAGGAATATGTCTTGCAAGGTAAAATAGAGACGCGTGTTGGACTCTTTGTTTTAATAGCACTTGTTGTTTTTGGGTATATGGGCTTTAAAATTGGAGCCTTTCGCTTTGATCGCGAGCAATACACAAAATATGTTTTGTATTTTCACGATATTTCGGGACTATCACGCAAAGCTTCGGTCAAAATTGCAGGTGTAAAAGTTGGGTGGGTTGAAGAGATTACGCTGTTGCCTGGTTCTGATTCGCTGACTGAGGCACGAGCTGAAGCTAATGTAATGGTCTCTGCTGTGTACCCACTCTACCAAAATGCATGTGCAGTGGTACGTCAAGATGGTCTTTTGGGGCCAAAATATATTGATCTTGTGCCTGGTGATTCCTTGTTGCAAATCTTGCAAGAAGGTGATGCGCTCCAAAAATCGAGTATTGATCCAGTAGATTTGGATGATTTATTTCGTGAAGTGAAGGTCATTACCGGAAACGTGCGCGAAGTCACTGAATCATTGCGTGATGCACTTGCAGGTCCGCAAGGCGCTGATCAGATCAAATCATTTATTGCCAATTTAGAAAGTGCTGCAGATAAAATGGCAATCGTCACCACGATCGTTGAGCGATCAATTTCTCGTAATGAAGACAATATTGATGCATTCTTGGAAATTGGTACCAGTGTGCGTGCCTTATCTGATAGATTAGAAAATCATGTCTTTCCATCATTCCAGGATAGTATTGAAAAAATTTCCACTGTATTTGATCGTGATTTTGGACGCATAGCATCTCGCGTTGAAACAACAACAGAAACATTGCAAGAGGCTGCAGCGCAAGCGCGCGATGGATTGCGCAACGTGAGTTCTGTTGCAGAAAAAATTGATGAAGGAAAAGGTCTTCTGGGTAAACTGGTTAATGAAGATGAAACATACCGAGATCTAAAAGTTGCCGTTTCTGGATTTAAAAATTATGTCAGCAAGCTTGATCGTTTGCAGATTACCTTTGATACCCATTTTGAATCAATGCATCGTCCGGCGGAAAATTATCGCTATGAAGATTCAAAAGGGTATTTTGACATTCGTATTCATCCCAATGAAGAACATTTCTATGTGGTGCAGATAGCAAGTTCAGAAAAAGGATTTGCATATCGTCGCGATAAAGAATATGTCTACACAAATGATGCAGAAGACAACCTTGATTTTATCGATCCAACAAAACAATATAATCCACCTTCGGCAATAGATTCACGGCCGCAGCTATTGTCAGATAATTTTTATGAAAATACGCTCGTTTCAGAAGAAAAACTAAAACCAGTCTATAGACAACAGAAATTATGGTTTGATCGCAACGGTATTCGCCTTGGGTTGCAATTTGGTAAAATATTTGGTGATCTTGCACTGCGCGTAGGATTAATTGATGGATTTGCAGGGCTTGGTGCTGATTATGAATTTAGGTTTAAAACAGATAGATTCCGTTGGGTTACCACGTTTGAAGGCTTTGATTTCCGTGGCTTTAATCGCAGAGGACCAACAAAATTCCATCAAGATAAACGGCCTCATCTGAAATGGTTGAACAGAATGTTCTTAATGCGTAATGTTTACTTTACCTTTGGAGCTGATGACTTTGTGAGTAAACAGAATGCGAATGCATTTGTGGGTGTTGGTATGCGATTTGGTGATGATGACGTGAAATATGTTCTCGGCAGTCTATCCGGTGCTGGTGGGCTGATGAAGACCTAAGAATTTTACATTCATTTTTTGATTATGTATGATAACCGCGATTTATAAAGTCGCGGTTATTTTTTTAAAATGAGGAGAAGACGATGTTGAACGGCACGAGTAAAAAGATGTTGTTAGTGGTTGGTTGTTTAGTGAGTGGGATGGCTGTGGCGAGTCAGAAATCCGGCGAAATTGCTCTCAAGCAGGATGTGGCGACGGCAGTTGTTGCAAAGCAATTCTGCGACAATCCTGGAGATCATACGGTAAAGGTTTTGAATCAACGTCCAGGATATCAAATAATAGCGGGTAATGGCTTTCCCATGATGTGCCCATCATCAGGGACAGTCAATGCCATTATCGTAATGAATGAAAAAGGAAAATCCATAGGGTGGGATCATGCTAGCGAGCCACTACATGAAGTAAGTCTTACCAAAGATGGATATTTGACGACAACCCTTTGTAACGGTAAAGCGCATACCTCTAATATATTTAATCCAGAAGCAAGGAAATAGTCGTAAAGTAATATACATTTATGATAACCGCGATTTAAGTCGTCGCGGTTATTTTTTTAAAATGAGGAGAAGATGATGTTGAATAATTTGAGTAAGAAAATGTTGTTGGTAGGTTGTTTAATAAGTGGAATTATCGTAGCAAGTGAAAAGAGGCACCGTTGTGAAATTCCTTTAGGGAGCAAAGGAGTTTTTGATATGGTTCCCCATCAAAATGAAGCTCCTATAAAAAAGCTTTGCAATGGTCCGCATATAGCACTACTGAAAAAGGAACACCCGAAATATGATTTAATAGGAATTAGTGTGGGGAATGAAGACACCGATGTTGATCAAATAGAAGTAGCTCTTAAAGGGCAACAACGTGCGGAACGGTTTGTTATTATACCCAAAAAAGCAGTTCATTCACTGGAATGGGATATACAAGAAAAGAAGGATGTTATTCACATAGTATTTTGTGATGGTGAAGAACGCGCATTAGTAGTAGAATAATTGATCACAATATACATTCTTTTCTTGATCAGGTATGATAACTATGATAATTCTATCGTAGTTATTTTTTTATATATGAGGATGTGCGTATGTCGGTCAATATAGCTAAAATATTTTTGTTAGTAATTTCTTTTGTAGGTGGGACGTTCGTTGCTGCTGAAAGGAAACAGGTTGATAAAGTTCGTAAAATATCAGATGCGGTAGCAATACCATCAGCGGGTCCTAGCATATCATTCTGCGAAAATCCTGGAAAACATACAGCAATGGTCGAGAATAAACCAGGATATACGATGAAAGTGGAAGGTCCGTTTCCTACGCCGAAAGAAAAAGCAGATATGTGGACTGTTTTTATAACGATGTCCAACGATGAAAGAATCTTTTCTAATAATTTTACCAAAGCGATACATTCAGTGGAATGGAAAGCAGTTCAAAAAGGAGATGCTTTACGAGTTACATTTTGCGACGGTAATTTTTGTTTTTTAAGACTGAAATAAAACAGTTATAATCATCTTGCATGAGGGACATACATATGAAATTTGAAAATATCATGAAAAAACTAGTGCTGGCAAGCTGTTGTGTAACAGGCATGCTTATGGCTAGTGAGACAATAATTCCAGTAAAAGGTGCTAAAAATCTTACCATGATTGATTGCGGAAAATGCATTAAGGTGGTGAATCAACAGCGTAAGGGGCATACGACCACGATCTATTCATCGTTCCAAGTACCTGTGCAGTCAGCACAATATAAAATCTCAAAACCAAGCTCCAAAAGACGCTCAGGAACGGTTATAAAGATAAAATCTGATGACACAAATGGTTGGGTCACCTACCCAGTAAAGAAATCAGATGATCGATTTCTTGCTCGTTTAACTGTATACGGCAATCAGGATCTTGGGTAATAATAAAGGCTTTACGACGTTTAATAACAATAATTTTTTCTCAGTGGGATCTTATAATGTCAAAATTTTTGGGTAAAATATTTTTATTCGTAGGTTGTATTTCTGGTAGCATGTTAATGGGGATGCAGATTCCCGTGAAAAATACGGATCTTACCATAATCTCTGGTGGAGCTCACCTTCGTCTCGTGAATACAAAGACAGGTGCACACCAAAACCATCATTCTTTTTCTTATCCTATGGTGTCAGCGAAATTGGCTAAGGATCGACAAAGCACGGTGAAGATAAAACTTAAAAATGGTGGAATAGGCTGGATAGCTATACGTGAAAATGTCTTAAAAAATTAGATCATCGTATTCAATAAAGAAATAAGACGATTAACTTCTTGTGCATTGTATTCAAGATATTTTTTAATTTTTTCTTGTTCTCGTGGGTTATAAAAAACCCCAGCTTTTTTTACTATGGCCATCCATTCATCAAACAAAATGGTTGGAGGGTAAAGGCTTACAAGTTGTTCTAATGTTTGTTGCACTCGCTTGAGTGCTGCAATTTCTTGAGAAGATAACTTTCGCTTGCGTAACGTGTGTACAAAATGGTGCGCACGTGTGGCGAGCAGGGCAAAATCATAATCGTAAGGCGTGCAGGCTAAGGCATTGGCAGCTTTAAAAGCATGATCCATATCGATTGCATAAAAATGTCCTGTTTTCTTATCAAAAAAAAGATTGCGATTATGCCGATCGGTATTATCGATAAATATATCAAAAGCAACAATAGCACAGAGTTGCATATATTGTATCAAACTATCCAAATGTTTTTCTGTGTACAGTCCTCGCTTTATACAAATCTTATTGTTGATATTCTTGATGCTTTTAACTTCTTTTCCGGGCACGCGTGAATGCAGCGTTGTTACCCCAAATTGCCATTGCTGCAAAGGATTGATCTCGCTGAAAAATTGATTGAAAGGATCATGGGGGGAAAATATTTCTACTTCATTGATATGCAAACCAATCGATTTTCCGATCTGTGCACCAAGCGTATCATGAATTGCGCGTTTAGGACCACGTGGATGATATTTGAGGACAAATTGATTGCCCGCAGCATCGTGCATGAAAAAAGTTGTTGCATTTGCAAGGCCAGTTATGGTGAACGGTGGAGTGAATGATAGGTTTACTGGTATGCACAAAAGGGAATGTATGGTGCAGAAATACAGGATCAAGAATAATTTTTTCATATAACCTTTTTTATTGTTTTGTTTTTTTCCCGCGCTCATCAGCAAAACCCATCTTCAATTTCTTCCGATGGGTACCCGTCCGAAATGATAATGAAGGATGGGTTAAAAAGATAAACCTAACCTGAGTTGTCTTGTATATTTTCATGCACTCATGTTACAAAAGGCTATATAAATATTTTTTCCGAAAAAAAGGACATAGTCATGCAACTTTATCCTCAAGATCAGGTATTTTGGTATCTCAATAATCCTGCAAAGGTTCATCGTTTACATCATGATATTTCTACTGATGTGTTAATTATCGGTGGTGGAATGGCGGGGCTCACCGCTGCGCAGGCATTTCAGGCGCAAGGGCGCTCGGTGGTGTTGATAGAAAAAAATTATTGCGGAGCAGGAGCATCAGGGAAAAGTTCTGGTTTTATAACGCCTGATTCAGAAATATCATTATTTGAGCTGGAGCGTATGTTCGGGGTGGAAATAGGCAATAAATTATGGAAGTTAATCGGTTCAGGCGTTGATGTTATTCGCAATAATATCAATACCTACAAGATCGATTGCGATTATCGGGTGCAAGATACGCTCATTGTTGCAAATACTGCGCGTGCTTTTGCCAACGATATAGAAAAAGAATATAAAAAACGTCAGGCATCACATTATCCCAGTACTTTGTATGATCATGACCAAATCAATTCAGTAATCAATTCAACTGGTTATGTGGGTGGCATTTCATATGGCGGCACGTTTGGTATTCATGGTTATAAATATTGCTTTGGAATGAAGCAAGAATTACAAGCATTAGGAGTAAAAATTTATGAAGAAACTCCCGCGATAAGCATTCAAGAAAAGAAGGTGATAACGCCGCAGGCAACAATCATGGCCGATAACATTATTGTGTGCACTGATCGATTTGAGCCGGCAGCATCAACATTGTGGGATAAAATATATCATGTGCAAACGTTCTTGATGTTATCATCACCACTTTCAGATGCCCAAGTAAAACAGATTTTCCCTGCACAGCCATTCATGGTGTGGGATACTGATATGGTCTACCAATATTTTCGGTTGACAGGAGACAATCGTTTGATGTTGGGCGGTTCTAATGTTTTGTATACTTACTCAAAAAAAGAGTCACACAATAATACTCACGTTGCAAAAAAATTGATCAATTATTGGCATAAAAAATTTCCGTCCGTTGCGGTTGAATTTGAATATATCTGGCCGGGCCTTATTGGGATCAGTAAAGATGTGTTTCCTGTTGCGGGTTTTGATGAGAAAATGCCATCGGTTTATTACATTGCAGGAGCGTGTGGTTTGCCATTTGCTGCTGCACTTGCAACTCATTGCGCTGATCGCATTATCAATAATAATACGGAATTTGATGCACAATTTTCACCGTATCGATCATTTGCTTTGGGATCAATAACGCAAAGGTTGCTCGGTACACGGTTAACCTTTGCGTTATCAAATTTTTTGGCGGTTGGGAGTTTGTAGAATAATTAGTTTGCTATAATTGCTTTGCTATTCCTGAGCTTGTTCTATGATGCCTATAAGCTTAGCTCTTTCTCTTGGATCACCTTGTTCATTTTCACCAGTCCAAGCAACAAATAAACCACCCGTTACTGCAACCGCACATGTACCAAGAACGTAGTTTTGCAAGTCTGGATTGTATGTGCTGCCTAGACATAACGTTGCTAATGATCCTGCCAATCCAAGGCCGGCTATAATAGAGCCCATATGAGCGCGAGAAGTACGATTATTCATAGCTTGTAATGTTTTTTGTGCAGCTTTTACTTGAGCTACGGTAATTTCGGTATTTTTACATTGAGTATTCATGCAAGCGGCAGCTAAGGTTAAGGCGAAAATTTTTTTATACATGTATATCTTTCACTATGTTAAAATAGTACTAAAACTGTTCACAGTGTAGATAAATATATTTTTTTTACAATATATGCAGCGGAAAAAATACGTAAAACTAAAAATAATTAAAAAAAGCTTGAAACGAGGTAGTTGCTATGAACCAAGAAAAAATATCATTACATCAACTTCTTGTCGCCTATCATCCCGATGATAAATCCGAACGAGAATACAAAAAAACTATTCTTGAATTTTTATCGCACTATCCGACCAATGCATTTGAGCGTTCGCTGGAAGTTGGTCACATTACCGCATCATGTTGGTTAGTGAATAAAGATAATACCAAAGCATTGTTAACCCATCATAAAAAACTGGATAAATGGTTTCAGCTAGGCGGTCATTGTGATGGCAATACTGATGCTTTGGCCGTAGCCATCAAAGAAGCACAAGAAGAATCAGGAATTATGAATATACGCCCGGTCCAATTGGGTATTTTTGATATAGATGTGCATCTTATCCCGGAAAGTAAAAAAGAAAAGGCCCATTATCATTATGATGTGCGCTTTTGGCTGCAGATAATGGATGATGAAGATTTTGTGGTGAGCGATGAATCGCATAATCTTGCGTGGATAGACCAAAATAGGGAAAATTTGCCGACTAATGAGTGGTCGGTAGTTCGCATGTTTGATAAATGGGTTAAATAGAAAGATCGCCCAGGAGTAGTATTTCAATTTGAAACAATCAATATTTAATAAAACTATAGATTTATGAGGCATTGGGCCTGTATAATAATTATAGCTGAAATAATTATTATTATTCAAAAACAGGAGAATGTCATGGTTTCAAAGAAATTTGTGTTGTTGGGTTGCTTGGTAACAAGCGTGCTGATGGGATCGGATTATCAAGCGCCAGCCAATCAAAATTGGAGCGTCCAAGATCTCGATCAAACGCCACTTAACCAAACGTGGAGAGTCAGCGATCTTAGTCCAGAGGGTTCTGATTCTGATGAAGCGGATTCTGATACAATGCCAGCGAACCAGAGCTGGAGAATGGAAGATTTTGGAGATTAATGGGTAAATGGTATACATCATACCAGAAGCGATATTTCCGCCTGAAACAATATTTATTTAATAAAACTATGGATTTATAAGGTCTTAGGTCGGTATAATAATTGTATCTGAAGTGATTGTAGCTGTTCAAAAACAGGAGAATATCATGGTTTCAAAGAAATTTGTATTGTTGGGTTGCTTGGTAACAAGCGTGCTGATGGGATCGGATTATCAAACGCCTTATTCAGGTGGAGTTGGTGCCGGTACATTTGACCTTCCTGCAGAGTATAGAGGCACTGTGTTAATCGGTGATAATTCTTTTCCAACTGTAACAACCGGTAACTATAATACAACAATGGGTGCAAATACTCTTGGAAATACAGATGTTGAAGAGGAAGAAAATGATGAAACACCAGCTAACCAAGGCTGGAGAATGGAAGATTTTGGAGATTAATGAGTAAGTAGTATTAATTATTCCATGAGCTTATTAGATAGAGTATTAGGTGATAAAAACAAAAATAAGAGGTTCTGACGGAATCTCTTATTTTATTCTGAAATTATTATTTTTTAAATAGGAGGGTAGGCAATGTCAAAAGGTATAACTAAAGGTTTGTTATTATTAGTTTGCTGTGCAAGCAGTATACTATTAGGCATGGAACCAGGAATGCGTGGAAATAAAAATCCATGGGCTGTAGAAATCAGCAAAATAGGATCAGGACAAATGGCGGGAGAATGGCGCGTGAGAGTGCGCGATAAGAATACAATGGTAGTTGTAGCTGATGAATATTTTAATGAGCGAGTTATCTTAACAAGATGGAATGAAAATTATCCAAATGTTTTAAATGTGTCATTGATTCAAAAAGGTTCAACTCCTGGACAAGCTAGAGAAAAGATTGTTCAAATAAGTCTGCCAAATCCGGATAATGATCTTATTGAAGATGTATAAGTTTTGAGCACATAACAAAAATAAGAGATTCAGACTGAATCTCTTATTTTTGTTATGTGCTTTGTTCAAGTGAATGATGGTATAGCCCAAAAAAGTCATTGTTTTCTTGGATCCCAGTCTGCTCTTTTCTTTTCAATACCATAGATAATATTTTTATATGATTCTCTTTCAAGCTTATTATCCGCGGCAGAAGCACAAGCATAAGCGCCGCTTCCAGCCATAACTACTGCGCCAATAATGCTAATAACACCTTTCTGGTCGGGAGGCATGTTAGATAATTGCGCGCCGACGATTATAAGGCCTCCAAGGGTAAAGCAGGCAACGCCTTTGGTGGGACTAGTCCAGAAAGGAGCTTCTGTTGTAAGATGATCTAATTGTTGTTGTGCGCTGTGCAGTTTATCCAATTCAATGTGTTCTGGATCAGTAAATAGCTTTTCTTGTTCAATGTTTTTTGTCAGCAATGATGCATTAATAGATAATATTGCGCATAATAAGATCAGCTGTTTCATATTCATGAGTATTCTTTCGCTAGGTAAGTGAATTTTTTTGTAATATTGTACTCGCGTGATACGCTAAATAAACCTTATTATAAAAGACAAAAGAAACAAAAGATACTTAAAACCATAAATGGCGAACTATGAAAAATGTAACAATTATTCTTTTTGGAGCGACGGGAGATTTAAGCAAACGCAAAATAATCCCGGCGCTCTATCGTTTTCTTGCGCATAAAAAATTAGAAAATTTTCTCATCATTGGTGCGGCGTTCGATGATGTCACTGCAGAGCAGATGATTAATGCAGCACAACCGTTTGTGGAAAATGGTGATGAAAAAATATGGGATGTTTTACGCAGCAACAGCTTCTATAAAAAAATTAATTTTAACGAATCACGTGATTATGAATCACTCAGTGCTTTTGTTCAGGAATGCGAGCGCACGCGAGCAGTCCATAATAACCGTCTTTTTTATTTAGCCACCAGTGCCCAATTCTTTTGTCCCATAACGCATAATTGTGCAGAAGTAGGTCTGCTACAAAAGCGTGAGGTGCAAGATCCTTTGTGGCATCGCATTGTGTATGAAAAACCCTTTGGCCATGATTTAAAGTCAGCTCGCATTATCAATGAGTGTATCAAAAATACGATCAATGAAACGCAAGTCTATCGTATTGATCATTATTTAACCAAAGAGGTTGTCAGCAATATTGCCATGATTCGTTTTACCAATTGCGTGCTGGAACCATTGTGGTCAAATCGATATATCGATCAGGTGCAAATTATTTTAAGTGAAAGTGGTGGTATTGAAGACAGAGGCGCCTATTACGATGCATATGGAGCACTGCGTGATGTGGTGCAAAATCATATGCTTGAAATGCTTGCATTAGTATGCATGGAATCACCAGAAAAATTGACCGGAGATTATATTCGTGCAGAGAGGGCGAAAGTATTGGAAAAAGTGCGATTCATTGATGGTATTCTTGGTCAATATAATGGCTACATCTCAGAAAATCACGTGAACGCAGATTCACGCACCGATACTTATGCATCACTGAAACTTGCAGTTGATACACTGCGTTGGTCAGGCGTTCCCTTTTACTTAAAAACGGGTAAAAAACTCGATAAAAAAGAAACTGTGATTCATATTAAATTTAAACAAGTTGATTGTTTGCTGATGCGTGGATGCCCGACCGATTCTAATTGGTTGACGCTGCAAATTGCACCAGAGGCAATATTTTCACTTACCTTAAATGCAAAAGTTGTCGGATCAGCAGACCAGGTTGCGCCGGTCAAGATGGAATTTTGTCATAGTTGTTTATATGGATTACAAACTCCTGAAGCATATGAAGTGTTACTTGAAGAAATAATGCGGGGAGAGCAATCGATTTCAGTCAGATTCGATGAAATTGAATATGCATGGAAGTTGATCGATTCAATTGAATCTCGTCAATTACCCGTGTATAGTTATGCGCAAGGATCTACTGGTCCTCAAGAAGAACAACAACACATGAATAAACATGGGATGAGGTGGAAAAAATGAACGTAGCGATAATAGGATTGGGAAAAATGGGAGAGGCGCTTGCGTACCGTGCAATACAGGCAGGGCATACCGTGTTTGGTTACGATCTTAATGCGGATAACTGTGCAATTGCAGCACAAAGCGGCGTGCAGATTGTGAGTAGCATACAAGATTTTGCGCATAAAAATATTCATATCTTTTGGTTGTTGGTACCTCAGGGAAAAATTGTTGATACCGTGATTGGACAATTGGAATCAATTGTCCAGCGAGGTGATATTATTATCGATGGGGGAAACAGCAAATTTACTGATTCGATGCGCCGCGCGCAAGAACTTGCTTTACACAACATTTTTTTTATAGATTGTGGAACATCAGGTGGCGTGCATGGGCGAGAAAATGGTTTTTGCTTGATGGTTGGTGGTGATAAAAAGGCTTATGAAAAAATTGAGCCTTTATTACTTTCTGTAGCAACCTCAGATGGATGTGCATACGTAGGGCCATCAGGCACCGGGCACTACGTAAAAATGGTGCACAACGGTATAGAATATGGAATACTCCAAGCGTATGCAGAAGGCTTTGATTTGATCAAAAATGGCGAATTTAAATCTGCACACCTTGATCTTGAAAAGATTGCGCATTTGTGGAACCATGGTTCAGTCATCCGTTCTTGGATTTTGGAATTGGTTGAAGAGATCATGAAAGAAGATCAAGATTTGGATGATATTAGCGGTAATATTGCTTCCACCGGTATGGGGCAGTGGACGGTTGAACACGCGCATAAATCGGGAGTTCCGGTCCCGGTAATTGAAGAATCATTAAAAGTGCGTCAAATGTCAGAAAAAACGGGCGGCAATTATGGAACTAAAATTGTTGCTATGTTGCGTAATAAATTTGGTGGGCATGCAGTAACCAAAAACAAAGAGGTACATAATGAAAATATTTGATATCAGTTGGCCAATCAGTAAAGCAACAACAGGTTACAAAGATCGCTATATTGTTAATATTGATGAAATTAAGAATTTCAATCGTGATGGCGTGCGAGAAACAGCAATTCACCTTAGTTCTCATACCGGCACGCATGTTGATGCACCTTCTCATTTTCTAAAAGAGGGTAAAACAATCGATGAGATGCATCTTGATCGTCTTGTTGGCGATTGCGTAGTGCTTGATATGACCACCTGCGCAGAACGTATTACCCGCGATTGTTTGCTCGCTCATGAAAATGATATTTTTGCAGATGGTATTGTGTTATTCCGTACTACCAACAGTGATTTTTCACCGACTGATAAATTTAGTCCTCACTTTGTCTATCTTGAAGCAAGTGGTGCTGCGTATTTAGCGGAAAGAAAAGTAAAAGCCGTTGGTATTGATTATTTAGGGATTGAACATAGCCAGCCGGGGCACCCAACGCATGAAAACTTACTCAATGCAGATGTTGTGGTGATTGAAGGATTGCGCCTGGGGCATGTGCAAGCGGGTAAATATTTCTTTGTTTGCTTGCCACTTAATGTGATTGGGACTGAAGCGGCTCCTGCGCGTGCCATTCTGATGGCGAAATAAGATTGGTCTAGTTTTAGAAATATTTATTTTCTTCGCGCTCATCCTGAACTTGTTGAAGGATCAAGCGCTTTTAATCAATCTATTTTTAATACAAGTAACAATCATTTACTTAGAAAATATCAAATAAAAAGTTTATTATATGCGCTGATCCTTCAACAAGTTCAGGATGAGCGCTTGAGATAAAAATGGATCTACATCGATGAAATACACACTCAACAATACCACATTCAGTGCACTAGCAGCATTATTCTTTGCTGCTAGTGCATTTTGTATGGAAGATGAATCAACAATATTAATTCCTCCAAAAAAATCGACTGAGATATTATTGTTCTTACATTCTTCAATCGATTTTTGTGATCACTTTATGATCTGCAAGATTGGTCGTCTTAATACAGAACTCTACAATGCTATCAAGAAAGCTGCTCCTGATAGAAAAAAATATATTGCACAAAATATGAAGTTGAAACCCTCCGATCCATCGCAGATAATGTGGAATTCTTGTGGCAGTGCGTATGGATTTATAGAGATTAAAGATCAAAGAGGTTTTGGATTATCTAAGTATTGGGTTGACGTAAACCAGGTGTACTTAGGTTACAATAAAGAAATAAAGTCTATGAGTCTAATAAGCGAGCCGACGGTAGAATCATCAATAAGCTGTTTTAAGCGTGGCAAATGTAATGAGAATGGCACTATGAGTTTTTATTACATGCGGGACCATGGAAATTCGCCCGAAGTACGAGAGTTCTCTTTTTTCTCAGAAAATGGTCTTGCTCATGATAAGCATTGTGCAGTGTCTTTTTCTGATTCATCGGGTTATTGCGGATCGCTCTATACATTAGTATCGCTGCCAAATCTTTTTTGGGCTTTTATACACTCTTCTTTGATTTCAGATGATGATAGCAAATCGGGAGAATTGTGGAAAATTTTCAATCTTCAAGGTGTCACTATTCCTACGGGGTTTGACGAGAAGCCATCTTTTGAGGAATTACCGCCGAATTGGAAAAAAGCTGTTGCAGATCGTTATCAACAGCAGCAATCGAAAAAATAAGAGGTGCTTACGTTTATGAACGTAATATCGATGAAATACAGATTGAAAAATGCCACATTCAGCGCACTAGCAGCATTATTCTCCGTTGCTAGTGCATTTTGCATGGAAGCTGAAAAAGTAATTTTTAGGGAAAAATCAGCCGAAGTACTATCTTTGGTATTGGCAGAAAGAATCAATTTTTTTAATCATCACGATATTTGTGTGATAGGGAGTATTGATAAGGCTTGCAATAAGATTGCAATGCAAACAGCGTTACCCAGAAGAAAAATTCTTGAAGAAAGAATAGCACAAGAATCCAAAGGGAATCGTGTTACTTGGCATAAATATGGTAGCGGGTATGTAGATTTTTTTATTGATACGAAGATTATGGGGAGTGGAATGAGATTTTTTTCTTTGGGCGATAACAAGGAGGTATCTCATTTTGTCTCTTATGGATTCTATGAATCAATAATTCCCAAACTGGAGAGGGCAATTTTTGATGAAAAAGGAAGTTTTAACTTTTATTATTTATACGGCTATAAAGCTCGATGGGGTTATTTTTCTGAGGGGATAAATCCAGACATACATATCGTAGAATTTTTCTACAATAGTCTTTCCAATCAGCTTTGTGTATTACAATGTATATGGGAGTCGTGTGAGTATAAATATCCCTTTTCCACTTTTAAGGCATTTCCGACTCTTTTAAAAGCATTTCTGAATTCTTCTTTTGTTTGTAAGCCAGTTTTTATGGGCGATCAAACGATAGACGTGAAATTATTCAATCTTCAAGATGCCATTATTCCTGATAATTATAGAGATGAGCCCTCATTCTATACTTTGCCTGATATATTACAGAAAGCTCTGGATGAACGGTATCGAGTGCAAGGTCAAAAAGAAAAAATTATTACAGAATGTTTTAAAACTGAAGAGCTTTGCAAAGGTAAGTTCTTTGGTAAAAAACCTTGTTGTATTCAATAATCAAAAGATGGTCTAAGAAATAGTCTTTAAGAGTTCGTCTTTGCGTAGATTGAGCGCGCATAAACGTTGTAGTTGTTCGCAATGCTTATTGCCATCAATGATTTCTTGGTGATGGAAAGAGCATCGATAGTGTGCCGCTGTGCATGCAAGAGTGCTGTTTTTAGATGATGCTGCTGCTGCTATATCGGCTTCTATCTCTTTCAGTGAGGTCAATTTTGTAGTGTAATTACCATTGCTAAAGGCTACGATGAACGTCATTGAACCATGTTGTAGAAGATGATGGTATTTTTCATGTCGAAAAATAAAATCTTGGTACTCTTCAGACATTTTTGTCAGCGAACCATATATTATCAGTTTTGGTTTAGATATGAGATAACCTCTATAAAAAACGCCATCCTGAGTCTGCGCTGTCAATCCAGCGATTGAAGAATTTTCAATAAATTTTACCTTTGTGCTATCAAGAGTGAGCTCTTCGTCTTCGTATGTTTTTCGTAAAATCTGATAGAGCGGGGCTGGAAGATTTGGATCATGTGTTGCTAAGGGATTTTTTCTTGAAAGAAGATCTCGTACAAGTATTCTATCCGTATCTATTTCTCTTCTTAATGAAGGCAGAGGTATATCGGTAATATTATGCAATTCTTCAAGGCAATCATCATAGGCCTTGTCATTCATTCCTTTGATTGCACCATCTATTTCAGGTATGGAATTAATGTGTTTAATCGCTCGCAACGCTTGCACGTGTTCAGGTCGGTGGGTTGTATGCATTCGTCTGAACATTGCATCACATGATGATGCTAAAAAAAGAAGTTGCAAACATGCTAGCTGGGCTAAAAATTGTCTTTTTGTTGTCATTTGTCATCTTTCAACCCCATTCCGTGAACTCCATGGGGACCCCTAAATAATTTGTATTTATATAAGATGTATACAAAATACATTCTTTCACTATAAGTATGACAAATAGGAAGAATTAGTCAAAGGGAGTGTTTCTACCCATTACCTTTGCTGAAATACCCCTCCATAGCTTCAGCGGAGGAGGGGATAAAAGTGTTTACCCCCAGCGCTGTTTATTTTGTAACATCTCAACAATATGTTCTCCAAAATCGTGCGCAACGGAAGGATCAGTGGCGGTGATGACATTATCAACCGCAACAACTTTCTCTTCTGGCAAATAATGCACGCTATTGTCAGCGAATATTTTATTGAGCTGACCATCTTCATTCCATCCAGTGGCATATTTATCATTGAGTATGCCTGAGGCGGCTAAAATGCGCGTTGCAATGCAGATGGCGCCCACTGGCTTATCTTGATAAAATGCTTCCTGCAGTATTTTATAACTGGTTTTGTTATCCAGATATTCCATTGCGCCGGGGCCGCCGATGAAAAAAATTCCTGCATAATGACTTGGCACAACTTGATCGAGCGTGATATCAACAGGAACAGATGTTCCATTCTTTGCAACGGCATGGCCTGGTCTATCGCTGGCAGTTGCAACGGTAAATCCGGCTTGCGTAATAACTTTTTTTGTTTCGCCATATTCAATATGTTGAAAATCGTGTGATGCGATGACTAAGAGTACTGTTGAATCATCCATGTTATTTCCTTTTTTTATAAGAAAGTCTTTTTTAGAATCCTAATGCAAGAAATTATAAAAATTGTTTTTTCCCGTTCGCCCTGAGTGTTTTTTGTCTTCAAGAAATGTATCGAAGGGTAAATTTTAAAATTATATCAATAAAAATTTAATTTTTTTTAACCCTTCGATACATTTTATTACGCTAACGCTCCATAAAACACTCAGGGCGAACGGATTTTAGATTTCTCTTCCTTTTTTTACAACGTAATTTTTTGATCATTAACCATGCCACCGACGGATAATGGGCAATATGTAGCATCATAATACGATATCTCATTTGTTGCTACTGGTTCAATTTCGAGTGTGCAATTGTGGTCAGTTCGGATTCGTTTTTTATAGGATAATGAAAATATTTTCCCCTTATTTTCAATAATAGTTTTTTTGAGCTGTGCATATGATCGCCATGCAAAGTATGGAATTCTTCCTTTCCATGCGGGGATATGCAGATTGCCGATGGTGATTTTGGTGGCAAGAAATTGTACTGCATCGAGAATGCGTTTATTAAACTTGCATATAATCAGATGGTCAATATGTGTGCGACCAGTTTTTTGTACAATCTCGGGCAGCAAAGAATAGGCAATAACTGATTCATATGATGGGCGAGAGGCGATATTTCCCGGATCGATAACAATAATACTATTGTTGTGGTTAATGAGCGTTATTTCACCTTTATTGCAGGGAATTTTTTCAATGGCATTGTGCGTATAAGGGAACATTTTCAGGACTGCGCAGGTTATCACCAGGAGTAATCCCAGATATCCTACACGAATGTGCAGCGCAGTAATGCGTTTGCTATGGATTACTGCAAGTGCAATGAAAGGAATGAGCATCAGCGCGAGCATGGGGGGCTTAGGAAAGCCAATAAGCCATGCGCGCTGTTCTAATCCTAAGCAGGCAAGCCATATATGGGTAATTTTTTCAAGGCACCAAATGAGCAAGCCATTGGGCAGATACAGCAGCTCCAGGAAGAAAATCAGCGATGAAACAAGCAAAAAGCAGCTTAAAAAGGGCGTAAAAATGAGCGTGCTGACCGGAGTTAAGAGTGAAATAGGCAATCCCCACGCGATTAAAAAGGGTAGCGATATAAACGATATAAATAACTGCAATTGTATATTGCTGAGCAGCGATAGCTGCCAGCGTTTATAGGTGTTCATATAAATGAGTCTATAGGATTATGATAAAAAGTTAATAAACCATTGATTTTACCGGGTTTTATTAAGTAAAGTTAAAGTTAAAGAGATCTAAAGTATCCTCAGAAGGAGAGTCTATGAAATTGAAGAGAGCCTTGCCTCTTATCATCGCATTTACTACAAGTATGTCGCTTGCTTATTTTTGGGAAGATTGGAACACGCATTCCACACCGCAAGAGAAAATGAAAAAAGAAGAAATAGATTTAAAATATCAGCAAAAAGTTTCTGATATTGATTATAAAAAGCAAAAAGCATCGCGTGAAAGTTCTGAAAAATCGCAAAAAAAACAACGAGATTTCGAGCATAAAAAAGAAAAGCTTGAAATAGAGCGTAAAAAAGCCCGCTTAGACGTTGAACGTCGATAACGACAGAAAAGGGAGAATGTTATGAAATTGTTTAATAATCACGATGAACATGATCACGCTGAAAAACAAGTAAAAAAAAGTTTTACCGAGAAAATTCGCCAATATGTTCATGATTTGTTCAAATCAAAGAAATGTAAAAGTATGTCTCATGGCAGTTTTGATATTGTAAGAGCGATGTCATGGCCACGCGGTGAAAATTGGCGCAGAAATCATCCGAAAAGTTTGAATAAACATAAACCGAGTAAATAGATCGATCTCCATGTTTTTACCCCATCCTTCGTATGGGGACCCCAATAAAAAACATTAGAACTGGGGGTGTCACACGGAACCCCCGTGTGGACTTGATTTATCTTATTTTTTCTCATCGATAAGCGCAATGAGTCCTTTTATAACATGCTCAATTTCTTTGTCGCCTTTTTTTTCTGCCTGAGCGTGCGAATGAACCAATGCACAGCGCTGAACTTCTCTCAAATCTCCATAGGGATATTCATAATGCTCTTTGACCTCGGGATCAAACTGATCATTCTTACCCAAGAACCACTCGCCATATTCTTTCATGTAATGCGCTTCTAGGAATTCCTCTACCTCGGTTGGGGTTGGTTTTTCTTCGTTCCAGTTTGTATCAAATGAGGTAACTTCACCTGCTTCAATCAGATACTTCGCGCGATCAACTGCCGCTTTATTGAGGATAATAGCCATGACATTTCCTTTGATTATGAACGCTGTTTTTTTACTAATGATTTAACAATCAGAAATGCAAAATCAATAGATGTAGGTATATTGTTGATTTTAATCTATTATAAATAACTTGATGTTTGAAAGAGTCTTAGTACGATTAATAATTAGTGGAAATAATTATTAATAAGCACAAAGGTTTTTGCTATGAGATATCAAGTTTTTCTTTATGTATTACTTATCTATTCTTTTTCTTATTCTATGGATGTATTTGATAGCAGGTATATGGTAGCCTTGAATATGCCTGCAACGACAACACCAAGCAGTGTTTTACCCACGACCTTTGAAGTGCAAACGCGCTTGGTACAAGAAAAAAAAGTAGTGAATGCAGAAAAAGAAAGGAATAATAGTAATGGTCGAAAATTTAAACAATTTCGTCGAGTGGGTTAATTATAAGGCATATAACTTACGACGGTGGTCTATTATTGCGCCAGCACGCGCAGGCTCAGGACATCCAACATCGTGTTTATCTGCAGCAGATATTGTTGCAGTTCTTTTTTTCTATACGATGCGCTTTGATCCGTATAATTATGAAAATTCAGATAACGATCGTTTTATTTTATCAAAAGGGCATGCAGCACCATTGTTGTATGCTGCGTGGCATGAACTGGGTCTCGTGACTGATGAAGAGATGCTTTCGTATCGGCAATTCAATTCTGATTTAGAAGGTCATCCAACGCGTCGTTTTAAATACACTGAAACTGCAACAGGTTCACTTGGTATTGGTCTTTCTATTGGCGTGGGAGAGGCACTCTGCGCCAAGCTTGATAAACGTAATTATCGTACCTATGTTCTGATGGGTGATAGTGAATCATCTGAGGGAAGTGTGTGGGAAGCTGTGCAATTAGCTGCGCATTATAAACTTAATAATCTTATCGGCATTATTGACGTGAATAATCTTGGTCAAAGTACTGAAACGATGCTTGATTATAATATTAAGCGATACGTTGATATCTATACCGCATTCGGATGGCAGGTGTTTGCAGTTGATGGCCATGATGTGCAGGCTTTAATGCATGTTCTTGATAAGGCGCACAATGTTACTGATAAGCCGGTCATGATCATTGCAAAAACAATAAAAGGTTATGGTGTTGATCATGTCGCAGGGTTGCAAGGGTTCCATGGTAAAGCATTTACCGGCGAAAAAGAAAAAGAAGCGCTTCAAGAATTAGAAAAAAAATTCCCTGATGCTACGCACTATAACGGCAATTATGATTGGAAACTAAAAAAACCTGAAAAATCAATCACGGCATACACGGGTGCGAGCACCATTATTCAAATTCCCCATTGTGCATATAAAATCGGCGATATGATTGCAACGCGCAAAGCATATGGCGTTGCGCTTGCGCAACTTGGTGATAGTTGCGATGCAATTGTCTCCCTTGATGCTGAAGTAAAAAATTCTACGTACGCAGACATTTTTGAAACGGTTCATCCAGAACGTTTTTTTCAATGTTTTGTTGCCGAGCAGAATATGGTAGGCATGGGAGTTGGCTTTGATTGTCGAAAAAGGATTCCTTTTATTTCTACCTTCAGTTCATTTTTCTCTCGTGCGCATGATCAAATTCGCATGGCTGCAATTGGTCAAGCGGGGCTTCGCTTGGTCGGTTCACATTGCGGTGTATCAATTGGGCAAGATGGTTCTTCGCAAATGGGACTCGAAGATATTGCACTCATGCGATGTCTGCCGAATTCTGTTGTGTTATATCCAAGTGATGCTGTCAGTACGCACAAATTGGTAGAACAGATGGCGCGCTATGGAGATGGCATTAGTTATTTACGTACAACCCGCATGGAAACGCCGGTTCTTTATAAAAATGATGAAGAATTTCCCGTTGGTGGATGCAAGGTGATCCGCAGATCAGAAAAAGATGTTGCGTGCATTGTTGCTGCAGGGGTGACGCTCCATGAAGCGCTAAAGGCATATGAAATTTTGGCGCAGCGAAATGTTTTCGTTGCGGTTATTGATGCATATTCCATTAAGCCTCTTGATGCGGCTACGGTCATTTCTGTTGCAAAATCATCCCACAATAGAATCATTACGGTCGAAGATCATTATCCAGAGGGTGGTATTGGGGAAGCGGTCATGAGTGTGGTGCGTAATGAAAACATTATGGTTCAATCGCTTGCGGTGCGGCGCTTGCCACGTTCAGGTAAGCCTGAAGAGTTGTTGGCATTTGAAGCTATTGATGCCGATGCTATTGTGAGTGCTGTGCAGAATTTATTTTGATACGGTCAATTTTGCATCAAGTTTGTGCAAGGTGTCGATGAATGCTAAATCAACGTAATGTGCGCCGTAAAGTTTTTTAGGGTAGAAGTGCTTGCGTCGATAGTCGCGAAGTATGGTAGCATCATCTTTGCATTTGAGTGCGGGAAAGATTTCGGCTTCGCGCTCATGTTGTTTTTCGCTTTCTTGATAATGACTATTCGCTTCTATGGCATCAAATGATGTGCCCGTTAGTTGATTGATTCTATGGAGAATGAACCGATTTTGCAGATGATGGTGTTCTAAAATGTGTCCCATTTCATGGATGAGTGTTGGTTTTTGCAATCTCTTTACAAAGTTCGTATTTTTAAAACATGAAAATAAGCCTTGTGTGAAAAATCCAGGATAAAGCGTTATTTCAGAAGGAGATTCGATGTCTTCTGTTGTTAAAAATAATTTGATACGTTCTTTATTTCTATAAAAATATTTGAAATCCGGTGATCCTGCAGTTGCCTGAGCACTTGAATTAGGTGTTTCAGAGACAATCAGAGATAGGGCCTTAGAATTGACCTTATTTTTTTCAAGAATAGGCATTATTTCTTCAGGAAAATTTTTATCTTGATGCACGGAAATATGCGATAGTTTTTGTTGTAATGATTGTGTGGCGCATTCTTTATATAATTGAAGGCTACTATTAAAATCTTCTAATTCACGATCATTGAGCTTGAAGTCATGAGCTATATCTCTGGTGATACTGTCTCTGCTGTTTTTCACATTTCTATGAAGTATTGCAAGCTGATTTTCAATTTCTTTTTTAATGAGAATGGGATCTTTTTTGGTAAATTTAAAATAACCGTGAGTGATAGTAGATCCTATTGCCATTAAACAATCTACTACGGCAACCGAGGGATAGTATGCTATTTCTTTGGCTCCGTATTCTAATTCTTGAGCAACTCGTTTTGGCGAAAAACTTGGGCGTGTTTTGAATAATTTCATCATTCCGCAAACTGGTGCAGATGACACGATCATAAGGGCAAAAATCGCCTGTTTTGTCATCAATTTAATCACATCGTTCCTTTATTTGTAAATATTGACCATGACTGTGCTTCGTGGCCAATATATATAAGTATATATTATATTTTCAATGTGTAAATATGGTGCAAAAGGGAGCGATCTGATGGGCTTTATCGGTTAGCTTATGATGAATGTTGATTTTTTTGGGTAATACATTTCTTTATTTCTGTATTTCTGGAATGCTGTAGTTATGGTAAGTTTTAAATCAAAAGGAATTGTATGGATGGCAAAAAAGAATTATCCCGCATAACAATAGATATTCCTGTAGCTGATCATAAGCGCTTGAAAGCCTTAGCGGCTATTTTAGGTAAAAGTATGCGAGATATTGTTATGGATGCTATTGCAGAGTATTTGAGCAAGGTCAAAATTCCGAACAAAAAGACATTGCAAGCGATTGTTGATATGGAAGAAGGTAAAAACTTGATTCATGCTGAAGATGCACAAGATCTTTTCAAAAAACTTGGTATTTAATAGCGGGGTAAGATAATGAAAAAATTGCCGATAGGCATTCAAAGCTTTTCTAAATTAATGAGAGAAAATTGCGTCTATATCGATAAAACTGCATTAATTCACGATATGATTACGCAAGGTGGCTCCTATTTTTTGTCTCGTCCAAGGCGATTTGGTAAGTCTTTATTAGTTTCAACGCTCAAAGAGATTTTTTCAGGTAATAAGGAACTTTTTACGGGCCTTGCTATTGAATTATTGCCATATGATTGGCAAAAACATCCGGTAATACATATTTCATTTTCGTCTATTCCTTGTGAAGATTCTCAAGAGTTAGAAAGAGGTATTAAAAATTTTTTGCAAGATATTGCACAGCAACATGAGATTATTCTTGATGATAAGCTTAAGTCGGGAGAAATGCTGAAATCTTTGGTTAAACAATTGGCAAAGCAAAATTCTGTTGTTCTTTTGGTTGATGAATATGATTATGCAATTTTGCGTCATATACATGATAAAGATGCTGCAAATGCAATTCGTGAAACACTTAAGAATTTTTATAGTGCTATTAAAGATCTTGATGAGTATCTTCGATTTGTTTTTTTAACAGGAATAAGTAAATTTCCAAAAACATCGATTTTTTCTGGTCTTAATAATCTTAATGATATAAGTCTATCATCTACTTATAACACTATATTGGGATACACAGCGCCTGAAATTGTTGACAATTTTGAGCAGCACTTGGTCCATTCTGCTGACAAATTAGAATGTAGCATGCAAGAGCTTCTTGAAGAGATAAGGGTATGGTATGATGGCTATCAATTTGCCAGAAATCAAAATGCTATAAAAATATATAATCCATTTTCTGTTTTATTATTTTTCAAAAATAGTGAATTTTCTAATTATTGGTTTGCAACAGGAACACCAACATTTCTTATTAATTTATTGAAAGCAAAAGATTATCCGATAGAAGATTTTGAAGCCATAGAGGCAACGGAAAGTGAGCTTGGAGCTTTTGATATTGATATAATCCCATTAAAAACATTATTGTTTCAAGCTGGGTATTTAACAATTCAATCGTATAATACAACAACACGAAACTATCTTCTTGGATATCCAAATAAGGAATGTACACAATCGCTTATTGAATATATTTTTGCTTCCATGACTTCCGCATCAGGCGCCTATTTGAATAATGTTGTTGCGGCATTGTTAGAAGCTTTCAGATTATATGATTGTGAACGGCTTCGTGAAATTATTACTCAATTGTTTGCTACAGTTCCTTATACCATCCACATTGGAAAAGAAAAGTATTATCAAACTATTTTTTACCTGGTTTTAAAAATGATTGGCGCTGAGATTATAGTGGAGAAAGCTACAAACATTGGTCGTATTGATGCAGTAGTTCAGACAAAAAATATATGCTTTATCATAGAATTTAAGATTAATTCAACGGCTAAAGTAGCGTTGAAGCAAATTAAAACTAAAAAATATTATCAAGCATATCAATCGCTTGGTAAGAAAATAGTTCTCATTGGTATTGCATTCGATATTAATTTAAAAAATATTAGTGAACTTGAATGGGTTGAAATATAAAAAATATTTTAATTTCTTGGACTAATGCGGGATGAATTGGTACGAATTTCAGGAACTTTTCGTATCGTTGCTACGTTTGTAAGGCCTAGATCATCGCATATTTTAGAATAAAAACAGCCATGAATAGGGTCTCTTTTGGTGGTATGTGCAAGTCTGGCAACCTCATTCATGATCGTAAAATATAGGATGTTCAGGGTTGAATCATGGTGCGTTTTTTTGTCCGTTGTTGTTTCTTGAGTAAGTATTGGTGAGCACATTATGATGAGTGCATATAACGTTAGTCTGATGTATGATCTATTCATTGTTTCCCTTCATCGGTAAAAATTATGATGAAAGTATATCTCTAAAAGCAGTTTTATCATAATCAGGCGCCTAGTTTTTTTATCAAATCCTTTGAATGAACAAAGCTGTCCCCTTTTCTATAATGATTTTTAATCGAATAATAATGAAAAATGATATTGTAATTGTCAAACTCCTGTACCAAATGTAAAGTCTGTTTTACATTTGGACGCGCTAAATGTAAAACAGACTTTACATTTGGTACAAAAATGGCCAAAAAACAATGTTGCGTTCTTTCGTTCTTTTGGTACCATATGATAGTCAAAAGTCGTACTCAATAACTGTTTTACACCCATTGGGATACTATTATGCCTCAATACAATATAATTTGTTTGTCGTTGTTATTTTGCTCACCACTTTTTTCTATGGAAATGGACTTAGGACTAGATTTCAATCAGGCCACACAACTACTGGTTGATCAAGCAAAACAATATTGGCAAAATCCTGTTCCAAAAAACGATGCATATGAAAAATTCAAGAGACTATTGAAGAACAATGATTCTTTGGTGCGGCGAGATGCTGTTGCTAAAGTTTTAGATTTACCGGCCGATCAATGTGGATCAATATACGGTTGTTTACTCGTATATGGCGGCAAATACGATGACCAAGAAATAGGGCATTTGCGCGTACTCAACACTCCTCTTGCCAAGAAAATGAAAAAATTCGTAATGAGTGAAAATTCGAAAAAAATGGCAAATTTGTTGAAAGAAAGAGATGTGATAGCAGCAAAGACGTTCCTACTTACCGATTATCTTCCGCTCGATTGTAGTTTGACAAATTATGAACTAAATCTGAATAGTCATGGCTGGAAAGATGCAGTCGAAACATTATGGGATTTCTCCTGCAGGTGCGGTAACTCAGACATATTTAATTCTTTGATTGAGCGTACCGAATCACATGATCTTTATCCTGCAATTGTGGCTTTGAAAAAGCATTGTAAGATTGATTGGCTTAAGATGATAGTGATGAGTAGTAAACACCATGAAAATCTCATTGCACAGCGTATTGATATATGGCGTACGCTTATACCTGGATCAGAGGAGCTGATTGAACGTAGCCCAGAAGAATTAATAGGTGAACAGGCATTTTTTGACACAGCAGTTTCTTTGTTGTTTTTTCACATACATGATGACTACGAGGCACTCATTCATGCAGCTGCTCGAAAACATCTTCCTGCGTTGCAAGCTTTGATTAAACGATTTGCAACAATTGACCCTTCTTTATTAACACCAAATCCTTTTAGTTCTGCATTGCTCAACGTCTCTCTAGAGTTACGTATTGAATATAGAGATAGAATGATTCAAAGAACACAGAAGGTGATAGACCTATTGCTTAAAGCTGGTGCGGATATCAATGCAGTTGATAAAGACGGATGTACTCTGTTGCACACAATTGCTCTGCCTTGGTATTGCCAGGAATTAATACCATTTTTATTGGAACGCGGTGCATGCGTAGATGTACTCGATAAAGAAGGAAGATCGCCGATGGATTACGCACAAAAAAGCAATAATAAAAAATTTTTAGAGCTCGTACAGCCAAAACAATAAGAATTTCAGATGCATTAAGCATTTTTCTCAAAAATCTTAAAGAGATTAATTATATTCAAATACAACAAAAGCATAAAATAAATGCTTTTGTTGTATAATTGTTTTTGATACAATTGTTTCTTATCAAGTAAACAAGTTACAATAGGGACATATATGTATCAAAATAAGAGTATATTTTTTTTATTCGTTCTATCGTTTTCTTCTTTTCTGCTGAGTATGGAGGAAGAACCGAAACAGCTGTTTCTTCCATCAATTCCAAAAGAACTTACTCGAGGTATGATATCGTATGCTGATATCCCCACATGTGGGGCCTTGGGGAGAGTGTGTTGTGATTCGCGTCAGTTTTTCCAGGATCAGGTGCTGTGCAAGCATCCAACTGAACTGCCGCGATGCTCATCACCAATGTGTGTTTATTTATCCCACGAAGATAATTTTGATGCAGGCACAAAAGCATTGGTATTTTATGCAAAAGAATATAAGAAAGATCCAGAAAACAATAAATATGCATGGGCCATGTGCAATCATTTGTGGCAACATGGGCAAGATCGCAGAAATCGAGCAATCAGAGATGTTCTTGGAGTGGAATCGATTACATTCAATGATTGCGTTGATATCTATGCCGGTGAATATGGAAAAAAAGAAATGGGAAATCTTTGGTCAATGAATACGTCTCTTGCTAAAAAAATGAGAGAAGCAGCAAAGAAAGAAAATTCCCGTAAACTTAAAACGTTTCTTGTGAATGACAATCTTCTTGCAGCCAAGATGATGTTGCTTACGCCTGACTTGCAAGTGCAGGGTACCTGGTCTGGTCATAAATATGGACAGCAGCGTTCCAAGTATGAATTTGGATATGATAAAAGAGACATATTGGAATGCGCGTGTGATATTGGTAATTTTGATATAATTAACACCTTAGGTAATTGCTATACTCAGGGCATGGTAATGACCATGATACACAACTATAAGATCGATGTGCTTGAGAAATTTATTCTCAAAAATTATGAGGAACTCCTCAAGGTGCGTTGTCGCATTTGGGGTTTAGCTTGTTATGAAAGCAGTTGGAGGGGAAATAGTTCAGTATCAAATCCTGAATTAGATGATAAGATTTTTGAAACAATAATGAGATTATTATTCTCAGGGGACGTAGATACACAAGATGAGCATGGAGCTTCTTTATTATATTTTGCAGTTGCAGCCCAAAGTAAACGTGCCGTAGACTATTTAATTCAACACAATATCAATGTAAATGTGCTGGATCCAAATGGTTTTGCACCACTCTATAGTGCTTATGAAGACCCTGAAATTGTTACATCATTGCTTGCAGCAGGAGCTGACGTAAATGCGCATAATGCTGGCGGAAGAACAGCTTTGATGGCTGCTGGAATGCATCGCAATTGTAATACGAATGCCCTCAAAAGTATGAACTTGCTATTAAATACTAAGGCGGATGTTAATGCAATTGATAATGATGGACGTTCAGCGCTTCACTATTATGCGCAATATTCTGAATGTAATGGGGGCCAAGATCTTATTGACCTAATTTCTACTCTCATTCAACGTGGAGTAGATGTTCATTTGAAAGACAATCAAGGCAATACTGCTTATAACTATGCGCAAAAAAACGGCAATACAAGATTGATGGAAATTTTAAGTGAATGTTAATTTTTTTGATACTAACGATAGGGGTTCTCTGTGTATAAAAATAAAAGCATATTTTTTTTCTGTTCATTATCATTCTTTTCTTTACTACTCAGTATGGAGATAGAAGAAAATCCAAAGGCTAGCCAAGCTCTCAAAGTGGCCATGGAAAACAGATTAGGTTATTTTGACGGAAAAACCTGCAACGCTTTAGCGAAAGTGAATCATGATTTACGCAATGGCCAGGAAAAAATCATACGATTGTGTTCTAGTGATCTTGAGCAGTTTCTGAAAAATGAGGATTATTTCGCAGTACAGGCTATGTGCTGTTTACCAATAAAATATACATTTGGATCCGCTACAAGAAATGTTTTGCAAGCTGCTTATCGGAGCGATGATTTTGATACAATGAATTCCTTCGCTAAAATTGGCTATGCACAGCACATGGCAGAACTTATAATAACGGACAATGATACTCATGGAGATTTTAAGATTGTTTGGCTCAAAGGGTTGATTGTAGAAAATCATGATCAACTATTGAAAGATCGTTTTAATGTGTGGGGAGATGCTTGTTGTAGGAGTGCTAAGCAAAAATCAAGGAATAAAGCGCTTACTCTAATGTCTGCTAAAGCAGCTAATCAAGAATCTGCTGAATTGGATGATAAGATTTTTACAATAATAATAAAGCAGTTGTTTTCTGGACAAGTGGATGAGAAAGACGAGCGAAAAAGGTCTTTATTAGATGATGCCATTGATTATGAAAGTGAATATGCAGTAAAATTTTTAATTGAACACAAGGCTAAGATGGATGCATTTGATGTGCAAAGTCTATGGTTGAATTATAATATCCATCGTCAACCTGAAATTGTCAAACTGTTGATTGCAGGATCTGATAACTCATCTGATAAAAGAGAAAAAGCTCTTTTACCAGATGAAAGGAATGCTAAGTTTGGAGAAGTGTATAGCAAGCATTGTTATCAAATGAGTGGCAGTTGGATACGTTACCATCATACTCGTACAGTTGAAAGCATTCTTTTGCTATTGAACGCTGGTGCGGATGTAAATGCAGTTGACAAAAATAAAGGTTCAGCGCTTCACGATTATACAAAGAGGAACCGCATCGATGAGGTTATTACACTCATTGAATGCGGAGCTGATACTACGTTGCAAGATAATAAGGGAAAAACTGCTTATGATTACGCAATAAAACAAGGAAAAATAGCAATGCTACTTGTTTTAAACCAATCGAATGGATTCAAGCTAACACAAGAGCTGCGTAAAAACGCTGAAAAATAAAAGAAAAGGGCCTGATAACATCAGGCTCTTTTTTAATTAATGGATAAGAGATTGTATTTTGGCATGAAGCTTCCAAAGCATATCGATAGTAGATAAAGAATAAAAATGCTCTTCATAGAGCTGCTGAGGATAATAATGTGTTTTGCGTAATGCTTTTAAGTTATGCGCGATTTCAGGATCTCTCAGTGCGGGTAATATCTCAGCTTGCGCTTCATGAATCTGGGCAAGGTCTTGATATTCTTTACTTTGCTTAAATCCATTTTCAGTGATGGAGCAATAACGCGTAAGATAAGCTATAAGAACAATTCCGGTGATAGAGTGTTGTGAAATGAGATGTTGAACTTCATGCGCGCATATGCCTATTTTACCGGCCTGCTGAGTATCAATCAAACGAGGAAAAATGGTGATGCATGCAGGAATATAGTGAGTATTAACGCATTGTTCTGTATCTTGATCAGCTAGATCAACCCACATTGTTGTTTCTGCAAGAGTGCATGATTTTGGATCAATTTGTGCTTCAGTTGCCATTGCTAAGCTAACACTTTGAGGATTAATATCATTTTTTTCAAGAATGCCAATTACGATGGTGCGAATGTCTTCAGGAATAGCAGGGTCGTGAACAACTTCAGGATAGGCATGGGTCATACCGATGGCGGCGTTTTTTTTGATAGCGTTTATATTATCCATACATTCTTGCCAAAGCTCATCGCTTATGGCGTATTTTTTTTTGATAGCTATAAGAATGGCATCTTCTGCTGAAAGAAGTTCTGTTTCAAATGTTTTTAATTGCGCGTTGATAGCTGCAAGGGCTTTTGGTGCATTGGCTTTGGTCCGAACGACCGTGTGGTATGCTAAACGAGCAGTTTCGCGTATCTTTTGTGCGCAATCGATGAGAGTGCAGTTTCTTTGGTAATTGGCGCCGGCCGGCTGGCGCAGATGACCGTAATGCCATGGATACCACGTATGTGACGTTGTTTCCAGACTGAAGGTCAGGAGGATGAAAAGGTAAGAGTAATAAATGGGTCTGATAAACACAATAGGCCTCTAATTGGTTATATTTTTCATCATACCAAAAAACACCAATCTGTCTATTTTTTCTCATTGCAAATAGGTAGAGGATTTCTATTTGGAAATTTTACAAACAAGGCTATTTTATAATTCAATGACGATATCATCGTCTTGATGAGAGGGACAGTTGCTATTTTTATCAAAAAGCTCATCAAGCAGGGCGATAATTGCAGGAAGATGCCGTAAAAATGGCAATAATACAAATTCGGTATGAAGTAGTCCCCGATTTTTTTTGAGCAGATCAATTGCCTTGATACCACGCGTCAGGTATCTGAGTGGTGTTTCAGCAATAATGCGATCGTTTTCATGCATTGTGGGGCCATTTTTCCATTTGATTTGTGCTTGCACCAGTTGAGGATGAGGATGAAAATGACGTTGAGAAAATAATGGTTTTTTCTCATGCTTTTTTTTACGGATTCCCTGCATATCCATAACTTGAATCATATCGGTGTGGGAATGTAATGAATAGATGCGCTTGAAGCATGAAGAACTGATTAAATGAGCGGTATTTTGCTGTACAGGGCATCCCAAGAAAATGGCTTTTGCGATGGAAAGTTCAAATCCATCAGAATTTTGAATTTCTGCAAGATGAAGGACAACATTGCAGCCATGGCTATGAGCAATAATAATGAATATAGGTGCACAGCCTGTTTTTTCAAGCAATTCATAATGCAATTGTTTAAGATGATCAAAAAGATCGTGAGAAGCTTTTTGACGTGCTGGCAAGCTCAGTTCGCCGGACCATCCAAAAGAATAGACGTATTTTTCTTGAAAGAAAGTTGGCGCCAGCGTTCCCAGAAGTTGGGCACGCATAGAATCATAGTCATGTTTATCCGACTTATCCGATTCTTCTGAGAGATGAAGGCCCAAAGAGTAGGGAAAAATCATCTTTCCGATTTTGCTTGCAAGAGAATTGCCTTTGGTGCCATGAACCCATACGGTAACAACCGGTGGATTGCTTGGTGGCATTTGTGGTGGTGTAAAAACCATTGATTTATTCCTCCTTGTAAACAAACTTAATTTACTATATGATTATAATATATTATTATCCTTTAGTCTAAAGGGGTTTGCTATGAAATTCGAAAAACTCTTATCCTTTTTTAGTAATAGCAAAAATATCGAAGTAATTCATCCTGTCTACTGGTGGCTTATCGTTGCCTTGGTTTTCCTTATTTTAGAAATGGGACATCCCGGATTGTTCTTCTTTATATCATTCTTTTTTGGTGGATTATTCGCAGCAGGAGTGAGTTGTTTTACTGATTCGATAATGCATCAGGTACTCACGTTCTTTGGAAGCACAATGGTTGCTTTATATATTTTGCGTCATTATGCAGTAGGAATGATTGGTAAAAATCGTCCTCATCAACCAACAAATTTTTATGCATTAAAAGGTCAGCGAGCAACGGTAACACAAACTATCATGGCTGAAAAAGCAGGATTAGTTTCTATAGGTGGCCAGGTGTGGGCTGCACGGTCTACTCATTCTCGTGAAACTATTGCATCAGGTGATGTGGTTGAAGTGGTCGACGTGCGCGGCGCACATGTTATTGTGAAAAAAGTATAGACGAAAGGAATTATTCTTATGTTTCCATTCTACGTAACAGGAATCTTTTTTGGGATACTGTTTTTATTTTTAATTATTTTGTTATTAAAATCAGTTTATTTGGTGCAACAGGCTGAAGTAATGATTATTGAGCGTCTTGGTAAGTTTGATCGTATCATCGGAGCGGGATTGCATATCGTGGTTCCTTTTATAGAACAACCGCGTAAAGTCGTCTGGACATTTATGCAATCAGAAGGTAATGGCAAGCGTTACTATAGCGTTACGCAAGTTCTTGATCGTATCGATTTGCGTGAAGCAGTATACGATTTCCCAAAACAAAACGTTATTACTAAAGATAACGTGACGATGGAAATTAATGCATTGCTTTACTATCAGATCACTGATCCTAAAGCTGCTGTTTATGAAATTAATAATATGCCAGAAGCGATTGAAAAATATACGCAAACACGTCTGCGCGATATCATTGGTTCTATGGATCTTGATGCAACACTTGTTTCTCGTAACACGATCAATGCTCGTTTAACAGAAATATTGGACGAAGCGACTGATAAATGGGGCGTGAAGGTTAATCGTGTTGAGCTGCAAGAAGTTAATCCACCTGCCGACATTCGTGTTGCGATGGAAAAACAGATGCGTGCTGAACGTGAACGTCGTGAAATGATTTTGCGTTCCGAAGGTAAAAAGCAATCAGCAATTTTGGAAGCTGAAGGTATCCGTGAAGCGCAAATATTGGAAGCAGATGGTCAAGCACAATCACGTCTTTTGGTTGCTGATGCTGAAGCTAAAACAATTACCATGTTAAAAGATGCTGCCAATGCTGATCCTTTGCCATACTTGATAGCAATGCAGTACGTGAAAGCGTTGCCTGAGATGGTAAAAGGAAAAGATGATAAATTGGTTGTTATTCCGTATGAAGCCAGTTCAATGATTGGTTCATTGGCAACGATTAAGCAGTTGTTTGAGAAAGTAAAATAATTTCTGCCACAGCTTGTGGCACTTTTAGAAAAAATCCTGGGAAAACCCGGGATTTTTTTTGGTACATTGATTAAAAATAAGGTTTGATATTAATCTTCATCTTCACTGGACGATGATGATGATTGAGAAGGTACGGGGACTGCTTGAAGTTTTTGTTTATCGGGATCTGGAAATAGAAGGAACTCCTCTTGTCCTTTGAGCCTCATCATAACCGCTGAGAACATTGTCACCGTATTGCAATTGGGATTGATTAGAATTTTTTTTTGTATACTTGCCGAATTCCATTTTACAACCACATCTTCTGAGGGTCTGAGATAAAGGTCAACACTTTGTTTATTTAGTATTGTGTGGGAATTAAGACCTAAGTTATCAGGGTGGTAGAGAGTAAAGGTTTGGTCAGATTGATTCTGGAATGCAATCTTTCTTGGTCGTTCTGCAGATTCAGATACAAAGTAGGTGCACGCACATAATCCAATGCCGAGCGCAAGATATTTTGTTATCATACTTTTCCTTATTTTTTTTATGAATATGAAGATCTTTTTTCATCGACGCCCAATAGTATCAAAAAATAATGAAAAGATGTCAAATGAGATTATTAATCGTTATTAGAATTTGAGTTGGTATCTGACGAATCAATCCAATCAAAATTTATCAATAAAGGTCTTGTTGGCTTACCAGGTACAAGAGAAATTGGTTCTCGAATAATAATTCTTTGACTTGGGGTAAAGGGAGATTGTATTTGATATCCATCAAAATCAAAAGTGATAAATTGGGATTTTTGCTGTGATGATTGTTTGATAAAAATGTCTTGCGAACACGATGGTTCTATCTTCCAGCGGTCCATAAATTTAATCTTGCCTCTACGCTCAATAAGTGAAACAGTGACAACGGATGAAGCTTCATTACGTATTTTAATCCATTTGTCTTTTGTGTTTTCTGCTGCCATCATACCGAATGGTAATAAAGCCATGCATACAATAAGATGTTTCATTTTTATTATCCTAACTATTACGAATGCGTTTTAATCTGGGTTCTTTTTTGAGAGTTTGAATGATAATGCCCTGCTGGATAAGTTTAAGTTCTCCAGGACGCTTAACATTTGGGCGTGGCTGTTTGATCTTCAAATGACTAGTGTAGGGATTTGTTCTCATGGTGAAATCTGGAAATCCTGTTGTTCGAAGTATAAACCAAGGAACAAAATTAATCGTTGTAGCGCTGTTGGGGGATATTACCCCGTGAGTGATTTCATTTCTCTCACTATACGGCTTGGGATAAATAATCAGAAATCCTACATTACTATTATTTTCTATCGAAAAGGTCCGATTCATTGAAAAAAGAGATAATGATGAAAGCATCAATGCAGAGAATAGAAAGTATTTCATAAAAGTTCCAATTTTAAAAATATTCGTGTGTATTTTTTAATCGCGATCATCCGATGATTTGGAATAAGTTTTATCGGTCAATAAACCAAATTTTTTCTTTTCTGCGGCAATCACAATTGCTGGGGCAAGAGTAAAGCGATGAGTCGGTTCTGTAAGAGTTATTTTTTCTTGTCTTTCTACTATTTCTTGTCTATCGGCTGGCTGATATTTCCAATGAAAATATAATGATTCTGGCTTTTCTGCAGAGGGTCTTCTCATGGATATTGCAGCATATTTATCATGTAATATTTCTACGTGTCGGCGTTGTTCTGTAGTTTTATAGTAAACAGTAACAGTATGACCAGAGTGATTGATAATAGTAACACCAGATTCGCTTGCACAACAGTTAAGTGATAACAATATAAAAAGTGCAGAAATGTATTTCATGTTTTTCCTTTGAAGTTTCAAGCAAGTTCTTTTAATATGCTCATAGTATCGATGAAATGGCTATTTTTGTAAAGATAGATCCGGCAAGCGCAGCTGGTCTTTATCTGTTTCTGCTTGACTAGGTTCTGTTGAGTTTTTAATTTTTTTGATCTTTCAGGTTTGTTTTTCAACACACAAATACTTCTTGCTTCTTCGCGCTCGCCCTGAACTTGTTGAAGGGTATCTTTGAGTGCGTCTTTTTCCTGCATTTCTTGTTTCAAGAACTAAAACAAAAGAACAAAGAGCGCTCGAAGATACCCTTCAACAAGTTCAGGGCGAGCGCGGGAATGAAATTTTTAATCATTTTTAAAAACTCAACAGAACCTAAGAACCTATATTTAAGATATTAAAAATCCCGGTTTTTGTGCCGGGATTTTTATATCATCAGAATGTAAAAACGAAAATTATTTTATATAAGAAAGGATATTTTACCCTATAGATCTTCGGCGGTACGTAGGTTTAGGTTTCTTACGTGCATTAGAGCCCTTTTTTTCTATGAGAGTAAAAGGTTTTTTATTAGAAAAATTGGATACATGTGGTTTTGATTTTGCAATAAAAATAGTTTTATCTTTCATAGCAATCGGAAGTTTTTTTTCATATTCATCATCACAAAAAGAGATAAATCTTTTTTGTGGTGACTTTTTAAGAGGAATGTCTTTCATGGTGTGTGGTTCTATCATCGAAAATTCTCCAACCTCGCTTATGTTATAACGCGTAGTCAATGAAAGACCAATACTCCATTCTGTATTGTTGCGTATGGTAAGTACGGCTGATTCTGGAGTGCCGAATAAAAATAAAGTCTTTTTATAGTTGTATAGCTTTTGTTCAGAGCTGTCGATTTCAGGTACAGATATTTTGTTTTTAGGCCAATTGCGTGGTAAAGAGTATGTGTTGGAGCGGGTGAGTGGTAAAGACTTTTCGCTTGCAGAGCAGCTGAGTGGTAATAATACAAATAGAATGGAAGCGTATTTCATTTTTTCCTTTAGAATAACAAGCATTTTGTTTAAATATACTTATAGTATTAATGAAATACTCATTTTTGTAAAGATGTGGCATCAAGTAATGATATTATTTTTCTAAGAGGTTATGCACCAGGGTTTTTGATCAAGAGGAGATGGAGGCATTATTACGATTCTTTGATTTTCTAACGGTTCAAGACAGTCCCTTGTAACAATGACCTTTTCATATGCTCTATCAAAAATAATAATTTCCCCTTCAAGGGGTTTTTTATGTGGGCTAATAGTGATAAAATTTTTTAAGAAAAATATTTCTTTTGATTGCCTGGGATCGATAGAAATAGTTGTTCCAGAAGGATATTTTTTTGTTATTACAACGACTTTAATAGTTTCATTCAATACATTATGCACAATAGTTTTCTGTTCAGATTTTTTGTGAGATTTTTCTGCTGCAAACATATAGCATGGCAATAGTGCAATGAATAAAACACGATATCCCAAATGATTTCTTATTGATGTATACAAGGTTCTTCTTATGAAGATGATTTCCGCCTCTTGAAGGTTTCTGGTTTTTCATTAACTGGCACAATATTAATCTCTACGGCATTCTGAGGACAGAATATATAGTGTCCAGGTTCAAGACGCGTAGTTTGCGCATCATTAATATTGATGAGAATAGCTTGAAGTAATTTATTGGTAATTTTTGGCGAGATGGCAGCGGATTCATTTTTGTTGAGAGGCATTTGTGGCACTTTACCTTCACTTGCTGAGGCATATGCATACAAAGAAAGGAGTAAAAAACTTGCAATAAGATGTTTCATGATTTCTTTTCCTTATTTTATCTAAAATTAATTCTTTATCATGCGTATATAACTATGATAATAAGATCCAATTGTTGCGCGAGAGTGTCAAGAAAATTCATTATTTAACGGTAGTTTTTTTCTAACGGGAAGATTAAAACATTGCCATATCCGGGAACTGCGTACTCCGGTATGCATTCTTCGCTTTCTGGATAAAATGTCGGCATCGATGAGTAGTAACAAATATGATGTAAGACGTGATTGTTTTTATAGCAAAATTGCGTGGTAATTTCTTCTATAAATTTCATAAACGCGAGGGAAATGGATGGCGTACGGTCAATTGAAGTGTTGCCGGCTTGTCCGGCGTTCTCTTGGGTCAGATGATATAAAAGAACGAGCCTTGCTGGATCAACTTTTCTGTCGAATTGCGAGTACACATCTTTTTTTATGAGATTAAATGCAACTCGCGTGAGCTCTGAATCAATACCGCGATTACGATAGTCAGGATGGGTATAATTGTCACCTAAATAAATGACAATACTATCTTTGAGTGAAAAGAAACTGCTGACCTTTTGTGTTAGATCTACAGACTTTGAAGAGGTAAATAATATATTATAATACAGAGGATTACTTGTAGGACCTTCACATCGGATTTCATCATGAGTGATTGCATGGTATTCTGCCGGATCGGTAATCACGAATAGTTTTTTAAACGCGATAATGTCATCTTTAAAACTCTCAGCAACATATAATTTTTGTTTTTCAACAGCAGACATTACAGATTGCTCGCGAAACTTTCTAGGTAAAATTACTATTTTTGTTTTATCCCGGTGGGCTTTTTCGTTAATGAGCTTGGTGATATAAGGTGCATCTTCTGAAACGGCCTTTCGATAAAAAATCTTTCCTTGTTGATAAAGCTCGAGAGTTTTTTGTGACGCATGGCAGAAGGGGATAACGAATGTGCAAAAAAGCTGAATAGATGGGATCATTTTCATAGAAAATCCTTAATAATAATGACAAAAATTATACGATATACAGAGGGTAATCGAATGTAGTTTGCCAAACGACAATTGATTGAAAAAAATAAGAAAAAGATATTAAAAATTTAGCGCCAAGAGCGCCAAGCGAAAAGAGTAGTTACAGAAAAGATAGAATGAAGAGAATAATTAGATACGGTCTGCTGCGATCGCTCTAATAAAAAAGGCATCATGATAATCCTTTAGGTTGGTAAAAGTTAATTAACTCTGGTATCAGACTAGTTAGATGCCAGTTAAAAGTCAATAAGGCAGAGGCAGATAAGTAAATTCTTCAACAATATTGTTTGAGCCTGTCAGAGAATTTTCTTTATGGATGCAAAGACGACAACCTTTATAATAAACAAAGAATTTGTCTCCATTTTGCGCACTGAAAGATTTTTCTTGTTCATCAGAGAACTCTGCACATAAAGAAAATGAGGAGGTTTGACTGTGGTCTTTTTTCATTTGGCAGAGCAAAAATGGGGGTTTTTTTGGATCTCTTGTGATAGTAATAAGACGAGAATGAACTGCTTGTAAGCGTTCATTCCATAAATATGCTTCATGTTTGATTGTGATAGGTAGTTTGTGCGGTATTTTGTCACAAAATTGTATCGTTATCTGATTATGGGGGCCATGTGCCAATAATGCCTCAGATGCATATGCCTGAGAAATTATTGTTAAAAATGCTGTAGTAATGAGGGTTTTCATGTGATTGTTCCTTGCTTATGCATATATCGTAACAAACAAAGAAAAAAATGCAAAAATAATAATAAATGTTTTTAATTACAGGCGTTTGGTGATGATTATTTCAGTTATTTCTTTACTGATAATGGCGGATAATTCATTGAAACATTCTTCAAGGTTTTCTGTATTCGAGATATCAATTTTTTTATTGGCAACCTTTTCAACGACAATGCTCATAATGCCATAAATCATACTTGCAATTGAATGCCCTAAATTGGGACGACTGTGCGGGTTTTGTGCAATTTGCAGCGCGCCATTCATAATTTGTCCAACGCCAGCCAAAATGACAGGATTAGGGCGATAATGATGATCGCTTACTAGTGGACTATGTTCATCATCGGATTGATCATCAGTTTCTTCTTCGTTTTCAACTTTTTGATGTGCCTGGTATTTTGGCTCTTTTTCTTTTTTCGGTCGTGCTAAACAGGGGATGGTTACGAGTGTTATTCCGCAGAATAAAGCAATAAGTGACATGGGCTTCATACGATATCTCCTTATTTTGTTTTTATCATGATGATATCAACGGAGATATTTTTGCAAGATAATAATGAATGAGCGTCAAGAGGTTTTTTAGTTAGGCTTTGTCTTGTTTTATTTCGCTGCTCTCTACTTAAGATTAGAGATAAGGACATCACTAGGTTGGAGATTAAAAAATACACATATCCCACGCCGCTCGCCCTGAGTGTTTTTTGTCCGCAAAAAATGTATCGAAGGGTTAATCTTATTGAACTTCTTGGCCCTAAAAAAATCCTAGTAAGAATTACCCTTCGATACATTTTTTGCGGACAAAAAACACTCAGGGCGAGCGGAATGGGGGATACGTATTTTTTAGGAGAATTTATTTCCAATGGATTGAGTACTTAACTCTTATTAAGAGCCTATCCCTAAAACTAAAATCTTATTAAAATAATTTATCCTCGTTCCGCTCGCCCTGAGTGTTTTTGTCTTCAAAAATGTATCGAAGGGTGTAGTTTAATAAGAATCTTCTATGCTTTATGCTATTCTTATTGTTGAGGTTTCAAGATTAATCATTTTTAGAATTACCCTTCGATACATTTTTGAAGACAAAAACACTCAGGGCGAGCGGAGGGGGTAGACTGCATTGCGGGTTAAGACATTTTTTTGAGTTTAGGGATGGGCTCTAATTGATCTTTATATTATTGTAACTTAATTTCCTTCAGTATGATCTCTTTCTCATTATCAGCAACGATAAGAGTATCGATATCTTTCGTTAAAGTAATACGAGTACTTTCAGAGGGAATACTGACATGACATGATTGCGAATTGTCGTAACGTACGAAGAATTCTAGCGTTGGACCAGAAGGAAAGATGCATTTTCGTGTTTCTGTCGATAAAAAATATTCAGGCATGAGGGATGTAGTTTTTTTTATGCTCATATCATGATCACTGTTGTTATTTACCATCAAAGTGCGTTGTTGGGACGGTTGCATTGCAGAAAATAGATGAGAAGGGGTCAAGGTTACGCAAGCAATGAGTAATGCCTTGAGTTCTATTGCGCGAATATTCATGAGAGCTTCCTTTTGTTTCATATGGTTGTAATGGTGCATGGGATCTATTGAAAAACGTATTAAGTGTAACGCCGACCATGTTTTTTACAATACACAAAAAAAGAAATTCTACTTACGGTAGATGTGCACAAACTGTACATGCAGCGGCGTAGCTTTTTGAACTTGGAATAACAGATTTTTATAAGAGGCTTCTTCATCTTTTTGAGGCACATGCCCAAAGCATTCAGCCAAAAATCCAGCCAGTGATATCGAATCGCTCACAAAGATAACATCCAAAAATTTTCCCAAATCTTCGAGTGTAATGGTGGCATCAACAAGCCATTCATCTTCTCCCATTGGCATTATTTTGCCAATAGTTGATTCATGCTCATCGCTAATTTCGCCAACAATTTCTTCAATAAGATCTTCGAGGGTGACGAGCCCGGTAAGTGAACCGGAATCAGAAATAACCATTGCAATATGCGTTTGTTTTTCTCTGAAGTTGCCCAATAATTGAATAACTTTCATGTTTTCTGGCACAAACATGATCGGACGAATAATTTCTTGGAGCAGTTTTTTTTCGCCCTTTGAAAACATAATGAAAAGATCTTTTTGATGGACCATCCCAATGATATTATCTTTGTTATCATCATACACAGGAATTCGTGTGTATGAATGTTCTGAGAAAAATATAAATACGCGTTCCATGGGTGTATTTACATTTAGAGATATTATTTTTTCAGCAGTGATCATCACTTCTTTGATTGGTGTATTACCCAGCTGAAATACATTTTGTAGCATCTCTCTTTTTTCAAGCTCGAGCAATCCTTTTTCATGAATATAATTGATGAGGAACTGAATTTCTCGCTCTGAAGAAATCCATTGCGAAGAGTTTTCGGCATCTTTGCCGCCGAGCTTATGCATGACGTAGTCAGAGAATTTGACTAAGAAAACAACAAAAGGATAGAGAGTGTAATAAATACAATTGATCAGCCAGAGGACTGATTTAAACGCATGTTCACTGCGCACGCGGGCAAAGCTCTTGGGTAAAATTTCACCAAACACTACAATTCCAAGAGAGGCAATGGTGATGCCAAGTGTAAATCCAAAGCTGCTGGAAAGACCAAGATGGGTAAAGATGGTACTCATAATGAAGGTCGCCAGTGAAGCTGCCGATACATCCACAAAACTATTGGCGACAAGAATGGTTACCAATACTCGTTGTGGAGTTTTTTCTAATGTTTGCAGCAAGGGAAGATATTCTGTTGTTGAATGAGCAAGTTCTTTGAGTCTGAAAAGACGCAATGCGGTAATGCTTGTTTCTAAAAATGATAATGTCGCGCGAAAGCAGAGCGCAATACACAGCAAAATAAACGGTGTAACCAGCTGACTGAGAGGTTCCATACACACATTCTTTCTTTATCTTTTATTTTTATTATTCATCGCTGTCTTCTGTTTCAACTTTATCATCATCCTCGTCTAAATCGCTATTCTCTGAAGCATTTTCATCAAAATTCTCTTTATCATCTAATTCTTTTTCGAAAAACGCAAGGAGTCTCTTGCTACGAGATGGATGACGTAATTTCCGTAAGGCTTTGACTTCGATTTGACGAATACGTTCACGGGTCACTGAAAAATCTTTTCCCACTTCTTCAAGCGTATGCTCAGATGCAACATCAATACCAAAGCGCATTTTGAGTACTTTTTCTTCACGCGGGGTGAGGGTTTTAAGCACTTCACGGACACGGTCTTTCAAATCAGAGTTTGCAACCGTTTCAGCTGGTGATGATTCTTTATCGTTTTCAATAAAGTCTTTAATATAGGCATCTTCACTATCGCCAACAGGTGTTTCAAGGGATATTGGTTCTTTAGAAATTTTGATAATATTTTTGATCTTTTTCTCATCAAGATTCAGTTCTTTTGCAAGTTCAGCATACGTTGGTTCACGGCCATTTTCTTGAACAAAGGTTCGCTTAATTTTATTGATTTTATTGAGTGTTTCAACCATATGAACTGGAACACGAATGGTTCGTGATTGATCGGCAATGGCACGGGTGATTGCTTGACGGATCCACCATGTTGCATAGGTAGAGAATTTATATCCACGTTCAAATTCAAATTTTTCAACCGCTTTCATTAAACCAATATTGCCTTCTTGAATCAGATCCAAAAAATGTAACCCACGATTGACATATTTTTTAGCAATATTGACTACCAAGCGTAAGTTTGCTTTTGCAAGATTATCTTTTGCTATTTTGTCTTGCTTTTGACCAAGTACCAAGCTGATTGTAGTAGTTGAGAATACGATGCTTTTGGTAATCCAATTTCAACTTCAAGTTTTTGAGTGTTTTTGATGCAGCGCGCATAGAAGATTCAAGCTCTTCCATTTCACTTTTCTGAGTTGGCGTTAAAGTAGGGATATCCTGAAATCTTTTTAATTGCTATATTGCTTGCTTGGGCGACTGCTTCTTTTTCATGGAATTTGCCAATATATTTTTCAATTCTTTTACAGAACTTTCTGATAAGTTTATTTGAAAATCTGATCGTGCGAATTGTTTCGCCGATCTTTTCTTTATTTGCCTTGACCGCATCAAGCATCTCTTTCTTTTTTTTCGGATCGGTAAGCTGACTGCGATAGGTATGATAGATTTTTTCTTCATTTTCAATGAGGCTATTAACTGTCGCGAATAGTATTCAACAAATCGCTGTTTTTCTTCTTCAACCTTAGGAATATTATCTTCATCAAATTCAGAAAACTGAATAATATCTTTTAAATTGAGAATATTTTTTTCTAATTTTTCTCCCATAAGAACAAATTCTTTATGGAGGAATGGAAAACGAGAGATAGCTTCAATGCTATTGTTTTTGCTCTGAGAAATTTGATCAGCGATAGTCGTTTCAGTTTTTTTATTTAAAAGAGGTATTTTTCCAATATCACGCAGATATGATTTGACACTATCAGCAACGCTTGATTCGGTTTCACGCTTGATTTCGCTTTCTTCTTCATCTTCATCCTCTTCTTCTTCCTCTTCCTCAAATTCGCCTGATTCAAGACCATAGGTTTCAAGCTTTGATTTGAGTTTTAAGGCGAGATGGTTCCAGTTCTTCAAGCTCATCTTTTTTAAGGTCATCGGTTTCAAGTTCTTCCTGCGTGACAAGTTCAACGTTTTCTTTTTCAAGAACGCGGAGTATGTCAGTAACTTCTGCGTCAGTTACGTTATTTTTGTCACCAAAAGCGATGAGTTCTTCATAGCTCAATAAACCATTAAGCTTACATTTCTCAATAAATTCATCGATGATCTCTTTGTGCAAATCGACGTTAGTGGTGGTTTTTTTGATAGTTTTTTTAGTGGTAGGCTTAGCTTTAGTCATTTTTTCCCCCATATTTTTATTAAAATTATTGTGAGAGGTTCGCCGTGGTGTGGAGTGTAACAAATGTATTCTGAAGTTCAATAAAATCACGTAATATAAGAGCTGCTTTATCAGTATCGCCTTCTTCTTGTGCGCGGGCTAATTGTGCTTTTATCATACGAACAATTACCTTCCATTGCTTTTTATGCAATTGTACAAGGAGCTTATCAAAGGCAGCAGTGTCTACAACTTCATCTTCTTCAAGAAGGAGTCTACTTATATACTGTTTGTCACATTCTTCTAGTGTATCAAAAAAAGAACTAAAGGTAATAGTCGCCGATTTTTCCTTAAATTCTTTCAGCTGTGCAAGAATATCACGCAGGGGAGATTGTAAGTATCTGATGAGTTGAAGTCGACTTTCCCCACTAAATAATCCCATGTTGTTCATTATAGCACAAAAGATTCGTTTTTCTAGCAAGGATATGCTCTCTTGCTTGGGTATTTCCTTATCAGGATTGGATTTGCTCATGACAGTGGGTACTTTTTCTTGTGCGTAGGCAAGTTCCTGCTTGAGAGATTCAAATGGGATATCGAAGGTCTTGGCGGCTTTGTGGAGCAGAATATCTTTTTTGAGTGAGTCTGTTATAGAGGCGATTACGCCTAAAAATGCTCGTGTTGTCTGGATTTTTTGACCCAGTGGTTTATTGATAAAATTGGTACCCAATGTGTTAAGAAAATAGGTAAAAATATCTTCTGCTTGAGCAATCAGGGTCTGGAAATCGCCTTTTTCTCCGGTAAAAAATGATGCCGGATCTTCGCCAGAAGGGAGCATGATGACCTTCAATTCAAGATTTACTTGCCAGCATAGTTCAGTAAGGCGCAATACTGCGGTTTTTCCGGCATTATCGCCATCATATACCACAAAAATATGTTCAGCATAGCGGGCCAATTGTTTTAAATGCTCCACTGTGCAGGCGGTGCCAAGTGTTGCGACGGTATTTAAAAATCCCTGCTTGACCATGGCCATACAATCAGTATAGCCTTCAACCAAAAATATTCTGTTAGACTCTTGGATGCTTTTTTTTGCCTTATCCAGATTAAAAAGAAGCGATCCCTTGATGAAATATTCATTTTCCCGTGAATTATAGTATTTAGGGCGTGTATCATGTTCTTTAAAAGTGCGTCCGCCAAAGCCACAATGCCGACCTAATGCATCTTTAATGGGAAATATGAGGCGATCTTCAAAAGGAGAGTAGAGGGTGGTTCTGCCTTCAGCCAAAATTTGTGCGTCGACCAAATCTCGTGGCAAAATCGATTGACGCTTCATTGCGTAGAGTAAATCACTGATTCCTGCATTGCCGCTTGGGAAATATCCAAGAGTAAAATAGGAAAAATTTTCAGCATCAAAACCGCGGCGCTGAAAATATGTCTGAGCAGGTACATTTTTAAGCAATTGTTCGTGGCACCAGAGCGCGACTGCTTTGCAGACGGCAAAATAATGATTTTTGTCTTCAGTACTTTTTTCTGATGATTCAAATGATATGGTGCTTGGCAGATCAAGACTATATTTTTCAACGAGCAGCTTTGCAGCATCTTTTTGTGAGCAGTTTTCAATTTTTGCAATGAAAGAAATAACATCACCAGAAATGTGGCAACCGAAACAATAAAATATCTGTTTATCGGGGCTCACCGTAAATGACGCTGTTTTTTCATGATGAAAAGGGCAGGTGCCTTTGTGGTACCCGCCCGCTCTTTTTAAGGTGACGTATTCATTGATAACATCAAGAATAGAAATGCGTTCTTTAATAAAACTAAAGAGGTTCATGCAGGTTGCCTACTCTGGTTTGTTGAGTATTCATGAAGACCAAGTAAAAATTTCATTAATGGTGATAAAACTTCATCCGGTAGCGGCGTATTATAATTTTTAATCAAATGGAATATGGTGAAAAGCTTCTCGTGTGTTCCCAGAGGATAAATATCGTTGGTGATAGTTTCAAAGGGAATGTCATATATTTTATATTTTCCATTTCTAATAGCAGCAATTATTTTGCCGTCATAAGAAATATCAAGAGTATGCCTTTTCATATTATTAGTAGTATCATCTGCAATGGGTTCTATGTGAGGCTGCGTAACAACATTCAATGTATGGGTATTCACATAATTTATTCCCGCATTTGAAAGTAAAGCAAGAATAAATCCATTGGGATGCCAGCCGATATTATCGCACCCGTAATACGAAGCGAGACATTCATTGTTTTCAAGATCATAGAGATGCACTTCTTTTGTTTTATAATTCAAGAGGACACAGGCTGTTCCTTGAGGATTATAACTGACTTCATTGATTAAGTTTTCAAGTTTTAATGGTGGATATTTTTTGATGGTGGGAGTGGATCCATCAGCATGTAATTGGAGTGCTGAAAGAGTAAGGTTTGTGCTTGGATAAATAATTTCATTTTTTGTTGGATGGCAGGTGATTTTTGCTCGGGATTGTTTAAGATATTCAGGAAGTACATAGCGATTTTTTTTATTGTCCACGAGAACACCATTTTGACAGAGAAAAATAGTATCATCGATAGTGCTGAATGCAACTGAATAAGGGACCCTTGTTTCTACTCCATATGACCAAATAAGAGTAGGCTTTTGTATATCTTGTACATCATACACCATTACTGTTGAATCATATAAATATATTTTTGGCATGGCGCAATAAGCCAATTGTGTTTTATTGGGATGTGGCGTGATTTTATGCGTTTTTCCCTTACACAATTCTTTGACCTTTTCTTTTGTATCCAGGTTTATTGCGAAACATCCCCCTGAATGTCCTATTACAATATGATCTTTGATCAAAGCGAGAGAACCTGCTGCTAATACATCCTGCGGGAATGGTTTTATCCCGTAAATAGCATCTCTGGCCAACATGAGAGGATGGGTGTTTGGCTTAGCTTGTGGGAATTGTTTTGGTTCCATCCCATTGATGAATACCGATAAACAAAGAAGATATAAAGTAAGAGAGCGTGTGTGATTAATCATAAATTGAATCTTTTTCCGTGTGCTTTGGATGAATATAATTATTTTTCTGGCGTGTCTGCGATCGGCTTTGCTGCAAATGCGGCATATAAAGCAGGAGGTAATTGAGTGTATCTATTATATACAGCTGTCCTTATGACATTCGTTTGCGCTGTAGCAAAACCTGTTACAGAGCAATAACTATTATATGCAACTTCTTTTCCATATTGTACCGTTTGTGTTCCATAGAGTACAGCTTGTTGGGCGCCATGTTGCACCGCTTGTGTTCCGGATTGTATAGTTTGATAACCAAAATTCCATACACGGTTCATAATTCCTGATTCAACGGGACCAGAGACTCTTTTATTGGTTTGAAAATTAGCAAGAAGCTTTGCATATGCAGCGAGATCGTTACGCATATATTCCGCTTTTAATGGACCATAGAGAGGTTGTAGATCATTGAGCGTTTGAAGCGCATAATTTTTTGGACAGTTTTTACGTGCTGCATGATTGATATATTCTTGCGCACTATAATCGATCACGTGTTTTATAATGGGATCGTGAGTGAAAAGAAGTTGAACAAGAGCTTGGTCAGGATTTTCTCTATTGTTTTCTATTACGTGATATAAAAAGGTTGCAACAATATGTCCATACGTTTCAATAGCAGCTACTGTTGCAGGATCATATATTACGTTGCATACTTGATTGCAATCATTGGCAATGCAGGCTAAAAGAAATGTTTCAAGTTCTTGAGGAAGGTTAAAATGAGCAATCTGTTTTCTCAATTTTTCTATTTCTGATTCAGATTTGTTTTCAGTTTTTGTTATCTCATTCAACCAGTTATTGGTTGTTTCAAATACCAGAAAACCTTCAATTGCTTTCAGTTTTTTAACGGCAAAATTTATGTTGTCTCCTTCAGTTCTACATCGTGCAAAATTGATATAATTTTTTACATCATGATGAATAACGTGCTCTTTAATATGTGGATGATTGAAGAGCAGTTGTATGAGATTATTTTCATCAGATTTGCAACAGATATTGTTATCCACTGCTACGTAGAGACAGTTTTTAAGGATTTCGCGATCAATCGATTGTATGAAATTTTCTTGGCTCAGCAATGAAACAGTGCTGTGAAAATCATTGGTTATACATGATACAAGGAATTTGATTGAATTGCTTGAAATATCAACAGGCTTTTTTTCCCCCCAGCCCAATTCTTTTAAAAACGAAATAGTTGCTTCATCTTCATGCGCTCGCGCAATTGTGTAAGGGCAGAGAGTCATACCAACTGGTCGCTGTTTCATGGCGCTTATGCCATTATCTGGAAATCTCACCAGGTAGCAGAGGTCTTTCATATCAATATATGGCAAAAGACGTTTTATTTCTGGATAATTTTCCTGTTTTATTGCAGAAATCATAGTGCGATGCAGGCGCTGTTCTATTATGTAATTCGATGAGTGTTGGCGAGTATCAACAGGAGAAACAAGTTCCATTGAAACAATTGAAGAAGCGGTAAAAATAAGTGTGCTGAGAATAATTTTTGGTGAAAAATAATTATGCATAGAGGTAACCTAGTATGAAAAATAGTGAATTATTTCTGTGTTGAAGCGGGTTGGGTAACGGGTGCTTTGTCCAGCGTGTTTTTTGATGTTGAATTTGAATTATTCTTTTTCGCTGCATGCGTATTCTTTGTATCAATGGTGTTTCTTCGAGAGGAGTTTTTACGTGTTATACCAGGAGTTCGTACCAATGCGGACACTGTTTTTAAGAAGCCACCTGATGAGGTTTCTGGTTCTGGGTTGGGGCGGCGGAAACTATTTTTCCCGTCTGCATAGGCCTCTAGATCTTTAATGTTGAGATTATCCAAGTTTGGAAGTCCTAGATATATTTTCTCTAGTTCTTTAAGTGCTGGTACTACAAAATTAGTGTCAGTATGTCGAGTGGTCTGTGTTTGGAGTATTGCAAAGTCAATGTATTTTTTGAGGTCATATTTAACGATTTCCTTACGAATATAAGGATGCTTAAATAGTGATGTTATAAAGCTTTGATCGGGAGTGAGTATATTGTCAGCTATTGCATTATCTATTGCTACGAATAGGCAATCTTGCAGAGTTTCAGGGTCTTCCTGTTTTATCTGCTCTAAGTTACTCAATAAAGAGATTATTTCTTTGGGTTCATTGATTATACATGCTAAGAGCAAGTTAGTTGGTTTTCGTATGATACCAGTAGAACTGTTTCCTTTTGGCCATTTTATTTCGTCCAAAAAAACGGTCATATCGGCATCCTTGCGATAATTGGCAATATCATAAGGGCAGAGAGACACGGGATATGGTTGCGCAAACTTCTCATCGGAGGGTCTGATAAGGTAGCACAAATTTCTATTTGCTTTCATTACGATTAATTCTCGTTCTACCAGATGCTGATTTCCCGCATCAAAACCGCGAATGCATTCGCGAATGTTAGGGCGAAGAGCTTGTAATTTAGAAAAATCAATACCATTTTGCGTAGCAGCTTTTTTTGGTTGTTGAGGAACTAATTCCATACAAAAATTTGCCGTATTGAATAGCGATAGTATTGTTATAGCGGTGATTGTTGAAAAGAACTTAGACATGCATGATCCTTGGATTGTATTAAGTTGCCTACACAATTTGATTGAAAAATAGATCGAGCAATGCCTCAAAACGAAACTCAGTTAATGAAAACATTATAAGGCAAATATGCGTAAAATAAAAGGTTTTTTAGAGAGATTTGCCTTTTTATGCAGCAACCAATTGTCCATGGTAAGATCTAGTTTTTTGATTAGAATGCGATGTGTTTCTTTTATGCTATGGAATTATACAAAACAAGTAATTGCCGTACCAGGAGGCCTAAAATATCCAGTGGTAATAAATCCTTCTCTTTCTCAGAATAATTTTTCAATATCCAATAAAGAAAGTTGGTTCTGTTTTTGCTGAGTATATAGCGTATCATTGATGGAATGGGTTTTGTGCAAGACCATCTGTTGTTGGTATCAACGGCAGCGTAAGTGGCGCTATCAGGAGAGATGTCAAATAGGGGACAATCTGTTTGGATTACTATCCCAGAAGAATCTAAATTTACGGTAAGAATGGGATCGTTTTGATTGCAATCCAATTTACTGCAATCAAAAAAATATAGGTTGCTACCGCCTAATAAGACAAGAAGGGAGCTATGGTGTAAGAATTGATCGGCGCAGAAAATCTCTTGAGGAGAAGTTGGCAAGCATTCACTTATTTCTTGGGTCATAGTGTTGCGTATAAAAACCTTGTTGTTTTCCGCGCCCAGAACAACATAAGGGCCATAGGGACTATAATAAGCAGAACAAATAGCATTCCTACCAATTGTCCCTGGAATATGTGTCGCGGGACTACCATCGAGAGAATAAAGTCTCAATGTTTTGTTGCAACTTGGGTAAAAAACTGCTTTTTTGGTTGGATGAGGAGTAATGCCAAAAATATGATTAGGTTCAGCTAAAGCAAGTAAAATGGGTAATTTGCTGTCGCTCTGAATGAGATTGTTTCCATCTCGTAAAAAAATAGTATCATCCACTGTACTAAAAGCGACCGAATAATCTTGGGTACGGGGAATGTGATAACGCCATATTTCTTTTACCGTTTTGACATCGTATACTAAAAAATCATCATCACCAATTAACCCTACCCTTCGTTTATCATTGTCCATAAAGGCTTGATACACTGGTTTATCGTAGAATATAATTGATTTTCCATCGGGATACATTAACCTACAATTTTGGTTTGTCGCTTCTAGTCTTTCTTTATCATGAAGGAGAAAAAACGCAGTTATTTTTTTCTCCTTCATGGTGTATGAAAATGATGGTATCAGTAAGGCAATGCTCATAATAAAATATTTATGCATGCTGGCTTTTCCTACAATTCATGTCTGCGGTTTTAAAATTGTAAGAATTATATCATTTTTTTTAAAAAGAGAAGCGCGAATTAGTTTTTTCGACGGGCAATACTCGTAATGAGAACTATGCTAAAAACAGCAAGTGCCACAAGTTGGTGGAATGAAAAAATAGTATTAATCATGATACGATCTGCGCGCCAAAAATCCACAACAAACCGCTCGAGTGAAACGAGGGCCAAATACAGGGCAAAAAGTTGCCCTGGTTTTTTGTATGATCGTTGTGCAACAAAATACATAAATAAGAAAATGCAGAATAATAGGGCGGAACTATACAGTTGCGTGGGATGGATTGCAATGCCATATGGCGCAAATGATTCAGGATTGGTATAAATAACACTCAAAAAATGGTGAGTTGGAATACCATAACAACATCCAGCAGTAAAACAGCCAAGGCGTGCAATAGCTTGTAATAGTGGTGCATAGATCGCAACCAAATCACAGGTGGGTAAAATAGGAACATGAATTTTTTTTAAATATAATGGCGTTATGAAAATCACTCCTAAAATCGCTCCAAGGGCGGAAAAGCCACCATTCCACAATGCAAGAGCATCATACCAATGGGTATATGAGACAGAATCTGAAAGAACATCGAGCAATCGTCCGCCTATGCATGCAGCAATAATGCTGACCACGGTAATGTTCAAATACACAGGTTCAAGATGAAGTTGTGCAAAACGTTTATCTTTTCGTATTGCGGCAATTGTTATGACGATTGCAAGAGCAATAAAAAGACCATAACTTTGAATGCCAAAAGGGCCATAGATATGGATGAGTTCGGGGGAAAAAGGTAAATTCATATTTTAGTTCGCATCGGTTTGAGCAAGTACTGTTAAAGGAACTGGTGCAATAAGAAATTCATTCTGAGCGAGAATAACAACATCTGTTCCTTCCGGAGAAAAATCTAATGTCTTCATATTGCCTACGATCAGTTTTTTTAGAGGTACTTCTTCATCGCTGACTAATATTCTTCTGTTAAGGTTAAAATATTTGAGTCTGTAACCTAACATATATCCCGTTAGTAAGGCCAAGCAACCATTGGGATGGAAAGCCATTGCTTTGATATATAATTTCGCTATTTCGTCAGAGTTAGGTTTATATATATCATCTATTTCATATGACTCATCTGTTCTAGGATGCCAGATGATACATCCTTGTAATGTATGTGCGAGTGCAACATATTGACCATAGGGGCTCAAAAGAATGTTTTTATAGCAGCCAGATTCTTTTGTTTGTGTATTCTGACTTGAAAGTTCCATTATAGCAGCTTGTTGTTTATCATTTAGATAGGCAATTTTTGAAGAGTAAAGTTGCTCATGATTACAAGATATTGGGCGAGTAGAAAAAGAGCTATCTGGTTGAAGAATACAAGACGCGATACGCTGTTTGGGTAATAGGCCATTTTCATAATCAAATACCATCACAGATTGATCTGTTGGGGTGAGTGCGATAATAGTTTTATCGTGACCAAATACAGCAGCAATGTTTTTTTCTGGAATAGTATGGTTTGACCATATTATTCTTTCCGTTCGAGGAGCATATACGAGTATTCCTTCTGTATTGGTTATAACAACAAAGCCTTCTTTTTTGTGCGCATCAATAGCGAATGTTTTATGCATAGCAATTGATTTTTTTGAATATGTCTCATAGGAGATCTGAGAAAAGAGTACACAATCGTTGTCTCCACCGATAACAATGTGGGTTTGAGTTGGAAACGCAATTGCGGTGGGATTTTTCAGTAGTCCTGATAGTGGGATGATTTGTGCTTCGTGCGTTTTTCTTGCAGGTTCCATGCTCAAGCATGATGAGGTAAAAATAAGAGACGTTGTGATAAGAATAGATAATTGCTTCATAGATATGGCCTTTTTTTAACTTACTACTTCTTTCACCGCTTTACCGTTATCAACAACAACTCGCCAGTCGTCCTTCCAATTGAAAGTAATGTTAAGCTGTGTGACATTTTCATTCAACTGATAGGATATTCTTCTGCCGCCAGATTTCATACCGTTCATGAAAGAGTAAGTATAGCCAATTTCGACAGTTTTTGCATCAGCAGGGATTTCACACGTTTTTCCTTGCTCAATTTCGGCTCCATTTACTGAAATGCTAAATTTATCAGGGCTATATTTACCTGTCCAATGTTTGTATTCAAGCATTTTGGGTTCAATAGCATTGATGATCGTGATGGGCTGTGCGATAGCAACAGCTGGAGGGACTGATGTGGGGATAGATGCAGTGGCCAATTCTGCGGTGGCCATTTCTAGGGCCATAATAATTTCGGCATTATTTTCTTGTGCTATTAGAGCAGTCAATTCCTGGATTGCTTGTGTTTGTTCTGGCGTGAACTCTGTTGTAGATAGTTCTGGTGATGTAGCTGCTGCAAGGAGAAATAAATACGACAACATTAAAATCCTTTTTATGATAAATTAACCCTATTGTACGGTTTTTTGGGTCTTGACCCTAAAAACCAATAATGAAATTGCCGCAGGAGTCATGCCTGGAATAAGTGCAGCATGTGCAAGTGTTGTTGGTTTATGCTTGGTTAATTTTTGTTGTAACTCTTTTGATAATCCCGGTATGTCATGATAATTAAAATCTGCAGGAATTTCTAGGTCTTTAAAATGGGCCGTTTTTTTAATTTCTTGTTTTTCGCGAGTGATATAAGGCTCATACCTAATTTCTGAATGAACAATCTGTAGTGCCCGCTCTGAAAGTGGTAATGAAACATATTCTAAAATTTTATTTTTATCACATTCATCTTGGCCAAAAATGCGCAGCAAATCAGTGCTGTTCAGCCTTGAGCGCAGCTCTTCAAGCGCTTTTTCTACGGAATTTTTTTCTGCGACAAAATCATCATATAATTGCTGATCAATCATACCCAATTGATATGCGCGTTCTGTCAGGCGCATAAATGCATTATCTTGGCGCAACAACAATCTGCGTTCAGCTCGGGAGGTGAACATGCGATATGGTTCATCAACGCTCATGCTCACGAGATCATCGATCATGACACCGATATAACTTTCCGTACGATCCAAAATAAATGGTTCTTTACCAGCAGCTTTTTGATGTGCATTGATGCCGGCGATAATGCCTTGCCCTGCAGCTTCTTCATATCCGGTGGTGCCATTAATTTGACCCGCAAGAAATAGTCCGGGGACGGTGATAACTTCTAGGGTGGTGCGCAATTGGTTGGGATACACAAAATCATATTCTACCGCGTATCCAGCTTTGGTGATTATTGCATTTTCAAAGCCAACAATGGTGCGGATATATTGTTCTTGCACGTCGAGTGGCAATGATGTTGAAATGCCGTTGGGGTAAATTTCATCAGAATCAGCACCTTCTGGTTCCACAAAAACGTGGTGTGATTTTTTATCTGCAAAGCGATGAATTTTATCTTCAATTGAAGGGCAGTAGCGAGGACCAATGCCAGAGATAGTACCATTATACATGGCAGAGCGATGCAAATTGTTTTTGATCACCGCGTGCGTATTTTCATTGGTATGCGTAATGTAGCATGCGTGGGAACTGTTTACGTTGAGCGGATAGAATTCGAATAAATAGTTTAAATTATCGGGTTCTTGATATTCCATTTTGGAAAAATCGAGGCTTGATTTTAAAAGACGGGGAGGAGTTCCTGTTTTGAGGCGTCCCAAGCGTAAACCAGCGCGTTTTAAAAATTCTGAGATGCCGCTCACCGCTTTTTCATCGCGACGTCCAGCAGAGAAGTTTTTTTCACCGATGTGGCAAAGGCCGTTAAGGAAAGTACCCGTAGTCAGAATGGCAGTTGGTGTAGTGAAGGTTTGTGTGTCAGCCTGGACCCCACATACTGCGCCATTTTCATCCAAAATCACGTCTTCTACCGTGCCACCATAAATGGTCAAATTAGGTACTTTTTTCAGTTCTTCTTGGCTCAAAAGGCTGTAGGCAAATTTATCAATTTGGAGGCGCAATCCCTGAACTGCAGCTCCCTTTTTGGTATTGAGCATACGCGCTTGCAGATAAGTTTTGCTGCATAGACGTGGCATCAGACCACCCAGCGCGCTGATATCATAGACAATATGACCTTTTCCAACGCCGCCAACTGCAGGGTTACAGGGCATGGTGCCGATTTTATTCGGATCTAAGGATATGAGTAGGGTTTTGGAACCGAGCTTTGCTGCTGCGTGAGCAGCTTCTATGCCGGCATGTCCGCCGCCAACAACAATCACGTCAAAATCATATTTTCTTGTGTTCAATGCTTTTCTCTCATGCTGCATCACCCTTGCATGGGGGAGCTTTCAATCAAATAATTCCAAGTTTTGTATTATATTACTTTTAGTGTATCTTATTGAGCTTTGTTGTGCAAGAACCACTAGCGGCTTATTCTCAGCTTGTCAATCTTTGCATTGAGAGTCATTCTATTTTGCGTTGTTGCCAGAGAATTGTTAGGCTTAAATCCATACTTTTTAGTTTGTGGTGGTGATGCCATTAATTCGTTATATGTTAATGCTCCATGTTTTTGGAGAAAGTGAAGGAGCGACCAATTAAGGTCACTTTTGCTTTCGTATGGATAAGGTAAATATAAATTACGTCTGCAGTTTTCGTATGCATAATTCCAAGCAGTAAATACTTCTGGCAGACAGGTCATTTTCTGAATCGAGACTTCTTGTTCATCTTTTTGCATGGGATGATTTATGATATCAGGATGGATACATTTTACTAATAACTTAAAATATTGAGCATCTGACCATTTAAGGCTTTCTGATATTTCTTTAAGAAATTCTTTAACCTGAGAGTCCAAATATTTTTGATATCCTGGAATATTGTAAACTTTTTTGAAAGATTCTTTAGATATGTTATGTAAATTGCATTGATGTTCCAACAGTAATTCCATAGCGGCCATGTTTCTTTCTGGAATAACACAATCATTACGTTCAAAAAACTCGATTTTCGAATGACAATCTATTTTCCTAGCGAGTAATTTTGCAATGCGAATGCTTTCTTGAAAAGGAAGAGATTTATAATCCATCCCCTTGGCAAAACAAGATTCCCTTGTTTTCAATAATCGCTTTAATTGCTCATGAGATCTTATTGCAACTGCTGCAGTAATACGGTCATGATAACCTTTTTCAATAGATCGATATGCATATTCCTTAATGGTATAAGGTATTTTCGATGAACGTGGATCGAAATTTTCATGAAAGAGAGGATTTAATCTTAGTCTTTGTTGCCAATTGAAATATCCGAATTTATTATTCTCTTTATTAGTACAGCAATATGCCCGATCTGATTTAAAATCAAGACTGACCATGATTATTTTTTTTGTATCATTGCTGAGCATGTTATCGTAAAGTAATACTTCTTGTGATTCAGGTTCATTTTTAAGCAATAACAATGGTTTATTGGCGTTAAGTTGCCCATACAAAGAAGTTGAAAAAAAGAGTGGTCTTTTGTTTGATAGTTTCGGTTGTTGCCTAACGGTGTGAAGTTTGGGGGCGAAAATCATCCCAAAAGAGGTTGTGCTTGCAAGAAGAGTCAAGACGTTTATTTTTAATAAATATGTATTTATGCTCATTTTTACACCAAAAAGTATATATTTGAAAGTTTTTCTTGTTCCATTTTAGTGTACTTGATTAAGTTTTTATCTGCAAGGGGGATCGGGAGTCATATTTTCATATAATGCTGGCGCATTGAGCTGATCTGCTGTACAAAAAATGATTTATCGATACACTTACCAGCAGCGTACAAAACATCATTTACAAAGGGTTACTTTATGGCGAAACAATTCCAGATCATCGCTTTGCTTATGTTGGTGGTCCAAGGATCATTTGGTACATTGGGAGCATGTGAGCGTATCTTGGGAGATTTGAAACAGGAGCGGGATCGGTTGGACCGCATGAGAATAGCAGCGAGAAATTCTGGTGACTTCGATGCGGACAAAATGCTTGCATTAGAAAGAGATAAGTTAATGTTTAAAATCGAAATGTCTGAAAGTATCAACGAAGGATATGATACATTAGCAGCTCAGCACAAAACGGCACAAGATAAATTGACTGTTTTGCAGGAAATCGAAAATGACCAATGGGATAAATGTGCTCAAAAAGCGCGAGAAAAAAATCCTACGGCCGATCCACTTGTTGTTGAGCCAAATAAGGTGATTCTTGCGATTAAGGAAAAACGAGAATCTATTAATCCTGACGGCCGGTATGGTGGGCAAGTATGCACGCAATTGATAACTGCGTATGCAAATTTGGCCGAATTTGCTTATATACATCTCAATGAATATCCAAAAAATCAAGAGCTATTACAGAAGCGCTTAGATATATTTGCGTGTGGAATATGCCAAAAAGAGCAATGGCGAGAAGAGGAATGCGCGGTTATTGTTGGAGAAGCGAATGGGATGCTTAAGAAGGCTCTGGGGATTGAAAATGGTGCTGCCGCATCGCAAGACAAAGAGGTTCTTGAATCTCCCGAAGAAATGTACACATCCGTGCGTGATTTATGTGGCAATAGCCGCTACATAGGATGGGGAAATAAATCTTATATTTTAAGCACGGTAGCGCGAGGTCTTGAAGCGCAATGCAAATTGCAGGCAGACGAAGATAATGATCGTGCCGATTGCTGCAGAGGAATGGCAAATAAATTACATGAAGAGTTGTTTGATAAGTAATTATCCGCAAAATTAGTTGTGAGTGAGATATAAAAAAAGAAGTGTGTTTTTTAAGCTGACTCTTCCTCTTAGCAAGTTATCATAAATTTTTAAAACTAAGGATGCACATGAATAACAGACGACTCGCTATTTTTTTAAGCATAGTTATGCCATACGTCTTACATGCAAGTGAGCAGAGGGAATTGATACCGAGTAAACCTTGTATACGGATTAAAGATCTTAATACAGAAATTATATTTCGTGGTGATAAGATGACTTTGTATAAATGGATTCATGAGGATGGTAATCAAGGATATTTTGGTGAAACTATGATTCTAAACAGAATTCATGAGGAACCATTTTTCAAGGAAACAGGTACGGTAAAAAATGTAAGCTCTTCCGACTTGAGCAAGATTATCAATGAGAATTCTTTGTACTGTTATGACATTAAAAAAATCGACTTTTATAGATATTATTATGGGGCGATAGTGTGTTGCGATGAACCAATTAATAAAGATCGTACAGCTGAGGACGATTATCTTCAACGGACATTGAATCTTGTGCAGCGTTACTATGTGCTCAAATCGCAGGCAAAGAATGGAAAAAAACAAATATAATGATACTCTCACAACGACGGATTGGGGTATAAAAAAAGAGGTGCGTAATTAAACGCACCTGCTTTGTTATGTTTTATAATTTTGTGATCACTGTCTTAATCTGGTAGTGGCATCCAAAAACAAAAATTGTTTCGAGATCAGTCGAATTCATAAGTTTCAAGAAATTTGGAATGAGTGGACAAAAAAATAAAGATCTATAAATTAGGTGCATTGTCAAAAGTATAAGGAGCTTGTAATGACGCACATATCTCAAAAAATAGTTATTTTTACCGTATTATGCCATGCAACAGTTACCTGCATGGAACCGGCACTTCCATTATCTCGGCCACTTCTGACGCAAGAGCAGAAAAGATCATTTCTCAAGCAAAAACATCCGCAGCTGAGTTATCTAGAAGGGCACAAAGATGCCCCGATAATTTATGCTGCATGGAATCCTGATGGTTCTGTTTTGGTATCTCACGCTACAAAGCTTATTATGCGAGATGGGCGTACAGGAGAACCCAAACGTATTCTTGCAGAAAAATGGGGCTATAATCCTCTGTTCTTCAGTCCTGATGGTTCTCGATTGATATACCAATTAAGTCAGAAATGCAGCTATAATGATGCAATTTTGGCTGATGGACGGACTGGAAATGTGATAAAGAATCTTATTGTAAAAGAAAATCAACGGGGTATTATTTTCGCATTTAGTCCCGATAGCACACGCATAATACAAAGCACAGCCCTCTATGATAAGCGAGATTCTGCCATCATTATATATGAGGCTGAAAATGGCTTTCCCTTGCAAGTAATCGACACAACGGAAGATATAATTTTCTACAATGCATTGGCATTCAAAAATAACACCGAATTTGTTGCTGGTGGCAGGGGAATATCTGAAAACACAAAGCTTACGTTATACGATGTGGGTGAGGGCACAAAAAGTCATCTTATCGGTCACAGCGGAGATATATCATGTGTTGCATTTAATGCCAATTGTGCTCGCCTTGCTACAGGATCGGAAAAATCGGATACAACATATGACCACAATCTTATTTTACGTGATCAGGACGGAGATACTATAAAAGCACTTAAGGGGCATAAAAATTATATTAACGTTGTATGTTTTAATGGTATAGATCTTGTTTCTGGTGCAAGTTATGGAGAGTTAGTTGATAGTGAGCATAACAATATAATGGTATGGGATATTATGAATGGTTCCCTCATAAAAACTATCGAAAATAAAGAGAGAATTGAAGAATTAATTGTTAGTCGGGATCGCACATTGCTTATTGCAGCAACTCCTGGAAAAATCTTTTTATACGATGGTACAACCTATGAGCATATAAGAACGCTTGAAGATACAACATTTAGAGCGCTCAGCCCTGATGGCAACTGGATTGCCGCAGAAAAAGATGGATCTCTTGTTTTGTGGGATCTTTTTCAATAAATAAAGACTGATATAGCTCCACCAAAACAGGAAAACAGATGAAGAAATTAAGCATTATTTTTTTACTCTTATCAACAAGTTACCTATCGGCGATGAATACCCTCTTGACCAGATACAGACAACTGAGTCAGTTGAAAAATTCAGCATTACACAATAAATGTGTGCATTGTAAAAAAATAGCACTCTTTTTTAAAGGAAATATTGAAAAAGAATGTGATTTTTTAGAAGAAAAATTGGAATATATTGATACAACTGGAGGCAACCGAACATCAGGAGGCAGTTGGTGGGGATGGATAGAAGCTGCCGCAGGAGATGCAGCACAAAAAAGAATCAATCAAGCAGTGCGCACCATTCTTGCAGGTGAATCCGAGACCATTATAAGTGAAGAAATAGAGAAGCTTGGTAATCTTGCATACAAACTTGCGGCAAACTATGACCTGCATCAAGCTGCAAAAAAACAAAAAGAATTACAAATTTTGGACCAAATCGAACTGGAAGAGTTAGAGAAAGAAAATAAAAAGAAACAAGATAACGAGAAAGAAAACAACAGCACAACAATACTGCACAACCTGAATGGAAGATATCAACATATCAGCGGCATGTTTGACAGTGCAAAGCTCAAACATGCGTGTTTAAATTGTGATCAAGCGCGCTTGTTTAAAGGAGCTGTAGAAAGAAGTTGCGATATGATTGAAGAAGATTTCAAAAAAACTGCCGAACAGGGCTATCTTGAATTTGGATTTATTCATACAACAAGGTTTGCAGATAAAGAAAAAGAACATACGGCTGCTATAAGTAAGATACTTTCTGATGAATCTGGTAAAGTTCAGTTTGAGGAATTGGTGAAACTCAATGCTTATGCAAAAAAATTAGAAAAAAATTACCATGTGCAAGAAGAGTTAAAGCGTCAGCAAGAATCTGAAAAAAGATGGCAGGAATATTTGGAAAAAGAAAAAAATAAACAAGATGCTGGGGCTAAGAAAGATAATTAAAAATATACGATCTTTATTGTTAGGAATTAAAAGAGGTGCGTAATTAAACGCACCTCTTTCATGTTCTTATAAATTTGATTTATATAGTTTTACTTTTTGGGGTTGTTTGCTAAATAGTGTGCTTGAAAAAGATTTGAAAAGCTGTGTATGCATTTTTCTTTGTCAACCTTACTCTGCATGGCAGAAAAATGGAAACCATCATCCAAAACTATTGCTCCATAAAACAGAGGCGCTTCATCTTTCTGTTGTATATCTGCTTTTTTTATATTGGTGATATATAATGCTCTTCCTTGTGAAATACCAATCATACCCTTTTCATCAAGATCACGTATGCAAAGTGCTTGATAATCAATTTTTTTACGCGTGTCTAACGATACTACCAAGGTATTGCCAAATTTGTTTTTGTGTCTATTTTCTAACCATCTAAAGAGTGGCTTTGTTTTGTTATTAAATGGGATAGGAGTGTCAAAGCCAGTGATATGTATCGTTTGAGGAGCGGGGTATTTTTTCGGTACTAATGCAGTAGGAATAGAGTCTGTTTGAGATATCTCTTGTTGAGCTTGCGCTGCTTCCATGTTGTATGAAATTGATGAAATAAGAGCGCCTGTTAAAATAAAATATTTGATATTCATCCATCATTCCTTATTGTGTTATGCGATTTGTAATTTTGAATAGTACATCATTTTCGTGATAAATAGTCAAGAATAATAACCTTAACTTTAGCAAAAAGGTTACGTTATAAAAAAAAAGGTGCGTAATTAAACACACCTCTTTTGAATTCAGATATAAGCTACAGCTTGTTTGTTATTCTTCTCTGCGTGAGAAATGAAAGTCTATGTCGTTGCTGATATGTGTCAAATTATAAGTAAGTTGAGATGCATGGCGAGTTTGGCTATCCAAGCGTAACTGATCTATTAATCTCTTAGTTTTAAGATGGGAAAATAATGGCGATAATTGTTCCCATTTTTGTTCTTTTTCTAATGATACTGACCATTTTTGCCCAAGCGTATATTGCCTACGTAATGCTTCTATGAGTTGTGTCTTGAATCTTTTACGATCTTCAGATAAAGATAAGATTCTTTGGTTGGGATCAAACAGTTTTGCCTTTTGAGCATTTAACTCTTTTATTCGTTTTGATAAATCATTAGCTTTTGTATTTAAAGTGATGAGTTGTTCTGCCAGTTGGTCAGCTACAGCATCATTCTCTTGCTGACCAATTTCTTTTTTCACGTGATCCATATCAACACAAATAGCTAATATTTTTAGATCTAACTCATACGTTTTGCTCGATAATGAATTGAATTTTCCAATATGTTCAGGCTTTGCATCTTTTGCATCAGACCACATAGTAAAGTGTCGTTTATTTTTCAATTGTGGTTGCTTGAGCTGAGTATTTTTGCCTGTACGCAGTAAGCGAAACATTCCATGTGCTGGATGATATGCTGATCCGATCAATACTGTTGCTATAATGATTTTTTTCATGAGAAGGTTTGTCCTTTATTGAGAGTGTTATTCTTTGTTGCTTTCTGAAATGATATCCCTAATTGTCATCTGAAAGTTTTTTCTTATTCTTGGTTTAGTTTAACCTATTGGGTTTTTATCTGCAAGGGCGCTGATTATCAATATAGCATGAATCACTAAGTTGGCCCTATCTAATCGCCAGTTTTTTTCGCGCTCGTCCTGAACTTGTTGAAGGATATCCTCGAGTGCGTTCTGTTCTTTTATGCATGTTCCAAAAAGTTAAGCGAAAAAATAAAGAGCGCTCAAAGATATCCTTCAACAAGTTCAGGACGAGCGGGGGATAAGATTTTTTAATCGGGCATCTAAAGTGACTTGTGCTATATTGTTTATAAAAAAAAGAGGTGCGTAATTAAACGCACCTCTTTTTTTATAAACTAATGTTATTATTTAGCATTCATTCGTGTTTGTAATCCGGCAAAAAGAACAAAGTCAGATTTTGCATTCCATTCTTTTCTCTTTTTCTCAATCATGGCAATAACTGTTTCAATCTTAGTTGCCAAGGTTGTTTCACATTCTTTTACCGCTTTAGTTTTTAATACTTTAAGCTTAGCAAGAAGTTCACTAAACACCTTTTCTGTATTAAAATCTCTTTTGATTTCTACAGAGAATGCGGGAGCTTCCGATGATGGCTTGCCATTATATCTTTTGATGATTGCAAAAGGCACGCTAAATTGTTGCTGTGCATAATCGGCAATTTCATAGATCAATTTTGTTAACTCATCGCCAACAGTTCGCGTTGTTGGTTCAAAACTTCTTTTAAAGTCGAGCAATATATTTTCAAAAGCTGTAACGAAAGTAGCATATGAAGTTTTATTTGAAGCATTGAAGAAATCGGCAATAGTTTTTTCTACATTAAAAACAAATTTTCCAAAATGAGTAATTGCTGTTTCATTTTCTGCACTACTTGCGTATGCTCCTGATATTGTGAGCAATGAAACTAAAACTATCTTGCTTAAAATACTCTCTCTAAATATATTTTTCATAGAAAATCCTTCTAATTTTGGAAGGTTATGATTTGTGGACCTATTCTATCGATCTTACTACTAGTCTACCTCGGGATGCTTTTACAGTCAAAAGCACCCCAAAAAGGTTGAATTAATCGTCATTTTCATTATTATGAGCATGAATATTAATCCCCCCTAAATATGGTGATACAGGCCCATGATATACCATTTATCCTATTATTTGAAGCTTTATTGGCCATTTTTTAATGTCGGGCACTATGTAAGTGTGCGTGCTGTAGCTTCTTTACTCAGCTCGTTAGGTTGTTTTTTATTGTTTGGAGAGCGTTTTATAGCCATTTCTCAGCGTTTTTTCAGGTCAAAAGCCCGTGAATCTACGCCAGAAAGCCATCGGGCAAAAGATAGTATGCCGACAATGGGGGGGCTATTTATTTTAGCAGTAGTCCTTGCTAATACACTTCTATGGTGTGATTTGGCCAATCCTCAGGTATGGATATTTCTCTTGTGTATTACGGGATTTGGCATGATCGGCTTTTGGGATGATTGGAACAAAATAAAGCATCGGAAAGGCATTTCTTCTGGCCTCAAATTTAAATTGCAGCTGCTCATCGCTTTTTTGGTTGTTTTAGGCCTCATTTTATGCACTCCATTTTCATCCCAGCTCGTTTTTCCCTTTTTTAAGCATTGTAAGCCCGATTTGGGCCTTTTTTTTATTCCTTGGGCTATGTTTGTGATAGTAGGTTGCAGTAACGCGGTCAATTTGACTGACGGTCTGGATGGGCTGGCAATTGGCTCACTTTTGCCAAATTTCGCTACATTTTCGCTGATTTGCTATCTTGCTGGTCATTATGGCCTGGCATATTATCTTCATATTCCCTTTGCAGGAACGGCTGAAATTGTCATCATTGGGGCTATTTTAATTGGTTCTTCGCTGGGGTTTTTGTGGTATAATACCTATCCTGCTCAGATTTTTATGGGAGATGTAGGGTCTTTGGCCTTAGGAGCAGGGCTTGCTTTAATGGCAATTATGGCTAAACAAGAGCTTTTGCTGGCAATTTCTGGGGGTCTTTTTGTTCTGGAAACGGTATCGGTGATGCTTCAGGTGCTTTTTGTGCGTTTTCGTGGAAAACGCCTATTCAAGATGGCTCCTATTCATCATCATTTTGAACTGATGGGGTGGCCAGAATCGCGAATTACAACGCGTTTCGGCATTATTTCTCTGGTTTTATGTCTGCTGACACTGATTACGTTGAAGTTGCGGTAAAAAAGGCCTCAGAAAATTAAATCTGAGGCCTTTTTTTATCAATGTGATTTTAGTTTAATCTTCGCGGCTAATATCAATTTCTTTTACGGCTTTTAGTGCGCCTTGATGATCTTTTAATAATATTTCCATAAAGATCGATCTTTCCGGAATATCGTAATTTTTTGTCGTTCCATTCTCCTGTTGCTGTTTGGCCTCTTCCAACATACAAGTTACACTCGCACAAATAAATGAGGGTCTCTCGCTTTTACCACCTAATTGATAGATAGAGCCGTTCTCAGCAAAGATAGGACTGTTCTCAGTAAAAGATTGAAATCCTTTAGTAGTCAGGCGTTCTTTGATTTCTTGTGTGGAAGGTAGTTGATATGGCTTATTCATGTGCATGCTGAAGATAGAACTGATGGAGAGTAAGGGAAACAGTATCACGTATTTCATCATTATTCCTTTTTACTTCAAAAAACCAGCTATTTCTAATGTTTCTAATGCTGTCAGATCATTGATAACGCACGTTATAAAAACTTTTTGAGATTTTACGCTCGTGTTTTCAGTGTTGTATTGTTTAAAAGCTTGTTCAAGTTCTTGTGCCAGTGTGAACAAAGTTTTTGTTTTACCCCCAATTTTTTCGGCGATATTGGATGCTTGCGCAAGATCAGAAAAACCATATCTTTCTAAGCGATCTTTTAAAACTTGTGGCGGAGATACTATTATTCTTGTTGTTATTAATGACATAGGAGGCATATCGCTGTAATCAATACGTTCCGCTGCTAATCCATGGCTGCCGTGGTTCAATAAGAGAGCTAAAAATAAAAGATGTGCTGCATTAATGTTTTTCTTAATCAATCCAGTTATCCATACGTAAACAATCGATTGCTTTTGGATATTCTTTAAGAAGAGTTTCGACGATCATTGGCCTAAGTTCCAGCTGTGCGTTTTTCATCATGCGATTGGGAAATGGTTTAATAAGTTCTTCCATCTGATTAACAATAATCATCCATACTTCAGTAGGATATTTCCGTTGATTGGCAAGAAGTTTTGCAACTGAGCTTTTGGTTGCAAAATAATCAAATCCAGCATCAATAAGCTTTTTGCGTACTATTTCTTCAGACTCAAATAAGATAGGATCGATCATGATATTCTTTTTTTTGAGATATGCTATTGCAGCAGGATGCTCTTGCAAAATTAATTCTACCATTCTTGGCTTTACTGCTTCTATTTGAAAGAGTGATTTATCGATAGTGGGCATATTTGCAAATTTTTTCCCATAATTTTCTTTTTCAAAACCAACTATCATAAAAACAGCTGCAGCATATTGTTTTTGATCTGCAAATCTTGGAATGATTGGGCTGTTATCAATGAAATGTTTGCATTCTGGGATAGTTGATAAACGGGCGCTCAGCATATTTGCCGATGGTAATAAATAAGTTATAGAGTCTTCTGATTCCATGGCTGATATATTCATGGATGTAGCGAATAAAAGTAAAGAAGTTAGCGTAATATATTTCATGAAAATTACCTTATTTTTTTTGGGTGCTTTTAAGTTGTTCAAGAAGGAGCATAGCTTTTGAGGGAGGATTGATTGGAGCATAATGTTCAAAGTGTCCATTTTTTTCCATATTTTCTAGTACCGTTGGATAATCTGCCAAAATGGTTACCGCCAATTCTTTGCGTCTCGTTTGCATGAGTTCTTTTATAAACCAATCGTTATGGCATTTTCCCGTAATCCACTCATCATATGTAGCATCAATTTGCTTGAGAATAGTAAGAGGAGTTCCTTGTTTGTTATTTAAATCTATGGTGATGAACAGATCCAAATCTTCAATTTCGAAACGACTCATTTTCATACGTTTTTGTAGTTCTACTGCGTTTGGCAACTGTATCATGGTGTTTTCAAGTGCAGGTTCCATGCCAAACAAAGTATATGAATATACCATGAGAAGGGTAATAAGGATGTGCTTCATTCGATTCCTTTTTTTACGAAATCTGTTTTTTTATTGTTCCTGATGATACGTACATTACCATACCAGAAATCATGATTCCTGCAAGAAGATACAGTGGGAGTGGATTTGCGGTAATGAACATGGCATAGATCGATGCACTCAATAAAATGGCACAATTGACTAGGCCTAACACAGGCGTCCATATCGATTTGTTTTTTTTATACAATGTTACGAGTAATCCCAAAATGCTGAGTGTGTACGTTGTTGTTGCACCGAATGCACTCAATTGTTGGAATGTTGTCTGTTTTCCTAAAATGGTAAATAAATAGACAATCATGATTGCGCCTTGCGCTAATACACAGATGAACGGAATGCTAAAGCGGTTGCGTTGCATAATAAATGCAGGAGCGATGGTATGCTTAAGTTCCGCCAGAGAATATAAATTCCAGAGGTTTGCGTAAATAATACCAAATGCGGCACTTAAGGCAGATGTTGCAATTGCAAGGTGAATAATGTGCCCAAGGATATTGCGCAGATATTCGCTGATGCCAAATTTGCTGATGAGTAATGGAAACGCTCCGCGGTAATCGGTTTGTGTTGCCAGATCGGTTCCTAAGAGGCTATAAAAAATAGTTTGATAGGCAACAAATAAAACAATAACGGTTGCATATGAAAAAAGTATTGCGCGAGGTCCATTGAGGCGAGGATTTTCTATATTTCTGCTGATTACGCATGCAACTTCAAAACCAAGTAATGCATGGAGCACTAAAGGAATTGTTGAAGGAATGCCAGACCATAATGCATCAACTGCAGGGATAGTATTACTATTCAGAAGTACAATTCCTGAAGTGATAACAAAGAAAAGAGGAAATAATTTAAAAATCATCACCCAATTTTGGATCTTACTTCCTGTTCTTACATTGAGCATGTTGAGTGCTAGCAAGAATCCTAAGACAACTAAATCGCAGATGATGGGATTAAAAATTGCAAGAGCTGGAAATGTTTTTTGCACAAGTAATGTAAAAATATGGATTGAAAGTGTTGCCGATGAAAGTTTTGCAAAGAAATAACACCAGGTATTAATAAATCCAACAATCGGATGAAGCGAAGCGCTGCAAAATGCATAAAATCCGCCGCTGGGATATATCTCAAGAAGTTTTACAAATGAGAGGATGAGAGGAAACATAAGAAGTCCGACTAGGACATAACTTAATCCTCCCAGAATGCCTGCGCGGTGGGCTAATTCGGTTGTGTTAATAAAAACACCAGAACCGATGATGATGTTCATGTTAATGATAATTGCTGATCCGAGTGAGATGGTGTTGTTTTGTGTGGACACAATAAATTCCTTTTACCTCGTTGCTGCCAAATACAATGCAATCGATCCGGCAACGGCTGCATTTAAACTTTCAAAATTTCCTGGCATTGGTAGCGTTATTTTTTCATCACATTGCGCAACCCATGCATCAGGTATGCCAGATCCCTCATTGCCGACCACAATTAACGCATCCTGAAGATTCGCGTCTTGTGGGTTTTTACCCTCGGTTGCTACAAGTGCGCATAAGCGTATATTTTTTTTGTTAAGTATCAAATCATGCCAATTAATACAAAAAAGATCAACCGTTCCAATGGCGCCTGCAGTTGATTGAACAACTTTGGGGTTCCAAGGATCAACCGTTTCAATGCATACTACCGTTTTTTTATTCATCGCGGCAGCGGTGCGGATTAATGTTCCCATGTTACCCGGATCTGCTATTTGTGCAAGAACAATTCCTGTGCCAAGTTTATCAAACGATGGTTGAGCAGGAATTTTGAATATTGCAAGAAAACCGCTGGGTGTTTGCGCGGTACTTATTTTATTCATCACTGCAGGAGCAACGATGATGATTGAGGTGTGTGGTGCAATTTGCTGTGCATCATACAAAAATTCTTCAACCGTAAAAAGAGTTATCAGTTTGTTGCCTGCCGTCACTAAAGTGGATATAGTGCGAAATCCTTCAGCAATAAATTCTTGATGTTTATCGCGGTGCTTTGATGCATGCAGTTGTACTACGTGTTTCACGAGTTGATTTTCAGTCGAATCTATTTTTTTTACCATAAGTTTAACTTTGTCTTCCGTAATTCTTAATATGAGCCCTCCGAAGCCTTGCTGTGCTCTTTGTAGCTTTAGCGTAGTAGAGGCGAAGGATGGGCCATGATTTTATAATTCGTTATTTAAAATTTTTCTTCGATATTCTGCCATCAGTTGCACCATAAAATGGAGATTATGAATGGTGGCAAGGGTATAGGCGCTCAATTCACTCGCTTTAAACAGATGATGAAGGTATGCACGGGTATAGTTTTGGCATGTGTAACACGTACAGGATTCATCAACTGGTCTGAAATTTGTTTTGTTGTGTGCATGGCCAATTTTTACCATTCCTTGTGTGGTAAACAATAATCCGTGGCGTGCGCAGCGTGTGGGATGGGAACTATCAAATGTATCAATACCAAGTTCTACAATTGGCTGAATTGATTCTAAGTCACCAATGCCCAGTAGATGATTTGGTTTATCTTCTGGGAGCAAAGGCATCATAAATTGCAGCATCTCAATCATCTCTGCTCTGTTTTTTCCCATGCTGCCGCCAATCGCATGACCATCGAAGGGCAATTTGGTCAAAAATTCACAGCTTTCTTTACGTAACTCTTTATTGATTCCTCCATGAATAACTGAATAGATTGCTTGGTTTTGTGGGTTTTTTAAGTGCGCGTCAAGTGATCTTTTTTCCCATCGATGTGTCCGGTGCAGTGAATTAATCAGCTTTTTGGGATCGATGTGATACGGAGGCAGCTCATCAAAAGGAATAATAATATCAGCTCCCAGATCTTTTTGAGCGGCAATTGATGTTTCGGGGGTCAGTAATATTTTTGTTCCATCTCGGTATGATCTGAACAATACGCCATCTTCAGTGGTTTTCAAAACGAGGTTATTCCCTGTCTTTTGACCACGGCTTTTCAGCTCATCTTTAACCGTGCCATATGCAAGACTAAATACCTGAAAACCGCCCGAATCGGTGATTATGGGCATTTTGCGGTTGATGAAAGAATGTAATCCGCCGGCTTGTTTGACGATATCTGTGCCCGGCTGCAACATAAGGTGATAAGTATTGCAAAACATCAGTTGAAGGCCAATCTGATCTACCATAACGGGATCAAGAGCTTTGAGCGCGCCATTGGTTCCAACACCCACAAAATTTGGCGTATCGATAATGCCGTGGGGCGTGTGAATCCGGCCAACGCGAGCACGAGATTTTCTTGATTGATGGATAAGTTCAAATTTAAAGTAAGACATACAGTTTTCAGTGCGCTCGAAGATATCCTTCAACAAGTTCAGGATGAGCGCGGTAAAGCCTGGACTCGTTGTTATGTAGGTAAATTGAGAATATTTATGCGGGTTATATTCACGTTTGTGTACGTATTAGTTTAACATAAAAATCATTTTTGTGTTACCGCATAAATTCTGCGCGAAAAACCAACAAATGGGGTCGCAATCACAATGCTGGCAAGCTTAATAAGATAACTGACGATAATGACTTGCCCGATATTGTCAATGATGCCGTAAAGGCCTATATAGCTGAAAAGAACGGTATCAAGAAGTTGGCAGAATGCAATGGATGCATAGTTGCGAAAAATAATATGCTTGTCATGAAATGTTTTTTTGAGTATGCCATAAAGATAGTAGTCGATCATTTGAGTAAAAAAGTAGATAGAAAATGAAGCAACCACAATCCGAGGCATAAGGGTCAGTAATGGTATAAAATGAGCATGTGCTGTATCAGCGCTGTGTGGAATATAGAAAAGATGAATTTGTGATATGATCGCATAGAAAATAAGCAAAAAAAAGTTGATCCAGATTGCTTTTTTGGCTATTTCTTTGCCAAAATATTCTTGGAGTAAATTCAGACCAATTGTGGCGCCGACAGTAAACGCATCTGCACCAGTGGCCGTAAGCCCAAAAAGGGTGATCTGTTTTACGACAAAAAGATTGGCTAGGATGCATTGGCTGCAAATAAACGCGACCAGTGCGCAACTGCCAAGGGCAAGAGATCCAAGGGCAAACCCTGCAATAATGAGGGTGTGGATAACAAAAATTAATTCATTCATAGTAATTAACTGCTATTTTCTAGTTTTTCATTTTTCTGATATAGTATAAATAGTTATAATGTATAATGTAATTAATAAATTTAAAGAAGTAAATTAAGAAAGCTAAACATGTTTATAAAAAAAATGTCCCATGTATGGCCTATATTCGGCCTATTATTTCTTGTAAGTCCCTTACATTTGGTCAGAGCAGTTGAGGATCAAGATACTTCTGCAGTTTATCAGGAGCTATCAAATCAAGAAGAACAGGTCATCATTGCTACCGGATCTGCAAGCTACGGAACAAGCGAGATAATAGGTAAAGCATGCGTTGTTACTAGCCGCAAGCAATTGCGCAAAGTATGCAAGGGAGACATTGTTATAGCGCCTGCAATTAATAGCTTTTGGTATTCCGGATTGGCCTCGGTCAGCGCTATCATAACGGAAAAGCCTGATAATAATGCGATAGCATTCGGGAAAAAAATGAATATTCCCGTAATTGTTGGGGCAACGGGGGCAACTAAAAAGATCGTTGATGGACAGGTTATCATCTGCGATCCAGTCACGAACAATATTTACCATGTGGCAGACCCCAGACCATCACGAATTAATTTTGATATGTTGACTATGCCTGAAAAGAGTGATACTCACATCATTACTCCCGAATCATCCAGTGGACCATCTACTCATTTATCAAGAATGACAGTTGAGACAGGAACATGCGTGATTAAGCCAGGAGAAAATAAAAATCGACTTATCGTGCAATCGACTAAGAAGCAGAAGTTAAAGCCGGTAACAAAAGATATTTATCGTAGCCTTTTTCCTAGATTTAAAAAATTTGTTTTAGGCGAGATGTCTCAATTTAAACAAGCAAGAAAGTACGGGATGTGGCTTGTAGAAAAAGGAGCGCGCTATTGGGATCGTTGTGATGATTTTGCTGTTGAATGTATTTGTGTTGGGGAAGAATTATTCAGCAAGCCTGATAATTATGTTGTTGCCATATTACAGCGCAATGGTGAATCGGATGAACGCATTGAAGATATTAATGAAATCATGAATGAATGTAGCACAAAACCAGGAGATTTAAACAATGTTGCATACAAGGCACATAAAAAACTTGTAGAGTCGACTGTTGCTGCAGATGTGAAAAAAGAAGATTTAATAGAGCATCCGAGAGAATATAGAAAATTAGTAGATGCGCATAAGATTGATAAAGAAAAACAAGAAGAGATTATGGCTGAGGGTCTTTTTGTACGTTTTTGGATGAAAGAACAGCTTTATAAAAAGTACTAACGTGCATAAATCAATGGATAATCTTTTTCCCCCATATTCCTCGCGGCCTTATGGGGACCCCAAATTAAGAATTAATCTCAGTGGATCAATGGATAATCTTTAAAGCCAATCAATTGGCATTCTGCTTGTGGCAGGATGCCAAATTTTTCTTGTACAAGTTTCTGCATTTCTCGTGCCAAGCTAATAATATCAGTGCTCGTTGCATTGCCCACATTAATGATCATATTTGCATGTTGTGGTGATACAATCGCGCCACCAGAGCGCAATGCTCCTTTCACCCCAATCTTATCAAGATAATACGCAACAAAAATTATTTTTTTGCTGTCGACTTCAAGAGAGACTTCGTTGAGAAAAAAATTCCTAAAAAAGCTGCCGCAGGTGCGAACTTGTGGATAACGATGTGCACGATGTCTGATGATTTCAGTTTTGCGTCCTTTGGCAAATGCTGTTTGTTCTGCGGTAGCGCAGTTGAGTTTGAAGGTGGCATTCACTAAAAAATAATCTTTTTTATGCAGTTCTGAATCATTGTATCCAAACTTAAACCATTGGGCATCGACCGTGTGCAGTGTGCCATTGTGTTTATGCACAATCTCTGCCTCCACGAGAAAATGAGCAAGCAAAAATTCAAAATAATGGAGATTGATATAGACCGATCCGCCGACAGTTCCCGGGATGCCGCTAAATTCTTCCAGTCCAAGAAAATTATTATCAAGGCAATAATCAATTAAATTCGGCATGGTTACGCCGGCATCTGCTTTCAGTAATACTGTTGTGCCGTTGGTAGAAAGTGGCGTGATGGTGGTCAACATGGGGCGAATAACAAGCCCATTAAATCCATCATCACTGATTAGGATGTTTGCGCCTTGGCCAAGGATAAAGATTTCAAGTTGGTGTTTGTTGGCGTACGCAACTGCCTCTTGAAATTGTTCTTTTGTTGTTGGTTCGCAGTAAAATTTCGCCGGCCCACCGGTGCCAAACCAGTTTTTATTAGCCAACGGTTCGTTGGTGATGATGAGAAGGGATGAATCTGTTTGGATTGGTTGGTTGGCTGGGGTTGTTTGCATCTTATATCGAGCAACTTTTATTAAATTCCGGTCGTATACTGGTCTTATTTTCCGCAATGAGCGCTTGACATTCAACACTACAGGTTTTATCTAATTTTTCAATACATGATACACATGCAATAAAATGTTTGTTACAAAATGCATTCAAGCAATTATGATAATCATCGCATGGAATAGCACAGATTGCGCAAGAACCTAAAACATCATCATTAACTCTGACAGAAATTCTGCCATCAAAAACATAATTTTTTCCACGGAAAAACCCATCAGGATACTGTTCTACGTACCGGTGAATACCGCCATCCATTTGATAGACTTTTTTCGCAATATTTTTTTCATTGAGATATGCTGATGCGCGTTCGCAGCGTATACCGCCGGTGCAATACATCAAAACTTGTTTGTCTTTAAATTGATCAAGATTGTGATCAAGATATTGTGGCAAATCTCTGAAGTTTTCAATATCAGGAGTTATTGCATTTTCAAATTTACCAATTGCCCATTCATACGTGTTGCGGGCATCGAGGACAACTAAATCTTCTGGGCTACGGGCGATAAGTTCGTGAGTTTCTTGGGGGGTAAGATGTTGACCGCTATTTCTTGGTGTAAGCTTATCATACGGGATGCCCAGCGAAACTGCTTCATTGCGGACTTTAACGGCAAGGCGCGGAAAACATTCAGTGCCGCCAGTGCTTTCTTTAAAATCTATATTGCCAAAAAGCTCATGCTCAGACATAAGAGTTGTGTATTTATCAAGATTTTCTGCCGAACCTCCCAATGTTCCATTAATGCCTTCATGGCTGATTAAGATGCGTCCTTTCAGCTGCAAGGCTTTGCATATTTCTTGTTGCCATTTCATGATCTGTTTTGGATAGGAAATATCGATATATTTGTAAAAAAGGATGATTTTGTTCATAGTAAAAACCCGAGATAAATAAACAATATTAGCTTTTAGTATAGCAAATAATTAGAATTTAGCATTTCTTTCTATTGCGAGACATGAACCTTGTGTGATATATTCAATCTGAATTAATAACTTTAAGGAGCAATGGTTATGAAAAAAAATATACTACTTTTTCTCTTTTTTTCTATGGCATTGATTTCGTTCAATTACAGTTTTGCTGGCCCGTGGGGCTGGGTTAAGAATAAGGTGAATTCTTTATGGTTGACCTATGAAAGATGGGGCATTCCTCGCCCTCGTCTTGTTAATCATCAAGCAGCGGATTTAGATGGAAAAAAATTTGAACAGTTTCAATATGATCTTTCTCGCGACACTGATGAAACAAGAAAGCTGAGAAAAAATTTAGGAATATCTGGTATTTATTTTGCCGATGGTTCAGATATGGCGCTGTATGCAAAATTATCTCGAGGAACTATTGTTGATGAGCAATATATTGAAAATGGCTTTGATGCAATCCAGGATAACTCCGTCAGTGCATGTATGGCACGATTGTTTGAAAATACAATAAATAGGAAAGTTCTTCATGAGGCAGCAGCATTTATGCAGTTGCTATGGGAGTTGGAAGATTGCTTACCAAAAGATTTTGATCAAGATGAAACGGGTAAGATGTTTATCGCATTCATTTATAAAATGATTGAAGGTGATACGAAAGAATTAGTATCAGATAACCGGCAAAATGCGTCGCAAGATTTTATGAGTACTTTTTTGGCGGGAATACGTGAGACTCCCGATATATCTGAAAATACTATAAGCGTGACGGGTCAAAACATTGAACGTTATTTGTCTTTCTGGAAACAAAATACTCGCCGTTTTTATAATAATAAAGGCTTACAGGTAGCAATTGATCGGATAAAGCAGCATTATAACTTGTGAACTACTATAAAAAAATTATCCATTGCAAGCGGTTGAAAAATTGGTTAAGGTGATGAACGTAAGAAAGGTACAGTAACACGTTTATCAGAAAGGATTGTCTATGATGAGGCGTTGTGCGATGGAATTTGTTGGTACATTTTTTTTAACTCTTGCAATCAGTTTAATTGGGCATCCAGCATCGATTGGTTTAATTCTCATGGCGATGATCTATGTTGGAGGACATGTTTCAGGCGCTCATTTTAATCCAGCAGTCAGCTTTGCTTGTTTTATCCAAAACAGATTAACCATGAATGATGCAGCAAAATATGTGCTTGCACAATGTTTGGGCTCATTTTTAGGACTTATGATTTTTGGATTATTGACCCAAAGCTCTTTTGCATTGGAAATAGTTCCTGGAACTTCAGTTTTAGCGCCAGCAATGATTGAAGTTTTATTTGTTTTAGTATTTTGTTGGGTCTATTTAACGATGAATATGAGTGCACGCTATAAAGATACAGCAATTCCAGGTATCGTTCTTGGATTGACATTGCTGGCAATAATACCTGCGCAAGGAATATTTAATCCGGCAGTTGCTGTCGCATCATATGCATATACCATGATCGGTGATATCAATACTGCTCTTGTTTATATTGGTGGGCCGCTTCTTGGAGCGCTTGGCGCTTCATTTATGTTTGATTACTTTAGACCTGAAATTTAATGCCCTAAGTGTGATGCCAAAAAAACTAACGGAGACATGGAAACATGTCTCCGTTAGTTTTATCTAATGCATAATAGGGTTCTCAAGTTGATAGATATTTGACAATATCATCATGCCCAAGCTTTTTGGCGATATCAAGCGCGGTCAAGCCTTGATTGTTTTTTAAATCGATATCTGCACCATGCTGAACATAGAGCTCAACAAGATCGTATTCACCTTTGCGTGCAGCTATCATCAAGACTGTTTCATTACTGCAGTTGCGTGCATTAATATCCAAACACATAACTTTTTTTAATGCGGTGCGTGCCAGAGCCACATTGGTGGTATCTTTTTTCGTAATATATCCTTGAGCAATCAGGAAAAATAATTGTTCATGTTCTTTCACTAAATCTTTCATTTTGTAAGAATTACATGCAGATTTTAGCTCATTAAAAAGAAGCTGTCTGCCGGCGTCTGTCTTGTGTGTTTCTTTGAGTTCCCAATAGCAGACTCTATTGCCAAAATGATCAGGTGCATGCCACACGTCATGATCATAGATAAAAGGAGATGTTCCTATCTTTGATCGGATTTTTTTTTCTGGCGTAACTATGCCGAAATGGCATATATCACCTTCGTCATTATGCGGGGCGTAGGTAACTAAATTTCCGGGTGCAGGATTTTCTTTTTGATCAAAAAATTTGTATGGCATGCCCATAATGTCAACCCAATCTTCGCATCCTCGCATTGATTTTTCTAATTTCCTAAATTGTTGTTCAGAAAGACCTAATGTCATTTTCATAGCAATATGGTAGCAGACGCCAGGTCGTTCATTTGAAGAATATTTCTTTACCAAAGTATTGTCAGGGAAAATGAATCTCATATTTTCAGGATCTAGAGAAAGAGCACATTTTTTTCTTTTTTCATCAAGCATGGGATCATTGGGTTGTTGATGTGCTTTGAATTTAAAAAGAGTAGAGTTTTGGACGTTTTCGGTATGCTCCATGCATGTCAATTGATGGAATGAATTTATTGTGCACATAATGAGAATAAAAAAAAGTTTGATACGAAAATGAGTTTGCATTGTTTTCTTTCGGAGCTTTGCTATAAAGCAGAGATATCCTCAGCAAATTAGTTAGTGATTTGCTGATATTGGCCGATAATTATTCCATACTTCAAGCAAAAACTCTATTTTGCTGAGATAGTTGACAACCTTATTGTGCCCACGCTTTTTGGCGATATCAATCGCGGTTTCGCCTTGATTATTTTTTAGACTAATCTCTGCGCCATGCGCAATATATAGATTAACAAGATCAATATCACCTCTGCGCGCAGCAATCATAAGTACGGTTTCATTATCATTATTGCGTGCATTAATATCTATGCCCACAACCGTTTTTAATGAGTGATATGCTAAGTCGAAGGGATCGTCTTCTTCTTGTGCAATATATCCTTTAGCGATGAGGAAAAAATTTTTTCGACGAGTTTCAATCATTTGATTCATTTCTTGAGAACTACATGCTGCCATCAGATCTTTAAAAAGAAGTTCTTTGTCTGTTCTATATTTTTTCTTGGGTTTCCAATAGCAGACTTCATTACCCATATCGTCTGGCAAATGCCACGTGTCATGAATAAGAATAAAAGAAACTGTTCCCATCCTTGATCTGATTCTTCCCTCTGGGGTAACTACGCCGAAATGACATATATCGAGTGTATTATCATGCGGTGCATAGGTAGCTAAATATCCGGGTTGAGGATTTTTTTTCTGATCAAAATATTTATAGGGCATACCAATGATATGAACCCAATCTTGACAACCTATTATTGATTTCTCTAATTCCTTAAATTTTTCTTCAGGAAGGCCTAAGGTTCCTTTCATGGCAGTGGTATAACAAACGCCACGCCAATTTGAAAAGCGTTCTTTCGTGAGAACGATGTCAGGAAAAAGTGATTTTATATGTTGAGGGTTGTCCGATAACATTGAAATGCACTGGTTTCTTTTTTTAGTAAGCTCAGAATCTTCAGGCTGCCTCTGTGGTTTATATTTCAGAGTCCATTGAAAATATGGAACATTTTGCCCAGGTTCCATGCATATCATCCAGTTGGATGGGCTCATTACGCATGCAACGAGAATTAAAAAAAGTTTACTATAAAAAGAAGTAGGCATTGTTTTCTTACTGAAACATATCGGGTTGAAGACTGTATTATATATTATTTTTAATAATAGATAATAGAAAATATATGTCAATAGGCATGAGGTCGTGATATGCCGCTTGATTGAAAGATTTGGCATTTAGGTTATCCTTACGGAGAGAACTGATTTTTTTTAATAAAAAAGAGCAATCGCAGATGAAAATATCACTCAATTGGATTTTTGATCATATTAAAGGCGAAGTAGCATCTCTCAACGTACCTCAGCTGGTTGATACCTTCATTAAAACAACCGCAGAAATTGAAGGATGGAGAAAGGTAACTTTTAATCCTGATGAATTTACTCTTGTTGAAGTGGTGACTGTCGCTCCTGATGGTATTGTGGCGCGATCTACAGAACATAATAAAGAATATAGTTTATCATCACGCACTGATGCTGTTCAGGGTGCGTTATTTTTAATTGCATTACCTCATGCACCGCAGTGGGCAACTTCCACAATGCTGGGTGGCACCAAAGATATGGTATTGCCTGCAATCCATTGTGATGAAACTATGCGCGCTGGTGGTTGGAAGTCTACAATAGAGCGGGAAGATTATGTTGTTGAGGTTGATAATAAATCGATCAACAGCCGTCCTGATTTATGGGGTCATCGTGGCTTAGCGCGTGAAGTGGCTGCAATCCTTAATTTACCATTGCGCTCATTGGATGAATTTATTGTTCAAAAAGAAAGCAGTTTGTATCAGAATACTGCTCCATCTGATTCACATAATCCATTCAATGTTGCCATAAAAGCAGCCGATGGTTGTGATAGGTTTGCAACATTATATTTACCATCCGTGCAAGCACAAGCATCTCATTTAAATATGATTATGCGGCTGAGTCGCCTTGATAGTAGATCTATCAACTTTTTTGTTGATGCCACTAATTATGTGATGCTTGATTTGGGTCAGCCGATGCATGCATTTGATGCAAATAAGTTGGCCACAAAAGAGATAAAAGTCATGCGAGCGCGTGCCAAAGATAGATTGACATTGCTTGATGGCGAAACAATAGAGCTTACGCCAAATGATCTTATTATTGCCGATGGCAATACGCCAATTGCTTTGGCGGGGATTATGGGAGGCGCAAGTACGGGCATCAGTTCTGCAACAAAAGCGGTGCTTTTGGAAGCTGCTCATTTTGATCCCGTTATCATACGGCGTGCTGCAGCGCATCACAAAAAAAGAACAGAAGCCTCTATGCGGTTTGAGAAAAATTTAGATCCCTGTCACAATACCGATGCGATAAAGCGATTTTTATTCTTACTCAATAGTGCGGGCGTATCTTATGAAGCCAGTGAGAAAATTGTATCATTAGGTAATTGCCCTGAGCCTAAGATTATCACGGTAGAGCATACCTTTATCGAATCTCGCCTGGGGATTTTGATAAAACCTGAACGTATTGTTGAAATATTAGAAAAAATAGACTTTCACGTAGTGCAATCAGCTGAAAATGGTGCAACTGTATACACAGTTACCGTTCCTTCTTTCCGAGCAACCAAAGACGTCAAAATTCCTGAAGATATTGTTGAAGAGGTGGGGCGTTATATAGGATATGATACATTGCCGCGCGTTATACCATCACTACCATTACGTCCATTAGATTTACACAAAACTCATACAACGCGTGCCATAAAAAGTTTACTGAGTTATGGATTGCAGATGCGCGAACTGTATGGGTATTCTTTTTTTGATGAATCAGTATTGCGTGGGCTTACGTGGGAACCGATTGATTATATTCCCATCAAAAATCCTGTTTCTGAAAATTACACGCGCTTGGTAACAACTTTGCAGCCGCATTTGCTGAAAGCAATTGGCGATAATAGTATTGCGCATACACAGCTACGTTTTTATGAGTGGGGTCGCGTATGGCATATGCAGGGCGATGATATCGTTGAGCGAAAATCCTTGAGTGGCGTAATTTTTGATCAGTCCTCCTCCGCCAAGGCTACGGCGGACGTGACGGCGGACGTGATGGCGGACAAAACGGCCGAAGCGGCTCGTTTTGATTTCTACGCAGGAAAAAATATGTTGATGCGCTTGTTCGATGAGTTACATATGGATGTTACCTGGCAACGCAATGATGGAAGTATATATTCATGGTATTTGCCACATCAAACAGCTATCTTAGTGCATCAAGGAAGGCCTATTGGTAGCGCGGGTATGGTGGAGAAGGCAGTTGTTGATCAACTTTCTCCTGCTGGCGGCGCGATCTTTATGTTTGAACTTGATGGAGACTCTTTGCTTGAATATAGAAAGCCGCTCAAAAGATTTGTTCCATTGTCAAAATACCCATCCGTGCGACGCGATATTAGTATGTTGATTGCAGCAGAGGTTAAGACGGATGCGCTTGTGGATATCATTAAAAATGTTGATGCGCGCATTATATCAGTTACTCTCATTGATTTCTTCTCTAAGCCTGAATGGAAAGATCAAAAAGCGATGACGTTCCATGTTGAGATGAGTGATAAAGAAAAAACGATGACAACTGATGAAGTTGAACAGATATATAATCAGGTTGTTGCGCAACTCCAGCAGCAGGGAGCAGTGATAAGGTAATATAGCCCAATTTCCACTTCGTTTCTATTGGGCGCCCGGTTGGAAAGAAGCCTACTTCGAATAGAGCTGCCGAATGTCATTGCCCCGGTTATTATATCTGAATACTTTCCCCGCGCTCATCCTGATACTTCGACAGGCTCAGCAGTAAACACAAGTTCATGATTCCGCTGCGCTCATCCTGAACTTGTTGAAGGATCAAGCGCACAAATAAAAAAATTAAAATGCAAAACCATTTTTACGTATATATTTTAAAATGCAAGAATGGACAATATTATATAGGACATACCGATAATATTGATCAAAGAATGTCTCAGCATCAGCAAGGATTAATTGAAAAATGTTATACGCTAAAAAGAAGACCTGTTGAATTAATCTTCCTTCAGGTTTTTTCTACTCGAGATGAAGCCTTTCATGCTGAACGTCAGATTAAAGGCTGGTCTCGTAAGAAGAAAGAAGCATTAATGCAAGAAAATTGGGAAGAAATAAAAAGATTAAATAATTTGCAGAAGCAAGAATGAAGAGCGCTTGATCCTTCAACAAGTTCAGGATGAGCGCAGCGGAATCATGAACTTGTGTTTACTGCTGAGCCTGTCGAAGTATCAGGATGAGCGCGGAGAGATAGACGGAATTTCTAAAGATCTAAACTCTGTGAGGATTGAATGACATATTCTTATTTTCTTTTTTTTATCACCATCTTCATCCTCGATCGCATAACAAAATTAGCTGCGCTTGCGTATTGTTCAAGCGCAGCCTACGTTGTAAATCCGTATCTTTCTTTTGAAGTGGTATTCAACCGTGGTATTTCTTGGGGAATGTTACATTCAGCAGCAGATTCAGTTTTTGTTGTTGTTTCATTACTCATTGCAGCAATCACTGCATTTTTGTGTTGGCATGCTTATCTGAGTTGGCGTGCGGGAAATAGCATCATTGGGCATGTGTGCATTATTACAGGATCAGTGTGTAATTTGATCGATCGTGCACTTTATGCTGGTGTAATAGATTTTATCTTATTGTCTTATAAAACCTTTTCTTGGCCTGTTTTTAATATTGCCGATGCGGCAATCGTTCTTGGTGTTTTTGTGCTTATCTTTTTTGATGAAAAATCAGCATGATGCTGCATATTGTGAAATTGCACCGTTTAACCGCGCACATCTGGAACGCAGTGAAAGATGTTGCGCGCATTTATTTGATACCCTCCATCTGCGCGTATTGCAGAAAATTCTTATCGACCCAAGATATTTTTTGTTCTGCATGTAAAGATAAAATTTTTCGTGTGGTATCAAAAAAGATTGATATAACGCCGAGCGTTTCAGTAACGGTGTTTGCCATTTCTGATTACAAAGATCCATTGAAAAGACTCATTTTAGGAAAAAGCTGGTCAGATAGTCTTGCCAGTCATTATATGGGTAAATTGATATGGGATATGCTCCCGTTGCAAGAACTTGATTGTGATATTGTCGTCCCCATACCTCTTCATTGGACGCGCTATGCATGGCGGGGATTTAATCAGGCAGATGAGATTGCACGGGTCATCAGCAAGAAAAAAAAGATTCCGGTGTGCCATGCACTCAAAAGAGTAAAAAAAACAGAATATCAATCGGCGCTTGCCTCAGCCCTGCGCGGACAGAACTTAAAAGAGGCATTTGCGTTAAATGCCGTGCAAGCGGAAGCTTGCGAAAAAAAGCATATTTTATTAATTGATGATTTGATGACAACCGGATCGACGCTGCGTGCAGCAGTAAAAACATTGTTACCATTAAAGCCAAGAAAAATTACCGTAGCAGTTGTGTGTAGAGTTGTATAAAAAAAGGACCAGATTTTATTCTGGTCCTTTAGTCTAATTACAGAAGTAATTATTTGTTAGCGATTTGTGCAACAGCTTCTTTTTTAGCAGGTAATGAATGCAATGTAGAAGATATGGTGTTCTGAATTCCACCAAGATTTTGTAAAGTATACTGCATGCCTTGAAGATGAGTTTCTATTTCTTTATTAGTGTTTCTTGTTTTTAAGAGAGCGTACTCATTATTGCGGTAATCCAACTGAGGTTTTTCAGATTGAGGAAGATCTCTGCGGAATTTAAGAAGAGTTGCTTTAGCTTTTTCTGCGGTTTCAATAGTTTTTCTATTTTTTGCAAATGCATCACCTACTGTAATAGCATATTTCGCATCGGCAGCTTGCAAATCTTTTTGATTATCTGATAATTTCTTGGCGAGGGCTTCAACTTGTTCTGCGCTCAGATTGAGAATAGTTCCTTGAACTGAGATTAATTTTTGGTTTTCTGCAGTAGTAATTTTTTCAAATTCTTTCATTGAAGTTTGTTCTGAATGTTTCAAGAAGTTTTTTATTCTTCTTGCTGTCAGTCTATGGAATTCGATATTAGGATAGTTTGTTCTACAGAGATCCAAAAGATTATCAAGTCTTTCTAATTGATTTCCATAAACAAGTTTATCAGCAGCGGCCATGAGAGTTTCTATATGTTTCTTATTAAGTGGATCAAATGTTTTGTTTTCTATGGCGCTAAAACTAAAGCTTATAGGATCCCATGATGATTGTGCCCATTCTCCCCAGCCTAATGCATTTTTAATAGTTGGTTCTGGATCATACATGGAAACAGCAAAATCAACAGGAGTGGTAGCATTTTTAGTTGCAATGGCAGTATTTTTTGCAGCTTTATCAGTTATAGCTTGCATCATTCCAGCAAGAGTTGCACTGAAGTTTGCGCGAACTGTTTCTTCTGAAGGGATTTTTGAAATTTTAGCTTCTGCTACTGGTTGAGCAGGTGCTTGTGTTGCATCTTGTTGTACAACTTCAGTTGGTTCAGCAACTTTATCGCTTTCTAGAGCTGGTGTTGTTTCTGATACAACGGGAGCTTCTTCTTTTTTAACTTGATCATTAGAAGCGGTCAAAACCGGAGTTTCTGCTCTTGGTCTTTTGCTGTCAGATGACTGAGCAAGTTTTTTTGCACGTTTTGAAGCGCCACGAGTTTTAGGAGTTGGTTCCATGCCAAAAAGCAATGAAGATGAAATGATGGGAACAATAACAAGATAACGAACGAGTAAGATATTTTTTTTCATCGAAAAATCCTCTTTTTTATGTGAATAATATCATAAACGTTAAGGCGGATGAAATTATTTAATGGATTGGTATTTGATGGAGCTCCTTTTTTTGATGGTTGTATTTTCGAACATTCTAACGCGTGTTGGTAAGAAATGGAAGATGTTTTTTACTATTTTTTTCATTTATTATATATCGTTGTAAAATATCGATTCTGTGGTAGGATACAAAATTGTGGTTACAATATAATAGATTTTTATATACAAAGGGTAAGTATGAACATAAAAGCACATAAAATAGTTCTCGTTGGTGGTGTTATTGTAACACTTTCTTTTTTACCGGGATGCCTGGATTTTAGTGGAGGCAATAAGCAAGATCAAGCACAGGTGGTGAGTACTGCAACTGGTACTTTGGCTGTGCCGAGTAGCGAAGTTTTGGTGACCATGCAAGGCAAACCTGCAGTTACTATTGAATCATTGGAATTAGAACGAGAAAAATTTCTTAAGGCAAATCCTCAAATTAAACAAGCCTTAGCAGAAATGGATCCGCAAGCGGCTGTTGGTTTTGATCGTAATATATTGGAAGGCTTAATCCATCAGATTATTGTCGATCAACATATCATTGATAATAAAATTCATGAAACAGCTGCGTATCAGGCTGAATTAGCAGATCTTCATAAAGCAATGGAGCGTATGCTGAATTCGAAATATTTCACGGAACAAAAAACGGTTACTGTTTCTGATGCTGAAGCACGTGCGTACTATGAAGCAAATAAAAATCAGATACGTGGTGCCATGATTTCACAAGGTGGCGTTGGGGCAATAGGTATTGAATTTGAAGATGGCGCTGCTGCAAGAGCATTTGCTGCACGAGCGCGTACAGCAGCCGGCGGATTTAAGAAAGTTGCTCAAGATGATGGTTTGAATGCACAAATTAAAGACTTTAAATTAGTGAATAATCAAAGCGTTGGGATCAACGAACAGCTGCGTGATAAAATTACTGGGATTAAAACAGTTCCAAGCATAGAGATTTTTGAAGTGAATGGAAAATTCTGGGTTATTAATGCTACTTCACAAGAAGAGGCAAAATATGTTCCCTATGAGCAAGCTAAAGACAATATAAAACAGATGCTTGAGCAAAATAAGCGTATGGAACTGTTTGAAAAAGAAATCAACGCATTACGTTCTCAGTATGGCGTTGAAGTAAATGAAGAATATTTCCAAAAACAAATGCCGCAAAATCAAATGTCAACTGGTGGCATGGCTGCAAATACAGTTAATGCCCAGCAGCAGCAAGCGGAAAAGCGAGTTGCATAACACATTAAGTTGATGAAATGAAAAAAGGGGAGCATCTTGCTCCTCTTTTTTTATAGGTAGCACATTGAAAATGCGTTATACTAAGAAAAGTAATGAACATTATTAACCAGAAATGGAAACCTATGAAAATGCGCGTATTATTATTTTTTCTCATAACATCTTCAATTTTTGCAGCAGAAAAAACTGAAACTGTTGATACCTCAAATCTTGTTTTAATTGATCAGATAGAAGTGATTGTCTATGGAGCGGATGTAGAACTGATCACTAAATCAGATATGGATCGGCCTTCTTTGGGCGGTGGTTTTCGCACAAAAGATGAACTTATTTTTGAATGTCAGGTGCTACTTGATGCAAAAAAACATAATCTTCCCCAAGATGATGAAGCGGTCGATGCCTATCTTGCACAAATCCAACGTGAACATAATTTATCACAAAAAGAGTTAGAAGAAATTTTCACTGCTTCAGGGTATACCATTGAAGAAGGTCGTCAGCAATTGCAAAGAATGCAAACGATTAACACCATGCTTGATATCAAAATTCGTTCTAATTTAATTGTTCCTCGCAAAGATGTTGAAGAATATTATGAAAATAATCCGACAATTATAGAAGCAACGTATACGCTTGAGCGGGCAGTTGTGCCACAGTCTAAAAAAATGTCTGCCGATAAACAGTATTCAGTGCTGGTGACGTATGCACAAACGGGCAAAGGTGTTGCTGGAATCACCTGGAGTGAGCCATTTACCATGAACCATTCTGATATTGCACACAACAAACAGTTTATCTATACCATGGAAGTAGGGGAAATATCATTGCCGCATTTAGTTAATGGTGGGTTTGAACTGTTTAGATTGGTAGAAAAAACACCAGAAGCAATCAAAAGTTTAGAAGAATCGTATCGTGATATTGTTGATATTTTGCGTCGACCGAAATATGAAGAGTTGATGGAAAAATATAAAGAATCACTTTCTAAGAATTCTTCAGTTGTTTATCTGTAATCTCGTTTCCCACAAATTTCATCCCACGCCGGATCATTACTCGTGGTTTGATGTGTCTGATCTGGATAATAGGTTGGTGACATCGGCCGTGGCGGCCGATAGGATGGAAAATAGTAATGAGAGCGTTGAAAGCTGAGTAAAACTCGTAAAACGAACCATCCACCAAACACGGGAAGCACCCACCAATGTTTTGCAAACCACTTTTTCCACGAAAGAGTTGAGTTAAATTCATATTTTTCCAAAAGTGGTGGCAATTCTGTCATCAGCATATCAATAGTATTGAGTAGTTCTGCAATTGGTAATCGATTAATTTTTTCACCAATCTCGATGATGGTAGTCAGTGATATAGTTTTGAGGGCATATTCTTTTTCTTCACATTTTTGAATCAATATTTGTTTGTGAATGGTGAAGATTAATAAGAAGAGTTCGCTAACAAACTGATGCTTATGATCAAGATGGTAATTTTGCGCATTTTTCATAATAACAAGTAGTGGTTTAAGGGAGTGGGTGGTGCACATATCTTGTATGCATGTTTGTATGATGGGATTAAAAAACTGTGTTGAATCTATTCGTACGCAGGTGTTGTGGTCGATGCAGTTGCAGAGTTTATAGGAATAATGCTGCGCATCAAGGCGTGAAAAGAAGTATGTTGAAAAGGCGAGGCATTTGATGGAGTGAAAATAGGTGATGAGGCTGGTGTAGTTTTTGTGCAAGCAGGGCGATATTCTCGGTAGGGTTGGTGTGGCGAGCGCATTGATACCAAGATGTAACATTAAAATAATTATAGTAGATTTGACTAAGCTAACTAGATATTCGGTAGTATCTGTCGCGCTCGTCCTGAACTTGTTGAAGGATATCTTCGAGCGCTCGGGGATATCCTTCAACAAGTTCAGGACGAGCGCGGGATAAGAGCTTAGTCGAGTTACCATAGTGATATATTATAAAACGGTTTTTTTTATGAGATTATTCTTTTATTTGCTTGCTCTTTAATGGGGTCCCCCGTGTGAAATGAGCCTACTCAGCATAAAGCTGCGAAGACTGCGAATGTAACATGGGGTTGTCATTGTGATTCTTCCTGCTGATCAAGATGATCTTGCCAAAGAATAAGTGCCTTTTCAATGAGATCATTCCGTTTTTCATTCAACTCAGGTTTAGTGGCAAAATAATTACCCAGCAATGTCGGAAGATCCATTGATACCTTAAGCGCGCAACTGCGTTTTTCGCGTGTTTCAAAATTATGCACTGGGATAACGCCAATTAAATCGAATGCATCAGCACACGCGCATTCAATTGTTTTCAAATCTACCATATCTTTTTTGCCTGCGGGAATATGATAAATAATTTTTACAATGGCATTACGCAAATCATGTTTTTTTATAGCATTTACTATTTGATCTGTCTGCGGAGTTCCTGAGACTAAGGTAACATCGATTTGAATAAATGGCCGCGTGGCAATGGTGATAAATTCATACGTTGCTTTTCCTTTTTCAGGAATTGTTACTAAACAAAATCCTTTTTCTTCTTTGCGTTCACCAAAATCAATGCGTTCAATAGAGCCGGAATAAACAACTGCAGGATATCCTGATGGATTAAGGTTTTGATGGCGATGCAAATGTCCAAGCGCAACATAATCGAAGGGAGCCATAGCTAATTGAGATGGCATGAGCATCGGATCATTACCATAAATTGCACGCTTTTCCGATCCGGAAAATATACCGGTACTGACGGTAATATGACTTGCAAGAACGGCAGGAATTGTTTGATCAATCTTTTTTGCATAATCACTGATAATGTGCGCAACGGCGCGAGAAATATATTCTGTCAGTTCGCTGTTCGATTTTTCCAGATGTTTATCAGCAATTGCGATAGAGTTGCGGGTGGGCCACGGAACGCCAACAATGGTGATAGGTCCATTTTTGGTTTGCAAGGTGATAGCATCAGGTTTGGCAAAAACATGAAACCCTTCCAGAGGAATTTCTCCGAGCATATCAAGTGCATGAGCTTTACCAAAACTGAGTGGATGATCATGATTGCCAATGACAATAACGATAGGAATGCCTGCAGTATAAAGACGCAAAAAACATTTAAAAAGTAATTTCTGTTGTGTTTGGCTCGGATTGTGTGTTTTATACGCATCTCCTGCAAATAAAAAGAAATCTACTGATTCTTTAATGGCAACATCAATGCAACTATTAAGTGCTTTTTCAAAATCAAGCAGGCGCGTATGTATTCCCGTTTTGGCGTCAATTCTTCCATAGTTTTCCATGCCAAAATGAATATCGGCGGTGTGAATAAAGCGTATAGCATTTGTCATATTGGTGATCCTAAATTTTTTATTCCCCATTCTTATTCTTCGTATGGGGACCCCAATTGAAGAGAATTGGAAATTGGGGATAAACACATGGGGCTAGGCTACTGTTCATCGGTGGATGTATCAGGGTTAATAAGGCGTGCACCAATGAATGAAAAATCATCAGAATCATCTTTGATTTTTTGTTGCCGGGTAATAGGATTTTTTAATTTAAGAGCATAATCATTTTTGTTGATTTGTGGAATGCGTGCAATTGCCAGTGCATCATCAGGAACATCTTGCGTGAGTGTTGATCCTGCAGCAGTGAAAGCATTTTGACCAATAGTTATTGGTGCAACGAGTGTATTATTGCTGCCGATAAATGCATCATCTCCGATCATCGTTTTATGTTTATTGAGCCCATCATAATTGCACGTGATAGTGCCTGCTCCAATAGTCACGCGATCGCCAACTGTTGCATCGCCAATGTATGTTAAATGTTTTGCTTTGGTATGTGTTCCAATGGTACTATTTTTAATTTCAACAAAATTGCCAATGGTACTCTGTGCTCCAATGGTAACGTTTGAACGTACATGTGCAAAGGGGCCGACATGAGCTTCAGACTGGATAAAAGCATTTTTAATAACGCAGTGAGAATCGATCACTGCATTGTCTTCTAAGATAGCATTTTCAAGCGAAGAATATTCTTTAACGATACAGTTTTTTCCAATGATGGTGTTCTTTAATAAATGAACATTTCCACCAATCTGTGATCCTTGTCCGATGCGAGTAGTGAGATCAATAACAATGGTTGATGGTAAGGCAAAATGTACTCCGTGATCCATCCAATAGGTAATAACTTCAGAGCGTTTTATCTGTTCTGCTACCCATAATTCTTGAAATGTATTGATGCCACGAATGGTATCAAACGGTGCATTGATAGTAGCCACAGTGAGATTGTTTTCACTTGCTATTTTCACCAGATCGGTAATGTAAAATTCCTTGTTTGCATTGTTATCATTCAATGTTGCAATGTAATTAATTAAAAAATCTTTATTGATGAGATAGATGCCTGCATTGATAAAGCAATGTTGTGCTGCATCGTCAGTGAAATCTTTTGCTTCAACAATGGCTATATTGTTATCTGTTTTTACAATTCTACCGTACGATGTAGAATCATCGGGATTATAGGCGATGACAAAGCTCATGGCAGCATTATTGTTGATATGTTCTGCATACAACTGAGTGATTGTTTCAGGCGTAATGAGGGGAACGTCGCCATTTAAAACAAGAATATGATCGTGGCTCCACGATGCTTTGCTGCACGCAAGCGCGTGGCCGGTTCCTTCTTGTTTTTCTTGTGTTACGAATGCAACCGTTTGACCGTGCGCGCTGATAATAATGTCTTTTACGGTTTCTGCTTGATATCCCACAACAACGGTGGTAGGAATGGTAAGGTGTTCAAGAAGTTTCGTTGCAAATAAAATCATCGGTTGACCACAGAGGGTTTGCGCTAATTTCGTCTTTTCCGTATTAAAACGTGTTGATTTGCCTGCAGCTAAAATAATGGCTTGAAGATTATTGTTCATATAAGTTTCCGAAGTTATTTTTTTATTAAAAGTTGTGGGTTGAGTGTATCATGATTTGATAAATTTTTCATAGTTTATCGATAACCTTTACATGACTCGATTAAGTCGCCACGTAAGATCTTTTAAGGAACTCTCATGCTTTTAAAAAAGCGAAAATGCGCTATGATAATACAGAATCAGAAATCTTTAATTGAGGTTCCTATGCAAAGAGCAGCAAAGCATGGGTTTTATAAGCAGGGTAGTTCAATGTCGAAAAAATGTTTTCTTTTAATTGTTTTTTTATGTATGGCGCATTTGGTGCGTGCAGAAATATATGACAATCGATTTATTCCTTTATTTTTACCGCAGCAATTTTTCATTGCAGGATTTACCATCATCATATGAACTTTCCTTTGTTGCAATAACGGCAAGTGAAGCATTTGCACGTGATGAAAAAACGATCGGTATTCCTGAATTATTTGGAATATTTGATTTGAATACGCTTGCAACATCATTACTTGAAATGACTGGAACAAGCCCTCTGCGTTCAGATTTATTAGGGCGCGAACTTCCTTTTTTTGTGAATGGACGGATTCAAGGTGAAGGCTTTGCTATGCGCTATTATCAAAATCTTGGTATCAATTGGGCTTTTGGAGCTGAGCTTTTATTTTTTAAAACAAATTCTCGTCAAACGTTTGAACTTGATTTGCAAAAAGTTAAAAATCTTAAGCCAGGTGACCTTGCTGAAATTGAACAGTCTCGTCGCCTTGCGTTTGAAGAAATTGGCATTGTTGCAAAATGATTCAGCGCAGCATGGTATCAGTGATATTGATCTATTTTTTCGCGGTGGCAACATGTGGGAATATACACTCAAATGCCGCAGGATTTGTGCAGGGATATCGATTGGTGGGTATATACCAACGGGAGTTAAAACAGTTCTGTATAATGCAGCATCAATCCCTTATGGTGGAAATGGTTTTGGTGGCATGTATTTCAAAGGTGATGCATTATTTGAACTCAAAGAAGATATCAAGGTTGGTTTTTTATTGCAGATCAGTAAACGCTTTGCGCGTACAACAATAGCTCGCATGCCAATGGTGGCAAGTGAGCCTTATATCTTTGGGCCCATTGTCGGTCCGGTGCGTATAAATCCTGGTCCTACGCTTGCATTTTCTCCTTACTTTATTTTAGAAAATATGCGTGCGGGTCTTGGTGTTGGTCTTCATTATACGCTTACTTCACACTGGAAGGATCATTGGTGTGATCGCCGATGTGATCCTCAGTTTCCGGTAGACTTATCGCAAGTGGAAAGGAGATCTAAGTGGGGATCAGATTATTTTACGGTTGATATCTTTTATGATTTTGGTAAGCAAAACACTAGGCGCACCATAGATCCAATTCTTTTCTTTAGATGGGATGTTCCGGCGATGCTTTTTGTATCTCACAATGTTGCAAAAACAAACAAGGTATCATTGGGCGTTGAAATTGCGTACTAAAAATTAAGAATTATAAGGAAAAAGTTTATGAAGTTTATGCCTGCGCGCAGATTATTTAATTTTTTTTCTAATGATATGGCAATTGATTTAGGAACAGCAAATACGGTAATTTATGTGAGAGGCAAGGGAATTGTTTTAAATGAACCGTCAGTGGTTGCAGTACGCGTACATACTAAAAATGTACTTGCTGCAGGAAGACGTGCAAAAGAGATGTTGGGAAAAACGCCAGAAAATATCGTTGCAAGTCGCCCGATGCGTGATGGGGTGATTGCCGATTATGAATTAACAGAAAGTATGTTGCGGTATTTTATTGGTGCAGTCAATGAAGGCCGCAGTTCTTTTTTTAGAGCTCGTCCACGCATGATTATTGGTGTTCCATCAGGCATTACGCAAGTGGAGCGCAGAGCAATTGAAGAATCTGCAAAAGAAGCCGGAGCGCGTATGGTACGCACGATTATGGAGCCAATGGCTGCTGCAATTGGCGCAGGTCTTCCCGTGCAAGAACCATCAGGCAACATGATTGTTGATATTGGTGGTGGTACCACAGAAGTTGCTATTATTTCACTTAAGTCTATTGTGTTGTGCCGTTCTGTGCGCGTTGGTGGCGATGAAATGGATGTTGCCATTGTTCAATACGTAAAACGTAAATATAATTTGCTCATTGGTGAACGTACTGCAGAACACGTCAAGATGGAAATTGGTTGCGCGTTGCTTGAAGGCGATTTCCATAAAAATAGCATTGCAGTCAAAGGAAGAGATTTAGTCACTGGTGTTCCAAAAACAGTAGTATTATCTGCGCCTGAAGTTAATGAAGCGTTACTTGAAACGATTGCGAGTATTATTGAAGCGGTGCGTGTTGTGTTAGAAAATACTCCTCCCGAATTATCTTCTGATTTGGTGATGAGTGGCATCACGATGGCTGGTGGTGGATCATTACTCCGCGGTCTTGATAAACTTATTTCAAAAGAAACGGGATTGCCGGTGCATGTTGCTGAAGATCCGCTTTTTTGTGTGGTTAAAGGGGCGGGGAAGGTTATTGAAGACTTGGATTTTTTCCAAGATGCGCTCATGGAGTAGCAACGAGAAGATTAAGAATAATGCCCAATTTTGTTGGGCACCCAACTTTGATTTCATCAATGTTCATTTTTGTAGGGGTTCCTTGTCCGAACCCCTACAACCCCAGACAAAACCATTCTGGTTTATCTCTTTCGGTCCGGAACTCCGACCACAGTCTGTTCACAAAGCTTCACAGCCTAAGTCATCGTCGAACCTCATAGGAATTTTTACCGATTTAATTTTTATGGAAATCCACATTTAAACACATTGATCCAACCCCGCTCGTCCTGAGTGTTTTTGTCCTCAAAAATGTATCGAAGGATGGCGGGCAAGTATGTATCGGAGATTATAATCATGAACAAAAAAACACTCATTTTAATTCTTCTCAGTATTTCTTCAGTTCACACACATGCAATGGAGTTGTTGCCAGTAAAAAGAAAAAGGGCAGCATCGCAACCTAATCCCAAACCTCATGTTCCGCAAAAAAATAAAAAAGGTTATATAGAGTCTTCTTTGCCCGCCATTTTAAAACAAAAAATTTTCACCATTTCTTCATTGTGTTCCACATGTACATCCTTAAAAGATGCTGCGATAACGGTGAATTCTTTGGTACAAGTAGATAAATTTTTGAATGGTTTCATCAATGACGATGAAAGAACTTTACAATTGATTAAACAACTTTCTGGCGCTTTTGGGGATTCTAACATAGAGGTTGCCAACATGTTATGTACAAAAAGCGGTCATCACCGTATTGATCGACAAATGGTATTCTTTGTAGGATGGGATGCGCCTAGCTTTAATGCTATTGAACGTAATATGAATAAACTTAAGAGAATCAGATTCGATTTGGATTTTACCTATAATCATCAGCAACCAACCGCATTAATACAAGCGATAGTAAGGGAAAGGGTAGAGGCAAATCAAGTAGGGAAAATAGCGCTATGGCTTATTATGAATGGTGCTGATATTAATATACTTACACCATGCAAGCAAAGTGCTGCAATGTTAGTGCTGATGAGTAATAATCGAATGCTCATGCATAAGCTTTTAGACCATCCAGACTTGAAAGTTAATCATCAAGATATCGAAAATCATACTCCTTTGCATTATTGTTTTTATGATAAGCGTGTCTTTGGTGGTAACCAACAAATGGAGAAATCGAGGGCGCAGCATATTTATGAAATAGTAAAGAAGTTGCTTGAAAAAGGTGCCAATCCAATCGCTGAAAGTGATGATGGAAAAACACCGCTTGCGCTCGCTCAAGAAAGTGATTATCAACCACTGATTGATTTATTGGAGAAGGCAGTAGCTGAATTTGAAGTAATAAAAAAATAAAACGTAGTTTTTAGAGATTATAACCATGAACAAAAAAACACTCATCTTAATTTTTCTCAGTATTCCTCTAGCTCACACGAATGCAATGGAGTTGTTGTTGCCAGTAAAAAGAAAAAGAGCAACATCGCAACCCAATCTCATATCTCATGTTCCGCAAAAAAATAAGACCGGTTATATAGAACCTTCTTTGCCTGCTATTTTAAAACAAAAAATTTTCACCATTTCTTCATTGTGTTCCACATGTACATCCTTAAAAGATGCTGGAATAACGGTTAATGCTTTGGTACGAGTAGATAAATTTTTGAATGGTTTCATCAATGATGATGAAAGAACCTTACAATTGATTAAACAACTTTCTGATGAATTTAATGAGACTAATATAGAAGTTACCAAGATGTTATGGACAAAGGCAGCTAATAATCGTTTTGCCTTACAATTGGCATTTTTTGTTGGATGGGATGGGTATAATTTTAATGATATTAAATGTCATATGAATAGACTTAAGAGAATTGGATTTGATTTGGATTTTACTTATAACGATCAGCGGCCAACTGTATTAATACAAGCTATGTCAAAGTCAGCTGACAAGGTGGTAGGATGGCTTATTGAAAATGGTGCGGATATCAATGTACTGACACCGGGCGAGCAAAATGCAGGAATGTTAGCATTGATGAAGAGAAATCAAGAGCTAATACATACATTCTTGGATCATCCAGATTTTAAAGTTAATCATCAAGATAGTGAAAAATATACACCTTTGCATTGTTGTTTTTATAATAGATGTATTCATATGGGTACGCGTGAAATAGATAAAACAAAAGGCACAGAGATTTATGAAATAGTAAAAAAGTTGCTTGAAAAAGGTGCCAATCCAATTGCCATGAGTGATGATGGAAAAACGCCGCTTGCGCTTGCTCAAGAAAGTGATTATCAACCACTTATTGATTTGTTGGAGAAGGCTGCGGTGGTATTTGAATCCATAAAAAAATAAGACACAGCTTTAAAAGATTATAATCATGAACAAAAAAACACTCATCTTAATTATTCTCAGTATTTCAGTCCACACCAACAATGCGATGATGACTAAAATGAAATGTCATCGCTCTCGATCATATTGTTATGAACGACCAAAAATAGAAAAAATATTAACATATCGAGGGATATTTCATCCTGATTTTCCAAAAGAAATAGATATGAACATTGTGAGATTTATAGCAACTAATACTGGTGGAGAAACGCTACAAGAAGCCGCACAAATATTTAATGCGCTGACTTGCGCGAATAGATTTCTCCATGATTATATGAATGATAGTGAAAGAACTCTTGGATGGATTAAAGATTTTTCAAGAAAGTTTGAAGATTGTCCAAATATTCTTGTTGCCAGGATGCTGTGGACAAAAGAAGCAAGGCGACGCTATGCTTTGCAGGAATCTTTCTTAGTTGGATGGACTAGTCCAGGTGCGGCAAAAGAAAATAATTTTGATGCGCTCAAAAAAATGGGAATAGACTTGGAGTTTTCTTATGCAGGTCTTTGCCCGACGCCATTTTTGGAGGCGATATGCTGGCACGCACCTGGAATTTATGACGTTAAAAAATGGTTGGTTGATAATGGAGCCAACGTCAATGCATGTACACCCGAAAGAAAGAATGCTTTCATGTTGTTGTGTAATGACCCCCATGATTCTTCAAGGGAGATGGATTTAATATTAAACCATAAAAATTTTAATATTAATCACCAGGATAATGCGCAAAATACAGCATTACATGAGTTGCTACGCTGTTCTATATTGCGTCGATGGCCTACTCTGTGTGAAATAACAGAACGATTGCTAGAAAAAGGAGCAGATCCAACTATCAAAAATGGAAAAGGTAAAACTCCGTTGGATTTAGCTCAAAAAATTAAATGTGAAGAGCTTATTGATTTGCTGCAAAATGTAGCGGTTGAATTTGCCAGCAAAAACCCCGAAGAAAAATCATGAAAAAATTAATATTTCTTATTGCGGTATTCATATCAAATTTCAGCATCATGGGAGCTATGAGATCCGTAGATTCCATGGATTTGATTGCTAAAAAATTGAAACCGATACCTGTCAAGGACTTATCGACAGTACTTACATTTCATCACAGAACGAAAACGATAAGGGAATGGATCTTTGATGAAAATAACCTGGGGAATATTCCAGTGGTTCAAATGATACAAGAAACACCAAATCATTCTCCGCGGGTGATTAAAATTGGTGATCTACGTGGATTGACTGCGCGGCAGTTAATCATCATGCTGGAAGGTCCTAGTTTATATTTTGATGATAAAATAACACCATTCTGCAATAGCGGAGGATTATCTATGCCCTGTATTGCATGCGGAAATTTTAAAAAATCTTTGTACAATGAATATAATTCAATGTATGTCGAAGGCTTATGATCTCATTTTATTACATAATCACCTAGTTTTATCATTTTCTCGTGAGGAAAAAGTGGTCAAATTGTTGAGCTCCAAATGAAATTGAAAATAATATTATTTTTATGTTGCATAATCTTTAATATTCACGCTATTCACGTCATCATGCTAATGGGGCCTTCATGCGCAGGAAAATCAACATTATCAAAATGTGTGCACTCGCAGCTTGCTGAAAAAAATAACAATTGGGTTGTAATAGATTTGGATGAAGTAGAAGAAAGTATTGAACGTTTAATAGCAGCTGCAAACGAGTATTTGCAGAAGAATATAAACGTTATCATTGATACAAATACATATGAAAATGAGATGGAAGAAAAATTTAAAGGAGCAGCAACGATTACTAAAATTATCGTTACTGCTCCTTTAGAAGTTCTATTGCAACGTGATGAAAAGCGAACTCAAATTCTTAAGCGTGATGAAAAAAAAGCGTTTTGGGCACGTCATTTTGTCATAGAATCTTTTCACCAAAGTCTCACGTGGTCGTCGGATTTAATTATCGATTCTTCTGCGTTATCCGTTCAACAAGCTTGTGATCAGATTTTCTTTTTCTTTGTCAGCATATTAAGCAACATCTCTTGTTTTTCAAGTTCAGCTTCAATTTCTTGAATGGTGGGTAAGCTGCCTTTAAATTTTTTGGGTAATGATTCAACAAGTGTTGCTTCATAACCCGCAACGCCAATGGGTTTTTTGATATCTCGCAGAGCATATTCAGCAGTAAAATTATCTTTTGTTTTGCAAAGTATAAGACCTATTGTTGGATTATCTTCAGGCGTGCGGATCAAATCATCAACAGCAGAAAGATAGAAATTAATTTGGCCTGCATCTCTTGGATCAAATTCACGAGCTTTTAGTTCGATAACAATGAAACAGCGAAGTTTGAGATGATAAAAGAGTAGATCAATATAATAATCCTTGTTGCCAATTTCTAAATGATATTGCCTACCAACAAAAGCAAAGCCTTCGCCCAGTTCAAGTAAAAATTTTTGAATATGATCAATGAGACCTTGTTCAACGTCTTTTTCCAAATGTTTTTCATGTAAGGTAAGGAAATCAAAAATATAGGGATCTTTAAGCGATTGTTGAGCCATGTCAGAATCCGGGATGGGCAACGTATGTTTAAAATTGGTGATAGCTTTGCCTTCTCGATTATAAAGATCAGCTTTTATCCACATTTCGAGTGTGCTACGGCTCCAGCCATTTTCGATTGCTTTTTTTGCGTACCAGAAACGTTGATCATTGTTCTTTAATTTCTGTAGTAAAACAACGTTATGTCCCCATGGAATCGTCATAATCGGAAGGTCTTCTAATTGTCGCACAGCTTGTGCGACAATTGCATAATTCAAAAAAAATGCTTTCATTCTGAAGACATTAGCGCGGGAAAAACCACTTATGCCCGGAAACTCGTTTTGTAAATCTTCGGCAAGCTGTTCGATCAATTTTGCTCCCCAGCCATGAGCAGTCTCTTTTTCCGCGATCATTTTGCCAATGGACCAATACAGAGAAAGGAGTTCTTTGTTAACAGAGAGAGTTGCTTTAATTTGTGCTTGTCGCACGTGTTGTTTAAGATCAGCCAAAGTTTGGGCATATTCCTTGGTGGGAATAGAAGGAGACTTTTTTGATGACGTTATTGGTTTTTTTGTTTTTTTTATCATGTTAATCTTTTGAAAATTTGAATTTAAATTTTCTTCAACATACCAGAAGCTCCATATCATTGTAAGAATTAGCAAAATTATCATTACTGCTCCTTATAGATGCTTCTGCATTATCCGTTCAACAGGCTTGTGAAATTATTCTGAATTTTATTTTGATCGAAATTTCAAGAAGCATGCAATGAGGATAATAATTAATCCAATAGACATACCATAATGTATTTTAAGCCAATGGTCATTAGACTCATCTTGTACTCTGGCTCGCACGCGGATGTCTTTTATTGCATCGGCGATTTTGCTAACTTGTTCCTTATTAACAATGAAAGAATATTCTTTAGGCATCTTTTTAACGTAATCTCCATCACCAGTATCAAGAACTTCTATCAGCTTCATATAAATATTTTTTGCATTTGATCGAGAATACAGCTCAGAATAACTATGCGCAAAAATTTCTAAAATCTCCTTCTCCAAATAAATTTCTTCCGGTGGAAAAATTTTAAAAATTCCCTCACGCTGCTGTTCTTCTGAATGTCCATTTGATACAAGTAACTTATTAAATTCTTTTGTTGCTCGTAAGCTTAACTGTAAAAAAATATCATTATTTTTTATGGGAGTACTGAGATCTCCTTCATGCTGCAAGTCTTTTTTTAAACGATCGGTTTCTATTTCCAGTTGAACGTAATAATTATTGCTATCCTTGAGCCACATTGTGAAAGGTAAGGTTTTGAATTCAAGAGATTTCCCATCTCCCCTTATTTCGTGATAATGGGGATAAAGACTTTCATCATTTTCACTAGAATATACCGTATTCATCACTGAGCACTGCATAAAAAAAACTACGCATAAAAGTAGCTTGTTATTCATGAAAAGATACCTATTTTAGAATTGAAACAATTATATTGTTTTAATATATCATGTTAACCCCAGCTTCGTAAACTACGCCGGGGGATCCTGAGCAAAAATGAGTGTTATTTATGTATTAAACAGAGGAGCATTAGTATGAAAATGTATTCTTTCTATTTTTTTATCGCGCTCTTTTGTGTATCCAGTTTTTCTGGAGGCATTGACGCTATCGCATCTCACCAATCAGCTATTTCAGTACGCCTCGCATCACCTGAGGATTTGGATGCTATTCTTGCACTTGATATCAGCATATCGGATGAATATTTTGTACCGTTGCTTAAGCAATATCCTGAATTTGAAGGCAAAGAGCAGGATGTTATAAAATTGCTTGATGATGAAGTAGAAAGCGATATTACATGGTTTGCCAGTTGCATTGCTCTTGAAAAGCAGCAACGTCTTTATGTCGCCCATAATGATGCAACTATTGTTGGCTTTGCCGCGTGTCATCTACAAGATGATACGATGGTGGTTATTGATCTTTTGTTGATTGATGCTCCTTATCGCGGTAGGGGAATAGGCAAACAACTCATTACATCCTGTATACAAACATTTCCGCAAGCATCTACGTGTATGCTAGTAGTGCTTGATAAAAATGAATCTGCACGTATTGCGTATCAAAAAATGGGATTTATTTTGATGGATGAAAAGCCATTGTTTGTTCAAGAGAAGTATCCGGAAGCACGCTATATTTGTTATATGTTATCTCTCGTTAGAATGCGCTGAATCGATGTTTTCTAAATTGTCGCACAAGCTGTGCGACAATTGCATAATTCAATAAATTTTTCATTCCTATTTTTGAGTTTGTAGTGTGCTCATGTGTTGTATCAATTCTTTCATTTGCAGGCAGAAACTCAATCTTGATTTTATATTTGGTTGCTTTATAGAATTAATTACGCATTAGTTTTTTATTTTGAATTAATAAAGGGGGGGTGAGATGAAACATGAAAACGATCAAATATTCAAAAGTAATTTGTGCCTAATCTTAATTTTATTATTTTGTGTTATTGAGCTTGATGCCATGACATCCAATGTGGTGGCAAGACATTTAAGCAATAATCCCAAGTTAACACATGAAAAAGCACTCAATAGAATACGTGAGAAAATTCCTTTTTTTAGTATATACCAGATTGGTACTGATAAATCTGTTCCCATAAGAAAAGACGTACTCATATTAAGTAGCAAGATGAGAGCTTTGATTGAGGGTATTAGTTTTGATAAGGCAAAGCCTATTTATCTTCCCTATAGTATTGAGACTATTGAAATTGTTTTTGAGTTTGCCAAGCGATGTGATGATGCAAAAAAGCGGCAACAATTAAACTGGAATACATGGAAAGATTTGGCTAAAGAATTAACAAGTTTACCATTGAAACGATTGATAGAATTTTGTAATTGTGGATTTTATTTAAATTTTGAATGTTGCACTCTAGAGGGTCTTAATCTTCGTTATGGACATGGCGTAAATATTTTTTCCCAAATGTTGTTTAATAGAATTCGAGATCTTACAGTGCATGGGGAAGAGATGTATGATCGTCTTGATTCTGCCATTAAGGATGGATTTTCTGCAAGTGATTCTATAGAAAAGTATGAAGATGAATTTAATAAATTTTCCGATTATTTTCTTCTGAATGATATTGATGGCAACATTTTGAATTTTAGTCAGCCATCTAGAGAGTTTTCGGATTTGCCAGAGTCTTATTCATCGAGTTTTAAAGAACTTCTCGATAGTCAAAAATCTAAGATTGAAAATTTGCTCAATAAGTTTATCTCCGTATGTGAAGCGGGGACTTCCAAATGTACTAAAATATATCCAGATGTACTTATGTTAAGTGATATAATCAAAACTCAAGTTGAAGATGAAAACATTGTTTTCGATAAAACACAACCCATTTTGTTGCCATATCGCCTTGAGGCAATTCGGTTTATTTTTGATTTTGCAAGACAATGTGACACAGCACAGAAAGATAGTACAGAACGTAAAAATATACTGTTATGGAAGAAGGTTGGAGATTTAAGAGAACTTGGTTGGGAGAGGCTCATAGAAATTTATAATTGCAGCCTTTATTTAGATTTTGATTGTTGCATGATAAAAGATTTGGTAGAAAATCAATTTGGTAAAAAGAAAATAAATATGTTTTCCGAAGCATTGTTGCAAAAGCTTAGCTCTCTGAGAAATGGAGTAGATAGAATATATATAGAAATTGATTTCTTTTTAAGACATGGATATTTGTCAGATCATTATCTTGATAATTATACAACGCCGAAAGAGGTAATTCTAGCTCATATAAAACGATGGGAAGAGAGCTTAAATAATTTTTTTGATCTTTCTCTATTGCGCAAGATACAATCTCCTGAAGGTTTAAAGCAAGGTACTAAAAGATCGTACTCTCTTGTTTTTAAAGGAAAAGATAAAAGTAGTTTGTTAGATTGGCAAGCATTTCCCAATTATCTCAATACTCAAAAAAATATATGCAAAACTTGGATAGCGCAATTAAATAATAAATATAAAAATCAAGAAACTGGATATTTTCAACGTTGGTTTGAGCGTTGGTTTGGTCGATAATTATTTTAAATTTATCTTAGAGCCTATCCCTAAACTATAAATTTACTGGTAATTCTTTCCCGCGCTCATCCTGAACTTGTTGAAGGATCAAGCGCTTTATTCTTCAACAGGTTCAGAATGAGCGCTTGGGAAGAGTTTAGGGATAGGTTCTTAAATTTTCTAAAAATTTAATTCCTGACCAGTTCCCAAATCCCCAATAAATCTTTCATAGACAATTCTTGTGCCCGCAACGCCAACATATCTTCACCAATTTTTTCCATTGCATAATGCGTATGGGTTAAATTGTTTTTCAATGTACGTCTTGGTTGCTTAAAGCAGTGTTTAATAAACTTCCAAAATTTTTCTTCTTCAGGAATGGGTATGATATTCGCATGTGGTTTAAAATAAATAAGACGAGAAAACACTTTAGGTGCCGGATGAAATGCCGTTGGCGGGACTTTATCTAACAATTTCCATTCAAAATAATGTTGAAAAAAGAGTGATGGATAGCCGTATCCACGCCCTTTTGTTTTGACAATTTTTTGTGCAACTTCTTCTTGAATCATCACCACACCTTCTTTCAAAAAGTGTCGATATTCTTGAAAGCGATGCAAAATAGGGAATGTTACTTGGTAAGGCAAATTGGCAAGTACCGTCCATGGAGCATGTTCTTGCAGCTGGGGGTTTAAATCGACATCAAGAAAATTATCAAGAACCATTGTCATGCGTTCATCAGGATATGTTTCTTGAACGTAATGCGCCCAATCGGGATCAATTTCAAAAATTTTTAATCGTGCAGCCGGTGTTGCCAAAATATATTTGGTTAAAAAACCATCACCACAACCAATTTCAAAAATGGAAGAAGTGGGTTTAATTTCTACTGCAAAGATCATATTGTGAACAACGCGTACATCGCGTAAAAAATGCTGACCAAACTGTTTTTTTAAGGGGATGCCTTGTGAATATGCCACGGAATTTTTTGACCTTATGAGCTTTGTTTGTTGTCTTCAGTTTCGCTTGAAACGGCTTTGTAGATAGCTGTTACTCCTGCTATTGTCAATGCGGTTCCAGTTACATATGAAAGTAATTCGATAAGATTATAAGCACCATTTCCAGGTTGGATATTGTGGGTTTTGCTGCCCTCATATATTAATTTGAGGCCATAGAGAGCTGCAGCTCCGCCAATAATAGTTTTTTTAGGATGTTCTTTTATGGATTGTGGAATATTATTTTTCACGTATTCAAAAGAAAACTTTTGATATGTATCTGGGGTGGTGTTTGTAGTGGAGACTATTAGGATAGAGCTTATAATGAATGATTGTTTAAACATTAGTTGTTTTCTTTCATTATTTGGAAAATGTTTTGAATTGAATCGGTTATTATTTCTGCGCTCTCTGAAGTATATCCACCAGAAAGTATCATGACGATGGGAATATTCTTTTTTTTGGCAAGTCCAAAAACATAAGCATCTCGATCTATAATTCCTTGCTTTGTTACTTTCATGTGTCCAAGTGGATCTTTTTCATAGATATCGCTTCCGGCATTATAGATAATAAGTTCAGGGTTGGTTGTTTCGATAGCTGTTGGCAAGTTATTATGTAAAGTTTGTTTATATTGCTCATTTGATATCTCAAAAGAAAGAGGGTTGTCATACCATGTTTTGTGGTATGCTTTTGCTATCAGGTATCTTTCGCGTGTACCAGGATAAATACTTTCTCCATACATATCAAACACGTCTACCTTATCCTTGAATGTTTCTTGTGTGCCAAAAATTGCCTCATTGCCATTTCCTTGATGTGCGTCAAGGTCAATTACTAATATTTTTTTAATGTTATTTTCGTTAATGGCTTTGTGTGCTGCAACTGCCGCGTCATTATATATACAAAAACCATCGCAATCATTAGTTTTTGCATGATGATATCCACCCGACAAATTAATTGCCCATTTATTTTTTAAAGCGAGCTGTGTTGCTTCAACGGTGCCGCCTGTTGCCAAGCGCATAGGATAAAGAGCTCTCCATCGTATTAAACAATTTGGAACAATAAATAGAGGGGGAACTCCGGATGCCTTGGTAAACATTGCACTTGCGCAATGGTGAAGGTTGTCTAAATATTCTGGAGTATGGACTAAACGCAGATCTTTATCGCTGATTTCTGTAGGCTGATGAAAATCATCATTGGTTAAGGTTCCACTGGCAACAAGAGCTGTAGCAACTTTGCTATATTTAGAAGAGTCAAATGGATGGATTTTTTCTACACCAAAAAAAGTTATGTCATAACTTGGATGGTAGACAATGTGCTTCTTTTTTGGTTGTTCTAACTCCATTGTATGAATGTATGATGGAGCCATTATCGCAAGAAGTAAAAGTGCCTTTTTCATGAAGCCTCTTGTTTGTAATTTTGATTGTTTAAAAAGAAATAGGATTCATGTATAGAATACACTTTTTGCTGTTTTTTTAAAGGATAAAACCGGAATAGCAGAGGAAGGCTGAATTAATCACTTTTGCGCAGATGCCACTTGTGTTTATGTGAATTGCTGCATGGTTTGCGATCATGTATGTGATAATATTCTTTTGCTCTTTCAAATGAATCTTCCACGTGTTGCAAATATTCGTCCTCAAAGGAGCTATCAATGGCAACTTTGTAGGCAATTTCATTAAGATGATCCATCTGTTCATGTGATAAGAATGGGAATATATGCGTAAAATTATTGTATTTGCGTTGTTTTATGAGCATGACGTCAAATTCCGGTCGTATATCAACCGTGATGGGGTAAGGAGTGACAATATCATTACGGATTTGCCTGATATAATGCAGAATATAAGGAATAGTAATAAACGCAGGCAGGGGATACATAATAAAACTTTCTCGATAATGTTTTGGTGACCATCCGAAAAACCAGAATTCAAGATGTCCTGGCGAGCAATCGCGCAGAAGCCGGGATTTGCCCGAAACTATGCCTGGTTTGCTAAAATCGGTCATGGCAGCTCGTTTTGCAGGAGAATTATGCTTTGTTTTAGCGCTTCTGGTGAACTTCATCTCAATCTGCATCAGCTTTTTGGGTACTCTAAAGTTATTGCTGTTTCTGAAATAGCGGCGAGAAAATACCCGATTGAATGAGAAAAAGTCTATGCGTTGGATGCGGTCTGTCTGAGAATAAAAATGATATATTTTTTTAAACACCGGATCGTTTGATAAATAATCAGTTTCGGTTTGTATGGGAACGCCTACCAATATAAGTTCATCGATGGAAATAGTTGATTTTGGCGTTGTATTTTGCCGTGCGGCTGCGATATTGAGGCACACATTGCCACCATGGCTATAGCCAATAAGGCGTATTTTGGGGAAAATGCCTTGTGGCCAGTAATTCTTTTCAAGCTCTTCCTGCAAATCATGCAAGAGCTTGGTTGAATCATTATAGCGTGCTGAAGGACTGAGAAGTCCTGACCAGCCAAAAGTATAATAATAATTTGTGGTGAATGGAGAAACAATATGGGTAACATCATCATAGAGGTGTGCGATTGCACTCGTTGCATGGCCTGGTTCAAGATCATCAAGATTGATTTTTTTTAAGCCAAATTCTTGCATAGCTTGATTGAGGTAGAAATAAGGATCCAGACGCATATATTCAACTGTTTTTGAATACACTGTATTTTTTACATCGTCCCGAATAAAACGCATAGCATTTTGTATGGTCAAATGCGGTTGGATGCTCATGATTCCATGCACAAAGATGGTAATCCATGTTTCACGGCCCGTTTCTTCTGTTTCAAAGGGTTGCGGGTCATTTTGCATGGCGGCATAAAAATCTTTTGCTTTTTTCCGTTTAGCATCCAAAGGATTTATATAGATCAAGAGTGTAGGAATGCAACAGAGATAAAGGAGGTTTTTTATCCATCCAGTGGTGTTTTTCATTCATAATTCCTATAAAAAACTGCTTTAGATCATTAAGTATATCAAAAAATGCTTAATCTTAGAGCTTTTTTTTATAATTTCCAACTAGCTACATTGTTCTATTTTCAAATATAGTATATCATAAAAAATCAAAAATATTCAAATAGATTATTGATTGTTCGGCCAATTTCTTAGAAAGGGGTGCCAGGGGCATGGATAGGGGTACCTCGCATGCTGCTTTTAATTGCCAGATTCTTTATATTCCCCCTATAGTAAGAGCGTAACATTTAAAAACAAAGAGAGGAGGCTGCTACTATGATAATAAAAAGAATTGGCATGTGTTGCGCGCTTGGATGGCGGTTTTTACGAGTTTTTTGGCAAATTGTTTATGGTGCATGGCGCGTTTCCAAGCTGCCTCATCCAATAATTTCCATTTTTGGTAGTTCAAAACTGGCTCAAACCGATCAATACGCGCATCAGGCCAATAAGGTTGCCGCATTATTGGTTGAGCAGGGTATTTCAATTTTAACAGGCGGTGGTCCCGGTATTATGGAAGCAGCCAATTGTGGCGCGGTGTTGCAGGGAGGAGATAAATCAAAAGTAACCAGTATCGGCATTGGAGTTCGTGGTTTGACAGAGCCCAAAAATACCTGCGTACAGGAATATTTTGATATGGATTATTTTTTTGCCCGTAAATGGCTGTTGACGCAGTATTCAAGTGGCTTTGTCGTTTTCCCCGGCGGATTTGGAACGTTGGATGAACTTTCAGAGGTTTTGACGCTTATTCAAACAAAACAGATGAAAAAAGTGCCGATTGTTTTAGTGGGAAAAGAATATTGGCAGCCTTTTTTGCAGTGGATTACTCATGAAGTGGTTGCCCATGGTTTGATATCAGATGAACAGGTCAAGTTGTTTAGCATTACTGATGATCCTTATAAGGCGTTTTGTTTTGTGCGGGGAGAATGTGAGATCGATTAACAATTCTTCTCATGTTTCACACATATGGTATAATTATTATAAATTTTATCAAAGTTCTATTGGAGTTAGATCGTGAAAATAATGAGAAATTCTTTTAAGGCAGCATCCTATGCAGGTATTTTAAAGCTTTCAGGATTAGTGAAAATAAGTTTTTTGGTCGGTTCTGAGATGGTATTTTTTTCTGGCGTTAACTGTGTTTTGCCATTATCGGGTGCTTTTGGTGGCGTCATGGGCGCTGGCCTTCTTTTTGTGATGCGGCAATTGCTGCATCTTGTGTTTTTTAAAACGGTATCCTTGAGCTTTTTGGCGATGTGCATTCCTGGTTTTTGTGCGTCGTTATATTGGTCTGCTAGCTCTTATAATGTTAACCCTTCGATACACCCCATACGGGGCACTCAGGGCGAGCGGATTTTTGATATAGCTATTCGCTTGCTGCTTCCTCTTGCTTGCATGGGGTTATTTATCATTCACCCTGTTGGCGCGCAAGCATTCATCTATTCATTCTATTGGTTAATTCCGGTGGTTTTATATTTCGGGCCTTATCAATCACTGTTTTTGACTGCATTAGGCAGTACTTTTATCGCGCATGCTGTTGGCTCAGTGATTTGGTGTTATACCGTGCCAATGACAGCTGGAATGTGGCTGGGGCTTATGCCGATTGTCTTGCTTGAGCGTACTTTATTTGCGTTGGGCATGGTTGTGGCGTATCGCGTTATTGAATTTATCTTTGAAAAAATTGACTTTATCGATCGCATCTCTATTCTTCCCAATTTCGCTACTCTTAACCGGGGTCCCCGTGAGTAATGCAATGGAGCATGGGGTATGAATCACCTTGCATGCATAATGGATGGTAATCGCAGATGGGCAACTCAACAAGGGTTGCTCTCTTTTCTTGGGCACCGCAAAGGTTTGGATGCGGTAAAATTGGTTATCGATTTTTGTCTCAGCAACAACATATCATATCTTTCGCTCTATACATTTTCTGCCGAAAATTTAAAAAACCGATCTCAGAATGAACAGCATTATCTGTTTGAGGTGCTTGCGCATGAAGCGGTGAATGAGCTAGGAGAGTTTAAACGTAAAAATGTTGCCATGAAGTTTATTGGTGATCGAACTTTGTTTCCCAATAGCGTGCAGCCTCTGTGTGAAAAGATTGAACAAGAAACGGCAGATTGTTCTGCGTTGCAGGTTAATTTTTTGTTATGTTATGGAGGGCAGCAAGAAATAGTTGATACCACACAAAGAATCGCTCAGCAGGTTGCTGACGGCAAAATCAATGTTGCTGATATTACGCTAGAACTTTTTGAAAATAATTTGTGGACTACAGGCACGCCGCCTCCTGATTTAATTATTCGGACTGGCGCGCAGCAGCGATTGAGTAACTTTCTGCTATATCAATGCGCATACAGCGAATTATATTTTCTTGATTGTATGTGGCCAGATATTTCTCTTGCAGAATTGGAAAAGGCACGCATTTATTACGAAACGTGCCGCAAAATGTTTGGGAAATAATCTGAAGTTTATCGACCTTATTTTTTTGCGATACTCTTTTTAATTGCGCGAACAAGTTCGTCGTCTCCTAAATCTTGAGCAAGACTTAAAGGAGTGTTGCCTTGCATGTCTTGCGATTCTGGATCGGCTCCCAGTGCTATAAGAGCGCGCGATATTCTGCTATCAAAGGGCATAGAAAATAGAAGAGGCGTTACGCCCAGGCTCGAAGTAAAATTTAAATCAAAGCCCTTTTTTGTTAATTCGGACAATGCATAGCCAATGGTAAAATCTGTCAGACTTTTTGCTTGACTGCACAATTCTTTAAATTCTTCTTGTAATCTTAATTGGTTATCTGTGGCAGGTGAACTAATCATGCGCGCAACAAGTTGATTTGAACAGTTAAAATTGTTTGAAATATGATGTGTAAGCGCGATACTGAATTGAGGATTGTTGATCAACGCATGAAATTCATGGTTTACTAAAGAAAGTGAACGAATTCCATCTACTGCAACATCAAGAATTTTTTTATCTGTTGCCATCGCAAGAAATTTAATGATTTCTGCTCGTATGTCTTTGTTCAATGTTGTAAAAGGAAAAGGTTCAGTAATCGTTTGGATAGATGCTATTTGATTTGTTGGGATATATCCCAAAAGTACCTCTCCTCCAAAAAGTGTCCAGTTTGGCAAAGAAGGCACATGGAACTGTTGAAAACGTTCACGTAAATTCTGGGCGATGCGAGCTGCCTTGTTTTTTTTCTTCTTTTTTGGTTCTGCTGCTGGTTCCATTGCGGATGTATTGATCGCGGCCGCAAGCAGGAATAACGCGGCAAAAAAGTGATTTTTTTGAGGAATAATCATGAGATTTCCTTTTTTCTTATAAATGATAACTCTTTATTGTTCATATTTTATTATAAACAAAATCTTTTCAAATAGCGAAGAGATTTGGGAAAAAGGTGATTTCTTGCTGTTGGGTAAGTGTTCGGAAGATTTGCCTTTGGGCTATCCAAATAGTAATTTTAATGGTATATTATCTATATTAGATATGAAAAGTACTATTTTTTGTTGTGGGAAGTAACCGATGATTAATGGCTATAATATATGCCTTGAAATGATTGAACAGGTCATTTTTAAAGATGTTTCATTTGTTTTTGATCAATTCCAGCGGATTGGTTTGGTTGGGCGTAATGGCTCAGGAAAATCAACGTTGCTGAAAGTAATTGCCGGTGAACAGCAAATTGATAGTGGTTCTGTTTCGATCCAAAAAGGAAAAACAATAGCCTATCTTTCTCAGGATGTGGTGTTGCAATCAGATAAATCGATTGTTGAAGAGACCTATACGGCGTTTGCTTATGTCGCGGATTTACTTGAAGATCAAAAAGCTATTGAAGTACAGCTTGATACCAATCCAGATGATCTTGATGAACTTCTTGAGCGCTATGCGGTTGTGTGCGAAAAATTGCTGCATGTTGACCAAGAAGGGATGAAGGCAGAAGCAAAGAAAGTCCTGATGGGCTTAGGCTTTAAACCAGAACAACTTGATCAGCCTGTTGCTAATTTGAGTGTTGGCTGGAAAATGCGTATTGTTTTGGCTAAATTATTGCTCCAAAAGGCTGATTTCTATCTCTTTGATGAGCCAACCAACCATTTGGATATTGTTGCTAAGGAATGGTTTTTACAGTTTTTAAAGCGTGCGCCATTTGGTTTTGTGTTGGTTTGCCATGATCGTTATTTCTTGAATCAGCTCTGCGGGGTTATTTTTGAAATTGAACGGGGAGGCGGTAAGCTGTATGTTGGCGATTACAACAATTATGAAAAGCAAAAAGCGCATGATGAAGCGTTGTTAGAAATGCAATACAAAAATCAGCAGAAAGATATTAAGCAAAAGCAGGAATTTATTGATCGCTTTAAAGCAAAAGCAAGTAAAGCTACTGTTGCGCAAAGTATGGTTAAAAAATTAGAAAAAATCGAACGCATAGAATTGCCACCGGCCCAACCGGATATTAATTTTAATTTTCCACCTATTCAACAAGCTGGTAGCGTGGTGCTTACTATTGAAAACGTCGCGCATTCATTTGGTGAAAAACAGATTTTTAAAAATGTTTCTTTTGAAGTTCAGCGTGGTAAAAAAGTCGCATTGGTGGCAGCAAATGGTGTGGGTAAAACGACATTGTTCAACTTAATTGCACATAAATTGCCATTGGAAACGGGTACTATTACGCTGGGCTACAACGTGCACTATACCGTTTTCGATCAGGATCAGACTGCATCATTGGCACTCAATAAAACTATTTTGGAAAATATCATCGAAAGTTGCCCAAAGGCGACAGAGCAAAAAGTAAGAGCATTTGCCGGTTCGTTTTTATTTACCAAAGATAGTATCAATAAAAAAGTTGGTGTGCTCAGTGGTGGTGAAAAAAACCGCGTGGGTATGATTAAAGTCTTGCTCCAAAATGCTAATCTTTTGCTGCTGGATGAACCGACTAACCATTTGGATATTCAATCAAAAGATATTTTGCTCACCGCGTTGAATGCGTATCAAGGCACTATTCTTTTTGTTTCGCATGATCAGGATTTTGTGAACAAACTCGCAACGGATATTATTGAATTGAGCGTTGATGGGGCGAAAGAATATCAGGGTAATTATGAGCTGTATCTGTATCAAAAACAGCAAGAATCCCAAAAATTACAGGCTGCAGAAGACGTTGTCCAGAAGAAAGCAGATAAAAATAAACCAGAACCCTACTCCGCTGAAGCTACGAAGGGCAAGCAGCCAATAATCAAACAAGTACTTGTTTCTGCAGCAGACCTTAAAGCGCTTGAGCGTAAAATACAAAAGCTTGAGCATGAAATCAGCAGAACAGAACTTAGTTTTGCAGATCTTATTTTTGGTACACCAAAGTTTAATGATGCGCAGAAGAAATTAGTTGATCTTCAAAAAGAATTGAAAAGTGCTTTGGCTGAATGGGAAGCAAGTCAGAATTAACTTTTTTTGATTATAAATGAACAGCGCCAATCTATACAAATAGATTGGCGTTCATTTACTTTATTAGCTTGTTTAACGATTTGATGGTTTTTGTTGTAGTACACGATTAACTTCGGCCTGGTCCATGGGCGAAGGTTGTTTTTCTGTGGTAGCAAGCGGCATAGGTGCATAGTAACTATGAGGACCATGAACTAGTTGACCGTTATGAATAGCGAGTATTCCTTTGTCAAAAAAAGGTTTAAGGAAAATCATCTGATTCGCGTCATTGAGGTTTGGATCTGCGATTCGAACGGATGGATGATTTTTAAATTGGTGCATATTAGCCTTTATTTGATCGGTGAGTGCGCTTTCAGGGTCAGAATAGATAAGATACTGTATTTCATTGGGGTTTAGTGTCGATCCTATTATATCCCCATTTTTTTTTCCAAGAAGTGACGAAATGGGTAATAATAGCTCTAGATATTTCCTTGATAAAAGCCTTTTTATTTCTTCAATTTGGGCCTGCTCATAACCCATATCTTTAAGCTGCTGTACTGCTTTGTTAATTTCTTCTGCTGAACTGTCAGGGTTTTCTAGCATAACAGAAATGAAGGGTTCACCAAGAGTAGGGAGAAGGCCAAAAGCTTTTGCAGCCATCTGCGCAAACTTATCCGTAAGGAAAGCTGAAGTACTCGCTGGATTATATTTTATCTTGAGATATTTTACTTTTTTTTCGGGTTGCTCCAGCTCCATGCCAATGGTTGTTAGTGCTGGGAGTAAAAATAGTGCAATAAGGGCGTGTAAAGTATTTTTGACTGTTATTTTTTTCATAAGCTTCCTTTTACATGTTTTCAACTATTTTTTGTTGATTTTCAATCAGCATCTGCTGCCCTTCAGCTAATACTTTCAGGTCGTTTCTTATAGCTTCAAGATCCATTAAGATATTTTCTTTCAAGGTTTCAACAGTGGTTCCACGTTGGGTAAACGTAATCTGTTGTGCTACCGCCATTAGCCCTCCGATTTGTGTGCGATACGCCTGCATCATCTTTTCTTTCTCTGCTGGCGTTATTGCCGATAATGAGAGCGATACGCATGCAAGCGAGGCGATAATTATGCGATTTATGAATTGTGCATTTTTCATGGGCGTTGTCCTTATTATAAAATGGTGAATAAACAAACTATTTTCTGTTCTCTATTGCTTCATTGAGTCTTCTAATAGCGGTAGAATGATCTCGTATTACTATTTCTTTTAATGTAACGAGATCAATCTGCATTGCTTTCACTGCTTGATCAAGTGCTGTTATTTTGTCAGCCAGCATTTTGATGGCTTCGGTAAATTCTTGTCTCAGTGGTTGGAGTATTGGCTGTATATCTGAATATTTTTTTTGTATTGCTCCTGCTTTTCGTTGTGCGTCTTCTTCTTGGTATCGTGCTTGTTGTGCTTGGTATTGTGCTTTCGCTTGTGCTTCTTGTTCTCGTATTCGTGCCGCATGTTCTTGCTCTCGTGCTTGTGTTGCTTGTGTTCGTGCTTGTAGCTCTGCTTGGTGTGCTTGTCGTTCTTCTTGTGCTCGAGCTCGTGCTGCTTGTGCTAGTGGTTGGTTTTGTGCTTGTTCTCGTGCTTGTGCTTCTTGTCTCCATAATTGTTGCTGGCGTGCTATAGCTTGTAACTGTGGTTCCATTCGTTGGTATTCTTCTGGCTCCATTGCTGAAATTTGAATTGATGTAAGCGATACAACTGCAAAAGCGAGGCCTAGGCTTATTAATTTTGCATTTTTCATTTCGATCATCCTTTTTTATTATAAATTTTGCATCGATTTCTCTCGATTATTTTTTGTCCTGTAATGCCTCATTGAATCTTCTGATAGCAGTAGAATGGTCTCGCGTTACTATTTCCTTTAATGTAACGAGATCAATCTGCATTGCTTTCACTGCTTGATCAAGTGCTGTTATTTTGTCAGCCAGCATTTTGATGGCTTCGGTAGATACTTGTGATGCTTGTTGTAGTGATTGGAGTGTTGGTTGTGGTTGTGCGGGTGTTGTGAATGAGAATCCAGTGTTTGGTGCCGGTTGTGGCTGTGGGGTTGTGGGGTTGTTGCCGAAGTTGAATCCGCCTATGGCTGCTGTTCCAAATGAGGCTCCGGTGGTTTGCGCTGGTTGCGCTTGTGGGGTTGTTCCAAATGAGAATCCACCAGTGGACGGCGCTGTTTGAGTTTGTGCGGGTGTGCCGAATGAAAATCCACTAGTTGCTGGCGCTGGTTGAGCTTGGGGGGTTGTTGAGAACCCGCCGCTGCCAAATGAGAATCCAGTGTTTGGTGCTGGTTGTTGTGATTTTGATTGAATGGTTCTTTGTCCTTTTACGTATTCTCTACGGGTGGGTTCGGATCCTGATATCTGTATCGATGTAAGCGATATAATTGCAAAAGCGAGGCCGAGGCGTAAGGTTTTTGAATTTTTCATGAGATCTCCTTTAGTTCTTTATCCAATTAATGGTTCTTGACATATCGGGCAGCGATTTGTCGTATTCTTAATTTTTGCTAAGCATGAGTTGCAGATGAGATCGGTGTGTTTATTTTTGCATGGTATTGGACCCACTCCCTGGTCTTCTGTGCAACCATCAGCTTCAATGCAGCAGATATTTTGTGGCTGTATTTCCTCATTTTTTTGTGCTTTTTGTAGTTCTTGTACCTGTTGTTGTAATTGTTTGATTTCTTGTTGAACTTGTTGCAGTCCCTGTTGTAGTGGTTGGAGTATTGGCTGTATATCTGAATATTTTTGTATTACTCGTGCATATGCTTCTTGTTGTGCTCGTGCTTGTTCTTGTGCTTGTGCATATGCTTCGATTTGAGCAAATAGTCCTTGTCCTTGTGCTTGTTGTGCTGGTGCTAGAGAAAGTGGTCGTTGTTGTTGTCGTTCTCGTTCTAGAGCTTGTTCTTGTGGGCTTAGTCTTTCGAATGGTTCCATTGCTGATATCTGAATCGATGTAAGCGATACAATTGCAAAAGCGAGGCCGAGGCGTAAGATTTTTGAATTTTGCATAAGAATTCCTTTAGTTCTTTATCCAATTAATGGTTCTTGACATATCGGGCAGCGATTTGTCGTATTTTTAATTTTTGCTAAGCATGAGTTGCAAATGAGGTCAGTGTGTTTATTTTTGCATGGTATTGGGCCTACTCCCTGATCTTCTGTGCAACCATCGGCTTCAATGCAGCAGACGGGTTGTTCCTGTATTGCTACTTTTGGTGCTCTTTCTAACTTATCAGTACGTTCTGTTAGGTTTTGCACTTGCACTTCTAGTCTTTGAAGTTCTTGTTGTAGTGGTAGGAGTATTGGGTATAGATCTGGATAATGTAGCTTCAGCGCTTCTTCTAGTTGTTGTTTTCGTGCTTGTTCATATGCTTCTGGTGCTTGTTGTCGTTTCCGTTCATATGCTTCTCGTCGCTCTTGGGCTTGTATTTCTTCTTGTATTTCTGCCATTTCTTGTTCTGTTAGTCGTGCTTGTCCTTGTGCTTCTGCTTGTTGTCGTTTTGATTGTTCAAATTCTTGCCGTGATGCTCTAATTTCTTCAGGATCGTAAGCTGGTAGTTGTTGTTGTTTTTTTGCTGCTTGTTGTTGTACTGTTCCTTTTCCCCGTTTTTTTGCTTGTGCTTGCTGCCATTCTAGTGCTTGTGCATAGTTTTGTTCTATTGCTTGGATGTGTGTTCGTTGTACGCGTGCGTATTCTTCTGCTTGTGCTTGTTGTTGCATTTGTGCTCGTTGTGCTTTGGGTGCTTGCGCTCGTTCTTGCGCTCGTTGTTGTGCTGTTCGATTTGCTTGTCGTTTGCGTTCCAGAGCTTGTTCTTGTGGGCTTAGTCTTTCGAATGGTTCCATTGCTGATATCTGAATCGATGTAAGCGATACAATTGCAAAAGCCAGGCCCAAGCTTAAAGATTTTGAATTTTTCATGAGATCTCCTTTAGTTCTTTATCCAATTAATGGTTCTTGACATATCGGGCAGCGATTTGTCGTATTCTTAATTTTTGCTAAGCATGAATTGCAAATGAGGTCAGTGTGTTTATTTTTGCATGGTATTGGGCCTACACCTTGATCCTCTGTGCAACCATCGGCTTCAATGCAGCAGACGGGTTGTTCCTGTATTGCTACTTTTGGTGCTCTTTCTAGCTTATAACGTTCCGTTAGGTTTTGCATTTGCACTTCTAGCCTTTGAAGTCGTTGTTCTAGTGATTGGAGTATTGGTTGTAGATCTGGATAATATAGTTTCAGATATTCTTCTAGTTGTTGTGCTTGTTCATACGCTTCTGGTGCTTGTTGTCGTTTTGTTCGTTCAAATTCTTCTCGTGATGCTCTAATCTCTTCAGGATCGTAATAGTAACCTGGTACCTGTTGTTGTAATTGTTTGATTTCTTGTTGAACTTGTTGAAGTCCTTGTTGTAGTGGTTGAAGTATTGGCTGTATATCTGAATATTTTTTTTGTACAGCTTGTGCTTTTTGTTGTGCTTGTTGTTCTCGTGCTCGTGCTATTAGTTCTTGGTCTCGTGCTCGTGCTTGTGCGTACAGTTCTTGGTTTCTTGCTTGTTCTCGTGCTCGTTCTTCTTGTACTCGTACTTTTTGTTGCTCTTGTTGTTCTCGTGCTCGTGCTTTCTGTTGCGCTTGTCGTTCTCGTGCTTTTTCTAGTTGTGGTTGTGCTGCTTGTGCTGCTTGTTGTTCTGCTTGTTTTCGTTGTTGCGCTGTTCGATTTGCTTGTCGTTTACGCTCTAGAGCTTGTTCTTGTGGGCTTAGTCTTTCGAATGGTTCCATTGCTGATATCTGAATCGATGTAAGCGATATAATTGCAAAAGCGAGGCCTAGGCTTAAAATTTTTGAATTTTCCACGATATCCCTTTTTGCTATAGACCGTATTTATTAATAGCATATCGACTATGGTTTCAAATAGTCAATAATATTGAAAGGGGGTAGTGGGTGAGAATTTAAGAGAAATTATTACCTAACCTCCGTTCGCCCTAAGTGTCCTATTTCGCTAAAGCTACGTAGGACACTTAGGGCGAACGGGTTGAGAATAATATTTATATCGCCAGTGTTTTACTGGCGGTTTTTTTGCATATCAATTTGTTTACAGTGCTCCATCGAGATTTTCGAGTTCTTCCTGCGTCAATCCACTGGCACCATTAAATTGATTAGCTTGAGGTTTAATAGTTGGTTGTTGTCCTTGCTGGGATCTTAGTGTTTGTGCCATACCTTTTTGTCCTAACATTGGAGTATTTTGTAATCTAGTGGGTTGCGTAGGTGCTGCTAATGGGCTAGAGAGGATATCAAATTCTTCTTTTGTTAAACCGAGCTGATTTGTTGGTTGTTGTTGTCCTTGTTGGGATCTTAGTGTTTGCGCCATACCTTTTTGTCCTAACATTGGAGTATTTTGTAATCTAGTGGGTTGCGTAGGTGCTGCTAATGGGCTAGAGAGGATATCAAATTCTTCTTTTGTTAAACCGAGCTGATTTGTTGGTTGTTGTTGTCCTTGCTGGGATCTTAGTGTTTGTGCCATACCTTTTTGTCCTAACATTGGAGTATTTTGTAATCTAGTGGGTTGCGTAGGTGCTGCTAATGGGCTAGAGAGGATATCAAATTCTTCTTTTGTTAAACCGAGCTGATTTGTTGGTTGTTGTTGTTCTTGCTGGGATCTTAGTGTTTGCGCCATACCTTTTTGTCCTAACATTGGAGTATTTTGTAATCTAGTGGGTTGCGTAGGTGCTGCTAATGGGCCAGATAGATTTTTAAGCTCTTCTCGTGTTAGGCCACTTATGCCGGTTATCTGATTAGCTTTTGGTTGTATTTGTTGTATTGTTTTTTTAGTTGCTGGTTGTTTGGCAACAGGTTTTTCGATTGTTCTTTGTTGGGTTGTGGATTTAGTTTTACCTATTTTCTCCCATGTTGCGGTAAGTTGAAATGATATGAATAATGAGATTGCCATGGCTACGCCTAAGCTTAAATATTTTTTTGTATTTTCCATGAAACTTCCTTTTTTTTAATAATCTGGTACTTGTTATTAACACTATCAAAATTCAATTCAATTTGTCAATTGATTGGAAGGGTGGATGAAGGGAGAGGGAAACGATATTCTCTTCAGGATGCAGTATTAATGATTGAGTATGCGGTGCACAATGAGTTGCTTTCGCAAGTCTTGGGGATTTTTAAAATGAAAGGCATGCATACCGGCAGCTTGTGCAGCACGCACGTTTGCTATTTTGTCATCGATAAAGATGATCTGATGGGGTTGTAAATTATAATTGGCAGCATGAGTATGGAAAAATTGAAGATTAGGTTTTTTGATAATTTTTGCGGACTTATCGCATTCAAAGGGGATGGTAGCACCTTCAAAAAGATTAAAAATGCTGGAAAATTTTTCCGTGCAATCATCAAGCACTGTTTTGCCGATGTTTGATCCCAAGTGGTGTATATAGCCCAGATCAGATAATTCATGCATTAAAGCCACCGTTTTTTTGATGGGAGCGTAGCTTGAGCATGCTTTGATAGTAAGTTCAATCAGAGCATCATTTTCAGCGCGTTCTGCAGCTTTGATGAGTTCTTCACTGACCATCTGTTTCTTGGTTAACTTTAAACGTTCAAGTAAAAAGCTTACCATTATTTTGATGGTAGGCTTGTCTAACTTGCGTATTAATTCTTTTTTCCGATTAAAGCGTAAGCAAATCATTAACCAGCTCCACAGGCTTTTTTCAAGAATAACATCATGCAAATCCCATAAAAAAATATGAGTAGTGGGTGAGAAAGAATCTTTATTCATGAATTATCTCGTTGCGTGCACACGAAGTTGCACGGATAAAGGTTTAGTTTCATCTAAAGTTAATAACGTTCCTGCAAAGGGGCGTTGATCTATTACGATGTAGTCAATATCAGTATACATTGTAGAGAGAGAATCATTAATAATATACGGTTCTATGTTGTAATTGCTTAAAAAATCGATCACGTCCTGCAAAGGTGTGTCCGTGAAATCTGGCCAAATAATTGGCTTGTTATTTCCTGCAGAAACGTAAAGGATAAGTTTACTTTTTCCAAGGCATTCATGCGGTTGGGGTGATTGCGCAAAGCAGATATGTTCTGGGTATGGATGAGGAAGATAATAAATCCGAGGGATAATGCTTTCCGATTGCAGCTTTTGATTGAGTTCATTCATGCTGATTCCAATGCAATGGGGCGCTCGTTGTGCTAAGGGTTTTTTGCTTATTACCACAAAAATAGGTTGGTTACTTTTGATGCTACTTCCTGCTGCTGGTGTTTGATTAAGAATAATGCCTTCGGGCAAATCGGCTTCCTCTTTATGGTCGAGTAAGCGGAGGTTAAGCTTAAGTTGTGTCATCAGAGGCAGTATTTCGTGAATTTGTTTGCCAACAAGGGCGGGAACATGACTTTCTGGCAAACTGAAGAATTTGTGCATGAGTATATAGCCAGTGGTAAAACTGAGAAATGGTGCGATCCACAAGTAGTTTTTGATGTTCTTCATGGGTAAAAATCTAGTATAATTCTTTTTTGGCCCATATTTCGATTCTCTTCCTACTTCGCATAAAGCTACGAAGGACACAGTCATATGGGCACCCAATCGGAATGGAATGAAGATTGGGTAAAAAATATGGGGTTAAAGCACTTTGGGGTGCATCCTCCTTCGCATAAAGCTTCGGAGGACAAGCAGTAAGCCGGATTTTGTAATCTGATAGCACCGTGCAACGTGCATTCAGATGGACAACCATTTATCTATGCGACATACCCGCATGTTTAACCGGAACGAACAAACCGAACATGCTTCTTTGTCTTGCTTGCCGGTAGGGTTTACCCGCTATGCCCATTACTGGGCATAACCGTGCGCTCTTACCGCACGTTTTCAGCCTTACCCGCCATAGCTTTACGCGACGGCGGGCGGTTATTTTCTGTGGCACTTTCCATAGGCTTTGTTTTCGCCTTCCTGTGTTGTATTTCGATTGATTCAATCGCAGTTCTCCACAGGTACCGCTGTTCATTAGAAGTCCGGACTTTCCTCACGTAAACGTTGCATAAAGCTTGTTGTTTACGCGCGATTGTCTTGCATACCCCAAATATTTATTGTCAAAGAGAAACATATAGTCACCAATAGTGTACCACTAATTCTCATGAGAGTATAGTGCATCGTTGGCGTTAAATGCAGAAAATAACCATCAATAAGGTATATTTGGATGATTACACCAAGCAGGGCAAGAGTAGTTCCATGGATAAGGGAAGGGTACAGGTTTTTTTTGAAGAAAAAGGCTAATGTTGTAATTGGGATGAGGTATATCAAGGCAAGAGAAAACCAATTATAAAAACAAAACGATTCAAGGCATTGCAAAAGTGCTATGCATACGAGTGATAAACAAGGAGTTGTATTGGAAACAAGAACTGCGCAATACAAACACAATAAAAGAGGAATAGCGGTGATTCCCGCAAAAAAGAACTGTCCCAAATCAATGAGAACAAAAATAAAGAGCAATCCGGTAAAAAAAAAGTGATATTTGGTCAACATAATCTTCAAGAATAGCTGTTTTATGATTTTTTGATAAGAATAGTGTTGTCTTTTATGAGGATTGATGTCAATGATAGATTTCCTTTTAAAGTGACAGAAAACTATGGTACATGCTATTGACAATGATGCTAATAGTGATAGCTTTTGTACAAAGTTATTGTATATATCCCTAACAAACAAAAGGAGAGAAGATGAAAAAAACTGTTTTGGTGTTCGTTATGACAGTTGTATTGTGGTCTAACAGTGCTATTTTAGCAACAAGTGTTTATCAAACAATGCGTAGCAATCTTGTGGGAATTGGTAATTATATTGAAAAAACTGAACATGTTCCGGTCATTGGTAAATTGACTCATTTATTGCCGTTCGCCATTGTTGCAGCGAGTTTCAAAGAATGTCCTTTTCAAACGTTGGCGGTGTTGGCTGGTGTATTGGGATATGTTCTTTCTCAGAATACAATGGTTCAAGAAAAATTGGCTCAATATGAGCTTTTCAATAGTATAGGTTTCAAAAAAAATATTCCAGTATATGAGGATGAGAGCAGCATAGATGATACATTGTTCTATTTTGAAGGCGATACTCTGTATGATGCCGAGCATGATGAAGACATTGAAGACGAATTAATATTTCCGGAAGATCATTCTAAAGATCTGAATAAAAAAAAAGATGATCGCAATCATCTATCAGCATGATTTTTAGTACGAATATGCATGCGTTTACAAAAAGATTTTTTTGCGTTGCAGCGAGTCTTATGCTTTTTTTGTCAATTCATACTATGATTGGTTATGGTTTGCCGGGTCTTAATCTCGGGTTTGCTAATATTCTCGATGGTGGTCCAGTGCGTCCCAACCCCGGCATTTATTGGCAGCAATATTTAAAATTCTATACAACGCAAAGATTTTTGAATGGAGAAGGAAAGCCGCTTGAAGGCATTCCTTCTCCTCGGTATAGATCCCTTGATACACTTACGCAATTGATTTATCAGTCTAACCATATAAAACCTTTGCGAGGCATGCTCGGATTTGTTCTTGGATTGCCAATAGTTATTTATTCCAAAGTTAATTGTAATAACTTGGGTATGCAAAGTAGTGGCAGTGGTTTTGGTAACTTTGGCTGCGGTTGGTTTATCCAATGGGATGTAATCTTATCCAAAGGACGACCATTATTTATTCATCGCATTGAATTCGATTTTTCAATTCCATTAGGTAAAAATAAATTACCAGCAAAGCAAATCAATCCGAGCAATACCTTTTTTTATTGCGGCCCTTATTGGGCCGCAACATTATATCTTTCTCATAAGTGGAGTTTATCATGGCGTTTGTACTATGTATGGAATGCAAAAAACGAGAAAATTGATTCCCGCGTAGGCGATGCAATGTATGTCAACTATAGTTTGGCATATGAAATATATCCTCATCTACACTTTGGTGCGGTTGGATATGCATTAGGTCAACTGCACGATAACAAACTCAACGGTCAACGTGTACCTGATAGCAGAGAGCGTGTTGTTGGTGCTGGTCCTGGTATTGCTTATTTTTATTCGGAAGATATTGTATTTTTCAGTTATTTATATCTTGAAGGTGCCGTGCGTAATCGCACACAAGGCACTAATTTCATTACCCGTCTTGTTATGCATTTTTAAAAACCCCTCAGCACTTAATCTTCTGTGCTCTTGCTATAGCTACTGCTACTAGCAGCATCACAACTATCGGCATCAGTTTTTTCAGAAAGCATCATTTCATTTTTGTTTTGTATTTGTTGTAATTCTTCAATCAATACAGCTTTTTTTTGAAGAGCGATCATGGCTTGTTCCATTGCAATATGAGATTCAGGATTTCGTTTTTGTGCAGCGCTTTTAACAGCTTGTGCCGCTTGTGTAACAAGATTTTCTTTGTTTTTTTCATGTTGTCGAATAAGTTTCTTGAGATATTCTTGTGTCCCCAGATCATCATGTTGTTTTTTTAATAGTTCGAGATCTAGTTGTTGCCATTGAGTTGTATCTTCTGGTTGAAAAATCGGTCCTTCTGTTATGTGATCTACCAATTGTTTATGCATCACATTGAAGCGTATAATACCCTGGGTATCTGATGGATTAAATAATGTGGTAATTCCCTTGGTATTTATTTCTTTTTCGCTGACTTCTGCAAGTTCCATTGCGTATGCATTATAAGATATGCACACAATCGTGATACAAAGAGAAAGTATGAACTTCATATATTTTTCTCACTTTTTTTAACAGTTATTTGTTCAATTCGTATCAAAAATAATCAACAAGAACAAAATAGGCAAGAGGAGTGTCATCATGAAAAAAAATATTTTTGCTATAGCGGTGGTGTATTCATCATTGATTTTTGGCATGAAAGAACGTGATCACCGTTATTATAAAGCTTGTAGAGAGATTGATGAAAGGCATGCAGATGAAGCAAGAAATCGGTTTAGTAAAATGATGAATGAACCTATCGATAATCTTTCCATACTCAGACAAGAATTGGAGGAATATGAAGTTCGAATTGGTGTATTACGAGAAAAAGCAATAGGAAATTTTAAAAAGTACGTAAAGGACGATGTTTGGAAGGTTTGTATGCACAAATGCGATGATATACAAAAATTAAACAAAAATATTTCAGAGAAGTCCAGTGCATTTAATCATATCGATAAAAATTTTCCAAAAGATGCGTATTATAAGATAAAATCGGAGTTATTAAAGCAGGATGTTTTTCTCAATCGCGTGAAATTAATATCACATGAAGGTAATTTTTTGTATGGAGTAACGGCTCGTTCAAGTCAATGTGGGAATGGATATCTCATCATCAATAAGGATTTATGGAAAAACACTCGAGGAGATATGAAGGATTTTGTTTGCATATGTATGGCACAGGAGCTGACTGAAAAATTATCCATTCTCGTGCAACTTGTCGGAGTCTTCTGGCCAGGTATGATCAAGAAACCTAAGCTACGCAATAGAATTGAGTCTATGCAAAATAAGGCACGTGTTTTAGGTATGTTTTCTGCCTGTATCAAAAATGAAGAAAATGCATCATTAATAAAAAAATATGCATTACACACAACTTCGTACGTAAGTCCCAAAGAATATGGCTTCATAAGCGCTGTGCAATGGCGCTGGGATGTCTATAATTCTCTTATCCATTATTACCTTGTTGAGCGTAAGATAGCGCCATGTATAGTTTATCGCCAATCTTATCGTTGCGGCGAAACAGATGAGGATTGATCAGTCTGTTTTTTGATTCCCAAAACTCTTTACATTTCAATTTGATATTTTATATCATTATTATGTGTATATAAAATTCTATTTATGAATGGGGGAGCGTATGTTTACCAAGAAAAATAAGGCAATAATGTTTGGTGTTATCGTGCAGATGGTCTTTTCTGCTTGTGCCATGGAACAAGAGAGCCTGAGGGATTTATATAAAAAATTACTACAGGTACAAGGTCTGAAAGATCCATCGGGAGATGTGAATCGACTTGGTCGAATGGATTGTGCTCCCTCATGGTATCTGAATACGTTGCTCACCAATGCTAAAACCACAGGTCTCATAAAGCAATATCAGGATGTATTATCAACTGAGATAGGTGCCAATGTATTATCTTTCATGTTTGAGGCTCCATGCTTAAGAAATGCTGCATATTTGCAAAATAAATATGGGAAGGGAAATCCTTTTGTGTATAATGGTGCACCTGATCAACAAGATGTAGCAATTGGTCAATACGATGGTCCCAGGGGGATGATTACTATTACACGATATAGTTTTATCAATGGTGTGCTTGAACAAGCAGATACAGCTGGGGCTCAATTGGGAGGCAATCAAAATTTTCAGAAGAGTAAGGCTACGCTGAGAAATAGTCTGATGGAAGCAATAAAACAAGCTGAGGCAGTGATAGCAGCTCAAAACTCTCCCGCCAAAAAGTTTTCGTGGAATTTAGATACTATCAAAGAATTTGGTGATGTTTTGGTCAAAATGAAAGATGAACCGGCTCTTATCAACCTCAATAATCAATTAGAAACGGTAATTAAGAACTTTCAATAAAAAAGGAAGAGTGTTATGAAAAATAAAATGATTTTTGTGATCTGTGCCATCGTGGGTTCATCAAGTCTTTATGCGTCGTATGATTCTGATAGGATTGCTCAAAAATTGAGTAATGCAGCGCCAAAGGCGTTTGGTAGTTTTAGGATGTTTGAAGATGCTATCAATCAACAGGGCTTAAGCGAATGGAATGCAGCGATTGAGGAAGGTAATGAACTGGTGAAACTTGCCAACAAAAAGAACTCTAATGCAATCGGCTACACAGTGCGCATTAAGGAAGCAAATGATAGACTCGTGAAAAGCATTAAAGATGCCTATGACAACATGTTTTTTCCATATGTAGGACAAGATCAGCTTTCGCGCGAAGAAGTTGGATATAATATAACCTACCAGGAGCAATTCCGAGCTATATTTAATGCTATCAAAGACGATATGGCTTCTCTGATACAAGCGGTTAGTAAAACCAAATTCCTACAATCAAGCATTGCTGAGAAAGATATTATCATCGAATTGGCAAGTGCAATCTCCAATTATGCTGAGACTGCAATGGCTTCAATTGATTACAAATTATCAGCAGATAAAAAGTTTTCAATCAAGCGTGGGTATTTAAAATAAAAAAAATTCGCAATATTATGAAGGGTCAAGCACAAGCGTAATGCTTTTGTTTGACCCTTTTTTAATTGAGATTCATATTGAACGTAAATTCTGCTGCTCATGATTAATGAGCCATCGTTTGCGATCAAGACCACCAGCATAACCACATAATTTTCCAGAACTGGCGATAATGCGGTGACAAGGAATAATAATAGCCAGGGTGTTGTTGCTATTTGCATGAGCAACCGCCCTGGATGCTTTTTTATTACCAATCATAGTCGCTTCTTGTGCATAAGTACGTGTTTGTCCGTAGGGAACAGTTTGGAGAAAATTCCATGCAGTCTGCTGAAATGGAGAGCCCAGAGGGCAGAGGGGAATGGTAAAATTTTTGAGATTGCCGGCAAAATAAGCGGTCAATTCTTTGGTTATTAATTCCAAAATTGCATTGGTTCCGGGTATGATTTGGGCATTTACTTTTGTGATGAATTGTTTCATTTTACGATCAAAATGTTTCCGATCAGTAAATTCTAAAAGATAGAGTGCATTTTCATCTGCAACTGCAATCATTGTTCCGAGGGGAGTTGTGATGTGGCAAGAGATAAGCGTTTTAAGGGAATTTTTTTCATGTATCATACGGTAATTGTACTACTTTTTCTGACTTTTTGATAGTTGTGATATCATAGAGTTCGTAGTAAAAATATTAATCAAAAAGGATTTGTTGAATGAATATTATCAATCGAGTTGTGATGTTGAGTTTCTTAAGTGTGGCTATGTCATCCTATGCCGCGCAGCAATTGCTTGTTCGCAGTATAAAACCCTCGCAACTTAAAGACGTACGTAATGGCATTTTTTACAATAAAAATAAGCTTCTTCTGAGTGGTGTTGGTGGAACTGTTTCATATGACACACAAACGGGCGAAGAAAAAGAAATTAGCAAAAAAATCTATGCTAGGTTTGTTGGGAGAAAAAATAGAATAGCAGCAGTTAGTACCGATAAGCTCATGATATATGATACTTGCACCGGTAAGATGCATGAAGAATCATGGCCGCTTATACACGTGGCACTTGCGTTTAATGATAGCGATGAGCTTTTTGCATGCAATACAGGACACATCCTTAAAATAAGCAATTCTCATATGGTGGCAGAACATGACGATGGTAAAACACTTATAGGTATCAATTGTAATTGTGTAAATTATGCAAAAAATTTCTATAAGATCGATTGTGATAGTACGAGTTTGAGTACTCCTTCACTTATTTTCGACCCATTAAAGAATGAGATTCTATATTCAAGCAGTAAGAAGATTTTATCAAGAATAAGTGTTGAAAATGGGAAGGTTCATCAGAAAGGTTGCATATCAATAGAAAATGTTATGGGAGGTATATGTAGTAACGCGATACTCAGTCAAGATAGTTCTTATCTTGCAGTAAGTAGTACTACGTCTTTTTCTAGTGGATTAGAGCTTTTCGTGCATGATGTTGCAAAGCAACAATCAGATTATTATGGTAATTCTAATGGAATCGCTTTTCATAATTCGATGCTTGCGATACTCAGACGCAACACAGCAATAGATTGTTGGGATGTAAAGACCAAAAAGCGTCTTTATTCAACCAATCCGATTATTGAAGGGCAAGATTTACCATGTAACTGTAATCATACAGTAGAATTCTCGCCTGATGGGCAAGAGCTTCTTGTGGTAATACCTGAAGGAAAACATCTTTGTAGCGCAATAGATAAAGCTTTTTTGGTATCAATGGAAGCTGCGGTGCGTAAATATAACGAACTGAAAGCGGAGAAAAAATAAATCTATAGTATGTCCCAAGTAGAAAATTGAAAAATCCAAAATCCGCTCGCCCTGAGTGTTTTCCAAGTTCTTAGGCAGGAAAATGTATCGAAGGGTATGATCTACGAATCTTTTTAGATAAGTATTTTTACCCTTCGATACATTTTTTGAAGACAAAAAACACTCAGGGCGAACGGGAAAAAAAATAATTTATGATTTTATTATGGATTCGAAAGCAGTTTAATAAAGAAGTATGGCATTCGCACGTATCGCACGAATTATCTGCATAATAATTTTTGTAATGAGCGCCTTTCTGTGTGGCGCTCTCTTTTTTATCGTACAAAATCATACCATCGATTTTTCTATTTTATCCCAGTACCACGCGGGAAGACCATCATTGTTGCTTGATGATGAAGGTAATGAATGGGGAAAGTTTCGATTAGATCGGCGCGATCCGATTGATGGTGTGAAGTTGCCACAACATCTAATTGATGCGTTTATTGCAGCAGAAGATTGGGATTTTTTTAAGCATAATGGTATTTCCTGGAAAGGCATTGTGCGTTCAATTTTTGTCAATATTTATCATGGTCGCAAAGCGCAAGGTGCAAGTACTATCACGCAGCAATTGGTGAAATTATTATTTTTTGATTCACAAAAAACATTCACCAGAAAAATAAAAGAACAGCTCTATGCGCTTTTAGTTGAACAACAGTTTACCAAAAAACAGATTTTGCATCTCTATCTTAATCATGTCTGTTTTGGGTGTGGTATTTATGGTATTGAAGCAGCCAGCCAACGATTTTGGTCATGTCATGCGCATGAAATTTCTCTTGAACAAGCAGCAACGCTTGCGGGTATTATTCGCTCTCCTGCGCGGCATTGTCCGTTGATGTATCCACTATCGGCGCAAAAGCGGCGTGATGTTATTTTGGGCAAAATGAAACATTTAGGTTTTATTACCGATGATGAATATACCAATGCCATTGCCTGTTCGGTAGCAGTAAAAGATAAAAGTCATGAAAGTTATGCACCACATGTGCATGAAATGATACGCGCACAGCTAGAAACTATTGTTGGTAAAACCGCATTATATTCAGGTGGATTGCAGATTCAAACAACCTTAAACAGTAAGATGCAACAAGAAGCTCAACATGCGTTTCAATCGGAGATGATAAAATTGCGCAAAGAATTTGGTGAAGAGCTTGAAGGAGGCATGATTGTGCTGGATCGTAAGACAGGAGAAATTAAAGCATTAATCGGGGGTTTTGATTTTATTGCATCAAAATTTAACAGAGTAACGCAAGCACGGCGGCAAATAGGTTCTACCATAAAACCATTAATTTATACGGCTGCAGTGCAAACGGGCATGACTTTTGCAGATACTGCCATAGATGAACCGACCGAATGGTTGCAAAATAATACCGTATGGGCGCCAAAAAATTATAATAAAAAATTCAATGGGCAGATTACGCTTGCCTACGCATTATCTCATTCAAATAATATTGTCAGCATCAAAACATTTCTTCATGTTGGTGCACAAGCAGTTATTAATCTTGCAAAAAAATGTCGGATTACCACCAACTTTCATACGTATCCATCATTAGCTCTTGGATGTGTTGATACAACACTGATTGAAACAGCAGGAATGTTCAATGTGTTTGCCAATGATGGTATCTATGTTGAACCTCATGCTGTATCGTGGATCAAGGATAAGTGGGGTACTCGAATCTATAAGACGGTTGTTGAAGCCGAACAGGTGATTGATAGCCATGTTGTTGGCCAAGTAAAGATGGTGTTATGCTTGGGGCCTGAACGGATAAAAAGAATGTATGGTCCGCAAAACTGGATGAATGCAGAAGTTATGAGCAAAACGGGAACAACCAATGATTCACGCACCTGTTGGTATATTGGTTCAACGCCTAGTTACACAACGGCTATATGGGTTGGTTTTGATGATAATCGTCCTATGGGACAAGACGTCTATCCCATTCGCACGGCGTTTCCTATCTGGTTTGCGTTTAATCGAGCAATAGATCATTCTGAAAAAACATTTTCATATGATCCAATGCTCATCAAAAAAATTATTGATGAGCGCACAGGGTTGCCAGCAAAATTAGGATCCAAAGGAGCAGTAACCATTTTGGTGTAATTAAGAAATTCAAATTCATTTCTTATGTGGGGTCCCCATGCGAATATAAATGTAGCATGGGGTGAGAGCAGTAACCATTTTGGTATAGACGTTGCAAGCAAAGCGGGATATGCTGGATCCATAAAAAAATCTCACATAAAAAAGGTATGAGTATGCAAATCAATAAGACACTGTTCTGTTTATCTCTTTTCTGTTCAACTTCCAGCTATTCTATTTCGGATCCAGTCGAAGAAATATTCACTGATATTTATAAAGCAAATAAATGGGAGTCTCCTGAAACAGTTTCAGGTCCAGGATCAACGCTCAGAGTCACTCAAAAGATGCGTCAAGAATTGAGCGCATTGCTGAAACGATTTAACATTAAGTCAATTGCAGATGCGCCGTGTGGTGATTGTAATTGGATGAGGTATGTGGATATTGGTGAATGTGCATATCTTGGTATCGATATTGTTAAGGAATTAATTGAAAATAATACAAGACTTTTTGGGCCTACAAGAAAATTCAAACACCTGAACCTTGTGGAAAACATAATCGATAAAGTGGATCTCATTATATGCCGTGATATGCTTACTCACCTAACCTATGAGCAAATTTTTAATGTTTTGAAAAACTTCAAACAAAGTGGGTCAAAATATATTTTGGTGACGACCAATTTAGCAACGCAAAAAAACTTAGATGAGTCAAACACAAGTGACTATCAATATTGCTTGTTATCACCATTCCTCAATCTTGAATTGCCACCGTTTAATTTCCCGAAACCTCTTGCATTAATTCAAGAGGATATACCATTTGGAGCTGAACGCGGTAAACATTTGGCATTATGGTTCTTGGATGATATTAATGTGTGATAAGATGGAAAAAATTTCGGTGAAAAAGATAATGAATATGAAAATCAATAAAGCAATACTTTGCTCAATTTTACTCTGTTTCAATTCTAGCTATATTTCAGCTGATGTTAGCGCACTCGTAGATCCTGTCGAAGAAATATTCACTCGCATCTATACAACAAATACATGGCAATCATCAGAGACAGTGTCAGGTCCGGGATCGACGCTGAGAGTCACTCAAAAGATGCGTCAAGAATTGAGTGCATTGCTGAAACGATTTAACATTAAGTCAATTGCAGATGCGCCCTGTGGTGATTGTAATTGGATGAGATATGTGGATATCGGAGAATGCAAATATATTGGCATTGATATTGTGCAGAATTTAATTGAGAAAAATAGAAAAACGTTTGGTGGAACGCGAGAATTTATGCATCTCAATCTCATTGAAAATATCATTCCTCAGGTTGATATGATTATATGTCGGGACATGCTTACTCATCTGACCTATGAACAAATTTTTAACGTTTTGAGAAACTTTAAACAAAGTGGATCAAAATACTTGCTGGCAACTACTAATGTAATAACACAAAGAAATGTTGACATGCCAAATACGGGTGAATGTCGATACCTCTATCTTAATCTTGAGTTGCCGCCATTCAATTTCCCAAGGCCGCTTGCCATTATTGAAGAAGGAGTACCTTTTGAAGGGGAGCGCGGCAAGCACTTGGCATTATGGTTCTTGGATGATATTAATGTTTGATAAAGCATCATAAACAATCAAATAAAAAAGACACTTCATTTTTGAGGTGTCTTTTTTTGTTGTTGCATAAAAAAGGGGAATAATGAAACACCGTCTGTGCAGTGCTATGCTATTGGTTAACCTGTTTTTGAAGATATGCTTATTGCGGGCAGAAGGATTTATCGCAGGTACATTGGTGCATACGCAACGTGGATCTCTGCCAATCGAGCGATGTGTGCGTGGAGATGGTGTTATTGTTCATGATGATCATTATCTGGGCATCTATCCAATCAACAATGTGAGTAAATCTATAGTTGCTTCTTATATAAAAATAAACGTTGGTGATGAATCTATCTATGCATCATGCGACCAGAAGTTTTATGTTGTAAATAAAAAAGAATGGGTACAAGCATATCAATTGCAGCGGTTAGATAAGTTGTTGTGTATGCAGGGAGAATGTGCTGCTGTTGTGGAATCAGCTATTATTTATGAACCACAAGAGATATATGCACTTTCTGTTGCAACAAAACATACTTTTTGTGTTGGACGTTCGGGAATTGTTGCACACAATATGGAACCAGGTTCAGCGACAACAATAACCGCATATCTTGCAGCGGTGTGTCCTCCTGCCGCTATCGCAGTCGCAGCAGCAGAAGTGGTTACGTTGGGTATTGCTGGTCTTGCAATGTATGGTGCACACAAACAATCACAAAAAAATAAAAAAGAATGTGATGGTTGCTTTTCTCAAGATGATACGTTAGGCAAGTCGTATCGTAATACGAATCAGAAAGACAAAGGTTGTTTTTCATCTGATGATATAGTAATTGATCCAATTAAAGGATGTGATATTGTCGAAAATCAAGCAAACATAGTTGAAATAATACCATATGTACAACGGAATGAATTAGGCGATATATATCCATTTCCGATTATAAGAATAGAACAACCGATTTTATGTGCAGGTGCATTTGAAAGAGATTGCGAAAAAAACGGTCAATATGAAGGACCATGGTATAATCGTACTGAAGATTGGATTAAGGAACATCCGTTTGGGCAAAAAATAGAAAAATCATTGGAGCGTTCTCAATATACTAATCAAGGTAAGCGGGCCTTTAAAGTGATTAAAAAAATAGAAGGTTGCGATGGATTTAATAAAGGTGATTATGTAGTAGTTGATGCTATGCATAAGGATCATGTAGAAGTATTTGGTAAGGATAAAAAATGGAGTCATGTTGCCAATTTTGACGGAACAAAAAATATTGCAAAAACTAAGCAAGGAATGAAAGAATCGCGTCAACCATTAGCTAAATAGGTAATCAATATGAATGATAGAGATTGGCTTGATAAAATACGTAAGGAAGTTGAAGAGGAGCGACGTAATTATAAAGGACCTCATTGCTGTCTGACTATGGATGCAGAATTAGCCAAGAAAGGAACTATTTTGCATTATAGTCAGAGATTTCGTGAGTATGGAATAAAAATTCCAAAATCCACAGGTTGTATGCTTATGGATTATTGTATGTTTTGTGGCAAAAAATTGCCGTTATCGGTAAGAACGGAATGGTATAATATTTTAGAAAAAGAATACGGACTAGAAAGTCCCGATGAACAAGATAAAAAAAAAGTTCCGAAAGAGTTTTGGACCGAAGAATGGTGGAGAAACCGAGGATTATAATAACTGCTTAATTTTTTGAAATAATATCATTGGATTTTATGCAATGTCACCTTGTCCAATTGCATAAAAATAGCTCGGGATATTCGCTGCTTATTGCACGAGCATTATCAACTTGATGAGTGGTTGTATTGGTTTCCAGCGGAATGATAATGCATGGTTTATTGAAAAATTTTATTTCGAATAATGTTCCTGCATCCGCCCGACAGATAATCAGATCGGCTGCTGCATAGATCTGCGCTTATTTGCCAGACGTGCGCGAATACAATGGCCCAATTCTTTGTGTAAATTCATTTTTTCCATTTTGATGGCTTCAAGTTCTTGCCATTCATATACTGTAAAAATTACTCCGCATGTCGGTGATCCAATCATAGTCAAAAAGCCTGTGCCCATTAATGGTTCTCTCTTTTCTTGATCTGATATAAAAAATGATGTGACGAGCATGGTAAGCCCAATTGTAAATCCGCCAACAGCTATGTTTTCTCCATTGAATGTTTTTTCACTGTTCTTTTGTCGACATTCCTGTTCGCGCTTATCAAGCATATCGAGTCTTTGTTCTAAGATAGTAATTGGGTCATTTGATTCAGTATTGTTTTCGATGCCATAGGTTTGAGCAGCTAATAGTAGCGATGAAACGATGATAATATTTTTTAACATAAATTTTTTCGATTAATAACTAAAATATACTTATTATTTGATCATTTTAACAGGTGTTATGACAAAAACAATAATTGTCTTATCGCAGAAAACAAAATACCAAAATCATTTTCAACTTCTTTTTGCATGACCATGCAAAATAGTTCTGGCCATTCCTTACTCATCGCCTCTGCATTATCAACTTGATGGGTAGTGGTATTAGTTTCGAGCGGAATGATGATACATGGTTTATTAAAGAATTTAATTTCGAATAATGTTCCTGCACCCGCTCGGCAGATAATGAGATCTGCTGCTGCATAAATCTGTGCAAGATCGGGATTATAACTAAAAACATGCGCGGTAACATTTTTTGATGCATACAGCTCATGCCAATCTGTTGCATCGAGCGACCCTGTCTGATGAATGATTTGTGTAGTTTGAGCATCAAATGAAACATTTTTAACCAATTGCGCTATGCAATTGTTTAAAAATAATGATCCTTGCGATCCACCGAGTACAACGATTGTTTTTTTGTGTGGTGATAAACCTAATTGCTGCAAAGCAGTCTTCTGATCACAGATATCAATAGTTGTGCGGTATTTGATGGGATATGGCTGCACCGAGCATTTGCTTGCAGGGAAATATTTTTGTGAGCTTGCAAAAGGAGTAACAACAGAGGTTGCAAAGGGAGTAAGAAATTGTATTGCTTTGCCAGGAATGGCATCAAGTGAATAGAGTTTAATTGGTATGCGTAAAATAAAACCTGCAATGCACACTGGAATTGCAACAATGCCACCTGTGGTGATGATGGCTTCTGGTCGATGTTTGCAGAGATAAAAAAAGCTGCTGATAAAAGAGGTAAACGCATGCCAGATTGTTTTTACCAGTGATCCTGCGCGGGAGCTTAATGGGAGGGGAATGTGCCAGGTGATGTTTTTGTCTTCACGTCCTACTTCGTTCTTCGAACTACGAAGGACATGTAAGATCTTATGATCAAGCGGCGTATTTGCGGAGAAAAATAAAATATGAGTGGGATTATGTTGTGTATAATTATTACGCGCGATAGTTAAACAGGGTATAATATGACCGCCCGATTTTCCCGCAACAAGACAGATAATTTTTGGTTTCATACTTGTGCTAACAAGAGCTGCATCTTGTGCAGTGCTTTTTTTTCCTGATTATTGCGTACAAAGGATTCAGCTTTTTTAGTAAAGGTATCAGCAATCTCTTTATTGTTCAATTTATAATGCACTTTTGCCAAATGTAAGAGCATAGTACTATTGTTAGTAGTTGCAAGTTGATCGAGGATTTGTTGAGCTTCATGATATTTTTTTTCTTTATATAAAATGAGAGCATGTGTATCTAAAAAATGAGGATTAGAACTATCATGCTGTAATGATTTTTGAATAAAAGATAAAGCTTTGGTTGTATTTTTGCCTTTAGTTGCCCAGTAATAAGCAAGTGCATTATTGATATGAGGGCAGTCGTTATTAAAGTTATGTGCTTGTTCAAGAGTGGTGTGCATTAATTCATGATTTCCTTCTTCATAATGCAAGAGCGCACATTGGTACGCAATTATTGCTTTGAATGCATTATCACTTGAAAGTGCTAATGCATTATTCAGGTGTGTAATTGCTGCAACATTGTGTCCTAATCTTAGGCACAAGTCAGTAGCATAGAGATGAGACCACAGATTGTCGGGTCGTTGCGTCAGAATGGCAGAAAATAGGGCAAGAACATCCGATGGTGCCATGCCATCGTGGGTCAAAAGATACACTGTTTTTGGCCACATACTGTTTTCTTTATCAGATCCGATCCATGCGCTGATTGTTGTTGCCAGGTTTTTATAATCCTCGAGTTTTACAAGGATTTGTATTTTCAGAAGCTTGCATTCATTGTTTTGAGGTTGTTTTTCAATGCAGCGATTGATATAGGCAAGTGCTTGTTCGTATCGTTGCTGTTTAAATAAAATAAGCGCATTATCCAAGCTGATGGTGGGAGAGAGAAGTTGCAGCTTATTATCTTTGATTGCTTTTTGTTTCATCGTGAGTGCAAAAATCTGTTGTTCTATTTGGCGATTGCTGCCGGCAAGATCTAAAAATGTTTTATACGCTGAGATTGCTTCGGTAATTTTTCCATCCTTTTCATGTAATACAGCAGAAACAAGCCAGCCTTTTTCAAAGTGAGGATGCATTTCAAGACATTTTCCAATACTTTCCAGAGCTTGAGGTAGGTTATCCAGTTGTACATGAATATGAGATTCCAAAAAGTAAAAAATAAAATTATTTGGTCTTCGAGGAGTATTATTTAGAAAATCTCTGATGGTCAGCAACGCGTTTTTTGCCTCTTTTCGTCCCAGGTATGCTTGAGCTGCGCGTAATGTTATATCAGGATCTGTTTTGAATGATTGGCTGAGCTGAATGATAAGATTTTCAGCTTTTTTATGTTGTTGAGTATTGACGAGCGCGTCAAAAAAGATGCGTTGAATGGTAGAATCTTGCGCAAATTTACCTTCTACTGAAGGCATCAGTTTTATAATTTCTGCATATCGATGATTCTCATCAAGAAAGCACAAATATCCTTTGTATCCATAAGGAGAGATTTTTGAAGAAAAAAGTTCGTTATACCAATCGTTTGCATCTGATTTCCCCGCAAACTGCTCATAATTTGCCCACAAATAGCGATGCTTTGTTGTAGAATCATAGGCATATGCACGGCATGCCACTAGCATGCACAAGAGAAATATACTTTTCTTCATGTTACTCCTGATAGCACCGGATGCGAAATGCTCTGAGAGCATCTCGTAATGCAGGATCAGTGATTTGCGCAAGGGTGCGTTCGTCTTGTTTTGTTAAGGCAACATCTTTTTTTTTCTTTGCAGCAGTGAATGTATGAATGTTTTTTTTATGGGTAGTACTACTCATTTGTTTAAAACGTATCTGTTTAATATACGGCTGGTCTAGCTTTTCATTAATTGTTTTCAGAAGAAGTGGTGAAAGAAGGTATAGTTCCTGCATCCAGCACGAATGAGATACCCCTAAAATAAGTATGTCGCCATCAATTTTTTCAATACGGACTTTGCTGTGCAATGAGCCTATTATATCGTGCCATCGGTATAATAGATCGGTTTTCCAGCTTTTTTCTGGATTGATAATCGTCTGTAGGAGTTGTTTGAAATCGGTGGCCATTGCTTCTCTCAGATCGATTTATGGTTTTGCTAGATAACAAATAATAACAAAAAAGAAAAAAAGCTCATAGGTTTTGGGCATAATTGTGATGGCATAAAATTGAATAAGATTTGTTTTTGCTATATAATAATAGTGAAAATATCTAGCAAAGGGGCTATATATAAGGCTATTATTATTCTTACCTAAGGGACAAGATGAATTTTTTATCGAAGAATAGACTATCATTCCTCGTTTTTTTAAGCTGTACGTTGACGTTGTCAGCAGCAGCGATGGAGCTTCAAAAGCAACATACTAATTTTGTTCATTTGACGGACTACTCCGAAAATAATGTTAATAAAAGATTAGATGAAGCACTCTATTCATTTGAATCAAGTTCAGCTGTTCTTGCAAAAGTGAATAATGCACTTCGCTGTGGTGCGGATGTGAAAGCAATTTATGAAGATGGAAAAACTCCATTGCATAAAGCATTTGAATTTCCAGATGTTACTTTTACTATTGCAGCAGCATTAGTAGAAACCTCACCAAGTCTTGTTAATTTTTGTGATAAGCAGGGCAATACGTTGTTGAGCGATGCTATTACAAAAAAAGATGTAGCAGCGGTGGAGTTTCTGCTTGAGAATAAAATAAACATCAAAAGAGGGATGTGCCCCTTAAAATTGGTTATCGATAATGCACGCGATAATAGACCAAATGCACGGGGAGGTCTTTCTTATTGGCCGTCAACGGAAGAACTTGTATATTTGGTGGCAAGAGCATCATCCCCTGAGACTATTAAGAAGGCTCAAGAATATCTTAAATCACAACCATATAATGATTATTATGCTATTCATATTCGTAGGCCATTGAATAAGGTTGCTGCCGAAAAAGAACTCGGGTGGGATGATATGCCTCGTAACGATTTTTCATCATTTAAAAGAAAAAGCACATCTGGTGATAATGGTTCTTCGCCACTTAAAAAAAGAAAAATAACAAAGGATAATCTTTATTCATCGGTGCCAGCTGCTTTGGAAAATGCACGTGCTGAAGGTAAACGCGCGGCTAAAACTCCTCAGCGATTTGCACCAGTAACAGAAGAAGAAGCTAATAAAAAGAGAGAAAAAAGGTTTCTGCTGCAGAAATCTAATGATATCAAGCGAATAAAAAAAGAAAGCATATAAAGTCTTAACATAATTATTTTTCTTTTGATTTGTAAAACAAGCAGTTTTATGAGATATTGGTCATCAATTTCTGATAAAACTGCTTTTTATATTCCAAAATAATTTTATACATAGTTAGGTAGAAAATAGATGAATAAGTATATAGTTCTTTGTTTAATTTTTGCTCAATCTACAATGATGATGGCTGCAGAACCAAAAGCACCAAAAAGAACATCTGTGCCGAAACAGACGAGTAAAGCTCTGCAACTCGGCAGTGCGCCTGTGTCTTGCAAGCGCCGTTCTGATGAAAAATCTCCTCGTACCCAATCTCCTCATGCAGTTTCCCCATTTGAATTTAGCCCAGTTGGTTTTGGCAATGAGATAACTTCTTTAACTTATTTAACGTTTGGTGGACTTGCAGAACGGAATAATAATTCCATGTCATCAGCTTCTAAGCAATAAAACTGTTCGAAATTCAAGATAGACCAAAAGCCTATGGTAGGTTGTCATGCACTTGCAGATATAAGTTACGCCAAAAGAGTATGCTACTTCCTGGCATTGGCGGTTGTAAGCGTGCTTTTTGTAGTTTTGTGATAAGGGGCATTAAGTGCCCCTTTTTTTGTTGCTGATATTCTCTGAGCCAGTGACTTATTATATCATCAAGAAGTTCCATCGTTTCACGCTCATTAATGGTGGTTGCATCAAGAATTTTAGTAAATTCATTGCTGGCAACCATTTTTTTTGTAAAAACTTCAACCAGAGGATGAGATGTTTGTTGTGTGGTTTGACTTGTTAAAACATGGAGAGTGCAGCGTGATTTGATGGTGGGTAATATTTGTTCTGGGTGTTCGGCGAGTAGAATAAAATGATATCCTGCCGGAGGCTCTTCCATCGGTTTCAAGAGCTTATTTGCACATGCAGCAGTTAGAAAATCAGCTTTTTGCAAAATAAAGAAAAAATGTTCATTTGATTGCAACTGCAAAGAAAGTGTTGAAAAAAGATCATCCAACTGATCGATGGTATAATTTTTTTCTGGATGCAACCACATAACCGCATGATGCTGCTTTTCTCTGATTTGCATGCATGCTATACAGGTATTGCAGCTATTGTTACGACAGAGCATAGTTTGCAGGAGCTGTTCGGCAGCTTTGAGCATCGTGCTCTGTTGTCCCACAAATAATTGTGCTGGTGGCAGCGTTTGAGAGGTATAGGTTAAGAAAGAAGATTGTTGTTTTTTATCCATTGTTCAATTGCATCAAACACTTGTTTACTCAGATTTTCTGGAGATTCAGTTCCATCTACAATAATAACATCCGTGCGATTTTTATAAAGATCTTCAAAGCCACTGGCAACTTTGTGGAGAAATTCTTTTTTTTCATAAGCCGATAATGAGCCACGTTTGTTGCAACGTTCAAAAGCAATATCCACCGGAATGCGGACAAAAATAGTCAAATCAATTGCAATCTTACGCATGGACCATGCATTAATACTTTTAATCATTTCAAGATCAAGACCATTGCCATACCCTTGATAGGCAAGTGAAGAATCAGCAAGGCGATCGCAGATAATTATTTTATTTTCTTTGAGGGCAGGGATGATGCGTTCAGAAAAATGTTGTGCACGGTCGGCGGCAAAGAGCAAGTATTGCGCTTGTGAGGAAATCGGCATATTTTGGGTCTGCACGAGCGTTCTGATTTCTTTGCCGAGTTGTGAGTCGCCGGGTTCTCTGGTGAGCGTTGTATTGAATCCTTGTTGTTCTAGTGATAGGGATAAGTTCTTGGCAAGAGTCGATTTCCCTGAGCCATCGATCCCTTCAATTGCAATTAAAATGCCGCGGGTGAGTTGTTGCATGGGTTACCTTTTTATCTAAAATAGGCTACATTAATATAGTATAACAGTATAAAATTAAAATGTAGCTGGGGTTAAGTTGACCATAAAAAATGTAAAAATAGAACCAGGATGTATTAGTTGTGGTTCTTGTGAGTTTTTAGCTCCTGATGTATTTAAAGTGGTGGTGACATCACAAGTGCAAGCAGGAGTAGATTTGCAGCATTACCAAGAGCGCATCAAGTTAGCGGCAGCAAAATGTCCGGTACAAGTTATAAAAATAGAAGAGTCAAAAATATAAATTATCAGGCCAAGCCTGCAGGGGGTCCCCATACAGAGTGAAACGGAGTATGGGGCGAAAGATTAAGTTATGACAATGAAGCAATCGCTCCAAGAAAAAAATCAGTATGCATTTGATCAATTGTATAAAACGGTACTGCGCAATGGCAAACTTATGTTTGCGGGCCGCTTGCTGCTGAGAGCAACACAAATGCATGGCGATACCATCGCTCTTATTTATGAAGATCGTGCAATTTCTTATAAAAAATTATATGCACTTGCGTGCGCTTTGAGCAAAAAGATTATTGAGCGATTTGCCTTGAAGCCGCGGGATACTGCAATCATATGCCTTGAAAACTCTCCTGAATTTTATATTGCTTATTTTGCATTGTGGCAAGCGGGCGTTATTGTCGCTCCTGTTAACACTTTTCTGAAGGAAAAAGAGCTTGCGCATATTATCGCCGACGCGCAACCTGCCATCATTATTACCTCGTCTGATCGCGTTGCACTATTTGAAAAAACAGGTGTTGCGCTGCCTCCCATTGTTACTGAAAAAGATATGGAAGATGCCGATGAGTGGGCGATCATAGAGGATACGATTGTTGATTTGGAGCCAGAAGAATTGGCCGCGCTTTTATATACCTCGGGGACAACCGGACTTCCTAAGGGCGTGATGTTGAGCTCGAAAAATATTATGACGAATGTATTGCAGATTGCTTCTTTACTGGGTAAGCCAGCAGAAGAGCGGATTTTGGGTGTGTTGCCATTGTTTCATAGTTTTGCGCAAAATACGTGTGTGTGGTCCGCGATTTTTTATGGCATTACCATCATCTTAGTTCCAAAGATTGAACGGCGTTCTATTCTGGAAGGCTTAGAACATAAGCCAACAATATTTTTAGGTGTTCCTGCACTTTATGGCCTTTTATGTTTAATGAAAACAGCGCCGCTTGATTCAGTGCGTCTTTTTGTTTCTGGTGGCGATGCTTTACCCGATAAAATCCGTGCAGCATTTGGATTAATTTACAGACGTAAATTGGCAAATGGATATGGTCTCACGGAAACAACGCCAGTGGTTTGTGCAAATCTTGATGATGAAACAGTACCTGCAAGTAATGTTGGAAGACCCCTTATTGGTATTCAATGTGCAATTCGTGATGAACATGAGAAAGATTTGCCGCAAGGAAGCATCGGTGTGCTGTGGGTAAAAGGTGATAATGTTATGATGGGTTATCACAATGCACCAGAAGCGACTGAAAAAGTATTGCATGATGGCTGGTTTAATACCGGTGATCTGGCATATATCGATTCCAAAGGCAGAATTGTTATTAGCGGACGAGAGAAAGATCTTATCATCAATAAAGGTTTTAACATTTATCCGCAAGAAGTTGAGAATGTGATACTGTTACATCCTAATGTTATTCGTGCTGGTGTAATTGGTGTCTATGACGAAGAAGGCGGTGAAATGCCTATGGCATTTGTCCAAATACGCGTGGCAGATAACGGGATTGAAAAAAGTTTACGTTCTTTATGCATGCAACATTTGGCGGCATACAAAGTTCCACGACAGTTTTATTGCGATACTAAAGAACTTCCGGTAACTGCTACGGGTAAGATTGATAAAAAGGCCTTGCGTGCGCAGATGGCGGAGAAGGTTTAAGGTGCGAGCGTGTACAGATATATGTGATACTGCGCGTATTCTTTAAATCCCATCTTTTGATACAAGGATTGTCCCAGGGAAGATGCGGTAAGAATTGCCTGAGTTATACCGTTGCATGCAGCGTCAAACAATGCTTTATGAGTTACCGCATAACCAAGACCTTTGCATCGATACTCGGGTAAGGTATTAATTGAATGTAATGTTACCATATCTTTATGGTAAATAATCATGCTGGTAGCGCATGGTTCACCAGCATAGAAACCTACATATAATTTAATTGACGAAGTTCCTTTTTCCAGCAGATCATATCTACTTTTTTCCCATTCATGTTTTTCGTAACCAGGATTATTGCGAAAAACAATGTCAATCCATATCTCTATATCCTCTTTTTGAGTGATTTCTTTAACGGTAATAGGTGGTTCATAGGTATTATGAGCAAGATTTGTGATATCAGCACGCATACCTACAAATGTGTGAGGATATTGGATAAATCCATGCTCATGTAAAATGTGGGCTGCTTTTTGATCATGTATGTCGACCCACCATGAAAATGAGTTGGTGTTAAAATGATTTTTAATAGCTTTGACTTCAGCATCACAGAATTCATTATGATGATAGGCTCGATTAAAACGGACGATTGAAGAAGGTGACTTGCAAGCAAAACAATTTTCTGTTTTGAAGCTATATAATTGATTGCCACCAAAGTCCATGAATAAAAGAAGGGGAAGCAATAGAAGGTGGGACATGGGTTCCTTTTTTTAATTGCATTCAGGTCGTATAGATACGTTTACCATTGTGTTTAATCGAATAGCTCAACGTCGATATATCATTCGAATAGTCTTCAAATTCTTCTTTAGTGTAAACTAAAATGTTTTTTGGTACCTTAATACCAATCAAGGCTTTGTGGCCTTCTGCCATCATAGCATATCGCTGTTGTAATCCTGCTTGGTCAACGACAACTAGGATGTCAATATCGACATTTGTATCTGCTTGCTGTGGTTCTAACATATAAATTTCGCGCGGATGATACGTTTCAATGAGTCTTCGTTTGATTTCGTCTATTGTTTTTTGATCTAATGTTTGCATGTGCATAAAAATCTCGGCTTCACGTAAATTGTTTTGATTGCTTATTGTTATAATAAGATCAAAGCAGAAAATTTGTCAATTCTGATTATCCCTTAATTAATCTTCTAATGTCATTCATTGTGATTCGTGTAATAAATGCCACAAACATTACTAAAAAGACCATGGAAATGATTCCCACGATATAAGGTGAAATAGGTGCTCCGATAATTGCTTCAATAGTAATAAGGAGTGCTTTGCCTCCATCAAAGAAAGGCAGTGGGATTATATTCAGTAGACCCATGTTTAAGCTTAAGACGGCTAAAATAAGCCAATAGCATTGCTGATTAACTGCATAACTTCTTCCAATGATGCTAATGATGCCAATTGGCCCGATTACCGAACTAGCAATATCTTCTTTTGTCATAATTTGAGTAACGGCCTCTTTGATCATCTGTTTTGAAGATACGGTTTTTTGCGAAAATCTGTTACAGATAATGTAATAGGTCAAAATGGCATAGGCAAAGATGAAATTGAATATGATGCCGCCAAATAAAATGAGCATTTTGGATAGATAAGAAACTGCTGCCAGATGTGTCGGATCTATTTCAACGTAGCCGCCAAAAGGAAGCAGTGACAGTTTAAAAAAAGTGGTGCCGATTGAAAACCCGCAGATAGTCGGACCAAACCCCAAAGAAAATACCGGCGTTGGTACGCCACACAGCTGTGCACATAAAAAATGGCCGATCTCATGAATAATAATAATGAGACTGATGCCAACTAAACCAACAATGATATAAGAAACTTTTTGTAGGCTATTATGCTGTTCTGCCGATTCCATACCTAATCCCTCCCTTTTAGTTTCATCGTAATAAATGGCTTCCATAAAAGGCAATAGTGTCAAATTATTGCCTTAGTTTTGCTTTTTATACTACATTAAAACTAGAGGGGACAAAGTACACTGCTGCATGGGGGAAGACATGAAGATCAATCCATTACGGATTTTGATATTTTTTTATGTGGTAATGAGCAATAGCGCTTTTTGCTATATCTATCACCTGCGCGTAGTGGAAAAACCTGCACAAGGTAATTGCCACAAGCAAATCATTGTTTTATTAAGTGATTATCACGATAAAAAGCATCCTGCAAATAAGCAGCAGCGTGCGCAGCTGGAAGCACTTTTGAGTAAATACCTACCGGATATTATTAAACTGATTGTTGAAGATTTAAGTTCTGCTAATAATGATGGACGTATGATTTGCTGCAATTATGGTATTAATTGTGTCGATGGTATGTTAGGGCAATTGGCCCATAAAGCCCGTCAAATGGGTATGAACGTCGATAATGTTGAATATCGGTATTGTCGTGTTGCAGCCATTGGACCATTGATCAATAATATTGATACTGACCCACATTCATTCCGTTCGAGTGCAAGCATCACGCTTGCGTCTTTGCATAAAGAAATTGTAGATGAGGTTGAAAAGATCAAAAAATATAATGATGGCAAGAAGCTGAATCGTTTTTATAAGCGTGCTTTGGGAGCAGTGCGGGATGCGTTATCCCAATCGTGTTTGGGTAAGGCAGATCGTACGCGATCTGTTGCATGTTATTGTGCCCGTATACGTTCTCAGTGCTATCGTGAAGAGCTTGAAAAAATATGCATTTTCGATAGTGCTCTCATTGATAGTAATATCATGCATTCTATTGCGTGCAGTAATGAGCAGATAATTTTTGTTGTTGCCGGCGGATCGCATATTGAACAAGTCTACTCATGGTTGCAATCCATCGGATCAAAAGAATTATTACTCATTACTTCACGCCAATCACATCCTATCGATATTTCAAGTCTTGAAAATTTTATAGTGCATTGATAAGAACAAGATTTTGAGCAAAATCTAAGCATTCTTCTGCACTTGTGAGCACCAGATCATAGGCTAATGCGGGAACAAGATATACGATGTCTTGTGTATTAAAGCCAAGTTTGTTATACACTGTGTCTTTAAATTCATCTAATTCGTGTAAAGTGAATTCGCTGCGCGTAAATAAGCCATTTTCTCCAAATTCTTCAGCTGGAACGGTTGCGATATATTCTGCTGCTTGTTCTACGATCGTATCAAATTCGTCTCTAGTCAGAGTGACAATAGCTTCATCAGCTGTGTCTACTGATTTAAATGAATTAAAAAATGAAGTTAAAACATGTTTGATAAGGCGTCTTTCGTCTGCTTGTTTATGAACAATAGCAGCTTCATTTCTTTTTTTCCACTCATTGATCATGTCGGTTGGATGAACGTAGGTGAATACTTTTATGATTGTATCAAATGAATTGGCAAGAAGATTCGCTTCATCATCGATATTGAAAAGTGTTCCGCCTTCAAGAATAACACTGTTATTACAAGCTGCTTCATAGGCAACATTCATCATAACCATATGTTTAACAACAGATCCTAATGATGATTTAACTCTTTCATTACGAGGATCATTGAGAATAGCGCGCAATTGTTCGATACGTTCTATAGCATCTGCTTTTTGTTCTGGATATGCAGTATCTTTAAAGTATGTGTGGTAGTTGGTTATGGCATAGCTGATATTGTTTTCTGCCATTGCTCTTCTTAAAATATTCATATCGTATGGGAAAAAATCATTCAATAGCTTGGTATATGCAACGTTTGTAGCATCAATGTGAGATATGGAGGCATAACTATTATTGTAGGCGGTGACCGCATTTAATAAGTAGGTGCCCATTCTTGAGCTCACGGGGCCTCTGGTGAGAATGAGCGTCGTTGCATGCAGGTGGCAAGTCACGAGCATTAAGGTGGAAATAATATATTTTTTCATCGAAGTCTCCTTTATAATTAATGATTTTTTTCATAATTTCTTACAACGAAAATAAGTAAAATGCTGCACATGGCAGCAAAAAAGCACCAGACTGATGCAAATGCTGCAAGATAAAAAATATAAGAAATTGTTATGCCAATTCCGATAGTGATGCCCAGTAGTTTGCTGTATGGTATGGACGAAATGAAAAAGGGAAAAATTGTCACTATGCCATAGCAAGCGGAAAGAAGATAATAAATTATGGTGCCCCAGAGAGAGCTGGTAATACCAAAAGGATAATTGGGTACTGGATAATCGATGTGATGATTAAGAATGTGAGCGCCCGTTGTTTGCAAAGTCCAGCAATAAAAAAAGATTGCAGAGACAATCATTCCTAACCATACACAAATTCCGAGTAGTCGTTTTCGTTTGTGTGAAATTTCAGTTACATAGAGAGAGGTTGGAATCCACGTGGGCCAAAAAGCGCTCGCAAAAAAGAGGAAGGCGTACATTGCTGCAAGATGCAGTGTGCTGCTGGTATCACCATTATTCAACGTGATCCATACAACACCTTCACATGCTTGCTGTATGCCAAAAAAAAGTGGTGTGAGAGCCAGCGGAACTATTTTTTTTGTGTGGGCTTGTTTGATCGATAATAAACTGATTATTGATAATGTACCTGCTGCTGCAAAACTTGCTTGGGCTGAAAAACACATATAAATTTCCCCATTGCTTCATTTTCATTCCGCATGGGGGACCCCACTTAAAATGAAAAATAGGTTTAAAACATTCCTTTTTCAATAAACATTCTTCGTCAAATACGCCCGCCCTGAATCACCAAAGATCATTACGGCGATATCCCCATCTTTTAATTGGGGTAAATAGTGATGCGCACCCCAGGCAACTGCACCACTGCTCAACCCAACCAAAAAACCATAGTTGCGTGCCAGATTTTTAAGCATTGCAAAAGCATCCTCATCAGCTACTGCAATGATGTCATTAATGACATCGTTATTACTGTAATTGATGATATCGGAATAAAAATCAATGCCCACGCCTTCTAGTTTGTACGGTTTAGGGTTGCCTCCGGTAGAATGGAATGAATTGACAGAATCAATTCCAATAACTTTAATAGCAGGATTTTGTTCTTTTAAATATTTTCCTGCGCCGTAGACAGTGCCTCCAGTGCCTGCAGCGGCAAAAAAATGAGTAATGGTGCCATTCGTTTGTCGCCAAATTTCTGGTCCAGTCCAGCTATAATGTGCTTGTGCGTTGACTGGATTAAAATATTGGTTTGGCATGAATGAATTGGGAGTTTCTTGTTGCAAACGTTGAGCGGTTGATTGATAACTATTGGGATCTTCAATAAAAGAAGTTGGAGGACACATGACTATTTCCGCGCCATACGCTCGTATGGTGTCTAACTTTTCTTGGCTGAATTTGGGCGTGGTAGTGATGATAACCTTATATCCTTTTGCAGCACCAATCATTGCAAGAGATATTCCCTGATTGCCAGACGATGCTTCAATGATAGTTCCACCAGGTTGTAACAGGCCACTTTTTTCAGCGTGTTCTACCATGAAAAGTGCTGAGCGATCTTTAATACTGCCACCAGGATTAAGGTATTCAAGTTTTGCATAAAGAGTTGCAGGAGTATCAAAGGGTAGTTTAACAAGGGGAGTATTTCCGATGGCAGAAAGTAGATGATCATGCATGGGTGTGTGCTTTCCTTGGGGGGATTCTATGATATTTTTTAATTCATTTTTGTTATTAATCACTATAGTCAGTATTTAATCGAATGTCATTAGAGGCTACTCATATTTTTGGATTTTTACTTCTCTTTCCATCTTAATGATCTGTTTGATGAAAAATAATTAAAATTTCAATTTGTGGTAGTCTGATTTGATCTTTTGTTGTATAGTACAATAGATAGAGATAGCAATTTTAATAAATGATTCGTTTTTTTATAGAGGTTATTATGATAAATAGAAAACTTAGTCTGGGCTTGGTGCTTATCTTGTTTGCTGCGCAGGCAGTTGCAATGAAGCGATCGGGAGGAGATTTGATTAAATCTGAATCAGCCAAGGAAAAGCTGAATAAAGCGATTGAGCTGTGTAATCCTGATAAATTTGCAAAAGTGATACACCATGATCCAAATCTAGTTAATGTAAAAATCAACAAGGAGCCGGTGGTATTTGTATTCCTCAATAAGCTCGATAAACGAGTTGCTCGTTCACAACATACGACTCAAACACAATGGTCAAAGGGCACCACATATAGTAGGGACATGGAAGCGAAGCATGAGGCTGATAGAGAGAAAAATAATGATGAAATTACACAGCTTCACCAATGCTTAGAAATGGTGATAAATCACGAGAATTTTGATATGCAATGTACCAATACCTGTGGTGTTTCAGTTGTAATGAGTTTGCTAGGAAGGCCCTCTACGCCCCTCTATTCATCAGCAACGGAACGAACTTTTCAATTAGAAGGCATGCAACCTATTCTATCTGCTCTTTTGAAAAAAGATATCGCTGCGGTTGATCGACCAGATGGCGATGGATTAGGGCTTTTACACTATGCAACAAGGATGCCGATACACTATAAGGAATATGTAGAGGGTGTAGACGGTGTAGATGAAGATATTGATGTCAATAATCTTGCTGATTTTTATGTCAAAAGTGAACACAATGCGTTGGAGGCAATAGAAACAGTTGTTCACGCTGGCGCAAATATCAACAGCGTTACCGTGCTTGAAGGTGATACTCCATTGCATTTGGCTGTGACCGATCTGACAAAAACTTCTTTATTGGTAGCGCTCGGAGCTGATACGAATATAAAAAATAAAGATGGTCAAATTCCTGCGGATATATCGAAAAATCCAAGGGTTGTAGAAATATTGAATAATCCTAAAAAACATATTGAAGATATCAATAATCATATTTTGCAAAATGGTGCGCGTGAGACATCGCTAAAAAATCCATGTCCATATACGCGAGCGGTGCTTCAGAAGCATCAGGATATTTTTGCTATAGATATGGCGTGGGAGATAGTGACAAGAGAAATAATGGGTGATGAATTGGTGAGTGATGAAGACTCCCAGCCAGCATCTTTTGATGAAGATACATCAATGCTTTAAAGTGTTTAAGTGATTCGTATATTAGTCAAAATAAAAAGAAGACACAGAAAATTAAAATCTGTGTCTTCTTTTTTTATCTAAATAAAATCATCAAAAGAGAAAGCAAAACGGTATAGAGTATCATTGTTTCGATTAAACTCTGCGCAAGTATGCTCGTGCGTGAAAGAATATTATAAAGACTGGGATCATTACCAATCTGAGTGCACGCGGCAGCTGCAGTGTTTCCTGAGCTGATGCCTGCGCCAAGTGTTCCAAGGCCAGTGCACAGACCAGCAGCCAAGAATATAATACCATCAATAAGTTCAAGCGAATGGCGAGGGACAACAAAGAGCAACGTGATTGCAATAATTAAACAGAAAATGATTGGTGTTTCAATAAGAGCTTCACTGATAAACGTGAAAGAAAGTAATTTATCATATGCTCTGGTATTTTTTCCTAAACTTTTAACTGCTGCATGAGCAAATGTGCTTAAACCAATTGCTGGTCCAATGCTGCCGATACCGACACATAATCCGCTTGCAATAAGACGGAGACTATCGGCCATCGTAGTGACTGCACTTAATTGTCCTTGAATAAAGAGAGAAACAAGAAATGCAGAAATGGTGGGTGATTGTATAAGCACTTGTGTCATCAACATAAACCCTGAAATGCGGTGAGAAAAAAATGGTTGTCGTGCAACGGCATGGCACGCTGCTTGAGCAGGAAGTGTTGATGCAAGGCCAATGGCAAGTCCGGTAATTCCCATTGCAGCGATGATTCCTATTTCAGAATAATATCCAAAAATATTTTGCGTATCTGGCTTGACATACATTAATAAAAAAAGTGATATGAGCAGTCCCATGATGGCAACGGTTTCTACCAAGGTCATACCAACAATTGCGACTCGCATAATATCATCTTGTGAGGTTGGCTGCCGATCGATTGCGCTTAATGCACTCCAGCTGATAATGCCTTCTCCAAGGCCAACAGAAATTGAGCTCATTGCAACAGCGGCAGTAATTGCGCCGTAATGTAAAAATTCAGGTGAAGTGAACATGTGTTTCCATAATTTTTAATGGCCGCCTTCTTGCATTCCTATTGAAAGATAGGTCAGCGTCAGCATCGTAAATACAAAAGCTTGCAATAATCCTTCAAATATCGTAAAAAATCCTACGATTAAAAAATTCGCACCACAAAGAAGCCCAAAGAGTTCAAGAATAACTGATCCACTGATGAGACTAAAATAAAGCTTAGTAATTATTGCTCCGCCAAATATATTTCCAAATAAACGGAATGATATTGATATAATCGATGATAATTTTCCAATTACGTTTAAGGGCAACATAAGAAAAAATGGTTGAAACAAGCCGTGAATGTATGATCCTGCGCCATGAGTTTTTATTGTGACGAACTGAATATATAAAAATGAAATGATTCCCACCGCAAGTGCTGTATTCAGATCCTGTGTTGGTTCATCAAGCCATGGGATGAGAGATGCGGTATTGCACAGCGCAATAAAAACAAAAAGAGATGATGCAAAAACACAATGAGAATATACAAACATCCCCAGTGATTGCTTAGTCAGATCAATAAAAAAAGAAACAACTTTCAGTACAATGAAACGACCTACTGTTGTGTTGCGCAAGAGGAAGTTGATGAATGCAAGCATCAGTGCGAGGAGGCCCATAATAATCCATGTGTGGATTATTGTTTCACTATTAATGATCAAGAATGGATTATCCTCATATCCAAACAGTGAACCAAGGGACCAATGTGGAGATTCAACTAATTCAGCACTGTTCATGGGGCACGCTTTCTTCTAAGGACCACATTATTTCATGAGCAAACGGAACATGGGGTATATAAATAATGGGGTTAAAAACGACAATAATACCAGTATAAGATTGATTGAAGACGAGTGCAATATGTATACCATGCTTATTGCAAAAAGAGTAACACGCATAAAAGAAAAAAGAACTGATTTCATCAGATGCTGTGCGTAAGAAGAGCGATCTAAAGATAAAGCTCTTCTTTGTTGGGTAACAAAGAAGAGCCCGTATAATGTTCCGATTGATATTCCGAGGATAATTGAGAGCATAATTTTTGCTTTAAACTCTCTCTCCGTTCGTCCTGAGTGTTTTTGTCCTCAAAAATGTATCGAAGGACAAATTTTAAATTAACCCTTCGATACGATTTTCTACGTTACACTTCGAAAATCGAAAAACACTCAGGGCGAACGGAAAGGGAAGTATTAATTCGATAATTTCTTCAAACCTTTATGCTTCCAATATTCAGAAACGATTGATGTAGAACCAGTGATGACAATAACACCATGGCGTTCATCGACCGTTTTTTGCGCAGCTTCAAGAGCTTCTGCAAAGTTTGCCGTAGCTTTTGCTTTTATTTTTAAGCTCTTAATATCATTGGTTACTTTTTCAATATCCCATGCTTTATGACCTTTGTGTCCTGGAACAGGATTCACCGGGCATACAATAACTTGGCCAGATGTCTTTTTGAAGAAGTAGCGGAGCAATTTAATCAGTTCATGGAGGTCTAATTCTTCATTGTTGCATCCAAGGATAATAGTGAGTCCTTTAAGCGGACGTTTGTAATGAAGAAGACGTGTGCCAAGAAGAAGATTTTTGAATGCATCAAGGTTTGCAGCAGGATCCAATAAAATTGTTGGTTTTTCTTTGTCCAATAGTTGGAAATGTCCTGGCAATGTGCTGACTGTTTCTTTCCAGAATTGTTCAATAGTACGCTTCGGATTCAGTTCTGTTTGGCGTTTTACTTCCAATGTTGGTCTGCCACGTTGTCCTTTTTTCTTGGTCAGAAGGCTGTTAGTGACAAGAACTGCATCTTTATTTGCAAATGAATTGATGTAGATAGAGGTAATGCGTTCTGCCAATGCTGCACATCTGCCATGTAATTGTTCAAATGGGTAGGCAAGAGGAGCAAGTTTGCGGATAGGCATTGCCCACTCAGCATTTTTTTCAACAACGATTTCTTGCATTGTTTGCAGATTAAGTTTGCTTTGATCGGCAGAAACTACAATTGCGCCTGGTTTGACGATACTGAGAATTTCTTGGATTAATGCGCGGTCAGTGCTTTTTGCATTAGGAGAAGCTTGTGGATCAATAATGCGAGTAACGGCAACGATTTTTGCCGCACAAATATTGGTCGCATCGGATGGTCCATTTTCATTGACTTCCATGATAGCTACATCAACATTGCTTTGTTTAAAGTAGACAAGACTCATCATGGTAAGAAGTTCAAATGAATTAAGATTTAAATTGAGTTCTTCAGCGGTATTGATAACTTCATTACCAATATCGGTGAGTAGCTTATTAGAAATAGTTTCATTATTAAGTGCAAAGCGTTCATTATAGGTGAGAAGGTGTGGAGCATAAAAAGTACCAACAGTTAAACCTTCTTCACGCAGTAGTCGCGTGGTAAAGTGAGCGGTTAAGCTTTTACCATTTGTACCGGCAAGAACGATAGTAGGAACTTTTTGAGATAGAGAACCGAGGGCTTTATCAAGTTGTTTTAATCCGGACAATGTGGTATCGGCGCGATTCGCCGTCCAATGGGTTTCTAAGTAGTCGATAACCTCATTGTAATTAAGTTGCTTTCCTGCTGCCTTGGTCGCTGCAGTAGCCTTTTGGTTAGTTGCATTTTTCATCTATATTCTCCATCCACTAATGGTTATTTTATATTATTTATAATATCTTACTGAGCGTAATTATATGTCAATTATTGCTTGTTTTGATCGAATTTAGTAAAAATTAGTCAGTTAGGCAAAAATGCTATTCTGATTAATAGGATATATCATAATGCAAAAATGTCAAACAAGAAATTTTAATATGGGCTTTAGATCATTATTTACAAAAGAAAAAGGCTTTGAATGGCACCCTTATCATGGAATAATAAAACGACCGTTGAGTTTGTTGAAAATGCATTGCGGGATGGAGGCGTTATTTTGGCTGAAGGAGATACGGTTTTTGGCCTCCTGGCTGCACTATCGGCACAAGGTCATGCACAGCTTGATCGGATCAAAAATAGGGAAAAAAAGCCGTATTTGATATTGGTAGAAAACAAAGAAAAAGCGCTTAATTTTATGGAAAAAGGCAGCAATTTGTCGTTTCAAATAGAAAAAATAATGGATGTCTGTTGGCCCGGTCCAGCTACTTTAATTTTCAGGGCGAAGGCAGGACCTGCCGTTACATCCTTAGACGGTACGATTGCCATACGGGTTCCGGACCATCCCGGACTTCTTAAGCTCCTTTCCCATTGTGAAGGTCTTTTTTCTACCAGTGCGAACTTGGCAGGAAAACCTGTTCCAGCGCGTCTTGAAGATGTTGATCCAAGCATCATGCAATCAATTGCAGGTATTATTTTGAATGATGACTTAAAGCAATCAGCATTGCCTTCGACAATTATCGATTGTACCGGAGAAAAAATCAAAATTGTACGCGAGGGGGCGTTTCCGGTAGAGAAGTTAGCGGAGTTTTTCTAAAAAAGGGGATAGGTCAAATGAGACTACTTTTAATTGTGCTAGCAATGAGTGTGATGAATAGTGCATTGGCTATGAAGCCAACAACATCTGAAAAAATGGTGAAGTTTGAGGTAAAAGATGGCGACAGAACGACTGCAGTTGAAGAGTCATTTGATGTAGTAACGTTAAGTGAAACAATCAAGAATATGTTAGAGGATCTTGCTGGGGGTGGAGTGAGTGATGTCGCAATTCCCATTACAAATATTGAGTCGCCGATTTTTACAAAAATTATCGAAATTTTAAAGATATATCATGATTCTCCAAGAAATTCTCCCGAAGAAAAAGAAGAATTGATCAAAAAGATTGCCAACCTAATAAATCCATTGGGTATGGAAACGCTTGTCCAGATTGCAAATGGAGCAGACATTCTTGATATTCCTGAGGATATTCAAGCTGTTTTTGGAGCAAGAATCCTCAGTGAAATTGATGATTATAAGGCCTATATTGCCGATTCCCAAAAAGAAAAATTAATCTCAGGGGTTTTTAATAAATATATAAATTCTACATTGATGCAACCTCTCATTAATCAACTTAAAATTGAGATTTTGAAAAATACTGCTCAAGATCGATGTAAACTATTGTGTGAAGTGTCTGATTCTCCAGAATCGACGTTTCTTGTGGGACGTTTGAGTGACTGGAGATTTATAAATAAGAGTCAATGGGTTGTTATCAGTGGAATGAGGCATCCCGAGCATAACTATGCCGTGGGAATATGGGATATCGAGAAAGATATATCACAAAATCCTATTATAAAGCTTGAGCTTGATAAGGATAATGCCCCCAAAGCGGCAAGATCATTAGCAATACACGAAGGAAATCGGAAAAATTATATAGCAATTGAGAATTGTGTGCCTGATGGTCTTCATATAGTAAAAGTATTGGACTTTGATCCTTTTACGGTAAAAACATGCAATTATACAGATAATCCCGAAGCTTATTGTATAGCATTTAATGCTGCTGGCACGATACTTACAACGCGAGTCAGAAGTTTGGCGCCGAGAAAGAAAGATGTTGTTTTCTGGAATGTTGATGCAATTGATTGGGAACAAGAAAAGCCAATTCTTGATAAAAATAATATGTGCATATTGCCGGCAGATGATGCGGTAGATTTCTGGAATCTTATGGTTGAAGAGAATAAATGTTATGTGCTTGGTTATGCAAAAAAACGAAAGTGTCTTCAATTGTCTACGTGTAATCTTTCTTTTGGCGAAAATTCATCATGCACGAGTCAAGAAGATATCATTATTATAGATAATATTAGGTACTATGGAAATGCAGCTTTTAGCCCAAGTGGTAAGAAAATTGCCGCTTTGGTTATGGGGGGCAATTGGCCAAAAGCAAGACCAAAAATAATAATATATAATCGGAATCTTGGGAAAATAGAACGATCAATTGAGTTGCCTTTCCTCGATATGGTCCCCTATATGGAGTCATTAAAAATATCATTCATCGATGAAGATATTTTGGTTATTTCTGGACCAGCTGAATACCCTCCAGAGCGTATTTTGGATATTGTTGCGGGAGGAATTACGTTGATTCATAATAGGTGCTTTGTGGTAGACAGTTTGACGGGAAAAATACAGCAATTTTTAAATGGTTTTACTGATATTGATAATGTTCGTTTTAACGCAGCTGGAACAAAGATGATTTTTTGGGGTAATCTTAAAAAGATAGGTGTTTTTTCGTGCAACATGTTTAATGATGATGAAAAGAAAGTTTTTGAAGTAATGAAAAAAGCGGATCTTGAACAAGATGCGCTTTTCAACAAAATAATATCATCAGCAGATAAATCTGTTTTCTTCGATGATGAAGAAAAAGGAATCTGGAATAGAGATTCAGCGATTTTTAATACGACAGTAAGAAATGTTTTAAAAAAACACTATCCTGATGGAACGAAAACATTGCCAATACTTTCTTATGAGGAAAAATATTTGCGTCCTCTAGGGGAGATGCCTGATAAATCGCGCCTAAAGTCTTTAAAAAAAGCAGAGCAGTCGTTGTCGCTTTTGCAAAAAAAATCAGCACAGCAAAAACAGATACAACAAGAACTACAATCGGTACGAGTAGCACCAATACAACCAGCGCCAATACAACAAAAAACATGGTGGAAAGAGCGTCTAAAAAATCTTGCAAGTGGTATTCAAGATGCGTTCAGTGCGGCAAAAAATGCGGCGTATCGATATTGGCAATCAAGCGGTCAATAGGCATAATAGATTGTTTAAAAAGGAGTTTTCAATGAAGCGATATGGATTTAGTTTAATCGAATTGATGGTTGTGGTTGCAATTATGGCATTTTTAGCAATGATTGCCATTCCAAATTTTACTCGATTTTTGGCAAAAGCAAAACGTGCAGAAGCGTATATGAATTTGCATTCTATTTATGCAGCAGAAAAGGCATATTACGCAGAGCATGGAACCTATTCTGATATTCTCAATGGTGAAGGTGGCATTGGATGGAAGCCAGAAGGAAAAACATATTATTCATATGGTTTTTCAGGAACTGATGGACGGAATAATTTTATTGGTAAATTAGGAGCTCAAATAACCGGTTCACGTGCTGATAAAACAGGATTTGTTGCCGTTGCTGCAGGTGATATAGATAATGATGGAGATGTTGATATTCTTACTATCGATGAGAATAATAATATTGATTTTGTGAAGGATGATCTGCAATAACATATCTTTATAAAGAAAAGAACGCATGGAGAAAAACTTCATGCGTTCTTTTCTTATTTATTGCTTTTTTATGCAAGTTGTTCGATCAAAATTGAGGCGTTCGTGTTAATTGATAATCCACCGAGTGTTGTAGCAAGAATAATTGGTCCTGCTGATGTATGGTTGACCAAAGTAATGTCTGCTCCTGCAGGAACAGTAATTATTGCTTGGCCTACATTTGGTGTGTTTCCAACACCAGTGCCATAGATGCTGCTTGTATCTGCAACGCCATTGACAAAAATATCAAACTGATTTGCAGTAGTTCCCGATACTGTATAGGTAAATTTATACGTACCTGCAGAAGTCAGCAGAACTGTTGCAAATCCTGCAGCATGTGCAATTCCTCCGGCAGAAGGGCCATTGGTGTCAAATGTTACAGCACTGCCTACTGCAACAGTTTGCGCGATCAGATTATAAAAATATCCATAGGCAACAAGCGCCGTTCCTGTTGCGCCAGTGGCACCAGTAGCTCCCGTGCTTCCAGTATCTCCTGTTACACCTGTGGTACCAGTAGGGCCGATGGGTCCTGGATCACCCGTGGTGCCCGTAGGGCCTGTTGGGCCAGTGGCTCCCGTTGCACCAGTATCACCAGTAGCACTTGCAGCACCTGCTGGACCTGTTGCACCAGTAGCGCCAGTGTTTCCCATTTGACCATTTGTTCCATTAAGACCAGTAGGTCCTGTTGGGCCTTGAGCTCCTGTTGCACCAGTAGCACCGGTTGTACCGGTTGTACCAGTTTCACCTACGCAGCTTGCGCCCGTTGCTCCGGTTGCTCCTGTTGAACCGCTTGCTCCTGAAGCTCCTGTTGCACCAGTATTTCCCATACTTCCTGTGGCACCAGTTGCTCCCGATGGCCCCGCTCCTCCAGTTGATCCTGATGGGCCAGTAGCACCCGTTGTGCCAGTAGCGCCAGTCGCTCCCGTTGGTCCTGGGTCTCCTTGCTTACCACGCGGTCCTCTTCCTCCTCGAGGTCCTTCTTTGCATTCAGGCTTACATTCTCCAAGTTGGCAATCACTATGATGGGGTTCATTGTGTTGGCAGCATTGGCGTGCGGCTCGTTTTAAAATAGAGAGGAATTGTTCATCTGAAGATTTTTTGGTAGTACTTTTAGTAGTAGTTGTGCTTTTTTGAGTTGCTTCAATCAGTTGTTTTCCCGTCTTTACATCTACTATATAGTTTTTCAAGTAATCGGTAATAAGCGCAAAATCTTTTTGATCTGCAAATGCGTATGCATGGCTATCAAGAAAATTAAGAACACTTTCTACCGCTGCTTGTGCATCAGCCCGTTGAACCACTTTTTTGTTTTTTTGGATAGCGTGATATATCTGTTCCAGTTCTTCTGTCCAATCCTGTTCTGCAGCAAGATCATACATAAACATCACGGCATCTTTTACCTTGGTTGTCAGATGAGCAACTGCAAGAGGAGAATTGTATTCTGTTGCAGCAGAAAGTGGAGGGGTGTATGACATGATTATTTGTATACACAAGATAAGGCGCAATAATTTTTTCGCCGGTAACATCATTAAGACTCCTTTTTTTTGAATAACTACTCTCCAAAACTAGTAATAACTGGTTTTTTATGCAAGAGAATTCTAAAAAAAGCAGAGTTTAATGAAAGAATATAGAGTGAAAAATATAATGCTGAATAAAAATAAATATGATTGCTCCTAAGGCCAAAAATGGACCAAAAGGAACTTTGGTAATCTGAAGATAGTGTGAAATATCATCGTTTTTATTCGATGCAATTAAGGTTCCTATCCCATACAACGAACCGATAATTGAACCAAGGGTGATACTCATCCAGCAGCCGATTATTCCCGTAAAAGAACCGATGAAAAAAAGAAGCTCAAAGTCGCCTTCTCCCATGCCATCAACAGAGCGTACATATTTAAAAATATGGTTAACGCACAATAAGAAACAATAGCCAAATAATGCGCCGAATATACTTTCACGTAGTGAAAGTGGTAATAAGCCATAGGCGGAAAAGGCTATACCAGCAGGGGCAAGATAGAGTGTAACGTACCGAGAAATCATCATCGTTTCTATATCAGAGCGAATGGTTACTATGAGTGCAGAGAAAAATATAAAATAACCAAAAAAATAATGATGAGGAATATAGATATACAAAAATGAGAGTGTAACAGCGGTAATTATTTCGATAAAAGGATAGAGTAAAGAAATCTGTTTTTTACAGGTGCGGCATTTGCCGCGTAAAAATAACCATGAAAGAACAGGGATATTATCATGCCAGGCAATGAACGCGTGGCAATGTGGGCATGATGAGCGAGGGGTTATGATCGATTCATCTCTCAAAAGACGGTAAGCAAGAACGTTCAGAAATGATCCCCAGCAGAGGAAGAAAGGGAGGAGGAAAATAAGAGTTTGAAACATACGCGTGTGCTCCACTTAAGAAAAATTGCTTCTCTGTTCAGTTCGCCCTGAGTGTTTTTTGTCCTCAAAAAATGTATCGAAGGGTTGCTCTTGTATATAATTGTTTGTGAATGGCTCTTAAAAGACAGATTTGATTAAGAAATACCCTTCGATACATTTTCCTACGTGAGAACTTCGGAAAACACTCAGGGCGAACGGAGTCGAGAGATATATTTTTTATTAAATTTTTATCTCGAAAGGTTATAACCTACCCTCATCCTTCAACTTATCAATCAAGCGATTGATTTTATCTGCTTTTTCCTGATCTTCATCATAGCGGAAAACAAGATTGGGTGTATAACGACTTTGGGATGTTTTTGCTAATGCAGAGCGCAGTGATGGTTTATACAAAATGAGAAGAGGCAATTTTTCTTCGAATTCAGCACGCCCATTGGAGGCAAGAAATAAAACAGTACATATTCCACCATCAGATGAAAGACTAATCTTATTGATATAAATTCCCGTAAGCCGGGGTTCATCAATGGTAATTTGAAGAAAAAAATTGGAAATTTCTCGGAAAAGATATGATTCTTTTTGTGCGCGTTTTATTTCTTGCTGTTGTTTACTCATGGGGTATTATTCTTTTGCAGTGCCTTTAGTGATCATGCGCATCATATTTTGTTTGATAGCACGAACAAGGCGTTTTCTTCTTTTTTGTGTTGTTGATTCAAAATAGACAGTACGTTTCATATCGCGTACGATACCTTCGCGCTCTATTTTCTTTTTTAATTGTCTGAGAGCTTTATCAATGTGTCCACTGACAGCGATTTCGATGTTTGATCTTTTTGACATGGGAAACCAGCAACCTTTCATTAAATGTGATAATCCAATTTTCTCATCGCGCTCATCTTGAACCTACTTTATTCTGTTCTTATCATACCTCAGTTTACCTACCCTGTCCAGAGCGTTAATTCTCTTTATAGGGGTCCCCAATGGAAACGAAGCCTACTTCGTTAAAACTTCGAAGGCCGCCGGTGTAGATTGGGGTTAAGGCTAAAAGGTTACGTTCAGACCAACCATGATCGTGGAGCTGCGGTATGCATTCCGCTGTGAAAATGGTATCTGCCACAGCAAGCCGAGGTTAAAGTTTGGCGATAGATCATAATTAAGCGCAACATTGCCCAGCTTCACTTTAAAGGTGGAGCGGCATTCAAGTACGTCTGGCAAGAATATTCCGCCAGGCAAAGGATTGTCATCTGCGTCTAAAAAGATATCTCCTGGATTTTCGTCCAAGACCTTAATGTGATCCTTTTGGTGATCAAGAACATACCATTCAAAATGCATAGAAAGATGCTCTAAGAAGTGATATGCGGCTAGATGGGCACAGAAATGCCAGTTTTCACCCGGTTTTATAGAGACATTGGTGGAAAAGGGATAAAAATTTTGTTGATATTCACTGGTTGGTACGGGCATATTGCAATAGTTTTTTCTAAAAAAATGAGTGAAGCCAATTTCGCCACCAATTTCAATCGTTTCCAGGAAATCAAAATTGACACCGGCGGTCAAACCTGCGCTGGTATGGCGATTGTTGCCAAAAGGGACTGAAAAAAATTGGCGATTGTTGTGATCTATTTTTACCGGAGAAAATGCTCCAGAAATTTCAAAATAAGGAATGGTTAAAAAACGTGCCCATGAGCTTTCAGCATCATCATTAACTGAAAAGGCATGGCGCCAGAAAAGATTAAAGCGAAAGTCTTCGAGCGATGTTTGAATAAAATCGCACAGGCCTATGCCTATTTCATCAGTGATGGCATCGAGCTCGGTCATCAGGAATTCATTAACATTGTCTACATTAAGACCTGGTCCGCTGGTAGTAGCGTTTTTAGGTGTGAACACTGCATCATTAGTTAAATTAATGGTGCCTTCACGGACTTGGCGAATGGTAGCAAACCCTGCTTGTATTTGGAAAATGAGATCAAGAGGCAGTTGTACAGATGCTTCAAAGCGTAATCCACGTTTTCTATATTTCAAAGGAAAAGAAAAGAAGCCATATCTTTGTTGTGGATCAATGTTGGCCTCATCGTCTAATCCAGAGTCAATTCCATCAGGAAACAGTTCTGCACTCGCTGCTGCAAGGACGGGGTACAATTCATCAAAATCGAAAGGTCGTGGTCCATAAAGCAGTGCAATCATATCGGTTCTGCCAGTCAAATCACTGAGTGCAACGTCTCGTAGTTCAGGGCAGGGTATGGGCTGTGGTGGAAAATCAATATTTCCAACATTTACGCATACTGATCCTTCGATTCTCCTACCACGATCAGCATTTTGTGCAAAAGGTGAAATGGAAAGGTTTACATGATCGAGTTTTCTTTCAGCCCATTCATACTGTCTTCCCTCTAATCCATCAAATTTATAAAGAAGTTGTTCTCGGGTCAGAAGGAGAGAATCATCAATGCTGAGCGTAGTGAACATAGGAATGGGATCATTTTTTGCAAGGGTAGTCAGATCAGCATGCATCGGTAGGTGCATAACTGTTAGCATGAACAGAAGGAGAGGATACAAGATAACGGATAATTTTTTTTGTTTGTCGCGAAGCATGCTATTCCTTTTTTTTGTTTTTTTTCAGAAACAAATCATCTATTTATATCATTGTTTATAACATTCAGTCAATCGTGAGAGTAATTTTTGACCCCAGCTTCACAAGGTTGCGCTGGGGACCCCAATTAAGATCTGTGGATGTATTATCTGCATCAACTTTACACATTGATTCTGCAGAAGAAAAGAGATGATTGTGATTTCTTTGTTTTCGTATTACTTTTAATAGTATAAAAATACGTAATTCTGACTAGTTTTTTAGTCAATAAAAATATGAAAACATGAAATCACTCTACTGTTCTTATTATCAGGCGAATGTTGAACGTGAATTATGTTGGTTTGTGACTGCTGCTTTGCGCAGTTATGAGCATGTTTCATTTGATCGTACGCTTGATCCTGCAACCAGTTTGTTTGAATTTTTTGTTCCAGAATTAACAGAAAAATATTTTTTGGAAGTTATGGCTTATTTTCAATCTAAGGGCTTGGTGCGTAACTTGGTGAAGTTGCCCAATAGGCTGGAAAATTCAGCTGAGCAGATTTGAGCTCATCAACAGCAACATTCTATCTATTCTTTCTAGCGTTCGTTTGCCACCAAGCATAGCAACCAACTCAGCAATACCCGGACCATTTGTTTTTCCCATGAGCGCAAGGCGCAGCAACCAGAATAGTTCTTTCAACGGAATGTTATTATTTTTTGCTGCTAATTTTACAGACGAGGCAAATTGTGCTTCATCGGTTAACAGTGAATCTTTGTGGGCAGCGATGATTTCTTTCAGTTGCTCGGATGAGGTTTGTGGAATACATGCTTGAACATCTTCGATCGTCAATTGCGGCTCAACAAAATAAAATTCAAGTGCAGAGACCGCATCGGCTGTAGTAGTCAGGTCGGTTTTAATGATTTGTAATAGCTGCGTGAGCGTCATATCGTCAACATTTTTTGCATGTGGATACGCATTTTCAAGATAGGGACGGCATTGCGCGGTCAATTTTTCAGGTGCGTAACGAGTGATCCAACTTTTGTTGACCCATTTTAATTTTTCAACATCGTAGGTAATATGTCCTGATGAATGGATATTTTCAAAATTAAATTGTGTGGCAAGAACATCCAGTGGCATAATTTCTTCTTTAAAAGAGGCGCCGATAATAGAAACGTAATTTGCAACAGCTTCAGGTAAAAAACCAGCATCTTTTAAGTCTCGTAGCGAAAATCCAAAATCCCGTTTTGAAAGCTTTTTTCCTTCAATGTTGCACAGAATGGGCAAATGCCAGTAGATAGGTAGCGATGCGCCAACAGCATGGAAAAGCGCTGCTTGATTGGCGGTATTTGATAAATGATCTTCTCCGCGGAATATATGAGTAATATCCATGAGTAGATCATCGACGAAGTTTGCAAAGATAAAGGTAAAACTTCCATCTTGACGCGTGATGGCAAAATCGGAAAAATTACTCATATGGAACGTAATGGAGCCATGCGCAAGATCGGTAATAGTCATTGAAAGATTGTGATCACACTTGAATCGCCAAATGAATGGCGTATTTTCAGATAAGAGGCGATCGATTTCTTCAATAGATAATGCCAGGCAAGCGCGGTCATAGCGTGGTGGAAGTTTGAGTGCTTGTTGGCGTAGGCGTTTTTTTTCCAACTCTTGTTCGGTGCAAAAACAGCGATAGATTGCATTTTTTTCGGCCAAAGCATTGAGCTGTTCTTGATAGAGGTGTGTGCGTTGTGATTGATAGTATGGTGCATAGGGCCCACCGATACGCGGACCTTCATCGTATGAAAGACCAAGCCATGCAAGATCTTCTAAAATTTTTTGTGCTTCAGGATCAAACATGCGTTGTGCATCTGTATCTTCAATGCGTAAGACAAAAACACCTTGTTTTTGCTGTGCAAAGAGATAATTGATGAGTGCTGCGCGAACATTTCCTAAATGCATCATGCCTGTTGGGGATGGAGCAAAACGCACACGAACTTTGTGCATGGTCGATCTTTCTTGTTATTAAAGGCTTTTTATGTCTTCATTTAGTCTATAGATCAATATTTCAAAGTCTAGAGTAATCCATTGGGGTTGTTGACATGTAGACTCTTGATTTGTTATTTTTCTCCAAAAGTTTTACTAAAAGGATAGGGTAATGAAGAAGTGTTTAAAAATTACGTTGCGATCGAATGTTCCAGAGGGAGGTTTTAGAGATTCTGTCCAGATGGCAGCTCGAAAATTAGACCTAGAAGGGACCGTGCAATTCATTGAGCCTAATGAGCTGGTGATTATTGCGTGCGGTTCAAAGGAAAATATCGATTCTTTTTTGGATAATCTGCATGAAGGTTTTGGCGTAAGCGCGCCTGAAGGTGTTCAGGTTGAGCCATTTTTAAAAGAAAAGGATTATCGGGGAATTTTTAGGATTTTGGAGTAAGAAAATAGCTTCCTAACGGGTCAAAAGCTCCGATTAAAGAATCGGAGCTTTTATTGTAGAGCTTTGTTTTTGTGATCAATTAATCGCTGTATTCATTTCCACATTCCAAAATCATATTTTTAATTTCTAAATATGCTGGATTTTTAGTTCGCCAGAAGCGCAAATCTGCAAGTGACATTAATATCATTTCTTCATTTCCTATACAACCATTACAATAGAATAATTCACGACATTTTTGCACATCCCCTTCATCAACTGCTTTGCGCCAAGGCGTTATGCTTTGCCAACCAAAACCAGGTACGCGAAGAAATAAGTTATTTTTTGCATTCCTGTTCGCTCCCGCTGTGAGTAAAAATGGCACAACGATATGTGATACCGTGTGTAATGGAGTATTGAGGTCCCTATCGCGTGCTTCAATATCTGATCCCTTATCTAAAAGCATCTTGGCAATGGGTGTTGATGGAGCATAATGTAATGGAATACAGTTGTGTAAATCGCGTGCATGTACCCAGTTTTTATCGCGTAGTAATAGTTCTTGAGTGACGTGAGGCAGATTGCTAATAACAGCTGAATGCAGTACTTGGCTTCCGAGCAGTTGACTTGAATCATAAAGGCGTAACTGCTTTAAAACGGCTGCATATTTTTTTTCATAGGTTCTATATTCCGTGGCTTTCCAAATGATATATTCAGTGAGATCGTCCATTCCTTCTCTACTAAGGTTTACGGTATGAGGTTGTATTATTTTCTGTATAGTACTCAATTTAAATTGAGGAACCGCAATCGTGTTGCGTAAATTATTGATACGAGCGCGGCTGGCAGATTCGTCAATAACAAGAGCTCGTGTTGTTAGTTTGCGAGAAAAAGATGGTCTTTTAGATAGTATTAATGCGCGTTGCATAGTATGTGTCATCAGCGGAAATGCAATAATCATGCATAGCGTAATCTGTTGTATGTTTTTGTAATTCATTCGACAATCCTTTTGGTAAAAATTTAAACATATGGGTATTATTACGCAGCAAGTATGCAGGTCGCATGATTTTTGTCAATGCAAGCGGGCAGCGATGAATTTCTGCGCAGGTAATATATCCTTATTTTTGGTACACTGGAAGTAGTGTTGTAACGTAAACTAAACATTCCAGTTGTATTTGCAGATATGAATCAATCGCCATTAAGGCATCTGATAGTTTTATTTTTTTTATTCTATTTTTCTATTGAATTGCAGGCGAATGTTAGCAAAAACTGGACGGTATTCTCCAACAATACCATTGATAAAGAAGCGATCAAAGATTGTTGTGGGCATGATGCATTGCGTGATGGATTGATTCAAAAGGTCACTTTTGAATCAGATGTTGTATTCGATCAAGAAGAGTTTTCGCACTTACTTGGTTTTAACGTGGGTGACGCAATACAGCACGAAGACATCTGCAGTGCGCTAGAACGATTCGCCAAAAAAAATAAATTCTGCGTGATTAAGCTGATAGCCCATGCGTACGATACCGGGATTCATTTCCATTTTGTTTTTGAAAGTATATGGACATTCAAAAAAATTAAGATTCATCACGTGTATCAGGGCAAACATCTATTAACGCAGTTGTATCTCATGGAGCGAGGAGATCAATTTGATGAATCAAAACACGCGCATTCTCTGATCAAAATACAAGATTTTTTAATGCATAATGGATATCTTGATCGGTCTGTTACCAGCTTTCTGGAATATGATCAGCAGACAAAAGAAGTAGTTGCTCACATTGCGATCAAAAAAGGCAAGCGTTATACGTTTGGCTCAATTGACTTAGAAGTTACGTGTGATGAAGGAGTTGGGCAAGAGAGTGATGATATACGAATGTTGGTGCGTAAAAAAATTGTGCAGACGCTTTCGTCACAAACATTTACCAAAGAACTTTTGAATAAACAGATGCGCGCACTCAAAGATTACTTGGCAAAAAAAGGTTTTCTGCACAGTGCTCTTGAAATTGAAGAAAATATCGATCATCACCATGCGCTGGTGCATGTCACTCTGAAATTTACTATCCATCAAAAACGTGAAATTGTTTTTTTTGGGCATCGCTTTTTTTCAAAAAAACAGTTGCTTGATAAAATTCTCGCGTTCGGCCAATCTGTCTGGCTATTGCCAGCGTCATTACTGGCAGAAGAAATAGTGCGTGAGTATAAAAATAAAGGATTTTTGAACGTAGAAGTCATAGCACAAGAGGAAAAAGAACGTTCTTTTTTTGTGATTAAAGAAGGTCCTCGTGCAATCATCAAAAGAGTTGAAATCAAAAATTCACCAAATGCTGATCATGCAATGATCATTAAGCATTGTTTTGGCACATTACTTAAGCATAAATATTATGATGCGCAATTGTGCGAAGAAGCACTTTCTGCAATGCATCATTTTTATACTGATTGCGGATTTATTGCATTCACCGTTGTTGATCATGAGTGTGTTGCTGCCGATCGTATGCATGAATATATTTTAGTTATTACTGTTGATGAAGGGAGCAAAAAATATATTGCCGATGTGATTGTTGAAGGATATCCAGAATTAAGTCAGCAATATCCTTTTAAAAGAGCCGATTTTATCAATAAAGATGTTGTGTTTGATGTCAAAATAGTTGAAAATCAACGAGCATGGCTTATTAAGCATTTTCAATCACGTGGTCATATGCATCCACGTCTTAAGCCAATGATAGAATCTGTTGGTGATAAAATTACCATAAAATGGATAGTTGAACCTGGTGAAAAAGTTCGTTTTGGTAAAACAATTGTGCAAGGCAGTTCCTCATTTCCCTTTTCATATATTAACCATTTTCTTTTCTATGAAGAAGGTCAGTTGTGGGATCAGGCCAACATTAAGCGTTCTTTTCGTGCGTTAAAAGATTTAGAAATTTTTGAAACAATTCATTTCCTTCCTGATTACAGTGATAAGAGTGAAGAAAAAGCAATATTGCTGAAATTGCACTTAGATGATCGTTATGAGATACGGACACGTGCGGGTTTAGAGTTGCAGCATGTACGCAAATATCAAACATTTTCTGGTGTAACGTATAAGCTTGGTGGAACGGCATTAATCAAAAATCCTACCAACGCTGGTGATCAACTGCGTTTTGATTGTGATTTTGCGCGATCGCATCGTGAAATTGTTGGTAAATATCGTCGGCCTTGGTTAACGAGGCGTCCTTTTTTTACCATTTTGCAAGTATATAGCATTGTCTATGACCAGCCGGGGTTTAGGGTTAATAGTAATGTAAACGATGTGTATACGTTGATACAAAATGGTTTTTTTGTCGGATTACAACAAAAAAGTCAGCATTTTGATCTGGGCTGGAATAATGGGTGCGAATGGATGAAGTTGCATATCAAAGATGAGCAAAAATTATCATTCGCGCACGCAATTGAGTTTGAGCCGCGCTTGATTGATAAAACAGTTCCATTCTTTTTTACCGAACCGACAATCATGATTGAGCGTCTTGATAATGCATTAAATCCAACGCAAGGCGGTGTGGGATTGCTTTCACTGAAAATGATGATTCCGCTGCTGAAAAAATATAAAGATTCATTTTTTTTAAAGGTACTCTTTGAGCAATCTATTTTTGTTCCACTCTCCTGTGTGGTTGCTGCGCTGCGCGTGCGATGTGGTCATATTTTTTATCGCGAATTTTCTGGAATTATGCCTTCCGAACGTTTTTATTTAGGTGGATCGCATTCATTGCGTGGATATGAAGCAGATCTTGCGCCTCCTTTAGGTGTCTTTGTGGATGATGAAGGTAAGCATCGCGTGGTGCCGCGGGGTGGTAGAACGATGGTGAATGTTAATCTTGAATTGCGCTTCCCAGTCTGGAGAAAAATTGGCGGAGTCGTTTTTCAGGATTTAGGTGCACTCAGTGGTACCATGTTTGCGGATTTCAAAACACAAGACCTTTTAGCTGCTACTGGCTTTGGGTTGCGTATTTTTACGCCCCTTGGACCGCTGCGCTTTGATATCGGTTGGCGCTGGCGCAAGCAACTTCCGATTGAGCGATCCTTCGCTTGGTTTTTAACGTTCGGGCAAGCGTTTTAATGATGATAATAAATGGTATTTATGCTATCATTTGGGATTGTTAAAGTCTTTATTCAATTTTACATCATCAAGAAGGTTTTTATGAAAAAAGTTATATTGTTTCATTCGTTCCTATTTGTTGCGAATGCAATTGCTTATGATGCACGACCATTGGATCTTTCAAAGGGATGTTATAGTGAAAGCGTGCAGCTTTTAGAGAAAGAATTGCGAAAAACAGTGAAGGATTCAGAAAGAAATCGGAAATTTGAACGCTATATCGAAAAATATTTACTGGAAGAAACAGAAGAAGGAAGAGATTTTGATCGGGCTGAGACGGCTGACTTGGACTGCCCACGGGAAGATACAGATGATTGTGACAGTTCAAAGCGTGAGTCCATTAAGGAAGCTCGAAAAGTGGCATTGGCGAAGTTGCTACAAACACCAGAATATAAAGGATATTTGCCGATCGTAACAATGCGTGATCATTATTCCATAAAGGCGAGGGGTTTATGCAGAGCAAGAGATTTTGTGTTGTATCAACCTAAGCAATTTCGTTCAGAAGAAGCAGCTATGCTTGCGGGAATTCAATCTATGGAATTCATTCCGGAAGAAACACCGTCACTTACTATTCTTGCGTGGACAAATGATCTTAATTATAGAGCACAAAATGAGGTGCGAGAAGAACTTTATAGATTTGTTAATCATTTAAGTATATTGAAAGAAGAGAGGGCAAAAGCTCTCATAGCACGCTCAGATGGCTAAAATAAACGGTTAAAAAGACTCGTTAAGGGCAAGAAGATCGATTCTCCGATCAACTTGCCCTTTTGTTATGCGTGCCGGGGGGTAAATGTAGGGGTTTTAACATTCGGACAGGCATTTTAGGCGTTGGAAGCCTCCCTTGCAATAATTTCTATTTGTGATACTATTAGGGGTGGATAGTTATATTTGTAGGGAGGATTTTCAATGATTAATAGAAAAGAGCTATTAATGGGATTATTGCTACTTTTGAATGTTTCTACATCACTGTTGCCAATATCGAGCGGAGATGAATTGAAGCGGTTAACAACAGAAAAGCTTGCAGAAAAAATAAAGCTGGCAGATCAAGCAGAAAACAATTACAACAAAAGCCAAGAGAAGTTGGCTCAAATCGTGGATTTATCTACTCGTTTTGAAACGTTAGACAAGCAGCTCCAAGATTGCAGACTGCATGGTTGTGATTGTAATCAATTAGAACAGGAATTAGGGCAAATTGATCATCAAATAGAACAGGAATTAGAGCAAACTATTCATCAAGCACTGTTATTTGTCGAATTTGAAACATTGAAGATTAAAGAAGAATTTGGAATTAGAGGCAATAAGCTTTTGAACGAATCTCCGAGTGACGTCAAGCTTAAAGAAGCAGAATAGAGGGGACGTTTATGAAAAAGCTTATGATGTTGGTTTTGTTATTTTTGACTAGAACCATATTTGCTCCAAATATTCCTGCATTACCAGCTCCGGTTGCTCAGACTAATCCGCTTGTAGGGATTGCCATAACGGGTGCGATTATAGCAGGATTGTTGGTATGCCGTGAGATGGAGAATCATTCACAACTAAATGCAGCATTAGATGAAGCTAATGCAGAACTGAAAGAAGTTCTTCAAAAACACGATGATTTTATTCGATCGATAAATGGATATTCTAAAGAAATTAATCGAAGGCTCGATAATCTTGATAAGATAATCCGATTGAGAAATGAATGTTTGGATATCGAAGAAGATGAAAAAGTTTTCTTCAAGTCTGAGTCGACCCTTGAGTCGGAGTCTTACAAAGAATTGCAAGCTATGCTGAATAAATTAGGTGAGACCCTAGATAAGCAAAAAGTCTGATAAAATAGATTGATCAAGTCGTATTGAGCCCCTACTTTTAACCCAATATTCATTTCATTTCTATTGGGTACCCATTGGAAAGAATTGGAAATGGGCTAAAGGGCACGACAAGGTTGCAAATGCGAGTCTTGGCTTTTTTTAGCACATCTTCACTGAATTTTGCCATTTCTTTACCTGCCCCCATTTTATGTTACATTATATACTAGTACTTTAATTTGGGATTCATTTCGAAAATAGGGGTTTATCATGCACGATGAACATTCACATTCTCACCATCATACCCATGATCATGATCACATCCACAGCGGCGAAAGCACGATTGTTCATGAGTTACTATGTCATCTACCATACGCTATTTATTCGGTAGCGTTCAGTCTTATCATTTTGAGCGTTTATTCGGTATTTACAATGGGTCTTGACCCTACGATGATAAAAAAGGGTAGCAAGGCATTGTTCCATAGTTTTCATTTCATGCATATTGTTTTTGCAGCTACGGGAACTATTGTAACATTTTGCCGTTTTTCTAAGAATTATTTTAGGGCTTTAATTGTTGGCATTATATCGCCAACTTTTTTTTGTATTTTATCAGATGCGGTTTTACCGTATGTTGGTGGTACCATTCTTGGCGTTCCGATGCATTTTCATATGTGTTTTTTCACTGAACCACAACGCGTTATTCCATTTTTAATTGTGGGTATTCTGAACGGTTTTGTGATGAGTAGTCATCATGCAAGCAAACAAGGGGGATATTCGTTAAGTTCCCATGCATCTCACATTGCCATTAGTTCTCTCGCATCTACCTTTTATTTGATTTCTCATGGTTTTACCAATTGGTATGTATCGATTGGTAATGTTTTTGTTTTGCTTATTATTGCAGTTGTTGTACCGTGTACCATGGCTGATGTTGTGGTGCCGATGACGATGGCTCGTTTGGGTCGTAAAAAACAGTGTGAATAAAAATAGTGTATATTACACGACAATACGGTTAATTTTACTCCGCGCTCGTCCTGAACTTGTTGAAGGATATCTTCGAGCGCTCGGGGATATCCTTCAACAAGTTCAGGACGAGCGCTAGGAACGCTGAAGAACATCAGATTAGTTTAGTTAAGATCGATATGACGTGGATGTGATTGGAGAGCGTTTTATGAGAGAAATTCGTTTTCAGAATGTTACAAAACGGTATAATGGCGAACTGATATTAGATAATCTTTCTTTGACCATACCAGGTGGAGCATTTTTTGCGCTACTTGGACCAAGTGGTAGTGGAAAAACAACGCTTTTGCGTCTTATTGCTGGTTTGGAAGAAGCCGATAGCGGATCAATTTTTTTGGGTGATGAAGATATTACCCATATGCCTATTTATAAACGTCGTGTTAATACCGTTTTTCAGAATTATGCTCTTTTCCCTCACATGGATGTTTTTGATAATGTTGCATATAGCCTCTCTATCAGAAATGTTCCTGAAAATATTATTGAAGAAAAAGTCGCTAAAATATTAAAAACCGTTGGTCTTGATAAGCATATCAATAAATCGATCAATAATCTTTCTGGTGGACAAAAACAACGCGTAGCGCTTGCGCGCGCGGTGATTAATGAACCAGATGTGCTCTTGCTTGATGAACCATTTGCTGCATTAGATTTGAAACTGCGTGAAAAAATGCTGATTGAGCTTATCGATTTGCAGGCAACGCTCAAAACAACCTTTGTCTATGTTACGCATGATCAGTTCGAGGCATTGACGGTGGCAGATCATATGGCGATCATGAATGATGATGGTGAAATTGAACAGGTTGGTACACCCAAAGAAATTTATGAATTTCCGGTGAGCACATTTGTTGCTGCATTTGTCGGAACAACAAATATCCTTAAAGGTGCTTTGCACATAGATGTTGATTTGGCAAAAATAGAATTTTCTGGTCTGGGGATGTTTGATATTGTTGCATCTAAAGAAAAAGAATGGATGCGTAATGGTAATACCGTATTTATGAGTATACGTCCTGAAAAAATTGAGATCAGCAAAACGCCAATGACAGGATTTTCAAATTCATTAACGGCAATCGTGCAATCAATTGTTTACCATGGACGCTCAACGCAATATAATGTTCAATTAAAAAACGGAGAACTGATCCAAGTTTTTGAACAAAATGAGGAACATTTTCCGCAAGAAGTTATCGATTATGATGATCAGGTGTATTTATATTGGCAAAAAGAAAATGTGGTGTTGTTAGAGAAATGATAAGATGTTCGTATCCTTAAAGCTTTCCTAACTTTTCTGAAAATTTCCTATCGCGCTCGTCCTGAACTTGTTGAAGGATATCTTCGAGCGCTCGAGGATATCCTTCAACAAGTTCAGGACGAGCGCAGGATAAAGATTTTGTGTTTGTTGTAGCAAAAAATTAAAAGTTGTTGTGAAAATGGAAATTAAAGAAACAATTAAAAATTTCGTCTCAAAAAATACATCGTTTATTTTCACCGTGCCAGCAGTTCTGTGGCAAATTTTATTTTTGTATATACCATTCGTTCTTGTTTTCCTGATCAGTATACAACGCTATGCCGGTGCATTATTATTTGATGTAACATTGGCGCACTATGTAGCTCTTTTTAATATCGATTATCTTCATATCATTGCTCGCTCAACGATTGTTGCATGTGGTGTTACTTTCTTTTGTCTTATTTTAGCTTATCCTGTGGCATATTTTCTTGCATTGCGTGTATCTGCTCGCTGGAAAAATCTTTTATTGTTTTTGCTCACTTTACCTTTCTGGACTAATTTTTTAATTCAAATTTATTCATGGGTATTTGTTCTTGATAACAATGGGTTGATTAATACATTTTTATTGAAACTAGGTATTATCAAAGAATCATTGCATATGGTTAATAATATGGGCGCAATTTTTTTAGTCATGGTCTATTATTACTTACCATTTATGATGATGCCGCTCTATAGCATCTTAGAAAAAATTCAGCATGAAGTTTTGGAAGCATCGATGGATCTGGGGGCTACTCATTGGCAAACATTCAAACGTATTACCGTGCCACTTTCAATGTCCGGGATAAAAACTGGCGTGTTTTTAGTTTTTGTACCCGCATTTGGTGAATTTGCTATTCCTGCAATTATCGGTGGCGGTCAGCAGATGTTTGTGGGATCATTGGTTTCCCATTATTTCTTAGTTGCTCGTGACAATCAATTAGGTGCAGCGTTTACCATATTCAGTGGGTTAATTCTTTTATGCTGTGCATTATTATTTAATCGGGTGTGCAAAGTGCCAATGCTTGCCGAACGCAAAGAGGTGGGATCATGAGACAATTTTCAGTATATGCGTTGCCCTGCATGGTGGCAGCATTTTATCTCTTTTTGTATGTACCCATTTTTGTCTTGATCGCGTTTTCTTTCAATGATAATCCATTTACCAATGCATGGGTTGGTTTTACGACGGAGTGGTACACCGATCTTTTTTCTTCTATTGAAGTATGGCATGCACTTAAAAATTCTTTATTGATTGCGTTCAGTTCTGTGGCACTGAGTTTAACGCTAGGATCCACGTTAATATTTTTCGGTTCACGTGCAGTCGTTAATCGATTGTTACTGCTTTTTTATGGAAGTCTTGCAATGCCAGAAATAGTTTTGGCGGTAGGATTACTTTCTTTATTTTCTTTTTTTTCTGTTTCACTGGGAGCAACAACGTTGATTGTTGGACATACCTTGTTAGGCCTTGGCTATGTAGTTCCTATCTTGCATGGACGATTTGCAGAAATGGATGTCAACTTAATTGAGGCATCATACGATCTTGGAGCAACCCAGCGCCAAACATTTTTTAAAATAGTATTACCACTATTGTCGCCAGCATTAATTGCTGCGGGTCTGTTGGTTTTTATTATATCCCTTGATGATTTTATTATTTCTTTTTTTTGTGCCGGTGCATCGGTGCAAACATTACCGCTCTATATTTTCACGGTGATTCGTACCGGAGCAACACCAATGGTCAATGCGTTTTCAACGATTATGTTGCTGGTGAGTAGTTTGCTCGTGCTTTTATTGTCTTTTTTTCAAGTAAAAAAAGTAAGGACGCTTAAGTGAAACCTGTTTCTTCTCAATTATTTGGGAAAATGATCATTGTTTGTTGTTGGTTACTCATTATTCTAGGATTTCTTTCTTTTGGGAAGCTAACACAGCTTTTTAGTGCAACAAAACATATCAATGTTCTTGTGTGGGGACAAGTGCTTGATAAAGAGTTTCTCTATGATTTTGAAAAGGAAACAGGTATTCGTGTCAATATGAGCTATTTTGAAAATAATGAAGAACTTATGGCGAAAATTCAATCTGGTAAGAACCATGATTATGATTTGATTATGCCTTCAGATTGGGCAGCTCAGATGATGATTCAGCAAGGATTAATCAAAAAAATAGATCGGACTAAAATCAAGATTTGGGATACCATCTATCCAGCATTGCTCGATCATTATTTTGATCCGCATAACGAATATACCGTTCCTTTTTATTGGTCTCTTTTTGGACTTGGTGTTGATAGCCGTTATTGGAATACCAATTTTCCTCACCGGGGCTAAAAACATGGGGATTTATCTTTGATGAGCATATTATGCCCAAGCGCATTGGTATGGTGGAAGATGTGCGTGAGATGATTTCCATAGCAGCGCTCTATCTTTTTGGAAGATACGATAATCTTACTCCTGCTGAAATTGAACAGATCAAGTTGTTGTTGCTGCGCCAAAAAAAACATGTAGAAATATATACTGATTCTCGTCCTGAGTATGTATTGGCATCGGGAGCCGTGCCGGTGGTTGTTTCATGGTTTGGTGATTTTCTAAAGGTTATGCGGCAGTTTGATTATCTTGAATTTATTATGCCCAAAGAAGGAGCATTTGCGGTAATAGATTCATTTGCAATACCAGCAATATCTCAAAAAGATGATTTAATTTATCCATTTATTAACTATTTGTTTCGTAAAGATGTTGTAAAAAAATATGTCGATAAGTTTGATTTCTTTCCTGCCGTCATTGTTGATGTTGATTATGATGAGCGATTTGTACAATTCACTCAGCCAACGCGAGAACTTTTTACCACGATCAATTTTTTTGAGAATGTGGTTTCCAAGGAAACTATCAACGATGTTTTAATTACCCTTAAGTCCTAATCCTACGAAAATATAACAAGGAACTTGTTTTTATCCTTTCTTTTTTATTATAACTCTGACATTAGTTAACAACCGTATTTTACACTTCTTTTTTTGTGGGGTCCCCATGTGAAATGAAATGTATGGGGTATATATATTGACATTCCAAAATAATCGGAGTATGCGTGTAGAAAGAGATTGTATATTTTTCAGATCATTGCATCTGAGTTGAGAGTTGAAGTAGTAGTTTTTCTAAAAAAAAGGGTGAGTATATGAAAAGGTGCTTTTCTCGCTATCGATTAGCTCTTTTTGCGATATCTTTAGCGTCTTCTAGTTTGTTATTGGCGGATGTCATATGGAAAGGAACATCTACCAATAATGTCGTCGATGAGAATCTTGTCATTAAAGATGATGTTTTGCTGCCGTTAGGTGGTGTAGTAATTAAAGCGATTCATAAGGATGTGGTGGTAACGTTATCGCGTGACGTAACGCTTAACGGCCATTGGGCTGGTGAGTCGCAACTTTATTTAGTGGCTGCAGAAGGAAGAACAATTCGTTTTGAAGTAGACCATGATATTACCTTTGTTGGATCTTCTCAAATTACGGGTGATGAACTTATCATTGTCCAAAGCGGTCCTGGTACTGTTGAAGTTGCCATCGCGCAGAACAAACATTTCCAGTTGACGTCACAAGATTGTTCTGGCGGTGTTTCTTATTTTGTGTTGATGTATGGCGGAGCGAATGCTCCGATTGATGAATATTGTTGTGGTAGTGATGAATATTGTGGGCAACCGTGTGATGAATATGCATCAGGAGGATTATTCAATAGTAATGATGAATATTCCTGTGATGAGTATTGTTCACAAGGAAACGGATGCAATGAAAATAGTACAGCGCGTCCAACATTAAGCTTTGTTTCATTAGAAAATGAAACACGTGCATGTGTATATAACAAATATATTATTGTTGGTCCTAAATCACAATTGGGCTTTTTATCATCTCGTAAAATTGGTGTAGCTCAGGATTCTGGAACCATTCAATTTGATGCAGCAATTGATGGTCTTGGTCGTATGATTTTAGAAATTCAAAACAGCGGTGCGTTCATAACAACTGGTCAGTATACCTGCCAAAGAAATGGTGAATGCATAATTTCTGAAAATATTCAGCCGTGTGTTTCTGCTGGATTCAATGCGATATGGAGAATATTTAATAGCTTGGGATCATTTATTTCTGCTGGATTACTCGTATTGGATGAAAATGAACTATTATCAGATCTATTAGTTGATCCATTCTTAGTTAATCAAGCGCGTGAAGATCTTGTTAATTATCGTGGAAGCTTCTCGGGACAACGATTTGGTGTTGTATTAGGTTCCAATGGAACCTTGCTTGTAGATACACAAGCGTATCTTGATTTTGTAGGTCTTACGCTCAATCAACTTCCTGGCGTTATGTTTGGAAGTGGAGTATCAGCAGCGAAGTTCCTTAAATTGCGTAACGCATCGGCATTTATTGTAGATGGTAACCTTAATCCAAACGCGGTAGATGCGCAGATACTCTTTGGAGCAGATGCTGCATTCTTCTTGAGATCTGGTATTGGTCAAGACGGTACCATACGTGATGAATTTGATGTTGATCCATTCACTGTAGACTCAGACAATATGACGCATGGCGTTGGTAATATTGTGTTTGATCTAGAAGGTGAATTAAATGTAACTGGTACTGTGGTTAATGGTGATCTTACCAGTAAAATTGAACTACTTTCTCTTGAAGTGTTTCCAACCGGCGGATCTCTTTTTGTGGGATCTGGTCAAACAAATTTCCCACTTCGTACATTCAATACAGAAGATAATGAACTATTGGCATATAACAGTGGTGCATTCTTGATTAATAATAGAATGAATCTATATGCCACGGTGTTAAATCACACTGATGAAAATCACTCGATTTGTGCTAATAGTGATTTACGATCAGAGCCAGCATATATTGGTGGTGAAACATTTAAATTACTTTCTTCTGATATGAGACCGAACATTCGGTTCATCAATGCTCAGCTTCAGGTGCATACTGATATTGCACTCACCGGACTTGATTTAGTTGTACCAAATTTTGTTGATCCTCTTGGTGTACTACGTGCAAACTATTCTCAATTTATTTTCTACTCTAATGGCGCATGTGTTGATAATGGTACCGGACGTCAAATGATTCTTGGTACTCGTATCGGATCAACTGCTGCCGATGGTTGCTCTCGTATTGATGCGGATGCATATTTAGATATCATGGAACAAGATGAAGCTATCATATCCGCGCTCGATCCACTCGATCCTAATGGTAATCAAACATTAGATCTTCAGACTTCATTCAATGATGATACAATCAATAACAATGTTGTTGATAATACAACATCAATCCACACCATATTCTTGGGTGATAACAGTAATATTTCTATTGGTGTCAATGCAGATACTACTGGATTTAATATTGATACCAATCCATGGTTACGTATTGCTGGTAATGTCTTCTCATTTGAAGGACGTGCTGCTGTTGCAAGCAGAAGTATGATCACAGGAAAAAATGCTATATTTGTCGATTTAAATGGCGAATTTAGTATTGAGCCAGGATACATTGCCAACATATGCGTGATGGTTATTAAGAGCCATAATGGTATTGTTGATCTTCCTGCAAACCAAGTGTTCTTCTGCAACGGTGCAGGTATTGCAACATGGGATCTTGATTTAAGTAATCCTGATGATCAAATAATTATCGGTTCTGATCAAGCTCTTTCTACGTATATATTGAACTGGTTGCTTGCTAAAAAAGATTGTCCGAATTACACCCCATTTAGCTGTTGTACATCAACGTGTACGTGTCCTGTGGTAACGGAAGCAAACATAACATCATTGCCAACAATTCAAGGTGAAGTTGATGATTTACAGTTGCAAGGAACACGTATCGGTGATCCTGCGCAATTCTTGATTGATGGTGGCTATGTTCGTGGATTAACATTCTTATCAAGTAACTGTGGTGCAGAAGCGCCAGTAGCGGTTGTTGTTCTACAAAACGATGGTCGTATTGGTCTTGATAGTCAAACAACGCTTGGTGGAAATGGTGTTACTATCATTGCTAATGGTTCAGGTCAAGTTATAGTGAACAGCGATATTGTTATCGATAATTTGTGTGCAATTATTAAAGGACCTGATTTTGCTTCATGTGATGTGTTGCAACTCTATAGTGCAGTTGAACGTCAAATATTAGTTAAATCTACTGGCGTGCTCAACTTAGCATCGTTTACTGATGTGACAGATATTGTTGCTATTGCAGGAGAATTGAAATTAGTTCTTGAACCAGGAGCACAGATTATCACTGGATCTGGAACATTGCGTTTTGCTGATCATTCACAGCTCTTATTTGAGCCAGCATTCAATGCACCGGATTTCTTTGCAGCGATTCCTCATGGCGCACATGATTCAACATTGCCAGTTACTATAGTGCCAGCTGCAAATATTCATAATCCGCTCTCATCATTAACTAATTTTGGATCTGATCTTCATAATACAGATCAATTCCGTGTCAGAATTATTGGTAGCGGAACAATTGAAATAGTTGATGATGCGCAAGCGAGTTTGCCGGCTAATGCATTTGTTGGTATTGAAACAATCAATACTGCCACATGTTCTATTCCAACAACCAATATTACTTTAAGCCTTGCTGATAATGGTTCATTCTTCATGGGACATTTCAACTATAATCAAGGTGGTGTGCTTCAGATTGGTAACGTTGATAATGTTCCTGGTCATAACGTAAGCTTCACGCTAACGATTGATGGTAACAATGCAAACTTTACCATAGGCAGTCTCGGATTCCTTGGACTTGGTGTGGGAATTGAACGTTATGATCCACAACCAACCCCGCTTGCAACACGTGCAGCAGTATGTCCATTCACTCCAGCGCCGAATGACTATATCATTAATAACTTGAATAACTTAAATACCATCACATTCAACTTCTTTGCTGGTCGTTTTGAACATGATCGTATCTTCTCTGGAGATAACACCAATGCTTCACTCGTTGCTGTTGGTGATGATACTGCAGCGGCGTTCAATATTAATTTTGGACCAGATGATGAAGATGCAAATATTGATCCAACACTTGAAAGAAGTTCGCAATTCAATGTTGCTGGTGGTGGAAACTTTGTACTCGTTGAACCAGGAACAGGTGGTGTTCATCCAATTGTTCTGAGTCAAAACGGTCAACTTTCACAGCGTTTGACTTCCGGTATTATGGCGTCAACAATGTTGCAGACAGATAATACAGATCAAGCACAATTCTCTGGTTTGGATTTCTTCGATTATATGGTAACTCATGATGCAGTATTAGAATTTCAGCGTCAGAATACGTTTGGTAGAGCGAATGCTGCAGCTTCTGGCGATAGCTTTAGACCTAACTATGTCGGAGCTTTGCTTGGCACAGTGAGTCAGGGTGTTATTCTGCGTGCTCCACTCTATGATCTATTTGGGCCAGGAGAACAAAATTCTAAGCGCCAAAATGCGGTCGATAGTGCAGCTGTATCCGTTAATATTGATACGACTCTTAATGAAATACTAACGGCAACAATTCTAGAAAACTAAAAGAAGAGGATGGGTGTACTGTGCACCCATCCTTTATCATACGTAAGCAATAAAAAAGGTAGAAAGTATGGACATAATAAAAAAAAGGAAACAGATGAAGAAAACCTTAAAAAGTATTGTGCTTCTGGGCGCATTATGCGGTGGGTCACTTCATGCGACTTTTCAATTTAGATCTCCGCTAAGCTTAGAAGATCGTGGGTATATGCATTGGTTATTGGCACCATCTGATCAAGCATGGTGGTATGATCAGCTGCCAACTCAAAAAACTAACACAGACTGGAATATTCATTTCTGGGGTGCGGCGTATACGCGTACTGCAAGCAGAGCATTTTTTGATAAATGCAGCTCCTGTTCTCCTTACTCAGAAGGATGTTCAACTCATGATACAAGCAAGGTAACACGCCATACAGCGCCATTGTCGGAGCTATTCTTTGGACAATCAGTGTTTCGTGGTGAAAACGTGTTTGCTGGTGCAACATTTGCTGGACCTCTTTCTACTGATCAAGAATTAGTTAATAGTGTCAACCCATTTTTAGCATTTGCACGTATTAGACCAGTATTTGATTATAATGAAACGGGTGCACATATTGGTGTTGATTTTGCGCGTTATCTTGGTCAAGAAGATAGATACCACATTGGTGGTCGTGCATATATTCCGTATAAGATTATTGAGATTAAACAAGATGCAGGTTCTGCACTGGAAGAAACATTGGATGATGTTTTCATCACGAGAATTGTTAACGCTGATGAAAGTGCTGATCCTGATCAAATTGAATATGCTATGCGATTTGATTTTTTAAGTACCATAGTCTTCAATTCGATTGCAACACCGTCTGCGCTACCAACTCCAGTGCCAGTGGTATCATATAATTCTGCTCCTCCAGGATCCGTGACGGTGACTGGTGAATTGGTTTCTGGTATGACTCCAGAAGATGCTAATCTTGCGGCTTATTTTACGGTAAGTAACGATGGTACAGTGCCAACGCTTCCTTTCCGCAGACAGGCAGCTCAGGTAGATGGTGTTCTTGGGTCTGATGGAGAAGGTGTTGACGGTAATACCTACTATATGAGCATGGATGTCAATTATGCTGGAACATTGGCAAAAGATCGCTGCGCGCAAGGTACTCTCTTTTTAGTCCCTCGTGCTGAAGATGCTAATTATAATGAGCTTACTGATGATGCAGAAGATATTTTAACTAATATGAGAGATATTATTGATGCTGATCTTGCAATTTCTGAACCTGCATCAACATTCTTTTTAAACAACGGCATCAATTTGAATGCGTATGAACGAGCTGTTGGTGTTGGTGATCTGTTTATGGAAGTATACGGCGGTGCTGGTCACTATGATGATTGGTTTGTTGATGGTATTTTTGGTGTTCAGTTCCCTACTGCCAAGAAGCAAGAAAATTCTAACCGAATCTTCTATCAAACATTGGGTAACAACGGCCACGTTGTCGTTTGCCTAGCTCTTGATGGTGGTTGGAAACCTTGTCCATGGTTTGCGTTTGAAATTCGTCCTTATTTCTATCATGCATGTAAACGAACTGAAAAACGTGCAGCACCATTTGCTGGTCAAACAGTTATCAATATCGGGCCACAAATTGACGTAGATGTGTCATGGAACTATTTTGTTCTGCGTACTGATTTGAACTTCTTCCATCCACACAATCCTGATCTTGGCTTTATTCTTGGCTATGAGCTGTTTGCAAAAGGTAATGATCGCGCATCCTTTGGATCATGTATTGACTGCAACAATCCAACGGCAACAGATTTACTTGGTAGAGCAGATCAGCCACTCGATATAGAAATTTATAAACATAATACACGTTCGCTCACCAATAAATTGCGCGGGCAAATATTCTATCGTTCTACATATTTTGAAATCTTTGGTGGAGGAAGCCAGATTGTCTCTGGTAGATGTGCCATGAAAGAATCAGAAGGTAATATTGGATTAGTGATATATTTCTAAAAAAGTGATTTTTTCAGAAAGGTAATGAAGATGAAATCAATAGTCAAACCAGTCTTTTCAGCTCTCCTGATTGGTGCAACACTCGTCTCATCTGCGATAATGGCTGAGGCTGAAAAATGTTCTCCTTGCCTGGCCGCGAAATCGATACGTGATGTTGCAGCTCAATCAGTCAGAGATGCGCAGGCAGCAGCATTGGCTGCTGGGCAAGGGTTTTCTCGCGATGCAGAATTAGAAAAATGTGGATGCTCAAAAACTAGGCGCGATGAAATTGCAGCAAATATTGACCAAGAAAAGTGTGGATGCTCAAAAACTAGGCGTGATGAAATTGCAGCATCTATCGATGTTGATCCAGTAAAAACAGTTGCAGCATGTTGTGCGTACTGTGCAACACCAGGAAGTCTTGGATGTCAAGGTGAAAACAAGGATCGTTGCAATACCTGTCTACAGGGGAGAGCGAGAATAGCAAAAGCTGCAGCAGCTGCACGCGCAGTGGCGATGGCCAAAGAACTCGATCAAATTCCTAGCCAAGAAGATGCAGTGCGTGCACCGCGAGAAACGTTTGCTGATCCATGCCCTTCTTGTAATGTTCCGAATATTAATAGTTGTGGGATAGATGAGAGGTTGTATTATCTCAATGTGTGCTGTTCTGTTGTTAATCAGCGGTTGATCGAGCAAGGTGAAGACGCAAAGAAATGTTGTAAAAAACTGCATCATGGAATACACCATGTTACTGACTTAATCGGCGATCCTGCAGATTCGACGATTCTGGATATTCCATTGTGTGAGGATTTTATCACTGTTGTCGATACTATTAATGCTATTGATACTGATATGATGACATGGTTAAAAAATATTTATTATCTCATCTACTTAACGTATAATTGCGCTTGCGATCCATGCGGAGGATAATAAAAAACGGATAATTTTCTACAAGACTTGATAGTAAGTGAGGCGTAGCAAAGCGGCTGCGCCTCACTCTTTTTGTGTCAAAAATGCATTATTTTGACAAATAATAAAAAATATGTCATGGTTGAAATAATCAGGATCAATAAAATCCGTTGTTGAAGGAGCTTTTTTATGTCATATCCTATCGCCTCATTGCATTATTCTTTTCTTATTTCTTCCTTCATGGTTTTCATTGCTATGTGCCTTATGCACATCTTTTCTATGATGGCCTAAGGGCCAAAAAAATCTGTCTTTTTACCAATTTCTTTTTTATTTCGGTGTACTTTTATTGGTGCATTATATTTTTTTGAAATGTATAATGCGAGAATTTTTATTATCATAGAGAGAAAACATGCAAAAATTTTTTGGATTACTTACTGATTTTGGTTTTGATTTTGCCGTGGCATCTATTAAAGGAGTCTTATTAAAGGCGTTTCCTGATGCGCAAATAATTGATATTGATCATAGCATTGAAAAATTTAGCATTATTAATGCTGCGTTTGTTATCGATAAAATACAGAAATTTTTACCCGATAACACTATTTTTTTATGTGTAGTTGATCCTGGGGTTGGAACTGATCGAGATATTTTGTGCGTTGAATTAGGTTCGCAATGTTTTATTGGACCGAACAATGGAATCTTTCATTATCTACTCCAGAAGAAAGATGTAAAAGTTCACAAAATAGAACAGTATCTTTTTAATGCTGAATCCGTTACTTTTCATGGTCGTGATATTTTTGCTCCTGCTGCCATTGCGCTTGCACAAGGAGATAGATCAATACTTATTCCCGTCAATATCGATTTAACTGTGCGCCTCAATAATTTAGGAAATCAGATCGATACAGGAGTAATTACTTATATTGATAGCTTTGGTAATATTAAGACAAACCTTTCTGTAACAACTGAGTTTGTTTCAGGGCAGTATATAAATCTTTCAGTAAATAGCCATGCTTACGAGATTAAATTCATGAACACCTTTACTGATGTTGAGTCAGCAGAATTACTTTGTTACAAAGGAAGTAATGCTACTTTGGAAATCGCAGTTAATCGTGGTTCTGCTCAAAAAAAATTAGCAGTTAATGTTGGAGCACCACTTGTTTTAAATTCAACGAAATTATTAAGGTGAATATATGATTCTCGTTATTATTTTATACTTACTTTTTGCGAGTACTTTTACACTGGGCAAAGCTGCACTTTCTTACGTATCACCATTTTTATTCATCGGTATACGGATGATTTTGGGTGGGAGCATGCTCTTGGCGTATTATGCAGTGCGTAACAAGGGACACGTCGCGATTAAACGCACGGATTATTTTTTGTTTGCGCGCATTATTTTATTTCATATTTTTTGTGCCTATACGCTTGAGTATTACGCATTGGAATACGTTACTTCTGCCAAAGCTTGTTTATTGTATAATTTATCGCCATTTGTTACGGCAATTTTATGTTATTTTTTGCGCAACGAACGTTTAACGATCAAACAAATCTGCGGCCTTATTATTGGATTTTTAGGATTTGTTCCTATTCTTGTGGCGCAGACACCCTTGGAAAAAATTGGTTGGCACTTGAGCTTTTTATCATGCTATGAAATTGCATTGATTTTATCCGTAATTTCAAGTGCATATGGGTGGATGATGGTGAAAAAGCTCATTGATAAAAACTATTCATTGGTATTGATCAATGGTATTGGCATGACGGGGGGCGGGATGTTGGCGTTGCTTCTTTCTTTGGTGAAAGAAGGATTGCCGATGGTCAGAAATGTTGCCACAACATCACCTCAATTGGTGACGTGGGTGGGAGAATATGGTGAGCAATTGTTCATGCTCGGTTTTTATAGCATCAGCTTGGTGATCATCGCCAATATTATTGGATATAATTTATATGGTTATTTACTTTCACGTTATTCAGCAACATTCCTATCATTTGCCGGATTCATGACGCCTTTATTTGCTGCACTACTTGGTTGGATTTTTCTGAATGAGCAAGTAACTTGGCATTTTTTTGCGACCATGATATGTGTCGTTTTTGGCCTTTATCTTTTTCATGAAAGAAAGCCGATTGTTTTTGAAGAAAAGGGTTTATAAGCGATGCGTAAAAATTTCCTCCTGGTTCTAAAATCGTTTTCCTTTTTCCCGTTCGCCCTGAGTGTTTTTTGTCTTCAAAAAATGTATCGAAGGGTAAGTTGAAAAAATGAAAGACATAAAAATAATTAATTTAATTATACCCTTCGATACATTTTCCTACGTAGGAACTTTGGAAAACACTCAGGGCGAACGGACTTTGAATCTTTTAATCCACACAAAATATCGAAAGATTTCTAATTTTTTGTTGATTATGGTGCTCTTCTCATCTTTTCAAAGCATTGTAGCAATGGAATTCAGTGATGTTCTTGTGGAAATACCACAGCGGCAGAGTCTGTGGTGCGCCAGATATAGTGAAGATATTAAAAATATTCCTGATGTCGCAGGATTGCAAAAACGGCGCGAGTCACTTAAAGAAAAACGGTGTTTATCTTCTGATGCTTCTCCATTAGACCAATTACTCTATTTATCTACGATAAACAAAGATGGCGACAAATCGAAAACACCTTTTACCTGTACGCAACAAAAGAAATTTGATCACGCAGAAGGAATAAAGCGTTGGGTTCCTCGCTGTTTTTGTATTAATGCGGCAGTTATTGCGACTACTGCATGTGCTGGGCTTACATCAGCACTTGGTCTTTTGACCTGTTCCAATGAAACGTCGGTTGGCTGCTTGTCTTCAACTCAGGCGGATTTTATTCCAGCACCCATTGCTTGGCTTTTAGCTTGTGTGGTTGGTGGTTCATCCTTATACGCCACCGGTATTTCGCCTTACTTGGCATCAAAAAATGCTAATAAGGTACAAGACTTAATAAACGATTTGCATCATCACTATTCAACGATAGCCAAATATTGGATAGATATGGATCCAGAAAAGGCAAGATACATTGCTGCCATGTTTGATATTGAAGAACTCAAAAATAGAGCGAAAATTAAAACATGCAAAAAGAATACGGGTGACAATTTGGTAAGTTCTCTTGAAGAGGCGTGCCATTTTATTAAGACGGGAAGTGTGCTGCCAAAACTTACCGTCATTGAAAATTATATTCGCAATGAGATAAATAGAAGGCAGATCGAATTGCTTGAAAAAATTATAGGCCAACAAAAAAACACAAAACAAATAAAACGAAAAAAACATGGAAAAAAATAAATTTTACATAACAACTCCCATCTATTATGTCACGGCAAAGCCGCATCTTGGATCACTCTATTCAACACTTCTTGCAGACGCACTTGCGCGTTGGAACAAGCTCCAAGGCAAAGCAGTATTTTTTTTAACCGGTACTGATGAACATGGGCAGAAAATAGCGCAAGCCGCTGAAAAAGCGGGCAAAAATCCCAAAGATTTTATTGATAGTTTTGTACCTGATTTTAAAAATGCATGGGAACTGTATGATATTAAATATAGTAAGTTCATGCGTACAACAGATCAGTATCACATCAAAGGCGCGCAGCATCTGGTGACGGTTTTGATCGATAAAGGTCACATTTATAAATCAGTGTATAAAGGTTGGTATTGCACGCCATGCGAAACGTTTGTTGCAGAAATTACCGATGACAGTGACAACCCTACTACGCCATCCTTCGACAAGCTCAGGACGAGCGGGGGGGGCGCAGGCATAATACAAGGACCACTATGCCCAACATGCGGACGTGATACGCACATTATTTCTGAAGAAAGTTACTTTTTTAAACTTTCTGCATTTACCGATAAGCTGCTTGCATTTTATAAAGAAAATCCTGATTTTATCGCACCAAAAGAACGTACACATGAAGTCACCAGCTTTGTTGAATCAGGTTTGAAAGATTTAAGTATTTCTCGTACTACCGTGCGCTGGGGTGTGCCATTTCCGCAAGATCCATTGCACACCGTTTATGTCTGGGTAGAAGCTTTATCCAATTACATTACCGGCATCGGTTATGGGCAACCGGGGGAAGAAAATGAATTTAATGCATGGTGGCCAGCTGACGTGCAAGTGTTAGGCAAAGATATTATTCGCTTTCATGCTGTCTATTGGCCGGCACTGTTGATGGCTGCAGATTTGCCACTCCCAAAAAGATTATTGGTGCATGGGTGGATTAAGGTTGATAAACAAAAAATGTCGAAATCTTTGGGGAATGTTATTGATCCGATTGAGCTGCAAAAAAAATATGGTGCAGAGCCAATTAGATATTATCTGTTGCGCCAAATTGCGATTAATCAAGATGGCGATTTTAGCATTGCAGATGTTGAAAACCGCATCGAATCGGATCTGGCTAATGATCTAGGTAATCTACTCAATCGGGTGGTTGCATTGGCAGAAAAATATGATGCGATGACAATTGCACCACAAGAATTACAATCTGATGGAGCAATCAGTCTGCATAATGAAAATGCACAAACTATCAAAGAATTTTCTGAATATCTTGATGATTTTGTATTTCACCAAGCATTAGCGCGCTTGTGGAAATTTATTCATGCCACAAACGCATATTTTCATGGTCAGGAGCCATGGAAGGTTGCCAAGACTAATCTGCCCCTATTCAAAGAAATTCTTTCAGCTACGTGCCATAGTTTGCGCACCATAGCAATATTATTATTGCCAGTGATGCCGCATAAAATGGAAGAACTGCTCGCAAGTCTTGGTACGCCATTTAATCATGCACATGATACGCTTGAAAATGTAAAGCTGACCAATTGGGATAAAACATTTACCTTGAAAAAAATTCCAACATTATTTGAAAAGCCCGTACGTGAAATTATAGAGGAATCAATGACAATTAATTCAGCAAACTCAGTTGCAGAGCAACTGCTAGATAATTACATTACCATTGATGATTTAGCAAAAGTAGAATTGATAACAGGAACGATAGAAGCGTGCGTGGATGTTGCAGGATATGATAAGTTGCTTCAGTTAACCGTTGATTTGGGAGCAATGGGCAAGCGTACAATTTTTTCCGGAATTAAAAAATGGTATACGCCGGCTGAATTGGTGGGAAAACGTGGTTTATTTGCGGCAAACTTAAAACCGCGCAAAATGGCTGGTTCTGAATCGCATGGTATGATGATGATGCCGGAAGATGAAAGCGGCAAACCGCAACTGGTGCAGTTTCCTGAATCGGTAAAAAATGGCGTGCGATTAAAGTAAATTAATATTTGTTTTCTGATTGATTAAGATCCTTACTTTTTAGTAGACATAGCGATATGGACTATTAAAAAGTAAGGATCTTTTATGAAAATATTCTTTCAATATCATTGGTGGAAGTTCAAGATTAAAAGTATATTGTTTTTTATAGTAATTGCTATATGTATTTTTCTCTCTATACCTTCTCTTATCACTAATTACCGTATCAATGGATTTGTACAAGAAAGTGGAAATCTTATTAATGAAATAATCGTACTTTATAAAAAAACCAAAGAGAATCCAGAGGCAGATGAATTCGGATATATCATGCCAGCTTTGATTGATTATGAAGATTGGCTCAATGATCATAGGGATGTCATTAATAAAAATGAGAAACTAGAAAAAGAGATCACATACCAATTACAAGATGCAATGCATTATATTAAATCTACGCCTCGAAATAATGCCAAAAAAGAGATGCTTAAATATTTCAAGGGATATATGAAAGATTTAGAAATCAATAAAGAGCAATCAGAGGTCGTATTATTTAAAGGCAAGTTAAAAGATTTTAGACATAATTAAAAGCAGGTTTTCTTATGAAAAAATTATATGGAATTTTATTAACAATTGTTTTTCTTGGAAGTGTATTAGTTGTGCAATCTAGTCATAATGTACCAGTTAAGTCGACAGACCAAGAAGAATTCGACAGAGGGGTTGAAGAGATGAGTCGCAGAATTGGAAAGATGAATTCAGAAGAATTTGATCAATTTATGGGAGACATTCTTGAAAATGTAGATCCTAATACTGAAGATGCAGTCAAATCAGAAATTCAATCTTTAAATGTAGCCCAGCATAAAAACAATTCCATAGCTATCTTTAAACCGCAATCTTGGAAGGAGTGGTATAGATATACTTATCTTGCTGACTATCTTCCTCGTTGGATGCAATCGTGGATTCCTCGCGCTCGTATCAGAGAAATGTTTATTAATACTGTGTCATATATCTTAAAAATACATTCAGGTGTGGCAAAGTCTGAAATCGATAACCTTGCTGAAGATTACATTAAATGGATTGAACACTATAAAGATATTATCAATGAAACATCGTTTGTATCTCAAATTGCTATACAAACGGGAAGCCCTGATTCTCTCTTGGGTTTATGGAAATCTCGTCGATTGGGTCAGCAGATAGCAAAAATAGAAAATGAGTATAAATCAGAAATGTTCTTGAAATCCTGCGATAATGCAATTGATGGGCTTACTCAGGTTATAAAACATTTAGAAGAATTAGGAGCGCAATTAACACCCATGGAAAAATTTAATGAAGACCAACTAAAAAATGTAATTCTGTAAAGATAGCATTAAGATCGCAGCTCGATTTTTTATTGATTTAATCCTTGCTTTTTAGTAAACAGAGGAATATGTGCTACTGAAAAGTAAGGGTTGTTTTTTTGTGTAAAAGGAGTTTTTGATGAAAAAATTATGTGCAATTTTGTTAGCGGCAGCAATTATTTTGCTTGGTGCAGGATTAGTAATCAAATATCAAAAGGGTAAAGAAATATCGCAATCATTAGCTGAACCATTCACGCAAATACTGAAGGAAGATCGAGACCTCATTGATCGCGTTCTTGCCATTTGTGAAATGGATGATGATATCGATGCATTTGCACAAAAGGTCTACGATATATTGAATGAGCGTCAGCAATGGTGGGAGAAAAATCAAGATAGTATTAAGCAATCTCCTGAGTTAGCACAAATGATTGATGAGCAATGGATGGATGCAATATATCGTTTACTGCTCAGTTTAAGAAATGAATCTGATGAGCTAAAGCAAGGAAAAAAAGGTACAGCAATACAGCTCATTGCGATTAGATTGATTAATAAAGAAAATCAAAATGCTTTGCAAAGTTATATTGAAAAGAGAATGGCGGCTGATGGGATTGAGATCGGACAATTTAGGTAAAAAAGGATTAATTGAACTAATTGGGTACTGTTTTTTTTAATTGATTAAGACCCCTTATTTTTTAATAGATATAGCGATACACTATTAAGAATAAGGGTTATTTTTATGGCATAGGAGATTTTCGATGAAAAAATTATGCGGAATTTTGTTAACGATCTCAATTATCATACTAGGTGCAGGATTGATAATAAAATATCGGCAAAACCAATCAGTTACTACGGCAATTGAAGCTGAAGCTGATCCAATAGCACAAATCATGAAAGAAAATGTCGATCGTATCGATGGCGTTATTGCTTTATGCGAGGGTGATGAAGGTACGATTTCTTTTGGACGTAAAGCTTATAGTCTCATTAGTGAGCATGATAGTTGGTTGTTAAAAAATAAAAAAATATTTGATGAAAATCCTGGTCTGCTTGCAAAGGTGGATGAAGCATGGATGGAACTTCTTTCTACATTGAGTTTGAGTTTGAAAGATTCAACTGATGGAGCAAAAGCTAAAAAAGAAGCGGCGATTCAATTTATCGCAAGTAGATTACAAAATGATGCAGTAGAAGAATCCATTAAAAAGAAAATGCAGTGAAGTGGATAAGGTGATTTCAAAAAAAGAGGACTGATACATTCAGTCCTCTTTTGCTTGTCTCAGTTTATCGCCTACTTTTGCGTATATTGTGCGTAATAAAATAAATGGTATCACGGCTGAGATGATGAGCCCATATTTATTGGTTATCAATGACCATATAATGCTCATAAGAGTAACAAATAGCAGTCGTAGTGATGATGTGCGTATCATTTTTTTATCATTGATTTTTACGACAAAAAATCCTGTTTCAGAAAAAAAGGTAGTAAACAGCCCAACAATTGCAACACATGATAAAAATACGGCACCTTTATACGTTCCATAATAATAGAGAAGAGAAGATATATCGCCTAAAAAGAGAAGCGCTCCTACTAACAAGAAAAGATTTACACCCAACATCAACCGATCAAGTGTAACTTTTTTGTAGAGATGAATAGCGAGTACAATAAGAGTGCAAAGACCACCCGCAATAAATGCTTTTTGCCATGCGAGGTTAGTCATGCCATTTAAGCGAGCTGTGAGCATAAAAACGGTGAGTGGGAAAAATTTAAGCGAAATATGTTCATATAAAAGCCTTGTTTAATTTGAAGAGTTTATTTTTTTGCATATATAAAATATAATATATACTTGATATATGTGTATCAAATGACTATATTGTTAAAAAATTCTATTAGAATAAAGTTTCATTCTTAATACTTAGTTCTATCATAGCGATAAAAATTAAAAACTAAAAGGCCGTACCTAATGAAAGTGAAACTAATAAGTATTTTTACGCTATTGGCAATCATCACCATTTTACCAGCACAAGAGGGGATAATAAGCACCAATGTTGCTAGTTTTGATGAAATATTACTGTCGCCCCAAGCATAAAAAAAAATTTACTTCTGATATCGTAAAAACACCTTCGCAGATTTTCACAGAGAAAAACTTATCAATTGTTGATGATGTTCGTGGAAAGCCAGTGATAAGTTGTAATTCTAAACAGCAGCCTAATGCTGCTCAAAGATCAACAATTCAACCAAAATTATATGACTCTCCTATAAATCAGCTTCAGTTTTCATCCGACGGACGTTCAATAGCTTGTGTTTGTGGAAACACGCTACACATGTTTGAAAAAGAAAGTGAGTTTGTTGCAGAATCAGATACAACATATTCAAGCAAAAATTCATTTTCTTTTCTCGACAGCTTCTATTTGGAGTCAATTGCTGACTCAACATATATTGAGGATGATGCGAACGGCGAGCGTAAAAACCAAGTTGTATGTGCTACTGGCAAACATCTTATGCGTATAGGGGTAAGTAATAATCATTCGAAGAAAAGAAGATCTAAAGGGTTATTTTCGTTCGAAGAAAAGAAGATCTAAAGGGTTATTTTCGTTTTCTTCTCCCATTACCGGACTTTGTTATTATGTTTCAGCAAACAACGATGGTAAAAAATATATAATAACTGGCCATAAAAATGGCCTTATCAATATTTCTCATTACGATCATCTTGATTTCAATATAATTAAAACAATTAAACACTCAACAGCAATATCTTCTGTTAAGATAACGCCAGATAACAATTATGTTTTGGTACAAGCTACGGATAGCACAAAAAAAGAGACTGCTGTTTTTACGTATGCAACTCCTGATTTTGTAAAAACATTAGGAGACATTTCATCCCATATAGAGGAAATACAAAGCGACGCTAAGAAATCGAGAAATATTGCGCAAATTAACTCGCGTATATACACAGGTTTATCCAAAGGTGAAACAAAGGGTATATATTATGATCAAATACAACAAGGGCGTGATGCAAAAATTGCTGCAATCAATGCAATTAAAGAGGAACTCTTGGAGTCCGATTTTTCCTATGATGAATTTTATCTAATCGTAACTGATTGCCTTGGCGAAAAAATTCAACCGTTCTTGAATGAAAAAGACAATGCGACATTGGTAAAAGATTGCAACAAAATAGATTTGTGGCAAGAGCATCCTGAATTTATAGCTATGCTTAAGCAAATAAAGCCGCAGATATTACTCAAATGCACTAAAAATAAAATTCTTGAACAAAAGTTAGATTTTTTATTTTCAACATACAACACGCATGAGGAATATATAAAATCCATCAGGCAACGAGTTTGGTTGCGCACTATGGGGCTTATTTCATTACCCATTATTTGTGCAGGCATTATTTATTACCTCATTCGAGTTGCGCCTCAGTGATTTTATTTCTTTTTTGCACGTATGAATAATCTAGAATATATTGGATTAAGTGGAACTGATGTTTCTTCTTTGGATATTAGTAATTTGCAAGCGATGTTAGGGAATGTAGAAATTTATACCGAGGACTGTTAGGCATGAATCCGCTTTTTACACATATATCCGATAATACACTTACAGAAGAATTTTTGATGGGTCTCATGGCGCAAGGCTGTGATATTGATGGGATCGATTCAGAATTAGGCACAACTCCGCTACTCTGGGCCTATGATAAGGGCAATAATAGTGCGATGAAGCTGCTTCTTGGGCATGGTGCCAATATGGATGCAGAAGACGTAAAGGGCGCTACAATTGCGACACGTGTGCGCGAACGCAATGATATATACGTACAACTTCTTTTATCAGAATACAAAGGAAGGCGTGATTATCTACAGCAAAGGAAAATAGAAAAAGAAGAATGGGAGAAAGAATATCAAGAAAGAGTAAAATCAGGTGCAGATGATTTGAATAATCGAAAAGTCAATGTCTATAGACCCCTAGAAGAACATACTATTATGCTTGATCCCACCGAGCCAGAATATCCTACGCTGCTTAATCTTATAGAAAAAATAAGAGCGATAGAACGTAATGTTATATGCAGAACAATGGAACAACTCATCACAACAGATTCCGTGCTGCAAACATATCCTGAATTGCTCAGTCTTTTGGAAAAAATAACTGTACTTAAATATAATATGGATCTGACTGGTGGCAATGCTGATAATAAATCTGAATCAGCTGTTATTGAATTAGCAACAGCGGATAAGCATCGTCTTGTATATTCATATTGGTATAATTGGAGTTATGATGAGACGAATCTTTTCCTTGATTGGTATGCCAATGAAAAGGAAATACAGATATGGGCCATTGATGATGGCTATAAAAAACCTCCATTTTCTGATGATGTAAGAGACAATATGAGTTTCTTGGCTCAAGCTCTTGGCTTAGGACATCTACCGCTTGAACACTTTAGTCGCTTTCTGATCATTCTTTTAAGTCGAATGGTCCAAATATATTGGTTTGATAATCTTGAAGACCATGGGATTTATTTGCGGTTGAGGGAAGAATAAGAATTCAGTGCAAATTCTTTTGATTGAATGGAAAATACCTAAGATTTTTAATGAACAAAACAAACAAAGAAAATGCACAATGGTGGCATGAATTAAAAATTTTATGGAATCAGTTTGATCCGATTGGTGTATTGGGTGCATATTCTGATTGGCCTGACGATGAATATGAATCATATATTGCACCAACCTTTACTCGTCTTGAAAAAGAGGAAAGCTTTGATCAGTTGAAAGATTGGGTCGGCTATATCGTCAGAGACTATATGGGAATGGAGATACCTGATAAACACATTGTTGATTTTGTGCATAGATTGCGGGAATGGTATGTCCGTTTTATTCTTAAAAAAAATGCGCTTGAAAAGGAAAGGAAGCTATGAAGAATAAATCATTATTGTTGAAATTGTTAACGTGTCTTTGTCCTATGGCTTTGGCCTTTTTTTGTTTGGTGGGTTATAAATATCAGCAGTCACATAAAAATTTTTTACCAGAAGATTTGATGTATAACGGTTCTCCCATTCATCCTTCATGTGTTGTTTCAACGCTATTTGATGATTCATCACGATCGGAGCCACAATCAATTACGTATACCACCGCACATCTGCTTCAAGAGCATGGTTATAAAGTACATAGCGATGAGTGTGTTTCTGATCCTACGACAAAAACAGTAACGGCAAGATGTGAATATTCTTTTTGTGATCCAGATCGTTTGCAAGAGGAATATCAATCTCCAAAATGTTCGCAAGAGCAATATCAATACGTAGGTTCGTATAAAAATAAACATATAGTTATCACGAGGCATCATGATAGTAGTGGCACGGGGCGTTTTTCTGACCTCGGGCTCATTACCAGAAATAGCGATACAATTTGCAATGCAGGTGCAATAGCTGGTGGCGATAGAGCTCATGGCGGAGTAATTAAGGTCGTATTTTTTGAAGATAACATTCTTCGTTTTCAACAGATCGCAACGCCTGCTTGTCTGAATAATATAATATCGTGTGATGATACTGATTTGCCAGATTCACCCCATTCTCAAGGCGCATGGTTTGTGTATGAAGTAAATCTTGATGATCCTAAGTTAGAAACTACTTTTTCTGGCATTTCATTTTTTGATGATAGTGATGCTTATAAAGATTGTTATGCAGCAAATGATGCAGATGCATGTTTTTGTATATTGGCCCGAGAATCGCTCGATGCAGGAAAACAATCATTAAATGTTGCAGAATCAAAATATTTTGCAAAAAATGTTGTGGAAGCTATTGCAGCAATGCAAGGTTCTAAAGAAGATAAGACATCTTAAAGAATCAGCAAAAAAAATACTCTTTCCTTTTTATGGCGTAAGCCATTGTGGGTAAAGAGTATTTTTATATTCTTATTTTTTTTAAACTTTTTTTACTTTAGCAACACCCGATTTTTCACCACTAACTTTTGGGTTACCACTAAAATAAAGTATAGATGCGCCAGATGCGTCGTAAACTAGTTTGTTACCAATTGTACCAAGATTTGCTGAAGCTGCTCCGGAGGTATCAACAGTAGCGGTTTTGCTACTTAATTCTTCGGCGTTAAATGTTGCTGCGCCTGAAACATCTATTTCTTGTTTGGTAGCAGTACCGCTTACAGTAACTTTACTAGAACCAGAAATATCTGCCTCAAGGGTGCTGACTTGTATAGGTGCGGTAAACTCTGTCGCCCCAGACATGTTAAGTTCTAATTTAGAAGTTTTTATGTTGTTTGAATGTATTGTAACTGCACCTGCAGCAATGATCGCTTTAATGGCTTCTTTTACTTCAGCATGGTATTCGATTGGACCTGAAGTACGGAAATAGGTATTATTTTTGACTCCAAGTGTCAAATCTTTATTGGTATTGCTGCGATGTTGCTCTAGATACTGCATAATATTTTCAGGTGCGGTAAGAATAAGAGTTTCTTGGCAGTTGGTACATGCTGCTCTATCTGTGCATGGCTTAGGGCATTGGGTAATCTTGAGCTCTCCAACTGTAGAAAAATCAATACGTTGCACACCGCCGGTAAGATCCATTTTTTTTGTTATTAATTTATTGGAGGGATCATGTGTTCCGTCAGATATGATATTTCCCCAGGAACGTGGCCGTTTGATCGTGTTGCTTGTTATATTGAAGCTGCTCCCTACAATGTTTTCTTTGCTAACATCACCAGTAGATGTAATGTTTTGTGTGTCTTGAGCAACATTGTTGGGGAAAACAAAGTCTTTAGTTTTTTTTCCTGCAAACCATACACCTTTACCTAATAAGCGTGCTACATAGACAACAGGTGTGAATGGCGAAAAACTAAATCCTGTATTGACAGAGCTAAATGGACCAGCATATATCACATTCCCAGCCACATCAGTGCTTGGTTTGTTTTTAGATTTAAAACCAAACCAACCTCTTTTTGTTAAGTCTTCACCAGAAAAGTCACCATGGTGTTCGATTTTGATGGAATTACCACCAACTTTATCACCACCAACATAATCTCCATGAACTACCTTCATGTTGCCAAATGTATTGCCATTTTCATCAATCGTGATACCGGGTTCATCTGGAGTAACGTTTTTAGTAGGGTTTTTTGCATAATTTCTTTGTTGCAATACAGGGTACACTTTTGGACGTGCTTGACGTTGCAGAGTGAATATTCGCTGCATGCCAAAAAGTGATTGAGAAAAGATGGTATATGTTAGTGCGCAAGTCACAAAAATAAGCTTTTTCATAGACATTCCTTATTTTAGCGATAATAAAAATGACCAAATATCTCAGGTCTTCTCATTACAAGTGTGTTCTAAATGGCAAAAAAGTCAATCAAATAGAAATTATCTTGGTGGCCAGATTGTTTCAGATAGGCACATTCTATGATAAAAAATTGCTTGCAAATAGTTTCTGGAGAGATAATCTCCCCTAAAAAACCCCCCAAAAAAAAAGATAATGAGGGTAGAAACGCTCTTATGGGTGCTAGCCGTAGCCGTAATGATGATTTAGAAGTAGTTACATTATTATTAGCAAATGGTTCTACTGTAGATACAAAAGAAGATAATGGCAATACGGCTCTTATATATGCTGCTAAGGATGGCAATTTCAATATAATTAAACTTTTGTTAGAGCATGGTGCTGATGTAAATACGCATAACAATAATGGTTATACAGCTCTTATGTACGTCGCCATTTATGACGACATAGACATGGTAAGATTTTTGCTACAAAATGGTGCGGATCTGGATGCAAAGAATAATGAGGGCGATACAGCTTGTATGTATGCTGCTCAAAGCGAAAAATTTGGTATACTCAAATCAATTTTGCTTAAAAATGAAGATGTCGGTAAACCCTAAAGTTTTGCTTGTTTATTGAATCAACAGAGGGTTTTTCTGTATGTAGGCGAAAAAATAGTGATTTCAAAAAAGAGGGCTGATACATTCAGCCCTCTTTTGATTACATGCGCCAAACAGTTATTTTATGCTTATCAAAGGACATTTCCTGCGTAGATATTTTTTCATTCCATGATTTATTAGGATCACGATCAAAAACAATCAAGTGACCTTCGGTAGCATTGTTTATATCCCTATAATGTGCTGTTTGTTCCAGACCTTCAGGTATAGTTTTTTCGCCACGTTTAATTTTGAGTTCAATCACAATTCGTTGTTGCTTTTCCTTAGGTAAGGTAAGACCAAATTCAACGAGCACATCAACTCGTTTTCTTCCCAATGCATATTCCCGATGGATTCTCCCGCCTCCCTCCTTCGCCAAGGCTTCGAAGGGCAGGCCGTTTACCACTCGTTGTAAATACGCCATGAGCAATAAGTGTGGACCCGATTCTTTATAATCAAATTTTTCGAGCCAAATATCAGAATTTTCGCGATAAAATTTGGTAAATTCTTCGAGTAATTTATGAGTATTTAATGAACCATCTTCATTTTGATACGATAGCCTATCAGATACAGTTTCTTTCATTGATTCTTGATCAGTATAAACCAGTTCTCGGGGGATAATTTCTTGGTAAATGGGATTGGCTATTTTGATACCCGTTTGTGTAATTAAGCCAAGATCTCGTACATATTGTAAATCATCAGTGGCAAATGTTTCTTCTTGGCCCATACCGCTCAGAATTGTATCAATTATATGCCGAACGCGAGGCTCATGTAATTTGTGAACGAGTTGATCAATATGTGTATCTCTGCGTAAAATTAATGTATCTTTTGCCCGCTCAATAACATCTTTGGTTATTGGTTGATTGCGATCGGTAACATCTCTGAAACATGCTTGATACGCAAGTGCATTTACCAACCATGGTTGTCCTTGTGTCAGATAAAATGCATAGTCTATTGCTTCATCAGTAAATTTTTGACCGGTTTCATGTGTGTGCTGTAGGTATAAATCGCGAACTTGTTGTAGTGAGAAGTTGGGTAAGATCAAACTCTCAGCTTTTATGTTAAATGCACTTCCTCCAAGCACTGCATGATGTTCTGATTCGGACCAAATTCGATAATCACGTACATCCCGTACGCCTATGAGGCATACAGATTGCGGAAAATATTGAGGTCTGTTTGTATAGCCCGCGCGTAGTTGTCGTAAAACAGAAATAAGCGTATCGCCTACAAGAGAATCTATTTCATCAATAAAAAGAAGAATGGGTTGATTTGAACTATTTGACCAATTTTGTAATGCTTCTTTTAAGCTTCCACCAGATATTCGTTCTAGTGCTTTTTCTATAATCGCAAAAACAGGATCGTTGTGATGATACATGATTTTTGCTTGACCACGTAATTCTCCTAAAATAATTTCCATTCCCTTTTCTACATCGCCGCGTGCAATTTGTGCTGGTTCGACGTTAAAATATAAAGCTTTATATTTTTTTGTAGCATTTAATTGATCAACGAATATGCGCATTGCAGTTGTTTTTCCACTTTGACGTGGTGCATGGAGAATAAAATACTTTTGTTGTTCTATAAGTTGTTGTAATTCTATCTCATTCAGTCTGTGCGGTACGTAATAATGTCTTTTTGGATCAATTGGTCCAGCAGTATTAAAAAAACGCATTTTTAGTTTCCTTTTTCATTAATGGTCAGCCAGTTTTCTGAGGATAGTGCCATAGTTTTCAATTAATTCTTCGTAGGATTTTTGTAATTTGTGATCGTCGCTCATGGATTGTGTTGAGTCGGTGTGGATAGGCTTGATCATAATATTAGTACCATCAGTTGTTATATTGATGCGAGTGTGTTCGGTTATATTAAGCAATTCAAGGATTGGTTTATCGATAAGAAGGGCCAAACTATTGCCATGTTTTGATAATTTTTTAATCATCGGGATTTCCTTTTTAGGTTTTTATTATTGTATGTTTCATATCTTAGTATGAACAATGTTGTATGTAAGTAAACATATTGTGAGTATTTATGTAGCAAAAACAAGAGAAGTTGATAATGATTTTTTCCTTATTATCTAATTCGTTTCTTTAATTTTATAGACAAAGCGCTATTGATTAATTTATAATTGAAATTGTTGACTATGGGGGGATAGGTATATAAAAAAGGAGAGGTAATGAAGAAGATGAAAAAGCTGGTTACATTGGGCATTATTTTGTTTGCAGGTATATTTTCAACATCAATACAAGCGATGAGAATCGCTGAAAAAAATTCTTGGACAGCTTGGTACAGAAAAACATATGTAAGTGATTATCTTCCCAATTGGATGAGGTCATGGATTCCTCAAGCTCGCGTGAGAGATATGTTTATGGGTACTTGGTCATATCTCAATAAAATTGATAATCCGCAATGGACTCAGGCAGAAGTTGAGAAATTTGTTACTGGCTATACCCAATGGATAGAGCAATATAAAAATATTATCAATGAGGGCTCTTTTATTACACCTGACAGTATAAAGCTTGGAATTCCTGATACCATCTTAGGTTTTTGGGGAAAGACACGCTTTAACCTTCGTTTTTACCAAGAATATGCAGACTTCGCTAACAATAAGGTTTTAATGGATGGAATTAATGAAATTATAGAAAAACTGGAGCAATTAGGAGCAAAATTAAATCCGGAGGAAGAACGTGAGATTAAAAAGAATGAACGACTCTATTTGAATGCGAGGAAAGAGTAGTCCACGCTCGATTTTTTATTGAATGGATTTTAAAAAAGAAGCGAAATAGATAAAGATCAAAACTATCATCTGTTTCGCTTCTTTTAATTTGTTATTTATTGCGACTTATAATTACATTCTGTATTAACGCAAATCAATATTGCCTCATCCTCTTTATTCGTCTTTTCGCCAAAAATTCGCAATGCTTTTAGAAAAAGAACTTTTGATTGTTGCAATTTAACTTTTGAATTTATTATTGATTTTTTGCATAGATTAATTATATATTTTAATATGGCTAAGGGGGGGGGTAATATAAAAAAAGAGGGATATTCTATGAAACGCTTAGAGTTGGGATGCATAAGTACAATCATGTTGTTTTCTTACTGTTATTCCATGGAAAGCGATAAGCCAACAGCAAAAAGAATGGATTATGGACCCATCGCCCCAGATCAAAAATCGGAAGCAAGGTATTGCTTTCATCAGCAAATTAACGATATGTGCATGATCGCTCCCATGCTTAATTTGAAATTGCTCAACTCTGCTAAAAATCCTGATGGAACTTATGATTTTGAAAAGCTTTCCTTTTATTCTCGCCGCGAATGGATGGCATTAAATATGCCTTATTTGTTGATATGGCATGGAATTATTGAAAGTCTCAACCATGCAGAGGGAAAACAAAAATATCCCGATTTAATACATTTTGTTGAAGCTGCAAAAAAATATGGCCCCATGTTTCCTCATTTTTATGATAAGAGAGGAATATCATTTCTCTCAAGTGGCATCGGAGATGTTTTTTCGGGAACTTTGCAAGCTCCCTATTTTCTTATAGATTTTGATGCAGTTAAGCGTTTTAAATTTACGGTATTTGGGTGGCCGGCATTTTCTATGGGCGAGCTAGGACCAAGTTTAGGTTTATTTTTGCCTATATTTAAAGAAAAAAACAAACCATACTTTCAGATTCCCAGCGTAACAGGAGAATATCCTTATCAGAAGGTTGATTTTGAGCCATTTGAACTTTCTTATACAAATAATGCTCCGGATTTATCGATGTTTAACGATATTCAATATCAAGGAGTTAATAGATTAACAGCTCTTTCAGTTGAGAAAGGGCGCTTTTTGGGATTTGATGAAGTATTAAGAACAGTCGGTACAGCTCGAGGATATTTGAGTAGTGCGATAGAATATCGACCAAGATTTGAATCATATGAAATACAAGAACCGTTGAAGGGTCTCGTAAGGCAACCGGCAAGGCAATCGGAATTTTTAACCTTTGCATTAGGACTTTATAAATTAATGCTCTTATCCCTGAATATAGTAGATCATCCTATAACATATGCTGATCTTATCATTGATGAAGAAATGGAAATAATTGCTGAAAAGGAAAAAAACATACAGCACATTATATCAAAAGCAACAAGAAATATTCATGAGTACGTGGAACAAAATCCAAAAAATCCATGGCATTCAACTTATTTTTCCAAAGAAGATTTCTTGCAGCACGCCATTGCTGAAATATTAAAAGAAGATAAGGATCTTTACCATGAAGTTAAAGCTGTTAACGATTTTTATTTTCCTGTCTGGGGTACTTATGATAAATACCTTAAACTTATGGCCAATGGAGAATGTTTTAATGCTGCAAATGAAAGATATTATGCAAATCTCGCCAAATATTTTTTACCCAGTGAAGAGTATGTAATGGCATATGGGCTTACTCAAAATGCATGGTATCTTTCTATCGGCGCAATCAATAGTGCTGCATTTTATAAAGCTCTCACTAATGATACGGGGCATATCCGCGGAATGGTCGTGGGTACTTTATGGCCCTTGTTTAAAAATAGGGCGTATGGAGTAAAAAATATTCCGGGAACAGATACTTTCATCTCATATATGGATGTTTGGAAAAAAGTGGTGAAAAAAGTGTGTGACAAATATGGCTATAAAAATTGGATTAGCTTTTCTGGACATGGTTTAATAATCTCTTTTGATAATGAATTGATTACTCAACAAAGCAGGATGAATAATGCAGATACGGCCTTATTTAATGAACTAGGATTTACCATTATTGATTCTTGGCTTGCGACAGAACTCAATACGTTCTATAAAAAATAGGAAAAAAGAATAAATAAGGGAGCCTAAAAATTGTAAGAAAAATTGCTGTTTGAATAAGTCGGTAGTAAGGGTATAAAAAAGGAATTGTGTTATGAAAAAGCTAAAAATAATAATTTTGCTGGGAATTATTCTTGGTAGTAATGTGCAAATAGAGGCGATGTTTGCACGCTTGACGACGCAGGGAGCAAAAGTAAAACCGCCTACCATCACCAGAGTGCCATCCCAAGTTCCCAAGCAAGACAAAACGATACCGTCACCAAAAAAAACAGATACATCTCCAACATCTTCAGAAAAGTCTAATCAAACACAAGATACACAAACGAGTGAATCAGAAGCTCCTGAGAGAAAAAAGAGTTTATATGCTAGGTCATCAAAAAGCACTCAAAGCAGTGATGAAAATGCAGCACCAAAACGAACAATTGTTGCGGCAATCGGAGATGCGATAGCATCAGGAAAACAAGCAATGGCTGCGGCGTGGAATAACTTGATGAATTCATTTTACAAAACGCCTTCAAACGCACCAGCAACAGAAGGAAACTTGATATCACGAAGCAAGTCAGACAAAAAACCATCTTCCTCTGGTGGGCCGAAGCAGTCGAAAAGACTTTATAGTAATTTTCCCATGGTCCCAGAGTCAAAAGGAGCTGATGTTCCCACATTTGGTTGGAAATCTTTGCTGCCAGGTTCTACTGAATATACGGTTAAAACATTAGTTAATTCGATGAACGGGTTAGTGAGAAAAATGCAGCAAGAAGGAGTCTCATTAAAAAATATTGCTGAATATAAAAACTTGCGTTCTCAATATGAAAAGCTTAGTCCTGGAAAAGATTACAATCCAATTGCGGGACATTCATCATTGCTAAAAGATGCAGCAGATAATATTTTAAGGCATATACGTGCAGATGAAGATGGTTGGTTCTCTCAAAATGATATTTTAAAGCAATTATATAATTTGGGGGTTCGTTTGAATCCCGAGGATATTGCGAATCTAATAAAAAGCACTCAGTGGGATGAGCGTGCTAAGCATATAGCCAATATGATTGATCAAATAAAAAATAATGAGAAATTAACTATAAAAAAGATAGGATACATGGCGTCGATGATTGTATCAAGTTATCAATTATTTAAATCTTTTGGCGTAGATATTTTTCCATATTTCAGGAGGCAATTGAATATGGATGATATGGTCTGGCTGTCTTCTGAATGGAGATCAATAAAAAAACAAACTGATTATAATGTGCCGACAGGTGGTGTTGCTAATGGACAAGAGATGTTTGCGAATGCTCGGCTCGACAATCGCACCATAGCGTATCTTAAATCTCAGACTACTGAGGGTGTGCATCAGAGTAGGAAAGTTTATCCTGAGAGATCACCATATCGAGACTATCCACAAGGTTATGCATCGCGCGCAGAGGAAACAAATCCGACAGCACCGTTATTGAGGGAAATGAGAGAAACAAATTATGTAGATACTTTTCTTGATAGAGCACAAAAGGCAGGTTTTTTTGAATCGCCGAATGTGGGTGAAGAGACTCTTGCTTTACCAACCAATTCTTTCGATAGCGCGTATAATGTTTTAATGGAAGATGGAAAATATGTGCCTAATGAACCCGCTTTTCGTTCATTTATGCTTGAATATGCGCCGGATATATTGCAACCTAAGGTTGAACGCGGTGAAATTACTCAAGAACAATTTCAGTATTATACTAATAAAATTGCGGTGTTAAATAACGCTAGGGACGAATATTTTAGAGGTAAAAAATAAAAATTATAAGTGGAATAATTTGAGAGATCTATAAAAAGGACTGTTGATAGTTGTATTAATGACTATCAATAGTCCTTTTTATACAATCAATATTATTGTGACTTATAATTACACTCTTTATTCACACAAGCAACGTCGTCTCATCTTTTTTATTTTTAACCCCAATTTCGCTTGGCCTTCCTCCTACGGTAAAGCTACGAAGGACACAGTCGTAGCCTTGCTCTGTCCTCCGTAGCTTTACCGTGTCCTTCGTAGCTTTAGCGCAGGAGGATGCGAAGTAGAAACGAAGTAGGCTTGGTCTTCCTACTTCGTTTCTACTTCGCCGAAGGCTACTGTGGAAGTTGGGGCTAAAAATCACGCTATTCACATGATAAATTCGTCCTATTTTTGTTGACATGAGCTGGTCCAGGTATTGCACATTTGAATAAGATGATATGGGGATATAAAAGAGGATTGTGTTATGAACATTCTAAAAATAATAATTTTGCTGGAAATTACTTTTGGCAGTAATTTCCAAATAGAGGCAATGTTTGCGCGCTTGACAACGCAGGGAGTAAAAGTAAAACCGCCTACCATCACCAGAGTGCCATCGCAAGTTCCCAAGCAAGACAAAACGATACCGTCACCAAAAAAAACAGATACATCTCCAACATCTTCAGAAAAGTCTAATCAAACACAAGATACACAAACGAGCGAATCAAAGGCTCCTAAGAAAGAAAAGAGTTTATATGCTAGGTCATCAGAAAGCACTCAAAGCAGCGATCAAAATGCAGCACCAAAACGAACAATTGTTGCGGCAATCGGAGATGCGATAGCCTCAGGAAAACAAGCAATGGCTGCGGCGTGGAATAGCTTGATGAATTCATTTTATAGAACGCCTTCAAGTGCATCAGTACAAGAAAAAATTCCTGCAGCATCAGTAACGCAACCAATAGCATCAGAAAAACCAGTAACAGGAAAACCATCGACATCATCAAGAAAGACGCAAAAAGGTCCATTCGCTGGTAGCCCATTGGATTTAAGACGAAGGGAGTATAGTACAAGTGCAGTTGCTGCGCAACAGCCTTCATATTGGAAACAATTTACTGCATTTTTTGAGAAAAAATCTCCAGAACGATTTGTTGAGGACCTTACTACTATTCTGAATGGAAGTGGTATAAAAGAGGGAAGGGAAAGTAAAGTTTTTTCAGATCAAGATCTTGAACACGCTAAAGAATTGATCGATAATAACCTACAATTTATAAATGCAAAAATTAAAACAGGTTATTATGTGTGGGAAGGCCAAACGGGACCTCGTGGGATTAGTATTGATAGACACAATCCACCGGTATTTAACGAAAGTCCACTCGATATTATCATGCGTCGTTGGTTTTCTCGAATACAAAGTGAACTTTCATATTATAATGAAAGTGCTGGGTCTTGGCATCATAAGGAAGACCTAGAAACTGTGAAGAATTATCTGAAATTAGCACAATATGTAGCTAATCAAGGAGGACAGTGTTTAGCGTTACCTTCTTATAAAAAGTTATATATTGATGTATTGATGCCTCAGTATAGAAAATTGAATACGGGTGATCTTTCATCTATTCGTTTTACGCCAATTATTGATCCTGAAATGAGAGAAATAAAACTTCTGCAAGAAGTATTTCAAGAATTAGATCCTCTTCTAATGCAATTAAGTTCCGGTGATAAATATTTCACCAATTATTTGTCTGAGGTAAAAAAAGAACGTGATGATATTGAGAAAGATCCAAATGCATACCGACAAAAAATGCATGCGGAGGCCGATGAAAAGGATCCGAATAGAAAAAAACTCAGAGAAAAGGAAGATCGAGAAAAATATTTGAAAGCAAAAAGGAAGCGGAGAGCGGTTCTGTGGCGCTATGCAAATCGCCAATTGAATTGGGAGGTTCCTATTCCCGATGCGATTCAAAAAAAATTGAATGAAGTTGATTTTATTGAAGAAGAATACCAAGATTGGTTAAAAGATCCAATATATTTTATTGATTTTCATTATGAATCACCATCATCATACAAATCTCATACTGGATTTGATTCTGATTTTGGATCTGGAGGTAAGTCTGGCAAGGCAGAAACGCCAGAAGAAATTATAGAAAAAAACATTTTGAAATTTAAGGAGTTGATTGGCGTATCTCCTACTGCATCAGCTGAAGAAATAGATGAAGCTCTTAAAAAATATAGAAAAAAATATTGGCCAGATTTCACCCCACACGATTTGCCACCCAAAGAGAGAGAAGAAGAAAAGGAGCTCAGAACCAAAAAGCTTCAAGAGATTAATGATCTTAACGATCAGTATCAAGCGAAGTTGATTAAATAATTTTGCAAAAAGCAAACGAAGTGGATAATGAGAGAAAGTCATTATCCACTTCACTCTTTTAATATACTATTACCGTATTACTGCGACTTATAGTTACATTCTTTATTGACGCAAATCAGTGTAGATTCGCCTTATTTATTTCTAACCCCAATTGCGTTATCTCTCCATTGGGGATCCCCTGTTCTCAAGGATTTTTATGAAGATTTATAGTTACACTCTTTATTCACGCAAATCAGTGTAACGTTTCCTTGCTTTATCCGTTTTCTTAGTCAAAAACGGCCATTTGCATTGAAGACATGGCGTTTCTTCAATAGGATCAAAGATTGCAAGTTTACATTTTGGATATCCCGAGCAGCCCCAGCCACATCCGCTATACCGCTTTTTCTTATTATTTGATTAATTTTTTGTATTCGTCTCGAGCGCTGTTGAGCGATGCAATCTTGTTTTCGTAATATCGATATTGTTCTTGAGTAATTTCACCGCTGTTAAGCTTGGGTTTCAACTTATCAGGAGCATACATCTGCATAAATGAACGAAATAATTTCTTATCAGGTATATATTTTCCGTTTTGCATCAATGCATTATACATGTTATCAAAAGAATCTTTTTGCTTAACAGGAGCTTCTTCACTGATTGTGGATCTAAAAAAGCCTGCCGTTCGCGCCATCTCAAGAAATTCATATACAAAATCTTTTTCCCGCATTTTCCTTAATAAATCTGCTGCATCGCCACTCATATGCTCACCTGCAGTGAAATTCGATTTAATATACGATAGAGGGCGATCATCAAGCCGAGCATGCGCCCATTGCTCTTTGCCATTAACTGTGACGCGCGTGGTATATGAAGTTTGCCGCTTTATCGATTCCCAGTCAGAGGCTAACCGTCCCATATACTTCATATTCAATGGTCTGCTAGAATATGGAGAAATATCTATACCAAAAGATTTAAATACGCGATCGATCGATATAATAGCAGATGCCACCTTTCCTATTTTTTCTACAGTCAAATTTTCATCATTTTTCACTTCATCAACCAGGTTTGTTATATTTTTAATCTTCTCATCCCAATGAGTGCTTTTTATTACCTCATCAATGTCTTTGAGGCTTAGGCGGCAACCGAGATCATATAATGTGGCCAAAATATGTTCGTCATCTCTCAGGCTGTATTGTTGAGCACGACCTAAAATGCGCTTAGCAGCAATTTTTAGTAAGGAAGGATAGAGTTCAATTGGATTGTAATCATGCGTAGGATCTAGTTTTTTATATTGAGAACGTAAGATTTTATATTCGTTAAGATCATCGAATGTAATTCCTTTTTGCTCCATTTTGTCAAATAAAAACTCCATTTTAGAGTATAATTCAGATCTTGCAGGACTTATTACAGGATATACATTCGGATCACGCCCATTCCAAGAAACATTTTTTAGTACGTCCTGAATATCTTGCACGCTCAAACGACAATTCAAATCATATAATCGCTTCAAAATACGACTCCAAAAAACTCGATCCTTGTCCTTTTCATCAAGCATTAAGAAATATCCAAGAGTTCTCTTTAACAATAAAGGATATCGTTCAATTGGATTATAACCTTTTCCAGGAATAAGCTTTTTATATTGAGAATGCAAATCTTCATACTCAGCAAGATGATCCCTCAATTTAAATTTAGCCAGTATATCGGGCTGCTGCATTTTTTTAACCAATTGATCCATTGAATTAATCAAGTTCTTTTGCTGATATTCTTTGGAACCAGGCACAAGAGACCACCAGCCAAATGTCGGAATATCCGATCCTGACTTTTCTGATTCATTGATTGTTGGACCCGTACTATAAGATCTTGCTTGAAGCTTTGTCGGGAGCCTTGTTGCACGAGACCCGCCCCCGAAGGGAAGTGGCGAAGATGGCAAGTTGGTAACCTTCGTATTTCTGCGTATCAATCTGGTTGCTTCCTTTTTTGGTATGGAAAGTTCTGCAGATACAGGAGGATTTATTTGTTCAGAAAGAACCTGTGACACTTCCGGAACAGTGTTAGACCATCCCGTCCAAGCAAATTTTTGTCCTAACCAATTTTTGAATGCTCCAATAACATCATAGTGTTTGTATCCTAGAGTATCACTATATAAATTGGATTTTCTTGGTTTGAAAAAAGGACTTTCTTGTTTTATTTCTGTTGGTTGCTCTGAAGGACTAATCGCTGTAGTTTCTGCAGAATTTTCTAACATTGTGGTTCTTAAGTGAACTGCTTGCTTTTTTGCTTCTTGAGTTGCTCGAGCAGTTTCGCGAGTAGCTAATTGTCCCGCAGTTCGAGCTGTCGCTGGATTTTCCAACATCAAGCGGTTTAATGCTGCTTCCATTTGAGATATATATCCAACAACCACACTTGCAATCAGAACAATTATTTTTATTTTTTTCATGAGCTTCACACTTTCATTAATGGTAGTGATTACTCTGACTTATAGCCACAATCTTTATTAACAAAGTGTAGATTCGCCTTCTTTATTTCTAACCCCAATTGCGTTATCTCTCCATTGGGGACCCCTTGTTCTCAAGGATTTTTATGAAGATTTATAGTTACACTCTTTATTCACACAAATCAGTGTAACATTTCCCTCTTTATCAGTCTTTTTTGTCAAGAAAGGCCATTTGCATTGTGGGCAGGGCGTTTCTTCAATAGGATCAAAGATCGCAAGTTTACATTTTGGATATCCTGAGCAGCCCCAGAATTTGCCACCGCGCCATGCGCGTTCAATAATATCGTCACCGGATAGCGGGCATTTGAATGGCAATGTTTTGCGTTCGACATATTTGCATTCTGGATAACCAGAGCAAGCAACAAAATCGCCATATCTGCCATGCATTTGTCGCAATTGTTTGCCGCAGTTGGGGCATTTTTTATCCAGTAGATTGGGAGCTTCTATTTCTTTTAGTTCAATGGTTCCTTTTTCATCACGCATAAAATTGGACGTGAAAGTACATTCAGGAAAACCAGTGCATCCTAAAAATTCGCCCGTTTTGCTGAAGCGAATTGCAAGTTTATGTTTTTTGCATTGTGGGCAGATGATATCAGTTTCAACTGCTTTTTTGCCACCATCTTTGCCCATAAATTCAGCAAGATCTTTTTCAAATGTGTTATGAAAATCTTTAAGGAGCACATCGCGCTCAAGTTCCCCTTGAGCAACTTTATCAAGTTCTTCTTCCATCAATGCGGTGAATTTAGGATCCATAATTTCAGGTAAATTTTTAACGAGCAATTCTGTCACGACCATACCAAGTTCAGTTGGTAAAATTTTTTCTTCTCAAGCGTTGTATATGCACGTGCTCGGATGGTGTTCAAGATTGTTGCATAGGTACTTGGTCGCCCAATTCCTTCTTTTTCCAACTCTTTCACCAGCGAAGCTTCAGTAAATCGTGGCTGTGGTTGGGTAAAGTGTTGCTTAGGGTCAACCTTTTTCAGAGGCAGCTGATTTTTTTCCTTGATATCAGCAGGTAATGCAACTTTATCTTCTTTTTCACCTTCCTCTTCTTCCTGATAGACATGCAAGAATCCATCAAAAATAAGTGTTGAGCCGGTAACTTTAAAGGTGTATATGCCACCTTTGATAGTTACTTGACGTTGTGCATATTCAGCAGCCTTCATTTGGCAGGCTACAAAGCGTTTCCAAATGAGGTCATATAATTTAGCTTCATCTGGTGGAAGATATTGTCTAATTTTTTCCGGTGATATATTCACATCAATAGGGCGAATTGCTTCATGGGCGTCTTGTGTTTTTGCTTTTGTCTTTTTCGCAAACACATTTGCTTTTGCAGGCAAATAGTCAGATTTATAATTTTTATTAATGTAAGCACGCACTTGTTGCAGAGCAGTATCTGCAATACGTAATGAATCAGTACGCATATACGTGATGAGTGCAACTGGTGTAGTTGGATCTTTGAGTGGCAGACCTTCATATAAATGTTGGGCGATTTGCATGGTTTTTTTGACTGAAAAGCCGAGTAAATTGTATGCAGCTTGCTGCAAGGTACTGGTCATAAAGGGAGCAAGTGGGTTACGGGTGCGTACTTTATCAGTAATTGAATCGATTGCGTAATCTTCTTTTTTCAGCGCCTCAGTGACCTTTTGGGCGGTCTTTTCATCTTTTATTTCAGCTTTTTCCTTGCCAATATTGGTGAGTGGTGCTGCAATGAGGGCTTTATTGTGAGCAAAATTGCCCGTGATGGTCCAATATTCTTCAGGGACGAAGGTGCGGATTGATTTTTCTCGGTCACAAATCATGCGCAATGCAACCGATTGAACGCGCCCTGCAGAAAGTCCCTTTGCTATTTTTCTCCATAAAATAGGAGAAACCTCGTATCCTACCCAGCGGTCAAGAACACGGCGAGCCTGTTGGGCTTCCACCAGCTTCATATTGAGTTCACCAGGATGCTCGATAGCATTGATAATTGCTGGTTCGGTAATTTCGTTAAAGGCGATTCGATATGTTTTTGCGTTCTTTTTGGCGACTTTTGCAATTTCTTGTGCAATGTGCCATCCTATGATTTCCCCTTCACGGTCAGGATCGGGTGCCAGATAGATGATATCACAGGTGGATGCTTGTTTACAGATGCTTGCAATCGTTTGTTCTTTACCATCAAGAACGACATAATCAATAGAAACACCATTCTTATCAATAGAAACACCAATTTTCTTTGATGGCAAATCTTTGATGTGCCCCATGGTGGACATAATGACATAGTCTTTGTCCAACAACTTGGCGATGGTTTTGATTTTTGATGGTGATTCAACAATGATTAACTTTTTCATATTTATCTTTTTAGGCGGTGTTTGTATTTTGCATTCTTCTTATATAATAAAATATGTATTTTCAAAAAGTCAAATAATTTTTTTGGCCCCTGCTTTGTTTTGTTCTCCATGGGGACCCCAAATAAAAATCATAATACCATAGGTATTAGGGTATAAAAAGGCTTAATAAAGCCTTTTTGTGTTAAAAATATCTTGGTGTACAATAGATATAGAAATTAAAATAAAGCATTAAAGGGAAACAATGGCGACTAAGTATCGTGAGCTACTAGAAAAAGTAAGAGATCTAAAGACAAACAAAGATGATATGCCTCCTTTGACGTATGAGGATGAGAATGATTTATTGGAAGATCCAATAATCATTGAGCGTGAACATCTGGTTAACCTGTTCAAGCGATTTAAGCAAGAACGCATTACTCAAGAAGATATCTTTGATTGGGTCCATTTTGTCTGGTTTTCCGATTACTTCAGCTGTGCCGATGAAGATGCCGATTGTATTACGAGTGTCATTCAGATGTTGGAAGAATTGGAAGAAGAGGGTGGCATTAAGTCTGAAGATGCGCAGCGGGGGTTGTATGCGCTGGAGCACAATGAACCGATTTATGAATAATTTGACGTTCGCATCCTTCGACAAGCTTTCTTCTTCGCATAAAGCTACGAAGGCCGCTGTCGGAGTTGGGGCAAAAGGATACGAACTCATTTGAAGCTCTGATACTTGTCGAAAGAGCAAATCTTTTATAAGGTAATAACAAAGGTAAGATATAGTTGAAATGTAATAAAGGATGAAGCATGACGTTACTGCAATCGTGGGCAGACTCGCTGCAATTATTGAAACCAAAGAATTTACAATTGTTTTTGATGGTGACGCTGAAATCAATCATTGAAGCCTATAAGTTGTATTTTAAATATTTCTGGTGGTCGATAGTCTTAGTGGTAGTATTATTTTTTATTGCTCCTGACTATGTTGTAGCCTTCAGGGCAAGGGATATGTCTAGCATAGCCCGTTATATAGAATTGGCAGGATTGGCATATATTTTGTATACCTTATCCTTTTTATCCGTTTGTTTTGCTACGCGTCCTTCTATAGAAAAAAAAAATTGTCATTATTTTCGTCAGCAGTTTAAAAAAGTCATTTTTTATTGGTTGATTTGGATTGTTGTATTCATGATATTGGGGATAAAAAATGTCCGGATGTCGGTAATGTCATTGTTGATCGTTGCTTCTTGGTCATGGTGGTATATATTTACGGTGTTGTTTTTTGCAGATTCGGCAGGTGGATTAAAAAACCTTTTTTTATCGATGTGGCATGCAGCAAAAATGGGACTCTTTAATTTTCCTTTGCTTGCAATTATGTTCATAGCGCTTCGTCTGCCTGCTATTATGGTAAGTAAATACTTTTTTATTACACCAATAGTGAATCACATTATCGGCACGTTGCTATTGCCTATTGGCATATGCACTTTTGCCAACATTTATATCAAACGCTTACACGATCAATTTGATTTGTATGTCAAACAACCGCAATAAAGATAATTTATGATAAAATTATAAGGTAATAACAAAGGTAAGATACAGTTGAAATGTAATAAAGGATGAAGCATGACGCTATTGCAATCGTGGGCGGATTCACTACAATTACTCAAGCCAAAGAACTTGCAATTGTTTTTGATGGTGACGCTCAAATCAATTATCGAAACATATAAATTGATGTTTAGTCGCTTTTGGCCACTGATAGTGTTGTTGGTTGTATGGTTTTTGATTCCTTATCTTTTTCCCGCTATTCCCGTAGACATTCCTGAAGACACTATTTTTGGTATTAGCCATACGAAATTTAATACTTTTGTAAGGTCTGTAGCATTCTTGGGATCGTATATGACGCACGAGTTATGGTTTTTACTTGTCTGTTTTGCTACTCGCCCATCGATCACGCGTAAAGATCCGCACTATTTTTTTAACTTACAATTAAAAAAAATCTATCTCTATTGGTTATTTATCCCATGTATTTCTTGGTCTTCGGGTGCATATTACGGTTATATATTCACCGTACTTTTTTTTGCTGACTCTGACGGTGGCCCAAAAAACTTTTTTCGATCAATTTGGAATGCAATCAAAATGATCATATTTAATTTTCCTCTGGTTATACCAATCGGGGCAGTATTTTATGGGGTAGGGCTGATCGGTCGTCAGTTTATTGAACCCTTGTTCATGCCGGATTCACCAGTTATTCAGATGGTAGGTCATTTATATACGCTTCAAGGATTCGTTCCCTACCCACAATTTTTTATTGCTCTTAACTTGATCAGCGCATTATTGTTGCCAATTTGTGTATGCACTTTTGCTAATATTTATATCAAACGCTTACACGATCAATTTGATCTGTATGTTAAACAACCGCAATAAAAAGCATAATTTATGATAAAATTAATATGTCACAAAATAGTCTTATTAGTTCTTTGCTGGGGTCCCCATGCAGAGGGTAACGGAGCATGGGGTAAATAATTATGGAAATTGGAATGGTTCTTCGAAATCTTTTTTCACGATTCCTGCTTATTGTAATTTCAATCATTTTTCTCATTCCAATTCTTATTTTTCTTCTTATTCCTGAACGCTATCGCTATCAATATCCGATTATTTTTTATCCCGTACATTGGTTTTACGTTGCAATACTCAAATGCACGTTCTTGGATATTACGTATAAAGGATTAGAAAATATTCCCAAAGGTCAGGCAGTTATTTTTGCGGCAAACCATCAATCGACATTAGACATCCCGCTTGTGGGAGTGCTTTCAAAGGGAGTGCCTCATGTCTGGCTTGCAAAAGCAGAATTGATGGATTCTGTTTTTATTCGTTGGGTGGTGCCGCTGATTTCAGTGCTTGTGGATGTGTCTTCCCCACGCAATGCAATGCTTTCATTGCGCAAGATTTTAAATGTGGTGAATAATCATCATCGGAATTTAATTATTTTTCCTGAAGGTACGCGACGCGTTGATGGTAAAATTCATGAATTTTTTGGTGGTTTTGCTATTCTTGCAAAAAAAACAGGTCGTCTGGTCGTTCCTGTGTGTATTCTTGGCGTTAATAAAGCTTATCCGCCAGAAACATTTTGGTTGCGCTTATATCCCGTTACCGTGATTGTGGGCAAGCCATTCATCTATGAAGAACATGATACTGATGAATCTTTTAAAAAACGTGTACATGATTGGTTTGTTGAGCAGATGGAGCACAAAGCGTGATAGCACATTTTTTTATGAGATCTGCATATCCGTGGTATAGCATCATTCTTTTGGCGGTTATTTTACTTGCTATCGTTGCGCGTAAATTTTTGCATAAAAAAGTAATCTATCGCTATTCACTCGGATATTCTCTCAAGAAAAAGAGCGAAACCTCTCATATTCATAAAAAAGTTTTGTATCTATTTCGTGTTCTTGTTTTATTATTGCTTGCAGTTGCTATTGCAAAACTGCAGGTTGTTGATTCTCGCTCAAAAATTCCAGTGTCTGGTATTGATATAGTACTTGTTTTGGATGTTTCAGGCAGCATGCAATTTAGAGATTATGATGATGATGAGCGCTCTCGTTTTGATGTTGCAAAAACAGAAGCAGTTCGTTTTATTGAAAAACGGATTAATGATGCGCTTGGGTTAGTGCTTTTTGGAAAAGATACCGTTTCGCGTTGTCCTATTACCTTTGATAAACAGTTATTAAAAGATGTGGTGGATGAATTGCAGTTGGGAGTTATCGACTCAGATGGCACTATGCTTGTCACGGGAATTGTCACAGCCGCAAACAGATTAAAGCATTCTCAGTCGGCAAGTAAGGTAATGATTGTGCTCACTGATGGAGAACCAAGTGAAGGCGATATGGATCCATCAGTTGGCATTGATGTCGCAAAAAAATTAGGAATAAAAATATATACCGTTGGCATTGGCAGTGAGCAGGAGCAAGTTTTTATGCATCCGATGTATGGTATTGTTGCAAAACCAAAAGTTAATAAAGAACTACTCACCAAAATTGCAACGTCTACTGGTGGGCATTATTTCTTAGCGCGTAATGCCACAGATATGAGAGCTATTTATGATAAAATTGATGCATTAGAAAAAACGGAACATGATGTTCCGATGTTTAGTTTATACTATGATTTGATGCCATATTTTGTTGGTGCAATTATGGCGCTTTTGTTGGGTGAATTATTATTTTCAACATACATATGGTTCGCATTATGAATATACCTAACATCCATTGGGCCGCATCTCACAATCTCTGGATCTTTGCAGTTGCTCTTATAGCAATCTGTTTATTGATAATTCGTTATCAAAAAAAGCGCAGAGCACAGGAGTTACTTGTTGGTACTCATCATCAATTTTTGCGTAATATTTCGCCGATCAAACAAATCATCAAAACTATTTTTTTCAGCATTGGTTTTATATTTCTTTGTATAGCGCTTCTGCGACCACAATGGAATAAATCAGAAGAAACGGTTATGCAAGAAGGGCGAGATTTATATATTGCACTTGATATTTCGCGCAGTATGTTAGCAACCGATTCCCATCCAAATCGATTAATCTGTGCAAAAGAAAAAATTAAAAAATTGGTTAACAAGCTTTCTTGTGAGCGGGTTGGCCTGATTCTTTTTTCTGGCTCGGCATTTGTACAATGCCCTCTCACATCAGATTATGCCGCCTTTTTCCTATACCTTGACGCGGTTGATGCAGAACTTATTTCTTCAGGAACTACGGCACTTGATAAAGCAATTCAGCAAGCACTCGCATCATTTGCATCGGTGCCAGAGCGCAAAAATAAATTATTGGTGCTGTTCACTGATGGTGAAGATTTCTCGCACAATTTAAATAATGTTAAAGAAGAAGCTACAGAAGAACATCTTTCTATTTTTACTATTGGCGTTGGTACTCCTGAGGGTGCTCCGGTGCCATTATTTGATGCTCATGGTAAAATTGTTGGGCACCAAAAAGATGCGCAAGGTGGCGTGGTAATATCTCGATTAAATGAAGGCATTTTGGGAAATCTTTCACAAGATGCGGGTGGCAGTTATATTCGTGCAACTGAAAATGATGATGATATTACTCTCTTTCTTCGATTGGTGAATCAATTTGATAAAGAGCAGCTTGCTGAGCGAAAACATTCGCGCTATGAAGATCAATATCATTACTTTTTATTGGTAAGTTTTATCTGTTTTCTTCTTGAGTGGCTACTATGAAAACTAAACTTTTTTTTGCTTTGCTTTCTTTATCTATGATGCTCCATCCCTTTTCCTATGATTCTGCCATTTATACTGCCCAAAAAGGTGATATGCAATCGGCAGAGCAGAAGTTACAAAAAATTATTGTGGATGCACCAGATAATCCCGATCTGCTCTATGATGCCGGTATAGTGGCACATGAGCTGAATAATACGCAGCAAGCAGCAGCGTATTTTACACGCGCAGCAGAATGTGCTCAGGCGGATAAAAAGCTGTGCTTTCACGCCCATTTTAATGCGGGCAATACATGCGTCGATAACAAAGATTTAAAATGTGCTCTGGATCATTATAATAAAGCATTGGCCATAGAACCTGATAATGAATATGCGCGTCATAACCGTGATCGAGTTGAAGAAATGCTCAAAGAACAAGAACAACAGCAGAATCAGCAAGATCAACAAAAAAATGATGATCAACAAGATAAACAAGATCAAGATCAAAAAGATGATCAAGACCAACAAAAAAATGACCAACAAAATGGCAGCGATCAATCTGGTGATCAGAATGATCAGCAAAATCAAGATGGTAACGACGATGGAAAACAGGGTAACCAACAAGATCAAAAATCAAACAAGCAACAAAAAAATAATGGTTCAGATAAAAACTCAAATCAAAATGAGCAGTCCAAATCCGGTGATCAACGTGATGATTCCAAGCAGGCAGGTAGCGGTGACAATGCAAAAAGAAAAGATGAACGGAATAAAGCACAAAACAACCGTCAGGGTACACCAGATCAAAAGAGGGATCATCAACAGGATTTTGATAAAACATCCGAGAATGCTCAAGGGCATGAGAACAAGCAGGATCCACAACATCGAGAAGAAGGTCAGCAACATGGGCAAGCTCCTGATAAAAAAACTGATGCTCAAAAAAATAATGATAAAGGTAGTGTATCATCAGCAGGCGGACAAGAGCAAGACGAAGGGCAACATCCGCGCGGTAAAAAAATAGATGATCCATGGCTTGCAGGCATTTTAGATAATCAAGAATTAAAAGATCAAGCGGTTAACAAAAGATTGATGGAAGCAAGAATTGGTCAACATGGTGGAAAAAATGGTCAAAATTGTTGGTAAGGTTGCAGTGTGCATGATTGTCATGTGCGTGGCAACTTTTTTAAACGCTGGTATTTCAATGTCACTGCGTACTGATGGTGGATCTGCCAATCAAGTAGTTGTAGGGCAACCATTCACGATTGATGTGGTGATTGATAATGTATATGGATCCGTTCAGGCGCCGGTGGTGAAGGGCTTAGGCGGCTTTACGCATGGTTTAGTTGGTATGTATTCGAGCAGTGTGAACGGTAAATCAACCGCAACCTATTCATATCAAGTACGGATTGATACGCTCGGTTCTTACGCTCTGGGGCCTGCGGTGACTACCCATCAACAGCAAGAACTCATTTCTAATCAAGTTACTGTCTCGGTGGTGAAAGATCTTGGCATTGTTGCACAAAAAAATAAAAGTAATCAGGGTGTGCCAACTAAAGCATTTTTACGATTGATGGTTGATGAAGAAACGGTTGTTGTTGGACAAAAAATGGGATGTACCATCCGTTTTTATTATCAAGATTCATCGCTTTCATTGCATAATATTGGAGTTCCCGAGTATGCAGGATTTGATAAAAAAGAGGTTGGAAAATTAGAAACAGGGACGGCAGAAATTGATGGTGCTGAATATCGGTATGCGCAGTGGCGATGGGATATGTATCCAACAAAGGCAGGAGAATTTATTATTCCTGCCTATAATGCTGAATATGATATCCCTATAAAAGATAACCACTTATTGGGAAGCCTTTTTATGTTTGTTAATAATCGGGTGGATCGTAAGCGCGTATATTCAAATGCTGTCACGGTAAAAGTTTTACCTCTTCCCCATTATGATAAAACGGTGCATGCGGTTGGTTCTTTTGAACGCATTTCTGCTGAAATAAAGCCGGGAATAGCAAAAGAAGGGGAAGGAATGGTACTCACTATCGATATAGAAGGTAGTGGCAATTTATCAGCGATCAATCTGTCTCCCTTGGTGATGCCAAAAAAATTAAAATATTATGATTCAAATAACAGCATCATTGCTCCACAACATGCAGATGAATTATCTAAAAAAAGATTTGAATTTATTGTGCAAGGAATGCAAGCTGGTGACTGCGAAATTCCTGAACAGTTATTTACCTATTTTGATGTTGAACGGCATGCATATGTCACACTGCGTACATCACCACTTGCTGTTTCAATCATGCCAGGAGCTGTCATGGTCAAAAAAGAAACACCAACACATGTAGTATCATCTGCGCTGGAGGTGTCAGAGACAGTTAAAAACGATATTGCTGATATCAATGTGATTGGTGAGTGGTACCCTGTTCAAGAATGGGAGCCTTTACCGTGGTGGGTGTTTCAGTTATTATTTATGATGCCGCTCATCTATAGTGCATATCCTATAATGTGGGAAAAATTTATTTACCTAACGGGTAATTCTGCACGATTAATGCGCAGACGCGCATTCAAAACAGCGCGTCGAAAAATAATTCATTGCATACAAAATAATGATGCGGGCACGTTATACGCTATTTTCACTGAGCTTTTTCAGCAGTTGGATGATATAATTGATGCATCTGGCGTGAAAAAAAATCAGGAATGGAATGAATTTTTTGAACGAATTATGCACGCTGCCTATGCACAATCAGATAAGAAAGATATCGATCAATTATGTAGGATGGCTCAAGAATGGTTGGAACGATTAGAAAAAACTCTTTAACATTTTTTTGCATGTGCATGTTCATCGTAGTTGGCATAACTGCCGGCAACGATGAAGAATTTTTTTTGCGGGGAAATAAATATTACGCGCAAAAAGATTATAAAAAATCATTGGATGCATATAACTCAATGGATAAAAAGGGACGTGCGGTGTTGTATAACATGGGCAACTGCTCTTTTTATTTAGAAGATTATTCATATGCGCTCGTTTATTGGAATCGTGCGCAAGTTGGCGCAACGCCACATGAATATTATCTGATTGAGCGCAGTAAAAAAGAAGTTCTAAGAAAAATGGGCTATGCAGATTCTTCATGGTGGAGTGCAACAATTTCTTTTGTCAGCGCGTATGCACTTTCTGTTTCTGTTTTATGCGTGCAACTTATTTTATTGCTGTTATGTTGGCTGTTTATATGTATGCTTTCTTTCTGGAAACATACTCGTATGAAAAATATTGCTCGTGGTTGTATGAGTATTATGGCAATGTGGTACATCACCATACTGAGTTTGCACCATTACCAACGCAACAGGGCGATCGTTGTACAAGAAGCTCAGCTTATGGCTGGCCCTGATAAGAGTTTTAACATTCTTGCGCCGCTCAGTTATGCTCAGAATGTTAGAGTAAAAGAATCAAGAAAAGATTGGCATAAAATTAAATATGGCACTATGATTGGCTGGGTCAAAGCGGATGCTATCCAGATTATATAATGCACAGAGTATTGTTATAGGGACTATAATTGTATATGGCTCATAAACGCATTGCCCGGGTATATTCAATAATAATATTGTTTTTTGTAAGTATCATGACGGTTCTCATGATACTTCTTTTTATTGAATATCGTTTTTTTTGTCGTCACTTGCAGGAACTTTTTGTTTTAAAAGAACAATATGCGCAATCAATCGCCATATTACAGAAGAAAATAGATGATGAGAGTTCCTCTGATGATGGTGTTATCATGCAAGATATGCAAGAAAATGAACCTTCTGAATTGTGCGATGAGCCAGAAGAAATGCTTGAAGAATCATCAATTATGCTCAATGATATTGCAGCCGCAGAATGTAGTGATGCGCCTGATAATGATGATGAGTATGCGGATGATTCTTTTGTGATTATTAATAGACAACCTGATTACCTTAAGCAATCAACATTAGATTACATCGAATCCCAGGAGCTTAATGCGTTAATGACGGCAATTGATATTGATCGATGGTCCGATTATACTCCTACCATGCTGATTCAAGAACAAGAACACAAAAGAGAAAATTCTCATAGAGCCACACAAAGCAGATCTGCCAATAAGCAGAGCAACAAGGCGAGCAAAGCAGAAAAACCTTCAGTAAGTAATCAGCAACCTCAAGAGATGAAAAAGATTGTTACATCACGAAGACCAATTAAAGAATGTGGTCTGATGTGGCCTATTGATCCGAGTAAGTTTTGGTTAAGTTCATTATTTGGGCCGCGTAAACGGCTTGATGGAGCGTGGGGATTTCATCATGGAATTGATATGGCTGCAATAAAAGGTACTGCAGTGAAAGCAGCGCGAGCAGGGACGGTAACTGAGGCATGTTTCCAAGCGGGATATGGCAATACTGTTCTCATCAAGCACTCAAATGCACTCTCAACACGGTATGCCCATTTACACGTAATCCGTGTGCATGCTGGACAAAAAGTAAAACAAGGAACGGTTGTTGGAACGGTTGGCGAAACAGGATTTATACGCAAAAAAGGCAAGGATGGTTCGCATCTTCATCTTGAAGTGTATGAAGATGGAAAACGTATCAATCCCATGCACTATTTACCACGAATGACCTGAAGATAAATCTTTAACGGGCACCCGATCGTAACGGTAGTGGAGATTGGGTTAAATGCACTGTTTACCACGAATGACTTAGTGAAAGTATAAATAATATAAGGAATCTCTATGACTCATCATAAACATCATAAAAAACAAGGTTTAGTAGCACAAATCGTAGAATTTGGATTTTTACTCCTCGTTGTTTTTTTAATTCGGACATTCATTTTTGGATTGTATCAAGTGCCAACTGGATCTATGGAAACCACCATGTTAGTCGGTGAGCGTTTTTTTGCTGATAAATTTTCGTATGTTTTTCGCAATCCGCGCCATGGAGAAATTATTGCATTTAATGATCCTGAATTTGTCTATTCAACCAATCCGTTTATGAGACTTTTCCAGCGATATGTGTGGGGCCCTTCAAATTGGACAAAACGAGTGATCGGTATTCCTGGAGATGTAATACGCGGCGTGATTGAAGATGGCAAGCCCGTGATATACCGTAATGGTATCAAGCTCGATGAATCATACATTAATGCATATCCACTTATTCATGTGTATCGTCAAGACTTTGCGGTATTACAAGACCAGATTGAAGAAGAAGTACAAAAAGCTTCTCGCGGTTACCGTGTTGATAAGGTTGCTGTTGAGCGCTATACGCAACAACGTTTAGAGTCAGAAACAACTTGGCGTTCTTACGATCCTACTGCTGCGTATGAAGAGCAACCATTTTATGATTTTAATGAGAGTCGTATTGTTCATGATATTCATGGGAATATTGAATTATTAGTTCCCGGAACACCATTGCCATCAAAAACGGGTACATCATCTCCCGATGAAACAAGCAATAATTGGAACAAATCTGATGTTTTCTATATAAAACTTGGTGAAAATGAATACTGGTGCATGGGTGATAATCGCTTGGGTAGTAAAGATTGTCGTTTCTTCGGTCCGATTAACGGTAATGAAATTCATGGCAGAATTATTTTCCGTATTTGGTCAATTGATAGCGATGAATCATGGTGGATTGTTGATCTGATTAAACATCCGATTAATTTCTGGCAACGTGTTCGCTGGAGCAGGTTTTTTCAGATAATGCGTTAACTCTATTGTTTGAACAAAAATAAGGCCATTGTACCCAAAATAGGGTAGCCAATGGCCTTATTTCATGCTATTTTAGTCTAAAATATTTCCATTTGACACATTGTGAATTTGTGATAAAGTTAAGATAGTGCATAAATATCCTTGAATATGAGGCAAGTATGACTATTAAAAATTATATAATGTGTGTTCTGGTTGGGTCTTTGGCTATTTCTCTTGGAGCCATGGAAAATGATGTTCAGAAAGAGGACTATTGGGATGGCGAAAAATTTTGTCTTATACGTCACGTGCTGCAAGCTAATTTGCCCGAAAAACAACTGGTACAACGTATAGAGCAGACTGCTGAGGCTGAAGAAGTTGAAAAACTACACTGTCTTGTTCGAGAAATAAATCTTGGTAAAGCTTCCTGGGAAGAACGAAAATCTTTTGTAGAGGACAAGCACCAATGGATCGCAGAATTAGTATCGCAGCCTAGAAATCAAGATGGAAGTTGGAAAGATAGGCCTACACATCAAGAAATACATAAGAAATATTGTGATAATTGTTATAAATATAGTGATAAAGACTTAGAACGTTGGAACGAGACTTTAGGGAGGAAGCAGTTTTCACAAATGAAAAATGCTCTCATGATGACCGACATTTTCTTTTTAGATACGCAAAAGAGGCAAGGGTTGACTGAAGTTTTGATGACAGCAACCGTGGGAGCATCACATCGTTTGTCTGATCTTTTAAGAGATTATTCTGTTTGGAACGAATGGCAAAAGCGCGAATTTAAAACATATGATCCTAAGCAATTTAATTTAATGAATTTTAGTTCTGCTGAATTTGATCGAATGGATAGTGTGCCAGCAAATATATTGCTGCAGCGTACTCATTTGCGTGTTAATGTTCAAGTTACTGAAGATCTTTTACAGCAAGAATCTCGGCTTGAAATGGCCAAGGGTTTTATGGGTTTTGGTGGTTTACTTGGTGGGATAATGCTATTAGAAGGGATATATTCTGGTTCAAATTATGATGAGATAGGAAAAGCAGCTGCTGTTGGGCCACTCTTTGGAGCAGGTATGGCAGGATTGATATTGTTGGCGGATGAAACTCAGTATCGTTTAGGGTTGAAAAAATTTAGACCGGTTTATAGGGAACAAATAATTTCCGGTGAAAAAGCAGAGACAAAAAAGAAGTCAATGTCCCGTTTGGCCTCAGATTTAAAGAATAGTTTTCAGTTGCCACGATTGCAAGATATGGCATTTGATTCTCCAAATCATAAAAAATTGCAACGATCCATTCTGCTGAGCGAGTAACGGTTGAGGCAGCGTGTTCGTTGGAGCAGGTTTTTTCAGATCATGCGCTAAAAATTAACAATTTTGATAAAAAATAAAGCCCCGATACTATGTGTACTGGGGCTTTATTACGAAAAACATGCTATTTTTTCTTTAATCTTCAGGAAAAACTTCGAGCACCGATGCATCGATTTGAGAGTCATACTGTCTTGCGAGTTGTGCTTTTAATTCATTGAAGTTTGGGTCTGTTCGTTCGACACCCCTCATAAGTACGCCAGAGTCCAAGCTAAAGTCACGATATATTTTTCTTGCTTGTGCGGGTTGAAGACCACAACGTTTTGCCCAATCTCTTATTCGTTTTATGGTAAATTCGTTTTTATCCTCTCCAGCAGGAGTAGCAGGCATATTATTCCGATATATCATATTGTCTAAGAAGCTTCGGAATTGGGCTTCTTTTCTTTTTTTGATCCATTGCGTTTACCTGAGTGCCAAAAAATAAGGCGGCAACAGTTATCATCAATATATGTCTTTTCATAAAAAGTCCTTTTGTTTAAATTAAATTTACCAGTAACGAGGAAATATAAGATCAATGAAGTTGCTTATGGCAACTCGTTGATTTACAGCCTCTTTTTCTAAGTAATGGGCAAATTCAAGACTTCCTTCTTCTACACTATATTTCTGCATTATCATAATATGAAGTATTACGTCAGCAAATATTTTTTTTGTTGTATCAAGATCAATATTCCATTCTTTTGCCTTAGAAATTGCCGCGTCTGCTAATAACACAAGTCCTACGTTCCCACCAAATCCCATCCACGGAGTTTTATTATACACTGTAGGCATAGCAAGCCATTCATTTTTTAAGAAATTTTCAAAATCTGCTAATTTACGTTCCTGTTGTTCAAATTGTGCTCTTTGATTGCGGATTTGCTCCATTCTTCTGGGATCTCGCTCCATGGTCTGTAACGAGGCGCCAACGAGCCCGATAATAGCCAACAAAAGATATTTTTTCATGAGAACCCTCTTTTTTTAGATGCATAATACTATCAGTTTTGAGCATGGCATGAATTGATTCAAGTAATCAATAATATTATAATATTAATAATGATTAAACTCAATTAGGCGCGAATTGTTGATCTGATTAAGCATCCGATTAATTTCTGGCAGCGTGTTGGCTGGAGCAGGTTTTTTCAGATCATGCGCTAAGATCGGTAAGATTTTTTAATAAGGCAAGCCCAACTTATACAGTTAGGCTTGTCTTATATTAAATTTATCGGCCCGCAATATTGTTCAAGATTTGATTGGTGTAGAAGGCAGAAGGTCCTGGATAATTCTCGCCTACTTGTTGATACATAGCTTTTTCTTTTTCTATTTTTTTTAATTCGAGTGCTTTACTGTTGGCAAACTCAAGAGTTCCTTCTTGTACGCCGTATTTCTTCATTATCATAATATCAAATATTACCTTACTAAATATTCTTTTTACCGTATCAAGATCAATCTTCCATTCCTTTGCTTTAGAAAATGCTCTTTCTGCCAAGGTGATAAATCCTGGGTTCTTGTCGAATGACCCAAACCATGGAGCATCGTTAAGCTGACGGATAGTAAGCCACTCATTTCTCAAGAAATTTTCGAAATCTGCTAATTTACGTTCCTGTTGTTCAAATCGTGCTCTTTGATTGCGGAGTTGCTCCATTTTTCTGGGATCTCGCTCCATGGTCTGTAATGAAGCGCCAACGAGCCCGATAATAGCCAACAAAAGATATTTTTTCATGAGAAGCCTCTTTTTTTAGATACATAATACTATCAGTTTTGAGCATGACGCAAATTGATTCAAATAATCAATAATATTATAAAATTTAATAAGAATTAAACACAGGCAGAAATGCCTCGTTAGCCTGGTTAAAACATCAGATTTCTGGCAGTGTGTGCGCTGTAGCAGGTTATTTTACCCTCTCAGCCTGTGGGTGGGGCATGTTTGTAAAAGCACTCTCGATTTTCCTGGCCCAATAATTCAGATTGACACAATTGCTAAAATATGAGAATATATATTCTAGGGGAGATAAAGCTCTATTTATATGAGGAGTTAGGGATTATGGTATTTAAAAAACAGCTATTTACGCTACTTTTGGTAGCATCAAGCCCGCTTTTGGGCATGATGTTGCCACATCATAAAAATGGTACCAATATGGGCTTACAGCCTATTTTCAAGCATAAAAATGGTCCTATTATGCCATCTAATGGCATGAACAAGGATCATAATACATTTTTTAACATCTCAGCACTACCATCTAATGGACATAAAACATTATCTGCGCCAGTATTATCCCCTGAAAATGATTGTTTTCAAGGATTATCTGCTACTCCAGCTCCTGGGATAATTATTGGTTCACCAGAGGTGGCACAATGCCAAGAAATTAAGCGTATCGCGCAAGGATCTCCAGAAGAACAAATAGCATATGCCAAATTTTACTGCAAAACGCCGCAAGCCCAGAAGAGGCTTCTTACTGATCTCGATTATGTGGCCCATTATAATCCCTATTCTTATGTGGTTCTTCTAGATATGCAGAGGGCAAAGCAGTTGAATTATTCTGCAAACGAACGCCAAGAATTGTTAGATGGTCCAAAAATAACACAGCTTATACGACAGGATCGAGTAAAAGAACAGCGAAATGAAGATTTATTTCGTCATATTTCACCGACCTATCTTTCTGCTGATGAAAGAGCGTTTTACACCATGAATGGACGAGAGCAACAATTATTGAAGAAAATGTATCAGCATTTTAATAAAACAGGGAACACAGAGATTGATCTTTCTACGTCTGAATGGGAAACTCTTGAAGCTATTTCTCCGAAAATAAAAGCACATTTTAGAAATGATGAAGAATTTTTCACTGCTCATCGTATGCCAACTGGCGAAGAAAAGTTTAAGTCTCTGATTGCAAATACAGGTCAAGGACTTTGTCTTGGCGCACTTCTTGGTATTCCACTTACTGTGTTGAAACAGCGTGGCGTGGGTATAAAGAGTGCACTTTGCTCATCAGAAACATACATAGATGCGGCTAAAAAATCTGCCTATAAAACAACGCAAAAAGTAGTGAGAGAAACTATTGCTGGTAATGATAATATTATTCCATTCCAAGATCCAGTTGATAGCGCGATATCAGGGCTCGTAAAAGTTGGTCAAACAATGTGCCAAACAGGTGTTAAGGATATGGGTAAGAATCTTGGAGCTGAGGCAACAGGTACAATGATCAATGTCATTACACAGATAAATCCAACGGATATTATTTTTGATCCCCTGACATCAGCGTTGGCAGCAGCTGGAGTATTGGGCGGAACTGCTTATGGGATCTGTAATATGAATACGCCTTGCGAAACAAAAAGTATAAGCAAAATTAATTGAATGCGGTAATACTATGGGAGACTGTATTATGGTGGTAAAAAAAATTGTCGGATCTATTGTTGTCTGTTTACTCTCTTTGAGTTTATTGGGGGCGGAAGAAAAAACGAACTTATCTTCTCCTTTAAAAAGAACGCTTACTTTTGGCGTAGCAGGTGCCCTATTTGTGATAGTTCCACCTTGTGTAGTATTTCCAGATTTATTACAAGAGAATCCGCAAGGGTGTGCAAAGATTATGGGAGCGGGTTTTATTCTTGCGGCAAGTTACGCATGCTTTGGTGACCTTAAAACTTCGCGTGTTGTGCCAGATACAACTCTCAAGACAAAGCAACAACCACGTCTTTCAGAAATCGCGTATAGTGAGTGGACGTCTCAACATTTCCCATCTTTGTCTCATTTCAATAAAGAGCATGATAGATTTTCGTTGCTGAATGACAAAACGCATCTACTGAAAGAATAAAAACAATCTTCTCTTTGCTATAGCTATGGAAAATAGTTATCTGCTGCTTGTTTCCTATCATTTGTATGTATCAAAATCATTTTTTAGAATAGACCTGGCTGGGGAGTGTAAAAAGAGCTCCCCAATGGCTTTTGCTGGCTAAAAAAGCTTGCAGAATACATTGTTTATGCTACATTTAGAAATGTTCTATGAATAATTGCATTGAAATGATCGTATGTGGCGGCATAGCCAAGTGGTAAGGCATGGGTCTGCAAAACCTTGATCCCCGGTTCAAATCCGGGTGCCGCCTCCAGACTTTTACCCCATTTTCGTCGGGACTCCTCCAATGGGGACCCCGGCTAAGAATAAGGGGAATTGGGTGTGCCGGGATGGCGGAATAGGTAGACGCAAGGGACTTAAAATCCCTCGAGTGTAAACTCGTGCCGGTTCGAGTCCGGCTCTCGGCACCAGCTTTCGCCAAGGCTTCCGCCTACGCGTAAAGCTACGGCGGACGCAGTCGTCCGGCGCGGCCTGCCCTTCGTAGCTCGTAGAGCGAAGTAGGGCCAGTTTTTTCAAATGATTGATATAAAAATTTATATTAAGACTGTTTGGTAAAGGCGAAAGCTGCCCGCCATAGCCATGTCCGCCGTAGATTCAGCGAAGGCGGATAGCGACGGAGGGCTATAAAATAAAAAGTCGAGTCTGTTAGCTTTCACCTGTCTCAAAAAAAGTTTTTTAGTAATAAAGCCATGTTCTGATCGCTCGGTCAGAGCTTAATGAGATAATGTCTACAGAAAATACTTGACAACACATGTTACTATGGCTAGTTTACAGATAGTATTCGTTTTATTACTGTTTGCTTTGCCGTGGGTTAATAAGTAAAGGATGTTTTTATGAACAAGGCAAAGTTAATCGAAGCAATGGCTAAGGCTACTAAGCAATCAAAAGCGACTTGCAAAGAAGCGTTAGAAGCAGTTCTTTCTGCTATTAGTGGAGCATTGAAGCAAGGAAAACAGGTTGTTCTTACTGGCTTTGGAACTTTTTCAGTAATGAAAAGAAAAAGCCGTGTTGGAATTAACCCAGTGACTCGTCAAAAAATGACGATTGCTGCTAAAAAGGTTCCAAAATTTAAACCAGGCAAAGCACTTAAGGCTATGATTAAATAAGCTTTATTGTTGCGAGCGAAAATTTAGAAAGAAGCGTCTTTGAGACGCTTCTTTTTTTGATTTAATTGTTTTTTCTTGATTGTAAAGCATTTAGGTCATTATACTTAAACTAGAAGTATAAGAAATATCTTGAAAGGAAAGTTATTATGCTTAATGAAGAACAGATTGTAGAAGTTATTCCGCAAATTCCCCAAACCAGTTTGGTGGAATCATTAAAGAATGCAATGCAACCCGAAACAATTGCACATCGGCTTGGCATTGATAAAAATATATTGGTTGATGTCAGTATTTTTGGGGCAATCGGTTTTATTATTGGTTTTCTTTTAAAAAAATATAGTGAGTATTTTATTGCTTTAGTTTTACTGCTGATTGGAATGGCTGTATTGCAGCATTTTGACTATATTGCAGTATCGTTCAACATACAAAAAATACATGACATGCTTGGGTTACAGTCTGTCCCCATGATGGGAATGAGCTATAATGCATTGTTGGTAGAATGGGTGAAGGCCAACATTCCTGCAACCATCAGCTGTGTTGTTGGATTTTTAATCGGATTGAAAGTGGCATAAAAAAATAAAGGAAATGTAGTGAGCATACAAAAAGGTTTTGAAGCGAGTTTTTTAGAAGTTATGGTCACACTTAAATTGATTACCGCTGAAGATGCTATTAAGTTGCTCACTGCGTATGATGAATCCGATGTTGAGCAGTTTGATGAATTTTTGCTCAGTGAAGGAATTCTTGAGCAAGAGCAGTTGCTTGAAGCGTTATCCGAATATTACCACGTACCATCATTTGATGTCGTGGGATATTTTTTTGAGCGGCATCTTTTACATATGTTTTCCAAAAGCATGTTGCTCAGAAATAAAATTATTCCGCTCCAGGTTGATGAAAATATGATGATTGTCATTGCAGCTAATCCTGATAATTCAGATCTTTTGTTTGAGATTGGTGAAAATGTTTCATATGACATTCGTCTTTATGTTGGTGTTGCGCGTGATATCAGTGATGCGGTAGAAGAGTATTATGATAAAGCTGATACCGAAGATAATACCGATGAAGATATCCGCGAGGAGCAGCTTTTAAGAAGCGAATTTGAGATGATGGAAGATGAAGATAATCTGGTTTCATATGCATCCGACGATGAAGCTCCTTATCCGTTGATCAAGGATGAAGATGAAGGAGATTCTTTTGAATAAAAAAGCGGACGGTATCGAGGATCAATCAATTGTTGCCCGTGTTGAAACATTATTGAATGATGCTATTGAACGCCGTGCTTCTGATATTCATCTTGAACCAACGCGTGAAGAATTGCGCGTTCGATTCCGTATCGATGGCATTTTAATTGACCAAACTCCATTCTCTGCGCAGCTGAGTGCAGCAATTATTGCTCGCCTTAAAATTTTAGCATCGCTTAATAGTACTGAGCGAAGAATCCCCCAAGATGGCAAATTTCATGTTCAGCACGACGATAATGAAATTGATGTGCGGGTCTCAACCTTTCCCTGTTTGTATGGCGAGAAGGTGGTAATTCGTATCTTAAATCGCGTTTTACAAACAATCACCTTAGAAAGTCTTGGTTTTGAAGCCGATATGCTTGCCAGGTTCAAACAGTTGATGGAACGCCACAGTGGTTTTTTTTTGGTCACAGGCTCTACTGGGTCTGGCAAAACAACAACACTCTATGCAGCCCTTTCTTTTTTACATAGTTCAGAATGCAATATTATTACACTGGAAGATCCAGTTGAATATTCATTAGACGGTGTTACCCAAGCGCAAATTAATATCCCTGCAGGTTTTACCTTTGAAAAAGGGATACGTTCTTTGGTGCGTCAGGATCCTGATATCATCATGGTGGGAGAAATTAGGGATAAAGTGACAGCCCGTATTGCTGTTGAAGCAGCTTTAACAGGACATCTTGTTTTAAGCACCTTGCATACTGCAGATGCGCCGAGTGCTATTATGCGCTTGATGGATATGGGAATTGAACCATTCCTTCTCAATGCGGCATTGTCGGGCATTTTAGCGCAGCGCTTAGTTCGTAAATTGTGTGTTGACTGCCGGCATACGCGTGCTGCAACAACAGAAGAAAAAAGATTTTTAAAAGCACTACATATTGATGACGATATTATTTATGAATCGCCGGGGTGTGCATCATGTGATCGGTTGGGGTACAAAGGAAGAATTGGAATATTTGAGTTGTTGGAAATATCTTCTGCACTCCGCGCATTAATTATCACTAATCCACGGTTTGATGATATCTATAATCAAGCAATCGCTGATGGTATGAAAACTCTGAAAGAAGATGGCGCGCATAAAGTTAAAGAAGGAATTATTTCTTTGAGCGATCTTATGCGTATTCTTGTGTAATGTTGTTTTTCTAGTTTGTCGAGAAATTTTGCATTAATTAATCCATAGATTATGAGCTATAGAGATTTATTCCGCCTCCGTTCGCCCTGAGTGTTTTTTGTCTTCAAAAAATGTATCGAAGGGTAATCTTCAGATAAAACGTAGGTGTACAACAAAAAAAACTTTAATAGAGTTAAGACTAACCCTTCGATACAATTCTACTTCGCTACGCTTCATAGAATCACTCAGGGCGAACGGAGGTAAGAATATAATTAATAGGTCACAACTTAGGTCAATTGCTTTATGATATTGCGCAAGCTTGAGGATCTTCCTGGCTGGAGCTACTTTCATCACTTGTTTCATCTTCCTTTTCAATTTTTTCTGTGGATGCATGAGCATAAGATGGTTTTACGTCACGTTGTCGTTGCGTAACATAATTGAATTGAGATCCATAAAGTTGCTTTTTCTTTTCAAAAAACAGGTGTTCCATAGAGATAAATCCATTGCGACCATGGTGTTTATGTTTTGTGAATATTTTTGCATCGATTAATTCTTGTCGCTCTGTGGCGAAGTTGCCCATATCAGCAACAAAGTTTGGTTTTGCCTTAAACTGCTCAATCTGTTCTTCAAAAGCTTCGGCAAATGATTTGTCATCAGATGAAGGATGTTTGCGGCAGGTTGCTACAACAGGATATCCAAAAGCAGTGAAGTGCAGCACTGATTCATTATTGCAACAATAAAGAAAATCAGCAGGTAGCGAGTGGCAAAACGTTTTTTTCATTAGGTCGAAATAGTCTTCGGTGTTTATTTCTCTTCCAGCATTCTTTATTTGTTTAATTTCATATTTTTGAATTGCCTTTGGCGGTGTTTTCTCCCATGAATGGCCACCATTGCCATTTTCTCTATCTACCATCATAACTATTGGGACAAATGGTGTTTGTGGCAATGTAGAGCCCTTTGGTTTGATTCCCATATCCTCTACTTTTGCAATAAGAGCTTTTCCCGTATAGCGAGTTTTATCTCTTTTAATATAGAGGTCTGCTGTAATGGTAGGTTTTGGCGCAAGAGCTAATTGTTGTGTGGGTAGCTCCATGCTGAGTGTTGTAAGTGTAAAGAGCATGCAATGTGCTAAAAGAGCAATGCCCACATTTTTCGATGCTTTTTGCATAATTGAATCCTTTTGGATATAAAAACTTTCGAATTGTACTTATTATAGATTAATGTTTTTATATGTCTAAATCAAATAATAATAATAAGTTTTCTGTTTGAAATTTTTAATCGAAAAGCTTGGGTGAGATTGGGGAGGGCATAAAAATAGCGCGCATAAAGTTAAAGAAGGAATTATTTCTTTAGCTGAATACGCGCGCATTATTTTGTAATCAATTCTCAAAAAACTTATTTATTTTTGTAATGTCAGAAGAACTCGAGAAAGTTCATCTGAAAATGATTTCTTCCCATTTGGTTTGCATGTTAAGACGAGGATGTAGCCAGCTGGTTGATACCGATGAAGGATATCATAGCCTGCAGGATATTCGATTGTTACAATAGAACCATCTGTGCATCCAGCAAGTTGTGCCAAGGGTAAAGGCTTATAGGCTGTACACCATAGGTGGCTTTCTCTGTTCGGGATTTGCGTAGTTATACCAACTGGAATATGACCAGGCTGGTTGCGAATACCTTTAAGGTCAAATTGAGGAATATTAATCATTCCATCTATTTTTACAGTATCTGCTGTTTCCATACATACTGCTGTCATATGAACAAATGGTAATGCTACAACTGCAAGAAGATATTTTTTTGTGAACAATGATGAGATCATATGAGAAATCCTTATGTGTAAAAATGAATTATGTGCGTCTTTTTTTATACAACTAAAATAAAATACATTCATCGGCGTAATGATGCAAATCTTTATTGCGAGAATGTAATTCCCCATTCTGTTGATTGTTTGTTTGAAATTCATCAAAACATTCATCAAGTATTTTATCGGCTTCCATTTCTACGAGACATTCTTCAAGGATAAGATCTGCATTTTGTTCAGAAATGGTGGGGAGTGGTTGATCGTGTTGATCAATAACCAACTTGTTTAGCATCTCAACTTGTTCAGATTTTGAAAAGTGTTTCGGCATAATGTGTCGTGATTTGACTGACAAAATATCAAGAACCGTTAGTAATGGTTGATCATGCTGATCAATAAGCAATTTACTTTCTATATCAACTTGTTCCGATTTGCAGCGATGTCTAGGTGTAGTTTGCGGTCGTTTGATTGATAAAATTCCAAGAGCAGCTAGTAATTGTCTATATGGTTCTTTGCGCACCAACCCCGTTTGGCGATTCAGGAATAAGGTAGTTGTATTTTTATGCTTTGGCGTAAGGCAAGAGTGAAGTTTGTTGTTTTTGATCAATTCCAGAAAGCGTTCTTTATTTGAACAGCCTTGAGGACCGTGTCCGAAAGGGCAGGGAGCTTGTATCATATGAATAAGCCATTGTAGATGCGTTAACCTATTAATGTCCGTGGACAATTGAGTTGGTTGACGTGTCATAATATTTTGAGCGACTAAACTATCCTTTTCTGTACCAGACAATGATCCACAGGGATGGTCAAAGAATTCAGCCATGGATTTTTCGTATTCTTCATGAAAAATACCATTGCTTTTAAAAGTTGCTTCTACAGGAAATCCATGTATGGTGAAGCAACGTTCTGTTTCGTTTGAACAATGGAGAGCTAATTCCGCAGGTAACCGTTTGGGGAAAGTTAGCTTATCTATAGCGAAACATCCTGTTAAGATTTCTGCAGTAGTAAGAGTTTTTTTTGGTAGTAGTTGTTGTTGCTCTTCATAAGATCGAACTAATACCGGAATTTCCTTTTTCCAATTGATGGTCGTGCCATTCGGGTCAATAACATTCACCTTATCGATTTTTAGCCCTATGGGAACTATGGGAGTAGTTATGCCTTTTGATGTGAGATCTTGAGCAATTGATTGGTGAGTGAAATAAAAGGCAGATTTATTGGGCTTAAACCATATTTCTGCTTTAATAGTAGGACGCTTATTTTCAAAGAGTTGTACCTGTTCCATTCCTTGCATTGCCGTAGAGGGGAATAAGAAAGGTAAAACAACTATTAATGCTGCAAAAGATTTACATTGAGTCATAAGGGCAATCTTTCTATTTTATGGGTTTAATTGTGCTGAATGGGGAACTATAAGTTGTTTTAGCCTACTTAATTCCGCGTTTTAGCTTCTTCAGTTAAGAATTTCTGGCGATTGGATTCTCTATTTTGTAATCTGGTTTGATCGTGTTCGAGCCTCATTTTTTTTTGGACGTCACTCAACTGTTCTGTGACTGTTTCGCCTGGCAGATCGGGGTTTTTTATGAGTTCAAAATGAAAAATTGCGCTTTTGGTAGAAATATCCAATCGGCCATTTTTGCTGGTCAAAAGAGAATTTAAAGGTAGGAATGCACTGTTGACTGCAATTAAGGTTCCAATAGGCATCATGTCACATTCAACACATTTCCCACGGAAAGAATGTGCTGTTGAAATCATAATGTCATAAGCAGCAGGCAGCTTTTTTGTGGTTGCAGCTTGTTCCATGCAGACGATTGCTGCGGAAGTAATTAAAAGTATCGATAGCGTAAAAACTTTAAATGTAGTCATAATAAAAGATCCTTATAGTCAATAAAATATGATTCTCTGAGGGCTCTATATCAAACGTCTTTTTTTTATAGGGAACTTGTCCGCCGTAGCCTTGGCGAAGGAGGATGCTATTTGTCTGTTTATTATAAGATCAAATGGTCTTTTGAGGTTGTGATGATTGAATGCGCGTTCCCGTGGATTTATTTGAGCATGTGGTCCAGGAATAATAGCTGAATCGGAATAAGCAATAAAATGTGGGTTGAAAGTAAACCCATGATTTCGTTCTCCATCAACCTGAGAGTCATTTCCCATAATGATGTCATTATTTTCAAGATATTCGGCAGTTTCATATACATTCTCTATAGATGCTGCTTGGATATCGGCCTTAAGGCTATCAATATATTGTTCTAATGATTCGGTATCATCATTATTTTCTTGAACGGGGCGCCGCTGTAGCCATTTTAGTGATGTTATTTTTTCTTGTATGCTTTGATCATGAATGCTCAATATATCGAATGTTTTAGAATTACAGAGATGGTTCAATTCTGCATGATTATCAAAAGATAACTGATAATCAACACACTCATCAAAGGCTCTTGCTGTTAAAAAGTGTGTGGATTCAAGATGGCGTACGGGGATAGCGGGTGGAAATACAAGATCTTTAATTTTTTCAAAAGCATCTTTTTGTATTGCGATTTTTCTACGTTTTTCTATTCCAGATAGACCACCACTTTTTTGAGGCATATCATCTATTTTTTGAATTTCCGCAGCTGATGTGAGGATGATTGGTTCTTTGATGCAGAGCGGAGTTTCTTGTGTCCAATCAATCTGGGGAGTTTCGCCATTCACATTGGCTTTGCCATCAGAAATGAGAATTCTGACTGGTACAAGAAGATCGTTGGGATAGGTCTTGATTCCTGCATAATTTATTCTTTCAATCAAGGCTGGAGACCCAAAGCAAACTTTGGCTTCTTCTGCTAGCTCGATGATTCCCTTTTTCACCGTAAACCTCAGTCGATCGTGATCATAAGGACTACTGAGCGTAATTTTTTGTTTTTGCTCCATCGTGTTGGATGCACAACAAATCATTAATAAAGATAAAAAGGCGCCCAATAAAGGCAATCTTGTTACAAAATTCATAGTTAATTAGTCTCGGTTAAACATTGTAAATCAAGAGCTTTCTCGCGTTGTTTTAAGAAATCTAAAGTAGCTTGGTGTTGAGCTTGGCATTGTTGATCTTGAGCGTTTTTCAATTGTTCTTTAAAAGTTGTACCAGGAAGCTCACGATTGGTTTTGCAAGTACAATGGAATATATAGTTATCTGTTTCAAGTTTTAAGACCGATTCATTGACGCAATGTGTAAACATTTTTTGTGGTAAAGGTCTTGCGGGTACCATTACAGTACGGTTTTTTGGATTGAACAGTTTAAATTTAAGACAAGGACTTGCTTGGCTTTGTGGATGGCAATTGTCTTGTTTTTCCGTTGAGATATACAAGAATAGATGGAAGATTTTTTTTTCTGAAGGTTGAGCAGGTTTTTTTTGCAAGACTTTTCCGCACGAAGTTGTCATATGTAGTACAAGGAGAACGAGAGTTGCAAAATGTTTGAACAAAGTCATAAGAATTTTACCCTAATTAATATAATTTCATCTGTATTTATTTGCAAGAATACCACTTGTTCATTGGTTGGTCAATTGAGATGTTATATTTCTGTCAGAATTTATATTCAGAATCAGCTGTTCTGAATGGAGTGGCCTTTCAATACCCATCGCTTGCTGCTATACTAATGTTATGGAAAAATCAGTATTTTTATCAATTAACAACCTTTCTGTTTCTGTTTTAGATAAACCGGTCCTTAAAGATATTTCACTTTCTGTTGAATCCGGTACTATTCATGCCATCATGGGGCCCAATGGATCGGGTAAAAGTTCATTGGCCTACGCGCTTATGGGGCATCCTGATTATAGCTTTACGGCGGGAACAGTTACCTGGAATGGTCAAGATTTGAGCAGTATGCCTGTTCATGAGCGATCGCGGCAGGGTTTATTTTTGAGTTTTCAGCATCCATTGGAAATTCCCGGCGTTTCGGTATCATCTTTTTTGAAAGAAGCATATATGGCCGTTACGGGAAACCATATTCCCGTTGCTGATTTTCATAAGCTTCTCCTTGATCGCTGTGCGCAATTGGATATAGATCCGGCATTTACCAGCCGAGCTTTAAATGTTGGCTTTTCTGGTGGCGAAAAAAAACGACTTGAGTTGCTGCAGTTATTAATGTTGCAGCCTAAAATAGCAATTCTTGATGAGATCGATTCTGGATTAGATATCGATTCGCTCAAAATTGTTGCGGCAGGCATTGAGCTTGCACGCAGAGAAAACCCACACATGAGTATTATTCTCATCACTCATTATCAACGGATTTTAAATTATATTGTTCCTGATCATGTTCATGTATTACGTGATGGTTGCATCCTACTTTCTGGTGATGCCAGTGTTGCATATGTTTTAGAAGCTAAGGGCTATAGTGAGTATAAAAGGCCTTAATCGAGAAATTGTGATAGCAATTTCTCAAAAAAAAATGAACCTACCTGGATGACTGAATTTCGTCTTGCCGCATTGGATATATTTGAAAGCAAGCCGATGCCGTCTTGGGGGGCAGATTTAACTGATTTAGATCCCGATGACATTTATTATTACATTCAACCAATTGCGCAACAACAAACAGAATGGTCCGATGTTCCTGAAAAAATTAAGGCTACTTTTGAAAAATTAGGCATTCCGCAGGCAGAGCAAAAGTTCCTTGCTGGTGTGGGTGCACAATTTGATTCTGAGGTCATTTATAAAAATCTGAAAAAACGGTGGGCAGATCAAGGCGTTATTTTTTGCGATATGTCTACCGCCGTGCGAGATCATCCAGATCTAGTGAAAAAATATTTTTCTACCGTCATTCCCGCTCACGATAATAAATTTGCTGCACTTAATTCCGCCGTGTGGAGTGGAGGCAGTTTTGTTTACGTACCGGCAGGAATTCGTATCGATATGCCTTTGCAGGCATATTTTCGCATTGATTCATCTCAGATGGGTCAATTTGAGCGGACGCTTATTATCGCCGAACCAGGAAGTTTTGTTGAATATGTTGAAGGGTGCAGTGCTCCCATTTATAAAAAAAATTCATTACACAGTGCCGTCGTTGAATTGGTAGCTTTGCCCGGAGCGCACATTCGGTATACCACCATTCAAAATTGGTCCAATAATGTCTACAATCTGGTTACTAAACGTGCGATCGCCTATAAAGATGCGCGCGTTGAATGGGTAGATGGTAATTTTGGCAGCAAAGTGACGATGAAATATCCATGCATTGTACTCAAAGAATCGGGCGCAAAAGGCTCAATTATTTCTCTTGCGATAGCAGGGGCTGGGCAGCATCAAGATTCTGGAGGTAAAATTATTCATCTGGCGCCATATACAACCTCAAACATTATTGCAAAATCGATTAGCAAAGATGGTGGCAGATCAAGTTATCGGGGGCTGTTGAAAATTATTAAGGGTGCGCATAGTGTACAATCAAAAGTGCAATGTGACGCGCTTATTTTTGATGAACAATCACAAACTGATACCTATCCTACCATTGATGTGCGAGAAGATCGGGTGACTGTTGAACATGAAGCATCCGTGAGTAAAGTGAGCGATGAGCAGCTTTTTTATTTGCAATCCCGGGGACTCAATGAACAGTCAGCGCGTGCCTTGATTGTGAATGGATTTATTGATGCATTTGTACAATTATTGCCGATGGAATATGCGGTAGAAATTAATCGTCTTATTGCGATGGAAATGGAAAATTCAATTGGATAACATAGTAAAAAAAAATATATCTCTCCCTGCTCCGTTCGCACTGAGTGTTTTCCGAAGTTCTTACGCAGGAAAATGTATCGAAGGGTTAATCTTGTGAAAATTTTTCTATATTCTTTTCGAAAGAGAATTTTAAGCAGGGATTACCCTTCGATACATTTTTTGAAGACAAAAAACACTCAGGGCGAACGGGATTTGGTAATAATTTTTCTTAAGCTGACAGCATTGTCCGATAAAAAAATAGAATGAAAGATATGCTTGACGGTAAGCGCGAATATATTGTTGGTCCCAATCAACAACAAACATATACTTTTATATTTGATGAGCATACAGCAGTAACGGATGTGCATCTTTCTTTTTATGTTGAGCGTGATGCAATGCTTATCGTGTACGTATTGATCGTGAATGTTGATGCTTGTGTAAACATCAATTCTATTTTACGCGGCCAAGGATCTGATATACGCATTCATGGGGCTTATCTTTTATCAGGAGATCATCAAGCTACCATCACTACGGTGCAGCATCATCTCGATGCTCATACGCGGAGTAGTTTGGTGATGAAGGGAGCTCTTAAAGATTCCGCTCAAGCACACTATCGGGGCACTATTCGCGTGGAAAAACAGGCGCATGATACCAATGCATCACAAGAAAACAAGAATATACTCTTAAGCAACGGCGCACGAGCAGTTTCTATACCTAATTTGGAAGTTTTGAATAACGAGGTGAAATGCTTTCATGGTAGTGCAGTGGGCCGATTTGATGCGCAACAGTTGTTTTATGCGGCATGCCGTGGTATTGATGAAAACACCGCAGAGAAGATGTTGCTGAATGCTTTTTTTTCTTTTCCTTCGCTCACTCATTCTGAGCTCGTCGAAGGGCGGGGGGCAAATGTTCATGATTGGAATGAAAAAATAAGAAGGCTCATTGATGAATTTTAAAAAGTTGCGCGCAGATTTTCCCATTTTATCTCAAAAAATAAATGGATATCCCCTGGCTGCATGCGATAATGCCTCAACAGCGCATAAGCCGCAATCGGTTATTGATGCCATTGTGCATTTTTATACCACAACGAACGCCAATATTTATCGCGGCGTTCATCTTTTTGCAGAACAAGCAACCCAGATGTATGAAAATGCCCGCAATAAAGTTGCTCAATTCATTGGTGCAGACTCAGAAGAGATTATTTTTACCCGTGGATGCACATCCGGAATCAACTTTGTAGTTGCAACATGGGGAATGCAGAATATCAAAGCTGGCGATGAAATTGTCATCACGGAACTTGAACATCATGCAAATTTATTACCCTGGCAAAGACTTGCGCAAGAAAAGGGTGCAATGTTAAAATATATTCCTATTTTTTCTGATGGATCAGTTGATCTTTCGCAACTCGATTCCATAATTACTCGTAAAACAAAGATAGTTTCAGTGATTCATGTTTCTAATGCGGTCGGTACGCATGTTGATATTGCAACTATCATTGCACGAGCGAAAGCTGTTGGTGCTCGCACACTTATCGATGCAGCGCAGTCAGTTGCGCACCAAAAAATTAATGTGCATCAGCTTGGGTGTGATTTTTTAGTTTTTTCCGGACATAAATTATTAGGACCAACAGGGATCGGTGTTTTATATATCAAAAAAGAACTGCATGATATCATTCCACCCTATGAAGTTGGCGGGGGCATGGTTGAAGATGTTGATTGCAATCATGCAACATGGCGCGCAGCGCCTCATAAATTTGAAGCAGGGACGCCACCCATAGCGCAAGCAATCGGTTTAGGAGCGGCAATTGATTACCTCAATAACAATATTGATTTTGATCAGCTTATGTCATATGAAGCTCAACTATGCGAGCGATTAATCGATGGATTATCGCAGATTAAACAAGTCAAAATTTTAGGCCCTATTGCAGAACTTAAAAAAAAGGGGCATCTTGTCAGTTTTCTTGTCAATTCTATTCATAGTCATGACGTAGCAGCATTTTTAGATTCTCGAGGCATTTCTGTTCGCGCTGGGCACCATTGCGCGCAACCTTTTGCTAAAAAATTAGGATATGATGCTTCAGTGCGTGTCAGCTTTTCTTTTTATAATACCTTTGAAGATGTCGATCGGATTGTTAGTGCTATTTGGGAGATGATAAATAATATTTAGGTTTATCCTTTTGCCCCAACTCCGACAGCGGCCTTCGTAGCTTTATGCGAAGTAGGCTTCTCTACGTTGGTGTTACCGTGTGTAATGAATATTGGATTAAGATAAGACGCTTGATCCTTCAACCCATCCTTCGCATAAAGCTTCGGAGGGCACAGCAAGTTCAGGATGAGCGTAGGACGAACGAAGTTTCGAGATAGCTTAATTCAATTGGTGAAAAGTCCCATGAGGTCCGACGATGACTTAGGCTGTGAAGCCTTATGAACAGACTGCGGTCGGAGTTCCGGACCATAAGAGATCAACCAGGATGGTTGTATCTGGGGTTCTAGGGGGCCGGATAAGGGCCCACTAGGAAAAAAACATTGATGAAATCAATGTTGGGTGCCCAACAAAATTGGGCATTAATCTTTCTTAAAAAAGAGCGTATCCCAAGGCTAAGTTGGGCATTATAACTTCACACCCAGTTTTTTCAATCGACTTGTCGTTTGTGATGCTTTATCAAACAGAATTGCTTCCATCCCCAATTCTCGTGCAGCTGCAATATTTTCCTCAGTGCTATCGATGAGAATGCAATCTTGTGGATTGCAATTATAAGTTTTCATTACGTGATCAAAAGATGCAGAATCTGGTTTTGCTCTTTTAATTTGCGAAGAAATAATAACACCATCAAAAAGGTTCAGCATATCCGGATATTTTTTCTGGAGCGTTGTATATAATTCATCAGGCGCATTTGCAAAGATATAAATAGAATGGCCGGCAGATTTCAATTTTTGAGCAAGTTGAATAGTGGGCTTTATCTGCTCAATGAGCGTAGCGGTGATTTCTGGATTAAGGACAATATCCATAATAGTGCACATCAATTTTTTTTCTTTATCGCTGCTAAAATAGTTAGTGGTATCAAGATGTTCGATACTCTTCATGATTTCTTTTTTTGCTTGCGAAGAAGATATTTTCCCTTCATGCAATTTGACAAGGCTGAGCGGTAAACGTTTTTTATTTAAGGTGATGGTAAGATGCGGTTGTTGATTGTCATGCGTACTCATGGTAGCAAGCATATCCAAACAGCGATGACCAGGATTTTTCCAATGAGTAATTGTATAGCTTGCAAGATTTCCATATCCTACTTTTTTAGAAAAACCAATTTGATTTTCTTTAATTAATACATTTGTCAATTCAAAGAATATAGTATATTTCTTATGCGCAATTTCGGAAGAAAGCTTAAGGATTTGTTTATTGTTTTTGGTGATAGTAGCAATAAAAATAAGTAGAAATAAAGCACATAGGGAGTGGTAAAATTTCATTGCTCTCTCCTTTGATATCTTTCTATTTTTATTCTTTGAGCGTATCCGATTATGTTTTTTGCATGCAAGCGATTGTTGTAATAATTGTGTATTTAAAGGCATTTTGTATACTAGAAAGCCATGCGAGATATCATCGGATAGAAAAGGATAAGAATAGATATAAATAAGTGAGTAGTCCGTGATGCACATAAAAAAGAGCATTTATTTTTTGTTGATCATCTGTTTGCAATTTGGTTGTTATAGTAGTGCTGCAGATATTAGCAGCGCGTATCCCACTCTTCCAATTATCAATCTTCCCACGTTACCAAATAGTTTTTCATCAATTCCTGAAATCGGTCCCATTGATAGCGATGGTTCTAAAACTATTATAACAAAAGTTATGGAAAATCCTGGAGCGGTGGCGTTGGGAGGAGTTGCAGTTATCGGTGGATTTGGCCTTATGATGGCGCTCCAGAATATCGCTTACAAAAAATATGAACTACTCAAAAAAGAAGCAGAAGTGCAGCTGAGTAATAATAAGCAAGTTTCGCTTGGAGTCCATTTGTGTATGACGGCTCTCTATCCGCTTGCGATGAGTTCCCGCTATTGGTCGTATAATCAATGGTATGTGGTGACGGCAGCAATTTTAGTATGTGCAGGACATTGTCTTGGGTATCAAAAATCGGGTGGCATTGCAGCAGGTTGTGTATTGGCTTCGGGCTATTTTGGCCAAGGACTTAAAGAGGTTCAAGCTGAGATAGCTGCGGTGAACGAAAGTGTTCAAAAATTGGATGCAAATAATACAAGATTGCATAAAGAAACAGGAGACAAGCTCGATAAAGTAGAAGCTCAACTTTCTGCGAAACTTAAAGAAACTGAGACTATTGTAACGCAGAAGGTTGAATCCTCCAAAGAGGAAATAACTGGTCAAATTAGTACAGTTCATAAGCAGATGACAGATCAGATAGAAAAGGTGGAAGGCAAGATTGAAGCATCAAAAACAGAAGTAACCGATAAAATCACAACTGTTCATGCACAAACAACAAAGCAGATAGTTGATCTTATCGGTCAACTGAGCTCTGCCAATAAGGATCTTGCAGAAGTTAAAACGCATAATGTGACGATACTGCAGAACAATAGTCAACTACTTGAAAAAACTGACGGTTTATTTGTAATAGTTGAGCAGATATCTGAACAATTGGCATCACAGAAGGATGCGATGAGAGAAGAAGTGCGTGTATCAGTACAAGTAACAATCAATAAGGCGCTGGAGCCATTTCAAAAAATTAATGAAAATCAAGAATTGCAGGAAAAGCAGTTAACTCAGCTATTAGATGCCCAAGCAGAACAGGGTGGCCAATTGACTTTTTTACGAGAACTTCTTCAAAAGACGCAGGAAGAACAAAGCATAAATGCGAGAATTGTATCAGGGGCTGTTGAAAAGATGAAGGAGCAGAAAGAAACCAATGCTCAAGGTCTAGCGCTTTTGAGTAAGTTAGAGTCATCGATTAAGGACGAAATGCTTGCGCTCAGTGAGAATATTAGGTCATTGCGCGAAGCTAATAGTGCAATGATATCATCGATAGATCAATTATGTGAAAATTGTAATAAGCGTTTTACTGCACTTGAAAAAGAAATGGAAAAAAACAAACAGGATCTTGTCGCAAAAATGGAAACTGATAAAAAAGAGGTGCAAGAAACAATAGTATCTAGTGAGCAGCGTCTTCAGCAACAAATTCAAGCACAACAAAAACAGATTCAAGATCAAAAGGAAACCATAAGTCAGCTAGGCAATCGACAGCTCGATGCAATAACACATATATGTCGGTTAGAAACAGTAATTAAAGAACTGCAGAATGCTGTTAAAAGCACTGGCAATCAGGTGATAATCCAAAGTAACGCTATTTATGAGGGTGTTCAGGAGATTAAAGATGCTATTGGGGGTAGGTCAACGCCAACCGGATCATATGTTGCTATCGATCAAGATAGTTCTCAAAATAATACTAAGCAGTTACTTACTGGATCCTCTCGCGAAAGTCTTTCTATTATGCCAGTGCGCAGGCAAAACAGGCAAGGTGATGGCAATAAATCAGATGCATTACAAGGTCGCGGTAAAGCAAATAGCATAGCCTTTGACTTATGGCAAAAAAAAGAAACAGGTTCTCTTAAAAAACCAACTGATATTAACTAACTCATTACAACAACAACTTTCTCCGCTATAATTATGTATGTATGGCTTAATTGCAGTAAATGGGAGTGTGTGAAAATGAATAATGGCGTAAAAAAGGCGTTATTGGTTGGGTTTATTATCGTGGGCATCATCATATTTATCTGGTATATGGGATGGCATAACTATTTTACCCTGACGTCATTACAATCAAATAGAACGTATTTAGAGCAGGCTGTTGCGCAAAATTATTGGAAAGCTGTTGCGATATTTATTGCACTATATATGGCTGTTATCGCTCTTGCCATACCGGGAGTTCCGCCACTGACGATGGTCGGTGGTTTTTTATTTGGCGTGGTGCCCGCTGGTATCTATGCAACAGTAAGCGCAACAATAGGAACTACTGTGTCATTTTTACTTATCCGCTATGTTTTAAGCAATGTGATTAGGGGGAAATATGCACAAAAATTGGAGCGATTTAATGAAAAGATCTCAGCGCATGGTGCAGCAAGTTATTTGTTAACGCTGCAGCTGATTGGCCTCATTCCCTATTTTATCATCAATACATTGGCAGCGCTGACCAGTGTGTCTACTTTTACTTTTATGTGGACAACGCTCGTAGGATCGTTGCCCATTATTTTTGTTTATGCGTTTGCTGGTAGGCAATTATATTTGGTTGAATCGGTCAGAGATATTTTTTCGCCTTCAATCATTGCATTATTGTTGTTATTGGTTGCGCTGTCCTTGATGCCACTATTATTTAAATTTTCTCGGCGTTTTAGTGATTTGGAATGAGCGATTCTAATATTTTTGATCAGGTGGGTAAAGTTTGACGTGTGCTGTATCGCATTAATCCCCAATTTCTGTGCCGCTTCAATGTTTTCTTTTTGATCATCAATAAACCAACAATTTTCTGCGTCTAATTGGTATTGTTCGAGTAGTGTTTGGTAAATTGTTGCATGTGGTTTATTAGCATGCGCGTGAGCGGAAATTACTATCCCATCGAACAGATCAAATAGTTCTGGATGCTTCACTTTTAATATTTCAAACGAATCAGCATCCCAGTTGGAAAGTCCATAAACTCTGTGTCCTTCTCGTTTGCATTTTTTAATAAAAGCGATTCCAGCAGGTACTATTTTGCGAGATCGGACAAAAAGATCCGGAGTAAAGATGAGGCGAAGAGTGTTCAGAAGAATCCGCTTTTCTGCGCGACATTTAAACCATTCAGGATGAAGATTGGTTTCTTTTTCTATCAATGATAAAACTTCAGCACTGGTCATAGTGCCCTGAAGCCATGTACACATAATTGCTGGTAATGCATAGCCTTTTTCATTATACGTACGATGGTACTGCTGTTTATCGATATGATGTGCTGTTCCCATCCGTGTCATCAGGTCAAAAAGTCGTAAAGTGATATATTGATCAAGTTTAAGGGGATTTATCCCGAGTTGGATGCTGCAGGAAACAGAGTTGATGATGCCGATATTTCTAAAAGAAGCAATTTTATCAGTAATGATAAGTACGCCGCCAAAATCAAGAATAACGTCCTCTGCTTTGCACCATGAACTGGATAGTGCTGCCAGAAGTATGCTGCATATGAGATGAAAACGGATTTTCATGGTACTTCCTTTAATTGGGCTATAATCGGCTATAATCTTTAAATTTAGTATACCATGTATGGGATAAAAGGGCAAAATAATGTATTTGAAATAAAAAACCACCCGGTTGCACTCAGCCACCGGGTGGTTAAAAGTCAGATTGTATTGAGTTCAGTAATTAATCTTCAAAGCCTACGCTTATCTTCCAGTCTTCTCTGATGCCCGATGGGTTGATAACTATAATCGCGTGCGGTTTTCCTCTAAGCTGTGGTAGATATGGATCGATGAAGCGTTTTAAATCGGTGTATGTGATTGAGGTTTGTGTTGAAATAAGCAGCTCATATTCTCTTTCATAAAGGCAAATATTGCCACAAGGGACACGGTCGCCATTATTAAGTTTGACAGTTTCTGTGGCCTTTGTTTTTTTGTTAAGCATTTGGACGTTGAGAGTGTAGCCGTAATTGTTTTGTATCGAAAGAGTAGTATTAACTTGATTGTCCCGAGTAAAAAAGCCTACAGCATGTATTGACACGCTTACGCTTGCTAATGCGATTGCAGTTATTGCAATTAAAGATATCTTTTTCATCATCGTCTCCTTTTTTGGTATTTTTATCCTTCTCGCCTTGATTTTACCATTTAAATATTTCAGTTTGCAACAAATTGCAAAAAGCAGAGGTTTTGATACGCTGGAGGGGTGCTGTCTTAATTTCTAAAGGAAAGTCGTATGCTCAATCTTTATCAAGAAATACTCATGGATCATTATCGTAATCCGCGTAATAATGGCACTATTGTCCCATGCGATTTTCAGGCGCAGCAGCGTAATAGTTCCTGTGGCGATGAGGTTGATTTTACGGGGATTATCCGTGATGGCAGGGTAGTTGAGGTGGCGTTTACTGGCAAGGGTTGTGTTATCAGCCAGGCGACGGCATCCATCCTCTCAGAAAAAATTGTGGGCATGTCTTTGGAAGATATCCGTGCTCTTGATAAGGATGATATTATTGCTATGATTGGAATGCCGTTGGGACCGGTACGGTTGTTATGTGGCTTATTGCCGCTTACGGCCGTGCAGAAAGGGATAGAGAGTATCAGATAAAAAATATGAGTTTAGCATGCTCGATCGCCTCAAATTACTTATCGAACTACAAAGAGTTTCGGGGCAGCTGTTTGCCGATACTGGCCCCTCATACAATCTTGCCCAAGAAGTATGGCATACAATCATCCATGATCCAACGTTTGTGTATAAAGTTCGCCAAGTCCATAATGCCCCCTGGCCTGTGCCATTGTGGCAGGATGATCTAGGTGCAACTATTTCTATTGAAAAAATGCTGTTGCCGTATGTTGCCCTTTCTGTTGATGGATCTCAAATTTATCCTGATCGCCATAATGTTTTATCATGCTGTTTGATTAATACAGGTTCGGTAGTGTTGCCGTACGGTGTGGAAAACAAACGCGTAGAACTCTTTTCAGATCCAACGGTTTTTGCAGGTACCGATGAAAATCAGCAGCCCTTTACTACCGATGGTGTCAATTGTAAGCGGCAGGAGCTTGAACTGCGCGCAGGTCTTGAATTGGGAAAAAAAATAAAAGCAGCATATGGGACTGTGCCTCACGTGCCTCAATTGCTACTTTTTGATGGTTCGCTTATTTTTTGGCATCTTTCTTCAAAGGAAATCCACGTAAGAGACCAGTTTTTGAATGCATATCTTACATTGTTAGATGAACTTCACCATGAAAAAATACCTATCTGCTGGTATATTAGTATGCCAAAAAGCAAAGAATTAATGAGCTTGGTGCGGTTATATTTATGCAATTTTGATACCGATAAAAAAGAGCTCCATGAATCAGTAGATAATGTTATTGATAGTGGCATCATGCAGAGTGTATTAGAGCCATATACGCGGTCAATTGTTTTCAGTAACCATAGCAGTATCAGTGCCTATTATCCTGCCCACCTGAGGCCGTTTTTCTTCTATCTACATACGGGTAATGAAATTGGACGGGTAGAAATTCCTGCGTGGATAGCCCAAGATGCAGATGCAGTGAATCTGATTGCCCAAATAGTGATTGACCAATGCATCAAAGGTGGCGGATATCCGGTTGTATTGGCGGAAGCTCATGAGCAAGCGGTGGTGAAGGGGCCTGATCGAGAATTTTTCTATCATTTCTTACAAAAAATGGGAATGGAACGCAATCATACGCAATCTATTTCGCGCAAAAGCCTGAAGAAGCGTGGGATAGGGATTTGAAGACCAAAATATAAAAAGGACGCTTTTTAAAGCGCCCCTTTTTATTATGCCTATCTATTTTTTATCCCAAAAACTTCTTAAAGAAGCTGGTGATAAAACCATCTTCGCGGGCCTGATCTCCCACAATATCAGAATATTCTTGGAGTTTCTTTTTAGCGTCAGCTGATATCTTACTAGGAATAAAGCATTGGGTGATGATAACTAAATTACCGCGGGTTTTTCCACGGACTTTGTGGAAACCTTCATCAGAAATAATTATTTTCTCGCCGACCGGGCAACCCTTTGGAATTTTAATGGAATGTTTTGTTCCGTCTATATTTTCAACATCAACCTGACAGCCAAGCGTCAGTTGTGGATAAGTCAACATCACGGTGCATACCAAATCATCGCCATCACGCTTAAAAGTTTTATCTTCTTTTACGTTAATGCGTAAGAAAAGATCACCAGCCGGGCCACCAAAAAGGCCTGCATCGGCTTTTCCGCTCACGCGTAGCTCAGTATCATCAGAGATACCTTTTGGTATATTGACCGTAAATTTATCATAACGCTGAACCCGTGATTGTCCATTACAGGTGGTGCATGGTGTTGTGATAATAAAACCTTGTCCAGAGCAGGTTCCACATGCCTGTACATACATGAAAAAGCCCTGTTTCAAATGCGCTTCACCCGATCCATGGCAGGTAGCACATGTTTGCGCAGATGTTCCTGGGCGAGCACCAGTGCCGCTGCATGTATCACAACAGAAGTAATGATGATAGGCGACTTCTCGTTTAGTGCCCAAAAAAGCTTCTTGGAGTGTTATTTCAATGTTTTTGGTTAGTGATAAACCAACTTGAGGCTGAGGGCCTTTTTTACGCCGTTGTTTAGCGCCACCACCAAACATAGAACCAAAAATATCGCCGAAATTTTCAAAGATATCGTCCATGTTCATGTTAGCATGACCATGTCCACCACCCATACCGCTATTCATGCCAGCATGACCAAATTGATCATATTGGGAACGCTTTTGAGTGTCACCAAGGACTTCATATGCCTCAGTAGCTTCTTTAAATTTGTCTTCAGCATTTTTATTATCGGGATTACGATCGGGATGATATTTCATCGCAAGCTTGCGATATGCGGTTTTGATCTCATCCGTCGTTGCCGATTGGCCGACGCCTAATATTTTATAATAATCTGTCTTATTCATCAAAATCTCCCATTTTAAGGGCTTTCTATTCAGTCTCTTCTTCCGCCACCACTTCAGCTTCAGGTTTTTTCGGCTTATGTGAGCGCAGACCGTCTAATTTAGGGGTGCGTTGATGTTTTCTTTCTTCCAGGACATCATAAGATTTTTGAATTTCTTTGAATTTAGCTTCAGCTGTTGCATCATTTGGGTTACGATCTGGATGATGTTTCATCGCCAGTGCGCGGTATGCAGCCTTAATTTCATCCCATGTTGCAAAAGAATCGAGTCCAAGAACTTTATAATGTTTCATGATCACCCATATAGTTTAAAATCCACTTTGTGTGGCTAAATTTAACATTTCCCTTGTAATTATACCACAAAAATGGCTTTCTGCTAAGGGGGGAGGGGGTTTAATGGATTGATTGTTTTGTGGGGGTGTCATTAATAGCCAAAAAGAGCTTCTCGTTCTGCATTGATTGCCTAAAAGGACGAGGAAGGCAGTTGTTTTCCAGGCAGAAATAGCCTTTTTTAAGAAGAGATTCGATACTTTCAGGGACGGTCAGCACGAGATAAAAGACAGTAGTTGGACCGAGATTTGCTTTTTCATCAAAATCGAAGATAAGAGTCTGTTTTTTTTCATTCCAGATGCCATCGCATACCAGATTGTGTTCAATGGCCAAAAAGTCTTTGCCGGGTATTTTTCGATATAATGATGCGATGAGATTGTCCAAATGGTCGCCGCACCAATGAAGATGAATTGTTTCAACTGTAATGGGGTCTTTGGCTCTTTTTTCAAAAGCGATGCTTCCAACTATTACCCAGTTTCCACCAAAATTAGTGCATCTTTCACAGTTGTTATCAAGTTCCTGCCATTTTGATTTAAGGGTAACGTCAAAATTTTGTAAGGCGTATGTAGATACAAAAATGCTGGTAAAGATGAAAAGATTGATCAGAAGTTTCATGTGCTTATCTCTTGAAAGTTAGAGAGTAACCTATTTGATATCACCCTAGCATACTCATGTAAGAAGGGTGAAGTTTTTTGTTTTAACGTTGATAAAATCTTATATTTTTACCATCAGATGCGCCGACGGTAATTTCGTATCCCAGGAGAATTGGTTCCTTGATAATATACTGTGGTATTGGTGGGAATGAGCTGCTCGCATCACGAAACACCTGGAGCGTGAATGCATCAAGCAGAAGATTTTGAGACGATTTGCCGAGAGCGAGTTGTTGTGTGGTTCCGTCTCGCTTGATAGCAATATGCACTCGCAGTGATGTATCGACCGGAATGGGTGGACAACGATCACTGAAGATATTATACGAATTTTGTATACACCAACTTATTTTTTGTAAATAGCGTTCGTATTTCAGTTGTTCATCAGTAGGGCGGCCTCGCTTATTGCTCATTATCGATATCGCGCTGTTTCCTCCGCTGTTTAAGTGGTTCAGAAATCCTTGGGTAAGTTGAGAAAGTGATAGTGGCGGTTTTGGTCCTTGTGCTGTTCCAGCATACTGAGTTTGTTGGGTTGACTGCGATTCTTTTTTTGCTCGGCCTGCCCTTCCTCCTTCGCCAAGGCTATGGAGGACGCGTCGTGGCTTTAGCGAAGTAGGGCTTCGCTTTTTTCTGCGGCGAGTTCTTTTTTTTACTGGCGGCTTGTCCGATGGTTGTTCTGAATATGTATCACTAACTCTATCGGGTAAAGCGACTTCATTTGACGCTGTAGCTGTTTCTGCATCAGCTATGTTATCAGCAGGGTCATTTTCTTGCGAAGCTGTTTCATCAAAACTTGTTTCTTGTGTGTCCTGTTCAGGGTTATCTGTTGATGGGTCTGTCGTATCCTCTGTAGCAGGCCTGTCTTCCCCCGTCCGCTCGTCCTGAGCTTGTCGAAGGATAGCGGATGAGGAGGTATAAGTATTTATGTCTTCAGGCTCGTCCTGAAACATTACCGGAGCGCCAAAATTGCTTGCACGGCCTTTTCTTTCTACCCAATCCAATTGTGGTGCTTGCGGCTGCTGAGATGGAAGCGCTGTGGGTGGTTCTTGTTCTTGTTGTTCAAATTGTTGTTGAGCGCTGAAAGCACGAGCTTTTTTTTGCATGAAAATATAAAGAATAGTGAATCCGTGGAAAAGAAGAGAAAGAAGGAGGGCTGCGATCGTTATGTTTCTACTGAAGCGAAGAATGTTCATAGCGTTAACCCCATTGCCCTATAGTCCCTTTTTTTTTGATACTATTCTACGCTATTGCGGCTAAAAGTGAAATATAAATTAAGTCTGTGGCGTGTTTTTTATAAAAACATTGTTTTGTTTTTTGACGATTGACCACTCCTCATGAATGGCATGAGTGCCACCATTAGGACTACAGATAAAGCGAATAATTTCATCAAGAAATGCGGATGTTGTCGGAAAGGGTACATTGTTTTGGATAAGCCATTGCATGATAATGCGGTGATGTAGTGATGGATGGGTAGAGGCGAATTGCAATGCGTTGAGAACGCGTTGCTCATGAGTAACACTAAGCATATTATTGAGAGTCGTTTTTGCAATCTCATCAAGAAGTGCATCATCTTGTTTAAGACGATTGAGCGTAGTTAAAAAATTATTATTCCAGCGTTCATCGCATTGTTCAAGAGCAGGAAGCACTGTTGAGCGGATGCGGTTGCGCAAATAATGGGGCGATTCATTGCTGATATCATGTGCGTAGGTGATATTATTTTCACTCAGCCATTGCAGAATGTCAGATTTATTTGTTTCAAGGAATGGCCTGATATAAAGGCCTGCACGTGGTTCCATTCCGGTCAGCCCAGCTAAGCTTGTGCCACGAATTAATCGAATGAAAAATGTTTCTTGTTGGTCCTGTGCGTGATGGCCAAGTGCAATGCTATTGGCATTATGTTCGCGTGCAACATTTTCCAAAAACTGTCGGCGCATGTTACGGGCAAATTCTTCTTTTGAGCCGTTATATTTTTTATTTTGAGGTAATGATGAGAGCTTTGCTGAAATAAAAGGAATATTATGTTGTGCAGCAAGATTGCGACACATCTCTTCTTCGCTAGCAGCTTCTGTGCGCCATTCATGATTAAGATGCGCAGCAATCAGAGTCAAATTATAATTTTTTTGCAATGCAATAAGTATGTGCATTAAAAATACTGAATCGGGCCCTCCAGAGAGCCCGATGATGATAACATTGTTGCGCTCGATGAGCGCATGTTTTGTAATATATTGTTCGATATTTTCTAAAATATTCATGAGCTATATTATTGCAAGACCTTTTCCTATAGCAAAGACTATTGCAGTAAAAATAAAAGCAACGGGCATTGCATCCATTACCGCATCAGTTTCAGATTCAGATTCGGAGGCATCTAAATCTGATGTATATTCCGTTTCTTTTGTTTTAATATGTCTAAACTGGTTTATTCTGTAGACAGTAGTGTATTCGTCATTGTGCTTAACTGAAATGTATAAATCGCTTCTCAATTGATTAAGTCTATCGCTTTCTAATTTAGTAAGCGATAGGCCAGTGCGTACAATTGTGGTGATTTTATCAAATTGTTCTTTTGAAATTATAAGAAATTCTAAAATTCTGTCTGGATCAGTAATCTTGCCAGGGCCATCGATATGTACAATGCCATGTCCACTTTTCTTAAAATATGTCAGAGTAATGGGCCCACTAGGTTTATGCGTCATAACAGCAGAACCATCTTTTTGCAATTTTAATGTAGTATCAGAATGCGATATTGTGCATGGTAATGGTTTTTGATTTTCACTACACATAGCAGAAAATGTTACACATGCTAACGAATGTATTATAGCTTTATGCGTCCGAGTTTTTAGTGAGTTTATCAGAGCCTTCAATATGTTCCTTTTTACTTTTTATTTATTTCGACCTTATTTGAGTAGTATATCAAGCTGTTTAAAAGAGTCATAATAAATTTATTCGTTATACAGGGTTCTTATAGATGGCTATAAGAATAAGAACTGCAGTGAGCATAGAGCCACACAAAAAACCTGCAAAAGCTGTTGGCCAGTGCGATATAGGTTGTTTTTCTAATTTGGTCGACTTATCAAGATAGGATAATTCCGATAATTGGCCAGTTTCTTTTTAAGCTAGACGTGAGTGGTGCTCAAGGCATGTAAGTGCTGCATTCCTTGCTCGCACAATTTTTGGACAACGGTTATTTTGTAATAGCAATCCAAGTTGGAATGTTCACGAACCTTCACGTAGAGATGCTTATTCACATTGAGTAATTTTGGAAAAAATTCATCGTGTTGTTCTTTGGTGACAGTGACACGTTGTAGGATATTTATTTGTGATTGCCCTCTTGTATGGCATATGACGCCTTGTCCGTGCTGATCATTATAAAATAAAGTGAGAGGGCTACTAAAGCCATATGCAATCACTTTATTCTTTTTTGTCTCTGGGTGAGCGGTGATTATTTTAAAAGGCAATGCTTTGTTGTTGTCACAGCCAATAGCTGATGAAATGATAAAAAATAATGCGCATGCTATAATTTTTTTATACACGATTCGTCTTTCTCTTTTTATATATCCAATTGAAATCGATAGCCGTTTACCAACCGATCGACGGCTATCGCATTTTTATACATCTAAATTTTTGGCAAACTTACCAAAATCTTCAATATATTCTTTTCTGCCTTTAACATCTTCACCCATCAATGTGGAGAACCATCTATCAGCTTCAAGAGAATCTTCAATGGTAACCTTGAGCAAAGATCTTGTTTTATTATCCATCGCTGTTTCCCACAGCTGTTCAGGATTCATTTCACCAAGACCTTTATAGCGTTGAATGTTCATGAATGGCTTGCTGATTGCTTTAATGGCTGCAAGGAATTCAGTTGCGCCGGTGCTGGTGATTGAGCGTTCTTTGCCGGTAATTGCAAGGGTCCATTCATGGTCTTGAACTAACGCAAGTTTTGCCAAAATTTGAACTGTTTTTTTGACTTCAGATGCGGCAAAAAAGGTCAATGGAATATCCCAATGTTTACTCATCATTTTGAATGAAATGCGAGAGTAAAGCGGACGATTATCCGTTTCATCAGAATCATTATCTATTTGCTGGGATGGATCAACCAGTTCAGCTTCTTGTAATTGCACTGCATAGTCGGAGAAGAATTTTTTCAGATTTTCAAGTAACTGTTGAGTACCATTTTCTTTTTCCCATGGATATTTGTGGAGCGCTGCAATAAGCGCATTGCACTGATCAAAGGAAACCTTAAAATCCATGCTGATAGTATTTAACTTAGTATCATATTCTTGAATGTCTGCAAGAATGGTAGTCAATGTTTCAGCATCGACTTCTTTGTTGCCAATGGTAAGCACTGTTTGCTCTTGAGCCCAATCGAATAAGAAATTGATAAATGCAGCATCATCTTTGAGGTATTGCTCTTTTTTGCCAATTTTTGCTTTGTATAATGGTGGTTGTGCAATATACAAATACCCTTGATCGATCAATGGGCGCATATATCTAAAGAAGAATGTTAAGAGCAAGGTGCGGATATGCGATCCATCAACGTCAGCATCAGTCATGAGAATGATTTTGTGATAGCGTGCTTTATTAAAATCAAAATCTGCGCCAATACCACTGCCAATTGCAGATACGAGCGCTTTAATTTCTTCATTAGAAAGAATCTTATCAAGACGTGCTTTTTCAACGTTTAAGATTTTACCTTTTAATGGCAAAATTGCTTGGTTGCTACGATCACGGCCTTGTTTTGCAGAACCTCCCGCAGAATCTCCTTCCACGATGAATATTTCAGTCAGCGCTGGATCTTCAAGGGTGCAATCGGCTAATTTGCCGGGTAAAATCATGCCTTCAAGAACTGTTTTTCTACGTGTTAAATCACGCGCTTTGCGCGCAGCTTCACGAGCACTGCGTGCAATATCAGCCTTGAGAACAATTTTCTTTGCAAGAGATGGATTTTCTTCAAAAAAGATATCAAGATATGCAAACAGCCATGATTCAACAATGCCTTTTACTTCACTGTTGCCGAGCTTTGTTTTCGTTTGGCCTTCAAATTGTGGTTCTGGAACCTTGATACTTAAAACGCACACAAGTCCTTCACGCACATCTTCGCTTGAAAACACATCGCTGCCTTTAAGAACGCCAAATTCTTGTGCTTTTTTGTTGCAAACTTTGGTAAGTGCGCCCTTAAGTCCAGAGACGTGTGTTCCGCCTTCGACAGTGTTGATGTTATTGACGAATGAGAAAAGTTGTTCACCATAACCGTCATTATATTGCAATGCAGCTTCAAGGACATATTTGTCATCAGTTTTTGCGCAATAAATAACTTCAGGAAATATCGGGGATTTATTTTTGTTAACATGTTCAACAAATGAAATAATACCGCCCGCAAAATGAAATTCATGGTGTTTGTTGCTGCGTTCATCAGCGATACTGATGCGTACGTTTTTATTCAAGAACGCAAGTTCACGCAGACGAGATGAAAGTGTTTCAAAGCTGAGATCGGTCGTTTCGGTGAAAATTTCTTTATCTGGTAGAAATTGAACGAGCGTTCCGCGTTTTTCAGTCTGCCCAATAATTTCTAATGATTTGACCGGTTTGCCGCGGCGAAATTCTTGAAAATAGATATTGCCTTTTTGAAACACTGTAACGCGGGTGAATTCTGAAAGCGCGTTTACCACAGAAATACCTACGCCATGAAGACCGCCCGAAAATTGATACGTATCTTTGTCAAATTTTCCACCCGCGTGTAATTTAGTGAGCACCACTTCAACGGCAGATACTCCTTCAGTGGGATGGATGTCGGTAGGAATACCACGACCATTATCTTCCACTGAACATGATCCATCTTCATGCAAGATTACGCTGATGGTGTCACAATATCCTGCCAATGCTTCATCGATAGAGTTATCAACAACTTCATATACTAAGTGATGTAATCCCTGGGAGCCAGTTGAGCCAATGTACATAGCAGGTCTTTTTCTGACCGCCTCCAGGCCTTCCATTACCCGAATGGATTGCGCTGCATATTCTTTTACTTGTTTCGTCATATAGTTACCGACCCTTTCTTTATACCCCATGCTCTATTTGTGGCTACGCAAAAATGAGTGATTTTTACTTTTTATCTATACTATAGCTTTTTTGCATTAATCCTAATAATTCACTTTTTAGGGGTCCCCATGTGAAATAAAATGCAACATGGGGCATAGATAATCATTTCATAATATATTTTAATTATACTTTAAAAGAGAAAAAAAATGAATTATCATAACAGGTTTGGTTTCTCTGTTTTTCCCACCAATTAAGCATAAAAAAAGCTGCAGGGGAAAATCCTCTACAGCTTTTAAGTTCATAAAAAATGGTGAAATTTTACTTCCTGAAGAGGGAAAAATTTTCAGGTCCAACCACCATATAAAGTGCTACTAACGCGGCCGGAGTACCAACCAAAATAGCTTGGGCATAGTTGTTTACGAGTTTTACTGCAGCATCGACTTTTGTGTTGCGGTTAGGAATAAGTAGTGCAATACCTTGTCTCAGGAACCCCAGGACCCCTGTGGCTAATCCACCAGCCGCTATTGCTTGGAGTCTTTCTTTTGGGGAGACATTTCCAATAGCTGGTTGCATAAGAAGAGTAGTTAAAAGACCCACTGTTCCGGCATGCAAGCCATTTTGTAGTGCTGATTTCAATCTGGGATGGTTTGGCAGGTATGGCTTTGGCGTTTTTTCGGTTGTTTTGGTGTCCGATGCAGCCACATAAGAAACATTGCTTAATGCGATAAGCGTAAGGCAAAAAAATATTTTTTTGAACATAAGAACATCCTTTATAGAGTTGATTAAAATCAGTAAAAATCTTATTTTTTAAAGAGCATGCATTTATCAGGGCCAACCATATAAAGTGCTGCCAATATTCCTGTAGCGCTTCCCACGCCGATTCCTATAACTTTTGCGCGTCGTCGTGCTTCATGCAAAGCTTGTACGACGGATTTTTCGAAAGTTGGAAAAAGCAATGAAATACCTCCCGCCATAGAACCCATTAATCCACCTGCAAATCCACCCGCAAGGATTGCTTTGAGTTTTTCCGGATTAGAAACATCTTGAGTCGAAAAACTAGTGAGAAGGGCAGTAGTAAGGCCCCATCTTGCGCCATTCCACCCTGGCTGCAGTGCTGCTGCTATCTTTGCGAGTGAAGGCATTGTGAATCTGAATCCAGTAGAAGTTGGTTCTTCGGGCAGGAGGCCCTTTTGCGATGCTGCCATATAAGAAACATTACCAAGTGCGGCAAGCGCCGCAATATAAAAAACTATTTTTTTGAACATAAGAACATCCCATTAGGTAAAAATGCATTCAAAATGTATAACGCATACTATTGTATCGTGTTCACTATAATGTGCAAGATGTTAATTTTTCGTATCGGAAAAAATTCTACCTCTTGCCAATTGTTGAAAATAAACTAAAATAAAATAAGCAAACTGAAATTGTTGATTTGTGGGGGATGATGTTAGAAACGGTATTTGGTGCAGAAAAAGATCAATTTTTTATGCAAAGGGCGCTTGAGCAGGCACAAGTGGCAGCTGCAATCGGCGAAGTTCCTGTTGGCGCAGTTGTGGTCAATGGTGCCGGCGAAATTGTCGGTTCTGGCTATAACAGCGTTGAGCAAGACTGCACGCAGCGCGCACATGCAGAAAGCTTAGCCATTGAACAGGCAAGCAAAAATAGTGGTGATTGGCGCCTGATTGATCACTGGCTTTATGTCACCCTTGAGCCATGCTCAATGTGCATGGGCCTGATCAAATTGAGTCGCTTGAGCGGAGTTGTCTATGGTGCATCATCTCCTTTATTTGGATTTCACCTTGACAACAAGGACGATCTTTGGGTATACAAAAGGGACGCCCTTTTCGTTCTTGAGGGGGTCAAAGAGCAAGATGCAATGGCATTATTAAAAGATTTTTTTCATAAAAAAAGGAAAAAGAGTGAGTGATAAAAGAAACTTACATAAAATTGAGACCGATTTATTGAAACGTAAATTAGAGCTCGAACAAAAATTGACCGAGATGTCCAGGGAACAGTTTTCTGATGGACAAGTGCAAGATCCGGGGGATCAGGCATTGACAGCTACCATGGAATCATTGCGGATGTCGTTGCAAGATGCTGAAGTGGAAGAGTATAGGGGTATTGTCAGGGCTTTAGAGCGCATCAAAGAAGGCAGCTATGGATTATGCATTGATTGCGGCAATCCGATTTCTGAAAAGCGGCTCCAATCTTTTCCTGGAACGATGAGATGCTTAGCATGCCAGGAAAATTTTGAAGAAAAATCTGGCCATGGAGCACATTCTTCACTCTAAGGTGGAGTAAAAAAGGTCTCTTTTTTTGACAATTAACTTTTATAATCCTATACTAATTAGCAAAATCATTGTATTTAAATAGTTTTTATTCTAAATGACTCATAAGGTTATAGTGCGATATGGCAAAAATAGCAAAAAAAGAAACAAATAGCGCGGGTGCACCGGTTGCTCATGGCGTAGGACGCCGAAAAACTGCAGTTGCACGTATATGGTTGCGTCCAGGCAATGGTCAGATTAGAGTAAATGGATTAGATCATCTTACCTATTTTGACACACAAATTGCAGCAGATGTAGCAGCAATTCCATTCAAAGTCTTTCCGGTAGGTTCAGGCTTTAATGTTGAAGCTAATGTGTTTGGTGGCGGTAAAAATGCACAGGCTGACGCAGTAAAATTGGGTATTGCGCGTGCATTTGTTGAATTTGACGCTAATGCCAAGCCTATACTGAAAAAACATGGCTTGATGACAGTTGATGCTCGTAAGAAAGAACGTAAAAAATACGGTCAAAAAGCTGCTCGTCGTAAATTCCAGTTCGTTAAGCGATAAATTTCGGCACTTTCTGGTGCTCTCTTAATGTTTTCTTCCTATTTCATGTTTCGCTTTGTTAATGCTGAATAAAGTTGCGGAGGATAATCAAGCTTGATTATCCTCCGATTTGTTTCTTGAAGGTTTGCTATAATTGACTCTCTTTCGATACTATGCATTCAAATAAAAAATGGGAAAATCCAAAATCCGCTCGCCCTGAGTGTTTTATGGAGCATAGCGGAATAAAAAGTATCGAAGGGTATAATTATTATAATTTTTTTGTGAAACAGGATTTCAATTTACCCTTCGATACTTTTTTTGTCCTTCGACAAGCTCAGGATGAGCGGAAAAAACACTCAGGGCGAACGGGAAAAAACCAATTCATAAAAGGGGATTGGGCAAAGGAGATTATATGTGTACAGTGGTTGGTTACATAGGAAAATCTTTTTGTAGTACTTTCATTTTTGAAGGGCTCGCGCGGTTAGAATATCGTGGTTACGATTCTGCTGGTTTTGCTTGTCTCGACTCTGTTTCCCAAAAATTACTCTACTCCAAATCTTCTGGACAATTATCAAATCTTTCGCAGCGCATGCAAGAAAATCCCATCGATGGATTTTTGGGTATTGGTCACACGCGTTGGTCAACGCATGGTGATACCTCTGAAATTAATGCGCATCCGCATTTTGATTGTTCCCAAACTGTTTCTGTGGTACACAATGGTATCATTGAAAATTATGCCGATATTAAGCGCGAAATGATCAATAGTGGACATCATTTTTATTCTGATACCGATACAGAAGTTATCAGCCATTTGTTTGAATCACTTCTGGATGCACAATCTATTACCCCATCTGATATTGCTCTGGTCGTACAAAAATTGGATGGAGCATATGCATTTATTGTAATGCTGCAAATATTTCCTGATTTTCTTATTATTGTTCGTAAAAAATCACCATTGTGTATTGGTGTTGGTGATGGTGAGATGTTTATTGCGTCGGATATCATCGCTTTTTCAGGAAAGACAGATAACGTAGTTTTTTTGCCCGATGAAACATTTGCAATTGTTTTTCGTGATACCGTACAGCTTTACGATTTTCATGGCAATCAAGTTGCTGCTCATTTCCAAAAAATAGATGCTCATTTTGAACTTGCAGGTAAGGGTCAGCATCAGCATTTTATGCTGAAGGAAATTTATGAGCAGAAAAATGCGATCATCAAAACGGTCGGATCGCTACGATCATGCAGCGCACTATTATTAGAACAACTGGGCATTGATCGCCACAAAGCACACAATATAGAAAGTATTTGTTTTATAGCATGTGGCACTTCATGGCATGCAGCGCGTATAGCGCAATTTTTCTTTGAATCAATTGTGCATATTCCGGTGACGGTACATTTAGCTTCTGAATTTCGTCATGCATCCTTTTTTGCCCAACAGAATGGTTTGTATGTGTTTATATCTCAATCGGGCGAAACGGCCGATACTCTTGAGGCATTGCGATTAGTTAATACCTATGGATTATCGACCATTGCATTGACCAATGTTGCAACAAGTACCATAGTGCGAGAAGCGAATGGTTTTTTACTGACGCATGCAGGGCCAGAAGTTGCCGTTGCTTCCACGAAAGCATTTTCAACGCAATTGGCAGCACTTTATTGGTTGGCGCATTATATCGCGCTGGAAAAAGATATCATACAAGAAATAGATCTGCGACGTGCCGAAACTGATTTATACGCAGTTGCGCACATACTTGAAAATTCAATTGAACAACATAAAAATGCAATTGATCAGGTGCATGCAATGCGCTACGCGCACCATGATAAAGCGTTTTTTTTAGGAAGACATATTAGTTATCCATTTGCTATGGAAGTTGCATTAAAATTAAAAGAAATAGCATATGTTTGCGCCGATAGTTATGCTGCAGGGGAGCTTAAACACGGTTCGCTTGCATTGGTCGATGAAACGATGCCTGTCTATATTTTCTCTCATCGTGATCCCATTATTTATCAAAAACTTCTTTCCAATGCGTATGAAGTGAAAGCGCGTGGCGGCAAAATTATCGCATTTGCTTATGCGGGTCAGGATGAATTTTGTGCACTTGCAGAAACCGAATTCATCATTTCTGCTGACGTACCAGCATTGCTTGGGCCATTAGCAATGATTGGCTTGGCACAATATTTTGTTTACGCGATAGCAAAAGAGCGCGGATGCCCTATCGACAAACCGCGCAACTTAGCAAAATCGGTGACTGTTGAATAAAAAAAGATTGAAGAAATAATTTCATTTTATGCTCACTTATGAGCTAAAGGTTACGCTACATGTAACATTTAACTCATAAGTGAATGTTTTTATATGCAAAAGAGCGCGGATGCCCTATCGACAAACCGCGCAACTTAGCAAAATCAGTGACAGTTGAATAGTTTTATTCATTCTCTGTATTTGTATTCAAGCCATTGAGGATCTTGAGTTCTTTTTGTATACGTTCTTCTGATTTACTTAATTCCCCTATATTTAATTCTTTGCCATAGAACGTGCAATCATGGGTATCGCGATTTTGTTTTTCCATAGAGAGTAGCGCAGATTTAAGAGCTGCAATTGCTGCATTATTTCTATCAAAAAGTTTTTGTAACTCTTGATAGGTTTCTTCAGAAAGTTGTGGTACCTCACGGGCTGCTCGATGCTGCTTGAGAATATATTCATTTGGGTTTTGTATTGGCGCTATCGGTTTGTTGTTTATAAAGATAGAGATAGCGGAGTTTCTACTCACTTGATGCTGAGACATTGACATCATTGTACAGAATGTTCGTCTCTGATGCATTATGTATGGTTGTTGTGGCTTGATATATTTGACCAGCATGCCTGATGCGTTATTGTAGCAAGCCAATGCGAATATGATGCTGCTTATATTGACTGAATTTTTCATTGAGTTTTTTTCATTAAAAGCTGTTGAGGGCAATAATTTTTATCCAAGTTGTTCGCAATTGTTTTTTAAGTGTTTGTGCCCTTCCTTTTAACTAATGATTATTATGTATATTTTGGTGGATAATTGTAGTTTGTTTTCGGCTGATTGGCAAATCGTTTTGGAGCATTAAATTTCTATTTTGAGCCTTGAGATTATCTCTAAAAGAGTCAATTGCGCGGATGTCTGATCGACAAACCGCGCAACTGAGCAAAATCGGTGACAGTTGAGTAAAAAGTTATGGACGTACGCTTTTTTCTAGTTCGTTGAATTGGCGCGCTAATTGGAATATTTCCTCTTTCGATGATTTAACTTCTGCGTACGGAATCAAATAAGGTTTCATCTGCCCTGTTATCTTGTCGAGTTCGATAAGTCGCTTAACAACTCCATTCTGTTCGTGTATTAAGCGCATTAAAGCTCTGTTTTCTTTCAATATACGATTTAATTGTTCTGTACCGGCGCCTTCATCATAAATATAATTTCGGTGATATGGTACGTCAGGCCACGCACCCGATTTTTTCGATATCATTCTCTTGGATAATTGTTGTGTGTTTGGGCGGTGAATAATGTTTCTGAGCATGCCAAATATATTATTGTTCGTGAGGAATGTGGTGGTGAAAATGAAGAAGAGAATTATTTTTTTCATGGAATTCCTTAGTATGCTCCCTTGGTCAAATGTTCAATTTCTTCATATCGATTGGCAAAATCAAGGGGTCGTTCTTCATTACAATCTGTAGGATTACTTCTTGTTGTTGTTACTTTATGAAGACGATCAGCTTCCTGTTTAATTTGGCAACTTAATGCCCAGTGATCTTCCAGACGTTTTTGTAGTCGCTGTTCTACTGCATCAAGAGCGGCAACGGGTACGGCTTGCTCAAAAAGCAATGCATAATTAAGAATGCTCGTTTGTTCCGCAACATCTCCTGCAAAAAGTTGCGATGATTGCTTGTGGGCAGCCAATAGTGTTTTAAGCTTCTCATTTCTATTCTTATGATCGTGCAGAAGTTCCTTAATCTTATCCTCAGATAAAGAATTGAGTGGAGTATTGAATATATTTGGTGTGACAGTGACTATTTTTTTCGATGGTGGATATGTCGATCTTTGTTGCTGCACTATTGCTAACGGTCGTTTTGGAGTTTGCTTAATGCGCCCGATCAATAGCATCGCTGTTGCATTGCCGCTGCCGATTGTAGCGATGATGGTGCTGAGAATCATTATTTTTTTCATCAGTTTTTCTTTCATATAATTATTTTTGTAATTGTAGTTCTTCAATTGCTTGTAATAACACTGCTTCATTGTGAAAAGACGTGGTTATTTGTTTGTCTTTTGAGCCGTCTTTAATGTGTGCATAGCGTGAGCATTCATCCATTGCGGTACGATGCTTATTAAATTCATTGTTAACAGTGAGTTGTATTTCACCATATTCGAGTTGTTTTATGGTTGAAAAGATAGTATCTGAAAGCTTTGAACCATTATTTTTTTCACAACGAAAAACAATGCACCATGGATTGGGTTTTCCAAGGATTATTTTATCAAAATCGTGAGCTCGCACTTCTTCCAATATCCGTGGTAATCCTTTTTCTGAAATTGTGTGTGCTAGCACGAGCTTATCAATAGGGCCGATATTACTGTTGCGCGCTTGATGATCCATGCTGTGAATATTGGCTGTAATTGCCAAAAGTAATACGATAAGTGAAATTATTTTTTGCATAATTTTGCTTTATTATTCAGAAACCTGTTCTATTTGTTGGATCTCAAGGCAAGATGCATGTCTTTGAATTTGAGCACATATGGTGAAGTGTATTTTAAGAAGATCTTTTAATTCGTTTTCTTTTTTTATCAGTTTTCCAATATTTAAAGGTTCGTTATTAAATGTATGATCAATGGCTAAATCTTGTTGTCGTTGTAATACTTTTGCAATAGTACGAGAATGCTCTATGAGTCTATCAAGGAGTACTCTGAGATTTTCATCTCTATCATGGAGATCTTCTAAGTGGCCCCAGATTTCTTCTTTAGGTTCAGAATAATCTATTTTGATATTAAATATATTTTTGCGCGGCTGCGCATTCTGAGTCTTAGATGTATTTGGCTTTACCGCATCTGGTGGCAATATACAAATTGTTCGTCGTTGTGGATTGAACTGTTTTCTTGGGATTAATCGTTGTTGTGGAGTTGGTTTGATATGTCTTAGCAGCATGCCTGATGTATTGTTGTTGCTGATCGTAGCAATAATAGTGACGAGAAGTATTATTTTTTTCATCGATTTTCCTTATTCAAAAGATTGACCTATTCTTTCCAGTTGTTTTCCCAATTCATTAAATGTTTTGCAGAGATTGCTCGTATCGTATACAGTGTCTGGGCAATCGGGTTGTTCAAGATTTCCAAGCGATTTATTATTGGCTTGTCTAATTCGTTCGCCAATTGCAATTCGTTCTAAGAATAAGAGTTATTCTCTTTTCATCTAGTTTGCGCGATGATTCAATTGCACCATTGGCGATCCTCAATGTCTGCATTATTTCTTGGCGTTCATCAGCGGAAACATAGTGGCATTTTCTTTGTTGTTGCACGTGGTAGAGTCGTTGAGTTATGGGTGCGCGAGGAGGTTTGCATATGATGGCAAACATTCCGGATGAAACAGAATAGTAGGCAAATAATACTACACCCATCATTATCTTCGCTATTTTTACCAAAAAAATTCTCCTTCTGAGCTCTCGTCATCAGAGCGTATAAGCTCATCCGTTATTTGCATATCGACAAAGCGTATATCACTAAACATATCGCGTAACTTGTGTATCTTGATTGCGCCCTCAAGGGTGTTGTTTTCCAGGAGCTCCATGTTTTCTTTATTACGCGCAATAAGTTCCTGTACAAGTTCTTCTCTGCGGGCAAGTTTTTCTTTAATGAAGCAACTTATAGCTTGTTCGGCTTTAAGTCTATCGCAAAATCTCTTTTGTTCATCGATATGTTGGCTGAGCAATGGTCGATAAATAGTTACTTTATTGAAACAATGTCTTTGTGGTATGCGATTGCATGGTCTAGAAATGTGGCGTAATAACATACATGATGTATTCATTGAAGAAAGTGTGCATATCATGAAACCGCCCAAGAGAAACTTGTTCATACTAAATTCCTTATATTTTTTGTTGATCAACTATAGCTTTTTTTCTATTAGTTGGCAAAAAATTAATCTTCAGGAATATATTCAAAAAGACCAGCAGAAGCCCTGTAATGATCAAATATCACTTCGTGTTGTTCATTCATTCGCTGGAGTAAAGCTTTTTGAGGGTCTTTTTTGTTGTGAGGAATATTTTCATAGCGAACCACTCTCTGTTTTACTTTTGGTTTTAAAGCAGGGCGGCAAGATGTACAAGTGGTGATGAGCCGTGGAGTGACGCATTGGGTGATTGTATGCATTAATAAGGTTGCGATCGTAACAGATAAAAAATTGACGTGCTTCATAGCAACTCCCTGGTAATTGTATTAAAATATTCGTTAGTTGATTTGTAACACATAAATGATGGAAATGGAAAAACCAGAAATTTTGTAATTAACTTTCCACATCTTGTTTTAGCCGGTTATCCCATCTTTTTTGGTTATCTTCAACTATTTTTATAATACGCTCTGCTTGCTCAAGCCATTGCAGAGCAGTTTCTTTTGATAATGTCGCAATGAAATACGGTTTATATGTTTTGATCCATTCTTCGTAGGGAATATAATCAGGCTCATCTTCTAGTTCGCAGTACATGTAGGGATAAAAGGGTGTTACTTCAAATATAATTGAACCATCAGGAGCGTTGTATATCCACGACATTAGGCGAGTATTGTTTTCAATGCCTTCCCATAATTTATATTTATATCCTATCCAGCCATACCAACGATTGGGAAAAGAATGTTGCAAAACTTTTGTTTCATCGAGATGGTATTGGTGTACCAGATAACCAATGTTTTGTTCGATTGATCTATCTAGTTGCAAATTGTTACTTAATGCTTGTTTAAGAAGATCTACTAAATCGATCATATCGTGGTAGATAGTACTTTTGGAAAGAAAAACTTTATGGTTGTTAGAGAATAACAAAATGTGTTCTTCATACATGGGTCCCAACCATTCAATGGGATCTTGTAAGGGAATAATTATTTTCGTATGTTTATCGACAGGAAAGGTTATCCAATGTGACTTTTTCATGAAGGCCATTTGATCGCCGTATTTTTTATTGTCATGGCTATTTTAGCCATGATTTACCATCCATTTTCAGCATACACAACAGATTCTTTAATTTTCTTGATAATTAATCGATGACGTGGGATCATATTTTCTGGCAGATTATCAAAAGAGAACCAGGTAAGTTCAGCACACTTGTCTGGTTCTTTATTTATTGGTTCACCATGCCAATTGGTTATTTTAAAAACTAACGCCAGAACTTTATCATTCGTTTCATTCTTGAATGAAAGACAATGTACAAAATGGAGATTTTCCGCTGTAATGGTGAGGCCTATTTCTTCATAGGCTTCACGAATGAGGGCAGCAGTTGGAGATTCATTTTCTTCAATCTTGCCACCCATTAATCCATAATATCCGCTGAAAAATTTTGTATTTTGCCGCAATAGCAACAGCAGTTGCGAATTTTTTTCTAAGATGCCGAGTGCGTAGATGTTCATCAAAACCTATCAAGTGTAATTATTATCGGTTGCCATAGAGTATAAAATCGCGTTCTTTTAGTTCTTTGTACGATGATACATCAGATTCAGTTGTGCGTTGATACTTATTGCATGCATTAGTTGCTGGATTATATGAATAATCTGCTTCTGCACTTCCGATGGTGGTGACTGGTGTTGTTATAGGTTTTTGTAAAGATTGTGCTTTCATTGCCTGAATATCGCGTTGTATTTGTTTTAAAATAGCAGCCTGATTTTCGAGAGCAACTAATATTTGAGCACTATGAATTTCTGCTCCGGCGTTATAAAATCGTGGGATTGGTCTGCGACGCATTATAGCAGATCGAAGATGGTTTTTTGGTAGTTTTTTTTGCAATAATAACATGCAATGCGTATTGGCTGCCATTGTTAAGCCCATTAATATGCATATAATCATACTTTTTTTTATATTATTTTTCATGAAAATAATTCCTTTTTTGTCTTAATTGTTGCCATTGCGTTTCTGCTATTGCAGGGTCAAAATTTTTGATGAGATCATCGCATCCAGAATAGCGAATGCCAATAAATGGTATATTATAGTGTTTCAATACTTTTTCAACCGCGGATAAATGTTTCAATTTATCATCAATGAATATGACCGCATCGGGATAATAGTTCATCCAATGGAAGAAGGTAATGAGTGCTTCTCCTTTATCATTATTGCCACCAAATAAGATGCTTTCTCGATAAAGGCATGGATGCGGCATCTGCAAAACTAAATCTTCTTGACTGATGTGGGGAACTAAGAATGCGATACCAATATCTTCTAATTGTTCCATAGTTCGTTCAGCAACAAAAAGACTGCGGGTGGTAAGTGCCATAACAGGAATCTGCTGATCTTTTAGGTAGGTTATCAGAGAAGAAGCCATTTCTTCCGTCGCTTCCAGGGGAATGTTGAACTGTGCATAGAATGTTGCTGGTAGTGCATAATAAACCGCAGTGATATAATCATGGCCTTCTTCCATTCTCTTGTTCACCAAGTCGCAAAACCATTCATCGCTTCCCAATTCTGTTATGGGACGTGCAATGGTATTATCAATATCAAAAATAACCAATACATTGCGCGTTGAAATGTAATCAAGAACTGCTTCAAGCGTATTGCTTTCTATGATATCTGCAGAAATGGAATTTAAAATGGTCAGCATTGATAAAATAAGATAATATTTCTTTCTATACCGCTTTAAATTCGATAAGTCCGTTCGCCCTGAGTGTTCTGCCAAGCGTAGCAAAGCAGAATGTATCGAAGGGTATAATATATATAATCGTTTTATTGAATAAATTTTTAAAATTACCCTTCGATACATTTTTTGAAGACAAAAAACACTCAGGGCGAACGGGTGGCCTAATTTATATAACAATTTTAAAAGGGTTATTTTGTTCATATCTTAACCTCCTCAATTTCGAGTTTATCAGTACTGATATGATTTTGCTTAAGATAGGCAAGAGCATCTGCACGGTTTTTTACTAAATCAGGAGTATATGTTTGGGCCGTGTGCAATGAACTAATAAGAGAGATACAATCACGGAGTTGATTATCATTTTGAAGCATTTCTTTTGCACGGTCTTGGCGTCGATTGCTTTCTTTTTTATCCGATCGCATATTATTTTTTGCGTTTTTTTTATCCTTTTTATTTGATGGTAAAGGTTTTCCATTTTTAGTGACTTTTATATAATTATCGAGCGTTTCTTCGCGACCATAATTTTTTGTAAACCATTGCACTTGTTCTGATGGTGGCGTAGTACGTTCAACGATAAAATCAGGTTCGATTCCTCTTCCTTGGATGGTGGTATCATCAGGTAAAAAGTAAAGACATGTGGTGATTTTCAGTGCACAATTATTACCTATAGGAATCACTTCTTGTACTGATCCTTTTCCAAATGTTTTAGTACCTACCAAAAACACCAGATAATCGTTAGTCTGATCAGAATTTATTTGTAGACATCCGGCAAGAATTTCGCCGGCAGAAGCGGTATAATTGTTGATCAAAATAAAAATGGGCAATGTATTTTTAATGACAGGATTCCGTTTTGTTGTGTAGCGTTCAATCTCTTGTGCATTTTTATCTTTAGTCAATGTAACCAGGCTTCCCTTGCGTACAAAAAGGCCGGCGATGTCAATTGCAGCAGTCAATAATCCTCCAGAATTGTTGCGCAAATCAAGAATAAGTCCTTTATGATTTTGTTCCTGTGATTTTTTAAGAAGTGTTTCAATTTGTTTGACGGCAGCATCAGTGAACAGGCTTAATGAGATGTAGGAAATGTTGTGACTTTTTATGTGGAAGCTGAGTGAGTGCTGTTCTTTAACAACATCGCGTACAATATCAAAAGAGAGCAATTCAGGGCTATTTTCACGCATAACTTTGACTTTTACCGTCGTATGACGTTCGCCTTTGAGCATGGAAATAATTTTTTCAGTAGTTAGTCCTTCAAGTAATTGACCATCAACTTCTACTATTTTATCCATTGGTTGAATGCCGACTTTATCAGAAGGCCCGTTGGGAATGGTATCAACAATAGTCAGATGCTTATCTTTTGTTTTTCTCATATTATCAATGACGATACCAACACCAAAAAATTCACCCGATGTTGTTTCAAGCATTTCATGATATGTTTTGGGATCTAAAAAATTTGAATGTGCATCAAGTGAGCTGATAAAACCATCGATTGCTTTAATCATATTTTCAACTGGATCGGTGATGGCATAATGTTTTTTATGCGCGATATCCATAGCCTGTGCAAAGGTGCGCGACCAGTTAAAGATTGCCTCATCAAAGCTTTCATCGGTTATGATCAGTGGTGTTTCAATTTCAGTGTCTTGGGGTTGTTCTGCTAATGCTGGTATAAGGAGAGCGCATATGAGGGTGATATGGAGTGTGTATTTGTTTTTCATAGGTTCCTTTTTGATTGGTCGTGTTCTTTAGTAAAAGCGAAATATTGTAACCTAAGTCAATATAATTGAATAATATGGAGATGACAGTATGTATCAATAGCAGATTAAAAAAGGGGAATTTTATGAAGCGAGCAAAAAAGATTTTTATGCAGATGGTGTTGGTTGCAGAAATGATCACATTTGGCTATGTTTATCTTTTTGGACGCAATGGCATTTCCGCATTACGGAGCGAACGTAGTGCTGTTGCACATTTGGACAATACTATTGTGCAGCTTAAAAGTGAAGTTGCTCAGCTAGAACAAGAGATTTATGCATGGGAGACCGATGATTTTTACAAAGAAAAAATTGCACGTGAACAGTTACAGATGGCACGCAAAGATGATGAACTTTTTTATATAGGAGCATAAGATGAAATTTGTTTTACCAGCTTTACCATATGCCTACGATGCACTCGAACCGTATATTGATGCAAAAACAATGGAAATTCATTATACCAAACATCATCAGGCATATTTAGATAACCTCATTAAGGCCCTAGAAACCTGCCCTGAATTCCAGCCGACATCAGCAGAAAGTTTGCTGATAGATTTGCCTGTAGTGCCTTCTGATATTCGTACTGCGGTACGCAATAATGGCGGTGGGTATTATAATCATTCGCTTTTTTGGACAATCATGAAAAAAAATGGTGGTGGTGAGCCGAATGGATTAGTAGCTGATGCAATAAAAAAAACATTTGGGCCATTTGCTGAGTTTCAATCACTTTTTAATGCGCAGGCAAAAGCAGTTTTTGGCAGTGGCTGGGCATGGCTATCGGTCGATAAAGATGGCAGATTGAACATTACGGGATTGCCTAATCAAGATTCACCTTTGTCATATGATGAAACGCCTATTATGGGGCTTGATGTGTGGGAGCATGCTTATTACCTGAAATATCAAAATAAGCGTCCGGATTATATTGGTGCGTGGTGGCATGTGATCAATTGGGATCAAGTTGAAGAGAATTACCGGGCTATTATTGAGTAAGTCTTTTTAATGATCTCAGGTTGAATTCCTTCATAGTTCTATAAAAAAAGAGTCGTTTCCGTTAACGACTCTTTTTCATGGGTAACTTTTTGAATTGACTTGAGGATATCGACTTCAAGTTGTGCTTGTTTTTCAATTTCATCGAGTTGTTCTTGAGAGAGTTTTGTTTTTATTAGGTCGTAAAAAGTTTTTGTTTTCATATAATTATGAAATAAAAAGTGTGAAAAAATCGGACATCTTGTACGATTTTTATTTTTTAATGATCTCAGGTCTATATATGCCTTTGTCTACTATTTCTAGCAAACGTAGTGCTGAATGCATTGGAACTCGTTGCCCAGATTCCCACGATTGAACAGTTCTTAAACTAACATTAAGAACCTTAGCAAACATGCCCTGTGAGTAACGATTTTTTTCTCGTATTTTCTTTATGTCCTTTGCTTTATATTCAGCGGGTGGCTCTGGAATTTCTATATATTCTGAGTATAGATCGAGCTTTCCTTTTTTGTGTTCGATTGCTTCCTCTAAACTTTTTTTGAGGTCTTTAAAGAATTTGCTGCTCATTTTGAATTCCTCCGCAGTTCTGTAGTTAATTCTTTTAATATTTTCTTATCATCTGATGTTAGATCTTCTTGTTGATTCTTTAGATATATCAGGAGCAAATATATTTCGTTTCTGTGCGTGATATCATAGTAGCAGACTCTAGATCCACCACTTTTTCCGCGAGAAGCAGATTTTAATCGTGCTTTGCGTACCCCATTTGTTCCTGGAATCATGTCTCCCATGTCTGGGTGTTCAGCCAACTCTTTTTTAAAATCATCAAAATCTTCCTGTAAAACCTGTCTTTTTTTAACAAGACTATTGATTAATTTAGCAAAGTATTGGGTTTGGGTTATTTTTCTTTTCACATTTATATCTATAGCACGTTGTAGTATAGAATGTCAATAAGTAATTGGTAAAAAGGCACAAATATCTTATACTAATACTATAAAGCGATATAGTGTTATGTTAAGTAGAGGTGTCTGTGATGTTATTCAAGATTGATCCGCGTATTTTTCGTGATTATCCAGGTGTAGTTATTGGGGTTGTTGCTGCGCATAACATTAAAAATAGTAAATCTAACGAAGCGATTAAAAAATTATTTGATAAAGAGCTCACGAATATCAAAGATACGATCCAAGCCGATACTCTCTTAGGGCATCCTCATATTGCTCCCTGGCATACTGCATATAAGCATTTCGGCGCAAAACCAAAAAAATATCTTCCATCTATTGAGAATTTGGTAAGACGGGCCTTAAAGGGTGAATCTTTCGGTTCAATCAATACGTTAGTTGATCTTTATAATATCATTTCTTTACGATACTTGCTTCCTGCTGGAGGAGAAGATTTAGCAACAATTAGTGGAAATATTGAACTCACTGTTGCTGGTGATAATGAAAAACCAATCTTTTTGTTGGGCGAGAAAGAAGCTCGTGCTCCTGAAGTTGGTGAAGTCTTTTATAAAGATGATAATGGTGCAATATGTCGTCGCTGGAATTGGAAAGAAGCTGATAGAACAAAATTGACTGAAAATACACATGATGCGGTTCTTGTTTTTGAAGCGCTTGCTCCCGTTTCCCGCGAGATAGTTGAAGCTGCTATTAATCAGGCTGCTGCATACATAGAACAATATTGTGGTGGATCAGCTACCGTTGCTATTTTAGATGCACTGAATCCTCAAGTTGCTCTCACTAAAGACAATGTTTTTATTGATCTTAATCCCAAAGGATTAGTAAATGAAAATGTTGTTCCTCTTTCAATCACGGCAGAAGCGATGGTTTCTTCTGAAGATGAGCAATATCAAGTTCGTGTTGAAAAAGTTAAAAAAATGCAGGAACAGGGCATCAACCCATGGCCAGCATCAAAATCAATCAATGCAACAAGTACGCAAGTTAAGCACGAATTTTCCGATGAGCGTGAATCGCGCGACTATGAAGTTGCTGGGCGTATCTTAACCTCTCGCATGCACGGCAAAGCAGGATTTCTCACTATCCAAGATGAAGCAGGTAACATACAACTTTATCTACGTGAAGATGCTATTGGGCAACAAGCTTTTTCTTTTTTAAATGAGTATATCGATATTGGTGATATCATCTGGTGCCGCGGTAAATCTTTTAGAACCAAAACTGGTGAAATTACGATCAAAGCTGAAGAATTCACCTTATTAAGCAAATGCCTTCATCCACTTCCTGAAAAATTTCATGGGATTACAGAAAGGGAAATTAAATACCGTCAGCGTTATCTTGATCTGATTACGAGTGCAGAAGATAAAGATCGTTTTATCAAACGTTCTCATATAGTTTCAGCGATGCGTACATTCTTTAACGAGCACGGATTTTTGGAAGTTGAAACACCGATGTTGCATCCAATTCCTGGTGGTGCAATTGCAAAACCATTCGTGACGCATCATAATGCCCTTGGCATGGATTTATATTTGCGCATTGCGCCGGAATTATACCTTAAACGTTTAGTTGTTGGTGGGTTGCCGCGTGTCTATGAAATTAATCGTAATTTCAGGAATGAAGGCATATCGATCAGGCATAATCCAGAATTTACCATGGTGGAATATTATATTGCACATCATGATTACCTTTACATGATGACGTTCACTGAAAAACTGTTGCAGCATATTGCACAAACGGTATGTGAAACAACCAATATAGTGTTTGGTGATCATACGCTTAATTTTGCAGCGCCGTTTGAACGCTTAACAATGCAAGAATCAATTGCGCGTGTGCTTGGTTGTAATGCTGAAGATCTGCAAGGTGATAAAATTGATGCAATTGTTGCACAACATAAAATTCATCTTGATCAAAAGAATCCATCATGGGGATATAAGTTAAATAGTTTATTTGAAGAGTTGGTGGAATCAACGCTTATTCAACCGATATTTATTACGCAGTTCCCCATTGAAGTTTCACCACTTTCAAAACGTAATCCGCATAATCCAGATTTTGCAGATCGTTTTGAACTATACGTGGCGGGAATAGAGCTTTCAAATGGCTTTAGTGAGTTGAATAATCCCTTTGATCAAGCGGAGCGTTTTCAAGGTCAAGTTCAGGCCCGTGCTGCAGGGGAAGATGAAACTCATTTTTATGACGCTGATTATGTGCATGCGTTGGAATATGGCTTGCCGCCAACAGTTGGTTGTGGAATAGGCATTGATCGTCTGACGATGTTTTTGACTAATGCGCCATCAATTCGTGATGTGATTTTGTTTCCAACATTGCGGATGAAAGAATAAAAAAAGGCCCTCATGCTTTTGGCATAAGGGCCTTTAAGTTTTTTTAGCTATGAGTTTATTTTACTCTTCATCCAAAATGCCAAAAATCTTTCGTCTATTTCTCGCTCAGAAATTTTTATGCATTCTTCATCATTTTCTGAATTCGTAAAAATATAGATTTTGTGACGGCTAGGATAAAAGGTGTCCACTCCTGCATCAACATAAAAAGAAGCAGCATAAGTGTTTCCAGAAAAATTATCTAACAATTTTTCATATTCCGGGAAGTTTTTTAATTTTATAGGTTTGATCTGTTCTGCATGACTTTTGCAAAAATTTTCGGGTAGTGCGTGTTTTTTGTGTATTACGACGCAATCGTCTTTTACTGTAACCGCTTTTGATCCCTTGAATATGTAATATTGAAACGTAAGTTCTTTAAATTGACCATTATCTTCTTCGGATATTTCTTTGTTTGGCATGTTGTGTGCGAGGAGTTTTGCCATAGTGTCTTTATCTTCAATACTTATTGCTGATAATGAGTCATCATTGATAAATTTCTTTATCTCATCTTCACCATCACTTTTGAGGTTTGGCCAATCAATCTTATTTTGATCTTCAACGCTACTGGCGAGCTTGAACGTAACTGTGATATCTCCGGTAGGATTACTCGATTCTTCAGCCGATGCATTATTGAAGATAAATCCCAACATGAGTGTTGAAAAAATTACTTGTTTTATAGTCATGAATTTTCCTTAGTTTTTTGTTACTCATTCTATCAATCATGTTTTGTGTTAAATATTGATTCTTACTCGATGGTTGCATCGAGAGCATCATGTATATTTTCTATTGTCGCGCGATCTATTAACAAATTATTGATGGTCATCTGTAAATAGAATTGAACATTTGATTTTTCTATTTCTTTTGGGTAAAAAACACGAACACGTCTTTGCTTGCCGGCGTCTAAGTCAACCTCTGTGGAATTAAACTCTTTATCTTGCATTTCATCTTTAAGGCGATCCGTCATAAAATATAATGGAAAGCTACTTTGAATATTACTTAGATTAAAATCGGATGGTAATTCAGACTTTTCCAGTTGTCCTTTCTCATCCATATCTTCGAAAAAACGATGTTTAGCGTAAGTAAGGTAACTTGAATGGAGCAAAGGATTAGAATGATAAGTTTTACAGTAATAAACTATCTGTTTATTTTCTTTGCACACTTTAAAGCCACCTGGATATTCCTTTTGAGATAATTCTGAGAATTTCTCAGAATCGAGGTTAATATGCGTAAAATACGGATCCATGAAAACTACTGTAGGCAGTTCCCATTTATGTTTTTTTGGTTTCTTTTTTTCTGCTAAAACATTATTTCCAATCATTCCAAGGGCCATTGTGGCAAGCATTATTTGTTTCATAGTCATGGGTTTTCCTTTGTGATGAATTGTTTAGTTTACAAGCTTTTTAATTACTAACCTTGTCTATTGCATACAATAGTCCAAGGCATCCAACCATGAAGAATTCCACGTCTCCATGAAATTTTAGTCGGTTATTTAGATCCGATAAGTGTTTATTATCAGTGGTAAGTTTTTGATTATTCTTTTTCAATTCCATATTCTCTATTTCAATCTTTGTCTTGTGATTCGCCAGCGTAAAGAGCAGCAATCTATCCACGTCTCGAGGATTGGTAGAATTGAGAATTATTCCTTTTGTATAAGGATGATAAAGGCATGGGATTGATTTTTGAGACCATTCTTGAAGAAATTTGTTCGTTTTTTCATTGGTCAAAAAGTCTTGGAGGAAAAGAGGTTGCCCTGTTACATCATCTGTTAGGATCTTTATGGCGTAAGGATCGGTTTCAGAAATGCCGATTTGTACAAATCCTATTTGAGCTTTCTCTTCTAAAGAAAGAGACAAGTGTTTCAGGGGATCCTTATTTTCTGCATTGAGCATAAAGGCTACTGGGGTAAGTTGCTCTTGGATTGATTGTGGCAATGCATTATTCGTTGCCATAAATATCAAAAAAAATATTGGGAGAAGCATTTGTTTTATAGTCATGAATTTTCCTTTTTGATACATTGTTTAACTTGTTTGTTCTATTAATAAGCATATCACAAGCAGAGAAAATGTCAAATAGAAACAATTTGCCATTGGTGGAGCAATTTGATCGATCTGGTCGCTATTATTTTATTTTTGAGTTCGGATAAGTGCTTCAAGTCGAGCATTCTTTCGTGTGAGAGTGGCAATTTGAGTCCGCTGAAGGGCCTTTTCAAGGTTTAATGATCTTATTGCTTCGATTAGTTCGTGCTTTTCATTGAGTAATAGCGCGCTGGTTATTCTTTCTCCGTGTGCTAGATTTGCAGAATCTGTGAGTATTATTCCGTGCAAAGGATTGTAGACGCAGGGAGTCGCTGTACTGCTCAATCGAGTGAAATCTTCATTGGGTAGATTGATTGTACCTTTATTTAAGAAATCATCAAAAGTAATTAATTTTTTATGTATAGGATCATAGAAAAGTTCAATAAAAAAAGGGTCTTTTTCGGTGAATCCTTTTGCAAATCCTATTTTTGAGGCATTTTCCAGAGAAAACGGTAGATTGTGAGGAAATTCTGCGCTATTTGGATCTAAAATAAAGGCTATTGAATCATAAGGAGATGACAATATGCTCATAGTCGATCCAACAAGTAAGGTTGAAAATATCATATGTTTTATAGTCATTATGTATTCCTTGTGAGTCATAATAGTCACTCGAAAGATTGTGAAAATAAGGCGCATCTTTTGAGATACGCCTTATTTTTTATATCAACAGTTATGGGTTTATTATTGGATAGTTGCATCTAATGCATCATGTATATTTTCTACCGTTGCACCATTATGTTGTAAATGACGAATAGCCTGTCTTAAATGAAATGCTGGATTTTTTAGTTCTTTTGGATGTAAAGTACGGACAGTTCTGGTATGTGTTCTTAGATCGGAACTATGTGGATCTTCCAAATTAGGCTCGAAAAAGTGTAAGTCATCGATCGTACAATCCATATCCATGTCTTGTATTTGTTCTTTACCTGCGTCTGTCATAAAGAACAATTTACATATATTTGATGTATCTATTATACAATCGCCAAATTTTTGTAATGTTTTTTCATTGTGATCAGGAACTTCAAGTATACATCCATGTCTCGTATATTCATTTTGGTATAATTCTGGGTTCTTTACGAGTACCACCGGCTGTTTGATAAAAAATACCGTAGGTAGCGCTTCTTCTTTTGCTAAAGCGATATTTCCAATCATTCCCAAAGCAACTGCGGCAAGCATTATTTGTTTTATAGTCATGAATTTTCCTTTTTGATACATTGTTTAATCTTTTGGTCTCATTAATAAGCTTATCACAAAGGCTGAAAATGTCAAATAGAAACATTGGGGCGAAAAATGACGATCCAATCACCCTTTTTTGCATAAAGACCTGATTTTTAAGAAAGTGTCTGATTTCGACGATTTTAGGGCTCTAGAGAGCCATTTATTGCAAATGTTATTTGTAATATTGTAACCTTTAAAACAAAATAAAATTCTTTTGTTGAAAAGTATGATGTTTTTACAAAAAGGGGGAATTGTATGAAGCATTTTTGGAAAGTTGGTGCAGCACTCAGCATTGTGCTGTTTTTTTGTATGGCGAATGTGTGGGTGAGTGCGGTTGATGTCCAAGGAACATACCAAAGAGCAAAAGATAGCGCAGCGAATGCGTATCAGACAGCAAAAGATAGGGCAGCAGAAGCGTATCAAACAGTAAAAGAAACAGCAAGTTCAGTGACAAATAAAGTTTCAGGAGCAGTTTCAAGCGGTATACAATGGATGACGGGCGAACCGACTGCTGTCAAAATTAATCCTTACAAAGATACCGTTGCAACGGTACGTACGGGAAATGAATTAAATACTAATGAGCGGGTATATTTAGAAAAACGTCAGCCAAAGGTAAAAGCTGCTTTTGAAAAGATGCTTGGCAGATCTTTAGATGGTAAATATGTGCCAACAATGGCGATTGTAGCAAGTGGTGGTGGATATCGTGCAATGCTCGGGACCATTGGTTCTTTCTCTGCCATTGATCAGCTTGGCATTATGAATGCAACGACTTATATCAGTGCGCTTTCTGGCGGAACATGGGCTTTAGCTTCATGGATATCAACGGGAATGTCGATTTCAGCATTCAGAAATTATATTCAAAAAACAGTTGAAAAAGATATTCATGTTTCAAGCATTGGTGAAGCGAAAAATATTATTGATATGCTTTCAGTCAAACTTGGGTTTGACGAACCGATAACTATTGTTGATATTTATGGCGGATTACTTGCCAATCGGTTGTTGAATCATTTTGGCAGCGATTGTCAGCGTGTTTATTTATCACAACAAGTCGAACGCATCAAAAATGCAGATATTCCATTTCCAATTTATACGGCAATTGACGCGCGTGAAGCAGTTGCGCGTGAGCCACATTGGTATGAATATACTCCCTATGAAATAGGTACTCCTTATTTTGGTGTTTACGTGCCATCTTGGGCATATGGGCGTCAATTTAAGGATGGGCAATCAACCGATTTTGCACCAGAACAGAGTTTAGGATTTTTGATGGGAACTTGGGGCTCTGCGTTTGGTGTTCATTTTGGCAGAGCATGGGATGAAGTTATGGGAAAAGTTCCCAGCGTTATCATCAAACCATATATTGAAAAAAAATTAGTTGATTCTTTGACCGGTAAGCGTATTAATGCATCATGGGCAACTATTTTCAATTTCATGTACGGCATGCAAGGACAAGAACTTGCACAGCGTGAAACAATTAAATTTGTTGATGCTGGGATTGATTTTAACTTACCATATCCGCCTGTCAGTGGTGAGCGTCCGGAGCGTAAAGCAGATATCATGATATTTCTAGATTTCTCTGGCGGATCATTGATTTCTTCCATGAAAAAGATAGAAGAATATGCGCAACGCAAAGGATTAAAGTTCCCAAAAATTGATTACAGCGCCCTTGAAAAAAAGACGATGTCTATTTTCAAGGACGCTTCTGATCCATCAGTGCCAGTGGTAATCTATTTTCCACGCATTAGTGATATGGAATTGTGGCAAGCCCATAAATCAAAATCTGAGTTCAGTAAATATAAAAGCATTGAAGGATTTGATTTTGAAAAGTGTACCAATAGTCTCACCGGAGCATGTGGCACCAGTAGCTTTAAATATTCCGCACAAAATTCACAAAAAATAATGGATCAGATGGAATTCAATATCATGGTGCATCAAGATCAGATTCTGGAAGAAATTAATTGGGTGATTGACAATAATAAATAATAATTATTAAAGAGCGAAGAAGTTCTATTTTTAAGGACTTCTTCGCTCTTTTTAGTTGGTTTTTTGCAAAATGTTTAGTTGATAGGCTTCATATTTTTTTAAAAAAGATTCTGTTTTTCCCGCTTTTTTATATTCATCTAAATTTCGATGGAGCGCATCTTTGAATGTTGCTTCGTATAGTTCTCGATTTAATTTAAATATAGGCTTATTTTTTGAGGGGTAAAAAAAACGTTGTGTACCATCTGGTTGTAAAAAACAAGGGTGGATGTATTTGTGTTCTTCCATTGCTTTTACATTGTTATGTACGAGGGTGTTCAGTAGTGCTATGGAAAGTATTATCTGTTCTTTAGTCATGATGAAATCTTTCGATTTTTGTTAGGTAATGATTGAATTATTATATATTTTTTCTTGGTCTTATCAATAATATGTATTACTCTAAATGTGTAAAAAATTAAAAAAATTAATAACAATTATTTTATTCCGCTGGGGCACTTTCCACTTCGCCCCTTCTTTGTTAAAGCTTCAGCTTCACAGACGCGTAGGACGAGCGGGATAAAAAGTAAAAATGAATGCCAGTAACCTTATTATGAATAATCAGATAATTTCCGGTAAAAAATATATCTGGAAAATTGCCGAAATCGATCAACAAAAAATTGCAGCGATTGCAGCGCGATATAACCTTTCTTTTGCGGTGGCGCACGTTTTATATACGCGGGGATTTACTGATGAAGAGAGAATAGAAGCGTTTTTGTTTAGTAGTTTTGAAAACAATGTTCCCGATGCTCGATTGTTGAAGGATGCAGAAAAGGCAGTTGATAGAATTTTGCTTGCCATGGAACGCCAAGAGCAGATGCTTGTGTTTGGTGATTATGATGTGGACGGTATCACCTCATCTTCATTGATGATGATTTGCTTATTGCCATTGGGTGCAAAAATTAACTACTTTTTACCAAACCGCGTCAAAGATGGCTATGGACTTTCAACTAAAATAGTGGAACGTGCTGCGCAAAATAAGTATGCAGTCATCATCACGGTTGACAATGGAATTACTGCCATTGAACAAGCACAGCGCGCAAAAGAATTGGGCATAGATCTGATCATTACCGATCACCATAGGCCGCATGCGCATGTTCCTGATGCGTTTGCCATTGTCAATCCTAATCAAGTTGATTGTGGATATCCCCATAAAACATTGGCTGGAGTTGGTGTAACGTTTAAAATTCTTTCGTTATTATATGAAAAAAAGGGATTGCAGTTACCACCAAAAGCATACGAACTATTGCTCTTGGGTACCGTTGCCGATGTGGTACCATTAATTGGCGAAAATAGATTTTGGGTTCGTCATGGTCTTCATTATATTAATAAAGTTGAGAGTCTTTCATTCAAGTTGTTGAAAGCGAATGGTAAAGTTACCAAGCCAAAATTATCTTCAACAGATATTGGGTTTTCAATTACACCACAAATTAATGCGCTTGGACGTCTGCAGGATCCGCGGCAGGCGGTAAAATTTTTAATCGGTACTGATGTTGAAAATGCAGAAAATGTTGCCAAAGTGCTTCTTGAAATGAATGAGGCACGCAAAGCAATAGAACGTTCAATTGTTGAAGAAATAGAAGAACAAATCAGACTTAAGCGCATCGATGTTGAGAAAGAAAATGTTATCATTGCAGCAAGTAACAGTTGGCCTTCTGGAGTTATTGGGCTTGTTGCATCTCGTTTTGTTTCTGCATACGGTAAACCAACACTGTTGTTTCACCTCACTAAAGATGGTCTTGCAAAAGGATCATGCAGATCAATTCCTGAATTTAATATGTTTGATGCACTAACGGCATCGTCCGATTTACTGATACAATTTGGTGGCCATTCAGTTGCTGCAGGATTATCACTCAGCGTAGATAATTTGCCATTGCTCAAAGCGCGTTTAGAAGAATTGGTTGCCACGCAGTTAACGCCATTTGATTTACAACCGAAAATTCGTGTGGACGCTGAAGTTAGTTTGTCAGATTTAACGAAAAAATTGATTGATGACTTGGAACATCTTGAACCATTTGGCAATAGCAATGAGCAACCAATATTTTTTGTTAAAAATGTGGTGCAGGTACAAAAGCCTCAATTACTTAAAGATGCACACGTCAAATGTTTTATGTTTGCTGATGGCGTTATTAAGCCGGTAATGTTTTTCAATCGTCCTGAACTTTTTGAATTTTTTAATGAACGATATGAAACATCATTCACATTGGCGGCACGAGTTTCAGAAAATCATTGGCAAGATCGCGTGAATATTGAATTAATTGGTGTGGATGTAGCTTTAAGCCCAACTTCTGATTCTCTCAAGTTGGGCGCCCGTTAAAACGAGAGATGGGAAGTTGTGCGTCCTGGTCGAATTGTTTTTTCCGTTCGCCCTGAGTGATTTTACGAAATGAAATGCAGTAAAATTGTATCGAAGGGTAGTGTGGAAAAAATTAATTTGATAAAAATGTTTAATATATTATACCCTTCGATACAATTCTATTCCGCTACGCTCCATAGAATCACTCAGGGCGAACGGGAAGGGGGATAAATTCTTATTTACGATATGGAGTGGAGCCTTTCTATGATCATCACAATTGACGGCCCCGTTGCAAGTGGCAAATCAACCATCAGCAGAATTTTAGCGCATGATTTAGGATATTACTACCTCAATTCAGGAGCATTATACCGTGCCCTTGGATATTTATTAGTGAATAAATGTGGATACGCAGAACAATCTATTGTTCATCCCCATGCAGCAGATATTATAACCTGTTTTGATCAGCATCGATTTTCCTACGTTTATGATGATATTCATGGTGAACGTATTTTTTTTGATCAGCGTGATATTACGTCATACCTGAAAGATCGGTTTATGGATAAAATGGCTTCGGTTGTGAGCGTTGACCCGCACGTGCGGGAAGCAGTGACTGCGATTCAGCGCCGCATTGCATCACATCATAATATTGTAACGGATGGACGTGATGTTGGATCTGTTGTTTTTGCAGATGCAGATGTCAAATTTTTTATCACTGCTTCAGTTGAAGTGCGTGCGCGGCGCTGGCAAAAAGATCAAGAAAAATATGGAAATCATGTCTCAGTTGATGAAGCAATGAAGATGATTACTGATCGCGATAATCGTGATACATATCGTACTATTGCTCCTCTCGTTATTCCCCAACATGCAATTACCATTGATACGTCTGAATTAACGATAGAGCAGACAGTTGAAAAGATGCTTGGATATATCAAAAATTACTGATGATTCGTTCTTTGGTTGCTTTATCTATTTTTTTTTGTTGACGAGTTCTTTTTCTACAATTTGGCAGCAACGCAAGTAATATGAGCGCAAGCAAAAGTATTATTCTGCTATCCATTACACCCCTTTTTTGTAACCCATGCTTTATGATATTGCGCATGGGCACCCTTTTTTTATGGTGTTATAGTATCTTTGCAATTACTATATAAAATTGCAATACTCATTTACAATGTCAGAAAAAAGTTGTTCAAGAAAGTAATAAAGAAAAAGGGAAAGTGATGAACTATATTACTATTTCTTTGCAGAGTATGTTGTGCATTGCTTGCTTATTGCCACTGTGGTTGATGAGTGCAGAAAATCGTGGCCCTCAATATGGCTTTTGTGCAGTTAATGGATGCTTGCAGGATATCGAATTGATCTATTTATTCCCTTTGCCAAATGAATATACAACAACTGCTCCTTCAGAGTGTCGCAAAGTACGTGCCGGTGAGAAGGTAGCGTTGCCGGTGAACATGGATAATCTCTGTATAAAAATTGGTCAATCAAAGACAAAGTATTTGTTTATTGAGGATAAAAAAAATCCTATGTTGATTTCCAAGCAGAGGGACGGGCATTTGGTTGTATATCAAGCAGAAAAGCGGCATTATCTGGAATTACAACAGTTAGAAAAAGAGAGTGAAGGTTTTTGGCAGAAATGGTGGAAATAAAAATGAAACACAATATTTTTTTAGTAAGTATATTTTTCGTAATGAATGTTGTTGCAGGACAAGAAAAAATGGTTACCATAACAAATCAAAGTAGCCATGCAGTGCAGATTAAATATAGAGACAAACATTGTTATGTCAGGGAAATTCTTCTCGCATATAAAAGTCTGTTTTTAGTGCTAGAAAAGTCATCTCTTATTGTTACCGATCCCACCGTAAATAAAAGTTATAAACTTCCTCTGAAAAAACACGATACCAATTATATCATTGAGTCATCAAAAAACCGCCCTGAAGGCGGTTTAAATATTTTCGAATGTGATCAGTACCTATCAAAATTTAGCCCTTAAAAAAAGGCCGCTCTCAATAGGCGGCCTTTTAATGTGAGAGTGTTATTCTTTTTTAGAATTTAGCTGTTGATTCCTGATCGTTATCTTCTTCTGTCTCAAACACTGTGTTATCCAATTCAATCATGGTGTTAACATCTTCTTTTTGTATATCTTTGGTAGTTTTAGTTTTTGTGCACGATTGTTTGCAGCATGCAGGAGCAAGAGCTAATACGGTAATGCAGAGCAAAGTTGCGAAATATTTGTTGTTCATGTGAGAACCTTGTTTGTTGTAAGCGTTAGAGTGTTTTTACTTTTTTACTAGATTTTGCAGGACGCTTTTTCATCGGCCTTATTTTTGTATCTAAAGGATTTTTCATAAATGCAATTTTAAGAACTTCATCCATATTGCTTGCAAATCTAATATCCAATCCATCAAGAGACATCTCTTTTTTAATGTCTTCAAGATCATCAGCATTTTCTTTGGGCATGATGATAGTAGGACAACCATGTTGTTTTGCTGCAAGAATTTTTTCTTTAAGTCCACCGATAGAAAGAATTCTTCCTTGGAGTGTTATTTCACCAGTCATAGCCAATTTCGGCTTTGTTGGATTGTTTGTCAATGCAGAAACAAGTGCGGTACAAATAGTGATCCCTGCAGAAGGGCCATCTTTTGGCGTTGCGCCTTCTGGAATATGTAAATGGATATCATTTGCAGAATAAAAACTTGGTTTTAATCCCAAATCTTTTGCGCGTGATCTGATATAACTCATTGCTGCTTGTGCTGATTCTTGCATCACTTCACCGAGTTGGCCGGTGAGCGTGAGGCCACCTTTTCCACTCAATACTGATGTTTCAATTTCTAAAACGTCACCACCAACTTCTGTCCATGCAAGTCCGGTTGCAAGTCCGATACGTTCAACTTTTTGGCTCATGCTTGTTTTTTTATTGGCAGAAGTTCCCAGCCATTCCACTACGATTGCTTTAGTGATGGTATGGTTTTTAATTTTTTCATCTTTCAAGAGTAATTGAATTGTCTTGCGCATAAGCTTTGCAATAATGCGATCAAGCTGACGCACACCAGCTTCTTTGGTGTATTCATCAATGATTGACAAAATAACTTCATCAGAGATGCTAAATTGTTTTTTTGAAAGATTGTATTCTTTCAGATTCTTTGGAATAAGAAATTGATTGGTGATAGCAAGTTTTTCATATTCTGAATAACCAGAAAGATTGATAATTTCAAGGCGATCATATAATGGGTAAGGAATTTGATCAATCATGTTGGCTGTTGCAATGAACATAACTTGTGATAAATCATATCCCGTATCCAGAAAATGATCGATAAAATTTTTATTTTGTTCTGGATCAAGAACTTCAAGGAGTGCTGCTGCAGGGTCGCCATGCATATCGCGTGACATTTTATCGATTTCATCGAGTAAAATGACGGGATTGAGCACATTCGCTTTTTTCATTGCCTGGATAATTTTTCCGGGCAGCGCTCCAATATAGGTACGTCTGTGTCCACGAATTTCAGCTTCGTCACGCACGCCACCTAATGATATGCGAATAAATTCGCGTCCCATGCTTTCAGCAATAGATCGTGCAAGTGATGTTTTACCGACGCCCGGAGGGCCTGAAAGACAAATTACCGGAGAGCGATGTAAGTTTTTAGAGAATTTTTTTGCAGCAAGAAACTCAACAATGCGTTCTTTTGCTTTTTTCAATCCTGCATGGTTCTTGTCTAAAATTTTTTCAGCTTGTCCGATATTGATAGTATCTTCACTGATATTTTGCCAAGGCAGCGATAAGATCCAATCAATATAATTTCTGCTGACGGCTGCTTCTGATGAAAGGGGAGGCATCTGTTCTAAGCGTTTTAATTCGGCTTCAACTTTTTGTTTTGCTTCTTTTGAAAGGCCTGCAGTTTTAACTTTTTGACGTATGCCGCCTATTTCTTCTGATTGATCTTCGCGTCCGAGCTCTTTTTGAATGGCCTTCATCTGTTCTTGGAGATAATATTCTCGCTGATTTTTATCAACTTGAGTTTGGACCTGCCCGCGAATGCGGTGTTCTGTCTGTAGGATATCGATTTCTTTTTCCAGGAAATAACACAATCTGAGCATGCGAAGGCGCAGATCAGCTAGTTCCAAGATCTCTTGCCTATTTTCAAGTGATAGACTATCAACATGCATGGCAATCGTATCGGTCATGTAGTCCATATCTTGTACTGTTTTCACGCTTGCAACAAGATCTGATGGTGCTTTATCATTCAATGCTGAATAGTTGTTGTACAGCAAAGCTGTTTCTCGCCATATAGCCTGGAGCTCTGTTGAAAATTCAATGTCTGGCGTAGGTAAATCTTCGTAGAGAACATTAATGAATCCATCTTCATGGTCTTCAAGGTTAATTGCTTTTGCCCGGCATAGTCCTTCAGCAAGGATTTTGAGTGGGCCATTGGGCATGCGCATTACTTGCAAAATAGTAGAGCGCGTTCCATAGGTGAATACGTCATCTTTGGTTGGCGTTTCCGTCTGTGCGCTTTTTTGAGCAGAGACAAAGATCATTCGATTGGTTTTAAGCGCGTGTTCAACCGCTTTTATAGAGATGTCTCGGCCAACAATAACAGGAATAATGCTCTTGGGTAGCATAGCCAGGTTTTTGAGTGGTAAAAGAGGAAGACAATTATCTGCAGCTGCAGATATCTGTTTGCGTAATGTTTTATTTTTTTCTTTTTTCATGACTTCCCTTATATCAATGAGAAAGGTTAAGGCAACCTTCTTCTTTATTTAAGAGTAAATTATTGCTTTTTTTTGTCAATTAAAAACGATATTTCTAATAGAAATATCCCATCTGGAAAGGTTGCTTCAAAAAGGTATTTGTTGCAACAAGCTCTATTTGCAGTACAATTTTTAGGATTTAACCTGTAAGATTCACCTGTTTGGAGGATTTGTATGACAAGAAGTTGTTGGGAAAAAATAGGAATAGTAGCGGGATTTATGGCGATAATTCACATCTTTCCTCTGTTTTCATCGGAAGGGCAAGCGATGACGGTGGTAAAAACAGAGAATCTCATAGCATTACCCGGGATAGAAGGACGTGTGGTGATGGTGTCAGAAGGAATTTGGAAAGAGCATTATGAGAATAGAAAAAAGAAGGTTATCATTCCGCCTACAAAGCAATCCTCCACGGATGCTTTTAATGCGTGGGCTTTTACGTTGGATCCTTTATGTCCAGAGATGCCTGCGCCGGGAATAAATGATCGTGACCATCAGGGATTTGCTCCTGTGCACTACCTTGTTCTAGGTGAGATAGCAACTCCCAAGCTGGTAGGTATTTTGCAATCATTGGGAACAGACATTACGCTGCGATCGAAGATTACAGATTCTGAAGGGGTGGTGGTATGTCGGTGGGATGCGCATCGCCATGCAATAAAAAATGTAGGCGGTTCACGGAGCAACGAGCCTATCGGGCGTTTTTTTGAGAGCCAGTGCCTGGGCAATGAAAAGACAACTCAGTATGTTTTCACTGAAATATTGTTCGAAAAATTATCCAGGGTGATAGATCAAAGAAAAAGAGAGGAAATGCAAGCAGCATTGAAGCGAAGGTCAGATATCCTTATTGAGCAAGAGATAAGAAAAAGTTTGGGTTTGCCGCTTTGGCCTGAAGAAATGATGGTGAATGCATGCTTTTCTCGATAATGGTGCAACATAATTTTTACAAATGCTTAATCCTCTGATAGATTTAGGTAAAATAGTTTTTTTTACTGTTAACAATATTATTTTATTCGGAAGGATGCTCGATGTTAAAACGTCTTGCGACGATGCTGTGGGGAAAGTTTGAGAGTAAAGAGGAGCTGCAGAAGTTTGGTCTTCTTGCTCTTATTTTTTGTGGAATTATTGCTATTTATTGGGCGCTTCGACCAATGAAAGATAGCATTTTTAATGCTATCGTTGGGCTTGAAGATTGGCAACCATATGCTAAGACCCTTTCTTTGATCGTAATATTTCCTATCATTATTCTTTATAGCAAACTCGTTGACGCTTTTCCGCGTCATAAAGTGTTCTATTTTCTAACCGGTCTTTATGGTGCAATAGCATTGATCATGTTCTTCTGTTTCTCAGATCCTTCAATGGGTTTGGCAAATACGGTGAAAAGTCCATATCGTATCCTTGGATGGATGTGGTATATTTGGGTTGAAAGTTTTGGTTCATTAATGGTTGCTCTATTCTGGGCAATTGTGACTGATATTACTTCTCCTGAATCAGCTAAGCGTGGTTTTCCGTTGATTGCTTTGTTTGGGCAGATTGGCAACATGGTTGGGCCATACTTTATGAATGCTAAAAAGCTTGGATTTAGTAGCAGTGCTCCAGTTGTGGGCATCATAGCAGGAATGCTTTTTGCTATAGGTGTTCTTTTCTGGGTATTCATGCACGTAACGCCACCGTCTCAATTAAAAGGCTATCATCCCGAAGATGAAGAAAAAGAAGATTCTGAACCAGGATTTTTTGAAGGATTAAAGCTTCTTGTTACTCAGCGTTATTTGCTTGGGCTCTTCTTGATTATCACCGTATACGAAGTTATTGTGACAGTATTTGATTATCACTTTAAATGTAGTGTGATGAATGCGTTCACGAGCGAAGTTGAGCAAAACGCGTATCTCGCATCATATGCAACATGGACTGGGCTTGTATCAACATTGTGTGTGTTATTTGGTATCAACAATATTCAACGTGTCTTGGGTACTCGAGTATCATTATTGATGCTTCCTATATTAGTTGCTGGTGCAGTGGTATTAATTAAGCTTAATCCGCAATCGCTGATGATCGGTTTTGCAGTGATGGTGTTTTCAAAAGCGGTTAACTATGCACTCAACCAACCAACGTTGAAGCAACTGTATATCCCAACTTCAAAAGATACTAAATACAAAGCACAAGCATGGATTGAAATGTTTGGTGGACGCTTTTCAAAATTCGGCGGATCAGTTATTAATGGTTTCCGCAAGCCACTCACTTCCAGCCTTGGCAACATCGATGGTGTTGCGCGATTCTTGATGTTCAGTTCCGTAATTTCATTTGGTCTTGTTGGATTGTGGCTTCTTGTTGCAGTGTATGTTGCAGGAGTTTATGACAAAGCGATCAAAGAAAAACGTATCGTATGTTAATCTGTGTATGCATGAATGATTAAGTAAATAAAAAAGCCTTCTAATTGATCTTTTAGAAGGCTTTTTTTAGATAAAAAAACAGTAAAAAGATTACACAAGAAAGTTGGTTGGAGAAATGAGATTGAAAATTAAACAGATGGTGCTTGGCCTGTTTGAAATTGAACCGCATGAGCGGATGAAGCTTTTCTTTTTATCATTACTTTATTTTCTTGTTGTTGGGGCATACACCATAACGCGTGATCTTAAAAGTTCTATTTTTTTAGGAACGGTAGGAAAAGGCTACATACCATTGGTGAAAGTGATTTCTATGGTTATGCTTGTTCCTGCTATTTTCTTTTATTCACGACTTGTTGATAGACTCCGTCGTTACCAACTGTTAGTTTTTTATAGTGTGCTTTTTGGCGTAGCAAATCTTATTTTTGCCTATTATATTGGGCATCCACAAATTGGGATTCTTAATACCGATGCTCAGCCAAGCCGACTATTTGGCTGGTTTTTTTACTTTTTTGTGGAAGGCTATTCGCCTTTTGTAGTGAGTGTTTTTTGGGCGCTCGCCAACTCTGTTAATAGTCCATCTGAAGCGAAAAGAAATTATGGCTATATGGTTGCAGGGTCAAAATTTGGTGGTATGGTTTCTGCGGCGTTGGCGTGGTATATTTTTGGGCTGAGCTCTCAGTTGCTTCACCCTTACCTGACCCATGTTGCAGCACACCAGATTATTTTAGTGATATCGACCCTCTTTTTGGCGCTTGTTCCTATTGTGGTAATGCTTTTTATCAAAAACGTACCAGGACACCAATTGCATGGATATGAAGCTGCATATCGGCTCGAAAAACAAAAAAGTGAAAAGGTTGCAAAGCCCAGCGTTTTTGCCGGACTAGAGATGTTTGCCAAATATCCCTATGTGCTTGGTATTTTTGGCATGGTTTTCTTCTATGAGATCGTTTCAACGGTGCTTGGGTATTTACGTCTTGGTGCAGCTGAAGCTGGTGCTGAATCGATATCTGATGTATCCAAGGTGTTATTTGAAATAGCATTTAAAGCTCATTTTGTTGGTTTTATTATCTCACTCGTTGGGACGCAGGCGTTATTATCTCGGCTTGGAACACGTGTATGTTTAATGTTAATTCCTCTTTCTATGGGTGCCATATTATTTTATCTTATTTTTGAAACGTCACCATATGCATTGAGAAATGCGTTTGTTGTCTTTACGGCGCTTAATTATGCATTCCTTGCTCCGGTGCGTGAAAGCTTGTATTTGCCAACGATTAAAGAGATTAAATTTAAATCAAAATCGTGGATCGATGCCTTTGGAAGCAAATTTGCTAAAGCTGTCGGCTCTATGTTTAATGTGCTTGCTGAAGCAATGGGATCGATGCTCATGCTCCCTATCTATTCTTTCTTTTTCGCCGGAATAGTCGGTATGTGGTTTGTGGTGGCCTTTTTACTTGGTAGACGGTTTGAGCAGGCGATTGATAGTAACGAGGTTATTGGCGCAGAAGAAGAAAGTGTGAGCAAATAATACGGTATAAATTGCATTTTTTTCTTGATTTGTTAGACTTTCAATGAATGAAATAAAATCATAAAGGATGTTTGGATGAGAGATCTTAAAGAATTATTTGGGGAATTGGTAAAAGCAGGTGTTCATTTTGGTCATCAAAAGTCTCGCTGGTGTCCTAAGATGAAGCCCTATATTTGGGGTTCACGGGACAAAGTTCATTTAATCAATATAGCCCTCACTGCTTCTCATCTGGAAAAAGCGGAAAAATTCTTAGAATCAGTTGCTGCCGAAGGAAAATCTGTTCTGTGGGTTGGTACAAAAAAAGCTGCTTCAAAGATTGTTGCGGAAATTGGTACTCGCTTGCATCAGCCATATGTAAACCATAGATGGTTGGGTGGAACGTTGCTTAATTGGAGCCAAGTAAAAAAATCTCTCACTAGATTACTTCATTACGAAGATATTTTGGCAAAATCTGAAGCAAATCCTTTTTATACCAAAAAAGAACTTAATTTATACAGAAAAACTGCTGACAAGTTAGAAAAAACTGTTGGTGGTATCAGAAAATTAATGTTGCCAGTTGGCGCAGTGGTGGTTGTTGACGTAACAAAAGAACAATCAGCCGTTAAAGAAGCTGCTTTGATGGGTGTTCCGGTGATTGGTATCGTTGATACTAATTCAGATCCATCGAATGTTGATATCGTGGTTCCTGGTAATGATGATTCTCCGCAAGCAATCTTTTGTCTTCTCAATAAAATGGCGGAAGCCGTTACTCGAGGAAAAGAAGCTGCGGTTAAAAAAATAAAAGATGTAGCTGAAGTTGCATCTGTTGCTAAAAAAACTGAAGCTCCGGTTGCAGAAGAGGCTCCAAGCGATGTTGAAATAGCCTTGCAACAACTCGACGCTCAAGAATAATATAACAGCCCGTCCTTATTTTGCTTCTATTGGAGACTTTTAAATGGGGTCCCCATGCGGAGTGTAACGTAGGGTGGGGTTGTGGAGAGGTGTCTGAGTGGTTGAAGGAGCATGATTGGAAATCATGTATGTTTCGAAAGGGGCATCGAGGGTTCGAATCCCTCTCTCTCCACCAGCTTTCGCCAAGGCTTCGTATGGCGCGGCCAGACAGAAGACTTAAGTAGTATGCCCTTTAGCCCCAGCTTCCATTGCATTTCAGCCGGGGTCCCCAATGAAGAGTAACGAAATTGGGGTTAAAAAGTAGGGCGATAAAATAAAAAGTCGACCCAAGACCTCTAAGACTTTCTTTGAAAACTAAGAATTAAAAAATCAAACGCCTTTTTTGCTCTTTCTTAGAGCGGGCGCCCAATGGGAACGTAGTGAAAATTGGGCTATAAAAAAAGGCTAAAAAATTTGGGAAAGTAGATAAAAAATAAGGTGCATAGTCTGTCAGGCCTGAAAAGGAGCAGCAGGATGCATTGAATTTTTGTAACTACTTTCCCATTTTTATAACTTTCTTTTTCACATTTATTGATAAAAATTTGTTTGCTGAGGGTGACCCCTAATGAGTACTGTTATATTGAATTTAAGTAGAAAATGGCGATCTCAAGATTTTGACCATATTGTTGGCCAAGATCTTGCTGTCCGTATTCTCAAAAACAGTCTTTATTTAGGACACTATTTTCCTGTCTATCTGTTTGCTGGCCAGCGTGGTTGTGGAAAAACATCAACCGCACGCATTTTTGCAGCTGCTGTCAATTGTCACGCACTGACATCCTTTCAAAAAGATCCAAAAAATTCGGCCATACCGTGCCTGGTCTGTGAATCCTGCATTGCAATGCGCGATGGCAGCCATCCCGATTTTATTGAAATTGATGCAGCATCACATACTGGTGTTGATAATGTGCGCAGTATTATAGAGTCTTCATCTCTGCTTCCCGTAATGGGATGCAAACGTGTCTATCTTATTGATGAAGCTCACATGCTCAGTAAAGCTGCTTTTAACGCTGCATTAAAAATTTTGGAAGAGCCTCCCGCAACAGCATTATTTATTCTCGCAACAACCAATCCTCATAAAATTATTGATACTGTTAAATCGCGCTGTTTTCAATTGTTTTTTACCGCAATCGCTCATGCTCCGCTTAAAAATCATCTTCAAGTAATTTGTAAAAACGAAAAAATTGCCTATACCGATGATGCATTAGATCTCATTGTTCGCCATACCGAAGGTTCAGCGCGTGATGCATTAAATTTACTTGAACAAGTCAGGTTTTCGACCGCTTTGGTGAATAAAGAAGCGGTGCTTTCTTTACTTGGCCATATTGAAGATCAGCAGGTTATGAACCTCATTCGATTGACATTGCACGGTGCATCGGCCGATTTGGTGCACGCATTAGAATCACTTGCTCTTGATGCTCGCAAGGCTGAATTTGTTTGGGAGCGCATGGTTGTCTTATTGCGCGCTTTATTGTGGATTAAATATGGCGTTCGTCCGCATGAGATTATTGCGAGCGTAAAGATGTTAGAAGAACACGCGCGAATATTCTCAGAAAGCGATGTGCATCGCATGATAGAAGTGCTGTATGCCAATGAAGAATTATTTCTAAAGACATCTTTGCAGGCAATTTTTTTGGAGATGATTTTGCTCGATTTATGCTGTAAAGATAGAAAAAAATCTGATAACGGCAGTAGTTCAGCAGCGCCGCTTTCAATCGGAGTTGCTGCTCATGATGCTGATGGCGTAATAACTGAAGATGAGCATGAAGAAACAGATGAAGAAGAAGTGATCGGTAATGATCAGAGATGGCAGCGATTTGTTGCGCAAACTGAGTCTATTAATGATCCATTACTTCATTCATTGTTTAAGCAATCTCGTTTTGTTGCGTATAGTGCTGAAAATTGTACCGTTACTGTTGAATTATCGAAAGATTTTATTTTGTTTAAAGATCGCTTTGAGAATAGCAAGGCAATATGGCAACCATTATTACATGAAGCTTTTGCTGCAAAAGTAGTCGTTGATATGCAGTTCACGGGAACGCAAAGAATTGAAATTACCAAAAAACAAAAAAGCGCTGAAGCGCCAGTTGCAACGCCACCATCGTCAGTAATGCAACACAAAGAAAAACCAACATCTTCATCATCATATCGATCACAACAAGAGCAATTTCGTGGCGGGGCTACACGTTATTATAATACTCAAAAAGCTGCTCCCGTTGCGGCAAACAAAAATGATCTTCGCATTGATGTTTCTGATGCAACGATATGGAAAAAATCTGCACTCTTATTGCACCATTTCCCTGGAACTATTACCGAAATACATACAAAACAATGAAAACAATAAAGCTTCCTCAAGTTGCCATCGTTGGGAGAACCAACGTTGGCAAATCGACATTATTTAATCGTTTATCAGAAAATATTAAAGCTATCACGATGGATCGCGAGGGCGTAACGCGCGATTTTTTGAGTGATACAATCAGCTGGCAAGGACGCAGTTTTGAACTTGTTGATACCGGTGGTATTAGCTTGCGAAAAACGCAAGATCCTCTTTTGCAGCAAGCTCGTGCTATTGCTTTGGCCATGATAGAATCAGCCGATATTGTATTGTTTGTAGTCGATGGCAAGGTCGGCCTGGTGACTGAAGACCGTGAAATTGCGCAATTATTGCACAAGCATGGTAAAACAGTCTTCTTGGTTATCAATAAGGCGGATATCAAAGGCATTGAAGATAATATATATGAATTTGAAGGCCTGGGTTTTCCTCTGAGCTGTTTTATTTCTGCTGCGCATGGCAAAAACATGATTGATCTATTGGATCTAATCGTTAATCATCTTTCTGAACCGGTTATGGTTGATACAATAGTTCCTGCATATAAAGTGATGTTGTTGGGTAAACCCAATGTGGGTAAATCTTCACTCATGAATTTGTTGCTGGATAAAGACCGTTCTATTGTTTCCCCTGAGCCGGGCACAACGCGTGAAGCGTTGGTCGAACGAGTGAAATTTTATCAAGAAGATATACAGCTTGCAGATACGCCAGGAGTACGGCGTATGCGTTCAGTAACAGAACCGCTTGAAGATATGATGGTGCAATCAACCATGCAAGCACTTAAGGGTGCTGATATTGTATTGTTGTTGGTTGATGGAAGTGCGCCAGCAGTTGTTGATCAAGAACTGAAGCTGGCATTTTATGCCTTTGATAGCCAATATAAAGCATTGATGATTTTATTTAATAAGACAGATCTTATTGATGAAGCGACTAAGGCTCAATTTGATTATCATTTGTCTGAGTATGATTTCTTCTTAAAAAAAGTAATAACTCTTTCTATTTCCTGCAAAACGGGAAAAAATGTCGGTAAAATTTTGCCGACGGTCAAAGAATTATGGGATCGTCATTCCCGTCAATTCAATCAAGACGAATTAACGAAACTGTTTAAAGAAGCATCGATACGGCGACCGTTATATCACAACAAAAGATTGTTGATGTTCCATTCTGCTCATCAAGTGGGCACAGCGCCTATTACTATTGTGTTACACGTTAATTATCCACTTTGGTTTGGTGAATCTCAACGCGCGTATTATGAGAATGTTTTACGGCAAAAATATGATTTACGTGGTGTGCCAGTTAAATTTATTGTGCGATCAAGATCATAAATTTTGTTTTTCTGCAAAAAGGATATACATGAAGAAGTTAATGCTTACGATGATTGCTGGGATGATGGTATTGAGTGGGGCTTGTTTTGGGATGGAAGGTGAAAAGCCTCGAATTACCGATTGTCTTGTAATAGCAGTTCCTCCGCTTGGCCCCAATCCAACATATGCTTCACTACAAACTTTCTATAGCAAAAATTCGGATGGGAAATATGATCTTGCTGCCACTTTAAGATATTATAAGGGTTATAAGGGATCTCCAATGGAAACCGTTACATTATCGAATTGTAGAGAATATGAAGAAATACTAAAGGAAAAATTAAGAAACGCTCCTAGTCATATCTTTATGGAAGGGGACAAGCAGCGACGTGATAATCTGTTAAACGATATGCCAGGAGTATACGATTTTGATCCAATAAAATTTTGTTTAGGTTTATCTGGGTGTGGTGTAGAATCCGTTATTGTTCATACAATTGCAATTACTGGTGAGCCTGAAGAATTATTGGAATCCCAAGAAATCACCACCGTATCTATAAAAAATGATGAGATAGTTCTAGATTGGTTTGGAGAGTGTGCTATCTATGATACAGCACATCGTACTCAGTTATTGAAAGCATTAGAGGATGCTGTGCCTTTTGGCCTCACTTTCAAGCGGGGTAATTATACTGTTAGTTTGAAGGTCAAAGGTTACCAGAAAAATTCTCGCATTTGGTTGAGATATGGGATACTTCCGTATTGGAAATGGAAAAAGGAAAACATTTCTTTTAGTAAGCCTCCATCAGGAGATGTGCAGTACGTAAAGATTGATACAAAAACGAATGAAGATGCTCGATTTGGTTATCAGATACGTAAATATCTAACATTTTTTTCAATAGTAGCGGTTCTTGCAGGTATCGGATATTTCCTCAAAACTCGAAGTGCAACATAGTCTATTCAGTGAATAATTTCCGTCAAAAATATGATTTACGTGGCGCGTATGTCAAATTTGTTGTACACTTCTGATGATAAAGCTTTTATTATCACAAGGAGCTACCATGAATAAACGTATAGTTTTTCGCAATATGGACCATTCTGATGTAATGGAAAAGCATGCAAATGAGCAACTTGAAAAAATTATCACCTTTCTTGAAAATGATCGCGGTCCAGTCTTCATCGATTTATATCTTGAACCAAGTAAAGTACATAAACATCATCGCGTTGATTTGCTCGTGAAAAGTGCTGAATATAATCTTAATTCATCCTATGAGCATGAAGGTATGGATTTTTATGAAACGCTCGATCATGTTATTGATGTGATGTATCGTGAGTTGCATGAAAAAAAACGCAGAAATCATGATGAAGAGAAAATGCGTGGCCGTCATGATGATGTGAAAAAAAATCGTTAAAATTATGCAGGAATTTTGAAGGTCTTTATAAAAACAAATCAAATTTTTCATCGACACATTGCAGTAATTTAAATGCTACTATGATGCTGCTTGTGATCAAAATAATTCCTATGCAACTACACAAGGTACGAAGTGATTGAGTTATCAACTTCGTACTTTTTTGTATATAAAACAATCCTGCGCTGCAACAACTGATGCAGCTGATGATTAGGATGCTCAATGCATTATCTATCGTGTATGAATGGATTAAAACATACATCATGCCGAGCGTGATTAATAGTGCAAGGGATAGTTCGATAAATTCCTGCAATTGCCTGTAGCGTAGCAATCGTTGTTGTGCAAAATGGGATAATAAAAAAAGAATGATGATCAAAAAGAACAATGCCGCAATATATTTTTTATAATTGATTCTGAGTGAAACAACGCAGGTGGCGATAAAAGAGAGAAGGTCGCAATAATAGTCATGCAAAAAAGGCCCATATGATGGCATCACTTTTTGTGTAACTGGTAATTCGCCAAGAGTGGTTTCAGAGGATGGTGTGCTATCGCGCATTGGCTCAGCAAAAGAAAAAGGGAAAAAAGCTTGGTTTATTTTTTTTTCTGCTTGACGGTAGTAGCTGCAATAAAGATGAGCGGAAGCAGGATTTTTTGTCGTCGTTGCCATTATAGTAATTGAAAATGTTTCATTAAAAACCTGTTTTGTTTCTTTAAACGAGAGATCATAGTGATTTACCGTTTCCCTGTTTGCCTTCCAGGGGGTTATTGTCACGAATGGATTATTGACTGAGCAGGTAATAAAATCTTTGTAGATATAATCTTTTTGAGGGACAATGAAAGTAATGGTGAGTTCCTTGGTGGTATCGCTGATGTCGACCACAGAAAAATCCATAAGCCTTGGTTGGGAGTGGGTGAGGTTTACGTAGAAGAAGGAGAGGAGGAAAATGCAATATATCTTACGCCACCGATCTGATTCTCTCTGCGCTCGTCCTGAACTTGTTGAAGGATTTCTTTCGAGCGCTCGAAGAAATCCTTCAACAAGTTCAGGACGAGCGCAGGTAGTCTTGGACTTGTGTTTATTGCGCGGCATTAAATCCATCGAGAATTTGTTGTGCATGATTTTTTGTATCAACATCTTTAATAATTCCAACAATAATACCATTTTCATCGATTAAAAATGTCCATCGTTTTGGCAAGTATAGTCGGAATAATCCTGTCGCAACGCCATATTTTTCAAGAACCTCTTGCGTTGCAATCAACAATGGAAAACTCAGATGTTGGTTTTTGATAAATTTTTGTTTGCTTTTCACTGATCCTTTACTTAGTCCAAGAATGGTAATGCCCGCATCTTTTAATGGTTCAAAGCTATCACGCAGGCTACATGCTTCTTGGGTGCATCCTGGTGTACTATCTTTTGGATAAAAATAGACAACTCTTTTGCCTTTAATGCCAGAGAGTTTTACCATTTGCCCATCTTGATTCATAAGTTGAAAATCAGGAGCTTTGTCGCCTACTTTCAGAGATTTAGATGAGCAGACGCAGTGTAATGTAGTGAAGCTGAGTAATGCCATCATTAATAATAATGTTTTCATGCGCTAGATCCTTTATGTCATTTTTGTCTCAATGATTTTAATATTACCTTTTGTGCTGCGTAAAGCAATTGTTGCTTGCCCTGATCCAAGCGTGCCTTCAATTTCTTTTTTAAATCTAATCCATGCTTGTTTGTTGAGTAACGTTGTATATGATTTAAGTTGAATCTGATGTTCAGACATAAACGTTCCGTAAGCTGTATGTCCGCGGACTTGAGCACTGGTTTCTGTTGGTAGCGCAAGAATAATGTTGCCTGAGGATGATTTCAGGTCAAGACACGCGGTTGATGGAAGATTTTTATACGTAAGATTAATATTTCCTTTGGTTGTGTCAGCATAAAAGCTATGGGCAATATGTTCACCTTTGATGGTGCCCGCATAGGTGCGTGCTTCGATGGGGCCTGCTGTATGTAAAATAGTTATAGATCCTTTTTTGATCGTTTGCGCCAACACCGATTTCTGTGTATGGGCAATAGTGATATTATCTTGTGCAACAGCTTCGATTGTTCCCTGAATATTTTTTATGACGATGTCTCCTCTGCCAGTCGTTTTGAGTTTGACATTGAGCGATGCGGGAACAATCAATTCATAATCAACGATGACACTATTTCTTTTATTTTTAGGGCCACTATATCGTGTTGCAATACCCAAATGGTTAGGTTTGTTTTCATTGATGGTGATAGCAACAGTATCAAGATTGTTTGCTTTTCTGGCACGTTTGGTTGCTTTAACAAATAATGATTTCTTTGGTCCTGTTTGTATGGTAATGTGTCCGTTGATATTAGTAATGTCAATCGATTCAATGGTTGCTGCAGGAAATTCTTGTTGTTCAACTTCTTCAATCATAGATGGTCGGAAAAAATCTTTTATTTTTTGTAGATACCTATTGGGTCCGCAGTTAACGGTCATGATATGAGAAATGCTGATGGCTAAGATGGTTATATACAGATTTTTATTCATAGATTATCCTTAAGCCCCATGCTACATTGCTTTTTGCATGGGGGACCCCAATCAAGAAATTAGGAAATTAAGAGTTTTTTGATTGAGTTATATTTGTAGATCTTTTTCATCGTACAGGCACGATGGTATCATACAAAAAAAGATCTCTTAATTCAAAGAAGAAATTAGAGCAATGAGGAGCGCGAGATGAAATTGCTAGGCAATCAGGATGAACTGATCCATAAAATAGTTGAAGCAATTCACCAGAAAAAGGGACGAGCACTGCTTGTTGGAGGAGCGGTGCGCGATATGGTAATGGGCAGTCCAATCAAAGATGTTGATATTGAAGTGTACAAGTTGACCGAAGAAGAGTTGGAAAACATTCTCAAGCGATTTGGCCCGGTTAGTTTGGTTGGTAAATCATTTGGGGTGTTGCGCATACATGGCCTTGATGTTGATTGGTCATTGCCACGGGCAGATAGTCCTGGAAGAAAGCCAACGGTCGTTATTGATCCATTAATGTCAGTTGAGGCGGCCGCTCGGCGTAGAGATTTAACGATGAACGCAATGGCTTTTGATCTGATTTCGCATGAACTTATTGATCCTTTCCAGGGCAAAGCCGATATTGAACATAAAGTTTTGCGGACTCCTGATCGGCAGTTTTTTATTCAAGATCCATTGCGATTATATCGTGTCATGCAATTTATTAGCCGATTTGAAATGATGCCTAATGAAGAACTTGATAAGGTATGTAAAGAAATGGATATTGCGGCTGTTTCGCGTGAGCGGATTGAAGAAGAATTTAAAAAATTATTATTGCGTTCTAAAAGGCCATCATCAGCAATCCGCTGGTTGCAGAGCATTGGACGTTTGCAAGAAATACTCCCTGAATTAGCAGCAACGGTTGGCGTGCCGCAAAATCCCCAATGGCATCCAGAAGGCGACGTTTTTGAGCATAGCATGCAAGCACTCGATGCCGCTGCCAGCATCGTACAACAAAACGTAGGGTATTATGATAATGAGTTTTATAAGCTTGTTTTGCTCTATGCTGCATTGTGTCATGATCTGGGCAAAGTTACCACGACGAAAGAAGTTGATGGCGTCATCAAAAGCATCGGGCATGAGAATGATAGTAAAAAGTTTGCACGCATCATGCTCAAGCGTATTACTCATAATGGCGATCTGATTGATGCAGTTTCTTCTTTGGTGCTTCATCACATGACGCCATTGCAGTTTACTCACAATAAGGCAAAATTACCGGCATATAGGCGTTTGGCGAGTAAGTTGGATCGGCAGGTCAACATACGCATGCTAATTGATCTCTGCATTGCCGATAAGCGTGGCAGAAATGGTAAAGACCATTGTCCATTGACGTGCGATTTTTCCGATGTAGCAGAATTCAGGTGCAAAGTTGAAGAAGCTGGGGTGTTAGATGGTCCTATTGAGCCGTTACTCAAAGGTGCCGATCTGATCGAATGGGTTCCCGCAGGTCCACAATTGGGTAAGTTGCTTGATGAGGCCTACCAGCTTCAGATTGAAAAAGGCATCACTGATAAGCTGATGCTGAGAGACTATGTGCTAAAAAAGCTGAAGTTTTAGATGGTCAATTAGTTGCTTTTTTTATTTAAAAAGCTAGGCTTATATATAGTTGTCAATTAATACTATGAATAAGGAATGTTATGAATAACATGCGTAAGATATATGCGGTATTGCTTGCAGCTGCTGTAGCTTTTTCTGGCTGCGCAGCTGAAAATCAAGCAGATAATGCCGTTGTTGCTGAAGAAATTGAAACAGTTGTTTCTCAAGAACCTGTTGTTTGGTATAAAAAACGTTCAAATCAGATTGCTGCAGGTGTCATTGCCGCGGCAGTTGTGACGTATGCGGTTGCAGTTCGTATGGGTAAAATGTCATCACCATATGCGTTATTTGCTGCATTATTCTGCTCTCGTGTAGCGGAAAAAGCTATTGCTGAATCTTCACAGAAAAAAGATGCAGTAAAACCTCATAATCCTCAAACGCCATCAACACCAGCAGAAACTCATAAGCCAGAACAAAAAGAATCACACCCACAGAATAATCAGCCAAGCCAACAACAGCCACAAGAACCACAACATGAGCAGCATGGAGCGAATCATGGATCAGCTCATGAATCACATGAACCTAAAGCACAACACCCTGCACATCACGCAAACATGGATAATGCATTAGAGCAAAACAATGATGCGCATAAAGACACAGATTTAGTGCAGCAAGAGGCTAAACCAGCAAAGTTGCTTGATTCAGTCATGAATATAATGAGTCCGGTGAAAAATTTTGCAGCTCATCTTGCAAAAGGAATTACTCACAATAACCATTACTCCGTCTAAAATTATTTCAGATTTCAAAAGGACCTTGGGGAAATCCAGGGTCTTTTTTTTTGGTAAACTTCTTTACTAAGAAAAGTTAGGTTGCTATCTTTTCTTAGTTGCTTGCGAAAAGATAAAGGTTTTCAATGGATATTAAAAAAAGAGTTGGGACATACATTCGCCAGGGGTCGGTGGGATCTCATTATAAAACATATGTTCCCAAGCCTCTTCCACCCGATCCAGCATTAGACATGGAGCAGCTGTATCCCTATCTTGAGAAAGCAATTGCTGCAGTAGCAGAATTGAATGGGGTTGCTAAGTCAATCCCTAATGCTTCTCTCTTTATGTACATGTATGTGCGTAAAGAGGCTCTTTTATCATCTCAAATTGAAGGAACGCAAAGTTCCTTTGCTGATTTAATATTGTTTGAGCATGAACAAAAGCCCGATGTGGCAGTAGAAGATGTTGAAGAAGTATCACATTATGTTGCTGCGCTTAATTATGGTCTTAAGCGTATTAAAGAAGATTTTCCTTTAAGTTTATGCCTCATTCGAGAAATGCATGGAGTTCTGTTGAGTGGCGGTCGGGGGGTGCATAAAACACCAGGTGAATTCAGAAGGTCCCAAAATTGGATTGGCGGTTCTCGTCCGGGTAACGCATTATTTGTTCCTCCATCACCAGAATATTTAAAAGAGTGTTTGGCTGATCTTGAAAACTTTCTATACGATGAAACATGCACGTATCATGTATTAATTAAAGCTGGATTAGTGCATGCGCAATTCGAAACCATTCATCCTTTTTTGGATGGGAACGGTAGACTTGGACGACTTCTCATTGTTTTAATGTTGTGCGAAAGTGGGTTTTTATCGCATCCTATCCTTTACATAAGTCTCTATTTAAAACAAAACCGAACTTTATATTATGAATTGTTGCAGCAGGTGAGAGAAAATGGCACATGGGAGACGTGGCTTGAATTCTTCTTGCAAGGGGTTACGCATACGGCTCAACAAGTATTGTTGACGATAGGAAAGATCAATAGATTATTTGCTGCAGATGAAGCTAAGATTGAAGAGCTTGGTAAAGCGAGATTTTCTGCTTTAGCAGTTTTTGAGTTTTTAAAAAAAATACCTCAAGTTTCAGTATCGCTGATAGCACAGGAACTTGCCATTTCAGAACCTACTGCACGGGTTTCATTACAGCATCTGCAAGAATTAAATATTGTTGAAGAAATTACCGGCAAAATGCGTGATCGAACGTATGTTTATCGCAACTATCTTGATATCTTAGAACAAGGCGCTGATCCGTTATAATTGCTTTACTAAGAAAAGTTAGGCAGCTATCCTTTCTTAGTGGCCGTTGGCTACGAAAAGATAGAGGATCTGTCGACTATCCGGATATTCATCTTTGTGGTAAAATGATTCTATATTAAAAATTATTACGTCGTATTGGACCATATGAATAGCATTGATCATATTCAACAAGCATTTACCGATCACCTTAAAAAACTATTTCCTTCAGCTGAAATAACATCAGATCACGCACGCCTTGCAATTAATGTTGATGAATCAAAACAAGCATTTGGTAATTTATCAACCAATGTAGCATTGGCATTGTCGAAATCACTCAAGCGTAATCCTCATCAAATAGCCACTGAAATAATTTCAACCTTCCAGCAACCGCTCGTAGAGCGCGTTGTTATTGCAGGTCCTGGTTTTATCAATTTTTTTCTGACACAGGAAGCATTCAAGCGCTTGGCACATGAGCTATTTGAGCAAAAAAGTGATTTTTTTAAACCTGATCATTTAGAAAAAAAATATAATGTTTCACTTGAATTTGTAAGCGCTAATCCGACTGGTCCATTACATTTTGGGCATGGTCGAGGCGGTATTATCGGTGACGTGCTCGGCAATATTTTGCGGTTTGTTGGTCATGATGTTACTAAAGAGTTTTATATCAATGATGCAGGCAATCAGATACAAAAGCTTGGTGAATCGTTTAAAATACGGTGTTTGCAAGCAGCCGGCATGGATGTAACCATCCCTGAAGATGGCTACCAGGGTGAATATTTGATTGATATGGCTCAGGATTGCTTTGCGCAATTGGGACAAAAAATCTTTGAAAAACCAGATGCTTTTTTTGCAGATTATGCAAAAGAAAATTTGCTGGAGGCGCTCAAGCAAACCTTGCAAAGCTATGGCATAGAATATGATGTATGGTTTTCTGAAAAAACACTCCATCAAGGCACAATAATAGCAGATGCATTAAACATCTTACAGCAACATGGATTGCTATATGAGCAAGATGGTGCTTTGTGGTTTAAAACGACGCACTATGGCGATGATAAAGATCGTGTCGTAAAAAAATCTACGGGAGAATATACCTATATTGCAGCAGATGTTGCGTATTTGAAAAATAAAGCGGATCGTGGCTTTAATAATTTTATTTATATTCTTGGGCACGATCATCATAGTTATGTGATGCGTCTTAATGCGGTCAAAGAGGGGCTTGGGTTTTCAGATAAACCGCTTTCAGTAATTTTGTATCAGCTCGTTAAAATTGTAGAAGACGGTGCTTTGGTGCGCATGTCAAAGCGAGCTGGAGCAATTATTAGTTTGCAAGATATTATTAATACCGTGGGCAAAGATGTTGCTCGCTTCTTTTATTTAAATCGTAAAGCTGATGCGCAACTTGAATTTGATCTGGGACTTGCGCTTAAAAAAACAGAAGAAAATCCGGTTTATTATGTGCAATATGCATACGTGCGCACGGGAAGCATTTTGACAAAAGCAGCGCAAGCAACTGATTTGCATAATATTAATGCTGATGACGCCCAATATATTGGCCCTGAAGAGGCGTTTCTGCTTAAAAAAATTATATTCCTTGAGCAGTTGTTGGCGGACATTGCAACAAACCATCAGACGCATCTTTTGGCATATTATGTGGTTGAACTTGCGCAATTATTCCACCGCTATTATAGCCATGTTCGCGTGATTGATGTGGAAAATATGCAAAAAAGTCGCGGGCGTTTATTGATGATTGTTTTGGTGCGCAATACCATTGCGCTTGTTCTTGATACTTTGGGCGTGAGCCATCCAGAAAAGATGTAGGTTACTAGCAAAAAAGAATGATAAATTCTTATTTTCCGTTCGTCCTGAGTGTTTTTGTCTTCAAAAATGTATCGAAGGATGATTATAAAATGTAACCCTTGGATACATTCGACTACGTCGAACACTCAGGGCAAACGGGACTTGGGTAATAATTTTTCTTAAGTTGATGGCATTGATGGCACGAACTCTTTTTAATACGTATAAAGTTGATAAAATAGCCATTTATGGCACAATAAAAATAACAAGTCATTTATTTAACAGGAAACGCCTATGTCAAAAGTAATAACAAAAGAATTATTGCAAGAACTACGTGACCACACCGGTCTTGGTCTTATGGATTGTCGTAAAGCACTTGAAGAAACAGCTGGCGATTTTGATCAAGCATTAGATTTGCTGCGCAAGAAGGGTGCAGCGGTTGCGGCTAAACGTGCCGACAAAGAAACTGGTGAAGGTCTGGTGAAAGCATACATTCATCCTGGCGATCGCCTTGGCGTTCTTATAGAAATTAACTGCGAAACTGATTTTGTTGCTAATACCGATAGCATTCGTCAGTTTGCGCAAGACTTATGTTTGCAAATTGCGGCGAATAAGGCATTGTATGTATCTTCAGAAGAAGTTGATACGAAATTTCTTGACCACGAAAGAGAAATTTTCAGAGCACAGATGGCAAATTCTGGAAAACCTGAAAAAATTATTGAGCAGGTTATTGAAGGCAAAATTAAAAAGCTTTATAGCGATATTTGTTTACTTGAACAACAATTTATCAAAAATGATCAAGTTACCGTTAAAGAAGTTTTGCAAGAATTAATGGCTAAAACAGGTGAACGTATACGTGTCAGAAGATTTTGCCGATTTGAACTTGGTAAATAAGTAAGGAATAATTATGGCAGAGATCATCTTAGTAGAAAATGATATTAAAAGCTTCCAGAATCCAATGGAAGCTGAAATGAAAAATCCATTAGGACATTTTGAGCGCGAGTCGGCCAAAATTCGTACTGGTAGAGCGCATACATCTATGATCGAAGATATTCCTGTATCGTGTTATGGACAAGATCCTGTACCGTTAAAAGGTCTTGGGGTTGTTTCTGCACCAGATGCGCGTTTGTTGACCGTGCAACCATGGGACGCTTCTGTTATCGTTGACATTGAAAAAGCAATTGCGGCTTCGGGTTTTGGTGTGTCGCCGGTTAATGATGGTAAAATCATTAGGTTCCGTTTGCCTGAAATGAGTTCTGATCGTCGTGAAGAGCTGATTAAGCTGCTTCATAAGAAATTGGAAGAATGTAGGGTCACGATTAGAAATATCCGTAAAGATTTTAAAAATATCATTACTGATGCTAAAAAAGACAAAAAGATTTCTGAAAACTTTCACAATAGACTCGTCGATGTTTTGCAAGAGATTACCGATGCGTATATTGCTAAAGCTGAACTACTGGCAAAAAAGAAAGAACAAGAGCTTACTACGGTGTAAAAACCGTAGTTTTTTCTTTATTTTCTTAAATTTTCTGGTACAGTTATAGGTAAGTTTTTTGATATGGGTTGCTAGCTCAATTGGCAGAGCAACAGACTCTTAATCTGTGGGTTCTTGGTTCGAGTCCAAGGCAGCCCACCATACTACGCGTAAAGCTTCGTATGGCAGGCCAGCTTTTTTAAGGCTTGACATAGAGAGTTTAGAAAAGCATTGATATTTCAAAAGGGCGAAAGCTGTCCGCCATAGCTCGTAGAGCGACGGAGGGCGGATAAAATAAGCTAGCCCTAGAAAGTCTGGAAACAGTCAAAAAACAAAAAATTTCCCTTATTTTTTATAAGGGGGTCCCCGATGGAACGATAGTGGAATTGGGGCTAGAAATTTGTGCAAGAGTGGCGGAATTGGCAGACGCGCTGGACTTAGGATCCAGTGCCGAAAGGCGTGTGGGTTCAAGTCCCTCCTCTTGCACCATTAGGTTTTATAAAAATAGTTGATAACTTTTAAAAAAGTATCAACTATTTTTTTTGGTCTACATTGGCCCTCATGCGTATTGTTCTTCAGTTTTTTTGGGGTCCCCGGCGTAACTTGTGAAGCTGGGGCTAAAAGGCGTGTGGGTTCAAGTCCCTCCTCTTGCACCAGCTTTCGCGTAAAGCTTCAGCTGGCACGGCCATACTTTTTAAAGGTTTGACATAAAAAGTTTAGAAAAACTTGGATAACAAAAAGCGAAAGCTGCCCTTCGAAGCTCGTTGGAGCGTAGTAGGGCGATCAGATAAAAAGTCGAGTTCTTATTCCGCTCACCCTGAACTTGCTGTGCCCTCCGAAGCTTTATGCGAAGGATGGGTTGAAGGGTTTCTTCGAGCGATCTTTTAATTTTCTTATTTTTCTTTTTTATATCTCTTCCCGGCAACAGAATCCCCCAATCTTAATGTGTAGATTGGGGTTTTTTATATCCCTTGCAAATTTTACTGAACTGATGCAGTCTGGAAAAAAGGTTTTTTTTGCTAAAGCTCTCATTGTTTTCTTGATAAAAGGAAGCTTTAGCGCGTAAAAGAATAACAAAAAAAAGAAAGGTTATTCATGAAGCAAAAAATTTCATCCGACAACGGCATCCTCTTCAGTATCGAGCACAATTACGAGCAGCCGACATTGTGTCATGCCACCATCACGGTTGCCAAATCCTTAGTCAATACATTTTTTGAAGAAACCGCGTTCGCTCTGAAGGGAAATATTCAGGCATATGGATTTCAGCAGGGTGAAGTACCGGTTGAATATATAACCAAGCAGTACAAAATAAACATTACTGAACATTTAAAAGAATTTTTTTTTAAATTTGGTATTGTTAATTTTCTTTTTCAAGAAATAAGAGCGCAAAAACTTTTGGTTGCTGGAGACCCTCGCTTGCTTGATATCGCATTAGATCACGATCAAGATGCGCGTTTTGTTTTTGAATTGAGTATTTTCCCGGCAATTGCTTTGAATGAATGGAAATATTTTCCTTTTAAGGCTCCTAATCGTAAAAATTATAAAGATCTTGATCGTCAAGTTGAAGCATTTGTGCAAGAAGAGCAAAAGAATTTAGAAAAATATGTAGATCATGTAATTGCACTTGGCGACTGGGTTAACTTCGATGTTACCATTGTTGATAAAGATCATGCCTATTTAGATGAACGGTTTGTGCAGAATTTTTGGTTAAAAACAGGCAATGAAGAAGTCGAAAGCCATTTGCGCTTGCTCTTTATGGGCAGAAAAAAGGGTGATGTGTTTGTAGTCAATAATAAAGGATTACAAGACTATTTTAGTGATCAGTTGCGTGCATCATATAATTTTAAAATTACCGTTCTTGAAGTGGTGCCATTTACTTATTTTTGTTTTGATCAATTTAAAGACCATTTTAGATTGAAGACAAATAAAGATATGCATAAAAAATTGATCGAAGTTTTTTCCTATCGCAATGATGTTTCGCAACGGCTTGCCACTGTTGAAGAAGCATTCAAATTACTCTTATCGCGACATCGTTTTTTTGCGCCAAATCATCTTGTTCTTCGGCAGCAAAAAATAATTTTAAGTGCAATCCAAACTAATCCTGATTATAATGTATACAGGAAACAAAAAGATTTTAATTTTTGGATTCAACAGTTAGCTGAAAAACAAGTTAAAGAAACGCTTCTGATTGATCAGCTTATTTATCGCGAAAATATAATGGTCAACAACGAAGATTTGGTTAATTATCTTAATTTAGATAAGCGCCCACGAATGAAAGAATTTATCTATTTCAGCTTGCCTGATTCACGGCATTACGGTCAAGAAGTGCCAATTGCACGTCATGAATTGAGCCGCATGTGCGCACGAGAAAAAGCGATTAATTATGTTATTCATTATTTAACAAAAAAATAATTCATATATTATTATGCAAAATAAAATACACAAACTTATTATTATTGGTTCAGGGCCTGCGGGATTAACGGCTGCCATTTATGCAGCGCGCGCAAACCTTGAACCTATTATCATTGATGGCAATGATCCAGGCGGACAGTTGATGAAAACATCATATGTGGAAAATTGGCCCGGAGAAAAAAGTATCCTGGGGCCAAAGCTTATGATGAACATGCGTGATCATGCCAAACATTTTGGTACTCAGTTTATAGCGGGCAACGTAACAAGCGTTGATTTTTCTAACCCAGATGTGAAACGCATTACGGTTGATGACAAAACTGAGTATCAGGCATATGCGGTGATCATAACAACGGGTGCAACGCCAAAAAAACTCAATGTTCCTGGCGAACTCGAATATTGGGGCAAAGGGGTGACCACGTGTGCGGTATGTGATGGTGCGTTTTATCCGGATAAACAAGTGGTTGTTATCGGTGGCGGTGATACTGCCATGGAAGATGCTTCATTTTTGAAGAAATTTACTCGCCATATAACAATTATCCATATTTTGGATAAATTTACCGCATCGTATGCTATGCAAGAGCGTGTGATTAGTGATCCTGATATGAAAATTTATTACAATAGCACCGTGACTGAATTTCATGGCAATGGACAGCATGTCAGCTCAGTGACTATGCTCAATAAGTTGACCAATGAAAAAGTGCGTCTGGATGCCGACGGTGTGTTTATAGCCATTGGGTTAAATCCTAATTCAGGGCCATTCCGAAGTCATTTAACGTGCAATCAAGGTGGCTGGCTTGATACAAAAGATGAAGTATCCACTGCTATTCCGGGCATATTTGTTGCCGGAGATGTGCATGATTATCGGTACCGTCAAGCGATTACCTCCGCTGGAGCTGGATGTATGGCTGCGCTTGATGCAGAGCGATACCTGTCTAAAATTTTATAGTATTTTTATAACAAATAGTGTGTAGGTGGGAATAATGAAGAAAAAGTTGATGATTGTTGTGAGTTTGTTAGGATTTAGTGGTATCGGTCTGCTTGCAAGTCAAGAGTCTAAATCGCCTCAAAATCAGCCTAAAAAGCGTGAAGCGCTGAATTATGAAAAAAAAGATTCACTGCCGCTATCTCGGAGTGTGAGTCAAGAATTGCTGAGACGATCTGGTGGCGTAAAGGAACAAAGCAAAATTCCAATGGTATCATCAGTTGATGCGATGAAGAAAGCTATGGTACCACAAGATTATGGGTATCTTTTTCCGGGTAGTGGTAACTTGCCATCACCATATATCTCCAGCCAAACTTCAGCTCAAGGATGTCCTTCTGGTGCATCTTTCCATTATTACTTCTATGGTGTCCCATTTTATGAAGTGCCATGATTATTTCAAATAGTATTGTTTAATTGTGTCTAACTATTAAATTTGAAATTATATTGTTTTTATATTAGAATATAGGTAATAAAAAGATATTTATTACGGAGAATCTTATGTCATTGACCGTTTCCAAAAAAAGTAATCTCAAACGTCGCAGAAAACATGGCTTTCTTAAAAGAATGAGCACAAAAGATGGAAGAAAAATTATCAACCGTCGCCGTTCATCTGGCCGCAAACGTCTAGCGCCAAGCAAATATTAAGTTATAAAGTTTAGATACTTAACTTAGGGCAAGGGGTTTTTAAACCCCTTGCTCATTTTGAGCTCATTTTCGATGCTCTAAAAATTGAAAAATCTAAACTCCGTTCGCCCTGAGTGTTTTTTGTCTTCAAAAAATGTATCGAAGGGTAATTTAGAAAAATTAGTTCCATAAAAAAGAATTACTTAATCACACCCTTCGATACATTCGACTACGTCGAACACTCAGGGCGAACGGAGAGAAAAAATGACCAGAATACGGGGTTGGGTGTAGCATGGGGTATAAGTTATGAGCATAGCCAAAAAGATCTCAAAGTTTACCAAGCGTGAAATTGACTATCTTTTTCATCATGCTCGGCGTTTTATTAAAACCAAAGAGTGTGTCATTCTGCTGGCACCACGCCAACAAGAATTTGGCAGAGTTCTGATTGTTGCTTCTCGCAAGGTTGGTAATGCCCCAGAACGTAACTTAATCCGTCGACGTATTAAATCTATCTTCTATGAAGAAAAGCTATTTGAACGCAATTTTGATTGCGCAGTGATTACTTATAAACCGATGGTCGATCTTCCTTTTGATCAGTTAAAAAATCTCATTCTTGATGCATATCGCAAAGCACCCTTCGATACATCCTACTTCGCCAAGGCTACGTAGGACACTCCCTCCTTCGCTAAAGCTATGGAGGACACGCAGGGCGAACGGGTCTGAAATATGGAAATAAATCTTCTCAATAAAATTGTTATTTTCTTAATTACTGGCCTACGGCCACTCTTTGGCATTGCTCATTGCCGGTATCCGGTTAGCTGCACTAAATTTGCAATATGGCAGTTGGAAGAAAAGAATTTGCTTGCGGCCCTGTGGGCTATCTGCAAGCGAGTTGCATCGTGCAATCCGTTGTGGTGATATTTTTATTCTTAACGTTTTTTATAGGAAATTGCATGGCTATAGTAAATTTTAAAAAAACTTTTGCGAGTGATAACTGGTCGGGAATATGCCCTGAGGTTTTGCAAGCAATAATTGATGCTAATCAGGGACACGCGGCTGCTTATGGGGGTGACGTATGGACACAAAAAGCAGTTGATACATTTAAAGACCATTTCGGTGATTTGATAGATGTCTATTTTGTATTGAATGGAACCGCTGCAAATGTTCTTGGGTTGATGACAGTGCTAAAGCCGTATCAAGCGGTTATATGCGCCGAAGGTGCTCATATTAATGTTGATGAATGTGGAGCAACTGAAAAGTTAGTGGGCTGCAAATTGCTCTCTGTTCCAACAAGCAATGGCAAATTGACTGTTGATTCAATTAAACATCATTTGCAACTCATCGGCAATGAACATCACGTGCAACCTAAACTTATAAGCATTACCCAGGCAACGGAAATCGGCACCGTATATACGCCGCAAGAAATTAAAGAGCTTGCAGATTTTGCCCATGCTCATCATATGTTCTTGCATATGGATGGTGCACGTATTGCAAATGCAGCCGCTTATCTTGATCTACCTTTGCGTGCTATTACTACCGATGTTGGGGTTGATATTCTTTCATTTGGTGGTACAAAAAACGGCATGATGCTTGGTGAAGCTGTTATATTTTTCAATCCGGAACATTCGCGAGATTTTAAGTATATACGAAAACAAAACTTACAACTGACATCAAAAATGCGCTTTATCGCAGCTCAATTTATTGCACTACTTTCCAATGATCTTTGGAAAAAAAATGCGCAACATAGCAATATGATGGCGCAGAGATTGGCAAAAGGATTGGCAACGATTCCGAATATTGTTATCACGCAACCGGTGCAGGCCAATGGAGTTTTTGCGATCATTCCATCGCATTTCATTGCTCAATTGCAAGCTCACTATTTCTTTCATGTGTGGAATCAAATGACATCAGAAGTGCGGCTTATGACATCATTTGATACAACGCCTGAAGAGATTGATGGATTTATTGAGTTAGCACAAAAGACTGTAGTTTGATGCGCGAATTATGTAGTTTTTTGGTCGATACCGCGTTTGCCGTGGAATAGAGCAATGCTTTATTGATATCATTTTCAACATTGCTTATTCAAAAATGGGCTGTTGGTGGTCATTTTTTCCCTGTAAACAGGCAATTTTAGCGTTCAGCACGTCTTTTTCATAATAAAAGCGCATAATTAATGCGATCAGATCGGCAATGCCGTGAAATGTTTTCTATTTGACATTCTTGGTAGTTGTGATATGCTCATATTACAGGGGTGGATACCAGTCAAAAAGGGGGATATATTATGAAAAAACAAATGATGTTTTTAACGTTGATATTGGGATTGGTTGCGAATGCTGGATTGGCAATGAATTCAAAACCAGAGGAAGAAAAAAAATCTAAATCATTTACTCAGAGGTTTCTTAAGAAAATATTTATTCCGAGTGAAATTGACAATCACTTTTGGGAAATAAACAATGAACTGATGATCCCAAATGGAGTAGATTTTAATTGTGATGATTGTAATGATATGAAGCCTTTTGATTCTTTCAGAAAACAGGCGGATGAGATAAGTTTAAAAAGACAATCTCGCTATGAAGAATTAACTTCTTGTTTCCCCGAGGAGCGATATAAAGAATATATTGAAGGTAAGATATTGCACGAGAAGGCATGTATGGCTAGAAATATTGAATTGGCACGGGAAAAATATAATCAAGATCAGAGAGACTGCTTAAGGAAAAAAGAATTTGATCGGCTTCTGATTGAAAGTCTTGGATATTAAAAAAATATTCAAATCAATTAAAAACCCCCTGCATTATTAATACGACCAGATCGGCAACATCATGAAATGCTTTCTATTTGACAATTTCTTTGCGTGTGATACACTAATAGATGAGAAATAAAGAAAACGAGGGGAAATGTCATGAAAAAACAGTTATTTTTATTAATGATGTTAATGTTTGCTCAGTTTAATGCACATGGTGTATCTCAATGGCCCACTACACAAGAATTTTACGAGCAGATTGATGTATGTGCCAATTTAACAGCAGAACAAGAAGAAGATGTAAAAAAGCAGGTGGAATGGTTGAAAAACGTGGTTACTCCTGCAAATATTACTGCCTATTTTCAAGATAAGTATGATGATCTAAAATTGGTTGAAAAGAATGCTGGTTTTACGCATAAAGATGCACTGTTAGATTTTGAGGATATTGTGGTAGTGAGTAGCAAAGGTTTTGCATATCGTAATATAAAAGATTCAAAATGGTATGCACAAAACATTATAGTTAATGATCAACGTTGTCCATTGGCATTACATTTTCTTGATAGTATGAAAGAAAATAATTTCTTTATATCTTCTTCTGTTGTTCCTTCACCATATCGTGGTACAGATGAACCTGCTTATACGTGTGTTGTTGTTTATGGATCTCAAGAAAATGAAGGTATCAATAATCAGTTGGTAGAAGACAGTAAACAAATCACCTATAAACTTACCAGGGTCAATGAAAAAATATATGCATATAATTCAATGGTGACAATATTATCAAATACCTAAAGTCATTTTTAAAGTTAATAAAAGAACCCTGCACTGTAAAAAGTGCAGGGTTCTTTAGTTTGGGCCCAACGAAATTGGGCATTAATTTCTTAAAGCAATTCTCCCGCCAACCTACTCAATTCACTACGCTCACTAGTTGGCAAGTATACCGATCCAAACATAGGCTGTCCTTTGAATCGTTCACTGGCAACCACCAATCCATTGCTGCTGAAATCAAGATACGGCGAATCGATCTGATACGGATCACCGGTCAGAATTATCTTACTTCCTTCACCAACGCGTGTGACGAGTGTTTTAATTTCATGCGGGGTTAAGTTTTGAGCTTCGTCAATCAGAATGAGCTGATAAGGAATGGTGCGTCCGCGCATATAGGTGATCGCTTCTAATGAGATTTTTCCTTGATGGAGAAGATCATCAAACGTGATGCCACTGTGCGTTTTTTTATTTTTATGTGATCCTTTTCTTTGCTTTTGCTTACGATGCTCTTCTTCGTCTTCATCTTTTTGATTTAATCTTTGCGACTTATTAATGATATGCATCATATACTGCATGTTGTCATAAATGGGCATCATCCAGCTTTGTAATTTTTCTTGTACCGTACCGGGTAAAAAACCAATGTCACGGCCTAAGGGAACAACAGGGCGAGAAATGATCATGCGATCGTAATTTTTACTAACAAAAAGCTGATGTAAGCCTGCAAGCAGCGCTAGAAATGTTTTTCCCGTTCCTGCAGGGCCAAAAAGACAGGCAAATTGAATATTGGGATCAAGTAGAAGTTCAAGGGCCATTAACTGCTGTGGATTGCGTGGTTGTATCGGCCAATTGAGCGAAGGATTATGGACTGGTTTAAATTTTTCATTTCCCAGATATTGAAAAACGCGATGATTATGAGGATTATGATTGCTTTCAACTAATATAAATTCATTTTTGCGAATTGATCCATTTTTGGCAAGCTGGCTTAATTGCGTGGGAAATTCACGTTTAAGTTCAACGGCAGGGACCGAGAGCTTTACCCATCCCTGGTAAAATTCTTCTTCGCTGATCGATTCTTTGTTGTAGTCTTCGGTATTAAGGCCGAGTGCATCTGCTTTGACACGTGCATTGAGATCTTTTGAAATGAAGGTGACATCATATCCTTGATGTTCGATGCCTAACGCAGTGAGTATGATCTCATTATCTCCTGCGCTTAAAATGATCGGAGTTTTTTTTAATTTGGTACTATCGTAAAAAAGAATTTGTATAATGCCGCCATTTTCAAGGGGTACACCATCACGCAAAGATCCTTGGGTTCGAAGATGGTCAAGATTTCTAATCGTTTCTCGTGCATTGCGCCCACGTTCAGTTCCTTCTCCTTTGAACTGATCAAGCTCTTCCAAGACAACTGCAGGTATTCCAACATGCGCTCCTGTAAAACTAAACAGGGCTTTTGGATCATGTATTAAAACGTTGGTGTCGAGGATAAAGATTTTTTTCTTTGTAGGCATCTTTCGTTCCTAATGTTAAGTGTTACTACTACTACTAACAATTTATTTGCAGCCTAACATAGTGGTCTAGCTGACGCAACGAACGATCATAATGGCAGACAATAGGTGGGGCGCTATTGTTTTTTCAGGAATATTTTTTATACTATTAGGTAAGATCGTTATGATTGTATCGAATTTATAGGGCTGAAATGTATCCGTTATTTCTCTTTTTTCGTGTCTGTTCTAATTTTCCTTTCACCTGTTTACCATGCACTATATGCGGGTAAGCAAATAATTTTTTGTTTATCCGCACCAAAAAAATCCTCCGTGTTCTCAATGAACACCACCATTTTATCTATACATGCTATAGTTGAACTGACTTAAACGAGTCAGATCACTTTTTTTTAAAATATTAAGGAATATTTATTATGAACAATAAAGATTTATCAGTTCTGCGCCATTCGGCTGCCCATTTACTTGCGCAAGCGATAAAACAACTGTTTCCCAAAACAGTTTTGACGATCGGGCCTGCGACAAAAGAAGGGTTTTTTTATGATTTTTTGCCAGAAAAAAATTTTAAAGATGAAGACTTGGTAATCATTGAACAAAGAATGCATGAGCTTTCGCGTCAAAATATTCCATTGACTCATCAGCAGATTTCAAAAGATGCCGCACGAGAACTCTATAAAGATAATCCATTCAAGCTTGAACTGATCCATGATATTCCCGGTGATACAGCCGGCTTGGCTGAACAGGGTGAGTTTTATGATTTGTGCCGCGGTGGCCATGTTGCTTCAACTGGTGACATTAAATATTTTAAACTGTTGCACATCTCTGGTTCATATTGGCGGGCGGATAAAGAAAATGAACAGTTGCAGCGAATTACTGGCACTGCATTTTTTTCACAGGAAGATTTAGATGCATTTATCAAGTTGCGTGAAGATGCCATTCAATTTGATCATCGCAGGCTCGGAAAAGAACTCGATCTTTTTTCATTTCATGATGAAGGGGTTGGGTTTCCTTTTTTCCATCCACGCGGCATGATAGTGCTGAATGAATTGATTGCTCATCTGCGCAAAAAATTGCGCAAAGCAAAATATCAAGAAATTTCCACACCAACAATGTTGAGTGATGAGCTGTGGCGCCGATCAGGTCACTATCAGCATTACAAAGATAATATGTATTTTTCGATCATCGATGATCGTTCATATGCTCTTAAGCCCATGAACTGTCCAGGTGCGATTTTGGTGTATAAGAATAGTCCACATTCATACCGTGAATTACCGTTGCGCTTAGCTGAATTGGGACATGTTCATCGGCATGAACTCTCGGGGGTACTGAGTGGATTGTTTAGAGTGCGTGCATTTACGCAAGATGATGCGCATATCTTCTGCACAAAAGAACAGATTGAACAAGAAGTTACTGATTTTATAGCGCTTGTTGATGAAGTGATTAAGCCATTTGGTTTCAGTAACATCACTATTGGTGTTTCCACAAAGCCCGCTAATGCGATGGGCAGCGATGAACTGTGGGATGTTGCCATCAAAGCGCTTGAAAACGCACTGATTAAAGCAGGAAAAACATATACTATTTATGAAGGTGAAGGCGCTTTTTATGGCCCTAAAATTGAATTTGGTATTGAAGATTCATTAAAGCGTGTGTGGCAATGTGGCACGATGCAAATCGATTTCTTCCAACCAGAAAATTTTGACCTAAACTACATTTCTCCTGAAGGTGTTAAAGAACGCCCGGTGATGCTGCATCGCGCAATTTATGGATCTTTTGAGCGTTTCTTTGGCATTATTTTAGAGCATTTTAAAGGTCGTCTGCCATTTTGGCTATCGCCGGTACAAGTTAAATTACTGACGATCACTGATGAGCAGATGGCATATGCGCAAGAGATTGCTGATGCATTGTTCGATCATAACGTAAGGGTGGAAGTTGATACAACTTCTGACCAGATTTCAGGCAAAATTAAGCGCGCGCAACTTGAGCGTGTGCCCTGGATGTTGGTTATTGGTAAAAAAGAAGTTGAAAACAAAACAATTACGCTGCGTGATTTGGATGGTAAGCAGGAATTTGGGTTGAAGTTAGAAGACATACTTGCAAGGGCAAAAAATGAAATGGTGTAGCATGAAACTGATATTGCTTTTGTATGGGGCAGCAATGAGCTTGCAGCTGGTGGGGATGGAGCTTGTTGAACGCGACAAAGAGGGATCTTTATGGCCACGTCATCTGACATCAATTATTATTGAAAATCGCCACTATGCTATGCCTGATCTGGGTGCGCAGTTTTTTATTTTAAAGACTTGTAAAGTTCTTGCTTGTGTTAACAAGGAATTTTCCGAAGATATACATTACGAGAAAGAACTAGCTCGTGCTAAAAAACAATCGATTAATCCTTTGGATTCAGTGATTTATCGGATGGATTTAGGGGTAAAGAAAGATAGATATTTGAAAATTGCAGAAAGATTTTTGGTTAACGGGTTTAATCCAAATTCTAGAGAAACATTCGGTGAAAAATGTACATTATTGCAAAAAGCTGCATATCGTCAATATAAAGAACTCTGTACGCTTTTCTTAGAACATGGCGGAGATCCTTATTTAACTACTGTAAGATGTGAGTCGCAAGGACCATGTTATCAATGGGATGCCTTTGATTATGCTAACAAGTCTAATCAGTATGGGGAAGGAGACAAAGAACCTCATGGATGGTTGAAAGATAGGTGGGATGAAGTTCAGAGAGAAAAACAAATTAAAAACGAAATGGTGTAGCATGAAACTGATATTGCTTTTGTGTGGGGCTGCAATGAGCTTGCAGCTGGTGGGGATGGAACTAAGAACTTTGTGGCCAAAAGACTACACGCCTTTAGTGGTAGTAGAATTGGCTAAAGCAGCACGGTTACACGATTTGTTTTCGCTAGATCTTATCTCGCTTGCTCGTGTTAATCGGGAATTATCCCAAGAAGTTCCTTATGAATGGCTAAAAATAAGAGCCCATAAACAAGGTCGGCTTCCTTTAGAATTGGTTACGTGCTTACGTGGGTTTTATGATGATCCGACTACAATCTTGCAGCAAAAAAAGTGGTTGAGGGTTGCAAAAAAACTCCTCGATAATAAGTTTGACCCCAATGCAAGAATAAATACAAGCAGAGGCTTGTGTCAGTTTAATCTGACGATTCTACAAAATGCAGCTTGTGTTGAAGATAGGGAATTATGTCGTCTGCTCCTGGAGCATGGTGGAGATCCTTATCTAACCACTACACTGCCTGAGTCGGGTTGTAAATGGACTGCATTTGATTATGCAAATAAAGGCTCTGAAGGTGGAAAAAGTGATGGTAAACCCCATGAGTGGTTGAAGCAGATATGGTACAATGTTGAGAAGAATAAACAAACAAAAGACGAACCGGCGTAACATGAAAAAAATAATATTTTTGTGTGCGATGATAATAAATGTGCAACTCATGATTGCTTCAGAGAAAAGCGCAGAGCGCTGCAGAACATCTCCCTTATTTGACATTGTTGAGCAACGTGCAAAAAAAGGATTTTCTGATGAATCACTTCGTAAAGCAGAATTGATTTTGAGTTTTCCATCACGGCAGAAAGGGATGAAGGAAGTAGATAAATGGAAATATAGTCCCAATTTTCAGGATGATTATCGCCTTCCGACGCCATTGGATCTTGCTGCACAAAATCAAGATAAAGATCTTTGTCTTCTTTTCTTTAAGTATGGAGGAAATCCTTTTAAAGCAAGTCAAAAAATAGATGCAGGTGGAACAACTCTTCATTTAACTGCATTTCATTATGCAAATGGAGCTTTCTCAAAGGCGGATCAAAGATTTGAACAATATGGATGGTTGTTGGATTCATGGAAGCAGTTTGAAGCAGAACAGACAAAAAAGTTGTAAGAAGAATTGGATACATATCAGGCAGAGATAAGCATTGGAAAATAAAGGAAAAATTATAACATGTATTGGTGTAATTATATTTTGGTGTTTCTAATCTTATCGTGTGGTTCAATCGATGCAATGAAGCGCTCAAGGGATGATGATTCTGGATATACAGAGAATAAAAAATCTGATTCCAAAGAACGGAGATTAGCCAAGGCGACCGCGGCAATTCCTGTTAATGAATTAGAACTTCCCAAAGATCAACCTATTTATCTTGCGCATGTAGTCGGTAAGTATGGGTATATTCGTAAAGGTTTTTGTTGTTCTATGCAAGGATGTAGGTATGCAGCGCTAACTGAGCAAGGTGTTGTTAAGCATGCACGCATGCATGATAAAAAAATAAATGGGCAAAAAAAAATATATGCATGTAATACATGCGATTTTTTAATTGATCATAAAAGTGGTTTTGCAAGACATTTGCTCTCTCATGAAAATGTGAATGATTATTTTTGTTCTGATTGTAAAGCTCGTTTTAAACATTTGCATAGTCTTACGAAACACGTTAAAGAGAAGCATCAAGATGAATTTGACTTTGAAGTTTAGGTGCATTATCTATGACGCACGACCCCAACTTGTGGGCATAATGGCAATAGCGGGCAAATCGAGCATTTAGGTGAGATGGGGACACAGATATTTTGTCCCCACATAACGATCAGCGAATTAAACTCAGACCAGTATTTTTTAGGCAGCAGCTCTTTGAGCTGCTTTTCTGTTTCAGCGACATTTTTGGTTGCAACCAAGCCTAAGCGGTTGGATACTCGATGAACATGCGTATCAACGCAGATGGCAGGAATCTCAAATCCTACGCTCAGTACCAGAGCGGTAGTTTTGGGGCCAACGCCCGGTAGAGCCAAGAGTTCTTCTTCTGTATGTGGGACGAGTCCATGATGTTTTTCAAGAATGGCCGCGCTGATCGCGCGTATTTGTTTTGTCTTTTGACGGTAAAATCCGGTGGGATAGACGAGTTTTTCGATGGTTTCAGGAGGTAATGAGAGTAGTTTTTGAGGTGTTCTGGCATGCTCAAACAACCGTTGAGACGCTGCTAAAGATACTGCATCCTTGGTCCGCAAGCTGAGGATGCAACTGATAAGAACAAGAAACGGGTCACGGCCATACTGTTTCATAATTGTTGTAGCAGCTGGCTCAATCATGTTGCGCGTTGCAGATTGCAATATTTTTATAATGACAAGTGCACGTTCTTCTTGATTATGTGACTCTTGTGCCACATTACTACCCTCGTTTCGTCGTCTGAGCTTGGTATAGCATGAAAATTATGCTAGGATTGGAATTAGAGATTACCAGCCTGGAGGCCATTCTAGTACTAAGCCTAGAGCCAAAGCTGTGATAGCAAGCAACTGTTTATGATTCGATATCATAAATAAAACAAAATTAATATATTTTTCCATAAATACTCCAAATGAGTTTGAATTTTGTTAAGTGAACAGTAGAAAGTATAATAAAGCCCTTTTAAAATCGCAATATAATTATGTTTTTTCTAGAATTTCTTGAATCTATACTTAGTTCTTATTATTTTATTTTGTTTGCAACTTCTTTATCTTTTATTTTGAAATTAGCCATTTTAATTGCATTGGTCAGAAAAACAATACGCATGGATAGCGTTGCGCATCCACTTTTTTTCTTGTTTGCCATTCTTATAGGTAACATGTTTTCTGATTTAGCATGGATACTTAAGTTATCGCAAATGCTTTTTTTTCCTCAGATGAGTTATCAAATAGTGCTGTTTATTATTCGTCTTGCCTGGGTATTTGTTATTGTTCAATATCAGTCTATGTCATTGTTTATAGAGAGTTTAGTTACTGATAATTATATTATTACATTTAAGCAAAGAATTCTTTTCATTGTTAGTAGTCTATTTGGCCTGTGTTTTACGATTATAGCGATTGTTGATTTTGATGTTAAAGATTTGCCTTATCAGAGATTTTGGTTTGAACCTACTTTACAAAACTTAGCTACCTTCTATGCACTATTTATAGTCGTTACACCAAGTCTATTTATCGCCGTTCAAAGAATTCGTAATTCCAACTTGCCTCACTTATTAAAAAAGCAACTTAAAGTTTTAATTCAGGGACTTATTCTCCCCATTTTTATGGCTGATTTTATTCAGCTTTTTCCTTTCAAGGTGTATGCAATCACCTGGATTGCTCACAGTTATGCCGGTGTAGGTTTCTCCACAATTTTAACTACACTCACCATCTATTTTTGTGCTAAAAAAATATTCGGTCTTCGCTTTTTGAATCTCAAAGATCATGTCCAACAACCGATGAATATCAACTTTATTGATGATTTCAAAGGGGTTTTGGAACGACTCAGCGTGGTGACCAATTTCCGTGAATTGGGCCACATAACACAAAATTTCTTTAAAGATACATTTGATATTCCCGCAAGTAGAACTCATCTTTATCTACGCAAAGCTGAAACGGCTGATCATAAAGCTCAATCACATATCATAGAGGATAGAATAGCGTCTTTGGTGGAAACGTTCTTGGTGAGCCATAGTACGAGTATTGATTGCGCGATAAAAGAAGAAAAGATTTTAATTTATGATGAGATCGATTTTACTCATTTTTACCATGCATGTGAAAAGAGTGAGGTCATTTTAAAATTCTTGAATATTATTAATGCCGATATTTTCTTACCCATTTATGAAAAAGAAAAGTTGATTGCGTATATTGTTGTCGAGCGGCATGCACGTGTAGAAAAATTTTACAGCAATGTTGAGCGTGATGAGCTGATTGTTTTTAGTAGTTATTTGGGAAATATTATTAATTTGCTACAAAATAAGAGCCTAGATGTATTACTTGAACAAGAGCAAAATTTACGTGGTGAGCTTTATCAAAAGCATCAGGAAATTGAGCAATATAAAGAAAGTATTCGCTCATTTTTACGTAAGGGTAAAACAAAGCATATCGGCATTCTCTTCTATAAAAACAGACAGTTTTCATATGGCAACCATGCGGCAAAGGAATTGATCGATATTAATATCAATCAGCAGCGTGGGCATCCCATTGCTCAATCTTTACGACAATTGGTGCAAGAAGTTGAATCATTCAAGGGGCCCAAAACAACATTTGTTCAAAATGTGGCTGATGCGACATTGGTGGTATCGGCAGTGCCACATTTAGAAAAAAATACGATTATTATTACCATCTCTTATCCATCTATTTCTGATACGATCAAGCAGCATATTGATTTACTCAAAGATCCCAGTGAATGGGATTATCTTTTGTATTTACAAACAACGCAGTCAGGTAAGTTGATCAATCAACTTATTCCCGGTTCTGGATCCGTCTTACTTAATTTTAAGATGCAGTTATTGAAAATTGCACTCAACAAGAAAGCGATTTTGCTGGAAATGCCTGATCAAGATTTGCAGCCAACGGCAGAGATAGTGCATCATATCAGCATGCGAGATGATTTACACATTATGGCATTGCAGGGCCCATCACATAATTTTGATATAGCGATAGCACTTTTTGGTATTAATCCTATTTTTGGTGTACAACCGAAAAACAATCAACCGTTGCTTGAAAAGCTTGATATGGTTGGAACATTATTCATCAAGAATATTCATTTCCTTGATTTAGAAACGCAAGAATATTTGGCGATGTTTATTAAGACTGGGTTTTATAATCAGTTTAAAAGTGATCAAAAGATTTCAAGCAATGTCCGCATTATTTGCTCCAGTAATCAGAATTTATCATTGCTCGTGCAAGAAGGAAAATTCAGCAAAGCATTATTCCAGGAACTGAAATCTACGACGCTTACCATGCCATCTCTTTCGACATTGCCTGAAAATGAGCTCGATTCTTTGACTGAAGGCTTTACGCAACAAGCACTGATGCCTGATGCGTTGCAACATGTGTTGGCATTAACTGATAAAGAAAAAGATTCATTCACCGATAATCGTCCTGTCAGCTTGCAGGAGCTGAAATCTCGTATTCATCAAATCTTAGTTAAAAAATCTAAAAAAAATCAGGTATATCAAGAAGTTTCCTTTGATCCTGCTTATGATATTACTGATCCTGATCTGATTGAAGCTGCACGTCTTGGCAAGAAAGCATTGCAAGAGCCGCGCGTTATGGCATTGCTGTGGAATAAATTTAAAAATCAAAATAAAATTGCATTCTTCTTGGGTGTTAATCGTTCTTCCGTTAATCGGCGGTGCAAAGAATATAATTTGTTGTAGGGGTTTTTTGCAATCCCTACATACCCGCATATTAAGAATAAGAATAATGCCCAACTTGACGTCGGGCACCCAACATTGATTTCATCAATGTTAATTTTCCTAAGGGGTTTCTTGTCCAAACCCCTTAGAACCCCAGACACAAGCTTCCAGCTTGACCTCTTATGGTCCGAAATGTCGGGCCTAGTCTGCTAAGAAGCAGCCTAAATCCTCGTCGGACCTCATGGGATTTTTCATTAAATTATTTTTCACCGACTCTATTTCTTTCGTTGGGGTCCCCGTGTGAAGAGAAACTCAACAGGGGGTTAGAACCGCGGCGCCTCATCAGATTTTTTATTTACTTGTTTTCCAAGAAAATGAGTAGGGTGAAGCTCGCCTTGCCGGCCTGCCCTTCGTAGCTCGTAGAGCGAAGTAGGGCGATGGAGGCAATCTTCATCTTGAATGGGGTCCCCGGCGCAGTTTACGAAGCTGGGGTTAATAGAGGCAATCCTATAACAATATTTCTTAAATTATTCTCTCAATATATGTATAATCCTCACCCCGTTCGCCCTGAGTGTTCTACGAAGCTTCAGCGTAGTAGAATGTATCGAAGGGTTAATCTTGAATAATTTAAATAATTTTTACGTCCTGTGTTATATTTCATAGCAGACTCTCATAAAGATTTATAATTAAGAATGTAAAGATGATGGAGCATATATGAAAATAGAAGAATTTGCACAACACAAAGATAATTTTTTAGAACATTTACAAAAAGAACGTAATTTATCAGAACACACATTGCGTGCGTATTTTTTAGATCTGCAACAGTTCACTACATTTTGGGCAAAACTGCCAGAGCAAGATAAGAACAATTTAACGTTGCGTCAAATCATCGAACGGTATTTAGTGGCATTGTTTTATAAAAAAATTGCCAAAAGTTCCATTGCTCGGAAATTTTCTTGTTTCACCTCATTCGAGCGTTTTTTGCAAACACGTAATATTGAACTTGATCTGAATCTCAAAAGGCCGCGCATCGATAAAAAGCTTCCCATTCATTTTAGTGTTGATGAGTTATGCCACTTACTCGATTCAATAAAAAATGAAGCATTGCCAACGCGTCATCCCATTCGCGATAAAGCTATTTTTGAGCTGCTGTATGCAACAGGTGTGCGCTGTTCAGAACTGGTCAGTATCTGCATTGCAGATCTTGATATGAACGCCAAAACGATTCGTGTTTTGGGTAAAGGAAAAAAAGAGCGCATGGTGTTATTTGGTGACAAGGCACGAGAGAAAATTTTACAGTATTATGCAGCAGAGCGGCCAGTTATACAAGATCAGCAAGAAGCGCTGTTTTTAAATTACCGCTATGAAAAATTAACATCGCGTTCTGTGCAACGTATTGTGAAAATGTTTAGAGCGTTTTTACCGATAGAACGGCAGCTGACTCCTCATAAGTTGCGTCATTCCTTTGCAACGCATTTATTAAATCAAGGAGCTGATTTGCGTGCAGTACAAGAACTACTAGGGCACAAAACGCTTGCAACAACGGAAAAATATACGCATGTTTCTCTTGAGAAAATTTCACAATTGTGTGAAGGTATTCATCCCATTAATACGATATTGAAAAAGAAAAACTGATGCAGATTACAACGGCACACATTAATAAAAAAATAGTGTATCTTTTGATCAACATATGTGCCGTTTTTGGTATTATTTTGCTGCGTCTTATATATCTGCAGATTCATTGTGGTGAATATTTTATTTTCCGTAGCCAGAAAAATTTTATTCGTCACTCATCGATTAGTTCTCCGCGGGGCAATATTCTTGATGTGAATGGTAATTTACTTGCAACCAACAGACCCGTCACTACTGTTTATTGGCAAGGGACAGGTAACAGCTCTTTTTCACGCGAACAGTTGCTGTTACTGCAGGCAATTGAAGAAATGACTGATGTGCAACTGACGAGCGGCGCGCTCTTTGATGCCATCATGCTCAGTGAAAAAAGAGGAAAAAAAACGGCGTTAATTGCTGATATTGATTTGATGCAGTTAAGCAAATTAATGGAAGCATTTCCTCATCATGAAAATATTATCGTTGATACACATTTTAAACGTTTCTATCCTCATAATGCATGTTGCAGTCATATTGTTGGGTATTTAGGTAATATTACTGCGCTGGCCAATGGCAAATTTGGATTAGAGAAATTATTTGATGCGGATTTATCAGGTAAAAATGGATCAGTGCAATATGTGGTAAATTCAACCGGGCAATGCATATCGCGGGTGGAATTGGAAAAAGCGTTAATTGGTAATGATATTCAAACAACGATCAATATTGATATGCAGCGATTGTGTGAGAAGGTTTTTCCTGAAAGTAGAACGGGCACGTTTATTGTATTAAATCCTGCAGATGGTGCAATCGTAGCACTTTTATCACGTCCTGATTTTGATCCTAATATTTTTCTTGATCGTATCTCGCATGAAACATGGCAAGGATTACAAGAAAAAAATCCTTTTATTAATCGTGCCATTGATGCAAGTTATCCTGCCGGTTCTACGTTTAAATTAGTCACCATCAGTGCTGCATTGGAAACGGACATTATTCTTGAAGATGCAATATGGGATTGCAAAGGGTATACACTATTTGGCAAACGTAAATATTGGTGTGCGCGACGTTCTGGTCATGGTCAAATATCAGTTAAAAAAGCGGTAGCAGAATCGTGTAATACGCTATTTTTTGAAATTGGAAAACATATTGATATTGATGTTTTAGCTGAATATGCTCATAAATTTGGTCTTGGAAAAAAAACAAATATTGCATTTGCAGAGAAAATGGGATTAGTCCCCAATAGAGAGTGGAAATTCGATTGTAAAGGAGAGCGTTGGTGGCCGGGTGAAACATTATCGGTCACTATTGGTCAAAGCTTTTTGTTAGCAACGCCCATTCAAATAGCCTGTATGATTGCAAGTATTTTTACCGGTTATTTGCGGGCGCCGCGTCTTTTAGTTCATGAACCAATTATTTCTACGCCATTAGATATCAAGCCTGAAACAATTACTTTTTTAAAAAAATCAATGAGATCGGTAGTAAAACATGGAACGGGTAAATCGGTGCGCAAGGTGAAAGATATGCAGGTCTATGCAAAGACGAGTACTGCGCAAACAAGTGATATTAGTAAGCGTAAATTGGATGAAAAATATCTTGAACATGGGTGGTTTGTAGGGCATTTTCAATATAAAGATTATAAGCCACTGGTTATGGTAATTCTTGTTGAGCGCGTTGGTGCTGCCCAAGTTGCAACAACTATTGCCAAAAACTTTTTACTCGAATATAAGAAGTATATGGATTTGTGCTAGGTCTATTGATCAAGATTGAGGATATCTTCTTTTTTTAGGTGGAACCAATCAGAGCATAATGTTGTTTTAATATACATATCTTTACTGTATGCTCTCAAAGTTCTTTTCATCAAGTCTTGTTGTTGAGATGGCGTATTTATTGTTACCTTCTTTTCATTCGCATTCTCGATCATAAAAAAGGTAATAGTGTTTTCATCATTATTGAACATAATGTTCTTAGTTGGCTTTCGACGTCCTCCATCTAGGACAATAGTGGTCCAGTTTTCAAAAGATAATACCTGCATACTCTTAAGCGATTGAAAAGTATATGTTGTCAATCCTATGAATAAAAATATAAATAATTGTTTCTTTATCAAAAAATTCCTTTTTTAGTATCTATTCCATCGTTTTATATTTTCTGGTCTGATCTCTAATAAATGGGATGAGTTGGGAGACTCTAAATATGTAGGATACTTATGGTGCTGCAACATGATTTGCAGTGCAAAAGTTGTATCATAATTCATACGTATAATTATTTTTCCTGTTATTAGTTCGTTGTTATAAACAAAAGTTCCAACTGGTTGAAGTATAAGACGTTGCTGAGCGCTATTAAATGTAATTTCTTTAGTTTGTATATGAGGATGATTTAATAGGTTGATAATGGTCCAATCCGTAAAAAGAAGTGTTGGAGTTTCCATACCGATAATCGTCTGAGAAAGAATAACTGTAAGAAGCATTGCAACCATATTAAGCCATTTTGTCATACAAATCCTCACCATTTTTTTATCCATGACTTTCACTTATAAATTATGACAACTATTGCGAAAAATATTTGCTTACAGATAAAAGATAGGTATTATTCTAGAATAAAAATTATCTTTTATAAAGGATGCTGAGAAAAAATTGAATATCGAAGCTTTTTCAGTTGCGTTATTTTTAATGTTATTGGGTTTGTAAGGATACTTTCATGCGTATATTGTTAATACTCAGCGTGATATATGCAATTAATTGTTGGGGAATGGAAATCCAGCTCCCCATAAATCCTAAAGAAGTTCAAAATGTTGCAGGTGTGCAACTGCTTCATGCAATTAAAATGGGTCGGCTCAGTGAAGTGAGAGAAATTACACAACAGTATCCTCATGTAATTAATAGTTCTTTTGCAATGCCAATTTTTTACAATGATACTGTTTTTCCCGTGCATGTTGCTGCTGCCTATGGACGTTATAGTTGTCTCGAGTATCTACTTTCATGTGATGCAGATCCCAATAGTCTCACCGGAAAAATGAAAAATTCTCCGCTCCATTTTGCACGGACAGCTGGTATTGCCCGGTTGTTATCGCAAGAGGGAGGGCGAGCAGATCGAGAAAACGAGAAGAACATTATGCCACTATGTAATATTCTTTTTGTGAACAAAGGAGGGGTGAAGTTACGAAAAAAATGTGCAGAGGAAAGATATGAGATAGCAGATGCATTATGGCAAAACGATCCAAGATGTATACATGTGCCAAATGCACGGCGTCGCACGCCATTGCATGAGGCCGTTTTAGCTAAATCGGCTAACTCATTATTGGCGGTTGATTTTTTATTGCAAAGAGGAGCAGATCCAACCGTATTAGATTGGTATAAAAAATCTCCTTTCGATTATGCTATTCAAGATGATTCTAATCCTGAGATGGTGCAATTATTTGCATATCACGGATTATTTTTTTTCCGCAGTTGCGTCTTGCTCAACTGTTTGATCAGACCGATCAGGTTGCATTTTTAAATCAGTGGGCAGGTGTGGTGAGTTTTATTCAGCAAAGAGAGACAAAAAAAGCAGTATGTCGCACCGACCATTTACCAGCCACGATTGTATGCAATAAGCAGGGGTGTATTATCAATAATGTTTTTTCAAACAATGTGGATTGGATGTTTACGTCATATGCATTGCAGAATATAGAAAAGCATTTGAATGAACAATATTTTATTGCAAAAAAAGCAGTACAGCAAAATAATCATAGCCAACTCAAAAAACAACTAGAGACCATGAGTTTCATCGTCACCTACCATGATTGGCTATTCAAATTGTTGATGTATGCAATTGATTTCGATGCAATTGAATGTCTCAAAATATTGCTCCAGAATAATCGAAGGTTTCTTGATCAACAATTTATTTCATGGGGAAATAATGCTGATGATAGGGGAGGAACGTTTCTTCATCTAGGTGTTTTGTGCAGCAATGTGAAAGCGATAAAATTATTAATGAAATACGGTGTTGATCCATTATTTGTTAATAATGATCGGAAAACACCTGTGCGATTTGCTTGCGACCTTAAGAAGGATGACTGTCTTGATGTGATACAAAAATTCATGATAAAGCAATATCTGATCGCTATCAAAAAATATAACTATAAAAGAGGGCGTCAATTGATCGAAGAGTTGATGCAGACCGATGTGAATAGAGTACAGAGAAAAGGATTTTTGTTGATCAGTTTGATGGCGCGTTTAAAAAGTAGTACAAAAATTTTTGATAAGACGGTACAAGGATTCTTTAATGATTTGTTCGATCAGGGCAATATATTTGCCCATCAGGTCGATGCAATTACGCGCAAGCCCCTATTTTGGACTGTGGTGCAGCATGATAATCTTGGACTGACATTATTGTTTTTGCAACAGGGAGCAGTTGTTAGTGCCGCATTACTTGCAAATAAAAAAATATCGTCTCGATTAAGAATTCTTTTAAAATCGCGCTATGAAAACCAGTGCTTAAAGATACAACAAGAAAAGGAGCAATCTTTACAACGCTGCTGTATTTGTTTAGATCGTGATAATCCAGAAACCTTCTTTGATGTTCCTTGTAAGAATAATCATCCTAAAGCGGTTGTTTGCTTTAGGTGCAGCGAACATATTGCGCAATGTCCTTTGTGTCGTACCGTATTATTGTAACTTATCTTGTCATAACCGTTGCGAAAAACTTTGCAGTTCAATTAAAAATAGAATAATCATAAAAAGGAGTGTGTGAAATGAAGAAATCTTTCTTATTTTCGATGATGATTGTTTCTTTTTTTATCCTGCCATTGCAAGCAGAATTTTCAGCAAAAAAAGCAGCGCGGCAACAACTTGAACAAACGCGTTCGTGCCCGATGAAAAAGTTATATTCTTCTTATTTTGCCTCACTGATTCTTAGTGGATGTGTTGGTGCAACAACAGGGTCGTTGGTTCGTTATATTGAAAAACAGCTTCCTATTGAATCATCGCCAATAGCGGTGTTTTTAGCATTATTGGCATGGATGCTGGAATCTGAATTTCGCAATGATATCATTGCGGCATTGCAACAGGATCTTGGTACTTACCAGGTAGCATATAAAAGAGGTTTGATGTTCAAAACTGCCTGGATTGCTTCATGGATTGCATATTTGCACAAATAAAATTTGGCTTTACATAAAAATTGGGGTAAAAAGTAGGTGTGTAAAAAACGCCTATTTTTTTTAATGAGAGATTTTTATCAAAAAAGGAAGTTGTATGAAGAAATATCCGATTAACCTAAATTACGATCTTTATAAATCATTATTTCTTTTCCCGTTCGCCCTGAGTGTTTTTTGTCTTCAAAAAATGTATCGAAGGGTCAATCGAAAAGTAATTCAAAAAAAAGTATTAATATTTTATACCCTTCGATACATTTTGCTACGCTACGCTCCACAAAATACTCAGGGCGAACGGAATAGGATACATGGAGTGCGCTTTGGGTTGATTATTTTTTTCTTGATGCTTGTTCAATTACAAACCATATGTATGGAGCAAGAACGAGATATAGATATAGGAAAGTCGTGGATACATATATCATCCGATATACCATCCGATGATGTACTACCTCAGCCTGATCTACTACCTCGTTATCAGCGTCCTCAGCCACCACTGCCGATAGATAGACCTGGTACACCGCAACCAAAAATTCCCGATGAGACGATAAAAAATTTCTACAATGGGATTGAATACGATAATACTGCTATATTGCAAAACATCATTAGCAACTATCCCGCTATTGTGCATGTGTATGCTAATTATTCATCATTAACACACAATTTTGTTCAAGCAACCCCGATGTATGTGGCGTCATACCTAAAAAAGCCTTCTGCGGTAAGATTATTATTGAAGTCACGGGCAGATGTTAATAAAGGAACAGCAACAGGGGATAGTCCCTTGCATAAAGTTGGTAGCAAACGAATTGCCAAAATATTGGTTGAAGAAGGGCATGCAGCGGTAGATTATAAAAATAATGATGGTTTTACGCCAGTCCATGAAGCGTTGTCCAGTTATAACAAGCGTTTGGATGTTGCACATTATTTGCTCAAGCATGGTGCCAAAATTAATCAGGTGAGAGGAGAGGATGGTAATACATTACTGCATGAGGCAGTTAGTTGTTTTCAAGCAGATGATGCCATAACAGAAACTGCTTTTTTACTCGAGCGGGGTGCCAATCCATTTTTGCGTAATGCACAGGAAAAAACCGCCTATGAATTAATACACCATAATTTTAGATTGATGAAGTTGTTTTATTCGCCCAAAGATCGCAAAGCTCAAACCTTTGATTTTTTTGTATCTGTTTTACAACAAGAAGAGGATATCTCAATTTTTGAAAAAACAATTGATTTGTTGTTAGATTATGAGCCTGATTTTAGTGGTGCCGATGAATATGGTAATACGTTATTGCATAAGGCAATTTTCGGGCGCAAGCCAAATTCGATTAAATTTTTAGTGAGGCATAATGTATTGCCATTAACAACTAATAAGTATGAAAATACTGTGTTGGATCTCGTATATGTCTTGCAAGCTGAAAACTGCGTCAAAGCTCTTAGTGAAGCAGTTTTTGAAAAGTTTTTTGTAACTCCCTGCTATAGCCCTGGTTACAAAGTATTGAAAGCATTTTTAAAATACGCGTTTAAAAGCATCTATAAAGAAACATTTGTGCGAGGCATTTTGCATTGTGCAGCATCTCCAAAACCTGAAATCGCCTACGATCAATGCTTACTATTGTTAAAATGGGGAGCGCCAGTAAATCTAAAAAGTCAGAAGGGTGATTTTCCAAAGCAGGATGATAAATATCCGTACGCTTTATCAGGCGCGGTAGCAAAATGGGATGTAAATTTAATAGATTTATTCCTCGATTATGGAGCAACGGTGCATAAAGAAATGCTTGAACAGGAATGTTGTTATGATAATAAGCGAGTGCAAGACGTTCGTGAAAGACTTAAAAAATCATATGATAATCAACGAGGGTATCTTTTTAATATTGATTACATTGTGCATAGCATGCCATGTGTGACTCAAGATGATATCGATCATTTTTTCGATTGAACAGAATGAAGCAAGCGTATACCAATAATTGAAGGAAGAGTGGAATGAAAAAGTTTAGATCTTTTTATGTGGTATTGCTGGTATTTTTTGCTTGTTCTGATAATTGCATGGAAATAACAACAAAAAATAGAAAAAATGCCAAAAAAGTTGTAGTGCGTGCTGCTCAATGGATTGGGTATAAAGTAGGTCGTAGTGATGCGTTAAATCTTGATAGAGGATTGATACAAAATGAAGAATCATTAATATTTGATATTGTGTTCATGAATAACCTGTCATCATGCGGTCACTTTGCGATTAATAAAAAATATTATGGAATTTTGTGTCAATATGCTGCAGAAAGCCAAGCATGCATTATGAAATATGGAAAAGATGAGCGATCTAATGTTTCATTGGAAAGCTCATCTCCATGTGCAGATGAAGATAATCATACGTATTGGAATAAGTATAGAGATATCTGTGCGCAGATCATAACGGATCCCGATTTACATGAATCACAACTTCATTGTTGGTTTCTTGCCGCAGGAAAAGCGAAATATATCTATTCTCCCAAGATAAAACTTTTTGATTCAAGTGTGACAGGCTTGCCGGAAATGCGCTTTTGCCCAAGTGGAGATATCTGTACATATAGATGGAGTGACGAACAAGAAAATAAAACGTGGGGCGCAAATACACAGTTAATAGAATATAGATTGTCTCAAGCAGGTGTGCTGCGTGATCGCAGGTGTTGTCTTGGGGTTGAAATAGGTTTTTATCTATCATTGTTCTTTTTTAAATCACGACCTTCTTTGTTAGCAGCATTTTTAAATTCTTCAGTAAGACATGAAGGTAAAACAATGAAAGTGTATGATTTAAAAGATGCGTATATTCCGGTAGACTACTCCAATAAAAAAAAATTATCTTTTAAAGGGGCACTGGATGGGTTACCCCAACCAGTACAAGATGCTATTGTAAGACGTTGTGCGATACAATACAAAAAGCTGGAAAAAAAGTAGGCAGGTTATTTTTGTTTTGCTATTCCTTCTTAAACCATTATAATTTTGCATATCAATCAGGTAATCCTTTAAAAAGACGGAGATTATAATGAACGCGCTACGTTTTTTCTTTGTATTCAACTTAGCTTTTTTTGTGACCGCTGCAACTGCTGCCGAACCTAACTTGTCTGACGAGCACAATGGTGATAAAGGTAAACAAGATAAACGCTTGGCCCGTGTGCTCAAATTAATGGACGATGCAGATGAGATCAATTTTACTCCAAAAATACCAGATGGAATTATTCGCAATCCATTTCTCAAAACAGTCACTTTTTTTGACTTAGTCAATCGCAACGCTTCATTATTAAGATCATTAGTTAAGGAAGAACAGAGAGGTAAATTTTCTTCTGGCTTGGCTTACGCCGAAAAAATTTTGCATGAAACATCCGATGAAGAAGCAAGATCTTTCAGCGATGATCTGCAAGATCTTGAATTTGTGCATGTGATAAAAAATAAAGCGAAACTTTGCAGGGCATTGGTTGTGGCAATGGATGAATCAACGCCAGAAGAATGTTTGTTTTCAGCAAAGCTCTTTAGTAATCCCAATTGTGAAAACGTAGTAAACTCATATTTTTATGATCGTAGATATAATGGACATCTTACGCTATTAAGCTATGCATTGCGTCGAGCAAATGACAGAATCTATTCGCAGGATAAAACAAGCAAATATCATGAATTATCTCTATCCATGATGCAATTTTTATTGCAGGCAGGAGCAAATCCTAATGCCATTGATGAGCATGAAGATCGTCCGCTGGTGCATAATGCCTCAACAGTTGAGCAGATGAAATTGTTATATAAATTCGGTGTGGATGTTAATAAACCCGATAAACATGGAGATACACGGTTGGCACGATGCAAGAGTCTTATGGAAATAGGATATGCAAATCATTGGACGGAGGCATTGGCAGAGTATTTGCAAAGTATTGGAGCACAATAAATATGCGTATATTATTTTTTTTAACTATTTTATATGTCATGAATTCCTTTGCAATGGAGTGCGAAGAAAAGAAAACACCCGCACCACTCCACGCATTATTCACTGCCATAGTTGATTATAAATACAATGTCAGCGCCGATCTGGTGCAACAACAACCCGAATTAGTTGATACATGTGGTCAATATGATGGATATTTCACCATGCTGACGCCAGTGCACTTAGCATCATTTGTTGGCAACTCAGTTGCGCTTGAACAATTGCTTGGGATATCCAAAAAGAGTATTAATTTGCCTATTGAGCAAGGTTATACACCATTGCATCTTGCGCGGTGTGAGCGCGTGGTACAAGCATTGATAGATGGTGGAGCAGATATCGATCAAAAGAATGGTCGCGATTCGTTGCTTCATACAAAACTTTTTCACAATCGCTTTGAATCTTTGGACGCTGCTGCTTGTTTGATTAAACGGGGAGCAAATATAAACCAAGCAAATAAATCGGAAGAGACATTATTGCATGAAGCGTGTTATAAGAATATCAGTCCTTCTCTGGTACAATTATTATTAGAGAATGGTGCAGACCCAGATGCTATGAGTCATGTACGTAATGAAAAAGAAACAGCATTTGACTTGGTCATAAAATATAGTAGAAAAGAAGACCTATTTGAAAAGGTTGGCTTTATTTATTATTGTTTTCAGTCTGGCCATGATCCTTTTGAGTATTTAATCAATGATTCAGATAATTTTTTTACTTCGTATGTAAAAGAAGGTCATTACAGTTCGTTTGATAATTTTCTTTCTTTGTATACGATGGCCAATCAGGAGGAAATGGGAAGATATGCTGCTATACCTATGCCACAAGCGAGAAGAGTGGAGATACGAACAGACGGCCAATTTAAAACTTACATATTCCGACGGGCTACATTTGCGGATCTGAAAGAATGCTTAGGGGAAAAGGCGGTCACCTGTTTAAGGGAGTATTTTGGTCGAATGTTCCATGATGCACAGCAATTAATTATGGAGCATGATGCAGAGTTCATCAATTATCTCAATAAATGTGATATAAATAGTATCGATCAAGAAAGTAATTCTTTGCTTGATAAGGCCATGATTGCTGAAAATGCCCATGCAATAGAATTATTGATGCATGGTACTGATGGCGCTCTTAAAAAGAAGGCATTTACACGCATTGCACTCAGCGAGAATGAAGAGTGTATATGGAAATTTTGTACGCCGTTGATTGATAATTTCTTTTTAGGGCGCGATAAAAAAATGGATAACTTTGTACTCGAGAAAATACTTTGTTGGGAACGTATTCATTATAAAGATCGTGTGCGCTATTTTTTTATTACATTAATAGATAGGCCCGATCAAGTTCCGTTATTATTTTTTAAACAGGGTGTTCAGGTGAATTGTACTAATAAAAAAGGATTGTCTCCGTTAACGCATGTAGTAAAATTTTTGCTACAAAAACAACCCTGGTCATGGGAGTATTTTCCTTCTGATTACAAACATAATATCTGCCTATTATTGCAGCACGGTGCGGTTGTTGAAGAATATTTACTGAGCAATGATTGCAATAATTATAAAGAAAAGGCGGCGCTTAGAGAGCTTTTGCAGAGCGCTTATGAAAGACAGCACCTAAAGGATGAAAAGAGATGACAATGAAAATGATAAAAAAAGCACAAGGCGTGATTCTGCTGGCAGCATTGTTTTACCAGACGCATGGTATGAGTATGGAGCTATGGCAAAAAGTACAACAGAAAAAATTTACGCGATGGGCCAATGAACACTTGTATCAAATGCAAGCTCTGAGAATTGCCGATGAGCAAATAACAACAGCAGAGCAAGAGAGAAGACTGCAGGTTGCCAAATGGTGGATCGAAGAAACTGATGCTGCTGAAGAACATTATCCTACAGAAATAGGGCAGATCGGGGCGGTTAATCAATGTATGATGGGACTTGTGCTCGTACATTTTTTAGAGCGGCAAAAAAGACAAGAGGAATTTTTTGAAGAACATGTTTCTGTGCCTGAAAAACGGGGCATAATAAAATCTTGGCTTGAGCTCAGTCCGCGTGAGCACACAGATGGTACGGGATTAGTGCTCATTGGGCAACATTTAGAAATGATACAGATGAGACAGCAAGAAGATCGTCAAAAGTCGCAGCGGATTAGAGCGGTTAATCAATGGATGATGGGACTTGTGCACGTACGTTTTTTAGAGCGGCAAAAAAGACAACAGGAACAAGCTAGCGAGCAGATTATGCACAAGCAAGATTGTAAGCGGATTGCGCAAGAACTGACAGTACAAGAACAGGGGCGTGCGTTTACAATTACACAACATAAATATGATCGCATGCAACGGCAGCAGGAGTTGCGACATAAACAAAAAATAAAGTTGCCAAGAAATCAAAAATTACCCAAGTCACAGCGCAGAATGCAAGTGGCGCATGGAAAAAAATGGTAGGCGTTTTTTACGTCTATTTTTTTTCTATTGAGTCTGTATAATGATGCCCACAATAGCATAACATCAATAATACGTAGGGGTGGGGGAATATGAATAAAAAATACATTCTTTTATTGGCAGGTCTTGTTGTGCATCATGCGCATATTGTGGGCATGGAACCCAAGCAGCAAAAAGGTCCTTCTTTTGGTACGCAATCATCACTCATTCTACAACTTGATGATTTTGACAGTTTACTGAGTAACAATGCGATTGGTTTGCGGGGATTTATTGCGCAAGATCCGGTTGATACAAAGAAATTGCATACCGTTGAACAAACGCTCGAAGCCGGTTTGAAGCGCGAACATTATGGGCGGCATAGTGCGGATGTAATGCAGTTTGCGCGCCTTATTGTATCTCGTAAAAAGGATTGGTCGCTCTTGGAATTGAGTATCGATAAAGGTAATAGTTATGGGGCTGAAAAAATTATTGAGCAGAATCCTTATTTGGTAAGTTATCCGTGTATATATGGCGACCATCAATGCCCACCTTTGCATTATGTATTGCATCAAGTATCTTGGGATAAAAAATTTTCCGACGAGCAGACATTGCCGATTGTGCGCGCTTTGTTAAAAGCAGGTGCCAATCCCAATAGTGCTAATCATTACGGTAATACGTGCATGCATTTTGTATCCACCACCAAGCAAATCGATTTACTGTTGCAATATGGGGCTAAGATTAATGCACAATCGATGTTTGGCTGTACGCCTTTAATGGATGTGCATTCGTATGGTCATCGAGATATATTACAACATTTATTACATGCAGGAGCTGATCCAGATGTACGAGATGCAAAAGGTTATACAATGTTGCACAGGGCAGTAATTCAAGTTGATGCTCCGACCTGTTGTCTCTTATTGCGCTATGGCGCATCATTTATGATTCCTGATGAAAAAGATAAAACCGCAGCATGCTATCTTGAGAAAAAGAAAAAAGCTGATTTAAAGAAAATCATTGAGCCCTATATGCAACAATTTTTGTGGAATAAGATAAGAGGCAATGATTTTGAGACGGTAAATAAGTTTTTAATGCGATATCCGTGGATTAGTTTCATCGTTGATGGCAAGCAGATGGTTGAGTGGGTGCAGGAATACAATTACGGATCTGCTTTGTCATTTAAGTTAATGCTGCAAGAAAAATTGGTAAATAGAATCGAAGAGGATAAAGATATTGCTTTAGATGAAGTGAGGCGATATTTATCAGCCGGAGCTGCAGCAACCAATCTGGCAAATTCCAATATCTTATTGCCTACTGCAATCGCAAGCAATCGTAAAGATCTTGTTCTGCTTTTATGTGAGTATGGCGTACGTGTTTGGGAAAGACATATTGGGCAAGCATTGGACGACGATATGCGTGCATTGTTGGAGAGAGCATATGAAGTACAGAAATGCGCGAAGGGACAATTATGATGAAAAAAACTATTATTTTATTCGCCTGCGCTATCGCATATTCGTCTTATGGAGTGTGCATGGAGCAGTCTGACAAATCATCTCACATGATTGAATTGTGTAAGGCGATTGAAGATGATAATGGTGCGCGAGCTAAGCAGATTATTTTCGCATGTCCCGAGATAATCAACCAGTACAGTGAGTATGGCCCAACGCCATTATACATTGCGTTGTTTGATGGTAAAAGGACTATTCCCCATTTTGATATTGCACGGATGCTCATAGACAATGGTGCAAGAATTAATGGAATTTGTGATGAAAAATCGGGTTTCCAAGAAACTCTCTTGCATCAAGCTGCCGGCAAAATGGCTTGCTATGATAATCTTGTTAAGTTGTTATTGCAATATGGAGCGGATAAAAAAGCAAAGGATGCTTTTGGCCAAACACCATTAGATTGGGCCATGCAAATGCATTCTGGGTGCGATGAGCTGCTGGATATTTTAAGATAAAGAAGTAAACAATGATACAAATATTTCGATATCGTGATCGATTATAAACAATAGGTTAACTATGCGTATATTATTTTTCTTCCATGTACTTTGCACAATTACTAGCATTCAATCGAGCATGTTGCCCCTTAAAGGCCGGGCACTGGAAATAGTTTTAAGTCATGTGCCAGAAATGTTTGATCATGCAATGATCAGTTCTTTGGCAATTGATACAGAATATAAAAAAGTTTTGGAACAAACAGCACCGTTAAGAAAAAATCGTCTGATTCAAGCATTGCGGCAGCATAATCTGTATAACGATGATTTGGTTTGGTACACATTTGGTAGTGCGTGCGGTAATTCAATGGTAATTGAAAAACGTTCATCGCCCGAAATATGCACCAATGCGTTGCAGCTACAGATGTTTTCTTTAGGTGAGGGCAACGTTAAAGTGATATCGCAGGAGATTGGTCGCTTTGATACATATATTAGTTATGCACCGAAAGTGCGCTTTACTGATCAAGGAGACCTCTATATGTATGGCTGTCGTTTGGATTTGGATGTTTGGAATGATAGTTCTTGGTATGGCAAAACACAAGTGAAAAAGGATCAAACAGATGCGATATCCCACTTTCATAATTGTTTAGCGATTCAAAATCACTTATTTAAATATTGCTTATCTAAAGATGGTTCTACAAATGAGTTCCGATGTGGTCTGGCAATAATGACAGTAAGAGGATACGCAAATACATATAGTCTTTCACGCGTGGTGCCATTTCCGGTTCTTTTAGGAGCTCTTTTGCAATCGGGGGTTAAGAGCAAAGATCAACATGGAGTTTTATATTCCCTCGACCATGCAATAATTCCTGACAATTATAAAGCCACTGCCACATCAGGACCTTCGTTTCCGTTTGGTGGTCTAGAGGGACAATTGCAAGGATCTATTCGTAATCGATATGAATGTTGTAAAAAAATTAAATCTTATGAATGACAACGGTTTGATTGTACGTAAAGTTCTTCTGTTTCAGCATGCGTGTACTGCTATTGTTGAAGGTAAATGAAAGGATTTTGAATGAAAAAATATATCCTCTTATTGGCATGTGTCATTGCGCATCATGTGCATATTGTGGGCATGGAATTATCATTACCAACAGGTGACAAGTTTATGCCACAATTGTTTAAAGCAATTGAAAATCAGCAAAACGATGAGGTTAAACGCATAGTTGCGCAAAATCCTACATTAGTTAATGCATATCATTCATACGAAGATCCCCGCGCTCTCTATCCTTTGAATGCAAGTGGGGCAACGCCTCTGCATGTTGCGGTATATAAAAGTAATACGCCATGTGTACAATTCTTGCTTGAATCAGGTGCAAATTCTAATGCCATGGTAAAGAGAGGTTCGGGGGGTATATCACTTCATCTGGTGAATGATAGAAAGATAGCAGAATTATTGATGCAACATGGTGCGATAGTAGATCAAAAAGATAGTTATGGAACTACTCCTTTGTACAGGGCGTTGTTTACTCACCATTATTTTGATCTTGCTGATTGTTTAATTGAAAAGGGTGCAGATGTTAATCAGCGTGTAGATGACAATAAAAACAGTACCCTCTTGCATGAAGCTGTTTGGGGAGGATTATGCTTCATTGTTGAATTTTTATTAGAGCACAGAGCCGATCGAACATTACGCAATAATGAGGGAAAAACTCCTTTAGATTTAGCAGAATTGCGTCATATTACGATTTTGCTGAGATATTGAAATAGTAAATATAAATACATAAAAAATCAGGGAGCGGGTGATGAAGAAAATCACGATGATTAGTTCGGCAGTATTTATAGCATTGTATTCCGTGCACATTATATGCATGGAACAACAAACTACCTCAAAAAAATTAGCAGAAAAATTATGCTATGCTATTTATAGTGATGATGTGCCGTATGTAAAGACTGCGATACAAAATCATCCGAATATAATGCATACTCCAGTGCACCATTTTGCCTTTAGTGAAGAAGTATCAGCGGTGCATGTTGCAGCTGCAGAAAATGAAGAATGCTTAAAACTCTTACTGGAGCATGGTGCCAATCCTACAATAACAACTCAGATGTTTCAATTTTCTCCGCTGCATTATGCACAGAGCGTTACCGCTATGCAATTGCTAAAGCACTATGGAGCTCCCATTGATCAAAAAGATGGCACGGGTCAGACACCCTTTTATCATTGCGTGCATATAAGAAATGATCATTCGCGTTACCCTCGTGCACATTTTTTGCTGCAAGAAGGTGCCGATATTAATGTGGCAGATAGAGAAATGGGATATACTCCGTTGCATTGTGCTCACGATAGAAAAATGGTCAATTTTTTATTAGCTCATGGTGCTGATGCAAATCTAAAAAATAATGAGGGGCAAACTCCTTTTGAAGAAAATTGTGAATATATAGAGGGGTATGAGTTTGTATTTACTGAATGTGGTCATTTTTTCTTTCCCGGGCAAGATCGCTTAGATCATCCATGGATACATGATCTTTTTTTATCTCAGTGTAAGCACGCCATATCACTAATTACAGCAAATGATCATGTGGCTTTAAAGGCGTATCTTAAAAAATATCCATTCATAACATCCTATGATGATGTGCACGCGCGGCAGATGTTGTATGCAGCAGTTCAACAACCAGATGGGAAGTGTTTAAAGATTCTACTTAAAAAACATATCAATGTTGAGGTTGCATTTTGTGAAAATTATAATCAAGCGCATGTTTGTACGCAACAGTGTAAAAGCCGCGGTAATGCATTACATGTGGCGGTGTTTTTTGATAATGCGGCTGCAATTCATCTGCTCGTTCGCCATGAAACTGATATTTTGATGCGTGATGCAGATGGCAGAACGCCAATGGCATGTGCGCTTGCTGCAGAAAAACCTCATTGCGTTGCGGCACTTAATGAATCGTTAAGTGTGCATTTTGTGGACAGCATGGTGGCAGACTTCACATCAAACAATTATGGCTTGTATCAAAAATGTAAAAACATTCTCAGTCAGATACACAAGGTGAATGCGCAATGCCCTTTTAGTGGAAGAACACTGTTGCATCAAGTCTGTTATTTTGCATCTGATACAAAACTGCTGCGATATATACCATTATTGCTTGTAGCAGGAGCAGATCCTTATATTCGTGATCATAAAGGGCGAACATCATTATTTTCGGCTGTTCGGGGTTTTAGCAACAAAGTATGCGAATTATTGTTGGTATATGAAATATCGTGGAAAGCGGGAACCGCTCACCAGGATAGTGAATTTGGCGGGGGAAAAGGCTTGGAATGGGTGAATGCAGTGGATAATAAAGGCCAATCGGCGCTTGCATACGCAACAATTAAGCTGTGTAATTCTAGATTAGCTTCCTTGTTGTTGCGGTATGGTGCGCGAGTGACTCAAGAAATACTCGATGCTACTCGTTGGGACAAGTGTGTGTATAAGATTTTGCAAGAAGCTTATGCCAAGCAGCAGGTAGGTAAAAGTGAAAAAATATAGAACATTATTGTTGGTGGGTATCATCTGCTGTTTTGAGATGCAGGGTGGTAGGATTATTAGAGGGCAACGTAAGCTTGCTGGTGGAATATTCCCAAGTAGCTGGTCAAAAAAGGTTCAGGCAGAACAGGAAATAATGCGCGTAACGGCATTAAGATTAGCTCAAGAAAAGCGTATACAATTGGCCAACCTAGAAAAAAAGAAGCGATTTGAAACGTATGATAGATACAGACAGATCCTAATGCAGCATGAAAAAAAGATGAGTGTTTGGAAGATAAAGAGGAAGAAGATGCAGGTATCGCAACGGAAATTTCCGTCGACATTATAAAAAAGGAGAAATCATGCGCAAGCTATTTTTGTTGAGCATGATATGCATGATCAATGCAGTAGCAATGGAGCCAGAATCACCGATACATTTTTCTCACGAAGGTGATTTGGAAAAGCAATTATTTGATGCGATCAGATATAATGAGCAATTAACAGTAAGAAAAATAACGACCACGTATCCTCTGCTTGCAAATAGTTTTCGCTCCCTACCTGTTTTTCATGGTGAAACGGTGTCTCCATTACATGTTGCAGCAGCCTATGGGCGCAACATCTGTCTTAAAATACTTCTTAAAAATGGTGCAGATCCTAACGGCAAAACGTACGAGCACAAGAATTCTCCTGTGCACTATGCACAGAATGAGCCCGCTATAAAATTATTGCAAGAACGGGGAGCAAGCATAACTCAAGAGAATGAACAGGGATTAACACCATTGTGCACTGTTCTCTTTGTTCAAGGCACTCAATTAAAGCAACTGTGTGAAAGAAAAAGAGCGGCATTGGCCCGTTTATTAACGCCATATCTGGCGTATATTGACGAAAAAAATAGCAAGGGAGAAACACCATTGCATTTAGCAGTGAGATATGGTTCTGTTTTTGGCGCTCGATTTTTATTCAATTATGGCTATGGTGCGAGTGCAGGTGCATATAATAATATGGGTCAGACTCCATTTGATGGGGTTGTTGAATCATATAAGCGCAATCCAGAAATGGCACAACTTTTTGAAGAATATGGAATGTTCTTTTTTCCTCAGGTGACTCATGAGATGTTATTTGATAAGACCAATATGACGATGTTTTTGAATAGATGGGCAGGAGTGTTTGAATTTGTCCGAAAGAAAAACCACGATAAATGTTTACGTAAATATCATAGCTCGGTAATGTCGCATGGAATTATCTGTAATGAGCATGGTTATATTATGAGCGATGTCTCACAGAAAGATCTTGAATGCCTGTTTTCAGCTGAAATAGTATCGGAGATAGAATCTTTTTTATACAAAATTCGTAATGCGACATTGGATTTGATCGATAAGCAGGATCATAAAGCGCTCAAAAAAAAGTTTAAAAGATATCCTCTTCTCATGACATATCACGATGGGATAGAACATTTTGTGAGCTATTCCATTAAAAAAAACGCGATGGAATGTTTAAAAACTATTCTAGGCCAATTGCCTTGCAAGGCTGATTTACAGAAAAGTTCTATTGCTCGTTGGTGGGGAGATTTAAGTGTAGTTGAAGACCACGGAGGAACATTTTTACATTTGGCTGTTCTATGTGATAGTCCTCTTGCTATTCGGATGTTGAAGCATCATAAAGTTGATTGTTTATATACTGATAGTGCAGGAAAAAACCCTGCAATGCTTGCTGTTGAGTTGAAAAAAGATGAGTGCGTTAAAGAGCTGCGTGAATTCATGATACACAAATATTGCGCAGCGCTTGAAGAGCGCGATTATGGATATGCTCGTCAGTTGTTAGAAAAACTGATCTGTTATCATTGTGATCCTTTCTTGAATTTCCATGAAGCTGATGGTTTATTGTTGTTGAGCATGGTGTGCCAGCCGAAGAGCACAAGCAAAATAAGTTCCATTCAATTATTTCATTTTGCTGAGCGTTTTTTGAAAAAAGGAGTGAGCGTTATTCAACCAGATATCATCACGAAAAAACCTTTTTTGGGGCTTGCAATTCATCGCAAAGACTTTCAACTGGCAACATTATTTCTAGATTATGGTGCAATAGTCACCAAAGATTTATTGAACAATAAAAATAAAAGGATGCCGCAAGAATTGAAATTGCTCTTGCAGCAAAAGTTTAATGAGCAGCTCTGCTGCATTTGCGCGGATCATCCTCGCTGTCTTTCCAATATTCCTTGCAAGAATAAGCATGACGAGTTCATGTGTAAAGGTTGCTATCATAAATTAGAAAACAATAAAACATGTCCGATATGTCGTGGTGGACTTAATGAATTCGGTACGTGATAAAATGTTGTGTGTTTCAAGAGAAATTAATTATACCCCCTCCGTTCGCCGTGAGTGTTCGCCGTAGCAAGGCAAAGGCGAATGTATCGAAGGGTTAATCTTATGAAATTTTTGCATATTTCTTTAGAAAAAAAATTTAAATTAAAACTTACCCTTCGATACTTTTTTCTACGTAAGAACTTCGAAAAACACTCAGGGCGAACGGAGGTAGAGTAGGAACCATTTTTTATGTATTTTAATAGGTCATAACTTAGGTTAAATAATCTATTTTTTCAGGACTACATCTTCAGATGTAAACTTAAACAAATGAGAAGTTCCATGAGCTTCAATATATATTGGCAAATCTTTTTTTAAAGCACGTTGCATTGCAGATAGCTTCTCATATGGTATAAAAATATCTATTTCTCCCGTTCTTGGTGTTGCATTGTGCGTAATAGTATTTTCAATGGTAAGAGTAAGGCGATGATTGGGGAGGTTAAAAATAACATTTTTGCTCCGTGCTATGGGTGTTTCTGGAACATTCAGCAATTGCCAATCGGAAAAATAGAGTCTTTTGCCTTTTGTTTCAGCAGCATTTAGTGAATGAGAAAGATGAGCCACATAAGTAAGAGTTAAAAAGAGTACTAATTTTTTGTTCATGTTTTTGTTCATGATGTGCGTTGCCTAACGTTAAATTCATTGCAGTTCTTGTGCAAATAATTATAATTCTGCATATCGTTATGTCAATTTTTAAAAAGATAGGGAAAGTGCGATGCATATGTATATGTTCAAAAAAATTGTTATAAAAAATATATGGATGATGCTTGGTGCGATAATCTTTTATTCGCACGCTGTGCACGCTATGCAGAATAAGCAGAAAAGAGAGTTTAGGTGTCGTGTGACGTGTAATTCTAGCTGTGAGGCAAATCTAGAAACTTTCACCAAGCAAATGATAGCAGGCTCACGTCATCAGCCGGGTAAGTCAGATCAACAACATATAAAGAGAATGCGAGATCTCGATATTCATAAAGAAAAATCAAAACCTGAGTTAAAAAGAAGAGATGGGACAATCGTCGTATGAAAAAATGTATGGATATCTTTTTGATCAGTATTATATTGGTTTGCGTTCAAATCGCTGGCATGGAGCCAGCGGAAGACAAGGCCAAGTTATTTAAATCAGTTGAAAAGTTATTAGAAAACAAAGGTCGCCTTCTCAAAAAATGGGTGCAAGAAGAAAATGATGGGAAATATTCATATGATTTACCCGAAGCGTGCATTACGTTAGAAAAATTTTTCAGGAGTGAAAATATCGGCGATGTAGTTAATAAATATGATCCAAAAATAATTCACCGAGCGCAACTGGTTGCAGAAAGACAGAGCGATCGTGCAAAGTTGATGGATGCAATACATTGTTATGATTTTCCGCAGGTAGATAAGATACTCGAACGTAATCCGGATGTGGTTAATGCGTATCAAAACTTTGGCCTATGCAGAGGGTGGTCGGCGCCTTTGCATGAATTTGTGGAGGCTGATGATGCGGTGGCTGTTGAGTATCTCCTTGCCAATGCGTGGCGTTGGAAATTGAATATAGATGCATGCGGTGGATACAGATCTGATTCTGGCAAACCAACAGTTTGCTTGGCAAAAAGTACGTATGTCATCAAACAGTTGCTTGAAGCACGTGTTGATCTGGGGAAAAAATCATATTTATACGGCAAGAGTGTGCTTGCTTGCCTATTAAAAAGCAGAAACAGATTTTCACTTGACCTTGCAGAGTGTGTGGTTAAAAATGGTCCAGAAAATCTTATCTATCACATGATTAATATCGATTGTGGCGGTGCTTTTGGGAGAACGCTCCTTATGGAATTTATTAAGCATGACGAGCAGTACGATAGTATTTCATTTTTGTTGCATCACAAGGCAAATCTCTTGCAATCAAATAGTGAAGGAGAAACTCCCTTAAGCTTGGCCATCGAGCAAAAAAAACCTGCGATATTCCGTCTTTTTAAACACGCAAATCTTTTCTTTATTCCTTGTGCAACAGATGATATTATCGGCTTGCTGCGCAATGATGCGCATGAATTAAAACTTATTTTTAAACAAAAAGATAATGCTGAAAAATACCGTGTACGCAATTTATTAGCAGAGCTTTGTATTGTTCTTAATCGTCATTGCACATCACGCCGCACCGCAATGGATGGCATTATGATGTTACAAAAAGGTTGGTGTTTTAATAATGCAACATATGGTGACCTGCAGCTATTGGTTGGCGGAGCCGGGGTGAGCTATATGAAACATATGTTATATACCGTATGTGATGCTGCGCGTAATTGTGTTGTTGCTGATTGGAAACAGTTCAAAAAAATGGTTAAGAACAATCCATTTGTTCTGCATTATGATAAACAAGTTGCTTTTGATATATATCTTCATTTGATAAAAAACAGTACAGATCGTTCTGTGTGGGTATGGAAATATCAAAATTATGAGGTGTTCAAAACAGATGCGACTGCCGTTGATGGAGATGGCAATTCATTACTACATCATGCAGTACTGTTGAATAAGCCATGGGCAGTTAAACTATTGGCATGTCAGCCTGGTTTTCTGTTGCAGCGTAATAATCAAGGTCACACCGCGTTTGATATAGCAGTGGCAGCTGAAGATAAAGCATGCTTATCTGCGCTATTGGGCTTCATTTTTTTTGATTGTAACGGTGGTTGTTTTGAAAATTTCCTTTTGCGTAAAGAAATAAAAGAGTTATTCGAGAGTATACAAGATGTTAATGCATTAACCATTGATGGTACGCCACTATTGCACCGAGTTGTTGCAACATCTCGGATGGAATTGTGTGAGATTGTATTAAAAAAAGGTGCTAAGGTAGATGCAAAAGACAAAGATGGTAAAACTGCTTTGTGGTATGTAGAAACAAGAAACATGCTCACCGTATTATTAGCTCATGGAGCAATTCTTTCTCAAGAAATAGTGGAAAGGCATGAGCCAGGGGATGGATTGCGAATTATTTTGGAGAAAGTTTATCAATGTCAAAAAGAAGAGGGACTCATTAAGTGAAAAAGATTATGGGTGGTATGGTAATGCTGTTTATGTTTGCTTGTCAGATGAATAGCTTTGGTATGGATACTGAAAACACAAAGCGAGTCATTCAGTATCTTTCTTATCGAGCAGGGTTGCAAGAAACAAAACGACTGCAGGATTTTGATGAGAAAGAATCAGTTGCCAATACAGAATTTTGCATTTATACAGGCAATGGGCTTCCTTGGCCATATATTAAAATTGGGTTCGATTTTAGGAATGTAATTAGCAGTGGTAAAAATTTGGCATATATCTTGGCATTGGCACGTCAAAATCTTACGAACAAACCTCTGGAGACGATGATGCTGAAAGAAAAAATAGATATAAAGAATAAAGATAAAGTGAGTGTTTGGGGGGTAAAGAGGAGGAAGATACATATCGGGCGTATGTATGAACGCAAATTTCAATTGCAGTATAAAAAGAATTAATGCCCAACTGGGCCTTGGGGTACGCCCTTTTTTAAGAAAGAATAATCCCCAGCTTGGCGCTGGGTACCCCATTTTAGTTTCACTAAAATGTAATTTCGCAAGGGGTTTAAAGGCTCTACTGCGCTACGCTCCATAGAGCCGTTCTTAAAAAGGGCACCCGATCGGAGTGAGAACGGAGATTGGGTTAGAAACCCCCTGCACCCCCAGACACAAGCTTCCAGCTTGACCTCTTACGGTCCGGAACTCCGACCGCAGTCTGTTCACAAGGCTTCACAGCCTAAGTCATCGTCGAACCTCATGGGATTTTTCATTAAATTATTTCTCACGACGTACTTTCAGCAAAAATACAACGAAGCAGGTTTCACCAAATTCCAAAAAAGTGAGAGTTGGGTGAAGCTCAATGCTGTCAATTTAAGAAAAATTATTACCCAAATCCCGTTCGCCCTGAGTGTTTTTTGTCTTCAAAAAATGTATCGAAGGGTAATTCTTACTTAATTTTTTTTCAAAGGAAATGTCCAAAATTATCCACAAGATTGACCCATTCGATACATTTTATTCCGCTGCGCTCCATAAAACACTCAGGGCGAACGGGGTGGGAAGACACATAATTTTTATTAATTTTTAATTCTCATCTTAAGTTGACAGCATTGGGGTGAAGCTCGCCTTGCCGGCCTGCCCTTCGTAGCTTTAGCGAAGTAGGATGCGAAGAAGGGCGATAGAGGCAATTATAAAATCCAGTCAGGTTTCTTTTCGCGCTCGTTCTGAACTTGTTGAAGAATATCTTCGAGCGTTCTTTACTCCTCCAAAAGATTAATTGATTTTTTTTATGAAATAAGCGCTTGATCTTCTTAACCCATCGGAAGGAACTGAAGATGGGTTTTGCTGATGAGCGCAGGATGAACGTGAAAGAAAACTTGAATTGATTTTATAATTTGATTGCCTCTGTCCTCGGCAGGGCGAACTTCACCCTACTCTCACTTTCATAGAAAGAATTAAGTAAAAAGTCTGATGAGGCGTGCTGTTACGAAGTACTCGTGAGTGTTTACGGCTAGGAGGCTTTGCGAATAGACGGGAATGCGAGTTCGGGCCGAAAGAGATAAACCAGGATGGTTTTGTCGGGGGGTGCAGGGGGTTTGGACAAAAAACCCCTTGCGAAAAAACATTTTAGTAAAACTAAAATGGGGTACCCAGCGCCAAGCTGGGGATTAATCTTAAAAAAGGATTTTTAACGCCTCCAGTTAAACATCAAAATTCTATTTTCATTTCCCTCACATATCGTATACTAAACCACATTTATATAACACTTGCATGAAAGAAAATGAGCATGAAAAAATTTACCTCTTTTTACATACTGTTACTCCTGTTTTTGTGTTGTGCTAATAACGTTTGTATGGAGCTTGTAGAAAAAAGTATAAAGAAAAGTTCAACGCAAAGTATAAAGAAAAGCCTAGAAGAAAGTGCGAAGAAAAGGGTGCGGAAAGCAGCCCAACGGCATGTTCGTAGATCAAGTCAAAAGAAACCGAAGAAACCGAATATTATGAATCGTAGATTAATACAAAGTGATGATAGTGGATTAAGTAAAGAATCATTAGCCTTGGATATTGTGCTTATGAATGATTTGCAATCATTTGGCCATCCAGAAATTTGTGCTTGTGCAGTTAATAAAAGATATTATGAATTTTTGCATGCCTTTGCTCCAGAAAGAAAAAAATGTCTTATAAGTTTCGACCCGCGATTGAAAAGTTCATCTTCATCTGAAAATCTATCTCAGACACCATCTTCATCTGTGTCATTTGAAAACAAGGCCACATCTCCAGACCCGGATGGAGCTATTTACTGGAATAAAAACGGAAGTGCATGTGGACAAATAAGCAAGGATACTCAGGATACCTTCAAGCTTTGTTATTGGTTTATCGCTGATGGAAAATCGCATTATTATGAATCTATTAATGTGGATTTTTTTGATTTGGCTTTATTGGAATTACCGAAGCTACGATTTTGTTCTAACGGAGATCTGTGTTGTTATGGATGGAATAAAGATCAGTTTGATACTGTACTGTGGGGCACAACAATGCAATTAGTGGAATGTAGTTTGTCACAACAAGGCATTGCCTACGCACGCCGATGTGGCATTGATATTGGAGAGGGCAATATAAGATCGTTAGCCTTATTTAAATCATCAATCTTATTAGAGGCGTTTTTGAATTCTTCAGTGGGAAGGCAAACTGATATGGCGAAAATATATACATTAAAAGATGCACGGATACCGTTAGATTGTATATCAGATCAAGTATCTTTGGAAGATGAATTGACTGGTTTGCCGCAAGACATAAAAGAGGCTGTAAGAAAGCATTATCTCGCGCAACACAAAAAACCGATTAACAAAATAATGTAAAAACAGATTGGATAATTCAATGAACAATAGAGCGTATTTCTGCTGTCTGAGCATCATGTTTGTTGTGAATATTGTGTGCATGGAGAGGGCGGAGAAAGATAAAAAGAAAAGTGAAAAGAAAAGCGCAAAGAAAAGTGTGCAGCAAGCGACTCAATGGATTGCTCATAAGGTAAGTCAAAAAAAGAAACCAAATAGTAAAGGTTTGATACACAACAATGATAGCCAATTAATACCTAGTCATAATAGTACATTAATACCTAGTCATAATAGTACATTAATACAAAACAATGATACTGGATTGATACAAAGTAAAGAATCACTAAAGTTTGATATTATGTTCATGAATGGGTTGCATAGATTTGGTTATCGAGAAATTTTTTCTTTTGCGATTAACAAAAAATATTATGAAATGTTGCATAATCTTGCTCCAGAAAGAAAAGAATATCTGATAAGTTCCCACTGGGGACTGAAAAATCAATATCCATACGAAAGTCCATTTGATAATGCATCTTTAGAGGAAATCGAACCTATATGTTGGAATAGAAATGGAACTGCGTGTGGCAAGCTCGTGACAGAGCTGACAGGAATAGACGACCCTCTGTGCACTAAATTAAGGCTTTGTTATTGGTTTCTTGCGGATAGAAAAGGGCGTTATCGTGAATCTTATCGTTTGGACCAGTTTGTTTCACCTCTATCATGTGTGCCGAAGATGCGTTTTTGCGCTAACGGAGATTTGTGTTGTTATGGATGGGGCAAAGAACAGGCGGATATGACGTGGGGCGCAATAAAGCAGTTAATGGAATATAGTGTGTCACAAAATGGTGTTACCTGCCAACGAAAATGTGGTCTTGATATTGGAAATGGCGATATACGATCGTTGCTTTCGTTTAGATCATCATCAATCTTATTAGAGGCATTTTTGAATTCTTCAGTGGGATATCAAACTGATACGGTGAAAGTATATACATTAAAAGATGCATTGATACCATTCAATCATATATTGATTGAATCCGAATTGACTGGTTTGCCGCAAGACATACAAGAAGCTGTGAGAAAGCATTACCTCACACAGCACAGGAACTATTATCCCGAACAGTGCAAAGACACGTTGGGAAAAAGTGCCCTATAAATAAACGAAAGCGATTGTGAAAAGAATTATATTGTCGATTTGTGTTCTTGCTTGCTATTCTCCTGCAATGTGCATGGAGCAACCATCTGATGCATCTCACGTGATTCAGTTATTTGCGGCGATTGAAAATAAAAAAAACGAAGACGTTAAACAGATTATTACGGAATTCCCGCAGACGATCACTATGTATCATAAATATAATAACGATTCAAGAATTTTATTTGGCGAGGTAACTCCACTGCACGTGGCAGTGTATAAGGACGATAAGCAAAGTGTTGAATTATTACTCGCAGCTGGCGCCGATTGCAATGCACAAACACAAGGATCAAGCAGAAAAGATACACCGTTGCACCTAGCAAAAAGTGCCGATATGGTACAACTACTGATACCTCGCGCATCAGTGCATACGCAAAACAAATTCGGATGGACGCCGTTATATGCGGCATTATTTCATCCCCATCGCTGTCATAATCTTCCGGTTGCCCAATCTTTGGTGGATGCTGGTGCAGATGTGAACGAGCGTCTTAAAGATAATAATGATACATTATTGCATGTAGCGATGACTGTTTTTACAAGATTGGAAGAGATTCTTATTTTCTTGTTGCAAAATGGTGCGGATCGAACATTGCTGAATAATAAGGGTGAGACGGCTTTACAAGCTATTGAAAAGCGTCACACATTCTCTCGGGGCCCCATTGATGCAATTATAGAGTATTTAAATTCTATACCGGAACGGAAATGAAAAGTAATATAAGCGTGATTTTGGTGGTGATAATGATGGCGTTCTATGGTGAAATTGTATCCATGGATATTAAGTTATGGAATAAGTGGAATTATGATACATCTTTGATGGATGATCGTGAGCTTCCGTGCACAGAAAGAGCCTTGAGTTTAAGAGGAGTTTTAAAAGGACATCCAGCTAACATTGCCTTCCAGGAAAGAGAAATTTTAAAAGATCAGTTAGAAATAATGAAGTCATTGAAAGATTTGGAAGCTGATGATGGGTTACGTAATAACATGCACAGAAATGCTGATGGGGTACATATTCTCGATATAAGAAAAACGTGGGAAAAACTCCAGTTATCGGCAAGAGAGATGGTAGCTCCAGAGTTCGAACAAATTATAGCAGCGTTTCGCCAAATGAATGAAAAATCTATGCGGAAAGTTGCCTTGCTCAAACTGAAAGAAGAGATAAAATCCTCCTTCGCCAAGGCTACGGCGGACACGGTAGAGAAACCTCAAAAGCATGCATTCAGGTTACCGCGCGAAAAAGCAGCATTGCGTCATAAAAAAAGATTACCTTGCAATCAATATCAAAAAAATAAAAAACTTCCGCAACAGCAGCGCAGAATACAGGTGATTAATCGGAACAAAAGATAAAAGATCATGCACAAAATAAAAAATCTTCTACACATCACCGTAATCATGATCAGTATAGTATGTGCGCAATCAGCTTTTGGTATGGAGAATGAGAATGATGATGTGCATATCATAGATCCTCAGGCGCTAATCATGGAAGTTTTTTTAAGAAATCAAAGAGATTTATCTCCCACAACAGTATATGCTCTTGCAGAAGTAAATAAGAGCTGCAAGAAGTTGGTATTGGATACTGCTCCAGGAAGAACTGAATATCTGCGTTGGCTGGTTGGACTAGATGACTCACTGTGCCGATACTTTCACTATTGGCATAATAAATTTGGCACTATTTTGGGTGAAAAAGAAGGTCAGAATACTTTAAGTCTGAAAAAGTTTTGTTTGATAGATGAAGAAGAAGGAAGAAGAGGAGCTTGGCTTTCTGGTACATGGGATAATTTTCAACCAGCTATGTCATTACCGCAACTATTTCTTAATCCTCAAGGAGATTTGTGCTGTTATGCATTTCAAAATAGTGCTGTGCCTGAGTCCCCACGGCGAGATCTGATTCAATGTTGTCTAACGTCAGACGGTGAAAAAAAATCTTTTCGCTGTTATCTCAGTCTTGGAGAGGAAAATAATTATCAACTTTCCCATTGTGCAGGATTGTCTCATTTATTGAAGGCGTTTATAGATTGCCCTGAAAAAAAGGAGCGTGATACTAAATTATTTGCATTGAAAGACGCAATAATACCTGATAATTATGCAAGTACTCAGTATGCACATTATATATTTGTTAAACCGTTTAATAAGTTGCCAGAACAGCTACAAGAAGCTATTGTTGCCCGTTATCAGGAATGTAAAAAGCAGAAAGCGATAGAGAAATGATAAGTAAAAAAATAATGGTTATATGTACTTTTTTGCATATGCAAATAATATTTGTTAGTGCAATGGAGCAACTGCAAGATGTCCTGCGTAATAGTCGCAGTGAGGGTTTTGATCGTGCACGCAAATTAATTAAAAAAGGCGTGAATGTGAATGAGCCGATAGGCCAAGAGCGTAGCACTCTGCTTCATTATGAAATAACACGAGCGCATACGAACTATTATGAAGATTTTCGTGTGAATAAAATTAAATTCTTATTAGAGCACAATGCCGATCTGGAAATACAAAATAACTATGGACTCACACCATTTGATGCGGCAGTACACTTCAATGATAATGAAGTGCTTGCTACGTTCAGTCTCTATGGTTATCGGTTTTTTTCGGCTCATGCAGGCCAAGAAAAGAATCCGTTCGAATTGCTTAAAGATAATGCACGATTATATAAAGAACTGATAGCTGCAGATGATATTCACGCTGCAACGGCAACCAATACATTGGCGGAGTTATTTATATTCATTCAAAACAATGAAAATAATGCATTGGGATGTCGTAAAACTTGTGGGGTGGGTAAAGGTATCGTAATCAATCGGGAGGGTTGTGTTTTTAAGCATACTATCTTTGCCGATTTAATTAGTTTGGTGGGGAAAGAAGCAGTAGATTTTGTTAAACAAGATCTTAAGCAGTTGTGTGAGGAAGCGTTTAACAATGTGCAGAGTGACGATCAAGATTTATGCGCAACAATCCAATCAGAATATCCTTTTGTGAATATATATAGAGAGAGAAACTTTATAGAGTTGCTCAAAAATGAGGCAGAGCTTTTTTGTAAACTTGTGAAATCAAATGAAGCACGATACGTAAAAAATTTGTTTGCACATTTTTTTTCTGTTTTGGCAACGATGGAATGGAATTGCAAAGATATTACCAATCTTGACTATCTTTCTGAAAATATTGGTTCATATGATGATCTGGAACGACGCGTGGGAAAAGAGGGAATACGGTATGTTAAAGAAAATTTAGCCGTCACTGGTCAAGAGATTTTACGGATTGCTGAAAGTGATAATGTTGCGTTGTTCAAATTAAAAGCGGCAGAATATCCATTTGCAATATGGGACCAACGGGATAATTTATTTGCTTGGCTACACAGGAAATATCGAGGATTTCCCTTTTCAGCCGAGAAAGAAGCACATGATATTTTTGATATTTTGTTTTTTCCTCGTCATTTACCCATTTTCCCATGGGAAGATCAAGAGCTTGGGCACTATTTTTTTGAAATGATGGAAAAAGCAAAATGGGCCAATTATGTGCCAGAAACATTAGGTATGAGCATGGTTGATTAAGAAATATCGGTCACATAATAATAGATATCAAAATAATAAAAAGCTCCCGCAAGCGCAACGCAGAATACAGGTTATTAATCGGAACAGAAGATAAAAGATCATGCAAAAAATAAAAAATATTCTACAAATTACAACAATCATAATCGGTAATATATGTGCGCCATTCGTCTTTGGAATGGAAAAAGATACGCATATAATAGATTCGCAAGAGGTAGCTATAGAAGTTTTCGTAAGAAATCAAAATAAACACTTATCTCACGAAATAATCTATACTCTTGCTGCAGTAAATAGATCTTTGAAAAAATTGTTACTCAATACCGCACCAGAAAGAAAAGGACTTTTACTGCACGAAGCAAAACATTCTTTTTCTTTTATGCAAGAACCCTATTATTTTAATCAATATGGTTCTTTTTTATGTGGTAAGGAAATAAAAAAATCTTTGACTGTTTCTGAATATCGTTTAGCCGGTGATAGAGTAAAAATTTCTCATGGGTTTTGTTGGTCAAACTTTACAAATCTTGTTACTGCATTACCGCAACCATTCTTAAACCCCGAAGGGGATGTATGTTATTATGGATGGGGAAAGTTTGTTGATGAGAAGTTGTGGGGAAAATATCAACACCTTATTCAGTATTATCGACAACAAGATGGGCACACAAGAAATTTTCGTTGCGGAGTCCAGATTGGTGTGGATAATAATTGGGCGCTTTCTTTTTTTGCAGCATTGCCCAATTTATTGAAGGTATTTGCCAACTGTCCTGTCATACAAAAAGATGTCAAATGTGATTGGATGTTATTCGCATTGAAAGATGCAATAATTCCTGATAATTATGCAGAATATCAAGATTGTGGTGATATATTTCTCAATGTAAAATTCGATGATTTGCCAGGGGCTTTAAAAGAAGCTATCGTTGCTCGCTATCAGGAATGTAGGAAGTGAAAGATAGTTGCTTTATTATCGCTGTGGCATAACCAATCGCAGAATATCTGTCTACCGAAAAAATAAAAATGTTCTCCTACATAACCCATATTTATCCGGTCTAAATAATCCTTGTAGGCCCAAAGTCTAGAAAAGATAATCAATACTCCCCCAACAATAAACACAAGAGCAATGCCACGGGAAAGGGATGAAAATTGTGAACATTTTGTACATGTTGGTTGTTTATCTGGAGCACCAAACGTGGCACAAATTAAGTTTTCTTTTGCTAGTTCAGCTCTCACAATATCATCTTCGAGCGCGCTATCGGCAATAATAACCATTGGTGCACCATGATGACATAATCCATGTATTTGTCGAAGATGATGCTTCATGGGTATAAGATTGTTCCGAGGAACCATATATGCGGTAAGCTTACAACCGTCTGCTGAATTACCAAACTGGGTCGTAAAAGCGTAACCTGTTTGACTTAATTGAGATTCATCGCGCCATTTATTTTTTTGCACAATAAATTGAGCAAAATTCACACGTTCTTCAGGAATGATTCTATTTCCCGTGTCAAAACCGTGATCTTTATCGATGGTCAACTTTTTATTTGGAAATAGTAAAACGTGAGTGTCATTATTTACGTTTTTAACTTTTGTCGCAAATTTTTCAATTGCTTGTTTGGTTGCTGTAAACATTTCCTCAGCTGAATTTTCAGCAGAGGTAGATTTAAAGTAGGCGATTATGCAATTACGTTCCTGTTCTTCAGGTAGTTTTGCTCCATGCTTCAAAGCACGACTTAAATTAAATGTATTTGGGGTATCTTTTGGCTCCATTCCATGGAGACCTAAGCCAAAAATTGTAAACAATAAAGCTAATTGTATTTTTTTCACGAATATCCTTTGTTTATCATTATCGGTTTTATTGCGGTGTCATAAACTGATCATTTGGCAATGCCAACTTCATTGACAATCCATTGCATCGTAATTTTATCATAACCTTTGGTTTCAAAAAAGTGTCGGGCCGTTGTTACTATTTCTTGCCTTCGTTCTTCCGATCCTTTGGTGATTCGCACCATCATATTCTTTTTGATTTTTTTTCACAATATGATTATTCTAACAGTCGACCGACTGGCGGTCAACTGGGAAAAGGAGAAAAAGAGATGTTCAGCGTTATTAAGTTGAGTGCATTGTTTGTGGGTATTATTATTCTTGCAAGTATTGCGTGGCGTCTATTATCCCGACGCCTCAATTTACCGTGCCCTTCATGGTTATCTTGGTTGGTAGAACTTGATAATCCATTTGCTCGAGTGTGTCATGCGCAGTTTATTGTAGAGCACTTAAATCTTGCCCCTGGCATGAAGGTGCTGGATGTTGGGGCTGGCGCAGGAAGGGTCACCATTCCCCTCGCAAAAAAGGTTGGTAAGCAGGGTGCAGTAACAGCAATGGATATTCAGGCTGGTATGTTAGCAATCATCCGACGAAAAGCACAAAAAGAAAGCCTGCACAATATTACCCTATTGCATGCTGATGTTGATGAGGGAGCTTTAGAACATAATTATTATGATCGTGCAATTTTAGTGACGGTGTTAGGAGAAATTCCTGATCGGCGGGCAGCATTGCAAGCGATATATAATGCTCTCAAATCTGATGGGATATTATCTGTATCGGAGATGATTTTTGATCCTCATTTCCAATCAAAAAAATCGGTTGTTGAGGTGGTGCAATCAGTTGGATTTTCTCAAGAAAAGTTTTTTGGACGTTGGTTTGCGTATACAATGCACTTTAAGAAATAACAAATAATATGGAGTTGGTTAAGAATAGGTGAGCAGAAATGATAAACAAATTGAAAATACTCTGTTTTATCGGTGTGGTGGGCATGTTCAGCTGCGCGGCAATGGAGCTCGATGATGTTCATGACAGCGCAGCACTGGCATTGCGATTTTGCGCTTTGATTGACCAAAACAACCACACAGAAGTTGAAGTTATGGTTAAACGGTCTCCTCAACTTGCCAATGTGATCTTGCGGGATTATCGGGAGTTTTCGAGTGTGCGTCCATTGCATATTGCAGCTTTTTATGGCCATGCCGAATGTACAAAAATATTGTTCCAATACAATGCAGATCCAAATGGTTTGATAGCTTGTGGATATACTCCGCTTCATTGCGCGCAAACAAAAGAAATAGCGAAGGTATTATTGAATGCAAGAGCTTGCATAAAGCATAAAAATAATTTTGGCAGAACACCGTTGGGGACTATATGTTTTTCCGCTCTCTTTGATCGTTTTGCAATGTATAGCCCTAAAAAGATCGAGCAGTTTAAAGAGGTTGCACAATTATTGGTCGATAGAGGTGCTGACATTAATGCAGTGGATAATGATGGCTATAGTGCACTGCATATGGCAACACTACAACAATCTGTTGAAACGTTGAGGTTCTTATTGAAGAACAATGCTGATACCAATATGCGTAATAAAAAAGGCTTAACTGCTTTTGATATAGCAATACAATGTCATTATGATTCCGATGATAGGGATAAAGCTAAAGAAATTTTAGATGAGTTTGAAAAATATGGAATGTTATATTTTGCTCACGCAGGTCCGTTAGACTTCTTTAAGTTTCCTTCAGGAGAAGATGTTTTAAAAGAAAGTAATAATTACAGAGAATTTTTACACACCTGGGTACGATTATTTATGAGTATTAGCAGGCAACCAGATGCCGATGAAAAGCATGCAACACAAAGAGGGATAACTTTTAATCGATTTGGCTGCATTGTAAACAGTATTTGTGAGGAAGATTTACGCAATACATATCCGCAGAAAGCAGAGCAGATTAAAAAGACCTTATATGTACATTGTGGTATTGCGATCGAATGGGTGAAAAATGGTGATTATGATGAATTAGAAAAATATATTCAAAAATATCCATGGGTTATGACACATGATGTGCAGTGTACATTTTCTTTATTTTCAGAAGCGATCAAAAAAGAAGAGACTGACTGTCTGAAATTGTTATTATTAAGCACGAAAATTGATACTGAGGATATTGCTCAAAGATCAGCGGGCAAGACCTCTCTTCTGCATTTAGCAATTGCTCATAAAAATATCAAAGCTTTCAAATTTCTCATTGGATATGGCATTGATCTTCTGCAACGTGATAAAGCTGGTAGGGCACCTATGGCGTGTTCGACAGGAAAATATCGTGAACTTTTGAACAAAGCGTTGTGTCGGCAATTTGCTTATGCATTCGATAAAGATGATTATACACAATGTAAGTTACTTTTGGCCGAGATTGTTGATTGTGATGTTCCTGTCATAATGCAAGGTGAGACTCTGTTGGGGCGTATGGTGGACAGAGGAGATGCTCATGCAAAAAAATTTATTACGCTTTTAATTGCCAAAGGAGCTAATGTTAATAGGACTTATCGTTTCGGTCTATCCATTTTATGGCGATTGTTGTTGTGGGGAGAGGGAGGTGGGGTTAATATTTTTGAGATGTTGCTCAAGGCAGGAGCAAAAGTGAATGTATGGCGGGGTATAAAAAGCGCATCTTTGGTGCGTGTTGCTTTGGACGGCAGACTTTTTGAATTGACAGATTTATTTGTACGGTATGGCGCTATTGTTGATAAGAGGATGATAGAGTACTATGCTGACGTTCCAAAAGAATTAACGGAGCGTTTACGACAGGTGTATGATCAACAACGATGTTGTATCTGTCTTGAGCATCCTGATGATTTAGATGATATTCCGTGTACAAATAAGCATTCTGACTTTTTATGTATAACATGTTGCAAGATAATTAAAGCATGTCCACTCTGTCTAAAAGAATTTGTTAAAAATGGAAAATAAAATCAAAAAATGGATGATTATTTACGTATTCGTGTTGAGCTTTTTCTGTGGAGTCGCTTTATGTATGGAAAATACTGGCAATATTACAGATCCTCAAGCAGCAGCAATAAAAATTTTTTTGGGAAACCAAATAAATTTACCTCACAAGATAATCTATGCTCTTGCTGCTGTAAATAAATCGTGTGAAAAATTATTACTTGATACCGCACCAGAAAGAGGTGAATATCTATTGCGCAAGCTTGGGGAGCTACCCTGGGTAGCTATAGTGCCATTTGCAAAGCCAGATTTTTTGAACAAATATGGTTCCTTTGCCTGCAACAAAGAAGATTGCAAAAAGTTCATACTTGATGGACATTTTTTAATCGATGACGATGTGCTGACGGCTCACGGCGTTTGGGACAATTTTAGCAAACGGGTAACTGCATTGCCAAAACCATTTTTAACGCCCGAAGGCGATTTGTGTTGTTATGGATGGGGAAATAATGATGATCGTATGCTCTGGAATATGCAACAACATTTAATTCGGTATTGTGTAATGCCAGATCAAAGACAAACATTTTTCCGTTGTGGAGTAAGTATTGATGGACATGATAATTATGCACTTTCTTATTTTGCAGCATTGCCCAATCTGTTGAAAGTATTTGTCAATTGCCCGGTGATAAAAGAAAATGATTTCATGCACATTATGTTAGTTGCGTTGAAAGATGCGATAATACCTGATAATTATAAAGAATACCAAGAGAGTGGCAATGAGTTTGGTGATATAAAATTTGATGAATTGCCGAAGGCATTAAAAAATGCAATTGTGGCGCGTCATAAACAATGCAAAGAACCTACATTTATCCCTATTCTGCGAGTGCAAGCTATGGAAATTGTACTCAGAAATGGATGGTTAAGTCACGAAATAATCCGTTCTCTTGCGATAAGTAGGCGTTATAAACAATTGTTGCTCACGGCCGCACAAGATACAAAACGATATCTGGTCATGAAGGCACATGAGAAATATTATTTTGAAACACAACCTTTTTGGTTTCATCAATATGGCAGTGCGTTTGGTCAAAAATATAGAAGCACCCCGATCTTCCAAGGAAAAGCTTCTACGAAGTTAGTTCTTAAGCATTTTTATTTGGCAGGTGAGGGTGGTGCATTCTATGCACATATTGGGTTTTGGGAAGATTTTGGTGACGTTGCTTCTCTACCAAAGCCATTTTTTAATGCTGCTGGAGATTTCTGCTGCTATGGATGGGGAAAACAAGAATTTGGTATGTTATGGGACCAAGATAAGCATGTGATTGAATATTCTTTGTCAAAATATGGTGCAACAAAATCGCTGCGATGTGGCCTCAACATTGGTAGCATCCGGAACCATTACGCACTTTCCCTCTTTGCTGCTCTGCCAAATCTATTGAAAGCTTGCGTAAATTCTTCTTCAGCAGTTGATTCAACTGCTGGCAGATTATATGAGCTCAAAGATGCGATAATACCGGATAACTATGACCATTATGAACCATTGGGTAATATCTTTCTTGATACAACATTTGGTGACTTACCCAAAGAGTTAAAAGAAGCAATTGTTGAGCGTTATCAGGAATGCAAAAAGCTCCAGGCTATATCTCAATAGTTGAATTAACATGGGCTCGTTGATTATTTGACTGGTACCGATTATGCTCAATATATGGTTGGTTATTAAGATAAAAGGTGAAAAGATATGCTGAAATATTTACCCATTGATTTGAGCACGTTTAGTACGATGATTACCGGTAATTATCTGTATATAGATAAAACAGAGCATATTTATAATCTTTTTTCTGGCGGATCTCGTTTATACTTTTTATCTCGTCCGCGTAGATTTGGTAAATCATTATTGATCTCAACACTTAAGGAACTGTTCTTAGGCAACAGGGATCTTTTTAAGGGATTGTGGATTGATTCAAGTGATTACCAATGGAGCAAGCATCCGGTAATTCATCTTGATTTTGCTAACATTGCTCACGATACACCAGAAGATCTGAAAAAAAGTTTAATTCAAAGATTACAAGAAATTGCGATCGAATATAATATTTATTTTGATTCCTTTAGCACGACTCATGATCAAATCTCTTTTCTTATCAAGCAACTTTCTCAAATTAACAAAATTGTCATTCTTATCGATGAATATGATAAGCCAATTTTGGATCATATCGGCGATCTTGAAAAAGCAGATCAAATGAAAAAAACAATTGCAGGAATATATGATGTCATCAAATCGGCAGATGCATATATTCGTGCAATTGTTGTTACTGGAGTGACCAAATTTGCCAAAACATCGATATTTTCTGGAATGAACAATCTCAATGATATTAGTTTCAGTGAAATAAGCGCTTCATTGCTTGGTTACACGCAGGATGAGATTATTCGTTATTTTCCTGAGTACATACAAGCAGTTGCGACTCAGGAGAATGTTTCCTACGATGAAGTGTTGGCAACTATGCAAAAATGGTACAACGGATATCGATTTTCGAAATCATCGGTAAAAGTATATAATCCGTTTTCGGTCCAGTATTATCTTTCTAAAAAAGAGTTGGCCAATTATTGGTTTCAATCGGGTACGCCAACATTTCTTATTCATTTGCTTAAAAAGCAATATATCGATCTTGAACATGTTTCTCAGGTAGAACTGAGACCAGAAAACTTGGGGACATTCGAATTGAGTGATATTCCACTCGTTCCATTGCTCTTTCAAACTGGGTACCTAACGGTTGTCGATTATAATCATAAAAATAATAAAATTATGCTTAATTATCCCAATTATGAAGTAGAAGAATCAGTTACTATCATCCAAGAAAGATATTCAAACAAGTTATTGATAAAAAATAATATCAAGGATATGCAATGCGCAACAAGCAGATAATTCTTGTCGGTTTATCGTTTAATATGCAAGAACGAGAATTCTCTGTTTCTTATATGGCAAAGTTGCTTATTTAATCGTGAATGTATTTCATTAAGCAGGAGATTTTTAGGATGAGAAATTTTTTTCTAGTAATTGTATATTTAGTGATGCTTGTGTTGGGCTTTTTACCTACGGTTACTCTATGCATGGAAGATGTTGAGAAAAAAAGTCATCCACCTGCAAAAGTTTTTAAGGTTTTTTTGAAAAACCAAAGCAAATACTTGTCTCACGAAATCATTTATGCTCTTGCATTGGTGAATAAATCTTGTGAAAAGTTTTTATTCGATACTGCGCCACAAAGAAGAGAATATTTGTTGCCCAAAGCAAAGCAATATGATCCTAGTTTTGAACTGGGTAAAGGTGGTCCTTTTCCTGGTTATTTGAATAAGTATGGTTCTTGTGCATGTGTAAAGGGAGGAAGAGAATCCTTGCTTCTCTCGCAATATTTTTTAGTTGAAGATGAGATAAAAAACATTTATGGTATTTGGAATAATTTTAGCAAGCACGTTACTTCATTGCCGCGACCATTTTTAGATACCAGAGGTGATTTGTGTTCCTATGGATGGGGCAATCGTGATGTCCCGTTTTTTGGCAAATCGCAACATCTGATTCGGTACCACTTATCACCAGATGGTGAACAAAGATTTTATCGGTGTGCTATCGGTTTTTTAGGGCGAGATAGATATGAGCATTATGCACTTTCTTATTTTGCAGCGTTGCCCAATTTATTAAAGGCGTTTGTCAATTGCATTCAGGATCCAGAGAATGACCCATATTGTTGGACAGCAGCTGAATTAAAAGATGCGATAATACCCGATAACTATGCAGAGCGTCAAGATTGTGGCATTGCATCTCTTAATATGAGGTTTGATGACTTACCCAAAATATTAAAAGATGCAATTGTTGCGCGTTATCAGGAATGCAAAAAAACTATCCTTCAATCAACCTAATTTCAATTCGCTCAATGCCCTTGCCGGGCTTTTCTCTTTTGAGCGTCACGTAACCAACTTCGGCAGTTGAATTGACGTGCGTGCCGCCGCAGGGAACTTGCGCAAAGCCTTCAATCTTCCAAAAGCGGCGTTGCGCGGCAACATCTGAATATCCCTTTTCAATAACAAGATTGCGAGCGATAATCACAGTATATTTTTGCAGTATTTCAGGAAAATGAGTTGAGATGTTTGTATCAGACTTAAAATCGATGCGTGCTTTGCTTTCTGCAATGTGCGCACCAACTTTTTCAAGATGATAGTTTTGCGTAACAATCTCTAAAATTAATTCTGCGGCAAAATGTAGGCGCATTAAACGCAATCGTCGTTGCCAATCAATTGTCATGGTGACTTCATCACCGACCTGCAGGCCGTGATTATCAGGCAACGTATAATAGATAAGATTGCCTTCCATTCGAGAATCTAAAATGGGAATATCAGCGACCCATGCCTTATCACTTTCTTGCCCGCCAGCAAATGAATAGGCGATTGTATCTGCAAAAAGAACTTTGTTGCCATCCACGGCAACAACCTCTGTTTTCAGAGTATGTTGGTAGGGATTTTCCCAAAAAATTTTGTTCATGATCATTCCTTCCGTTCCGGAATATCCAAAAAATGGTACGTATGATGAGTGGCGCTTATAAATTTCTCGATTCCGTTAAATGGAATTACCAGCGTTGCAGTGTTTACCAGTGGGTGACATTGCAGTGCCTTGTCCTTCAGTTGTGTATCCAAAATAACAGTTAGCGCTTGTGCTGTATCATTAATAAGGCCGAGTATCGTCACTGATCCTGGTTCAACGCCTAAATATTTTTTGAGGCGTTCTTCGGATGCAAAGCTAAGATTTGGCACTTTGAGCTGAGTTTTAAGCTCTTTAAGATCTACTCGTTTATCGTTTGGTACAACAACAAGAAAATGCTGTTCTGTTCTTTTATCATAGAGAAAAAGATTTTTTATAGGTTGCCCCGGCATTGCGGGGCATAGTTCGTTTGCTTGTTCACAGGTAAATACTGCTTCGTGATCAAAGCGTTCATAGGGGATGTTGTGAGTATCGAGGAATTGATAAATAGTGGTCATGGGTAAGTTCCTTTTAGTTGTGTACGTTCTTTATTCAAGTTCACAATTATACCAATCGATCCAGTTATCTACCTTGTATCTTGAAGGAGTATCATTTGCCAGGGTAACATGAACTTCGGTAAAATAACCTTTGCCTGTTGGCGCAAGACGGTAATCTGCATGGAGCATTTTTATATTTTGATGGAGAGAGCTTTTTTGCACAGCGTTTTCCAGAGCATTCCGTCTTTTATGACAATCAGGGGTATGTAACTCTTGATCAAGCCAATAATTATCTCTTGGTAGGATAGACAAAAAATTCATAGATTTAAATGTCTTATGATGATCTTTCAAAAGAAGAATCTGCCGTTCAAGCTCCATCAGATGTTCTTTGTGATAATTAGGATGGAAATGCATGAGGAGTGCATGTTGATTACCAGTGATGTCTCTGGCGTGTAACACTGTTGCTATACAACCGATTAATCCTGCAGTAGATATGATTATTGGTTTTTTTGCATCTGGGGCAAGGCTAACCATTTTAGCATCATTCATGAATACATGAACGTGGCCTGGTCGTGTTATGTGAGCAGATAGTTGTTGGCACCACCTTTGTATGAGTCTGAATCCTTGTGGTTGCATAGAAAAAAGAGAAAAATGCGTGCAGCAAAAGAAAAGCATAAGATATGCTTTATGTATCATAGAGTTCATGAGAAATCCTTATTGAGAAGTAGAGTTGGTACGAAAGTTAGAACTTATTCGAAAATTAATTATCGCTTCTATTCCGGTTAATTTCTCATGCGCTCGTTCTGAACTTGTTGAAGAATATTTTCGAGCGCTCGAGGATATTCTTCAACAAGTTCAGAACGAGCGCGGAATTAAGATTGCAGTCGAATTAGTTCAGCCGGATATATATAGGTGAGGATAATAATAGAAGGTAGTACCGGATTAGACGGGTACCACAATAATAATGGCGATAATTGAAATAATAGAGACAATAGATATGAGAAGACTGTTGAAAGATGGCTGGAAATGGATACTCGTTTGTCGCATGTGTTGCGTACAAAAAGCCATGAGGATGCTCCTTGAGCAAGAAATTAAAAGATATTATACTAAAAACAGTCTACCAGTAAAAAATGAATATGCAAGTAGAATAATTAATAGGAATTTCTATGTCTGTTGAAATTACAAGTAAAAGTGCGCAAAAAGTGAATGACATTCTCAAGGACTATGGGATTGATACGAAAATAGTACAGTTTCCAGAAAGTACACGAACGGCGCAGGAAGCAGCCAATGCAATAGGGTGTGATATTGCTCACATTGTTAAATCCCTTATTTTTTGTACAGAAAAAACTCATCAGCCAATTCTTGTGTTAACGAGTGGCATTAACCGTGTTAATGAAAAAATCATAGAAAGTTTAGTTGGCGAGAAAATCAAAAAGGCTGATGCAGAATTCACCAGGAATGTAACTGGTTTTGCAATTGGAGGCGTTCCTCCATTTGGGCATCTGCAAAAGATTACGACGTTTATTGACGAAGATTTATTGCAATATAAAACAGTATGGGCTGCTGCAGGCACGCCTCATACTGTTTTTTCTTTGATACCATCGGATTTGCAGCGAATTACTGATGGGGCAGTGGTAAAGGTTAATTAATCTAAGTTATTGATCTATGCAAAATCCATAAAAATAGCTTATATTCTACTTCCGTTCGCCCTGAGTGTTTTATGAAGCGTAGCGAGATAAAATGTATCGAAGGGTATGGTTCATCAAGCATTTTTATGGAATTTATTTTCTTAATTTACCCTTCGATACATTTTTTGAAGACAAAAAACACTCCCTACTTCGCCCCATCCTTCGCGTAAAGCTTTGGAGGGCACGGCAAGGCTTCGTCGGGCACAGCAGGGGCGAACGGAGAAAAAATAATAACGTGTGTGTTAGGATTAGTTAACTTTTGGCCATCACCACCAACAATCCGTCTTTGACAATAAGTTCTACCATTTTTTCGCTCTCTAAATAACTGACATACGCTTTGATCGTAGTTTGAGTGAGCATAAACGCAATCATGCTGTTCATGATGGTATATTTCTGCATTACTTTCTGGGTAAGCTCATCAATTGAAACTGGTTTTTGCTGGATAAAGCCGAAAATCGTATCTTTGATTTCTTTTATTTGATCAATATGCCGATTCACAATAGCCGTGCCATCGCGGATAAGACCACCATGAACCAATACATATCCATCAACACTGAGGCTCTTTATTTTCTCAAAAGAATCAAAGGTCTTTTTGATATCGGTATAAAATAATACCGGATGTTTAGTGATGGTATTTTCGCCAAATAAGGCATCTCCACAATATAAAATATTATCCGGAGTAATGATGCCGATCATTCCTGGTGTGTGTCCCGGTAAGGTTACAATATTGAAAGATGCACCATTGATAGTAATCACCTGATCTTCATAGGGACTGATAGTATTGGTGATAGTAGATGTTCTTTGCGGTGCAATGTATTTATTTTGCAATCCTTCAAACGGGCATGCGAGAGAACAAAAACATCGCGGAGCAAGATCAATATTTTCAATGAATAATTGTTCATCATGGGTTGCATATGTTTTAAGGCCAGGGATCTTTTTTTGTAGGTATGCATTGCCACCACAATGGTCAGGATGGCAATGCGTATTAATAATAGCACCGAGAGTGTACCCAGCATCTTCTATTGCTTTGTGAATATCTTTTGCGCAACTTTCATCTCCGCCACTATCGATAATAGTTGCTGTTTTTTCATGAATATAAACTCCAATTGAAAGAACTCCACTTAAGAAGTAACTATTACCTTTGATATGTTGTAGTGTCAATTTTGCCATAAAAATCCTTTAAATTTTATTCGAACTCAAATCGATGATCTTGATTCCAATTCATTATCTGACCAAGAAAACCTCTATTAGATAATGTCGCATGTACCTCTGTGTCATATGATGCAAAAGTATTAGATCGGAAGTGTAATGGGCCAAGATCGTATTCTACTGGTATTATTTTTGTGTTTGAACACTGTAAAGTTTCTCCTACAATGTACTCCAAAGAAGGTATCATCTGCTTACCACTAAAGCGGTTTCCAAACTCATAATAATCTTTATGTTCTTTGGGTGTAACAACTAACAATCTTACGGTTTTAATTTTTTGTTGAGCGGTAAGCAATTGTATCTGTTTTTTTAATTCAATTAAATGTTGCTTATAACTATCACCATCTGGGTAATGGGTAAGAATTATATTGCCCTTGTTTTCACTCCTTGCATATAAAACGCATGCCGTACATCCCACCAATCCTTTGGTATAGATTGTTGGTATATGTGTTTCTGTAGGAGTAAGTGAAATAGCGCCTGAGCTACCCTGACGAACACGTAAATTAGTGTGTTTAAAACTTGTTTGCCATATCTTTTTCCAGAATTCCATCGAATGGATGGGAAAAAAAGTGCACGAAATAATCATCATTATATAAAATATATAATTCATGGAAAGTCCTTATAAAATGCATTAAAAAGCATTATGTGGGTGATGCAAAATAGATCGAGGTAAAAAATGTATAAAAATATGATTTATAAAGGGATAATTATGCCCATAAAGAGAGGCATAGCAGGGATAGCAAAGGAAGGAGAAGCGAGAGTGCTGTAGCAACTACAGAAAAGGTGATAGAAATTTGAGGATTATGATTCGCAGTTTGTCGCATAGAGTGCGTACAAAAAGTCATGAGAGTGCTCCTTGAGCAAGAAATTAAGAAATACTATACTAAAAACAGTCTACCAGTAAAAAATGAATATGCAAGTAGAATAATTAATAGGAATTTCTATGTCTGTTGAAATTACAAGTAAAAGTGCGCAAAAAGTGAATGACGTTCTCAAGGACTATGGGATTGATACGAAAATAGTACAGTTTCCAGAAAGTGCACGAACGGCGCAGGAAGCAGCCAATGCAATAGGGTGTGATATTGCTCACATTGTTAAATCCCTTATTTTTTGTACAGAAAAAACTCATCAGCCAATTCTTGTGTTAACAAGCGGTGTTAACAGGGTTAATGAAAAAATCATAGAAAGTTTAGTTGGCGAGAAAATCAAAAAGGCTGATGCAGAATTCACCAGGAATGTAACTGGTTTTGCAATTGGAGGCGTTCCTCCATTTGGGCATCTGCAAAAGATTACGACGTTTATTGACGAAGATTTATTGCAATATAAAACAGTATGGGCTGCTGCAGGCACGCCTCATACTGTTTTTTCTTTGATTCCATCGGATTTGCAGCGAATTACTGGTGGGGCAGTGGTGAAGGTTAATAATTAACCCAAGTTGTGACCTATAAGATTACTATCTCTTTCCCCGTTCGCCCCTGCTGTGCCCGACGAAGCCTTGCCGTGCCCTCCAAAGCTTTACGCGAAGGATGGGGCGAAGTAGGGAGTGTTCTTTGTCTTCAAAAAATGTATCGAAGGGTAGCTATAGCATTCTCAATTAAGTAGACTCGATGATTTTTTTCCCGCGCTCGTCCTGAACTTGCTGTGCCCTCCGAAGCTTTATGCGAAGGATGGGTTGAAGGATATCCTCGAGCGCTCGAAGATATCCTTCAACCCATCCTTCGCATAAAGCTTCGGAGGGCACAGCAAGTTCAGGACGAGCGCGGGAATGTAAATTTTGCTATAGGACGTCTATGCACATCTTAACGAATCTTGCTATATATTGACTAAGATGTGTAAAAATACATACTTTGTAGCATGTCATTAATACACTTTTTTGTTGAGGAACTTTGATGCCACATGTTTTTATATTTTTTTTAATAACATCTTTTTCTTTGGTGGGTGCAATGGAACTTGATACGCCACCATTGAAAGAAATATCTCAAGATACGCATTATATCACATCACCCAGCGTGGCACCAGAAATGTGCATGTCTCTTATTAAGGCGCTTCATAATCAGCCGCTATTTACCGGAACGGGTTCGATTGTTAAAAAATGCCAGGCGTTACCGTTGGGGGATATAGATAGTCGTATCGTTGAGGTATTATATAAGAACGTTATAGCAAAATTAGGAAAATATCCTACAGTGCATTCTTTTGGTGGGGGTACTGATCAGTTATTCGATGTCACTGGTAATTGCTTAGGGGATGGTATTACGCAATGGTTATATGATGATACATTTTTTCAGAATAATGAGGTAAATATAAAGGAGGCTTTTGCGTCAGGTCATTTTAAGAAAACGTGTGATGATGTAATTGGGGATATGCTCGGTGGTTGGAAGCAATCAACTCTCGCTGAAAATCCTAGTATCTTTGGTACAAGATCTGAAACAGAATGGGTTCTCTTTATGAAACCTAGAAAATTAATCAATGAAGATCTTTTAATAAAATTATTTTTTAGTGTAGTAGGTGTGCGTGATGTTGCCGGGTGTGACTGCGCCTATCTCAAGAAAAATGGTGGATATGAATTCCTCGATAAACTTTATTTATGGATCAAGAAAGATTCGTTTAATGATGTCGTTAGCAAACTTGGTTTGTGTATTAAGCAATAATATCAATTGTGCTGCGCATCAATACAAGAATCAGCAGAAGAAAGGGCTGCCTTTGTGGCAAGCCCTTTTTGTTCATTGCATTCAAACTTTGTTATTATTCTTTATTTTCTACTGAAAACCCATCTTCATCTTCTGTGTCTGCAAATAATATATCAAGGCTTTTTGCAGATAAATTGTCTTCAAGTATCCTGCTAATAATGAGTGATCTCAAGTTTTTTATGTTCGATATGTCTTTATGAAGTGATAATGATGGAATAAGTGCTGTAACTGCACGATTAAAATCTTTTATAGAACAGAAATAGTTGGCAACTAATCCCTGAAATTTAACCAGTTCCAAAAGGTGAAACCTTGATCTTTTTGGATAAAGATCTTGGATGTTAAATGTGTAATCAAGAGCAGCGGCTGCTTGTGTTGGACGATTTTCACCCAGACAAAGATAGGCATAATCACAACGTGCAAAGATAGAAAAAGGGAATTTGCGATAATTATCACGTACAATTTGATCGGCAAAATCATGATTGTTTATATTGCGATATGCTGCTGCAAGGTGTGATGCAAGTATCGGCTCATCCTCGTATTGTTTAATCAGGTTTTCTAGCTCTACGATTTCTTCTGCAGGTGTTTTTTTTTCGTCAAAGCGATTGTGAAAATATTCACGACCGGGACATTGAGGATCATTAAACAATATAGAAGGTTCAAATACAATCATCATTTCATCAGGATTGGCATGTGTCGCGGCTGATTGTTGATTTTTAAGATGCATATTGATTCCTATGTTTAAAAGTGGTGATAAATTATGTATCGATTACGTAGTTTATCTCTTTTTCTCAAAAAATCAGCATTTTTATTGAGCTTGTTTTTTCTTCAGCTTCAATTTATCTCGCTTTGCAGCTTCTTTCTTTTCAAGCGTTTCAGCAATAGTAGATTGGATATGTTTTTCAGTCAATACACCATCGGTGCTTGCGCCAGCCTTTTTGGCCATAATCATGATCATATCTTTAATTTCTGCGTGTGATAAGCCTTCTAGTTTTGGTGCAGTAGTAGCAGCAAAGCGATGCCCATCAACAGGATATTCGTCCAAATATTCTTGGATATAAAGCATAATCAATTTTTTACGTGTTTCTTCATTAGGCAGTGGCATTTTTACGCGTTCTTGGAATCGGCGGCCCATAGCAGGATCCATGACATACGCATGGTTTGTTGCGGCAATAACCATCATTTTACTGCTGCCGCTTCCAGTTGCTGCCAAAATGTGGTTGAGAACTTTATAATGATCAGAATCAGGTTTAAGTGTGTCACGGTCAACAAAAAGAGCATCAGCTTCATCAATAAAGAGAATAAGGCCATATTTACTTTTGTTTGCCATTTCCACAAGTTCATCAAAGTATTTGATACCTTCAACGCCTGCCTGCAAGAGTGAAGCAGCAGTGACGGATAGGAAATCCATATCGGTATAATCAGCCAATATTTGCGCAAAAAGTGTTTTACCCGTTCCTGGCTTGCCATAGAGCAACAGATTGTCATAGGTTATTTTTTTGCCTTTGCGAATGTTATCGCGAATGCTTTTAGTTTTTTCCTTAATTTCTTCAAGGCGTTCTTCAACTGTTCCATCAAAAATCATAGCAGGAGTTTTATAACCATTGCGAGATCGCTTCCAACGGTCTAACCAGCCATATTTTGATCCCGGTTGTACAATTTGCGGTTTTGGTGAAAGGAGATTTTTTTCAATAACTTTCCAGAGTACGCGTGTTCCATAAAAGCCTGATAGGGCGACAATGCCAAAGAGGGCGATCGGATAAGCAAAGCGAAGCGCGTTTTCCCCATTGAGCAATGTTCCGATCATTGTTTGCCATGTTTTTTTCAGTTCTGGTGCAATGCCATCTTTTAACATTTCGTTGAGTTGGCCTATAAATTCAGTACCAGCATCGTCTGGGAATGTAAGAATGACGGGAATAGGTTTTTTGGGATCAACCGTAATTGGAAAGGGTTTTTTAGGATCAACAACAACGGGAAGGGGGTTATTTGGATCAGCGTGAATGACTTGCTGAGTCATATCAAGTTTGTCTGGACGGTAATAATAGAGACGTTGTTGGGATACTGGGGTTGCGGGAAGATTTTTAGTATCTATAGTCCACAAATCGTTATTAAAGTTGAAGAATGGGTGCGTTGATCCAACAAATAAAAACAGCGCCACCACAAATAGAAACATTTTTTTCACGAAGCAATCCCCTAAGATAAACTAAAATCAATCATTATTTCAATTATAATTATATCTTTTTTGGGGATAAAGACAAGCGGTCGTGCTGTTCTTGGGTGAGCAGAGCGTAGAGTCCTTTGGCGTTTTTTAACTTTTCAGTTATGTCTTCGGGATGGGTATATGCGGTGAAAAAGCATGGAATTCCGCCGCAAGCAAAGGCTCCAAGGAATTTCATAGCGAGATAAGATGCGTTTTTGTAGAGGCTATTTTTGAGTGGTAGTACTTCTTTTTGGAGGGCTATATATTTAAGTTTTTCTTTGTCGCGGGATGATAGTTCTGTTATATCATTCTGCCACTGTGGGTAATAATCAGGTTCTTGTCGGCCATCGTAGTACCATTGGCAGCTAGAACAATCTACTTCATTAACAGTAAATTGTTTGAGATATTTTTTTTCTTTGAAGGTAACTTTTGAGGATTTAAGTTCCTCAAGTGTTGAGGCTGGGAGCCAAATACTATTAAATGTGCCGCGTCTCAATTTAAAATAGTTGTTAAGGAAATGAGAGAGAGTTTCGATTCCTCCAAAATATATAAACAGCACGGTTGAAAATATGAGACCAGTTACAATTAATCCATGTTGAGTATTGGCAATACGTGTTGGAGATGATTCTTCTGTGAGCCGTTCAACTTCTGCAGAAAGGAGTTCTAATGCGTAATCAAAATCGATTTTTTCTGTTTTATAAAATTGATGATTCTTTTTATAACTTTCATAGAGATTATCTAAGCATTTCTTTTCAGCTTTTTTGCGCAGTTCCAGAGCTTGCTTACTTTGTTGCCAGTGTTGCCAGGAATTGCCTGGCGATGAACTGAACATCATTTGATGGTGATAGTCAGATAGCTGACGAGCTTCTTGTGCTTGCTCCCACAGGTGGTAAGAATATGGTGATGATGAGTTTGATACCGCGTAGGATGCAGGAAGATAGGTAATGGTTAATAGTAAGGTAAGATGGAATGCGATGTTTTTCATGCTGCTGACATGTATGCTGTAAGACGATTCATTTTTTCGGTAAGTAAGCGCTGATGAAGAATTTTATCTCGTTCCAATTCTTTTGCAAGATTATCAGCATAGTAGATTGTTCCATACATGGTTGGTCCCAGAATCCATGCGGTTAAAAAGGCCCAGCAGGCTGCAATAGCACCTATGCCAGTTTGTGCATTGCGTATTGCCTCGCTGCGAGTAAAATACGCCAAATTTTGACGCTCAGAAGGTGATAAGCAATTCGCCCTCATACGTGCGAGTGTTTCTTCCCATGGCTGTTCGTACGTGATTGTTATTTTATCTACCGAGACACGATCCAGTTTTTTTCTTTCAGAACGACTATATTTAAGTGAGGATAAGGTTTTAAGCAGGTCGTAGTGAATGTTCACATTTCCAAACTTGCCGGTGGAAAGATTTTGCCAAAGATGATGTATTATATATCCAAAGCCCGCTGTGCTTAAGGCAGCTACGGCTACAACAAAAGCTATTTCTGATGATTTGACTGACCAACCACTCTTATTTGAGCGAATTTCATGTTGTAGGATTTGCCTATGCTTTTCAAGAAGAGCAAGATGATAATCGAAATCGAGATCTGTTGTTTTTTCAAATGAGGGAATATGTTCGTCGACTAGATAAAGATTATTTAAAGCAGATTGTTCTTGGCTTGTCAGCGTTGGTACTTCTTCTTTGTTCGCGGATAATAAATAAGTGGTGGGAGCTAGCAGAGCTAGACAAAATATAATTTTTTTCACCATATCCGGCTTCTTTTCGCGTCCGATAAATGTGCATAGATCTCTTTATCTTGTTTTAATTGTCCCTCGAGATACTCGGTATAATGCAATGCATTGTAGATGGGAAAATATAACATAATTGTTGCTATAAAGAGAGATGCACCACCGCCAAGAAGAATTTTTTCATAGGAGTTTTTTACGGCAAGCCTGCGAGCTAAATAATTAAGTTTTTCAATATCCGCATCGGATAATGAGTTTATTGTATCGGCATGGCGATACTTATCGAATATATCTTCATATACGATAGTAGGCTTTTCTTCCAGAGAGATGCGATTTAATTTTCTTTTTTCAGATCGGGTAAATTTGAGTGAAGGCAATGTTGTAAGCAGAGCGGCAGGAATGCAAGCTTCTTTATATTTGCCGGTTTGAAGCTCGCGGATAGCAGGATAAATAAGAGCGCCCAAAAGCCCCATGCTTGCTGCTCCTACTAAGAAAATAAGTGCCTTCAGCTGTGTGTCTGACCACCAGGTTGCTTTTGTCTGAATTTTATATTCAAGAATTTTTATATGTTTTTCCAAAATACCAAGATAATAGTCAAAATCAGGATTGTTCTGCGTAGCAAAAAAGGGATCTTGCTGGGCAACTACATACAGATTGCCTAACTGTTGATTCTCTGACCATGAGAGCGATGGCGGAGTATTTTGAGTTGATTGCTGGGAAAATATTGGGTTAATTAATCCTAGCAGAGCTAGGCAAAATATAATTTTCTTCATATAAATAGCATATCCGATCTGTAAAAAATTACAAATCGGATATGCATAATTTTCGTAAGGCCGTGGGCTTTTTACGCTGTTTTTGTGGCAGCAGCAACTTTTTTAGCTAAAGTGCTGATTTTGCGAGCAGCGGTGTTGGGGTGAAGAAGACCTTTGCCTTTTGCGCGAGCAATTTTGCTTTCAGCGGCAATAAGCAATGCTTTTGAACCTTCAACATCATTCATTTCAAGCGCAGCAACAACTTTTTTGATAGCTGTTTTGAGGGAAGATCTGCGTGCTTGGTTGCGGAGTTGACGTTTTGCTGTTTGCAAAACACGTTTTTTTGCTGATTTAATATTTGGCATAATCGATTAACCTTGGTCTTAAGTATTAGATAACTTTTTTAATTTTGCCTGCTTTAACACATTTGGTGCAGACTTTTCCGCGATGAACATGATTTTTTGCATCGCCGCTGAGGGTATAGCGAGTAATATGTACGTTTGGATAGACCCAACGTTTTACTCTATTGTTCGCGTTACTTACTAAATTTGCTACTTGTGGGCCCTTTGAGCACACTGCGCAGATTCTTGACATGGTGCATACCTTCTTCCTTAAATGCCTATTTATATACTTTTAACATAACAAAAAGATAATTTTTTACAAGGCGTTTAAACAAATTTATGAGCTTGACGGGGTGTAATCTCTAATAATTCATAAATTTCTTCTGCCTGTAAGGTTTCTTTTTCAAGCAAAGCCATTGCCAATTTTTCAAGCTTATCACGGTTTGCTTCAAGCAACTGAAGCGTTTTTTCATGATAAAGTTCAGTTAAGCGTTGGACTTCAGTATCAATTTTTTCAGCAGTTTTTTGAGAATATTCAAATTCTCCATATCGCTGACTATAAATGATGGTGCCGATTTCTGGCGACATACCATATTGGGTTACCATTGCCCGAACAATGCGGTTTGCAGTTTGGAAATCGCTATATGCACCGGTGGTCAACTGCCCAAAAATGATTTCTTCTGCAACGCGGCCACCCAGTGCTGACATAACTGAGGTTTCCATCTCTTCTTTGGTTGAAATATATTTTTCACGTTCTGGCAGGAAGTGGGTTACGCCAAGTGCTGATCCACGAGGAATAATGGTAACTTTGTGCAAAGGGTCAGCAGTTTCTGGGAGCAAGAGTCGCACTAATGCGTGTCCTGCTTCATGGTAGGCGATTAATTTTTTGTCTTCTGGGGTAAGCATGATACTTTTGATTTCTTTGCCCAGGAGCACTTTATCCCGTGCTTCATCAAAGTTTGCCATGGTAACAACATCTTGGTTATTCTTTGAGGCGATAATGGTTGCTTCATTGACCAGATTGGCAAGATCTGCACCTGAAAATCCGGGAGTTCCTTGTGCAATCTTTCTCATATCTAATCCATCTTCTATAATGATATTTGGCAATATGTACTGCCAATATAGATTCGCGACTTTTCAGATCAGGATATGGTACCGTTACGCGGCGATCAAAACGACCAGGGCGCAATAACGCTTTATCAAGAACATCCGCACGGTTTGTTGCTGCAATGACAATGATTGGAGATGGTGATGTTTCAAAGCCATCCATTTCAGCAAGTAGCTGATTGAGCGTTTGTTCGCGTTCATCATTGCCACCGCCCATGCCGCTGCCGCGATGGCGGCCGACAGCATCAATTTCATCAATAAAGATAATGCTTGGTGCATGTTTACGTGCTTGTGCAAAAAGATCGCGTACACGTGCAGCACCAACGCCCACAAATACTTCAATAAAATTTGATCCACTGATACTAAAGAATGGGCAATTTGCTTCACCGGCAACCGCGCGTGCAAGCAATGTTTTACCATTGCCTGGTTCGCCGATGAGTAAAACGCCACGCGTTATTTTTGCGCCAAGGCGTTGATATTTGTCAGGGTTTTTGAGAAAGTCGATTACGTCTGCTAACTCTTCTTTTGCCTCATCAGCTCCGGCAACGGAATTAAAATTTTCTTTAATGCTTGATGGTAAAAACATACGGGCGCCGCTTTTGCCCATAGTGAAAATGTTGCCACCGCCACCATTGGCACCTGCGTTACGAGCACGTACAAAATACCATACTGCCCAAATTGCTACAAAAAGACATGAAAAGAGAAAAAGATACCAAATGCCTAACTGGTTACTTGGCGAGATAACTGAGAACTCTACGCCATGGGCACGTAAGCGATCCCAATCATTGGCATTCGTGCCAACAACTGTCTCAAAGCGTACACCATCGGCGAATACGCCTTCAACGTCTTGGCCTGAGACATATACTTTTTTGACAAGATTTTGTTCGACTTTTTCAAGGAATGCTGAATAAGAAAGGATTTGGACATTTCTGCCCAGTTCAGTCAGTTTATGCAAAATAAGAAGAATTCCTGCAATCATAATAATGGCGATCAAGCCATTTTTTATATTTTTAGGATTGGGCATCCACGAGTTGTTGTTTTTAGGTTTTTTCATATAAATTCATCTATTTTTTGAGGTTTAGTGAGCACATTACACAATATAAAGGTCTTTTTTTACCATTTTATTGTAGCACTAGTTATGGAGATTGTCGATACGACCGCCAGGTTTATGTGGTAAGATACTTTGTATAACAACACGGAGACCAATGAGGATAGCTATAATGATCATGCGGGTCGCCAAGGTATTTTGTGTTATTTGTTAAAAGATTTCGCATCGCCAACCTGCTTTTATTATTATCTTCATGGTTATAAAGCATGTGGGTTCCATCAGGAGACAAGCAAGCTTCATGCTTATTTCCTCTATCAGCCGTCAGTTGTGTATGATTTTTGCTCGCACAATCATACAGCATAATCTGCATCGTGCCCTGGATCATTTTGTGATATACAATCTTATTTGTTTTTGGGCAATAGTTAGGAGATGTGCAATAGCCACCCTTAGAGATGCGTTGCAAATGGCCACTTTGCAGATTGCCGATATAAATCTGGGGGTTGCCTGTTTGGAAATCTGAGCAAAAACAGATGCGGTGCTCATCAAGAAAAATGGGTGAAAGATTATTGCCGCTATTTTGGGTGCATGGTTTGTGTTTATTGTTTTTACAATAATAAATTTGCGCGCTTCCTCTGCCTTGTGATGCGCAATAAATATAATTTTCATTTTTATTCGGGTGGGTGGAGCGGTGCATTTCAATGCCTTCGTCAAATCGTGAAATATTTTTGGACCGTTTTTCTTTGAGTGAATGTGACATGAGGCATACTTTTGTATCGGTATATTCGGAGTAAAAAATACACGGCCGCGTGGTGTCCCATCGCGGAGCCACAATAATGTTAGTTGCGTTGACAATAGCTTGTTCGTTGCTTCCATCAAAATCTGCAATATAAAGCGTTCGCTTTGTATTGCCAACAGCATTTTTTGCATCTTTGCAATATGCTAATCGTGAAGAGAAAAAACCATCATGCCCAGTTAATGTTTTCCAGGTGCCATCGGCTATTGTATGTGCCCATCCGCGTTCGGAAGATCCTTTTTTGTGATATTTTTTTCCTTGGAGCATGGTGCATTGGGTGGTGTCATACAGTTGCCATTCGATACAGTTTGCGTTGTGCGCACTCAGATAGAGTGCAAGCGGGATACCTGCGTTGGCGAGATTTTTTATTTTTTTACCAATGTCCTTGGTAGGTAGATCGGCCTTATACTTTTCGATTGTTGGGTTGAACTGTTCGGTGAATTGTAAATCCTTGGAAATGATGGCGGCGACTTTTTCCAATTCTTTATTTTTACGCGGAATCATGATGGTGATGGGCATCTGTCTTTGTTGAGACCCGGATACGTTGAGTTCGATTGTATTGGCGGTGATGAGATGGGGGAGGGTTGTGATGAGGAAGATCAAGGATATGTTTTTCATTTCTTTTTCCTGAGAAGCTTTCTTCTTTCCGTTCGTCCTGAGTGTTTTTTGTCTTCAAAAAATGTATCGAAGGATAATTATTTCTTTATTTTTTCCCTTCGATACATTTTGCGTCGCTGCGCTTTGCAAAACACTCAGGGCGAACGGAGAGAGGAAAAGCCTATGTATTTATCTAAAACTAATGATTAACGGTTTTCCATAGGTCCATTGCGGCATTTTCATTGCGCATAATGCTTGACGTGCAGAAATATCAAACATTAGAACGCCAGAGCTTTTTGTTGTTTTTAATTGTTGCACTGCACCATTTTTGCTCACGATAAACGATAACTCACAGCTGCAATCTGGTGCAACGCCAATTGGTGGCTGCCATTTCTGCACCAATTCTTTTTGCAGTTGCGCTCCGCGCCGTAATGCTTCAACTTCACGGAAGTTAGATGATACGTGAGCATTATTTGGTCCGCCGTCGCCCCATCTTTCGCATAAAGCTTCAGAGGGTACGGCAAGGCTTTGGCGGATTGCCTCGATTGGCGTGTTCACTGCATTTGTTATGCCAGACATTTGTGTTTCAGGTTCTGATTTTACTTCATTTTTTTTCACATCATCTTTTTTTGTAACTGGCTCTTCTTTTTTAATTTTCGGTGTTGGTACAACATTTTGTTCCACATCAAGTGCTTTAGCGAGCTTGTTTTCTTCTTTTTTTTCTATTAAAACTGGTACATTTTCAATTTTTTTAGATTCTATTTTCTCCGATGGTTGCGCAATTGCTTCTATTTTTTTCGATTCAGGTTGTGTTTCAACTTTTGGTTTTTTCACGTCCGCTACAGTTTTAATGGTAGTGGACGTGCCGAGGGATTGTTCTTTTTTTGTTTCAGCTTTAGTTGATGCAATAGTTGTTGTATTGGCAACTGGTTGCGCAACTGTTTTTTGTACAGATGCTTTTACCGATGTATTTTTTGGTGCGCCTGTTGAAGTCTGCTTGGTTATTGCAGTCGCATTAGGTTTTATTTTGGCAATGATTGGAGTTTGTGCGAAAGAAGTTATTGTTGGATTTTTATGAGTTGCCGTTTGAGAGTACACACTAAAAACGATGGGAATTGAATAATCCACATTCTTGCTGACAGCAAACGTCAGCATATACGATTTATCATGGTATATGCAAAACACCCAAAATAATAAAGCGAGATGAAAAAACATGCACAAGCAAACAATTTTAAGCCACAGAAGATTTTGCCGTCGCTTGGGCGTGTTTTTGTGTTGCAAGAGCCACATATTTGATACCACCAATAAATTTAATGTCATCAACTAATTCAAGCACGGTACCATATGATATTGCAGTATCAGCTTTGACATATACCGTTTTTTCAAGATCATTGCCGATTATTTTTTTTATTTCAGCAATAAGATCAGTTTTTGCAGTTTTTGTGTTGTTAATATAAAAGTTGCCATCTTTATCGATAAAAACAATCAACTCATCCGGTTGTTTGTGTGGTTGCTCTTGCGCATTACCACGCGGCAGCGTTACCTTGATTGCATTGTGTATAGCAGGAGTTGCAATCATAAATACCATGAGTAAGGTAAGTGCCGTATCAATGAGCGAGGTCATTGAAAGATCATTGAGGTGATGGCGTTGTTTTCTTAAGCGTTTTTTTGTTCGGCGCATAGCATTACCTTTCACGCATTTGTTGTGCAATAAATGTTACGCGGTCTGCTAGTTCAATCAGAAGGTGTTCTAATCTTCGTGCTTTCAGTTGCAGATAGTTGAACATGATGAGTGCGGGGATGGCAACGACAAGTCCTGCAATGGTGACAATCAACGCTTCGGCGATGCCGGGAGCGATCGTTGCAATGTCTGCAATTTGTGATTCACTGATGCGCATGAATGAATGGATGAGGCCCCAAATGGTTCCAAAAAGACCAAGTAATGGGCCGACGGCTGCGCATATTGATAAAAATGAAATATATTCTTCACTTTGTATCAATATCGATTCAATGGTGTTATCAATATTTCTTTCAAAAAGTTCCCAGTCGAAAGGATTAACTTTGTGAAATGGATTATGTTGCGATAATTCTTTTAAAAATGAGAGATTTTTAGCAATAAAATAACCAGGGGTTGTTTTTGCAGAAGTTGTGCAGATTTCAGCAAGGTCAGCAATAGATTTTGCGCCGTATGCGTGTTTGTTGATTGCTTTAAATTGCCGTTCTTTGACATAAAACAGCGCAAGTTTGCCAATGAAAATTGCCCAGCAGGCAATCGACATGAATAAAAGTGTGAGCAAAATGAATTTGCTCACGGTATCAGATTGTTCAACAAGTTGCCATAAAGCATTGCCAGCGAAAATGTTCATATACTAGGATCCTTAATTCAATGTGGTAGGTGAGTTGTTGCTTGCATGCCTGCAGTGTAGCAAAAGTTATTGTTTTTGAAAAAGAGATTTGGAGATATGTATGAAGAAAAAGATTTGTGTATTTACCATTGGCCACTCAACCCGCTCAGTCGATGAGTTTTTAGATATTCTGAAACATTATCATATTGCAGAAGTCGTTGATATTCGTACAATACCCAAATCGCGTCACAATCCTCAATTTAATGGCGATGAGCTTGCTCCTGTTCTGCGCAATCACCATATTGGCTATCGCCATCAAAAAGATTTGGGTGGATTGCGTCATGCACATAAAGATTCAATTAATACTGCATGGGAAAATGCTTCTTTTCGTGGGTACGCTGATTATATGCAGACGGAAGAGTTTGCACAGGGGATTGAGAAATTGGTGGAGATTGCAGAACATAAATCAGTGGTGATCATGTGTGCAGAAGCAGTGCCGTGGCGATGCCATCGATCACTTGTTGGTGATGCGTTATTGGTGCGAGATATTGATGTTGAAGATATTTTTAGCGTGACATCAGCTAAACCGCACAAATTAACACCATGGGCAGTGGTGCAGGGGACTACAATTACTTATCCGGCAAAATAACCTCATGTGGACTATCATCTCTTTCCCGTTCGCCCTGAGTCAGACCCCATATTCCGAATTCTCTTCATATGGGGATCCCAGCGAAGAGTAACAAAGCTGGGGATAGAAATCATGTATCGAAGGGTAAGTTAAAAAAATTAATTCTGAAAAAAATCAATTAAATTGTACCCTTCGATACATTTTATTTTGCTACGCTTCATAAAAACACTCAGGGCGAACGGAGGTAGGATAAATATACATTTATGGACTATGCTTGGGTAAAAATATCAAAGAGGTGTTCATGATCAAATATCAAGTTGGGTATGGTTTAAAAATTTTGTTCGTGGGGATTAATCCCCATCCTGGTTCATATCGCCGCGGTGTTCCTTATTCCAACAACAAAATGTTTTGGTATCTGTTGAGTGATGCGGGTCTTATCGCAGAACCGCGTGAGGTATTAAAAGATGATGTACAACTTAAAAATATGTATGAACATTCATTTAAAAAAAACTATAAGTTCGGATTAATGGGTTTGGCTCTTTCACCATCGCCCACCGTTGAAGGGCTTGATAAAGCAGAAATAGCGCCGGGAAGAAAGCGAATTCTTGATGCTATAAAAAAATATAAGCCACGCGTTGTTTGTTTTATAGCCAAAATAACGTATAGTTTGTTTGCCAATTCTTCAACCGTTTCTTATGGTTGGCAAGATGATATTGGCCAATCAAAAATCTATGTTGCTCATGCGCCACATCGCGGTTTTGCATCGGTAAGGATTAAAGAGTTTCAGGAAGTTTTAAAATCAGTGGATAAATGATTATGGCAAAAAAAGAATTTAAAGTAGGTGATCACGTTCGTTGGAATTCCGAAAGCGGATACGTGACGGGAATTATTCAAAAAAAAATTACTTCAATCATTACATTTAAAACATACATGGTGCATGCATCTCCCGAAGAGCCTCAATATTTGATTAAAAGTGATAAAACTGACCATATGGCAATGCACAAAGGATCGGCGCTGACCAAGATTAAATGATTGGTTGCTATTTGATGCAATTTCAATTTATCGTAAAAATAAAAATTATATTCCGTACAATTACGATGTTAGGAGTTTTATGAAGCATCATCACCCACAAAATTTTTTTAATGAAGATATTGTTGAATTAACATTGGCAAATACATTTTTTAGGAAAGAAGTTTTTACGGGTAATCACAGTCAAATTGTGCTCATGAATGTTGCTCCAGGGCAAGAAATTGGAAAAGAAATACATCATGTCGATCAAATTCTTTTTTTTGTAGATGGTCAAGGAGTAGCGATTCTTAATGATGTTCATTCTGATGTATTTCCCTATCATATGGTCTTCGTTCCATCGGGAGTTGAGCATAACTTCAAAAATACCGGTGAAAGAGAAATGAAAATATGCACTATTTATTCACCTGCAGAAGATAAGCCGGGCACAGTGGAAGAGAAAAAGCCGCATTAATTATTTACTTTTTTGCTTCAAAAACAAATTATTTGTTCATATTTCTTGTAAGTTTAATTATACTGTAAGTCTATATTTTCGTAATTTGTCAAAGTTTTGTTACAGGTATGATTAATGAATTATAAAAAGCTATTTCGTTATCTGATCAATATAAATCTATTTTTTCTGAGTATTGCATGTAATCGCATGTATACCATGGAAGTAAATAATTTCTTAGAGGATGCATCTGTTATAGAATTGTGGAATAAAAGATATTCCAATGATTGTGGAGCGACAAATCAAAATCAATCGCCAGATCCGGATTTGAAAGAACGTATGGTGGCTCATTACAATCGTGAGCAAAATGAATTTGAAGGTTGTGAGTTTGGTTATAAATTCCGAAAATCATACACATTATCCAATTTTTGTAAAACTATATCAAAGCAGCAAGTGGCAGGTTTTGCTCTCTGTGCAACACCGTTGGCAGTGGGATTGCTGGAAGTATTCAGTGAATGGGTATCAAAAGGTGATATTCGGGAAGCAATTCTCGAAAATGAAAAGACTGCTGAGCTTAATCGTATTTTGCAAGCAGCATACGATGAAACAGGAGAGAAGCGTTTTTTCAAGGAATTTACCATACAAGATCCTCGCATTGGTACTCTTGCCGATCCTTTTGATATGCAAGCAAGGCGAGTTGCGTATTACGTAGTTATTCCTGCAATGGCAATTGTTGGAGGAGCAGAAGAGTGGTGTGAAGATATGAAAAGGAGACTCGGAAAGGACGTAATGGCAGGTATTGTTTTAGGCCTAGGGGCGTTCGGCGGAGGATTGCTTTTTTGTCTTAACAATATGGCATTGCCGAGTGTGTCACCAATTTTCGAAAATAAATTCATCGCAGGCGGAACTATTCTTGCCACATATATTGTGGGTTGCTCTCTCTACAACCTGAATAAAATGAGAACATGGGAAAAGGGATCAGTTACAATAGAGAATCTTGCTGAAGTACTCAAGAGTGATATTGTTATTGAATAACTCTGATTCTACTACTCATTTTTCCCCCCAAAGGTAAAGACATACGCATTCAGCCCTTCAGGGCATTGCAGCGTCAATGTATGTTGCCCATAATCATTTTGCAAATCAAGAATTTCATACATGCGCGCTTGCTGGACGGTAATGGTACCATCTTGATTCATATCGCGTGAGTAATATTTTTGTGGTACCGGTTTGCCATCAAGCAGAACTTTCAGTTGTGCTGTTTGATCAGATTGCATCACCAGATAAACGTGGTTTGCCATAAAATTCAATTCTAACACACTCTCATTACTATTGCTCTGTACCAAGTCGGATTTAACAGTCCATGTGTCTTGTAAGCCAACCTGATTGCTATCGAGAGGTTTTCTCGTTTGATATGAGGCAGGAATGTTTTTCTGTATTGTGAAACTTGGATGATAATGCTCAGCGCGTTCAAAGCCAAGATATGTTTCTGGTGTCAGCGGCGTAGTGCATGGCATGCCTTCCTGTTTTTTGCACGGAGGAATATTGAGCAGTCCACGGATTGCATCTTCCATTTCCACGTAATTACCTTCACCGAAATGTTTTTTTATGATGGTGCCTTGTTGGTCAATCAAATAATGCGCAGGCCAATAATGATTATCATATGCACGCCATGTTTGATAATTATCATCAAGTGCCACCGGATAGGCAATGCCAAATCGTTTGATTGCACCTTCTACATTCGCTTTGCTTTTTTCAAATGCAAATTCTGGTGTGTGAACACCAATAACTTCAAATCCATAATCTTTATAAGACGTATACCATTCTTCTATATGAGGCAAGGTGCGAATGCAGTTGATGCAGGAGTATGTCCAAAAATCGAGAAGCACAACTTTACCTTTCAGTTGTGCAAGCGTGAGTGGTTCGCTGTTGAACCAATAAGAAATGCCCACTAGTTCAGGAGCTTGCATCATGGTCTCAAGGCCTTCAGATTTTCTCAGCATATTCAATTCCTTTTCAACAATTGCGCTGTGTTCGATAGTAATGGATGGAAACCATTGTGCAATTTTTTCTTGAATCATCACGTCCACGTGGAAAATCATGGCGATAGCACTCGCTATAACAATCACGCCAAATAGTTGACGCACCGTATGGGTATAAGGAGCAATAGAACTGACCGATTGTAAAATTTTTGAGCCTCCAAAACAAAATAATAACATGGGTATTGCAGCGCCAGTGGTATATGCAATGGTAATGAATACGGTAGTGAGCGTGATGCCTTCAGTTGCTGCAAGTGCGGTGATGGTCGCTAAAATGGGGCCAGCGCATGGTGTCCATAATAAGCCGAGGGCAAAGCCCAAAATAAGGCCGCTGAAAAAATTTGTTTGTATGTGGGTTGCGCGTTCTTGTACCAGATTCCCTATGCGTGCTATATGGTTTGCAAGAGCACTGAATGAATTTTCAAGGGATGGAATAAGCATGGTAAGACCAAAAAAGATAATAATGACGAGTGCTATGTACCGAAAAATATCGGGAGAAATGCCGGTCGCTTGCACAATTGCGCTGAGCGTCAGCGTAAAAAATGAGAAACTTATAATGATTCCGGTAATAACGCCCAAGGGTCTGTGATAATTATGATTTGCTCCTGCAGTCAGTAAAATAGGAGCGATGGAGAGTATGCAGGGAGACAAGATGGTAACCAGGCCGGCAAGAAATGCGAAAATAATGAGTAAAAGCATTAATAATCCTTTTTTTATTTCCCAGTAACGCTATTCTTTGTTGGGATCCCCATGTGATAGCATGGGGTTAAAAGTATGCCAGGTTTTGTTGTATGGTTAGTATCTTCTACAATTTTTTCATGAAAATGGTATCATGAAAAGAGATAATATCTGAAAATATGCATCTATTACATGAGCTATTTTATAAAACGATATGGAAAATTCTCCTATTGTGGGGTATAAAAATGAAGATCGCGGTTCTTGTTTCTGGTGGTGTAGATAGCTCAGTTGCGCTGCAGCTGCTCAAAAACCAAGGGCATGATGTAACTGCCTTTTACCTTAAAATCTGGCTTGAAGATGAGCTTTCTTATTTGGGGGATTGCCCGTGGGAAGAAGATCTATCCTATGTTAAACAAGTTTGTGAGCAGCTGGATGTTCCGCTTGAAATCATATCCTTGCAAAAAGAATATAAAGATGAAGTGGTAGCCTATACCATTAAAGAGGTTAAAGCCGGCCGCACGCCAAATCCTGATATTTTATGTAATCAACGCATTAAATTTGGACTTTTTTTAGACAAGATTGATCCAAGCTTTGAAAAAGTCGCTTCAGGCCACTATGCACAAGTGCGCGAAAAAGATGGCAAGATTGAATTGTTTCAGTCGCCTGACCTGGTCAAAGACCAAACGTACTTTCTTTCCCATTTGAGCCAAAATCAGTTGCAACGAGTGATGTTCCCGATCGGGCACTTACAAAAAAGTGAATTGCGCTCATTGGCTCATCAATTCAACCTGCCCAATAAAGATCGCAAAGATAGCCAAGGGATCTGCTTTTTAGGTAAATTTAAGTTTTCAGATTTTATTAAGCACCATCTGGGCACACAGCAAGGATCAATGATCGAATCTGAAACGGGAAAAATAATGGGCAATCATGATGGTTTTTGGTTTTATACCATTGGCCAACGGCAAGGACTTGGCCTTGGTGGCGGACCGTGGTATGTTGTTGCCAAAGACTGCGATAAAAATATCGTGTATATTTCTCGCAATTATTATGATGCTGAAAAGCGCCGAGATTCTTTTATGCTGGATACCATTCATTGGTTATCAAGTGCAACAGCGTATGCTCCTGCCAATCTTCTCGTGAAATTACGTCATGGCGCTCAAAAGTATCACTGTGCGTTGAATTATGATGAAAAAGATAAAGTGATTATTGCTATTTCAGAAAGGGACCAAGGAATAGCTGCCGGGCAATATGCGGTTTTTTATGATGGGGATGTATGCGTGGGAAGCGGGATAATTATAAGCCCATGTTCTAATTTTCTTGAGTTGGGTACCCGGTACGGAACATAGTGGAGGACTGGGTGGAAAAAAAAATTAATCTCTCTCGTTTTACCTTACATATTTTCAATCGCTTGCCTGATGCAGAAAAGCGCATTACCATTCCTACGCTTTTTACCATAGCGCGCATTATACTCATGCCCATTATTATTGCAGCAATGGTTCGTGGTAATTGGGGCGCTGCATTTTTTTTCTTTGTGTGTGCTTGTATTACCGATCTGATTGATGGATTTTTGGCTCGGTTATTGAATGAAAAAACATTTCTTGGCGCATGTCTTGATCCAATAGCTGATAAATTATTACTTATTTCTTGTTTTGCTACACTTGCTTTTATTTACACGCCGCTGTTTGCTATTCCGCGGTGGTTTGTTTTTTTTGTGGTAGGCAAAGAGGCGCTGCAGATTGCAGGAGCTGTGATTATTTACCGTCTTCAAGGGCATTTGGATATTCATCCGACATTACTGGGAAAAACGACGACTTGCATTCAGATGCTTTTTATTATGTGGCTCTTTGCGTGTTATTTTTTTTGTTGGTTACCTATCACAACGTATTACGTAATGCTTGGAATTATGATATTTTTTATTGGGGCTTCATCGGTGCAATACGCGCGCATTGGTTTGCGCATGCTCAAAAAATAAAAAATCCGTTCGCCCTGAGTGTTTTATGAAGCGTAGCGTAATAAAAAGTATCGAAGGGTGTAGTTCATTCATCCTTTTTTAGGGAATAAAATTTTAGTTTACCCTTCGATACATTTTTTGAAGACAAAAAACACTCAGGGCGAACGGAGAAAAAAACAACATGCGATTCTCTTGTGGATTTGAAAGGATTTTAGTGAAAAAAAGATATTTCAGCATAGTATTAATAATTCTGGCGGCCTGTGGCGCTTATTCAATATGCCAGGAGTTTATTAAGCCAAAAGGTAAAAAGCCATCTGTTTCTGAACAACAAAATACAGAACTCGATGGAGAGCTCATTGTGCAGGGGACGCGGTTATCGGGTGCATTGATTGATCTTTCAAAAACAATATTTTTGGTGACGCAAGCGGCGATAACACGGGTAAATGATTATGCTTGTGGTGAAAAGAGCTGTTTGAGTAAGGCCGAGCGGGCGACGGTTTATGAGAAAAAGATGAAAATCAAAGAGAAAATAGAGCAGTGTGTTATCCAGATTGAAAAAATGATAGGGGCATTCAATGGGCTTATCTGTTCTTTGGATGAGCAGATCGAGGGCAATGTTTCAGGCTGAAATGGTCCCCCTGTTTAGGGAAGCTTCTTTTTCTGGTATGATAGGAATGTAGCATTCAATCTTGGAAGAATAATCATGAATAAAATATCAAAGTTGGTAACGGCAATCATTTTTAGCATAATGTCTTTGCATGCAACGGCATTTCTTAATGCTGCCGCACAGGATCAGCACAAGCCTGCTCTTGAATTCAAACAAGCTGTCGCTCGATATATAAAACATGCTGATGCCAAGAGTTTTCATACTACACAACGCGCATCTGATGAAAATGTATCGTATAAGAAAGAGATACGATATCTTTTTAAAAATTATGGAAATTTTTCTGCAACAGTTCTTCTTTATCGTATACGATCTGCTCATCAAGCAATGGTCAAGCATGATGCCAATAGTGATAGCGAGGCATATAAGCGATATGAACAGATGTGCAGCGCTCTTCTGTTGGTCTGTACGCAAGTTTTTTTACATGATGCACGCACTCAAATTCTGAGCGCATTGCATGAAATTGATAATCTTTTTGTCTATTGGCAGTATCAACAGAATCATCAGTTCAACTATTTTTTCAGTAAATCTCCCGTGAAATGGGTTATCGGTAAAGAGCAACATAAAGAAATTGCTCATAATTTAAATAAGCTTGAACATAAGCAGCGCGAGTTATATACGCTTTTGGGAGTCCTTACTGAACATGCTCATTCATTTATCCAGGTCGGGGTTGATTATGAAGAGTGCTATGCATGGATTGAGCAACTGTTTGAGAATGTATCTTGTATGAAAATTTCATCTGATTATAGTTCTGATGGTGCGCGGTTTGATGCGCTTGCTGCTCAGTTAGAGACTAAGATTAAATTAGTAAATAATTTCAGAAAAGAATGTCTGTCTTCTATCGCTATCACAAAAAAACCAAATCATTTTGTGCGTAACTGGCTTGCCTATACAACAATGCTTGCAGCTGCTACCTATCTTATCCATTACAGTTCAAAAAATCCTGAAGTTATCGGTTCAATTGCCATGAGATCGCACGATGAGGCTGAAAAATTTCTTATTTTGTTAATCGATCCACTCAAAAAGATTTATGAGAGAGGAAAACTCATTTTTTCTGATGAAAAAAAGGCCGATGAATCAAAAAAAGAGATAGAGAGACCAGCATCGCAAGAGCAAATGGCAAGCGAGGGAAGTCAGGTAAGTATGGATAGGAAAAAAAGTTTGGAAGAATTAACCAATGAGTTGGTTGCTGTTGCAGAAACAACCGATGCAGATATAGCAGAAGAGTTGGCAAAGAATCTTACGTCGTTGCGACAAGATGGTATAAATTCTTTGGATGATCTCATTGGAGATGTGAAAAAGGGCTATAAAGTAGTTAATGAAGAAGACATCAGAAGAGATATGGAAAAAATTGCTATAAAAATTGAAGCAATTAAAAAAAATGGTGTGGTGATTGGTAAAGAAAAAGAAGCAAAAGAATATGAAGAAGCATTAGATCGCATTTATAAGGCAACAGATAGTTTTTTTAACGGAGTATGGCGTACCGATCCTGAATTGAAGATACAGGCAGTACTAGTCAAATATTATATTAAGGTGATTGATCAAGTGTTGGATCCCATCCAAAAATATACCGTTATCATAGATAAAAATATTCTCAGATTATTTCAGTTAGCTGCGGTAATCATAGAAAGATTTACCATTCAGACAGATAGTTTACTCAAGTTTGCCACTCAACAATTAAAAGATCATGAATTAACGCTTATGTTTACTTCATTAATTCCTTTGGGTATTACGTGCTTAGGGGCAAGTAAATTATATCAATGGATAACCTCACGTGATTATTCTCTCATACGTATTGCGCTTTCAGATGTTAATGGGCTATTAATAGAGGCAGCGGACCATCTTGATGACCATGATTATGGCAAACTTATATATTTAGTTTGCAAACTCAAAAATCGTGCACGTTATCTGAAAGATGTGATGGTCGATGAATTTTTAACTGATGTTGCAAAACTAGAATCAAAACAATATTCTGCTCAGATTAAACGCGGTATTGTTGAAAATATGTTCAATAAATATGCGTTCTTGGGAAGAATTGCGGCATAACGATTTATATTTTTTTATATCTAAAAAAACTAATAATAAATAATTGTATCGGGTCATATCCCGCGCTCGTCCTGAACTTGTTGAAGGATATCTTCGAGCGCACAATAAGATTATTCATGCAAGATCAATTTTATGTGTATATTTTAAAATGTGCCAATGGTGCCTATTATATAGGACATACTGATAACATTGAACGTCGTTTGTCAGAGCATTATTTAGGCGCAATTAGTAATTGCTATACAAAAGATAAAAGACCTTTAGAGTTGATGCTTGTGCAAAGTTTTCCGACAAGGGATGATGCTTTTCATGCAGAGCGGCAGTTAAAAGGTTGGTCTCGTAAGAAAAAAGAAGCTTTTATGAAAAATGATTGGCAAACAATTCAAAAATTGAATCTCTTGCAAAAAAAGAAGCAATAAAAGAGCGCTCGAAGATATCCTTCAACAAGTTCAGGACGAGCGCGGGGAGCTATACGGATATCTATTCGATCTTAGTCCATAACTAGCGATCTCTATTTTTAATGCGTTATACTTCCAAACAAAAAGTCATTGTCTAATTAAAAAGGGGACAAGGTGAATACGTTTAATAAAAAATCATTATTTCTATCTATCCTGGTCGCAAGCTGCAGCTCATTATCCTTATCCGCTGCACAGCTAGCAAAAAAACCTCAACTCATTATCAAAGCCATCCCTGAAGCAGTTGTATTGCTTACCAGAGCGATCAAGCAATATCCTACCGAAACTTCCGCTATTCCTGCATACGAAAAAGAAAATAGTGATCTGATGGTCAAGTGCGGAAAACTTCTATACGATGTTGCCCGCAGCCAGATTCTTGATGCGCTTTCAGAAATTGATAGTCGGATCACCTATTGGCAATATCAAAGAGATCATCCATGGAGCTATTTTGTCAGTAAAAATCCTTTAAAATGGGTCACCGGTCCGAAACAAGAAGATGAGATAGAAACTAATCTTGATATACTACGCAGTCATCAGGGAGAATTATATGTTCTTTTAGGGCAGCTATCTGAATGCGGAACTGCATTCAACCAAGGATATAAAGACGCATTCTTGGTTGATTATACAAAAAGCTATGAGTGGATTGACCAGTTACTTACTGCATTAGTGCGTATTGCGCCAAAAGCAGAGCAACCTGAACCAGTTCCTTTTATTGCTCGTGTATATCAATTGATATCAAAGCTTGAGCGGGTTGATCGGTTCAAAGATGATATTTTAGCTGATATAGAAGAAACTGAAATGCCATCTTTTGTTGCGCGCAATTGGTTTAAATCGGGATTGTTATTGATGGGAATGAACTATGCTTATAATAATATCACCGCTGCGCAGGTTCAAAGTTCTTTTGCTACAGCACAGCAAGGATTTTCTACTGTTATTGATCCGGTAACGGCAACGCTTAAAGATGCATTAACTCCAGGATGGCAAAAAAAATCTGATCAGAGTCGCATACTACCATCACTTTCTGCTTCTAATGAAACCAAAATTGAAATGGCAAAAGATTTTGTAATCAAAATGGGTGAAAAATATTCCCTGCAAGAGGACGCAAGCAATGTTCTAAAAGGCTTTGAAAATAACAATTACTCAGCATATGAAAAATTTGTAGAAGAGGTAGGTGAAAAAGAGTCGATCAATCTTTCGCTTTATTCACCTTTTACTTCCGCTGAACAAGCGGGAAAATGGGCTCAAAATCTAAAAGATTACGGACGAGGGCTACTTATTGGGGGAAAGCTGGAGACTATGCAATTATTAGGTGAAGCTCAAGAATATGCTCTTGCTGAAAAGAAACAATATGAAAAACAATATTCAGCTGTTACTAAAGTTGTTCTTTTAATTCCTGCAGTTCTTGCAGCTGGCGCAGCATATGTTGGATATCAAAAACTCATGGAAAAAAATTATGGACCATTGCGCAAGTCGCTTGTGGAAATTAATTCTCTTTTTGTTGATCCATCAAAACCACTCAATGATGAACAGTATGGAGAAATGGTCTATCTTGTTTATATGTTAAAAAAACGTGCGCAAAGAGAATTACCCGTGAAGAAAAATGTGCAAGTGGATTTTATACGTGATCTTGAACGCATTGAATCTCAGGAATATCCAGTGGCGGCTAAACGTGCAATCATTGAAGATATGTTTAAAAAATATTCCTTTTTAGGATTAATTCAGAAAAAATAGCGCTTAGCAAAAGATATTTTTCTGTTATGATCAAAAAAGGTAAAAATTTTTATATACATCCACAGCACAGACTGAAAGGACAATTATGGCATCGTTTAATCGTGTAATTATAATGGGTAATTTAACCAGAGATCCTGAATATCGCAGTCTTCCTTCTGGACAAGGTGTGTGTCGTTTGGGTTTAGCAACAAATCGTCAATTCAAGAACAAACAATCAGGTAACATGGTGCAAGAAGTATGTTTTATTGATATTGATGTGTGGGGCGCTCAAGCAGAAAGCTGCCGCCAGTATTTGCAAAAAGGTCGTTCTGTTTTAATTGAAGGTCGTTTAAAACAAGATTCATGGGATGATCAAGCATCTGGCCAAAAACGCACTAAGCATTCCATCGTTGCAGAAAACGTTAAGTTCTTGTCTAATGGAGCTATGGCAGAAGGCTTTGCTGCTGAAAATTCATTTGAACAAGCATCAGCATCTGATTTTTCTTCTTCTTCCTCTTCTTCATCTCAGTCTGGTGTACAACTTAATCCGAACAATCCGGTTGAGCGTGATTTGCTTGCGCAACTTGAAAAAGCACAGACTCGCGTAAAGGCAGCAAAAAACGTAAAAAAAGATTCAGAACCTGCTCCTGCCACTGGGGAAATAGACTTTCAGGATGAACCGCCGTTTGAAGATGGGTTACCGTTTTAAATAGCCCATTTTCAGCAGCGGTCTTCCTCCTACGCTATCCTTCGACAAGCTCAGGATGAGCGGGCGAAGGACACAGTCGTAGCTTCATGGAAAGTAGGCTTCCTTCCAATGGGCACCCATTATAAAATGCAATATTAGGCTTAATAGTAAAGATCGCTGTAAAAGGTGAGATCTGCTATTAAGCCTAAATTAAATTCTATTTGAATATCCATTGACTATAATATCCTCTTTCTGCAATAGTGAAAGTAAGTGGAGGGCTTAGGCAAGGGGGATTCTGATGGGAACTAGTGTAAAAAATAGCGCAATCAACATCTTTTTGCTCATTTTTTTAATCTTCTCTGCCTCAGTCAACATCCATGCGCAGCAAATCTCATCTATTTCTTTATCTTTTGATCATCTTTTTCCTGTCTCATACTATCAAAAAAGTCTCGAATATGTGATGCATGCCTGGCAAGTTTTAATGCATAGTCACGATAATAATGCTCCGGTTCCCTTCGATCAGCTGCTCAGCAAGCTTGTATTGGCACAATATGCTGTCAATTGCATGATGAAGAGCGGTGATACCGTTCTTCCAGAAGATAGTACGTATCTTGCCATGGTGACCAATAAAATTGGCGAATTAGTAGGTATAATTGCCGTTACCCCAGAGAACGCAGATTTTATCGAATGTGCCAAAGGAGTGCTTGCGGCCATCCAAGGCGCGTTATTCCACCCCTAAGGCCCGTTTCAGTTTGACAATTTTTCATGAATTGCTATGCTGAAAAATATAAAGTTATTGTTTATATTTTTGGGGGTAAAGTTCCTATGAAAAAGACTATATTGGTTGCTCTAATGGCTGTGGTGGTGGTTAATGCTGCCAAGGCAAAGGTTGATTTAGGAGATTACTATAAAGATCGTTTGTTTGCTAAAATCGATAACAATATTTCTCCTAGGTGGCGGCCTACTATTTTCGATGCTTTAGATCATGCAACGCACAATAACATTGGGCAGATTAATATGGTAGAGACACCAGATTTTTCTCAACAAAATGCCCCAGATTTTTCTGCGCAAAATAAGCCGAAAAAGTCTAAATATGAGCATAAAAGACATTATCCAAGTCCATTCGTTTAATTAATTTCTAATGCTGCTTTTTTTATATAGTATCTATTGAAAGAGATAAAATTTTTATGAAAAAGATTATGTTGATTGTTCTGATGATTCTGGGAGCTACTCATGTTACCAGAGCAGAATTTCCAGATTTCATTACAGATCGCAACAAAGTTACTATTTTCAATGCTCTGGATCATGCGACGCATAATATGGCTAGAGGGTATGGAATAGTGAAAGTACCAAATCTTGCTCGGCGAAATGCGCCAGATTTTCACACGGTAGCAGTACAAAAGAATCCTGAAGTGGCAAAACCTGAAGTGGCAAAAAAAGATGTGCTACATTCTCAACAAAAAGAAGAAAAATGGTTATCGAACGAGCAGATAGCGGACTTGTTATTTGAAGCGATACGAGCTGATAATATGGCAACGCCAACGAGTGTATCAAATTTTACCCCAACTGTGTATGGTGAGCAACTAGCAGAGCTAGAAAAGCTTCGGCGAGAAGAGCCTCGCAAAATAAGCATTGTAGATGAAGTGGACTGATTAACTGCCTCTATTAACCCCAGCTTCGTAAACTGCGCCGGGGACCCCATTCAAGATGAAGATCATCCAACTCTCACTTTCCTAGAAATAATTTAATGAAAAATCCCATGAGGTGTGCTGTTATAAACCCCATGCTCCATTCGCGGCCTTCGTAGCCTTGGCGAAGTAGGCTCATTGTGCACGGGGACCCCGGCGAAGAGTAACGAAGCTGGGGATAAGTTGTATCTCATGGGGATCAAAGGGAACGTTTGCATCTGGGTTCTAGGGGCCGGATGAGGGCCCCTAGGTATTTAACATTAATGAAATTAATGTTGGGTGCCCAACTAAATTGGGCATTAATCCATTCTTTTTAACTCAATGTAATTGTGAGGGCTGAAGGGATATTACATATCCCACGAAATCTCTACCCCATAAGTCCCACCAACAACATTGGTATTGAATACTCGCTTACCCGCAACCTGCAAATTATAAAAAAGACCAATGCGATTGCCAACGGTTGAATCTTCTCGAGAAAAATCATATTCTCCTAAAAAATTAAACGTGTGCATATTCCATCCTGCAAGAGTTGAATCATGATTCATGATGGAACGATTAAGAATAGGATCGCAGGGTGTCAGGCGACTTTTTTGTTGAGATGCAAATGAATAAGCAGCAGTTACTGAAACCCCATGGCCAACATGATCCGCTTTAAAATAACAGCCGGTATGAATGAGTGGCCCACGGTGATCAGATACACGCGCGCATGCGAGTTTTATAATGCCGTTCTGCGTGCAATCCGTTTTTATTCGCATCGCATGTTCTTTATTAATAAAAAAGAGAGAATTAAAGTAACCACCAATGGTTACCCATTCATAAAACCCAATCGATGCCATTGCGCAGAGGGGAAATCCCCAATGCCCGTTATAGCCGGTCGGCAGTGAAAATAGTTTATTTTCATTATGTTGTTTGCCGGTAGGCGCCAAAAATCCTGTCATGCAAGTGAAATCAACAAAATCTAATGTTTCTGTTTCCTGATAATTATAAGTCCAGCCGAGCCACGAACTCAGATCTCCCACGCCAGTGGTTGTGGTTGCGCATGCATTCAGATGATAGCTACCAAGCAATGGATAAATATTCTGAAAGACCTCCTGCCATATGGGGGTATTTTTATTGGGAAAGGTAGCATCGTCAGGGGAAAGATCGGTGAAAGTTGTATCGCTTATTTTGAGACGCCTGACGGGCAGATGGAAGAATAAAAAGAGGCCCTTGGATAAGTTTTGTGCACAAGAGAGATTAGCTTCTACGATATGAAACTGCCCATCGATTGAAACGGTTGCAAAATTGGCACGTTGTGGCAATGCTGCAAGTTCATTCAACAGTGCGTCATAGGGGTTATCTGGATTAGTGAATGGTGTATTTGCATTCAGTTCTTGCAATGTTTGAGGGCCATAAATATCAAACAGCGGCACGATAGTATTGTTGGCTGAGCGTCCTTTGTCCGTTGATCCTCCACCGAGAGTGGCCGCAAAGGTGCTGAGATAATCACGTTCCAATCGAGGCTCTAGGAACATATTGGTGGCGCGATAAAAGTGAGGGTTATCGAAACCCAAAAGAGCTCCCGCGCTGGTAATGCCAAGAGCAAGTATTACTTTATATTTCATATTTAAATCTTTCTGAAGTTGTATCATTAAAAAATGTACCATAAAAAGGGTGTTTTTTTAAGACCCATTGCTCCATCCTGAAGATTTGTTATACTCAATGCAATAGTTATTTTTTTAAAATATGGTAATTAAGGGGTATTTGTTATTATGAATGACAATGATAAATTTAAGAAATTTTTCGGTTTTGGTGGTGGTAATGATAAAGAAGAAACAAGCGGCGCCAATGAGCCAGCCATGAGCGATAAAGAAGCTTTAGAAAAAGCGGAAGCGCATATTGGCGAGTGGGCTGAGAAATATCTTACATTAACGGCAGATTTTGAAAATTATAAAAAACGAGTAACTTCTGAGCGTGCAGATTGGGCGCATGATGCTCAAAAGCGTATTGTTTTGGATCTTTTGGATATTGTTGATAATTTCGAACGTGCTCTTGAACAAGAGAAAAAGCGTGAATCAGCTGAAGGTTTTGCATGGCTTGCTGGTTTTGAAATGATTTATCAATCACTTGAAAAATTGCTTACAAAATATGGCGTGCAACCAATTACTGATTTTTCTGTATTTAATCCCAAATATCATGAAGCACTGATGTCTGTTGAATCTGAGCAACACCAATCGGGCGATATTATCCAAGTGTTACAAAAAGGCTACATGATGAATGATAAAGTTATTCGTCCGGCAACAGTCAGTGTTGCACAATAAGCACTATATATAACAATTATTGATATGAGGATGCATCGTGATGAAAAATATAGCGATAGCGATCAGTTTGTTGGCATCGGTTGCGGGGATGATGGGGATGGATAGCGATAACCAAGTTCATTGTTCTGAGGTAAAGGTATGGCGAGGAGAAAATGATACACAATATAATAAGGGCATGCTTTCACTTTACCTAGGTACATATGGCACGGGTAAAAGTTTTGTACAAGTATCAGATGATATTGTCGATTCTTTTCCAAAATTACGATCTGCAGTTATTAACAATCGACCATTTGTAGAGATTTCTTCGTTTTCTGATAAAAATATTATCTTAATGCAGAAATATTTAAATGCTCAAGGGGCAGTTTATTATAGTTTTATACGAGATGTTTCAGAAAACGATTTGGAGATTCTGAATAGTCTTATGACAGAACTAGGAGGAGCTCGACTTGAAAAAATGCCGGAATATACGGAAGGAAAATATTTGTTAGATGATCATGATGTCAAAAAATTTTCTTTAATTGCAGATACTTGTCGGCAGGGTAACTGTTTTATCCAGATTACCAAAGATGTTCAAGCAACCGTTCCTGGACTCAAAGATAGTAATGAGACAGAAAAATCTATTAAAGGTATAGGCGGTCAAGATGAAGAGGAATTGCTGTTTCTAGCAAAATATATGATCCATTTAAAAAATAAATCTTTTAATATGTTAACGGACTTAATTGATAATACGCGTGCTCGAACAATCCAAAAGACTCTTCCCGTTTTAAAAGATCTATACAAAACTAATAATCCAATAGGTTTTGATGGTAGTAACGATTTTCATGTAGTTGAATGTTCTAATGTGATGCAATGGCAAGGAAATACTAATACGCTATATGATAGGAATCTATTTTCACTTTATTTGGGTGAGTATGGCATAGGTAAAGAATTTGTACAGGTATCAGATCGTGTTGTCAATTCTTTTCCAGTATTGCGATCTGCAGTTATTAGCAATAAACAATTTTTAGGCGTTTCTTCGCTTTCTAAGGCAAATATTAACTTAATACAGAATTTTTTAAATCAAACACCGGTAACTCATTATAGTTTTATCCAATCGCTTTCAGATCAAAATTTGCACATTTTGAATACGTTTGTAACGGAATTAGGAGCCAGCCGCATTGAAAAAGAGCCAGAGTATACGCAAGGAAAATATCTAGTAAATGCTTACGATAGCAAAAAATTTTCTTTAATTGCAGATACTTGTGCGCATGGTAACTGTTTTATCCAGATTTCTAAAGATGTCCAAGCAACTGTTCCTGGGCTCAAAGATAGTAAAGAGACAGGCAAATCTTTTAAAGGTATAAATGGTCAAGATCTTAAGGCATTACTGTTTTTAGCAAAATATATGACCTTATTAAAAGATAATGATTTGAACAAATTAACGAATTTAATGTCGGGTGCGAATGCTCGAACGCTCGCAACGGTTCTTCCTGTTTTAAAAGATCTATACAAAACTAATAATCCAATAGGTTTTGATAGCAATGATGCTCGCATTTCCTGGGCGAGAGCAATGTATACTAAATTTGGTCAACCAGTGTTACAGTTCACGGGTGTTCTTGCGATTTTATATATCATGTTGCTGCAACTTCGTATCCGATCCATCGTAGGCTGACAAAGAAATATACAAAAAAAGACTCAGTCAGGAATGATTGGGTTTTTAATCTTAAATATCCTGAAACATTGATGTATATTGAACCTGAGCGACATAATAAAATTATTCGTCCGGCAACAGTCAGTGTTGCAAAGTAAGCGTGATGAATACATTGAAAACAATTTTTAAAAGAGAGGCATATTATTTGCTTCTCTTTTTTGTTAATTCTAAAAATGAGAATTCTATGAAAAAAATATTTGTGATCATGATTTTGATTTTTTGTACATCAACGTATGGAATGGAATTAACACGATCAAGATTTCCTCAAGCTTCTCAAGCATTTTTTTTATGGAGTGGTCATAATTGTCGTGAGATAGGATTACATATTGCTTTAAGTATCCCTCATATAAGCAATAAAACAGGAACAAACTGTCGTTTTGATTATCCTGGTGTTAGCGAGAAAGATTTAGATAACTTTTATCAGTATGCGCGTTATCGATACGCAATCCAGGATCCTATCAAAGCTACTTTAGAAGGATTCAAAAGTGGTGTTGCTCAGGTAGATGCAGAACAAAAGCAGTTTTTCAATAAATTGCCTGTGCAAGAGTTATCTCAATTAACGATTATGGCCGTAGAAATGTATGGCGAGCCATTTCCAGAAGATCTTTATGACCCTTGGCAAAATTATATTACACGGGAGATTGAGCAAGTCAGGGGAAAGGGACCATTTCTTGAAAACTTTAAAGAGAAAAAAGAAATAGGAGAATATATATATGGTTTTTGTTTTGGAGCTGGCGGATACGATGAAAAGCTTGCTTTATTAGCATTAGAAAGAGGAAAAGAAAGACAAATATTGAGTACAATACAAGATAAATCTGACAGAAAAAGAGAAGAAACAATTGATGCAAATGACGATGAGTTAGGATGGAGAAAATTTTTGAATCAGGCGTTATTTGTATTGCGCCAAAAATGCGTTGAAAATACGATTGTGATCGGCGGAATAAGTCTGGTGGCTGTTGTGATAGTATATTTTTATAGCACAAGAAAATAAGCGCGAGTTTGAGCTAAAATTCTACCATTATAATTTTTTTCCCGCGCTCGTCCTGAACCAGCTTTAACCCCATGTTCCATTCCCTACTACGCCCCATCCTTCGCGTAAAGCTTCGGAGGGCACGGCAAGGCTACGAAGGGCACAGTCATTTCACCCGGGGACCCCGGCGTAGAGAAACGAAGCTGGGGATAAAGCATCAGGACGAGCGCGAAGAGTTTTCACAAGATTCTGAGAGAAGATTAATTTTTTGATAAGTTCTGAAATAAAAAGTCTGATGAGGCGCCGCTGTTCCGGAGGACTTGTGAGTGTTCACGGATAAGAGGCTCTGCGAGTAGACGGGAATGCGAGTTCGGGCCGAAAGAGATCAAACCGGAGGTTTGTGTCTGGGGGTGCGGGGGTTTGGACAAGAAAACCCCGCGAAACTTTACCCTTTTAAATAACTCAAAATACCAAACATCAGCTCAACAAAAATTAAGATAATAATAAGCACTGAAAAAAGATCTTCGCGGGTTGTATCAATTTTTTGCTGGAACACTGTTTGCACGTCTTCAACTATTCTCAATTTTCTATCAATTCCCTCATGCCAATTTTTCAGATCAAGCTTTTCTGCTAATAAATTATGGATTTCTGAATAATAGGGTTCGCCCGCAATTTTTATGCTACTTTCTAGGCGCTCGGTGATCACTGAAATATCAGCTTTCAATTTTCTCAATTGACCGACAGGATCACTGAAAAAGGTGCCAAAGAAGGGCAGATAGGCGCCCCAAGATAAGTTGGTTTCTTTGCGTTCATAAATGGTATTAATTTGCTGATCCAAAAGACGATCGAAAAAGCGCAGTTCAAGTTGTTGGATATTGGCAAATTCAAAAAGATCGATAATATCATCATAATCTTCTTCATAGACAAATGCAGCATCGATATCGATCACAATCAAACTGCCACGGAAATAGCCGATTGCTGAATCTAATATTTCATTTTTCTGAAACTCTGAAAGTATTTCTGTTTCAAAGCGCAGTGTTGAGGCAATAGTGCTGCCATATTCTTTTTGTAGTTGTGTCAAATCAAGTGCCGTTGGTTGCGGGTCAATCTGAATAATGACGTATGAGGCACTTGTTTGGAAAAACTTTGGCTGAACAATAAAAGGTTCTATTTTTTTATAGATTGATTTGGCATCAAGTGCGCTTTGGTGCTGATATTTATTGGCAAGTTCATTGCAATTGACGCGGAGATTTTCTAACGTGTCACGGAACGGAATTTTATACGTTAAAGAGATGGCTCCAAAGCTGTGTATTTTGCTACTAATGCAAAATGAGTGAGCATGAGGATGGGGACGTTCAATTGCAAGGGGGACATTGTATTGCTTAAAATGTTTGGGAAGTTGAAGGGGTACTTTAACAATATCAGAAGTTTCTTCTATTTTTGATAAATTAATATCTTCGCCGATGTCATATGCCCACAAAATAAGTATGTTTCCTGAAAATATATGATCAGTTTTTTCTTTTTTTTGTTCCAAATCTGGTGTTGTGGATTGCATGGACAGACTTCCTTCTTTTGTGAAAATAATAAATTATACTACTCAGCATAACTAAGATTGAGCATAAAAACAAAGGGCATACCCTGAAGGTATACCCTGTTTTTCTTTATTAAGTGTATTTTATTATTGTTGTTCTTCTTCCTCTTCACCGTCGCCAGCATTTTCTGCTCTATCTGCTGCTTCTTCTGCTTCTCTTGCTGCTTGTTCTGCGCGATCAGCATCTGCTTGTGTTTGGTAATAACGATCATCATAGTCAGAATGATACGGATAATCAGCAGTGCCTGCTAATGGATCTGTCGATAATACAGCTATAAGGCCTAATGTTAACAAGAAATCAGTATATGCCAAGGCACCATATCCGCCCCAGAACCAGCCGCCGCCATAGCCATAGCCATATCCACGACCACCACGACCACGACCACCGCGTCCACGATTTCCACGGCCTCTACTCGCATTGGCTCTGTTACCTCTACCTCCAGCACCTGCTCTGCTTGTAGCTGCTGGACGAGCAGCTCTACTTGCTGATGAGGAGCTTGCGCGACTTGTTCGAGCGGTGCTTGCTGCACGCCCACCTGATGCTCTGCCGGCACTTGCGCGGCCTGCGCCACCGCGGCCTCCGCCACCAAATCCACGTCCGCCGCCACCACCACCATGGAATCCTCCACCACCGCCTCCGTGTCCACCGCCACCGCCACCGCCGCCGCCGTGTGTAATTGCTTCTTGTGTTACGAGCAGCATGCTCGTTATGACTGTCATCAATATCGCCATTATTCTTTTATTCATGAGAGTGTCCTTTTATTTATTATTCTTCGTTGCCATAATATTCAGCTTCTGATTGTTGGCTTTCAGCAGCAGCGCGATTTGCATTTGCTGCGCTTGCAGCTGCAGCGGTTCCCACAACGGCTGTTGTTGCCAATACGGCTGCCGTTGTTCCTGCGCCCCATCCACCGCCATAACCGTATCGGCCGCCGCCATCGTATCCACCACGACGTCCGCCACCGTGATTATGTCCACCATGATTTTTACCACCACGATGACCACCTCCGCGGCCTCCACGCCCGCCGCCACGTCCGCCACGGCCTCCGCCGCCGCGTCCACGAGGGAATACATCTGATGTTATCAAGAGCATGCTCGCTAGTATGCCGAGGGTGAGTAATTTTATAATTCTGTTCATACAATAGTCCTTAATGTTAAGTGCCTATTATTCTTCGTAATCGTTTTCATATTCTTCATTTTCATCGTATTGGTAATTTCTTCTGGGTGCTTGTTGTTGTTGTTTTGGCCTATTACCGCGTCCAGTTTTTATGTTTCGTTTTGTTTTAGTGCGTTGCTTGGCTTTTTCAATACGGCGATTGGCAGCTTGAGTGCGTCGGTTAGCATCTTCTGCTTTGTCAGCGTAATACCGAGCTTTCTCTTCAGCTTCTCTATTCGCGCGGAGATTGACACCCGCATATGGGTAACCCCATCCCCAATATGGATAGCCCCAGCCCCATCCAAGCCCAAGTCCATAGCCACCCCAACGCCAGCCGCCCCATCCGCGACCACCCCATTCGCGACCACCCCAGCCACCACGTCCGCCCCAACCACCACGACCTCCTCCACCATGGCCTCCGCCATGAGGTAGTACGCTGGTGAATGTTACGGCTATGATCATGAGAAGCGCGATTAAACTTTTTTTGCTTTTCATTACAAAACCCTTTTTGTGCTTATGGATTAACCGCAGCAGTTTTCAGGGCAATCTGCTTTGCAATCGCAATCTTGGCAGGTGCAGGTGCATTTTTCTTGGCAATTGCTGTTGCATGATTCTTTGCTGTTGCTATTTTCATGATTGCCAAAATAACGGCTTTTGCCATTTTCAAGGCCATGCTCGTTATTTTTGTGATCGTTTGAAGCATCAGTATGATGTCCGTGGTCTTTATGAGTTTTCATAGAGGTCTCCCTTTTTTTGTATTATAAACAATATATTTCTACTTAAATATATTACAATTAGAAACTAAAGGGCAATGGTTTCAACAAAAAAACCCTTATTTATCCCAACTTGGCCTTGGGATTACGCCCTTTTTTTAAGAATAAGAATAATCCCCAGCTTGGCGCTGGGTACCCCACTTTGGCTTCACCAAAGTGTTTTTTCGCAGGGGGTTTTTTGTCCAAACCCCCTGCACCCCCCGACAAAACCATCCTGGTTTATCTCTTTCGGCGTGAACTCGTGTTCCCGTCTACTCGCAAAGCCTCCTAGCCGTAAACACTCACGAGTACTTCGTAACAGCACGCCTCATCAGACTTTTTACTTAATTCTTTCTATGAAAGTGAGAGTAGGGTGAAGTTCGCCTTGCCGGCTATGGAGGCAATTAAGAAATAAGCTAAAAAAAGACTTTCAATTATTCCGTTTTCCGTTCATCCTGATGCTTTTATCCCCAGCTTCGTTTCTCTATGCCGGGGTTCCCGTGTGAAATGACTGTGCCCTTCGTAGTCTTGGCGTAGTAGGGAATGAAGCATGGGGTTAAACAGGCTCAGCAGTAAACACCCGCTTGCCTGCCCGCAGAAGCTTTAGCGAAGGCGGGTTGAAGGATCAAGCGCTTATTGCATAAAAAAAATCAATTAATCTTTTGGAGAAAAAAGACGCGCTAGAAGAAATCCTTCAACCCATCCTTCGCATAAAGCTTCGGAGGGCACAGCAAGTTCAGGATGAGCGCGATAAGATGTTTTTGAGAATAACTTAATGAATGTTGCTATATCTTTTTATCTATCTTTTGAATCGTTTGTTTTGCTTGTTTTGAAATTGCAATTATTGCTATTATGAAATTAGTTAAAATATTTTATTTATACTATAAAAAGGGAAAAATGATATGAAGATAGGGAAAAATTCCATTCTTGCAATATTTTTATTTGCAATAAACTTTAACATCTATGCAATGGAGCCAGCTTCACCAGATCCTTCAAATTACAAATGGGCAGCTCTTGCCGGTGGCGTTCTGCTGAGTGCGGTCGGGCTTAAACATTTTCTTACCTATATTCGTTCAGAGCCGGTAACATTCTTTGCATTTGGTGATTTACCATCCGATACACAATTGACTATAGTGTCTTTTCTCGGAGAATATACCTCTGCAAAAACGCTTCAAGAAGCCGGCCATATAATTAACCTTCTTGCGCAAACAAGTACGCATTTGGAACAATTCATTAATAATTCACAGAATTGCCTTCAGCTTATAAAAAACCTTGCAAAAAGGTTTGATGTTTCTGATGAAGAAGCTGCAAAAGCTTTACAGACACGGCAAGCAAAACGCCGTCTGCAAATACAAAATGATTTATTTGTTCTTTGTCGTAATAAGGGTGACATAGATGTTGTTGCTGGAATAAATGCCTTACCTCAAGATGTGGATGTTGAATTTACGTATAAAGGGATAAGTGAGCCTACCAACGGTAAACGGTATTTTGCAAAAATAACATCAATCACACCATTGGTAGCTTTATCATTAATGAGAAGGAGATTTGAAAATGCTGGAGCTTTAGCATCTATGATGACGTTTCTTTTCTCACACAATGTGGACATAAATAAAGCAAATAAAGATGGTATGACGGCATTAATGTTTGCCTCTCAATATGATAGTTGTAGCTGGGCTGTTCGACTACTCGTGGGTAATCCCGCTATTGATATAAATCAACAGGATTTACAAGGTAATACTGCTCTTATGCACTGTCTTAAAAATGATGCCCCTAATTGGCCTAGTCAATTTAATTTGATGCATCTTTTATCACACACAGATATTAATCCCACGCTTGCCAACTTTGCTGGTCTTACACCTTTGCAAGCAGCCCAACAAGAAGAAATCAATGGGGTACATGGTTTGGTTGAAACTATCCAAGAAGCGATAGATAAAAAGTATGGAAAATAATACAAAGCTTTGATGGATATAAAAGAACCATTCTTAAAGTATAAAAACTTGGGAATGGTTCTTTTATTATGTATAGCAAATCCCATTAAACTGGCCCGATATTCAAAGAGCGCTCGAAGATATCCTTCAATCCTCCTTCGCTAAAGCTTCGGAGGGCACAGCAAGTTCAGGATGAGCGCGGGATTAAACTCGAATGGATTTATAATGGATAATTGCCTCTATCACCCTACTTCGCTCTACGAGCTACGAAGGGCAGGCCGGCAAGGCGAGCTTCCGCCGTAGCTTTAGCGAAGGAGGAAGATATGCGCAGCTGGGTGGTGGTTGATTGGCAAATGATAGAAGGATACAAGTGGAATTGGGGCAAAAGGATACGAACTCAGGCTTTGCTTCAGCCGGGTACCCAATTGAAGAAAATATGAACTGTGAGACTATATCATGCTATTTGCTGAAAGCGTGTCGTGAGAAATAATTTAATGAAAAATCTGATGAGGCGCCGCTGTTCTAACCCCATGTTCCGTCTTCTCTTCACATGGGGGCCCCCAGCGTAAAGAAATGGAGTTGGGGATAAGTTCGGGCCCTCCTTCGCTAAAGCTACGAAGGGCAGGCCGACTTATATTGAATGATTTAATGAAAAGTCCCATGAGGTTCGACGATGACTTAGGCTGTGAAGCCCTGTGAACAGACTGAGTCGGAGTTCCGAACCCTCCTTCGCCAAGGCTTCGGCGGGCACGCCGTCTTAAGCGGGGTCCCCGGCGTAATTTATGAAGCTGGGGTTTGATCAAGCCGGAGGTTTGCATCTGGGGTTCTAGGGGGCCGGATGAGGGCCCACTAGGAAAAAACACTTTGGTGAAGCCAAAGTGGGGTGCCCAACGTCAAGTTGGGCATTATTAAATCTTGAAATTAATTCTTATTATTATTGTGTTACTTTTTAAGTAACGATAAAAACGCTTCTTGTGGCACTTCAACAGACCCGACTTGTTTCATCTTCTTTTTACCTTCTTTTTGCTTTTCAAGCAGCTTGCGTTTACGGGATAATATCGCCCCCATAGCATTTTGCGGTTACATCTTTGCGCAATGGTGCAACGCGTTCGCGGGCAATAATTTTAGCGCCAATGGCAGCTTGAATAATAACTTCAAAAAGTTGGCGATGGATCACCTTTTGTAGGCGTTCAGTCAGGTCTCGGCCGATATAAAAGGCTCTATCGCGGTGAATAATGATGGAAAGGGCATCAACCGGTTTACCATTGAGCAGAATATCCATTTTGACCAGATCTGCTGGTTCATAGCCAGAAAATTCATAATCAAAGCTTGCATACCCAGAGCTTAAACTTTTCAGGTCACCATAAAATTCCATGGCAACTTCGTTTAAGGGAAGGCGATATTTCAAAATAACGCGTGTATCATCCAGATAGGTTAAGTTTTGTTGCTTGCCTCGTTTTTCTTCACACAGCTTAATAACGCTACCCAGATATTGTTGTGGAACAATAATAGTAGCATCAATCATTGGTTCAAGAATTTCATCGATATGGTTACGTTCAGGAAAATCGGATGGATTTTCAATATCAACAAGTTTTCCCGTTCCGGCCATTTTTATTTGATAGAGTACGCTCGGTGCTGTTGCAATCACTGATAAGTTGTATTCTTGTTCAAGGCGTTGTTTAAATACTTCCATATGAAGCATGCCCAAAAATCCGCACCGAAATCCAATGCCTAATGCGGCAGAGGTCTTTTTTTCAACCGATATACTGGCATCATTAAGCGTTAATTTTTCAATAGCTTCTTCTAATAGGCCAATTTCTTCACTATCTACCGGAAACATGCCGGCAAATACCATCTGTTTTGCGGGTTTAAAACCAGGAAACAGTTCAACTGGTTTTTTATAGTGATAAATCGTATCACCAATTTGCGCTTCTTTAATGGTTTTCATACCGGTAATCAGATATCCCACTTGCCCTGCATAAAGTACATTAGTTGGCGTTGGTTCTGGGTACATCAATCCAACTTCCAGCACTTCATAGTTGGAACTTGCTTGCGCCAAGCAGATGGTATCACCTTTTTTGATAATGCCATCATGGAGTGCAATAAGACACACAACACCACGATAATCATCAAACCATGAGTCAAAGAGCATTGCGCGCAATGGTTTATCTGCAGATACTTTCAAACTTGGAACGCGTTCAATAACCGCTTGGAAAATTTCTGGTATGCCAATATTTGCTTTTGCAGAAGCTTGGATGACTTCTTCTGCTTTAAAATCAAATAAGTTCACAAATTGATTGGTAACTTTTTCCACATCAGCATTGGGCAGATCGATTTTATTGATGATGGGAATGATGGTTAAATCTTGATCAAATGCAAGATAAAAGTTTGCCATTGTTTGTGCCTGCACGCCTTGTGCAGCATCAATCAAAAGTAATGCTCCTTGGCACGCATAGAGCGAACGAGAAACTTCATACGTAAAATCCACGTGTCCGGGTGTATCGATTAAATTAAGAAGATACTTTGTACCTTTGTATTCATAAAACATGGAAGCGGTTTGCGCTTTGACGGTGATGCCGCGTTCACGTTCTACTTGGAGCTTATCTAAAAATTGTTCTTTTTTTTGGCGTTCGGTAATGGTGCCAGAAACTTCCAGTAACCTGTCTGATAAGGTCGATTTACCATGGTCGATATGGGCAATAATGGAAAAATTTCTGATTTTATCAGGAGTAAATTCTTGTAAATTTGGAATGCGTTGACTCATCTGTTTCTCATTCTATAGTTTTGGTTGTTTTTTAACTAAAAAACCTTAATTGTCAGTATAAAGGGATACCGTTTGCTTGTAAATTGCGAGCGCTTTGGTTGTTGTTTTCAGTTTGATTAAAATGCAGAAAAATGTAGAATTAAAAGTGGGTATTATGAATATAGGTTATGATTGAAAGTATTGGCTTATGCATAAAAAAGCTACATTGTTGTTTCTACTTGCTATATCGGCTTTTTGTTGTGCCAGTCAGCAGGGGCTAGGCAAAAAACAGGAGCATTTTTTAGGTATTTATACTGCTCAGGGTAAAGGGAGAATAGAGAATCTGGATCGATGCAAGTATTATGAAACTGAGGATGGAGATTTTTGGATTGGTGTTTATGACGGACATAGTGGAATTGAGGCACCTGAGTATCTGGAAAAAAATTTACATATGATTTTTGCTCAAAATAAACAAGTCCCAATAGGGCAAAGATTAAACAGCGCTTTTCTTGACGCCGATGTCCAAGTTAAAACTTGCTGTAATAATAAGTCGTCGGGATCAACAGCAAGCGTAGTTTATATATCAAAGAAAGATAACATAGCATATCTTGCGCATGTTGGTGATTCGAGTGCAGGCTTCATGGAATATAATGGTAAGAATTCTTTTTTTACGACTGAGCATGTGCCGAATAGAAAGAATGAAAAGATGAGAATAGAGAATTATGGAGGAAGTGTGGGTAATGTTAAAGGTAATCCTCGAACATATGCCTTGCTGAAAGGAGCTTCTCGTGGTTTATCAATTTCAAGATCGATTGGTTCACATGATGTTGATCCAAGTAAAACAGTTATTTTGGCAATCCCTGAATGCACAGAGATTCCATTGAGCAATTTTAATTACACGCATTTAATTGTTGCTTCTAATGGTTTTTGGGATGCGTTTAAAGAAAAGAAAGAAGTGAAAAACTTTTTGGAAAGTATCGATATAGCTAATAAAAGTATGTCTCAGGTGGCGGAGATACTTGGCAATCACGCTGTGGATGCAGGAGTCACCGATGATATAACAATTGTGGCGCTTAATTTGAAAGAACTGGCTTCTGAAAAAAACAAAATATCATTTCGTCAAAAGATTTATAATAATTGTTATTGGATAGGCGGTGGGTGTGGCTTTCTTGCTATAGCATTCGCTGCATTCCTTTATTTGAGATCTGTTCGTTAATAAATAATTGATACATTTTTCCTATTATTTTTTTGATAAAAGCCACAAAGATGTTATAAACAGATCTTTGTGGCTTCATTTCTGTTTAATGTGCCGAGCGTGATACGCTGCTAGAGTGGCAGGGCTTATAAAATGGTGGCGGCTGAGAAATAAAGAGAGCTGTTGATAACAGGACATGCTTTTTGATATATTCAATTTGGAATATGTAATTGGATTTCTCAATAAAAATCAAAGGCAAGCATATGAAAAACAATATAAATGTTGCAAAGCAGATAATACGCATTGTATGTTCTGTTGTTTTATCGATGATGGTCGAACTGCAAGTATCAGCGGCAGCAAACATGCAAAATCAGGCGGCAAGAAAGCGTGCGCAGCAAAGATTGCAGATGGCAAATAGAAGAAGGCAGCCGGTAAGGCCAGCTGCTCAGCGGCCAATGAAAAGAGCTGCTCAACAGCCTGTAATGGCGAATAATCAACAACTGTTGCAAGCTCCAGTTCAGCAGCCTGTGCGGGTGGTTGCAGCAAAACCAATAATGGCACCGACACATAAAGCAGAACGCGTAACAGTTGCGTATGGAGTGTCGACTCATCAAAATAAACGTCCGTATCAAGAAGATAGATTTACGTACGCTGTTCTTGGAAGTAGGGGCGATTTTTTTGCGGTGTATGATGGTCACGGAGGCGATAAAACTTCATCATATTTGCGAAACAATATGCACAATTCTTTTGTACAATGTGCTCGTGAAACGATACAGCAACGTTTTGAATGTGCGTTCGCTCTGTCAGAAGAATATGCACTTTCTCATTTTTCTGATGGCAGCACTGCTGTTATTGCTTATATTGATAATAATAACATAGTGCACTATGCCTGGGTTGGTGATTCACGAGCAGTGCTCGAAAAAGATGGTATTGTTGGATTGGCAACTGATGATCATAAGCCTGATGTTCCTGCGGAAAAAAAACGCATTGAAAATGCAGGTGGCACTATTAAGCATCATGGTGTATGGCGAGTGAATGGATTAGCCATTTCACGATCAATTGGTGATAAATCCTGCAAAGAGCAGGGAGAAGGGCAAATTGTTGCTATCCCTGCCTATAAACAAGTGCAATTAAATCCAAGCAATCATTTTATGATCATAGCGTCTGATGGATTGTGGGATGTCATGAATAATCAAGATACAATTGATTTTGTAAAAAAAAAATTGCAAAAAAATATCACATTAAATAATGCTGCACAGCGGTTGCAAGATGAAGCAATTAAGCGCGGCAGTGAAGACAATATCACGGTGTGCGTAGTAAAATTTAATTGGCCTGAGATAAATAATACACCTCAGCAAGAAACGGCAGCGAGTGGTATCTATGCACGAGGAGTAGCATGGTGGAATTGGCTGTGGGGGAAGAAATAACATTTTTGTATTTACATTAAGTTTCTTGCAAATCAACGGAACCGTGAAAACGATCAGAAATTGATTGTCTTCACGGTTTTTCTTTTGATAGAGAATTGACACTGATTTGGAATGCGTTGATTCATATGCTTATTATTCTGTAATTTTGGTTGTTTTTTAACTAAAAAACCTTATTTTATAAGTATAAAGGGATAGGGGAGCATTGTAAATTGTCAGTGTTTTGCTATGCTGTTAATTGAAATATTCAGTTGGACATATTGAGTAAAAACAATTATTTGTTGAGGTTAATATGATGGCAAAAAAATTAATGTTTGTAGTGTTGGGGAGCGCAACTTTGTTGGCATATGGAGCCCAGCAGCATAATGCTAAAACAAGAGAAATTGTTAAGGGTCCTCGTGTTGCGGTTGATAGTAGGCAGCATCGTAGAAAATATCAGGAAGATGCCGCATTCTACGGGAGAATTGAAGATAGCGTATATGATGTATATGGTACATTTGTCGGGGTTTTTGATGGTCATAAGTATGTTAGGTCTGGTGATGATGATAAAGATGGCGCTGATGTAGCGCTATTTTTGAAAGATAATTTATACAAATTTTTTGAAACAGCAGAAGGAAATTCTATCGAAGGAAAAATGAAAGCAGCATTTAAAATGGCTAATGAGGATCCATTTGTAAAAAGTAAACCAAATGTGGGATCAACCGCAAGTGTTGCTTTTATTCCTGATGATGGAAAAACTATCCATTTTGCTCATGTGGGTGACTCTCGTATGTGGTTAAAAAAGAAAGAGGGTCTTGGCTTTAGTCACGTTACTAGGGATCATGGAATCAAGAATGAAGAAGAAATAGCTCGACTGGATAAACTAAACGGGGCTAAAAAAAAGGGCGATTCTGTAGATCAAGGTCGTTTTTGCGTAGATGGACATTTTGGAGTTCCCGCAGTTTCGAGATCAATCGGTGACTTTCGAAGCATTGAATTTAAGCAAGCAATTATTGCTGATCCTGAATATTCATGTGTTCCATTGGGACCAGAAAATGATTTATTGATTCTTGCCACAGATGGAATAACCAATCATTTAACGAGTACTGAGCTTCTTATGGAATTACATTGTGCAAGGGATAAGTTTCCAGCAGCATTGGTCAAAAGTATGGGAGATTTGGTTCAAGAAAAGAATAGCCAAGATAAAAAGGCAGATAACGCAACTTTCGTAGCGGTAGATATACATAATCAATATGAAGAAATGATTGTAGAAGATTTACATCCGCAATATGAAAAAAAATGGTCTGGAAAAATGAAAGCTCTTCTATTTTGTGGCGGCTTATCGGTCATAACATTGCTTGCTTGGATTTGTCATAAATCTACACAATAAAAAAATTCTTCAGATAACAAGACAAAAAGAACCGTGAAAACGATCAGAAATTGATTGTCTTCACGGTTTTTCTTTTGATATAGCAACATTCATTAAGTTATTCTCAAGACATCTTATCGCGCTCGTCCTGAACTTGTTGAAGGATTTCTTCGAGCGCTCGAGGATATCCTTCAACAAGTTCAGGACGAGCGCGGGAATGTAAATTTTGCTATATGATGTCTGTGCACGTCTTAACGAATCTTGCTATAGAGAATTGACACTGATAGTTCCAACGTTACACTTAACCCTAATGAAAATAATAAATACATTAAGGATATGTTTATGAACGAAAAGATCATGTTATTTGGTATGTTGGTAATTTTACCGGTGATCTCTTGTGCTATGGAGAGAGAGGTAGCAATAAAATATGAAGATCCTGCTATAGTAGTTGCTTTTTGTCGAAACAATCGACGCAAAAGTTATGAGGATAGATCTTTCTATTTTTATAATGAAGAAAGAGGTCACGTGTTTGGTCTTGCTGATGGCCATTCTGGGTCTCGAACTGCCGAACTTATTGCAAAAGAGTTCGATTCGCTGTTTGCTAATCAAAAAAATAGTGATGTCTGTGCTAATCTTTCACAAGCACTGCTTGCTGCAGATAACAAAGTAAAAAACTTTTGCGATGGATCAACAGCAGTTGTTGTAAATATAGTAACCAATAAAGATTGTGGGCAAGGCGATAGCGTCAAATGTTATTTTGCCAATGTGGGTGATTCTCGTGCTGTATTGGGGCGCATTGCACCAGAGGGAAAGTATACCATTTCTTTTTGTACTCAAGATCACAAACCTGAAGGTAATGAGTTTGAGAGAGTGCTTGCTGCAGGAGGATGCGTTTCTGACGCTGGATATGTATATTCTAGTGAAGATAGTAAGAAGGGAGTAGCGATGACGAGATCAATCGGTGATTATGATAGGGATCCTGAAAAAAAAGTGATTATTGCAACTCCTGAATGTACAACGCATGATATTTCTGGTGCATCTGAGTATGTTTTAGTGCTCGGCAGTGACGGATTATGGGATTATGATGAAGATTCTTTATCTGAACATAAATTTTCTGAGTATGCTTTTTCTACAATCAGTAGAGGTATTGCCGATGGCAATAGTTTGATAGAAATTGCCAAAAAAATGGTGACAGATGCCTTGAGAGAAGATAGCGCTGATGATATCACCTGTATGATTGTTAAGATTAAGGCGTTAATGGAGAATAAAAAAGCAACTATGCAAGAAGAAAAAATAGTGCGACAAGGTCCTGTTTTTTCTTCTTCGTGGTGATCGCTTGTTCTACGATAATAATAAAAAAAGGAATTCTATGAATAAAAAAATATCACTCTTATTATGCAATGTAATCATGCTTTGTGTGGCAAGCGAGAATGATTCAAAAAAACGATTGCCATTGTGCGTGGGATCTTATTCAACTGAAAATGGAAAAAGACAAGAAGATAGGTTTTTGTGTAGTAGCATTAAGGTAAATGAACGCATCAAAAGAGAAGGCCCAGATTTTTTTGTTGTATGTGATGGCCATAGTGGTGATCAAGTTGCTGAAGAGTTATCAAAAAATTTGTCGCTCTATTTTTCTGAATTTTTGCCACTATCGCGGACAAAAAAAGAAGCATTTGAAAAAGCGTTGTCCAAAGCAGAAAAAACAATTTCTCATGATGCAGGATCGACAGTAGTCGCAGGGTATTTTGGTAAAAACCATCTCCATGTCGCGTGGGTTGGTGATTCACGGCTAGCGGGAAAAACATGCGCCACGCAAGATCACACGCTGGCACGCAAAGATGAATGGGATCGTGTTTGTGGAGCAAAAGGGGTTATTTTTAGGATGATAAATCAACAGAAGACAAGTCCCTGGAGAATTAATGGGTTGATGCCAACGCGTACCATTAAAGATCCTCGTGAAAAGGGGCAGACATGGCGTGATCTGCCGCTGAGATTTACTTTTGGTAATATTGAAGTAGCATCTGATTCAAAAGAACATTCTTTTTCATTGGAGAAGCAGACAGATTGTTTTTTAGTAAAAGATTTTTATTCTTTGGAAATGCTTCCTTTACCAGGCCAGATAATTGCCGATCCAGAATATATAAAAGTAGATCTTAATGAAGAAAACGATCTGTTTATTTTTGCTACGGATGGCTTGTGGGATGTCTTTAGCAATAAAGATGCTATAAGCTTGGTGGAAAAATTTATGCAAGAAAAAAAGTCTATGGATGATGCTGCAAAAGCTTTGGTCAGAGCGGCCTGTGAACGAGGAAGTAGAGATAATATTACGGCAGTGCTGGTGAGATTGTTCTCAAAGGTGGCAAAGTAATCTCAACTTCACGATCTTTGCATTTAATGGGCCCTTTTGTCAATCTCGTCCGCATATGGTACCCTAATAATAAGATGAAAATCCATATATGTTAGGGGTTATTTTTATGAAAAGAAATATCATCGCTATTTTGCTTGGGTGCGTTGCATCATTCAGTATGGCTCAGATAGATATACAGCATGGTATTAAGACCGAGCAAAACGATCGGCCGTATCAAGAAGATAGATTCACGTATGCACAGATTGCGCCTCAAGGAAGCGAGCTTTTAAAGCAAGGTGGCACATTTGTGGCGGTATATGATGGTCACGGAGGAGATAAAACGTCATCATTTCTGCAGGATAATCTGCACACCTATTTTACTGACGCTGTTTTAGATTATGAAGCAAAAGAGCTTTGTTGCGAATTCCCCTTCAGGCATGCTTTTGATGAAGCATTTTTTATAGCTGAAAAACATGCACTGGAAAATTTTTGGGATGGCTCAACGGCAGTTGCTGCATATATTGAGAATAAGGATGAAGATAATGTTTGTATGCATTGCGCATGGGTAGGTGATTCGCGTTTAGTGCTCGATAATGGTTTTGCTACAGAAGATCACAAGCCGGATCGTGCTGATGAAAAAGAAAGAATAGAAGATGCTGGTGGACAAGTTTATATGCATGGTGTTTGGCGTGTGAATGGCCTGGCGGTTTCTCGTTCAATCGGAGATGGATCGCGCAAGGGCGGTAAATATGACGGACACATTATTGCAACACCAGAATATGCAAAAATAAAACTTACTCCTGATAATAAATTCTTTATCATAGCATCTGATGGATTATGGGATGTTATGGGTAATAATAGTGCAATAAACATGGTAAAAAAACAGATGCAAAAAACAGATGATTTGGGTGTAATTTCTCAAGCATTACTTAATAAAGCGAAAAAGCGTGGAAGTCTGGATAATATCACCGTGTCTGTGGTGAAACTTAATCTCGCTCAAAAAATGAAAATGTCTCACTAGAAATAGAAATACGTAAAAGTATAATCGTAAAGAGAGCAGTGGAAGCGATAATGTTTTCACGGCTCTCTTTTTTTATAAAAAATTAATGCAAGTCGTGACCTATCGTCCTTTCCCCGTTCGCCCTGAGTGTTTTTTGTCTTCAAAAAATGTATCGAAGGGTAAATTAAAAAAATTAATTCAGCAAAAAAGACCAATTAAATCCTACCCTTCGATACATTTTATTTCGCTACGCTTCATAAAACACTCAGGGCGAACGGAGGTGTGATAAATATACATTTTATAGGTCATAACTTTAGTTAATTATAAGAACCTATCCCTAAACTCTTTCCAAGCGCTCATTCGACCCCATGTTTCGATTCTCTTCACACGGGGACCCCAATGAAGAGAAAGCGGAATTGGGGAAAAATTAAGCGCTTGATCCTTCAACAAGTTCAGGATGAGCGCGGGAAAGAATTACAGTAAATTTATAGTTTAGGGATAGGCTCTAAAAATCATTTTTAATTGTTCAGGTGGTCGAGGTGTGATACGCTCTCGATGAACCGAAAGCTGTCGCAAAAAAATAAGGAGAGAGCTGTGACTGCAAAAATAATATTGTTGTGTAGCTTATCAGGGTTTTGTTTGGCAAGTGATCATCATCAAGACCTTGGAAAAAAGTTATCAGCGGCAGTGTATAGAGATCAGGGAAAAAGAGATGAGCAAGAAGATGCGTATCATATTGGAGAAAAACTGTTTGTTATATGTGATGGACATGTTGGCTCTGCGGTGGCTGAATCTGCAATAAAGAAATTTCCCGACGCTCTTAAAAATCATTGGAAGGTCTCTGCAACAAAAGAAGAAGCTTTTAAAAAAGCATTTGGAGACGTAGAAAAAGAGATATTTGAGGAGCAAGCGCAACTAATGAGAGCTACTGGATCGACGCTTGTTGCTGCGTATATTGGAAAGAAGAAAATAGATTTTGCGTGGGTTGGCGATTCGCGGGCACTCTATTGGGGATCAGAAAGAGAACCTATTGCTACGCGAGATCACACGCCTGAATCCGAGTGTGAAAGAGAACGTATTACAAAAGCCAATGGAATTATTTATAGGGAAGTTGAGGAAAAAGATGAAAGTGCTGGTCCCTGGAGAATTAATGGATCAGTGCCAACTCGCAAGATTGGAGGATTTGTTTGCAAAGGAAGATTTCCGGGAATTGGATTGCTCTGCCCAAAACGTGCAGGCACGAGATTAGAACTTTTTCATCATCCTACGGATCATTTTGCACCCTTTGTCATTAATGGAGATCTTACTCTTGAGCCTCAGCATGGTCAAGTAATTGCTGATCCGGATTATATTCAAGTAGCACGAAATGGAAAAAGTCGTTTTGTGGTTATTGCTTCTGATGGTTTGTGGGATGTTATGACAAATAAACGAGCTATGGATTATGTCGAAGAATTAGCTGAAGAAGGAAGATCGGTACATGAAATGGCAAAGGATTTAGTTAGTATTGCTTTGGCGCGAGGTAGTGAAGATAACATCACCGCTATTGTTATAGATTTGCGTTAAAAAATTACATTTTCTTTGCACGACATATGTTAAGTTGGGGGCATCGATTTTATCGGTGCCTTTTTTAATTGCTCAGATGATCAGGATGTGATACAATTTGTTTCAGTCATTATTAAACTATTGCACAAGAAGGATTTTTCATGAAACTTAATGGGTATATCTTGATTCTATTTTCATCTGTATGTGTATTACAAGTTCATGGTTCAGATGCACCAGGAACTATACGAGGATTAGTGGAACGAGAACATGGTGATTTTGGTGTGTTGCTTTGGAATGCTGCACAAAAGCCAGTGCTAAATGGGGAGCAAAGGAAAGTTACAGCATGTTGCTTTACATACCCGCCGTTGCCATCAGAAACAAAGGGATTATTTTCCTGGTTTTCAAAGCCACCTTGTATACCTATTACACAAAATGAGATGCTTACCACTACCCAAAATGCAATTAAATTCATTCGATCGAAGATGTTCGAAAGTAATACTACTGACCGTGTAATATTGAATAATAATGTCGCATGGTATTGTAGTGAAGGCAGATGGGAACTGTGTACAAAAGATGTGAATGATTTGTTGGATACTTCACCCCCTATTAATGATTTTCCGGATGTTACGGTATATATAATTGCAGAAGATAATCAAACAAATTCATTGGAGCATATGCGGAAAATAAACACGTTAGTCACAGGTAAAGATCATTTCATTATTGCCATAGCAGAACAAAAATGGAATGAGATGCATGGGCACCTTATCAAGGATAAAAATATTGCCTTCGTTGGACCAGTTCCAAATAATTATAGAATGATGGCATTAATAGGCGGCGGTTGCATGGCAGCATTCTTATTATTGCTCTATTACAAAAAATATATGTATAGTTGATCTGTTTTCTCATTGCTTGTTGTAAAAAAGGAGTGCTTTGGTGAAGCTGCCTATGATTACAGCGTTATTACTGTGCAGCATGCATGGCCTACGTGCATCTGATAAAAAATCTGTGCCAATCCCTCCCATACCTTCACAGCCTGCGATAGGAATTTATGCTAAGCGGGGAAAGCAACCAACATACGAAGATAGATTCCATTATCGATTTGTGGAAAGCGACGATAAAGCGGCTAAAGGTTTTTTCATGGGCATTTATGATGGCCACGGAGGGACAGTAGTCGCTGATTTTGTGGCGACAAATGTGCCACATTATTTTGAGCAGCAGTCTGGGCCACCAGCAGAAAAGATGAGAAAGTCTTTCGTGCAATTAGATAATCACGATAGCATAAAACAACAAAAAAAATGTGGGTCAACTGCAACTGTTGTATTCATTCCTGATGATTTCAAAAAAATATATTGCGCACACATCGGAGATTCTCGTCTTCTTTTGGAAAAAAATGGTGCTATTGATTGTGTTACGTGTGACCATGTTCCCAGTCGAGAAGATGAAAAAATGCGTATAAAGCGTTTGATGGGAAATGTTAGCAAAGATCGTCAAGGTGTATGGCGTGTTGAGGGCTATTTATCCGTGTCTCGTTCTTTTGGAGATTGGTGCGCAAAGCGATACATAACTGCTGAGCCGGAATGCATGGAAAAAGAACTGACATCAGCACATAGATTTCTCATTCTAGCAACCGACGGCCTGTGGAGAGTTATGGGCAATGCGGAAGTGATGGAAGCAGTAAATGCATATATGAAAAGATATCCTAATGATAATCATATGCCGCAATCTCTTGCGGCATGGTTGGGTACCATGGCTACGATGAAAAAAAGTAACGATGATATTACGATACTGGTGGTAGATTTGTTGTTGCTTGCATCGCGTGTTTGCAAGAAAAAAGAGGTCCAAAATTTATTAGTCTTGTGATTTTTGTGGTTTTTGCTATACTAATTGTATAAAAATAATCAATTTTAGATATTGTATTTTGATGTGAGAAAAGGGCTCATTGTATGGAACGTCCCACTTCACCTATTAATAATAAAAATTTGCCGGTCCGACCAATTTTAATTGAAAAAGAGCTGAAAGATTCTTTTCTTGATTACGCCATGTCCGTTGTGGTCAGTCGGGCGCTGCCAGATATTCGTGATGGATTAAAGCCGGTGCATCGTCGTATTTTATATACCATGCATCAGCTTGGTTTTTTTTACAATAAACCGTATCACAAATCGGTTCGTGTAGTGGGTGATGTGCTTGGTAAATTCCATCCTCATGGTGATCAAGCAGTGTATCAATCGATGGTTGGATTAATTCAAGATTTCTCAAAACGGTATCCGTTGCTTGATGGGCAGGGTAACTGGGGTTCTGTTGATGGTGATAATGCGGCGGCGATGCGTTATACGGAAGTTCGCATGGCGCGCATTGCACAAGAAATTTTAGCTGATATTGAAAAAGAAACCGTTTCTTTTGTTCCCAACTTTGATGAGTCGACAGTAGAGCCAGTGGTGTTACCAAGTAAATTGCCTAATTTGTTGATCAATGGCGTTGCGGGTATTGCCGTTGGTATGGCGACTTCAATTCCTCCTCACAATCTTGGGTGAAGTTGTTGATGCATTGCTTGCAATGCTCAAAAATGCATTTATCACTGATGAAGAACTGTTTGCACATATTCCCGGGCCCGATTTTCCAACCGGTGGCGTAATTTGTGGACGTGCGGGAATTGTAAAAGCATATAAAACAGGTCGTGGCAATCTTATTTTGCGCGGCGTTGCTGAATTTGAAGAAAAGCAATCTAAAGGCGCAAGCATTATTATTACACAGTTGCCTTATCAGGTTAATAAAGCTGATTTGACCATTAAAATTGCCGATTTAGTAAAGAATAAGATTATTGATGGTATTTCTAATATTAAAGATGAATCTGATAAAAAGGGCATGCGTTTGGTTATTGATCTTAAACGTGGTGAAATTCCAAGCGTTATCTTAAATCAGTTATACAAGCATACTAATTTGCAAACATCAGTTTCTATTTTGATGCTGGGTCTTCTTGATAATCAGCCGCTTATCTTTTCATTGCGTGAACTGTTGAGCGAATTCTTATACCATCGCCAACAAATTATCTATCGCAGAACGCAATTTGACTTGAGCAAAGCGCAAGAGCGTGAACATCTTTTAGCTGGTTTTGTTATTGCATTGGCGAGCATTGATGAAGTTATTGCGCTTATTAAAAAATCACCATCTGCTAATGAAGCGATTGTGCTATTGAATAAGCGATTCTTGCTTTCTGAAAGACAAGGTAAAGCAATTCTTGAGATGCGCTTGCAGCGTTTGACAGGCCTTGAGCAAGAAAAGATTTATAGTGAAATGGAAGAGATTAAAACTAAAATTACTTATTTCCGCTCTATCCTTGAAAATGAAGCAATCTTGAAGCAAGAAATTGTTAAAGAATTACAAGAAATTAAAGCGCAGTATAATGACGCGCGTCGCACCAAAATTGAAGGTGCAATCGATATTCTGACTGAAGCAGATCTTATACCTGATGAAGAAGCGGTTGTTACGCTGACCATGAAGGGTTACGTAAAACGCGTTCCTCTTGAGGCATATGGCGTTCAGCGTCGTGGTGGCAAAGGAAAAATGGGCCTTACTGCTCTTGAGGGTGATATTGTGCAAGATGTGTTTGTGGCAAAAGCACATGATATGTTGCTCTTCTTTACCAACCTCGGCCGTGTGTATAGCTTAAATACCTTTGAAGTGCCTGAAGCTTCGCGTGTAGCGCGCGGCAGAGCAATTGTTAACTTGTTACCATTGCAAGACGGTGAAATTGTCGTGAAACTGCTTCCTTCTCGTGATATGGAAGGTAAGTTCATGGTGATGGTGACGCGTGAAGGTATTATCAAGCGTACTGATGCATCTGATTTTGCAAAAATTCGTGCAACAGGTATCCGCGCAATTACCTTACGAGAAGGCGATGAACTGGTGTTCTGTTCTTTAAGTAGTGGTAGTGATACGATTGTTCTTGCAACTTCTCGTGGACAAGGAATTCGTTTCAAAGAAACTGAAGTTCGTTCTATGGGGCGTCAAGCAAGCGGTGTAATGGGTATTCGTGTTAAGAAAAATGACCGCGTGATCGGCATGGAAATTGTTTCCGATCATGGTGAAATATTGTTTGCTACTGAACATGGGTATGGTAAAAAAGTTCGCATAGCAGATTTCCGTATTGCCCATCGTGGTGGTATGGGGGTGCGCACCATTCCAACAGAAAAACGTAATGGTCCAGTAATTGGCCTTGCAATTGTTCATGAAGATTCACATATTCTTTTAATTGATCAAGCTGGTAAAATTATTTGTCTTTCAGCTAAAGATATTCGTGCAATGGGCCGTCAGGCAAAAGGTGTTCGCTTAATTAGACTTGATGATAGTCAAAAGCTTCACAATGTTGTTGCCTTTGAAGGTGGCGATGATACACCTGCTGCTGATGAAGAGAGCGGTTTGGTTATCGAAACGCGTACATTGCCGGTTGCTGAAAGCAGCGAAGAAGATGATGGCGATGATGAAGAAGAAGTTGAAGAAGAAGATGACTCATCTGCTGACGATATTGAATATGAAGAAGAAGATGCAGATGATAGTGATGAAGACGAAGAAATTGATTTCTAGTCTATGATGAAAATAAAATTAGTTATTTTTCTTTTATTAAGTAGCTCGGTGGCGTATGGTGCTCAATCAGACTTGGATACAGCTGTTGCCAGTGAAATACGAGGCAACAGAGATAATCTCGTTCAGGCTTTATGTTTATTGCATGGTCGATACAATTGCATAGTGATCAATTACTATAAAACTGATGCTATAAAAGAAGCGGCGAAAAAAAATAAACCAGTGCTTATTTCGACTCAAGCTTTGTATGATTGCAAACAAGCTCTTGAGGAGTATTCGAGTACTCTGAAGGGACATTTTTTTGTTGATCAACAACAATGTGTTTATGAAGAATCAGAACATAATTGGAAGGATGTTGCAAGGCGAAAACTAGAGCAATGTCTTATAATGAGTTCTTATTTTATTGGTCAGGAGTATATAACTCCACCTGAGACGCGGGATTTTGAAATATTTATGAGAGGTAATTTTGATGATAACAATAACATAATTCTCAATATTCCCGATGATTGTGATATACATGTGGGCTACAATATAGAAAGCAATTTAAAAGAAAATTTTGGTCAATTGAATGTTGGTGTGATAGGGGAGAAAAAAAAGAAAGCGGCTTCTTTCTTCTCTGTTGGCAATATTTCTGTGCTATTGATATTCGGAGCCATAATTTATTTTGTTCATAAAAATAATATATTCTCCTTGAGGACCGGCGCTGCTTGAAAATAATGTTAAACACAAATTTAATACTCCACCTTACATTAATTGAGGGCGTTGGCCCGTCAATTATCCAAAGAATTATGCAATCGCTCCTACTTCGCCAAGGCTTCGAAGGACATGAAAGGTCTGATGTTAGCGCATCAGATCTTTATGCGTTATCAGCATCTGGTTGGATCAATTATTTTGGGATCAACGAAGTTGTTGCGGCCAAAATAATTGCAGGTCTTGCCGATATGTCTCTTCTTGAAAAAGAATTGAATTTGATTGAGCAAGGTAACATAAAATTGCTAACTCTGTTGGATGAATCGTATCCAGCTCTGTTAAAAGAAATTTATTCCCCACCTCCGGTTTTATACTACTACGGTGCCTCATGGACTGAAATTAATAAGTGCGTTGCTGTTGTCGGCGCGCGTAAGGCAAATGAATACGGCCAAAAATTTGTTAATGCAATGGTGCCGGATCTTGTTGCAGCAGGTTATACCATTGTGAGTGGTGGTGCTCTTGGTCTTGATACCATGGCGCATGAAGCTGCGCTCGCATGTGGTGGCAAAACAATAGCAATTTTAGGATCTGGATTATTAAAACCATATCCGAATGCAAACAAAAAATTGTTTGCCGCAATTATCGAAAGTGGTGGCATTGTTGCCAGTTCTTATCCTGCAATGATGGATCCTCTTCCGCATAACTTCCCTGCACGTAATAGAATCGTAACGGGATTATCGCGCGGATGCGTGGTTGTGCAAGCAGCGCAAAAAAGTGGTGCACTTATTTCTGGGCATTGTGCGTTGGAGCAAGGCAGGGAAGTATTTGCAGTTCCGGGAGCATTTGATGATGAGCTGAGCGCTGGATGTCATGAAATTATTCAGCAAGGTGCAAAGTTAGTGATGAATAGCGCCGATATTTTGGTTGAGTTTGGTGAAGTGATTGCGAAAAACAAGATTGTGGACGTGCAACAACCTCTTTTCAAGCCTGCTACCGTTGCAAAGCAAGATGCATTAGCATCCTATAATCAAATTCAACAAAAAATTATAATCGCATGTAAACAGCCGATGTCATTGGAGGATATCTCCATAAAAACAGAGATGCCATTTGAGTTGATACAGTCAGAGCTGTTTAATTTGCAGCTTGATGGTGTTCTATCGCAAGATTTTACGGGTATGTGGGTTGTGGGTAAATAACACAATCTGATTAACTTTTTATCAGGAAAAATTTTTATGAAGTTCCAATTATTGATAGTGTGTTTGTTGACGGGCGCTAATGTCTACACAATGGATGACAAAAATAAAGATCATCTACACAAAGCCCTTGCCTACGCAGGGCAGAAAAAAGATAATGAGATCGTGCTTTTTTACTATGCAGCTACTCATACTCATGAATCAATTCATGGTGAGGACCAAAGATTAGGTATGCTGCGGCAAGAGTTACAAGAAAAACTTAAAGCATATTGTGCAGAAAACAGTACGGCTACGCTTGTAGATAATTTGGTCGAAGACATCTCGGCAGTAAATGGGAAAACTACTATTTACATGATGGGTGCGTTTAAGCTTCCTGTCAACCATAATGATGCAGATTTATGGTATTTAAAACATAGAATTGATAAATTAAAGGAACAACAAAAGCAAACACCATTTATTATTGCCATCCCTGAAGAGGGAGGGGAAAATTTAAGAGGCTATTTAAATCGGCAATATCCTGACAATCTGCTCATTTCTTTTCCGGAAAAAGATAGTAATTTTTTTACTCAACCTTTTGTAATAGTCAGTGGTGTCGTTGGATTGCTTGGATTTTTTTATTTTTGTTTCAGAATGGGCATATTGAAATAGCACAAGAGTGCATTGATAAACGCAAAGCCGCTGAACTTGAGTCAAAATTGATCAGTTGATGAATAGCTGCAGGGTTTGCTAGACCAATCTAACTAACACTTATAATTGCACCTGGTTCTGGAGCAAAAAATTCAAGTTTTTTTATGATCGTACTGAGGTTGTCTATTTCCTGTTTTGTTTTATCGATATCAGGATTTCTTGTGCCAGGTTTTGTCACGGCGTTGAAAAGTAGTGCCCATGGGAAAGCAAAAATAGCACCCACAATATCGCCAGCTATGTTACCCGTATCTTGAAAAAAGGGAAATCCACTGCCAACAGTTGGGCTTAAGTTGTAATATTTATTAATGAGTTCAATTTTTTTTGCCTTGAGGGTAACGAGCATATATGCTATCGAATAACTCTCATTGTTTAATATAATTGGAGCGAGTTGGCTTTGGGTAAGAATAAAATTATTTTTTTCATAAAATTGTAAGAATTCTTTATACATTTTGTCTTGATAGTAATCTGTTCTTATTGAACTCATGTGAGGATGATTTTGGGCAAAGGTTTTAATTTCTTGCGTAACTTGTTCAAATTCGGTCTGAGCTTGTTTTATTTGATCTTTAATGGCTTGTTGGTTTCTTTCATACATAAGCATGTCATATGTGGATAAGGCTGTTTGCTTAGTAAGGCTGAGCGCTCCTATGGTAAGAGGAATGGCAGCAAAACCAAGAGATGTTTTGTTGATGAAACTTTGATATTTTTCAGGTACCATATACTGATTTAAATAATTCATGGTTAATGCAGGTCCTGCTGCAAGAGTGCTCAGTAAGCTTGTTGCTATTATTCGGCCCAGCGACATAGTGTGTTTTGGCCGAAATTGTTTTTCAAGATTTGTTATTTTTAATAATAAGTTTTCACGTTTTTGTAGCAGCTGATAGAATTGTTCAGAATCGTTGTATATCGAGAATAGAGATACTATTCCAGGTTCTTGTGCGAAGATATTGTTTGTATAAAAAGATATGCATATCAAAGATAGCATCATTTTGTTCATAATTCCTACCCCTTAAGTTTCAAAAAATATTCATTAAGTGCGAGAATAATTATGTTTTATATGGTATTATTATTTCAAAAATAAACATTACAAGTCAATGCTATTAGTAGAATAGTATATTTTATTACTATGCATTTATTGGCAAGGAATAATTGATGAACATAAAATTGATAATTGCTTTTTCGTTGATAAGTTCTGGAATATTGGCAAGTCAAAAAGATGGGCAGATTTCTCAAAAATTGCAAGCAGAAATAAATCGGAATGTGAGCAGTCTGAACGTTGGGCTGCAGATGTTAGAGACACATAATATAGTAGTGAATGAGTATCAGACTCGTCAGGTGAAAAAAAATCCATCTCCTACAAGAAGAGAGCAAGCAATTGCTGATAGTAAACAGTTTGCGAATGCAGATGAGAGGGCACGTTCTATTTTTATCGTGGATAATGATAAAATATATTCTCCGACCATAGATCAATGGTTAGATCTCAACCAATTACAGCATACGGTTTTATCTGGCAAAACTATTATATTCAATATATTTCCTTCTCTTGATGATCAATCTGCAGTAGGGCGAGAGATAGTGCATGCTTGTAACACGATTAAGGAGATGTCTGGTCATGGCGCAAGGATAATGATTAATACTGATTTGCGTTGTGGGGTAGAAGCAGCTTTAAAAAGCTTTTTTGATGAAAATAGCTGGAAAAGAGTTTCAATGCCTGAGATTATCCCAGTTAAACAAGATACCGCTTTTACCCCTGCCAGGATTCTTTTTGGCGGCAGTATTGCTGCAATAGTTATTCTTCTGTGTTATCTCAAGTGGGGTAAATAAACTAGTGGATATATAAAAAAATGAAATATGTTTGCGGCAAACAATTATTACTTTTTGCGCCTATTTTTTTGATAGGCGCATTATTTTTTATTTTTTCTTATAGTGATATTCAAAAATCTGTTAAAAAAAATATCACTATTGTTGCAACCACCAGTATGCTTGCCGATGCAGCGCGCAATGTTGTTGGTGATCAGATGATTGTGCATTGCCTCATGGGGCCGGGTATTGATCCGCATGTCTATCGTGCGCGTGAAAGCGATGTTCACAAATTAGCATCAGCGGATTTGGTTATCTTTAACGGTTTACATCTTGAAGGAAAAATGAGCCAAGTGTTGCAAGGCATGCAGCGTTTTACAAAAGTTATCAATGCAAGTGATGCAATCGATAAACAAAAATTGCGCACGGCTGAATTTGAAGAATTGTACGATCCCCATATTTGGTTTGATGTGACTTTGTGGATTGCCATTGTGCGTTATATTCAAGAAAAAATTATAGAACTTGATCCAGAGCATGTCGATATCTATCAAAAAAATGGAGATGAATATAGTGCGCAACTCAAAAAGCTGCATGAGTATGTGCAAAACCGGGTTAATGGAATTAACCCTAAAAAACGCATTTTAATAACCGCTCATGATGCATTTGGCTATTTTGGTGATGCGTATGGATTTGAAGTGGTGGGATTGCAAGGGTTAAGTACTGATTGTGATATGAGTGTTAAAGATATTCAACAGCTTGCAGATTACATTGTGGAAAAGCAGATTATGACGATTTTTGTTGAAACATCAATTTCTGCACGCTCTATGCGTGCTGTTCAAGAGGCAGTTGCTGCGCAAGGTTGGCGTGTTGCAATTGGTGATGAATTATATTCTGATGCCTTAGGTGATGAAGAGAGTGGCGCTGATTCTTATATTGGCATGGTGAGGCATAATGTGGATGCAATTGTTGATGCGCTGAAATGATGGTATAATATCTGTTTGGTTGAGCAAAAATACAGTATAATAAAAACAATTTGGCTTACTAAAATATTATGAGGATATTATGAGATATTTATTATCGCTTATCTGCTTATTGATAAACTTTGGAATATGGGGATCTGAACAATCTCAAGAGGACCATGGATCGTATCAAGCGATGCTAGTTGGTTCTTATCGACGATCTGGACTCGACCAGAAGCGCATTCCGGCTTATCAAGATTTAGTAAAAAACGAAATGCCTCTGAATCATAACAATTTGCTTGTTGGTTTAGAGATGTTAAAGACACATAATATAGTATTAAATGAGTATCATACTGATAAGCTACAAAAAGCCATGATGGCTACTGCTGTGATGACTATGACTACAATAAGGGAACAAGCAACGAATGATAGCAAATATGCTATAAGAGAATTTAATAACCATAGCGACCGAAGATTTGATGAGTTAGTGGTGGATGGTGGCGCAATATATTGTTGTGACCAAAATAAATGGTCAGAAGTCACTATAGATGATTATGATGATTATAATGTGCTATCAAACAAAATTCTTATATTCAATATACTACCTTCTCTTAATGATCCATCTGCAGTAGGAAAAGAGATAGCGCGTTCCTGTAAAATAATTAAGGATATGTCTGGTTATGGCGCAAGGATAATGATTAATACTGATAAGCGTGCTGATGTAGAAAAAGTTTTGGAAAGTTATTTTAATGCAGGTAGCTGGGTAAGGGTTCCAGAGTCCAAGATCGTTCCAGCTCAAGAAATAAGCAATGACGGCACTCGTGTCAAAATTGTTTTGGGTGGTGGTGGTGCTGCAATAATTGCTCTTCTATGTTATCTTAAATGGGGTCGATAAATTAGATTGATCTTGTGGGTTGCTATTTGCTGGAGATAATAAACATGAAAAATATATCACACATACCAGCGTTAGATATTTCTGATCTTACCGTTTTATACAACAATACGGTTGTTCTTTCTGAGTGTACTGCACAAATTCCGCAGGGCGTTATGCTTGGTATTATTGGACCCAACGGTGCCGGGAAAACAACATTTATCAAATCAATTTTGGAATTACTTCCCAAAAAAGAGGGCAAAGTTCTTGTGCTCGGCAAAACTTTGGGATATGTCCGCAATAAAATTGCCTATGTTGCTCAGCGCAATTCTGTTGATTGGGATTTTCCGATCACGGTATTTGATATGGTACTGATGGGTTGTTATGGTAAGTTGGGTTGGTTTAAGCGGCCTGGCGACCGTGAACACACGCAAGTATATGAGGCGCTTGCAGCAGTTGGCCTAGAATATTATGCTCATAAACCTATCGGAGTTCTTTCTGGCGGGCAGCAACAACGAGCATTTATCGCGCGCGCATTGGTACAAGATGCGCACGTTTATTTTTTAGATGAGCCATTTGCGGGAGTGGATGCTCCAACAGAAAAAATTATCGTAGAATTGCTGAAAAAATTACGCGATCAGGGAAAAACGATTATTGTGGTGCATCATGATATTCTTACCGCATCTGCTTATTTTGATTGGGCGTTATTGCTGAATAAAAAGGTGATTGCATGCGGTCCGATTGAAGATGTGTTGACGCAACAAAATTTTGCGCAAGTGTATGGCGGTAATTTTACATTGTGCTCATGGGGTGGACCGCAAGCTCAAAGTGATAATTTATGAGCTACACTTTATTACTCGTGCTCTTCGGCGCAGTTCTTCTCGGCATTACTTCAGGTATGTTGGGAACTTTTGCATTATTACGTCAACAAAGTTTGCTCGGTGATGCAATATCGCATGCAGCATTGCCCGGGATTGTAGTGATGTTTTTGTGTACCTATAGCAAAAATCCCTGGATATTGCTTTGTGGTGGAGCGATTGCCGGAATGATCGGCGTGATATGTATGAATTATGTGCATACACACACCAAACTTAAAAAAGATGCGATATTGGGAATCATCTTATCAGTATTTTTTGGATTAGGTTTAGTGCTGATGACGGTGGCACAAAAAATACCCGTTGCAAGTCAAGCGGTATTGAATAAGTTTTTGTTTGGGAATGTAGCCACGTTATTGTTTCAGGATGTCTGTCTTATTGCGCTGATATCATGCAGCATTTTTTGTGTGCTGATTTTATTTTGGAAAGAATGCACCGCTTATATCTTTGATCCGATATTTGTTCAGGTAACTGGATTTAACCAAAAAATTATAGAAATAATCATAACGTCTTTATTGGTGCTTGCTATTGTTATTGGTTTGCAAATCGTGGGAGTGGTTTTGATGAGTACCATGCTGATTGCTCCTGCTGCAGCTGCGCGTCAATGGACGTGCCAAATGTTTTCCATGGTATTGCTGGCAGGATTTTTTGGTGGCATTTCTGCTGCTATTGGTGTAGGGATAAGTTCGGTGATTGATCATATGCCAACGGGCCCTGCGATTGTAGTAGTTGCAAGTGTTATCGTCTTTTTTTCTGTGACCTGTGCGCCCAAGCGGGATTTTGCATGATAACACTCTTGCACGGTGAACTCATTTTTATTGCAGTATTGACCGCAATTACGTGTTGCTTGCCGGGTGTTTTTTTGGTACTTCGCGGTGTAGCAATGATGAGTGATGCGATCAGTCACGCGATATTGCTCGGTATTGTGATCATGTTTTTGATCATTCAGCGTCTCAATTCGCCACTGCTTATTTTTGGTGCGGCAACTGCGGGAATACTTACGGTTATATGTACGGAAATGCTTATCCATAGCAAGCGTCTTAAACAAGATGCTGCCATTGGTCTTGTTTTTCCATTATTTTTTTCTGTTGGTGTCATTTTAGTATCGCAGTGCGCGCGCAACGTACACTTGGATATTGATATGGTGTTACTGGGCGAACTAGCGTTCGCCCCTTTTAATCGACTTATTGTAGCTGGAATTGATTGCGGGCCCCATGCCTTATGGGTTGTGGCAATAGCTTTGTTGATCAATGCCTTTTTTATACGTTTTTTTTATAAAGAATTGATGATTACTACGTTTGATGCAACGCTGGCAACAATAACCGGTTTTTCTCCAACTCTTTTATATTATGGCCTTATGACGATCACCAGCATCACTGCGGTGGCTACTTTTGATATTGTGGGCTCAATTATGGTGGTGGCGCTGATGATAACGCCGGCAGCAACCGCGTATCTTTTGGCGCGAAAAATTGACCAAATGATAGCCCTGAGTATTGCTTTTGCCTCATTTTCAGCCATTTTTGGCTATCTTTTTGCCTCCTGGGCAGATGTTTCAATTGCTGGATCTATTGCTTCAATGACAGGTGTTTTTTTTGTTTTTGGGCTATTCTGGTCCAAAAAGGGCATAACGTGGAATGAGGACCATAAAGAAGAGCTCAAATAACTTCGTTTTGCGTTATTTAAAGAAATGTCGTATAATGAGCATATATTTGCCGTAAAAAAAGACATTATACATATATTTTTAGTTTTTTAGGATGTGACCTATGCCAGTACCCAAACGAAAACGCTCCAGAGCCCGTCGTGATTCGCGCTTTGCAAATAAAGGTATTAAAGTTAAAGCAATCACTAGTTGCGCCACTTGCAAAGATCCAATAGTTCCTCACACTGCTTGCAAAAATTGTGGTTTTTATAAAGGCGTTAAAGTATTAACGACTAAAGCCGATAGAAAAGTTAAGCGTCTTGCAGTAAAAGCTACAAAAACACCTGCAAAAAAAGCATCTGAGTCCCAAGCTGAGTAAAAACTTGTTTCTTTATCTTTAAAAACAAGGGCGCCCGGATGTCCTTCGACTAGCTCAGGATGAGCGGGCGTAATCTGGGCTTACAATATAAGGATTTTATAATGATTGCGGTTGATGTTATGGGGGGCGATTATGCTCCGCAAGAAGCTGTTCAAGGCGCATTAGCTGCGGCACAGAAAGGAATACCCCTTATTTTATTTGGTAATCAAGATAAAATAATGGCCTTGCTTGCTCATTATTATCCTCGGTGGCGCTCGTTGCCAATAGAGCTTGTGCACTGTTCTGATGTTATTGAGATGGATGAAGATCCAATTCGCGGCATACTGCGAAAAAAGGATGCGTCCATTATTCGTGCACTGCAGGCATTGCATGCAGGTAAAGCAGAAGCTTTTGTTTCTGCAGGTAATTCAGGCGCGGTGATGGCAGCAGCTACAATAATTCTTGGTCGTGTTGCGGGTGTATTACGTCCTGCAATTGGAACTTTTTTGCCAACAAATAATGGATCATTATTTTGTCTTGATTTAGGAGCAAATCCTGATTGTAAGGCTGAATATATGGTCCAATTTGCGTATATGGGCTATGCGTATATGAGATTGGTAAAACATATTGCACAACCTCGTATTGCGCTACTCTCTAATGGGCATGAGGCATATAAAGGCTCAGCACTGGCAAAGAAAGCCTTTGAATTGCTTTCGCAAGCTAATCTTGAATTTGTCGGCAACATTGAATCGCGCGATATATTTTCAGGTCGTGCTGATGTTGTTGTAACAGATGGATTTACCGGCAATATATTGCTCAAAAGTATCCAAGGAACGGCAAAGGCAGTAATTGATTGGATGAAAGATGAAGCTTCTCGCTCCTTCTTTTTAAAATTGCTTTTGGGTTTAACATATCCGTTACTCAGTCGTATTAAAAATAAAATCGATTATGCTCGTACCGGCGGTGCTCTTTTATTGGGGGTTAATAAACCGGTGATTATTGCACATGGATCTTCAAAAGAACAGGCAATAGCGCAAGCGATTTTTTTTGCCCATAAAACAGTACAAGAAAAAATTGTGCCGACTTTTAATAAAACATTAAAAGCGCTCTTGGAAAAAGGGACTACGGCATTAAAAACAATGCAACAGTCACCAAATGCAACAACGCCTGGTCAAATGCGGTTGTGATCTTTATTTTTTTGCGTAGGCGTGGTAGTTTCTAACCGATTTAATCTTTAACAATAATTTCTGGAGTTATATATGGCTATTCAAAAAATAACACGTCCTTCATTGTTTGGGGCTATTTTAAACGCCGTACGCGCGCAAAGCAAGCCGTTAATTTTTGTAGCGACTTTCTGCGTTAGTATGGTTGTTTTGTTTTTTGCATATAAATTGTGGATGACAAAAAGAGAGCGTGCGGTGCAGTATGATTTCAGTTCTTTGATGACTGAATATGAGACAGTTTCTCATGATAAAAATCCTGAATGGGATGCTTTGCTTGCAAAATTTGAAAAAAGTTATGAGAAACATGCACATTCATCCTTAATGCCATATTATTTAGGGTATAAAGTTCGTATTTTGTTGCATCAAGGCAAAAAAGATGAAGCGCTTGCAACATTGCAAACAATGATTGCGGATATGCCAGGATCGCCGCTTCTTGCAGTGTATGAAATGGAACAAGGCTTAATACAGCTTGATAGTGCTGATGCCGATGCGCAAGCTGCTGGTTTGAAAACATTAGAAAAATTGGCCTATGATACGCAAAATCAGTTTCGCGATAGTGCACAGTATTATTTAGGACGTTACTATTGGGCGAATAATGATATGGTTGCAGCTCGCAACATATGGCAAAAACTTGTTGATGAACAACATGATGAAAAAATGGCCCCATCTCCATGGATCAGCTATGTACAAGATAAGTTATCATTAACAATAGTGTAAGAAAATACTTTTTCTCTCAGAGGATGTTCGAGGGAAAAAAGTAAATAAGCTGAGCCCGTTCGTCCTCACATTTGATAAGTAATCCCACTTCCGTTCGCCCTGAGTGTTTTTATGGAGCGGAGTGGAATAAAAATGTATCGAAGGGTATGATCTATAAATCTTTTTTTGAAAAATAATTTTTACCCTTCGATACATCCTACTACGCTAAGCTTCGTAGGATACTCAGGGCGAACGGGGAAAAAATATGAATGATCAAAAATATTGCGAATAAATCGATCGAGTAAAACCAAATTTAAAATCCATCCAATATGGGGACCCCGGCGAAGAGTAACGAAGCTGGGGATTAAAAGAATTATTTTACATGAGTAAAAATACAAACGTACGTGTTCGCTTTGCACCATCTCCAACAGGTCATCTGCACATCGGTGGATTGCGAACAGCATTATTTAATTGGCTTTTTGCGCGTCATCATGGTGGCGCGTTTTTACTTCGCATCGAAGATACTGATATGGAGCGGTCAACAATAGGAATATCGCGATTCGATATTGCAATCTTTTGCATGGACTCAACTTGAACATGATGAAGAAATTGTCACACAAAGTGAGCGTATAGCAGAGCATCAGCGCGTTGCACAGCAATTAATTGATGCAGGCAAAGCCTATCGCTGTTTCTGTTCACCAGAAGAGCTGCTTGCGCGCTATGGAAAAGCACACGCTGATAGCGATTTCTTTGTTACCTATGATGGTTATTGTCGTGAGCGTGTTGTGCAGGAAAGTGATCACAATAGACGCTCATGTGGTGCGTTTTAAATTGCCAGAGGATTGTAACGAGATTTCTTTTGACGATCTCATCAAGGGCAGAATAACGTTTAATCGTGACCAGCTTGATGATTTTATTATTCTGCGGTCTGGCGGATTTCCGATGTATAATTTTGTGGTAGTAGTAGATGATGCATTTATGCGCATCACGCATGTCATTCGTGGTGAAGAACATATTGTTAATACACCAAAACAAATTTTACTATATCAAGCATGTGGATATCCTGTTCCACAGTTTGCGCATTTGCCACTTATCTTAGGACCCAGTGGTGAAAAACTCAGCAAGCGTGATGGTGCAACCTCAGTGGTTGAATATCGGCGTGAAGGGTATATTCCTCATGCCTTACTTAATTATTTAGCACGTCTTGGTTGGTCGCATGGCGATCAAGAAATATTTTCATTATCAGAACTGATCGAACATTTTTCTTTGGAGCATATTGGCAAAAAAGGTGCAATTTTCGATTTTGAAAAACTTGCATGGGTCAACAGCGTATATCTTAAAGCAATGACAGATGAACAGATTTTTGATGCAATAGTTGCTGATGTTGATACTCATTTTGCAACGTGCTACCCATCATGGGATACCGAAACTATTAAACGTGTCATTGCATTGTATAAAGAGCGCGTCAAAACCTTAAAGATGATGAAGGAAGAAATTCTACTCGTTGATGAGGGTGCGCAAGAGCGCAATCAAGAAGACATGCTCAAATGGATTACTGCAGACACACCATCACATCTTAATTCTATTATTCATGTTCTTGAACAGCTCGATCAGTTTGATCATGATAGTTGTGCTGCTGCTGCCAAGGAATTGGCCGCACAGTTGGGGATCAAGCTGGTTACTTTATTGCAACCTATTCGTCTTGCATTGCTTGGCAAAGCATCCGGTCCGGGGGTATTTGATCTGTTGGCGGTTATTGGCAAAGAAAAAACTATTGAGCGTTTGAAGCAGTTTTGTGCTAGTTTGTAAGAAATCTCAATAATTTTGTAATGAAAATGACTAGGGGGTTCAACTATGAAAATAGCATTACTATTTCCAGGATATGGCAGCCAATTTGTCGGCATGGGTAAAGAATTATACGATGAATATCGCATTGTCCAGGAATATTTTGAAGAAGCTTCAAATTGTTTAAATATCAACTTTGTTAAATTGTGTTTTGCTTCTTCCGATGTTGAACTGAGCAGATTAGCTAATGCATACACATCTTTATTTTTAGTTGGAACGGCAACATATGCGGTTCTGAAAGAAAACGGCATCCATCCTGATATTGTTGCAGGGTATAATAACGGTGAAACAGCCGCTCTCTTTGCAGCAGGATGTTTTAGTTTGCCTGATGGTCTTTATTTATTAAATAAATTTTCCTCATTTTACCAAGAATTTATCGATAATCATGCGTTCGATGCGCAGCGGATCACCGGCATTGCAACAGCGCAACTTGAAAACATGTGTGTCCAAATAAATAACGATGAAGGATCATTATTTATAGCAATTTATAATAGTCCTCTTGATCACATTGTTGCTGGTGATAGCTCAGCTCTTATGAAATTGCATGACATGATTGATGACCGAGGAAAAATGGAAGATCTGAGCCCAGAAATTGGCTTACATTCTCCTTTGATGAATCCAGTTGTCGATCTTTTTAAAAATTATCTTGAAAAAGTTGATTTTAAAGACTTAAAAATTCCGATGATCAGTTGTATTGATGGTGCGCATATCACATCAGGAGCTGATACTAAAGAACGTTTTATTCGCCATATTAATTCTTCTCTTGAATTTGTGCGCGTAATGCGTCAATTGATAGATTATGATTGCATTTTGGTGGCAGCACCAGGAGATGATTTGATGAGAATGGTGCAAGAGTATTATCCCGAAAAAATGGTGATATCGATTGCAAAAAAATCAGATATTGACACACTAAAAGGAATACAAATTGTAGAGCAAGTTCTTTAAGTTCTTTAATAGGATAACAACATGGCAATTGAAATACATGATACGGCAAGCAAAATTATCGCTATCATAGCAGAAAAATTACATATCGATGCTTCAAACATCAATCCACAATCAACATTGCAAGATTTGGGTGCAGATTCTCTTGATATGGTTGATATTATCATGAAGGTTGAAGAAGAATTTGGTATTGAAATTAATGATGAAGATGCTGAAGGTCTGCATAATGTTCAAGATGTTATTAACTATGTTCATGCGTTGCGCGTGAAATAAAATTACTTGCGATAAAAAAAACGTATTTAGCACAGCTTTCGTTTCTCTTCAGCCGGGCACCCAATATGAACGGAATGAAGATTGGGTTAAAATGAAAAAACGTATCGCGCTTATCCTCAAGATATTGAAGGTGAGCGCGATACGTTAATTTATTACATGTACTGTGCTTGCTACTTAGCTGTATAATACTTTGATAAAACTTTCAGATCAAAAATATGCAATTCTTCTGCATATCCCTCAGCACGCATACGTATGTTGCCAATAAGCTCTTGTTTAATAGAAGGAAATTTTTTTCTTAATTCCTCATCTTTATAAGGGTACGGCTCAGTATCAATCCCAATGTACATATCGCCAGGCTTTACCGACCGATGGAATAGTTCGGCTTCTTCAATAGTCGAGAAAATAATCACATATGTTTTATGAAAAATTTGTTCTTCCACGATTCCTGCCCAACCATGAAGTTTCATGGCTATATTCCTGTATTTATCCCGAATATCACTAAAAGGATCTTTGAATATGCCTCTATGTTCTGCTGTTGGATATTCTAACATCATATCGACACCCATGCACATGATAATGTCAGGATAAGCTTCTTCAAATTTCTCAGGCGTAGGAGATCGCTGTATTTCTTTTTTAGGTTTAAATGGGCCAGTTATCGGTTGGCTTGAAGCATAGGCGATATAAATTAAATTTCCAGACCTTTGCCGAGCGAGCATGTTATTAAAACCATTTATCTCTGCGCGAATTCCCACGTCACTGAACATAGTTTTGAATTTTTGCTGATTAGGACACATTATATCCATTAATTCTATTTCGTGTAGATCCCCCTTGTTTTTTAATTCTTCTCGAAATTGTTGATTCTGACAACGGATATTTAACACTTTAAGGGTATTTATAATCCCAGGGATTTGGTAAAGAGCATTCACATAATTTGTCCAGACTGGAGCGTTTTTATTATCTAATTTTTCCATAGCAAAGAAAATTGGTTCTCCTGTACTCGAATTCCCTGCGCCTACATAAATTTCGGCATCACCTTCTAATTTTCTGACCTTTCCTAAAAGTTCACGATGAGCTTGATCTTGATTATTCATTTGAGATTTAGAAATAGTCTCCATTCCATTAAGGACGCTTGCGCATAGTATCATCCATAATACTATTTTCTTCATAGATTTTCCTTTTGTTAAATGATTATATAACTCACATGTTAGTATTGCAAATAGAAAACACAAAACACAATGGTTTGTTAAAAAAGAGATATTAGCCAATAAGGCTATCCTGGTTTTCTTTATATTTTTATCCCTTAGCGAATTACATACCAAACTATGAAAGCAATGTCTGCATCATGCTTAATGGTTGTTTTATGCTGGTCGTTTTGCTCACGAGCCTGTCGCAGATTGAATTCAGGCATAGAGTAACGAAGCTCAACCCCCATAAGGTCTGCACAATGTTCAAGATGTTATTAACTATGTTCATGCGTTGCGCGTGAAATAAAATTACTTGCGATAAAAAAACGTATCGCGCTTATCCTCAAGATATTGAAGGTGAGCGCGATATTTATTGTATGTTATGGTAAATTGTAAAAATATGGGGTGCTGAAAACGGTAAGCAACTATACTCTTTTGGTGGTATGCAATTTGAGGGAAGCAATATAGGTCCTAAGAGTACTCGTTTAAGCAAAGATGGGAACTGTTTATTTGTTATCGGTAATAATGGCCAGGGATATTCTTGGAATACCTCCAAAAATAAACTCGTGTGGCAATGTAATCGGATACCCGATTTTAGATTTGGAGATATTATATTTGATGATTTTGAAAGTAAATTACTTATTCGTAGGTGGAATAAAGCTGTTTTGATAGACGCTTTCACTGGTGAGCAAGAGGCTGTGGTATATGAGCATTCTGATCAAGAAAATACCGATACGATATGTACCGATTTTTATGAACATTCAAATCGAGCAATTGTTTTGCATAATGGATGTCTAAAAAATGAAAGCAATAAAAAGATTGAATATAGAAAAGCGATACCCCTTGGTGCTTACTCTCCTTTATATAATCGAAAACAAAACAAATTGATTTATTTTTTTGGCCAAGACGATCAATGTTGTCGGGGTGAAATAGTTAATCTCGCTACAGACAAAAAGGAGCAATTAGATATTGTTCCGCGAGTTGATGCAGACACGATTACATTAAAACTAGTGAACAAAGGTAATATATTATTACGTATGAGTAATGGTCCTCGCATGGAAGAATCTTATTGTTGTATTGATCTTTATGATTTGGTAAAGCGAGCTTTGATCGGAACAATTAAGTGCGATTCACAACCAAGTGAAACGCGATTCAACAATAAAAAGAATATTTTGTTCCTTGCTCTTAAAAATCAACTTTGTTTATATGATATTGCTACACAGTTGCTGAGTGAAGTTGTACGATATCAAAATTGGCTTGATGCTCTATCGATACATAAAGATGGCGATAATATAGTCGTTGTTGCTAAAAACTATGATGAAGAACAAAATTCGGTGGTTGTTTGGCAGAAAAAATAATTCTTAAAATAACCCATTTGTTTATACGAGCGCCCAGCTTTGAGCTGGGCTTTTTAAAACGCACATCCACCCTTCAACCACACACTCGCTTGTCCCATAGTTGTATCAACTGGTTGATAAGCGTTTCTTGTATTAATGCCTTCAAATTCAATTTCAGCACCAATGCCTAAGTATGGCGTGGAATCAGTGCAGGCGCGGTGTGGCCATGCGTATGAAAAATTCCAGAAAAGTTTTTGCGTAATCAGCAATGGTGATGCAGCGGATTTAACATTAATATCCGCAGTTGAGATAAAGACGGGAAAGATTCCATCAGGTATAATTGGTCCTGTTTCATAAATGGTTGCAAGACTTTCAGTTGTATCATCAGGTTGACCGGTGATGGGATTAACCGCAAATTGCACCCCTTTTAATCCATATTTATTTGGCGCAATACATTCACGCAATGATATTTTTTCTTTACTTCTAATCCACCCATTGTATCCAATATCAAACGTAAACTCGTTGTAGGTATAAGCAAACATGAATATCATATCAGCAACAATACTGCAATGAACATTGCAGCTGAGGGTGGTAAAATTTATCACGGGAAGCATATTTTCAGTGAATATGCCATTTTCATCAAATTCTTTTGCCAAGATGTAACGACTAAAAAAGCCATTTTTGCATAAATCGAACGAGCGTGTTTGATGTGCTTTGAGCATATTGGTGAAATTTGCTTCAACCCAGATGGCTAATTCTTGTTCGCCATCCTTTTCCCATATTCGTGTGTGTCCGGTGAATCCAAAACCAATTCGCCAATTTTTTCCGCAGCCTATGCGTGGTTCAAAGAAATATTTTCCTTTGGGGCGAGATCCGGTAGGTGCAGATGCGCGAAAGTTAATTCCTATGTGTGATCGTTCTCGCTGTAAAAAATCATAGCCAAAAACTATCTCAAGTGCGGCAAGGCCACCTAATGTCCGTCCATCACAGATTTTTCCATATTTTAATTTCTCAACTTCACCAAAGTCATATGAGCCTTTCATTGCTTGTGTATATGATGCATACGGTGGCTTAACAGCAGTTGCTGCCATATAACCAGCTGGATACAAACTGTTTTCTCCTTCATCGATATTTTCTTCACTCAATTTCAGATTCCATTTTGTCCAGACTGCAGGTCCGCGAAATTGTAAATAAAGTCCCTTAACCCATCGATCAAGGCCAAAATAGACTGCCATATCGAAAATAAGATTTTGGATAAGTGGTTTAAAAAAAGCATTGCTCGCAAATGCGGGAGATAATCCAAAATAATCAGCGAGCAGTTCATTGGTTCCTTGACGATCGGGGATTTGACTGCCAGAAAGAGAAAAGGTGTCGGAATTAAACAGTGCGAGTGAAATATTTTTAGGACGCAATGATTGATTGTATTCTGGAGTAAAGCTGACAACAGAATAATTATCTGCTGCATCAAAACGATGAATAAAAGGATGCCACCCAACGATATCACGGGCAGCATTCATATCTTGTGAACGAGGACTGAAATAAGAAATTCCGCGTAATTGCTCTGCGCAGTAGAGGTGTGATGGTACCAATAGTGATAGTAAGAATGCGAGTATGATTTTTCTTTTCATTGTGTACCTCCCTTTGCTTATAAATGTAAAACCGATCGGGATATAAAAACAAGAGATTTACGCCGCTCGATATTTGAGACATAATAAAACCCCAGTTTCTGAAAAACTGGGGTTTTATTATGTCTCAATATACTTATTGTCCTTTTCCCTGGTCTGTATAGTATGTTGATAAACTGCTCAGCGGAAAAATATGTAAAGATTCGAAAATGCCACCAGCAGATTTGGTTGGTGCGTCACCAATAAGCTCTTGTTGAATAGGAGGAAATTTTTCTTTTATCAATTTCAGTTCTTCATCTTTATAGTAGCGGTCATATGGGAATGGTTCTTTATCAGTTCCAAGATACATTTCACCCTTTTTTGTCGAACTATGCAATAGTTTAGCTGCATGCTCAGTCGGAAAAACAGTCATATATTTTTTATTAAAAAATTGCTCTTCTACTGTTCCAGCCCAAGCATGAAGTTGTACGCCTATATTCTTATACCCACCTCGAATCTCATTAAACGGATTTTTGAATATACCTCTGTGTTCTGTCGATACGGGTAATTTTAAATTTTTCAGCATGTCAACTGCTACGCATATGATAAGGTCGGAATAAGCTGTTTCAAAATCCTCAAGGGTAAACGAAGATACGTCAATTTCTTTTTTAGGTTTAAATGGACCGGTTATCGGTTGGCTTGAAGCATAGACAATATAAATTACATCTCCATCATCGCTGTACCTATGAAGCATTTGATCAAAACCGGTTATCCCTCCACCGATTCCGTCCTCACTGCCAAATAGAGCAGAAAATTTTTTCTTCTGAGGGCACATTTGCTCCATTAATTTTTTAGTATAAGGATCATTGTTGAGTGTTTCCAAAAATGCTTTGTCATCACACTTATTATTTAATTTACGAAGCTTAGTTATTACTTGCGTATTAAGATGATAACCATATAAGGCATCTATATACTTTTTCCAAACTTCATTTCTCTCAGCGTTTAATTTTTCCATGGCAAAGAAAATTGGTTCCCCTGCAGCTGAGACTCCAGCTCCTACATAAATTTCATCATAACCTTCTAATTTTTTGACTTTCCCCAAAAGATCACCGGGGACTTTATTCATTAAGCTTGGTTGAGTGATTGGTTTACTTGGCGGTATTGGTTGGGTTATTGCTGGTTTAGGTTGTTCTGTGGGGCTAGGTTGTACAGTTGGTTGCTCTATAGGCAAGACTGGTTTTGGTGTTGTTACCAGTTTAGGTTGCTCTATAGGCATGACTGGTTTTGGTATTACTATCGGTTTAGGTTGTTCTATAGGCATGATTGGTTTTGGTATTGCTACCGATATAGGTTGCTCTATAGGCATGACTGGTTTTGGTATTGCTACCGATATAGGTTGCTCTATAGGCATGACTGGTTTTGGTATTGCTACTGGTCTAGGTTGCTCTATAGGCATGACTGGTTTTGGTATTGCTACTGATCTAGGTTGCTCTATAGGCATGACTGGTTTTGGTATTGCTACTGATCTAGGTTGCTCTATAGGCATGACTGGTTTTGGTATTGCTGCTGGTCTAGGTTGTTCTATAGGCATGACTGGTTTTGGTATTGCTACTGGTCTAGGTTGTTCTATAGGCATGATTGGTTTTGGTATTGCTACTGGTCTAGGTTGTTCTATAGGCATGATTGGTTTTGGTATTGCTACTGGTCTAGGTTGCTCTATAGGCATGACTGGTTTGTTCATCCTAATTGCTTGTAAAAATTGTGACTGAATAACCGTTTGAATGTTGTTGCGCAAGGATAATAATAGTTCTTTATTAGTTTGAGCATCATTTGTCCAATTTGTATGCAGATTTGCACCAGCTTCCAATAATGCTATTGCCTCAAGTGGAGAAAGATTGAGCGATTTTATAAAATCAATAAATTCTTGCGTGAATGTATTATTAAATAAAACTTTATTCGCTGGCATTCTTTTTATTGTATCAAGAGCTTGAGCATATGATTTTGGTTGTATTTCTTCTGGTGATATAGATTTGGTTGGTGTTGATTTGCTTGTACCTCTTTTTTGGGCTACAGGAGCAGTTTTTACCCCTCGTGATTGTGCTTTTGATCGTGATGATATTCTTTTGGCAGTTATCGTATGCATAGGTGCGATAGTAGAGAAGATTATTATCGAGATTAAGAGTTTGAAATGTTTCATAAAAATTCCTTTTATTTGTTTACGCGACCTGTCATCGATTTACGCAGTGCATTCGTATCAGCTTCTGACCATATTGCCATTGATGGATCTTGTCTATCAATTTTAGAGTCAATAAAATCAATAATAGATTCTAAAGTAATTGGTTTTGCTATTTTATTGATTTCTTGTGGCGTTAAGAAGCTGCGCATGATTGCATTCATATCAACTGATTGCATCGGTTGTGCGCTAAAAGTAAGGCCGTTGATATATTGCGCCATGGTTTTATCTTCTACATTCCTTATTGCAAAAGCGCATTGATACAGAGTATTACCAAGTTCAAAGCATACATTGATATTCATGCCTATTTTGCCTAATTGTACATCTCTATCGCCGATTGTTCCCAAAAGAACGGAGGGTGCAGGTGGAGTAGAACCTTTGCCCGGTATCCCTTTTATCTGCACAATGAAATTGCGGATGTTTGATGAACCTTGCATTGGCAATCCAGATTGTTGCAATTGAATTCCGCTGAGTGTTTTGATGACAAATGTGTGTGGATACAGGTGCGCATTGAGATGACAGAGATTATAGAGTAATGATTGTACTGTATCTTGCCAGTTTATTTCTTTGAACACTGCAAATGCTTCATAACCAGGAAGAAAGCTTTGCGGTGAGGGAATTATAATCGTAGGAGATCCTTTTATCGTAAGTGGAATATTAATGCGTGGAATATTAATAATAACAACATTGACATCGTTGTTTATCGTAATGGGCTTTTGTTCGATTTCATGAGCCTTGACCATTGTTTTGGTCAAAACTTCAGTTTTTTGAGTAAATGTTTTGCCTGGCTGGTCTGGGCGCGTTACCTGCTCAGTTTGTGATGCTGCAACAAATGAGCCAGCACTTGGAAAGCGAATAAATGGTTGATTTTCAGGTGTGGCATGAGAAGTAAGAGTTTTAAGTATCAGAGCAGTAAGGTCTGGTACTTCTTTTCTTTTGTCTTTTTTTATGCCTTTTATAAAAGATTCTTGCTGAGTAAAATATATTTTTAAAAGCTTAAAGAATTCAATGTAGTTCTGGCCAGTGATTGTAACATTTTGGCCATCATAGCTGTAGTGTAATCCAGAAGTCGTATAGCCTTCATGCACTCCCTGCGTTGAGACAACAAAATGTACATCCAAAGAAGAAAGTGATTCATTCACGAATGTTTGGTTAGATCCTCCGGCAAAACATGTTTCATAGTGCACGTATGCCGTATCAAGACTGTTATCAAAAAATTTCATTAATTGTGCAAATTGAGGAGCAGGAATTCCTGCAATTTGGGCAGATTCTGGTGCTATCTGTGCATTATCCCAAGATTTTCTTCCTTCTGCCATTGGTTCATATTGCCTCAGTATTTCTGATGAAGGAATTTTTCTTCCCTTATCATCAGTGAATGTTACTATGCGTTGGCGGCCGCCTTTGGCAGGTTTGAGCAACGCCAATTGCTCTCGTACAAACCCCATTGTCAAATGAGCAGCATGACCGTGTCCAAAAATATAAATAAACCATTTGCTCGTTTGTTCTGGGTGAATGGGTTCTCCATTTCTTTTCTGAGGAATGAACATGGAGGTGAGATGTGGAATGAATTTTTCTTGTCCAGCAGCTTTCGATTTTTGAATTTGAATCTGTTGCAGAAGATTATTGGTGGTCATATCAGTGACGAGATTGAGAACTGCTGGATTAAATCCACAAAACTTTGCCTGATCGGTTGGGCTTAGATTTGCGGCGCTTGGCATGTTTATTTGTACGTATTGTCGTGGTATTACTAAAACAAGATTGTCTGCAGTATGAAAATAACAATGTATATTTTGAGGATCAAAATCGATACGACTGATAAGAATAATAAAATACGCGCTAAATCCGGTTATTCCTACTTTCTGCAATAGCTGTTGGGAATAAGAAAGAATTTGCTGACCCTTTAATGCTCGTAAGTTGCGTAATTCCTGTTCTCCAATATTCTGTCTTGCTTGAGTAATAAGTTTCCATATATTACTGCTCATAATGATAGGACTTGCTTTTTGATCAAGGGCAATAAGTGCCCGTTGAACCCCTGCTTTGCTACCGTTTTGTACCGTTTCAGTTTCGCGTGGATCAAGAATCATAATAAGATTGTTGGTGATGGAGCGATCTTCAGCTGGTGAGCTGGGTTCATCAATTTGTTGTGGGAGGAATGGCGTTACTGCTGGTTTAATCTGTTGTTGCACGATTGGCTTATTAATAATAAGCTCTGGTTTTTTAATTGGTTCTTGTAGTCTGATTGCATGTAAAAATTGTGACTGAATTACCGTTTGAATGTTATTGCGCAAGGATAATAATAGTTCTTTATTCGTTTGTGCATCATTAGTCCAATTTGTATATATATTCACTCCAGCTTCCAATAAAGCTGTTGTCTCAAGTGGAGAAAAATTGCATGATAGTACAAAATTAATAAATTCTGGAGTCAATGCATCGTTACGTATAACTTGAGCTGCTGTCATTTTTGTTTTGATGGTAGCAAGTGCAGAAGCATATGACATTTTTTGCGATAGAGGTTGTTGCTGCTTTGTCGGAGTGGGTTGTGCACGTTTAATTTGAGCAGGTTGTTGTGGTCGAGCTGCTTGTTTTGGTTTTGCTGATCTTGCTCTTGCCTGTGCACAATTGACAGAAAATAACATGCTAATGAGCATTATATTTTTAAGCAGCTTCATTTCTTATTCCTTTGTCACCGCAATTATAATTGTTGCACTGCATTAGTTATTTGTTGATCAACTGATTGCAATATGGCAATGTCATTGTTTTGGTTTCCTGAAAAAACGCCGTGCATATCACGTGCGGTTTTGAGTAGTGCTTCCAACTGGAAATCTTCAAGATTCAGTTCACGTGCTTTTGCAAGCATACTATCAATAAAGGTGTTGCTGAGCATTTTTTTTGTTGAATCCCATGCATTGCGGTTGGTTTTTACAAAAGCAACCAGATCTTTATATGTTTGTTGTTGTTGTCTTGTGGCAGGTTGCGTAGCTCGCCCTTGTTGTTTTACAGGTTGTTTGGAAACAGGAGTTTGTTTTTTCTGAGGTGCTTGTTTTGCTCGTTTAGCTCCAGCGGCACGTGCATCTAAAGATGTGTTATTTAATACAAGTATTGTTACACACAAGATTTTTACGAAAAATTTCATACTCAGCTCCTTAATAAAAGATCAATTTTTAATTTGTTTGCTTAATTACTGCTTCTGTTGCGAATTTACGCAGGTTTTGCATATCAGCCTCTGACCATATTGCCATTGATAGGTCTTGTTTGTCAATTTTTGAATCAATAAAATCTGCTATAGATTCTAAAGTGATTGGTTTTGCTATTGTGGCAACTTCTTGTGGTTTTACAAAGCGCTCTGCAAAATAATTCATATCAATTGATGAAGGAAGAGGATCGAAACTGACATTGTAAATATCTCTATAGAGAGCAGCAAGATCTGTAAAATCTCTTATGCTGAAAGTAGATTGATAAATAGTTCCTTTGAGTTCAAAAACGGTGGTAATAATTAAGCCCGTGATGTTAGGTTGTATATCTTTACTAGAGAGGATACCCGATGCAATCGCTGGAGATTTAGGAGCTGTTGGATTTTTACCTTCTACACCTTCTATTTGAATAATAATATTATTAATTCCATTCGAGGAATTTTGTTTAATAAGTAAATCGGATTGGCGATACCCAATCCCGGTTAATTTCTTTATGATAAATGTTTGTCTATACATTTTTGAATTATACAAGCTTAAATTAAGCAATAATGTTGGTAGATTGTTTCCAAAATTTATTTCTTTAAATACCGTAATGGATTCATAGGAGGAAGTAATATTTTTTGGAGAAGGTATAATGAGGAATGTTGTACCCAAGTTGCCTAGCTTCAATGGAACATTAATGCGTGGTGTTTGAATTATGAGTTCCTCAAGATTCTCATTGCTGACGTCAATTGGCTTATTTTCAATCTCATGAGCTTTGACCATTGTTTGCGTTAAAATTTTCGTTTTTTTGCTCAAGGGAGTTGCTGCAAAAAATCCAGCCCCGGGAAAGCGGACAACTGGCTTATTGTCCTTGCTATTTTCAGGAATAATAGCTCCAAGGATTTTTACAAGAGGATCCTGCCCCTTTTCTTTTATTTTAATGTATTCTTCTGGTTGAGTAAAAAATATTTTCAATAGTCTAAAAAAATCAGCGAAAGATTCGTTCTGTATTTCTATTCCTGGTTTATTGCTGTTCATATTTACCATAGAAGCTCCCGAGGTAATTTTTTCCTCCATACCTTGAGATGAAATGATAAAATTAACATTAAGTGATGAAAGAGTACCATTTACAAAACTTTGATTAGACCCGCCTGCAAAGCAAGTGACATAATGTAAATAGCCCATATTAAGATTTTTATTAAAATATTCTATTAATTGAGCAAACTGATCAGCTTTCATTCCCGCGATTTGGGCCGATTCTGGTATACGTTGTGAATCGGGCCATGATGATTTTCCCTTTGTTATTTTTTCATAGTATTGAAGGTGGAGTTGCAGAGTAGAAATCTGTTGTTGTGCGTTCGGATCGTTGTCTCGAGACTGTTGTATCTCCTGAAGGTTTTCCTGGGTACTTTTTATCGCATGACGCAGATCACCCATAGTAGATTGAGCAGGAGATCCATGACCTACCATATACATAAGCCAAGGAGCATCTTGATCGGGAGAAATCAGTTCTCCCGCTTTTTTTTGAACTGAAAACATTGATGTGAGATTGGGAATAAATTTTTCATAAGTTGTTGGAGTTTTCTGTTGGATTATAAGTTGTTCTCTCAGTTGGTTTAATGTCGGATGAGCAATTGCATTGAGAATATTAGGATTGAATCCGCAAGCTTGCGCTTGTTCATTGAGAGTGGCATTGAGGAGGTTCGGGCGATTGTTAATGATATATTCTTGTGGTATTAAGAGAACTAAGTTTTCAAATTTGTGATAATAATAATTTATTTTATTGAAATTGATAGCAGCCAAAAACATTAATAAAAAAGGGTTTACTGTAGGCATTCCATACTGATGACGTAAATTTACGGCAAACTGATATGCTTGCTGAGGGATCATTTGATGTAATTGTTGCAACAGAACATCGCCTATTCGTTGTCTTACTGTCAATATACTTGCAAACAAATTACTTGTCAGAATAATAGGGGCAGCTTGTTGATAGAGCGCAGAAAGTCCTGTATAGACGAGTGAAGTAGAAGTATCAAGCGTTTCTTGCACAAATGGATCTAAAAACATGCAAAGAGTATTGGTTGGTAATAGATTGGCGTTTGGTACTGTCTGGGATATTAAGCTGCTTTTTGCAATCGGTCTTATGGGCGCAGCAGGTTTAATGGGGGTATTTGGTATTAATGGTATATTTGGTTGGGACGGTATTGGTTTTATTGGAGCTACTGATGGAAGGTTTTGAATACTGTTTCTTAGAGACAATAATATATTTTTGTTAGTTTCATCATTGTCAGTCCATATTGCATGAAGATTTACTCCTGCTTGTAACAAAGCTTTTGTTTCAATATCGGAAAGACTAAGTGATTTGACAAAATCAATAAATGCTGGTGTCAATGAGTTATTCTGTATAATTTGTTGCGATGGCATTTTTGTTTTGATAAAAGCAAGAGCGTCTGCGTATGATGATATTTTTTGTTGCGTGGACTGTGCTGATCGTCGTTGTGCAACTTGCTTGGGCGCAGGAGTTTGTTTTTTCTGAGGCGCTTGTTTTGCTCGTTTAGCTCCAGCGGCACGCGCATCTAAAGATGTGTTATTTAATACAAGTATTGTTACACACAAGATTTTTATCAAAAATTTCATACTCAGTTCCTTATAGAAGTCTTTTATTTACTGTAAAATGTCGATTGTATTAAAGACAAGAGAATTCACCAAGAGACACTGCCTTTGAGCCAGATTCCCCAGAATGAAAGAGCGCAGTTGATACATTTTTCATCGCCAATGGCTGGTGGTGGTCCTGCTTGTCTGCCAAATTCAATTTCAGATCCAAAACCAATATCGGCATCCGCTCGACCATGTGTTGTTATGATATGATTGAAGTGAGTAAACATTTTGTGAGAAAATCCACTCGTTGATCCGCTATTCAGATCAATATCAAGACAACTGATAAAAATTGGTTGGATCGATGTGTTAATTTGATTGGCTGCAGAAAGATCCGTTGTTGATGCAACAAGACGTTGGTTATTGCCCGCAAATGCTGGTTGTGGAAAATCAATGCCAGGATTTCTGAGTGCATTTTGAATTTGGATTGTCCGTTGTGCAGCATCTGAGCTGACGCCTGTTTTTGATAAATTGGCTCCATAATTGATGGTTGCTTTTATGTCTTCTGTTGCAGAAAGTGCAACTGCTGTTCCAATTGGTAGACCTATCGATCCATTTTGTTCACCAATAAATCCAAATACCTGCGCATCTCCTTTTATTGACCACGTATTTTCAGGAAAATTATCATTGTATTTTAGGGAGATATTTTCACAGCCGCGCTTCCATGCATTATACCCAAATGTCCAATAATTATTTTTGAAGGTGTAGGAACAGTAGAGAGTGACATCAGCTTGAACATTAATGCGTACAGCAACATCATAGGTTGTTAAATTCACAATTGATGTTACTTCCTTATCAAATTGTGCAAATGGTGTTGTGCCATCTCCTGTTAAATTACTGGTAATATCAGGAGTCATTTTTTCCGCAAGCATATAACGACTATTTGGTTTGCAAAGCAGATCAAATGAACGTCGCTGGTGAGAGGTGAACATATGATTGATAGTAATATCTGCAAAAAAATCAACCTGTTCTTGGGTGTCTGGTTCATCCCAGACAACAGCATGTGCTGTTACGCCAAATCCCAATTCTGCGTGATGTTGATTGCCGATAATTGGTTCAAAAAGATAGTTTGCCTTGGGCCGATTGCCAAGTGGAGCAGCTACTTGTATTTTTGCTCCGATGTGATGTTCATCATTAAAGAAATAATCGTATCCAAGATTTGCTCGTAGTTCAGCGCAATGTGTTGCTCGTAGCGCACATGGAGACATTCTTCCGTGACGCAATGGCTCAAAGGTAAGTCCGCTTATATTTGGTGTAGCGCATCCTGAAATATACTGAGTGAATTTAGTAAGTAAATCTGCTCGTTCAACGCCAGTGGCATTGAAATATCCTGGAGCATATCCATTGGTGCCAGGGCTGATGATTGCTTCATGCATATTTAAATCCCAATTGGTATAAACAATTGGGACAAAGAGCTCTGCGTATAATCCTTTCAGGATTTGATTAAAACCAACAAAAGATTGTAATTCTACAACAACATTATTAGCACGTGGCCTGAATCGCACGAGACTTTTAAAGTCAGTTGGAAGACCGAAATAGTCCGCAAGCCAATCTTTTTGTGGGTTTCGGTTTTCTGTTTGGCTCCCTGATACAACAATAAAATCTTTCCATTCTTTTTCAAATGTTTCGCGTCTGACAATGTCTTGCCCAAATAAACATTGATTGATTCGTTGTGGGCGGAAAGATGTAGCAACTTCAAGAGCTATTGCATAAGTGCTATACAAATTTTCTTGAGTAGGGCAATGAATAATATCATCCCATCCTGAGACAACGCGGGGAGTATTAAAGCCTTGTGAACGAGGAGAAATGATGGTGATTACTTGAGTAACTTGTGCGTTTATTGAAAAGAAAATAAAGGGTAACAATCGGAAGAGAAATAATATCGCGTTCGTATCCTTCGACAGGCTCAGGACGAACGGAGAGAAAATTTTGAAATTGATCCGATTTAAAGATTTAAGGTTTGTATATTTACTCATTATATAAATTTATTTTTATGGATTCATTTTTTTTCCGTTCGTCCTGAGCTTGTCGAAGGATACGAACGCATTATTAATTAAAAGTTGCACCAGTTTTAATCCACAGGCCCCATTGTGATGTTGCTCCTTGAGGAGTATGGTCATCGCACGGCTTACAGTCGCGTTTAGTTTTACTCCCCCATTCTGCCTCTCCACCAAAACCAAGATACGGTTGCCATTCTGTTTTATCGTTCCATGTATATGAAAGATGATAAAATAATTTGTTGGATGATCCGCCTGTTTGTGCTCCAGTGAAATTAAGATCATTGCGTGTCAGAAAGATTGGTGGAACTGAACTATTAATAAAATTATCAGGATCAAGAGTAAGATTAGGTGCATAGAGTAAATTTGTTCCTGGACCTACTGCAGGTTGATCGATAGCAGCTTGTGGAAAATCAATGTTAGGATTTTTAGCAGCATTAGTCAGCATTATTTGATTAGTCGTTCCTTGTGCAGGTATATTGGTGCCTGCGTGGATTGTAGCCTGATCTTCTGTTGCAGAAAGGGCGATAAATGAAGTTGAATCGGGCAGATAACCAAATTCATGCGCGTCACCTTTAAGCGCAAAAGTTGTTTCTGCAAATGATTCATTTTGGCGCAACGTTATATTATCAGGAGATCTTCCCCAATAATTGTATCCAAAATCAAAACTCCAATTACCGTGCGTTGCATTAAACAAAAGAACAATATCTGCTTGTATTGCAATACTGACTTCAACATCAAGTGTAGTGATATTGGCAAGTGGTAGATATTCATTATCAAATTGGGCAGATGGTGTATCGCCATTTGCACCTTTCAGATCAACTGCAGGCGATGTCATTCTTGTTGCCAACATATAACGACTCAACGTACCATTTTTTGTTAAATCAAATGAGCGCGCTTGGCGCGTTCTAAAAAGATGCGTAACATTGAAGTCGAGGTAAAAACAGCAGTGACTTAATTCATCTTGGCTACGCCAAAAATCATAATGACCATTGAATCCAAAACCAAGTTCCCAAAAATGACCATTACCTACTAAAGGTTCAAATAAAAATAGTGCGTCAGGTCTGAGTCCAGTGGGCCATGCAATTTGTCCGTTAAAGCCGACATGATATGTTTTTTCTGCAAAAAAATTCCAACCAATGTATGTGCGAACTTCTGCCATGCGTGATTTAACAAGGCGTTTATCACTCATTTGTGCAAAATTGAGTTGTTGAAATGCAACATTATCAGTATTTTGTATCGTCTGACCGTTAACAAAATCGGTGAAACTATTGAGAAGTTGGTTGCGTAATAGTTCGTCAGGTACAAAATATCCGGGTACATAGTTATTAACGCCAGGCTCAATGATTATTTCATTGATATTAAGATCCCAGCGTGTGTGTGCAAATGGTGCATGAATCAGCAAGTATAATCCTTTTGCCCACGCATCAAGACCAAGATAAAAACCAAAATCAATAATCACGTTATCAATAACAGGTTTAAATTGTACGATGCTTTCAAAATCTGAAGGGAGGTAAAAATAATCAGCTAAAAGATCTTGAGGATTTCGATTGGTGATTTGTGAGCCAGAAATGTTTAAATGTTGATTGCAACCATCACCAATTAAGTTGTTACCAAAAAGGGTCCAGGTGATATCTGATCCATTAAACGTATGATTATATTCGGGGGTTACGCTGAGTGCTCCGTAAACGGTGTCGCGTGAACTATCTTTATTAATATAGTTTGTCCATCCAACCAGATCGCGCGCGGCGTTACGAGAAATAGATCGTGTATTGAAAGATGTGGCAACGCGTTGTTCTGTGTGAGCGGGAGAAATAAAGCCGAGGGCAAGAGCAAGGGTTGAAAGATATATTTTTTTCATGTTTATTTCCTTTTTTTAAGCGCTCAGCACTACAATGATCAGCATTAACAACTTCAGTAAAAAAAGGCAACGGTAAAAGAAAAAGCCTTCGGCATCGCCGAAGGCATATAATCATCATTAAGCTGATTAATTTTTGGGTAAATAAAAATTAATTAATCAAAAGATACGCCACATTTAACAAGAATTCCCCACTCAGAGAGCGCACAACTGATACCATGATCGCATAAGTTACCGCTATTATCATCTCGTCCTACGTGACCAAATTCTGCATACGCACCAATGCCAAGATATGGAATCCAATCTTCGCGATCTATCCAGGTGTAACTAAAATGAGCAAAGAATTTATTTGATGATCCACGTGTCTCTGCGCCGTTGATATTGAGATCTTCTACGGTAATAAATACCGGTTGTATGGAGGTCTGAATTTGTTGGCTCGGTGAGACAGGGCTAACATTAATTACCACGGCTGTTGAATCATTATTTGTTTGTGCAAATTGATTATTATCAACACCAAGGTTGGTGGCAGGGTTTGCTCCCGTCAATCCTGCTTCAGGAATATTTGTTCCTTGATGAATTGTCGCCATGCTTTCCGTTGCAGATAATGGAATAGCAGCACCGGTATCTGCATTAAAACCATATACCTGTGCATCACCTTTTAATGCCCATGTATTTTCAGGGAATGTTGGTGCACAATTTGAATCTTTCAATTCAATATGTTCGTGTGACATGCCCCAATAGTTATATCCAAGATCAAGTGAATATCCAAAGTGGGTATAATTAAGCATGAAAACGATATCTCCTTGAACACCGATGCTCACATCTACTTCGCGAGTGCTGAAGTTTGCTACAGGAGAATATTCAGCATTAAATTGAGCTGATGCTGGAGTAACAACTCCTGCTTCAAGATCGGGAGAAGTATTACCAAAAAGACCAACGGTTGGTCTGACATTCACCTTTTCAGCAAGCATATAACGACTATCCGGTCGACCAAACAGATCAAATGAACGTGTTTGTGATGCATTAAATAAGTGAGTTGCGTCTGCTTCAAAAATAAAATCAAGACGTTTATCATCACTTTCATTGCGCCACATGGTAAAGTGTGCGCTCAATCCTACACCAAGTTCCCAATGCTTACCGTTACCAACCTGTGTTTCAAAAAGATATTCTCCATGTGGCCGTTTACCGGTAGGAGCAGCAGCTTGGATATTAAATCCAAAGTGGTAATCCTCATGAAGATAATTCCACCCCAGTTCCATATGTAATTCAGCAAAGCCGGTGGTGCTTTGTTTGTTGCATGCTATTTTTGATTTCAAGAGTGGTGTGGTGATAATTCCTGGTACGGTAATGGTTGTATTGCCATTGAAAAATGAAAGAGCAGATTGCAGTAGGGAATTTTCCGGTACGGCATTTTGGCTGAAAAATCCTGGATCATAACCAACAGTTCCTTCTTCTTCTATTATTTCACAAGGATTGAGTGACACTCGGTTATTGACGACGGGACCATACAGTCTAAAATAAAGACCTTTAACCCACTCATCAAGTCCTACATATAAATAGAAATCAACTAAAAAGTTTTGCACTTTTGGTGAAAACGAAATAATACTTTTAAAATCGCGAGGAAGATAGAAGTTTTCTGCCATCCAATCTTTAGTGACATCAAGAGCCGGAGCTTCAGTTCCTGCTATGACAATTGAATTACAGTTGGTTAGACTTGATCCAAAGTAACAATCAAGAAGACGATCTGCATGGAATGTTTGATCATATTGTGGTGTTATATTAAAGGTGCCATAAAATGATTCCATATCGTAAAGATATACACGATGACACACTACACCCATTGATTTACGTGCGGTATCCCGACCTTGTGAGCGCCATTGCACAAATGGTACAACGCGAAATTCATTAAAGCCGCCATCGTTGCAGCAATCAGCAAATAATCCCACGGCATATATGCTGAGAATTAATAATAATAATTTTTGTGATCGTCTCTTCATACTCTCAACTCCTTGTGTGTGATACTACCTATTATGGCCTCAATATAGTATGACTGTATTGTGTTTGTAAAGAGAGAAGGTAAGGCAATAGTGCTGCTACACGCTTTTTCCCACAATAGTTGCTTTTCATTATATTTTTAATGATGCCGCACATGGTATAGTAAAGCATTGATAAATAAAAATCTTTAAGGGGGGTTATTATGATATCATGTTATATAAAAAAAATTATTCTCGTTATTGGTTTGCTGATTTCAATTGGGTATATTTTCGGCATTTATTATGATGCGCATGCTGATCAAGGGTATATCTGTCATTTTAATGGGATGCGAGATACTCATGCCATTCTTGATATTTTTAAAGATAACTGGACAGAGCTGGTTGCGCCGAATGATTACTCACCAGAATTTATGATGAAAAATCGTAAACCAGATCCCGATTCAGAATGTGTTGGATTATTAAAAATTAAAGTGATGCGTGAAAGAAATAGGCTTGCAGGATTCACCGCTTACTATAAAGAATCTCTCAGTAAGGGGGTTGTTCTTTTCTTGGCTGTGGGACATGATTTTAGGGGAAAGGGTTATGGATATAGACTCATGAAGGATGCTCTTTCTGATCTGTTATCAATGGGAGTAAAAAATATTGGCTTATGGGTGTTGATCGAAAATGTTCCTGCAAGAAGAATTTACGAAAAATTAGGATTTAGAGAGCAGTTTCAACAAGATGAAAACTCATATTTTGAATATTTTCCTGAACAAAAAGACCGAGCATAACGCTCGGTCTTTTTGAGTATTCGTTTTTTTGTTTGCTTTGTTTGGTAACATTTACCCAACAATACAACAATGATTCATGTCATTATTAGTGGAAGGATACTCCACCTTTAATTTCAACAGCCCATTTAGATAATGCAAAGCTCACAGAGCTTGGACACATATCACAATTGGCTTCTGTGATTGCTGTTGGTTCGCAATCATCATTGCTGCTATGGCTACCAAATTCAGCACTTACACCAGCTCCTACATATGGCATCCATCTGTCAGAGCAATCTCTCCAAGTGTAGCTCAAGTGAGTGAACACTTTATGAGAAAGTCCGCGTTGTTCAGCGCCTTTGATGTCAAGATCATCGATAGAGATGAATACTGGTGGATTAGAAGTATTTATTGATATTTCAGCTCCTGTACCTACTGTTTCAAAAGTAAATAGCTCTTGAAGACCTGGAACTACTGGAGTTACTGTTGTGCTGCCATCAGGATTAACTTGCGCGCCTATAGGGGTATCGATGTCAGCATTTTCAAAGCCAGCGTCTACTCCAGCAAAAATTGTTGCACCGAATGATGAATCGGTGCCACCTTCTGTTGCAGCAAGACTTACGCCGCCTGGCACATCAACGCCATCAACAACGATCAGATAGTAACCACCAACGCTTGCATCACCTTTCAAAGCCCATGTATCAACTGGGAATGGAAGGATACCGCATGCATCTGGACAGTCGTCATCGCAAGGGAGGCTGAATTTAGATGATGACATTGCCCAGAAGTTGTATCCAAGATCCCATGAGAATCCACGGCATGTGTAGTTAAACATCGCAGCCACATCGCCTTGTACGCCGATGCTTACTTTAACATTACGTGTACTGAAGTTTGCAACCGGTGCATATGCATCAGCAAATTGTAGATCCGCTGTTGCGCCATCTCCAGCGAGTGCCAAACCAGGATCTGTGTTGTTTGGTCCCAATTGTTCTGCAAGCATATAACGGCTGAGTGGTTTACAGATAAGATCGAATGTGCGTTGTTGTTTTGCTTTGAACAAGTGAGTTATATCAGCTTGAACGATGAAGTTGAATGATCTTTCCATTTCTTCATTGCACCACATTCTCCACGCACCACCGAGACCTACACCAAGTTCCCAATGATGACCGTTACCAATTTGTGCAGGAAGTAAGTATTCAGCTTTTACTTTGCTGCCAGTTGGTGCTGCCGCTTGTAAGTTGATCAATAAGCGGTAGTTATCGCGGATATAGTTGTATCCGAATTCACCACGAAGTTCAGCAAATCCTGTTTTGTGGCGACGGAATGAGTTGCAATCGTCATCACAAGAATTTATTGAAGGGAAGAGATTACAGTTAGAGAATTTAGCAAATCTCAAAGGTTCAACAGTAACGCTCTGTCCTGTGTAATCACCAGGGAAGTCACAGCCACCAAAGTAGCTGAGTGCGTTGGTGAATAAAGATTGTGTCGGTACTGCGGCTTCAACATCGAAGTAGCCTTCTGCGTACCCACCACCAAGAGTAGTGATATCACCATCAGCAGCTACTACGCTTTCTGTTCCTGCATTGATGATATTTTCTGAAGGTTTTAGAGTTGCTCTGTTCCAAACAACTGGTCCATACAATCTGAAGTAAAGACCATTGAGCCATCTATCAAGTCCAACAAACAGGTCAAAGTTCACTACAACGTCTTGAACTTTAGGTCTGAAAGTTATAGTACTTACAAAATCACGTGGAAGGAGGAAGTTTTCAGCCATAAGATCAAACATACCGCGAGATGTTCCCACGATTGGTGTTGAATCGAGACCAGAAATAACGATTGTTTCATCTTCACAGCTGTTATGACAGTTGTTTACAGTGCTTGTAATTTCATTGGCAACATTAACCAAGGCTGGTCCAAAGAGAGCCCGTGTAATGTCTTTTGAGCGGAATGTTTGGTCATATTGTACAGTTACATCAAAAGTACCATATCCAAATCCCCAGCAGCCTTCACCTACATCATCGGCTTGTTGATATATAGCATAACTTGTTTGGCCATATAATAGACGAGATTCGTCTCTACCTTGTGAACGCCATTGTAAGAATGGTACAATGCGAAAACCATTATCGTTGTCCGCATGTAGCGTGACAATTGCTGTGCTGCAAAGCACTGCTAATGAAAACAATTTTTTTGAGTATTGTTTCATAATCCAACTCCTTTTACTCGACTTAGATATATCTGCTTGAATTGATTTCACGCGCTTTTATTGATATGAGCGAGTGAAATATATATAAAGACATGCACTACTTTTTTTTTACTCTTGCAATCTCTCCTTTCATTGAATGAGTTCTTTTATTTTTTTATTCAACCATATTTTTATATCTCTGTACAATATAGTATTGTCAGATCTAAATTGTAAAGAAAAATTATTAGTAATTATGCTGTGGAAGGACTTTTACGTGTATTAAACAGGCTAAAAACCCTTTGTTACTAGGTTGTTTTATAAAATTATTTTATATTTCATCATCGAGTCGAGGTTTTAGAAAGATAAAATAATGAAAGTTTTTATTAATTTTTTTTATGGGAGTTTTTATGAATACCTTTTTTTATAAAAATAATAAGATTATTGCGTATATTAGTTTCTTTATCTATGCGAGCGCAATAATTTTTTTATACAAAGTGCTTATTTCATATAATCCAACAGATAGTTCGTGGTTATATGTGATAAGCGATGCTGCAGTCGTCACGAATTATGGTGGGGTTTTTGGTGCACATATTGCGGCAATTCTTTTTTATCTTTTGGGAGGAGCATCATTCCTTTTATTGCTGCCAGTTGCATTTTTTGGGCTGATGATATGGAAAAAGCGATCAATCAGGACAGAATGGGAACGATTAGGTTCACTTTTTTTTCTTGTATGCTTGTGTGCAATTGTACTTGCCGTTTTTGCTATTGATTGTGCCAGTAGTCCCTATCCTGGCGGGATGGTTGGATTACTAGGAGCACAAAAATTGCTCTATTATTTTGATCCCGTTGGACGGTTACTTTTTCTTTTGGTGAGCATATGTGCAAGTCTTATCCTTTTGTTTCAATGGTCATTCATTTGCATAGCCCAGTTGAGTATTGCAGCAACTACTCGATTATATAAATTTGCCCATAAGCATCGCATTGTGCATAAAATCGCTCATGGGAGTGCCGTATGTTTATATTCATTATGTATTAGATTTCCGGTACGCGTCTTGTTATTTATACAATCATTGCTCAATGGGACAGCTTTTGATGATACCGGTTTGTTGCATCCGCAGGATGATTATGATATAGATTTTGAATTTCCAGAGCAACCATGTATTATACAGCCAGGAGAAAGCATTCACTATCTTATCATGCGGATGTCATCGCGTTCTTCCAAGAAATCGGATGAGAGTGCCATGGGTTACAAAGTACAAAAATTGTCATCATTGTTTAAAAAACGCACCGAAGATGCGGTAATGCATGATGCTTTCATGAATGTTGAAAAAAAACAACAAAAAAAATCTTCAGCGATCATGAAGCAGAAAAAGATTGAACAGTATGCGCTGCCCTATAAAGATATTTTCATTGCAGAAAAACAGATGAATGAGGATTACACGGTTGAAAAAGAACTGCAACAGCGTGCGCATATTTTGGAAGATAAATTGAAGCGCTTTGGTGTCAATGGGCATGTCACCGCTATTAAACGAGGGCCTGTTGTAACGCTTTTTGAATATCAACCAGATGTTGATACCAAGTTGAGCAAAATTATTGTGCTTGAAGATGATCTTGCAATGGCATTGCAGGCAATGAGTATTCGTATAATCGCTCCCATTCCCGGCAGGTCGGTCGTTGGTTTTGAAGTATCAAATACAACGCGGCATGATGTATTGTTTTCTCAGATCATCAATCAAGCAGAATATACTGACTTTTCTGGAAGCTTACCGCTTGTGCTTGGTAAAGGAACAGTAGGAGAAGCTGTTGTTGTTGACTTAGCGCGCATGCCACATTTATTAATTGCTGGTTCAACTGGATCAGGAAAATCAGTTGCGCTCAATGCAATTTTGATCAGTTTGCTGTGCAAACTGAGTCCAGATGCATTGAAACTGATTTTGATAGATCCCAAACGATTGGAGTTTGCCGCATTTACAGATATTCCTCATCTACTTTTTCCTATTGTGACAAGTCCTGCGCATGCAGCGCCCGTTTTGCGGTGGGTGGTGCAAGAGATGGAAGAGCGGTATGAAAAAATGGCGCAATGCGGTGCGCGTAACATTACTGATTATAATATGCGTATTTTATTATCCCCAGCTCCGCTTCGCTCGGCCGGGGACCCCGTAGTAAACGATCAGATAGAAAAAAATGTTGGTCCTCTTCCTTATATCGTAGTGATGATTGATGAATTAGCGGATTTAATGATTACTGCAGGCCGCGATATTGAAGATTTAATTACGCGTATTACCCAAATGGCACGTGCGGCAGGTATTCATATGATTGTTGCAACACAGCGACCATCCGTTGATGTCATTACCGGACTTATTAAAGCTAACTTCCCAAGCAGAATATCTTTCAGAGTTGCATCGCGTATTGATTCAAGAACTATTTTAGATACAATGGGAGCTGATCGTTTGCTTGGCAGAGGTGATATGTTGTTCCTTGATGCAGCAACATCGCAACTGCGCAGAGTTCATGGAGCGTATGTATCTGATAAAGAAATTGAACAAGTTGCTGATCATATTCGTCAGCAAAGAAAAGTAGAATATCTTGATTTACGTGCAGTCACTGCAACGCATGCTCAAGATTTGCTTTCAAGCGATGATGTATTATATAAAGATGTGCAAGAATTTTTGAATGAGATTGATGAGATATCTATTTCATTACTGCAGCGAAAATTTCGTATTGGGTATAATAGATCCGCCCGCATTATTGATATGCTCGAATCGCAAGGATTAATTATGCCACAAGATGGTGGTAAAACAAGAAAAGTAATTCGGTAACGTATTATCTCATTTCTTTATATTTTTATTACTTGACAAATGTTAAAAAAAAAGCAATCTTAGTCCCATCGAGATTGCGTATAGGAGCATGTATAGCGAAAGATACTTCTCTTACTTTGAATTAAAAGTTTATCTTTAAAAAGTAATCTGAATAAAGGGCTCCCAGCTGCAGTGCAACGAAAGCTGGGATAAAATAAAGGGCTCCCAGCTGCAGTGCAACGAAAGCTGGGATAAAATAAAGGGCTCCCAGTTGTAGTGCAACGAAGACTGGGATAAAATAAAGGGTTCCCGGCAGTAGTGCAACGAAGGCTGGGGCAAGCGTAGTAATATTTTTATTTTCAACGGAGATCATTGATGCGATTTGACAAATCTTTTATAACTAAAACATTGCCTGAAATGTCGATTGCATTTGGGCATTTTCCCGAAGATGCAACGTTTTCTATTGATTCGCGCACGGTAAGTGCAGGAGATATTTTTATTGCGCTCAAGGGCGCTGATAAAGATGGGCATGATTTTGTTGCGCAGGCATTTGAAAAAGGTGCAGTCGGCGCAATTATTGCAGAATCTAAAAAAGATATTTTACAAAAAATGAAGGGATTGGACAAAAAGTTAGTTCTTGTGGTTAAAGATCCTCTTGAAGCATTTGTTCAGCTTGCTGCCAACTGGCGTTTACAGTTTAATTATCCGGTGATTGCAGTAACTGGTTCGGTAGGAAAAACATCTACTAAAGAAATTCTTGCTCAAATTATGTTACATGCGGGGAAAAAATATCTTGTCTCTAATGGCAATCAAAATACACGTATCGGTCTGGCTCTGAACATGTTACGTATGAGAACTGAGCATGAGTTGGCAATTTTTGAAATTGGTATCAGTCGGCGTGGTGAGATGTCAGAGCTTGCATTATTATTACAACCCACATCCGCAGCAATTACTAATATTGGTCATCAGCATATGGATGGACTTGGATCACTCAATGATATTGCGCTTGAAAAACGAGATGTGTTTAAACATTTCAGTGAAAGTAGTATTGGCATTATTAATGGTGATCAACCAATTTTAGCAAACGTTTCTTATCAACATCCGGTGATTAAGTTTGGATCAAAAACAACTAACCAAATCCAAGCACGCAAAATGAGAGTTGCCGGATCGCACATTAGTTTTGTTCTGAAAATATATAAGAAAAAATATTCAATAGTTCTCGAGCATCCACATATTGGTGCAGTGTTTAATGTGCTCACGGCAACCGCTGCAGCTCATTGGCTTGGGGTTCCTGATGAAATTATTATTAAAGCGATACAAAAGCCGTGCATAGTTGCTGGTAGATTTGAAGAGCGATTAGTCAATGATAATCGGGGCATGCTTATTAATGATTGTTATAATGCAAATCCAGAAAGCATGAAGGCAGCATTACTCGCTTTTCAACAAATAGAGACAAAGTCGCCAAAAATAGCTATTCTGGGAGATATGTTAGGACTTGGGGTAAATAGTCCCTTCTGGCATCGGCAAGTAGGGCGTTTTCTTCGGAAAGTTCCTTCATTGAGCAAAGTTATCTTGGTTGGCAACCTCGTTGCTTGGGTCAAAAAAACAGCACCAGTTGGATTGCGCGTTGAAGTTGTTGCTTCATGGCAAGATGCGGTGCAAAAGATTGAAAGTGAACTTGATGCAAAACCAGCTATTCTGGTAAAAGGCTCACGAGCAATTGGACTTGAAAATTTAGTTTCAATTTTAACAACAAAAAATGATGTTACAGCATCATTATAGGTAGCATGGGTGATTGATGAGTATGGCGCATAATGAGCAGCTTTTTTATCACAAAACGGTGATGGTTGATGAGGTTTTGGACTATCTCAATCCTCAACCAGGAGCAACGTATTGTGATGTGACATTTGGATCTGGTGGACACACTAAAGCAATTTTAGATAGTCAACCAGGATGCTCTGTGATCGCGGTCGATTGGGATGCGACATCGATAGAGACTTATGCGCCAGAACTTGAAGAAAAATATCAAGAACGGTTGCGTATTCTCTGGGGTAATTTCGCCAATCTATATCGGCTACTCCAAAAGGCAAGGCTGGGCAAGGTCGATGGTATTCTTGCCGATTTTGGAACATCCCAGATGCACATAAAAGAACGCGCCGGGTTTTCCTTTTATCGAGACTCTGATCTTGATATGCGCATGTCTCCGGCACACCAGCAAACGACTGCAGAACACGTTGTTAATAGATCGTCTGCAGATAAATTGTGCGAGATTTTTTGGCAGCTTGGGCAAGAAACGCATGCAAAACAGATTGTAGCTGCAATTATTGAAGCACGTCAGCGAAAGCCAATTCAGACAACACGAGAATTGGCTTTAATTGTTGAAAAAACAGTTGGTCGCGGCGGTAAAAAAAGTTCCTCAAAAATCCATCCGGCAACGAAGGTTTTTCAAGCATTACGTATGTATGTTAATCAAGAATTAAACAATATAACTGGTTTTTTGGCGGGAGCATTGCAAGTGCTCAAGCCGAACGGATTGTTGTTGTGTATTTCATTCCATTCTTTGGAAGATCGTTTGGTTAAGCAATTTTTTAAAGATAAGGCTGATGAGGGCCTACTAGAAATTATTACCAAGCGAGTAGTCGTTCCAACGAAGGAAGAAATTGCGAAAAACCCATCTTCTCGTTCAGCAAAATTGAGAGTTGCGCGGCTAATAAGTTCTTCGGGTCTTTCGGCACAATAGGACATGTCAGCCGACGTGTCCGCCAAAGCTTTAGCCAAGGCGGAAGCGTCTTACTTCGCCAAGGGCTTGCAAGGACATGTTAGCGAAGGAGGGCTGGGATAATTTTAAAAAAATGTATAAAAAAGCATGTTTATGTTTGACAAAAATATGTAATAAGATACATTAAAGTACGAGCAGTAAAGAAGCAAAACGATACATATCCTTAAGGATTACAACAATGGAAATAACGGAAGTAAAAGTATTTCCGGTAACGGATGGCGACAAGTTGAAGGCTTACGCAACCATTGTCTTTGATAATGCGTTTATTATTCGAGATCTCAAGGTTATTGAGGGCATTAAGGGTTTGTTTGTATCAATGCCATCGCGCAAGCGTAAGGATGGTACGTTTCGAGATGTTGTGCATCCCTTAAATGCGGAAATGCGGAGTATGATTGAAGACCGCGTGGTTCAAGAATATAAAGGTGTCATGGATCTTGGTGGTGGGCATCTCTCGTCTGCTGATGAAGAGTAGTAGATAAAATTTTTCACATTCTCGTTTGGGGCGTGGCCAAGTGGTAAGGCAACAGGTTTTGGTCCTGTGATCGGAGGTTCGAATCCTTCCGCCCCAGCCATACTTCGCCAAGGCTTCGTATGGCAGGCCATATTCTCAAATGATGAATTATAAAAGAGCCGTGTAAAAAATGCACGGCTCTTTTTTTGTGAAATTACCTCGAGCAAAAACAACAATTAATTCTTCTTAGGCAGGAGTGAGATTATGATTCGAATTGATAAGCGAGTTTCATTATTTATTATTGCTAGCTTGGCTGGCGTGTATACTATTTCTTATTCTACTGATGCTATAAATTTTACCGAAGATAGGGATGCGAGTAATATTCCTGCAGGCTACAAAATCGATGAGTATTATAGAGAGGGCTGGGAAAGAGAAAAGCCGAAAATTATTGCAAAAATCAACAAGGATAATAGAGCAATAGATAGGCCTGAGTATCATCATGATGAAGACGCAACAAAAGATTGGGGATATACGCCTATTTGTTCTGCTGCAGAAGGTGATGATTTCAAATTTGTTACCTATTTGCTCGAAAATGGAGCTGATCCAAGTAAAGAAATAAAGAGTGTGCATTCAAGCAGACCCATATTTTTTGCCAAGTCGCTTGAGATGGTTCAATTTCTGCAAGATAATGGTGCAGATATTCATGAATCGAATACAGGAACTGGTTTTAAGCGAGGAATGAACTTTCTTCATGCAGCGATACAGTGCAATACAGATGATGATCGTCTCCCTGGATATGCGCTTACTCAAGGATTTGATCCCAATAGTTTAAATTCTTTTGGTGGTAATCTATGGCATTCTTTAATGTATATATCAGCGAGCTATTGTCCAGAAGAAAGATTAATGAGCCGTGCGCGGTTATTACATGAACTGGGTATTGATCCCCATCATAAAGATAATTTTGGAGAGAGTGCGATTGATATGGTAAAAAGACATGTTGCAGAAGAAACCAAATTTTTAAATAAATGCGAGAAAGAATCAGATTTTTATGATTTTGAACACCGCATTGCTGCGCGAGACAAATTACAAAGAGTAGTTGATTTTATGGAAAAGGGAGATTCTGTGAAAGAGGAAGTGCAAGAATAAGGGTTGTGATTATAGCAAGATTCGTTAAGACGTGCATAGACGTCCTATAGCGAAATTTACATTCCCGCGCTCGTCAGCAATAACACATTTTCAATTCCTCAAATGGGTACCCAATTGAAATGAAATGGGGATTGGGTCAAAAGGATATTCTCGAGCGCTCGAAGAAATCCTTCAACCCATCCTTCGCATAAAGCTTCGGAGGGCACAGCAAGTTCAGGACGAGCGCGATAAGATGTTTTTGAGAATAACTTAATGAATGTTGCTATATCATGAAAAAGAGCCGTGGGCAAAACACACGGCTCTTTTTCATGATAATCACATTAATGTAATGATTCTGCCAATTCTGTCCCCGGATCAAAATCTTTTTTTAATTCAGCAAACTTCTCATCTGGTAAACTACATATGCATTGATTGATGGCGAACAATTCGCCTGCTTGGTTTTTATTCAATTTGTTACTTTCACAGGCTAATCGAAAGTTAAGAGCGATTTGATAGTGTGGATATGCTTTCATAAAAAGATGAGCAACTCTCATTTTCCCCCTGTCAAGACTTTCATATATGCAAAACGCAAGATCACCATCTTGGCTTAAGTATCCCTCATCAATAAATAGATTTGCTAATCGAGGACTATTCTTGTGGACAAGGGTAGAAAGACATTTGTCTTGGGGATTGTACGTGAGAAGTAATTTTATCAAAGAAAGATTGCATTTTTTCTGTTGCATGGCAACTTTTAAAGTTGTTCTTCCTTTATATGGTTGATCAAGATTTGCACCGTTATCAAGAAGGAATTTTGTTTTTTGGCAATCATTTAAGGTGAACATAAGAATAGGTTTTTTGCCTGCCTTTGGATAGGCGACGGTGGCACCTTCATCTACGAATTTTTTTAGTTGGTTAATATCAAGAGTGGCAATATTATCATAAAGTTTTTTGCTGAGGTCCCAGCAATTTTTTATTGGGGGTTCGGCAATGTCCATGCCATTGATGCATGCAAAGAAAACGATTGACGGCAAAAATAAAAAATTATTTATAATTTTCATCTTTTTTCCTTTTCATATAATGAAAAACAATAATTGCAGCATAATGTCAGGAGGTGGAAATTAGATAGTATTTTGTTACAAAAACAAGCCAGTGTTTTTTGCATCTGGCTTGTTTTTACATTCGATTTCTCAGTTAATTTATGATTATCTTCTGTGTCCTCGTGGGTGAGTCTTCTCTCCTGGTCCTGGGGTGACAAAATTTATTGGTCCAGGTTTTGATGGGATAACATATTTTGGCTTAGGTTGAGAAGGTGCTGCTGGTTTGCCTTTTTGTGATGCTTCGATAGATATTGTCATTATGCTCAATAATGCTAAGGCCATTAAAGAAATATTTTTTTTAATAGAGATCATTTACAACTCCTTACAATCCAATTACGACATTTATTTTACGGTGCAAAGATAACAAAAATTTGATGAAAGTACAACGCCTCTTCAGTATAATTTCAGAAAAATGGAAATTAGATAGTATTTTTGTATTTTTAAAAATATTTTTGATAGACTGCTGAACTGGAAAAATTCCCTATCAGGTCGGTTACCACAACCAGTTGTGCATCGACCATATCAGCCTGTTTTTGCTTGTTTGCTATTTGCACATCGTTGTTTGTTATTGCAATAATGTGCGGTTGAATTGATTGAACTAATTCCAGATAATCTTTAAAGCCATGCAATTGTGGCAAGCAAATTACATGATCAACAAACCGGAGTGCCAGCAGATTATGTGCACGCTCGTACTGGGTATGTACAGGAATACGTTTTTTATAGTGTAGAATTCGTTCGTCAGGTTCAAGGGCGACGACAAGGTAGTCGCCAGTTTGGCCTGCTTTTTGTAGGAATTGAATATGTCCAAAATGGAGGATGTCAAAACATCCGCCGACAAGGACGATCTTTTTATTGGTAGGAAGGCATAAAGTACGAGTGTCTTTATTGTATACGCTTTTCATCTTATCAAGGTAATTGATTTGTGAAATTTGATCAATCATCAAAAAAGAGTATAGTGGTGCTCAAATAGTTTTAAAAATAACATTGAAAGATCATTAATGAATAAAATAGTAATAACAGTAGTATTATTCTTTTTGCCGATTAAAGCGATGGATTTGCAAGATGAAACTAACGGTTCATTTTTAATAACTTCTGCAGATCAAGAGAGGTTTTGGGTTCCCGATTACCACGCAAAGCAGTTGAAAATATTTAATCCTCGGAATCGTTATGTGCAATTGCAATGCAACGACAAATCAGACTATAAATTATTTTCAACAGTTATGGATGATATTAAAGAAGGCACGATAACGCCAAGTTGTTTTAAGACTCACTATTGTCATCAGATTAGTCATTCTATGATGCCGTTCAGTAAGTGGGCTAAGTTTGATTTAAATCTTTCAGACAATGAAGAAAATAGAGTTGCAAAGATATTGATGCCGATGGCCCGAGAATTGCAAGCAGAATCAATGCAGCCACTTTTCCTGTCTTTATTGTTTACCAAAAATCATAAAGAAATGTTTTCTTCATTACTATTGCCTCAACAAGAACAAGCTTTTGAGGCCGCAATGAATACAGTCTGTCGTATGTATACATCAAGGAACGAGAAAATCCACAACATTAGTGCGCAGTGCAATCATGCGCAGCAGAAAAAAGTAACCAATGAATCACGCACTATTCTTGCAACTATTTGTGATCAGCAGAAATATATTTTTGTGACAGATAAGGTGAGGAATATGGAAATAAGAATACCGATAGCGGGAAAATCTATTACAAATATAGCGCTGAGTGGAGACGACTCTCGGCTTATCTACATCAAAAATTTTGGCAATAGTCATACAAAGAGTTTTACTTTGTTTGTGTGGGAAACAGAATCATGGCAATTATTAGTGGAAAAGCATTTTTTGGATGCAGGTAATGTTCATGCATTGTGTCTTAATCATGACGGTACAAGGGCTGTCATGAGTGTGCAGACAAGTCCGATATTCAGTGAGCGTGATCCATCTGCTCCCCGGCATGCAAATCACATTGTTGATATTACTAATGCTGAAATTCTTGATAGCATACCAATTAAAAATATAGCAGCAAGAATGTATTGGCTACCAACTGAGGAATTTGTCACGTCGTTTCATAAAGGACATAGTTGGTGTTTTGAAAAATGGTCTCCTTCTAATGGGAGCGGCAGTAAACACATGGTACTAGAGCTTGATTTTGCGCAAAAAGTCTTGTTATATGGGCTGCATGAGCGGATTCAAGCGACAATGCGGCATCAAGAACCAACAGAATCATTTGTTTGCCCTTTGATGACTGGATACGTCAGTGACTTTGTTTCCAAATCATTGCCAAAAACCTTACGAGAATGGGCTCAAGAGATTCAAGAGGAATACCAATTTCAGTAAAAAACAAGTGCGATGCGCCATTGTTTTTATAAAAAAATGTCTCAATTGATGAAATTATTACAACAAGGAATCATCGATGCATAAAAGTATGATAATAAGTGTATTATTGTGTTATATACATATTGTTGCAATGGAAACAAGTCCAAAAGATGCACGAGATCAACTCTTTTCAATTGTTTCTGCAGATGAAAAAAAAATACTTCTACTTTATAAACACGCAAGGCACATGGAAGTATTTTTTCCATTCCATGAAAATCGTTGCGTGTTCCTATCGCGACACAATGCAACTGCAATTAAAAAGCTTCTGAAATTTGTTGAAAAAATTGATGATAAAACTATAAAACCATCTTATTTTCCGATTAAATATATCTGCGATATTAATCCTACAAAAATAAAGATGTCACTCGACAAATATAAAAACTTTGATCATAACTTGGCGCAAAATGCATCGGATCAAGAAACAATAGAATTAATGTCTTTGGCACGTGAGTTTAGGGATGAACAATTAGCACTCGTACTTACGTCCTTTTTTATGGATAAAAAATATCATAACAATATGTTTGCTGCTTTGATGCCATGTGCGCAATTATTATCGTTTCAAGGTAAGATCGATAAAATATGTAAGAGTATCTATGAACCGAGGTTCAAAGAAGGTGAAGATTTTACTGATTGCTTAGCGGTTATCAATAAGATAGGACAAAAGGGGATAGCAAATAGTTCTCGTACTCTTGTTGCATTTATTGATGATGAAACGAAAAATTGTATTACGATCAAAAAGAACGGTGGAAAAATAGAGACAGTCCTTGGGGGTCACGACAAGGAATCTTTTTCCAATCCTACATTCAGTGGTGATGATCTCAGATTTGCCTGTATTCAAAATATTCAAGACTCTGATTGCAATAACTTTATCTTATTTGTATGGAATGTAACAACATGGAAATTATTCACCAGGGTTCTTTTTTCTTCGATTGGGAATGTTCAGAATATGTCTTTGAATCATACCGGCACAAGATTAGTTGCAAGCGTGCAAGTAAAAGAGCTTTTATCTCCTGAAGCAGAAAATTATACTTTTAGATATGAAAATATCATCATTGATATCGGTAATAAAAAAGCAGAAATTTTTGAGCATATTCCCGCCAAAGGCATAGATAGTATCCTGTACTGGCGTTCGGATGGAACATTTGTTACTTCATCTGATCCCCGTATTTTCTATCAATGGTCGGTTAAAAAAAGAAGCGGGAACGATAAAGATCTTAATTTTCTACAAATGATTTTTTTATATGCATTATATGAACGCGAGCAGGCTGTAGAATCACCCATCATTCCTTTATTCAGTGGATACGTCAAAGAATATATAGTAGAATCGTTGTCAGAAAGATTGAGTAATTGGGCTGAAGAAGTTCAAGATAAATACCAATTTACGTCTTAGAGCGCATGCTAGATTTGTAACCATGACCATATCGGTGTATCCTTGTGGTAAATTTTACTGGGAGGATCTTTATGAAAGCTCAATATACATTATATTTTGGATCAAAATCGGAACCGCGCAAAATGCTTTTAGAAGAAGCACAAATTCCCTTCACCATTGTGAGTCAAAATGCAGATGAATCACAATGCGATTGGGGATTGCCTCTGCCGCAATTGGTTTTAAGTATTGCGTTATACAAAATGCAGCATGTTGTTTTGCCTAATGGTAAGCATGAAGGTGATATCTGTTTTGTGCTCACTGCTGATACCATGTCGCACGATAAAACAGGAAAAATTCATGGCAAACCGGTCGATAGTGCAGATGCTATTGCAAAAATAAAAGCAACGCGCGAAGGTTCTTTTTTGTGTACTGCATTTTGCTTGGATAGAAAAATATGGCGCAATGGTGCATGGCAAATAGAAGAGCGAGTAGCAGATATTGTATCGGCCGAATTTTCATTTATTATTCCTGATGAGTGGATTGATGTGTATTTAGAAAAAGTTCCATTCTTGGACGTTTCTGGTGGCATTGCAGTAGAACGGTATGGTAATCAATTTTTAAAAGTTGTGCATGGTTCCTATTCTACCATCATTGGATTGCCACTTTTTGAGGTGCGGCAAGCATTGGAGAAGTTGGGGTTTTATAAGTAAATGTAGGATTTTTATGAATAAGCAACGGGTGATATTTTCTGTGATGATTTGTATGGCAGCTTCTCTTTATTCGATGGAGCAAGACTCTAAGATCCAGAATCATAGTATTAAAAGAATTATAAATATTTCTGACGGTTGCTATAGTGAAGTTGCATTTATCGACGAGAATCATCTGGTGATTAATGGATATAAGCATAATTATGCTTATACGGGGTTTATCAATAGCTGCAATCCCCAGTTGATAGATATTTGCACGGGGACCGCGACAGATTTTTGTAAGCCGAAAAGAGGAGGAATTTTTAAACATTTGACAGCTAGTCCGGATAGGTGCAGGATCGGTATTGTGGAGATTTGCCGGGGGGATTGTGATAGGTTAATGGTATGTGATTTTGTAACGGGCAAAAAATATGATTTAACGATTTCTGCCAAGACTGGTATGACTGATATTTTCTTTCAACACAATAAATTAGTAATACAAAGTTTCCTTCTGTACCCTGTATTGGTTGATTACGTGAATAATCAAGAAGGTCCAGCGACGTTTTTAGAATCTTTGTTGATAGATAATGGTTATGATCGTGGTTATGATCGCATCGCAGCATGTCTTCCAAAAAAACAACAAATGTGCTTTTCAGAGCATAACGGTGATTTTCTTATGTATGATTTTAATACACAATTAGAAAAAAAACTGCCATACCCGATAAGGCATAGGCTTGCTAATATTTTGGTGAGTTCTGATGAATCTTTTATGCTATTTCGAGGAGGATGTTGTAGTGATTGTCACGATAAAATGGATCGGGGTAAAGATCTAGAAGCGGTAAGAATGTATCCTTGTAGTGGTTGGGGTATTATCGATGTGGAAACCCATGATCTTATTAAGTTAAATAATGGTGGTCAAATTTGTCGTTCAGCGAGCATTCATCCCAATAATAAATGTGTGGTTCTTATGGCTGAAACACGTCAGCTCCTTTACTGTTCTGCAAAAACAGGAGAACTGATTGCGCAACAACAATATCCTGAGGAAATAAATCCAAAGCAAATTGAATATCATTCTGGACAGCCATCAAATGTTGCATTTTCGCCTGGAGGAAATTTACTCGCGGTATTATTTCCTCCAAAATGTGTCGTTTTTAATGTTCCATTTATAGTTATACATGGAGAGAAAGTGACAAAAGAAAAATTAGTTAAAGTCTTGTTGCTTTTAAAAAATTATGAACCGATATTACTGCCAGAAGATATTATAAGAATGCTTACGCTGGAAACAATGCGAATGTTAAAGTCATAGCGATTATTAAAAACAAAAGAGAGCATTGAAATTAATCAATGCTCTCTTTTGTTTTAGCTTGTTTTCTAATGCGCAAAGTTTTTTTGATAGTGATTGCTCAGGAACGATATGATTGCTTGACGATAATAATAGAGAGCAACAAGAGTAAGGATAACGAATAATGGTCTCTTGTAGGAAGATTTTTTGTGTGGAGGCGTAGTAAGTCGTGGTTCATCTTTTTGATGACTATCGGATTGAAGAGTGGTTGGCTCTGCAGAAGGGGAGTCATTATTCGATTCGATCGGAGTTTTTTTGCTATTAGAGAATATCAAATCAAACAGAGTATTCTCTTGAGGTTCAGCTGGTTTTTCGGCATTGGGTTTCTCTTCTGCTTGCTTATCAATCGGCTTGTCCAGCGATGCATTTTGTTCTGGGATGGTCGGTGTTGGTGATACCTTTGATTGATTATCTGACGTTGGCTGTTGAGCAATATCTTGTGGTATTTCATTGATTTCTTGAGGTATTCCCGTTATTGTAGCAACTTGGTTTTGCGATTCTGTTTTTAATGATGTGTTCGTCTCAGAAGTTTTTTGGTTTTGAGGATTGCTGCTTTTAGAGACTTGGCCATCATATATTTTGCGCTCACCTGGTTTTTTTGCATTGTTGCGTAAACAAATTTCTTGTTCTAATAAATTAGCTAGCATATTATTTTCATACTGCACAATTGGCGCGCCAGACATGCCTTGAACCATTCCTACAAATTCAGCTTCAAAGCGACGGTGCTCTTTAGTGGTATTTAGGTAGCTATCAGAAATATCTGGGAAAAAAGATGCTTCATCTTCACGGTAAGTTACCGATTGATTATGTTGAGCTAGTTTGCCTTGTATAAGTCTCAAGTGAGTTAATTGTTGCAATTTTTTGTTCGCATTTTTTGTATCTGGCTTATCTTCGGGATATAGCTTATTAAGCATTTCGGGATATTGTACGGGCAGTTCAGACATCATAAGGGATAAATCACATTGTTGAAATATTGTATATGCAGGTGAATCCGTGTATTTCGGCAAGATATCATAGATGGCCATCAAGGCATTGACTGTTGGAACTGTTATTACCTTTGCTTGGCAATCAGCTGCAATCAGATTAACATGCTGGTTAAATAGAGCTTCTTTAGTTTCTTTATTTTCACTGGTGTATGTGTGAAAATTATACATAACACAGCACAAAAGACCTACAAACTGCATACAAGTTATACGATAATTGAACATAACTATTTCCGTGTAAATTTTATAATATATATATTTGTCATTATAGATGTTTCTGTAGTTATTGCAACAAAAGAGGAGACTTTGGCAAATTTGCTAAAGTCTCCTCTTTTTGTTGTCTTTGTTAATTCATCTGTTTATTCAGCGGTTTCCAATTTTTAAGCAATTCTTCGCACAGCTGTTCTTTTGGATTGATATGCGGATGTGAATCTAATTTTTTTGTGGTGTTTTCAATGCTTGAGCGTACCGTTTCATGATCAAGCAACGACGCATCAAAATGTTCAAGGGTGGGGAGTAAATTTTTTTCCCGTGCCTTTTTTTCTACATGCTCGCTGATTGCTTGCGCAAGTATTATCTCAAGAAGCTCAAAAAAGTTGATAATGCTATGATGGATGTCCTCTAAAATATTCGGATTGCTTATGGAGTTTGTTCTTTGAATCTCATCATGCAATCCGTGAGCAACTGCTTTTGTGATAATTTTCTTGAGCTTATCGGTATCGTGCTGTTCAAGCCATTGCAATAAATGGAGCAATTCATACGAAAGTGCGAATTGTGCATTGCTATCGTGTGAAAATGAATCATTATTCATACTATGCCTTTCGTGATTTAGAAATCATTACCACCTACTCTGCCATTACTTTTGCACAATTGTGTGCCATTATGAAAACATTTTTCTTGAAAGTTGTTGTAATCGAGCTACGCGCTTGCTTGTTGGTGGATGAGTGGCAAATAAGGAGCTTACTGAGTGCATGGTAAATGGATGTACGATAAAAAGAGAAGCGGTGCTTGTCTGCTGCATATTATCTTTATCCATCTGCGCGTATTTCACGTTGTTTTCTATCTTTTGGAGTGCTGATGCAAGAGCAAGAGGGCTGTGAGAACAATATGCGCCCGTTTCATCTGCTGCATATTCGCGTGACCGAGAAATGGCAAGCTGAATCAATGTTGCTGCAAAAGGCATCAAAATGCTAACCAATATCAAAACAAAAGGATTTTCTTTACGGCGATTCTCGTTCATTGATCCCCACAATGCCGCATGACGCAACATATACGCAAGATATCCGATAGTGGAAGCAATTGTCGCTGCGATAGTGGTGATCAAGGTATCTCTATTTTTGATATGAGCAAGTTCATGTGCCAGAACGCCGCGTAATTCTTCAGCATCGAGTAATCTTAAAATGCCAGTGGTGACAGCAATTGATGCATGGCTCGGGTTGCGGCCTGTTGCAAAAGCATTTGCCATGGGAGTTGTTACTAACCATAGTTTTGGCATTGGCAGACGCATGGTGTGCGCAAGCTCTTGAACGATATCATAAATCCATTGGTAACTATTTTTATCAAGTGGTTGGGCTTTATACAGAGAAAGTACCATCTTATCGGAGAAGAAAAATGCAATACCGTTCATAAGGAACGATAAGAAGAAGGCAACTTGCATGCCGGAAGCACCTCCAATAAGGCCACCGATAAGTACTAATAATCCGCTTAATAAGGTTAAAAGAATTGTTGTTTTAAGTATGTTGAAAAACATAATATATCCTCCTAGTCGTCTTCGTATTCAATTTCCCAGTTATCAAGGTCAACAGACTCATCTTCACTGTTTTGGGTGCCAGGCCGTTTGTGAGGTTCAGTAGGTGAAGTAGGAGTCTGGCCATCTTTATTTTTAAGTTGCAATAATCGCTGATAGCTGCTTTGTACCATCTCTTTCGATTTTTCGGTTTCTTGTTCAAGTTCTTGTTGGGTGGTGTCAAAAATTTTATTCATCTCATTTTGCATTTTTTTAATCTGTTTTTTGAGACGTAGAATCATTTCGACGCCCGCTAAATTGATTCCCATTTCATGGGTGAGATAAATAACTTCTTCCAATTGATCGATGTCTTCTTCAGAAAAGAGCCTTGTGTTACCAGAGGAACGCTTGGGGCTAATAAGTCCTTGTTTTTCATACAGACGAACCGTCTGCTGATGAACAGAAAACATTTTTGCGACAGCTGAGATGGAAAAAAAACCTTTTTTTCTTCTAACTTTCATTCTCAATACCTAAACTTTAGTTCCATTGAGTCGTAATCTCTTTTTTATTGACGTATCCATTCGATTCGGTCCCTCGCTCAACAAAAACGGCGTTGGTACCGCTTGATTCCTCAGTATAGCATATAATTTTTTGCAAATCATGTTGATTTTCAATTGAAAAATCTGTGTATTTACCCACCTTCTGGGGCAAATACCGTTTATCCCTAGAATTTTATAGCAAAACTTCTATAAAATTACAATTAGAAATGTGTGAATTTAGCGGGGGGGATTACTGTGAAAAATATTAAAGGTACATCAATTTTTTTATTGACCTATCTGAGTATGTTATTATTTTTGTTCATTTTAGTGGTGAATAGTCAGCTTTATGCTGCCAATACTTCTACTCCTTATATTCCTTCCTATGATGATTGGTATGAAGAAGATCTTAAACAGGCAAATGCCAATATCAACTATTTTAAAGACCCCAAGGATGCTCTTAATTATGCGCACTATCACTATATCGGTGCCCATTCAGCTGAAAAATATCAGCGTTTTTCTGAATATGTTATGCAAGAACAACCAATTCCGGGAATTCTTTCTATCGGGGTACGAGGCCTCATGTTGAATGTGTATAACTGGTCAATGAGCTGGAAGGCAGAAGAACGTAAAGGAAGGAGTGTTGTATGTTCCAGCCCGAGCATAGATACCAGTGTTGCACGGAAAAATGGTCAGCCATTATATCAAACGTTGCATTATGAAATGAATCGCATTTTTAATTTTCTCAAAAGTCATCCACAAGCTGTCATCACTATCTGGTTGAATGATTCTGCAACTGTTTCAAATATTGTGCGAGATATGCAACAAATTATTAATCTAAACAACTATGATCCGATTTTAAAGCCATCCGATTGGGCTGCTGCACAGCAAAAAGGTGCATGGCCAACGCTTGGGTGGATGCGCCAGCGCAATAAACGATTACTGCTATTTACGCAAAATTATGATAAGCATACGCATTTTACCTGGCCAATGAAACAGTACTTTTGGGAAAATATTTATGGATCGGTTGATCCAAATGTGGTTTGTAGTGAAGAGAAAGAAACCAAGGTTGAATTGCACAAAAAGAACCGTTCTCTGGTGAGCTTTGGTTGTTATGGTGCAGCAACTGGTGCAACGACTGTTTCGCAGGCGCGCGATCCTTTTGTTTGTTTTGATTATGGTATTGCAAAAGATTTAACGCAAAATTGTCAAAAAAGAAAGTTTGCGGCAGGTAATTTATTTAATGTGTATTGGGCGGATCATATCATCAAAACAACTAATGATCTGGTAAAAGAAAATAAAAAGACGATGTTTGATTATGTTAATGAGCTTAACGTGCTTCCAAAAAAATAGAATTTTTAATATATAGATTTAAGAATTATTCCCAATCAAAATTGGTGATTATTCCTAGCTAGTCATGATTACGCTAAATCATTGCGTATAAAATGATGCTTATTCTACCCTGATGCAAGAAGATTACCTTTATCAGCATAAGGGGAAAATAATGAAAAAAATCTTATTGTACGCAGCAACAGGAATTCTATTTTTAAGCAATATCTCTACTGATTGCTTTTTGGGAAACAAAACAGTTTTTGGAATTCGTTCTCAAGGATTAAATGAAGTTCGCGAACTTGCCGGCTGGCAACAACTTATCTATAAATATGATCAAGATAGTAATTATGGAACACTGGCAATGGCAGTTGAATATTCCCGTACTTTTCGTCCGGATCGAATAGCCGATTTTTTGTTTGGTGGTGATTGTTTTCGTTTTTCAGGGAGCCAAGCAGATCGCAATGAAGGTGATATTTTAGCAGATTATTTTGGTTTGCCACCGAGTTTTTCCAGCAATGTGTATGTTTCACCTCATATTAGTAATACTGTTATCGATTTCAATTGGTTCCAAGCATTTGATGTTTATCTGCCTGGTTTATTTATTATGTTCCATGTTCCCATCGTCCATACTAAATGGAATCTTTATTTTCAAGAAACAAATATTAATCCCGGAACCGCTTTTTTTCCTGCAGGTTATATGAGTAGTTCGGATGTTCTTGCTTCTAGTTTGCCGCAAAGTGTTATGCAAGCTTTACGTGGGCACACTGTGTTCGGAGACATGCAAGAGCCATTGCAATATGGTAAAGTTTTTGGGCGTCAAACACGCAATCGGGTGGCGGAATTGACGGCAACATTAGGCTGGAATTATAATCAACCACTCTATCATGTTGGTCTCAATTTTAGAGTAGGGGCACCGACAGGTAATCCAACGCATGCAGAGTTTATTTTTGAAAGCATTGTGGGTAACCGGCATCACTGGGATGTTGGTGGTGGTTTGTCGGCACACGTGATTATGTGGGAAAATAAAAGTGAAGGTAGACGTTTGGGATTATATTTTGATGCGCAAGTTTCTCATTTGTGCACATCGCAACAAAAAAGATCATTCGATTTTATCAAAAATGGTAATGGAAGCCGTTATATTTTATTAGAGCAGATAGAAAGCCCGTCAGATGGTAATTTGTTGATCAATGGTGCCGATCCTGTTAATCAATACATTGGTAATCTTGTTCCGGCAATTAATTATACAACATTTGATACAAAAATAAGTATTGGTGTGCAAACTGATATTGTGTTGAAATTTGCATATCAACGAGATGGTTTTGAATTTGATCTGGGGTATGATTTTTGGGCAAACAGCAAAGAAAAATTGCATTGTCGCGATCGATTTCCCGATAACACGTTCGCATTAAAAGGAGATGCGCAGATTTATGGCTTTACTTCAGATGATAGTCCAATTTTGTTGAACGCAACGCAAAGTGAATCAACCATTTTTGGTGGTCAAGGTGTTGGCAACGGCAACTACCAAAATCTTAACGCGGATAATCAACCTGCATTAGCAACAACAGCAACAACTCCTGCGGCAGATATATTTCAGTTAAATACGGCAGATTCAGCTACGCTTGATATTCCACAAGTACAAGTACATGGTTCAGATCCGGCAATTTTATTAACAGATGCTGATATTAATGATGAATCAGGAATTTTACCACGCGCACTTTCAAATAAAATTTTTGTGTATGCTGGTTGTGTGTGGAATAACAGAGATGATTTTGATCCATACTTCGGCATGGGTCTTTCCAGTGAATTTGCTAATACTAATCCATGCAATAATGGCGCGTGTTCACAGTGGGCTATTTGGTTGAAGGTTGGGTTTGCATACTGAATTAACCCCATTCTTCGTTACTCTCCGTATGGGGGACCCCAATAAAGAGATTAGATTTAACTTGTAAAATTCTTTTAACATGCTCATCTATTTCTTCTTCAGTGATGAGTTCATCATGAAGAGCTTGTTTAATCGCGGCAACTCCCGCTGGAACATCAAATGGGCATAGTAAGATATCATTGCCTGCCAATAATCCATAAAGCTCATATTCACCAGGATTGAAATATTTAGTTACGCCATACATGTGTAAACTGTCAGTGATGATGAGGCCATCAAATCCAAGCTCTTTGCGTAAAAGATCGGTGACAATTTTTTTTGATAAACTTGATGGCAATTTTTCTTGTGGTTCAAAAGCAGGAACTTCAAGATGTCCGACCATGATTGCAGGAATATTCTGCTCAATTAATGCTTTAAATGGTGCCAATTCTATGTCATGCAATCGCTTTTTATCATGAGCGAGTAATGGCAAATCATAATGGGAATCAACATCCGTATCGCCATGACCAGGGAAATGTTTTGCGCAGGCAATAATTCCCCTATCACCCAATCCTTGTGCAAACGCAATTGCATGTTCAGTAACAACTGCTGGGTTATCGCCAAAAGAACGATCATTGATAACAGGGTTGTTTGGATTATTATTCACGTCTACAACCGGTGCAAAATTAATATGCACGCCCAGTTCTTTACAAAGTTGACCGATCGTATACCCAAGTTCATAGGTTGCTTGCAGATCGTTGCGCTCACCGAATGTTTTATTGCTTGCAAAATTACAATGGTCCGGTAATCGCGATGCGCCAACTCGTCCTGGTTCTAAATCTTGTCCGATAAGCAATGGGATGCGTGATAGATTTTGAAAGTGTTGAGTTCGCGCGATTTGTTTGTGATAGTCGCTTTTGCCTAAAAAAATAACACCACCGATATGATAATCAGCGATTAGCTGTTCAATATATTCTTTATCCAAGCGATATGGTTTTTTTTCCATGAATTCTTTGGCGATTTCTTCATTTGCAACGGCTGCAATCATGAAAAGTTGGCCAATTTTTTCATCAAGAGTGAGGTTGTGTATGTTGAAATTTGTTTGAGCAAAAGTGATGCAAGGAAAAAAACAAAGATAAGTGATAAGAGATAACCGTATGTTCATGGGATTCCCTTTTTTAGCATGGATTTTTTAATGCGTACAGTTTTTGTTGTACAAAATGGAGAGTTGGTATAGCAAGTACGTTGCTGAGCGTTCGATAATACCATCCTGCGTATAAGGCGCGTATTCCGCCATTTTTTATTGTTTTTCTAAATGCATCAAATGGTCCTTTGTAATGTTCTTTTTTGATATCCGCATGCAATTTGGTAATAATGACTTGCATTGGTTGGGTTGTTGCGGTTGCAAATAAAGCTGAAAACAATGCGCTTGTTATAACGGCAATGGTATTGTTTGTGCAATGCTCATTAATTCGTTCTTTTATGAATGGTAAACAATTAATGTAAGTGTTAGCAAAAAACATTCCTCGATAGATTGCGGGCAATGTTGCCCGATGCAAACTTTTGTAGGAGTTAGGAAAACTATTGATAGTATTGATGATTGATAAGCCAGCATTTTGCTGATGTAAAGTGATCAGTTGTGATACATTGTTGACCGGACCAGAAACTCCTCCAGCGATGCTTGCGGCAAAAATGGTATTCCAATGGTTAAACGTGTGGTGATAAGAATTCATTTTATTAGTTAATGACTGATAAATTGCATTCTGTAGAGCAATGACAGAGATATTATTAGATGCGATTGTGCGATATCCTCTCCACCAATGGTGTGGTTTTTTCCATTCAATGGGAAGTCCTTGTATGTGACGATTTTGGCAGTAACTACCCAATGGCGTATAAACAAACATAGATGCGGCTGCACTTATCCCTCCTATGATAGGATTTGTAATTGAATTTGGTATGTTGTGTAAACGTTTTCGTAATTCGATGGTACGTGTGTGCATTGCAGCGTGCGTGTAGATTGTTGCGCAGCTGATTAAGATGCTGAGAAGCTTCATTTTATCCCCTATAAAAAAACCCCAAAAAAAAGGCCCTCATTGTGAGGGCCTTTGTAATTATTATCTTTTTTTTATTGCATCAAGATAGGGTTGAGCACCAATTTTTTGTTTGCGTTTCATTGTGGTACGATCAACAGAGAAAAGACCGAATTGTGTATCATAGCTGCCCCACGAAAATCCATCAATAAAACTGTAGTAATAATATCCTTCTACGTTGTGTCCTTCGGTCTTGGCTTTATGCACGGCATAAATATGGCGTTTAATGAATAAGTCTCTAATACTTTCATCACGGGTTGCAATACCATTTTGCGTGATGATCATGGGGATGTTCAGTTTTTTTGCAACTTTTTCTGATACGTCTTTAATTGCCAGATATAAGCCTTCAGGATATACCGTAATGCCGGTTACATCAGTAGGAATTTCACTCGGGTTGCTGATATGCTTGAAAAGATTTTTTATGTAGCCATGGCTGTGATAATTGATGCCGATAAAATCAAGTGATTTGGGTGCAAATTCATTAGTATGATTAACCCATGCGCCAACTTTACCAGGAAGCGGAACTCTGATAGAAAAGCAACCGGTTGTGAAAAAACGATAAAAAGATTCATTGGTGAGCATGTTTGCAACATAACAACTTGCACGGTCCCATATATGCCACGGTTCTAAAATGTGCATATGCTTAATAATACCAATGCGGCTGGTGTTGCCGTGTGGTGCTGCTTTAATACTTTTATAGACGCACACGTGTGCTTCTAATTCATTTTTAAGTACGGTTGCAGCGCGATGCAAATTACGTACTCCCGGAGGGGTGGCGCCAATAAGATATCCAAGTACGGCATAATTTTCCGGTGCCCAAAACGTAATCCAACGATTAACTCGTGTGCTTAATAATTTATACATTTTTAAACAATAGCGTTCAAAAAGGTAGATATTTTTTTCATGCTCAAATCCACCAATATATCCCCACCACAATGGATCGCAATAATCCTTTAAGATGACCGTGATAGCAATGTCGTTTTTAACAAGTTCATCACATAAATCTGCATAGTATTGCAGTGTTGTTTCATCAAATCGACCTTGTTCAGGTTCAATCCTGCTCCAATCAAGAGAAAAGCAATAGGTTGTAATTCCCATTTCTTTCATCAGTTGAACATCTTCTTTGTAATTTTGCGTATGACCAGTACCATTGCCCGACCGTGTTTGTGTAAATTGTTTTCCTTGCAGATTGGTATGATTTTCCCACGCATACCAGGTGCTTGTTTTTGCATATCCTTCTGTTTCATAAGAAAGGGAAGTAACTCCCCATTCAAATGATGCGGGTAACTGGATGCCATTAGTATTGATATCTTGCCATTTCCAATAGGTGGTTGGCAGGAGTGTGAGGTGAGTAAGTGCTATAACGATGATCAAGAGAAATGTTGTTTGTAGGCGCTTCATGGCGATCCTTTACATTAGATGTGTATTGATACGCCTATAGTATAATCTGTTTTTAATAATTTAAAAATTTAGAATAGCATTCTACGCATTCCATACCTTTTTGATCATTGTTTTTCTTCTGGTACAAAACCATAATACCCTTGTATAAAATCACGGTAGTACTCAGAACTTTCTTTAAGTGTTCGTGCTAATGTTGTTCGATCAACGGCAAAAAAGCCAAAAAGACGTTTGTTGAAAGCATCAGGAAATTCTTTTGTCGGCCATTCATAACTATCATGAGATGACCACGGCAAATAGCCAATAATGTTATATCCATGTTGCAGTAAAGTCTGAACGGTAAATAATGCGCGTTGGAAAAATCGTTTTCTTTTTAATTCACCTGCAGAATTAAGTGGTGTTGCAATACCATTCTCGGTAATCATTATGGGAATATTGAGTGGGCCCGCAAGGTTACTATGTATTTGTTCTATTGCTCGCGCAACTCCTTCTGGATAATTGCGGTAGCGAGGATTTTCTGTCTGCAGTTCCGGATCAGTCTCTTCTTGTGGTTCTTTGGCAGCCATGAGCATATTTGAATAGAAATTAACGCCAATCCAATCAAGAGATGTTGGTGCAAGAGCATTGATATGAGTAATATTGACTTTACTTGGAATCCAGAGCCATGTTTCCCCCTTTGCAAAAAAATCATAAAAAACTTTATTTTGGAGCACACTTCCTGCAGTGCAGCAGGCTTCTGATATGGGAACAAGGCAAGTATGTCCAAAGCTTTTTGTTGAAGGATCAAGCATAATAATATTTTTTTGAATGCCAATGCGTGGATTGGGGATTCTTGTGTTATTGATATATTGATTATAGAGACCATGTGGTCCTTTAATCGCTTGATATACTTCAACATGTGCATCGAGCATGTTCACAAGAACTTCTTGGACCTTTTGCCAATCATCTTCAATTCCTGGGCTATTTTCTCCTTTAGCATATCCTTTTATTGCGTATGCTTCGGGTGCATTAAAGGTTGACCAGTAGGTAACATATTGATGCAAAGCTTCATACATTTTTTGTGCAAATGCGACAAAACATTTATTATTTTCTTTTTTTTCAAATCCACCAAGATTGGCAAACCATGTTGGAATAGTGTATTGATGCAATGTTACTATTGGTTCTATATTGTATTCTTTGCATGTTCGTATAATAGCAATGTATCGATCGATTGCTTTTTCATCCCAGCTATTTTGATCTGGTTGGATACGATCCCATGCAATGGAGAAACGAAAACTATTGATTCCGAGTTCATTTTTCATCTGTTTAATATCATTTTCATATCTGTTCCACATGTCTATTGCGTTACCAGCTAGTGGTAATCTTTTTGATCGATAGAATTCAGCAGTCGCATTATTGTGATCAAGACCTCCTTCAACTTGATATGCAGATGAAGAAGTGCCGAAGAAGAAATCGTTTTGTTGCGGATTTTTTTTCTTTGCGATGCTTGTAAGCCATGTTTGTTTAAAGCGATTTCCATCCATGAATGGTGCAAATTGGCTTTGTAGGGTAGGCCAGCCTGGTTGTTGTGTCATATATTCAGCATGATCGCCGGTGGGCATTAAACATCGATTTGGGTCAAAGGGTGGCGTTGCTGGTTCCATTGGGATGACGCAACAATGAAGCAATGTAATCAATATTAAAAAGATACCCTTATATTGTTTCATCATTTTTCCCTATTTGTTTAATCTTCCTATTGTTAATAATACAGATTGAATCTATCCACAGTCAATGAAAAGATTGTTGTTTGGGGGTTATGGTCGCCATCTGATCGGGGAAAACAATAAAAAAAATTACAAATCATTTGATCTGTAAGGGATATCGGGTAGGTTTTTAATCAATAATAGCTTATTGATCGTAAAACATGATCGCTTTGGGGTACTTAAAAAACGGCATAATGAACGACTTTTTGACAAAATATATTTCTTAAATTGTTGCTATTTGTCAATTTGATATGCCATATTGAGAGCAAATAGTAATATTGTGTGTCTCAAAAAGAAGGAATGTTATGAAGTTTTTTAATAATATACTTGCTGTAGCAGCATTGATTGCTGTAGTAAGCGCCGGTCTGGTTCAAGCATCTGCAGCTCCTGCTCAGTCATATTATGATTGGGGTATGGGCGCTGCGAGAAATGCGTATGCAGGAGCAGCAAATGCTGCAGGGTATGCATATAATGCAGCAGCAGTAATGGGAACCAATGCATATAACCAATTGGTTGCTCAATATGGACCAACAGTTCGAAAAATGTATGATAATGCCGTAGCTTCTGGTCTTAAGACTGCCAACTCAATGTATGAACAAGCACGCGCAAGTGCTGAAAAAACTGCAACAGCAGCGGCTAAAATAGTAAGAGAAGCTGGAGAAAAAGCTGCCAAAGATATGCTTGAAGCGGCAAAGGCTGAGTTTGCAAAAACGGGGCAAGACACGAATCTTGCAACAAGGGTATATAATGTAGCAATGGCAAAAGCAGGCGAAGCTGCACAACAAGCATATAATGACGCAAAAGAAGTTGCGATGAACGGAGCGCAAGCGGCATATGATCAAGCAAAAGAAACTGCGGTTAAAGGTGCAAAAGATGTTGCTGATCAAGCTCAAGCAACGATGGCACAATAATTACCGATAATAAGAGCATTAAAGCTTTAAAAAAAGAGCCATGATTTCTAGTCATGGCTCTTTTTGCTAATAATCAGTTTTGTTTTCCGATGCTTTCTTGAAAATAGGTTTTAATGAAGTCTCGATAATATTCAGCGCCTTTTTGATGTATATATAAAGTTATGTTATGGCAAAAAACTGTTCATTAAAATTCGCGTAATAATGTGATCCCTCTTTGAGGGTTCTTTTCATATAATCTGGTGAATTTCTATCAAAATTCACTGCAAAAAAACCATAGTTTTTTGCATTAAATCCTTGTGGATTATCTTGCGTTGGCCATTCATAGTTATCATGAGATGTCCATGGTAAATATCCATAAACTGCATATCCATCTTTAATCAGTTGCGTAATAGTTTGTAATGCGCGTTGGAAATAGCGCGTACGTTTTGCATGATCGTTTGTTGCGATACCATTTTCAGAGACAATGATTGGTAAAGGTTGACCATTTTTGTTTTTTAATTTACCGAGAGGCACTGCTAGATTTTCTGATATCAATTGTACCGCACGATAAATACCTTCAGGATAATTACGGTAGTTTGTATTATCGGTATAGCGCTCTTCATCAGTTTCAATCAGTTTATCACCCGTAACTTGTTCAAAACCATTCAAAAATCTATTTGAATAAATATTCACCCCAATCCAATCAAATGCTTCATGAGCGTGTGCATGGTGACGATAGACATCAATGCCCTTTGCTGTTTTCATGAAGTCAGCATCGGGAGTATACATGCAATAAGTGCCATTAACCAAGAAGTTGAATGTTCCGCCTGATTGAATATATGATGCCATTCCGCAACCAAGAGATGTTTTCAATCTACTTTTCCAATCTGTTTGACTATCAATATGTGGATCAAGGAGTACAACGTTAATCTGGGTACCAATAGATGGTTGCTGCAATGTAGGATTATTCTTTATCAATTGTTTATAAAGCTTCTGGATTTCAAGTGCTGTATCAACCAGTTCATAGTACATATTGGCAATGACGATATGAGTTTTTTGAATATTGTTTTTCTCTCCGGGTGTTCCTTCGCCAGTGAAATATCCTTTAAACGCAGGACCTTCAGGTGCATTACACATTGATATCAAACAGTGTCCCAGTTCTTCTGCTAATTCAGTATAGATTTTTAGGCAAAATTTTTGGAAATATTTTCCATTTTCTTGGCGTTCAAAACCGCCAAGATCTTCAAACCATTGCGGTACATCATAGTGATGGAAAACAACCATTGGCTTGATGCCGTGTGCAAGCATGGTACGAATGACATCTCTATAAAATTCTATTGCCTGCATATCGAATGTATCTCGCGTTGGCTGAATTCTATCCCATGCAAGTGATATACGGTAAGCATTGATATGAAGTTCGTCTGCAAGTTGCTTAATGTCTGACGCATAGCGATGATAAAAATCAATTGCATCACCAGCAGTTGGTAGTTGTGCTTTGTTTGCGTAAAAACGTGCCGCTGCAGAGTTAGCGTCTAGACCACCTTCGATCTGATATGCCGATGATGATGCCCCAAGAAGGAATTCAATTGGGTGTATGCTGAGTAAGGGGTTATTGATAATGGCAGTATATAATGCCTGAACATCAGCATGGATGCTTTCTGGCGTTGGTATGGCTATTGAGGTATAAATACGTGCTAATCTTTCTTCAATGATGGTATGAGGTAATGATTGTTGCCAAAAATGCCGAGCAAGAGCTGTGGCCATGACTTTGGCAAATTTTGTACGTTGTTGAGCATAGATTTGAGCGTTCTTAACCGGTGCTGGCAGCTCGAAAGCTGCTACAGGTGCAATAAAGGCAATTGCGCCTGCTAAAAAGATCGATTTGATAGCGTTATTGCTCATATATTTCATAGAAACACTCCATTTTTATAACAAATCTGCTTTTTTCTATCTGTATTTATTGTATCAAGCAATGGGTTTTGTGTCAAAAGGGCCCTTTAAGTGCTTGCCCTTCCTCCTACGCATCCTACTTCGTTGAAACCACGAAGGACACCGTAAAGCTTACGTCGTCGCTTCTACTTCGCCAAAGGCTACGAAGAACACAGTAAAGCTATGACGCACACGGTCGGAAGACACGTCGTAGCTAGCCTGTTCTACGACCTGTCCGCAGAAGCTTTTAGCGAAGGCGGAAGCTTTAGCGAAATAGAAAGCGAAGTAGGGTCAAAAGGGATTTATGTTTAAAACATTGACCTTTTAGAGATAGTATGCGTAAAATTAACCATGAATATCTAAAAACAACTCCTCTTTTTAACCATGAGTTTCGCAAAACCACCCCCTTTTTCAACCAAGGATCTTATGAAACGTCTTATTGATCACTATTTGCATGAATGGAAACATTCTCCTTATCGCAAGTCTTTATTACTGCGTGGCGCGCGACAGGTAGGTAAAACATATGCGGTGCGCCAATTGGGGAAAACATTTGATTCATTTGTTGAGATCAATTTTGAATCAACAGAGGAAGCTCGAAATGTCTTTGAAAAAAATCTTGAACCGGAGCGTATTATTCGTGATCTTTCATTAATTGCAGGCAAGCGCATTGTTCCTGGGGAAACACTTTTATTTTTTGATGAAATTCAAGGTACCCCCAAAGTATTAACATCATTGCGTTATTTTTATGAAAAACTTCCAGAGCTACATGTCATAGCTGCTGGATCATTGCTTGATTTTACCATACAAGCAGTAGGAATTCCGGTGGGGCGTGTTTCTTCATTGTATATGTATCCGCTTTCATTTTTTGAATTTTTATGTGCATTAGATCACGAAATGTTAGCACAAGAGATTATGCCAGGAAAAATTACTGCTCCTCTGAGTGAATTTGCTCATCGCAAATTGCTTTCTTTGTTTGGAGAGTATTGTGCGATTGGTGGTATGCCTGAGGTTGTGATGGTGTGGAAAAAAACAAAGGATCCATTGCTCTGTTTTGAAATTCATCATGTGTTGATCGATACTTATCGTCAGGATTTTGGTAAATATGCAGAAAGATTTCAGATCAAATATCTTGCAGCATTATTTGAGGCTATTCCGCGACTTTTGGGAACTAAATTTAAATATAGCGCTATTGAAGGTGATTATAGAAAGCGAGAACTTTCACCATGCTTAGATTTGCTGACTACTGCAGGTGTTGCGCATTCAGTTATGCGGAGTGCTGGCAATGGAGTTCCTTTGGGTGCAGAAGTGGATGTTGAAGATTTTAAAGTTATTTTTTTAGATATTGCTCTGGCTCAAGCCCTATTAGGATTAGATTTAAAGGCATGGTTTTTAAATCCAGAACAAGAGTTTATTAATAAAGGAGTAATAGTTGAAGCGCTTGTAGGGCAAGAGGTTTTGGCATATGCTCATCCTGCGCATAAAGCTTCGTTATTTTATTGGCGCAGAAATGTTCCTCGTAGTGAAGCTGAATTAGATTATCTCTTTACAGATCAAGGAAAAGTGATTCCAGTTGAAGTAAAAAGTGGTTCTGCTAGCACATTAAAAAGTATGCATATGTTTCTGGAGACACATAAAAATTCTTCTTATGGGTTACGGTTTTCAACGCAGGATTATTCAGTACATGAGAAAATACACTCATATCCTTTATATGCTGTTGCAAGTATCATCAAAGACCACGGGCAAGATATAAAGGCATATGAATATCTGTTGAGCGAGCATATGTTACAAGAGAAAAAGCAGGTTCTTAAAGAAGCTTATAAGCAAGCGAGTAAAGATGCTGATAGATTAAAAATTATGAAAGAACTGGAAGCTCTTGATGGAGAAGATTGGGCTGATTAAGTTTCTAAAATTTATTTTTAATATAATTAAGGCCCCTAAAAAATAGGGGCCTTTTTTGGGCGCTCGATTGGAGCGCAACGTAAATTGGGCTATTTTACACATTAAATCTTATATGTACAATATCGCCATCTTGTACCAAGTATCCCTGGCCTTCAATGCGCAATTTTCCAGCCGTTTTGATGGCACTTTCCGTTTTCAAGGAAACCAAATCATTAACGCTGAATGTTTCTGAGCAGATAAATCCGCGTTCTATATCAGAATGTATCTCGCCACCAGCTTGACGAATGGTGGTACCTTTGCGTACCGGCCATGCATGAATTTCTTTAGGTCCGCAGGTGAAGAAGGTAATGAGCCCCAGATTGTCATAAGTTTTTTTAATAATGACATCCAATCCTGGTTGTGCAATGCCCATCATATTCATAAATTCTAGAGCTTCTGTCATATCCATCTGAGTAAGCTCATATTCAACGCGTGCACTGATGGGAACAACAACAGATTCACCAAAATGCTTAATCAATGCTTGATAATGCTTATTGTTAAGATATTGCTTGTCTTCAAGTTCACCTTCTGCAATATTTGCAATAACCAAGAAATTTTTAGTGCTTAATAATGAAATGGTTTTGACAGGTGCGCTTTTTATCAGTTCTTTTGCATGGGTTGATTTACCATTTTCTAAGGCAGCACGCGCAGATTTGAGTAAATCAATTTCATCGTTCAAGCTTTTTAGTTCAGCTCCGGTGAGTTTGCCTTTGAGAGATTTTTCTACTTTAGGAAGGCGATTATCGATCGATTCGATATCTTTGAGCATGAGCTCTGCCATAATAATTTCAAAATCACTGATGGGATCAACTTCTGTCGACCTAATAATATTTGAGTCTTCAAAGCAACGTAATACGTGAAGAATAAGATCAACTTCTCTGATATTAGCTAAAAATTGATTCCCTAGGCCTTCGCCAGTTGCAGCACCTTTAACAAGTCCTGCAATATCAACAAAAGTCACCGTTGAGGGTATTATTTTGCCCGAATTATAGATTTTTTGTAACTGTTCAAGGCGCTCATCGGGTACTTGAGTGATTGCTTCATGCGGATCAATAGTGCAAAATGGATAGTTTTCCATGGGAGCACTTGATTTAGTTAATGCGTTAAATAATGTCGATTTGCCAACGTTGGGTAGGCCAACAAGTCCAGCTTTGATGCTCATGAGCAGTGCCTTAAGAAATGATTTAATGGTTTTTTACACATATAATAATGTTATTAATTGTGCGTTAAAAAGTCTTTTTAATCAATTGTTTTTAATCCTTTATATTTTTTATTGCACAAAAAAATCGAGTGTGTTAATAATGGAATGGTAGTTTTTATATATATTATTTTATAAAAAGGAGTGAGATTCTCATGATGCATCATCCAGTAATGAAAATGATTTGTATGGTAACGTGGCCCATCACTGCGCTTTTTGCAATTAATACATTGACTGCTTGGTATGGATATGATGGAGTGGCAGGATTAATTGGCATGATGCCAAATATGGAAATGGCATTTGCGTGGATTATTGGGCTATCTGGTATTATCAGCTTGGTTGCTTTTGTTAAAGCTATGTTTATGTGCTGCCCAGGATGTGGATCATGTCCATGTACTTGCAATAATAGCATGAACAAAATGTAATATTTGTTGAACTTGTTTATTACTATAAAAAAAGCCTAGTTTTTCTAGGCTTTTTTTTTGTAGGTATAGATCAAAGCAAGTAATCCTCATTTCCTTATTGATCCACAAGAGTGCGATAGAAAAAAACAAAGGAGATTGTAATGAATCGGTCCAGAAAAATATTTTCTTTAATCGTATTGATTGTTATTAACGCTCTCTCTGCTGAGACAAACATTTCCCAAAAAAGAGATCTTTCAGAAGCTTTAATTACACGAAAGCAGTTGGCAAAAGAAATAGAGCAGCTTGAGAGAAAAGGAAAAGTAGTACCGCAAAATATTAAAAAAAAATATAACGATCAAGAAAAAATAGTACAAAAATTTGCGATGAAGAATGATCCTGATCTGAATAAGCAGATAGAAAGTGCTCAAAGGTTATTGCCAAGAACTCAATTTGCTCAACAATATGAAAAAGTTACGAGTATACCATCTTTACCGGCATTATCTTCGTCTTCATCTTCCTTACAAGGTAAAGATGAAGCTATGACTAGAAATCAACATGCTGAAGCAATGGGGGATGCGGCCGATGCTGCTCAAGCAAGAATGAATAATGCGCTTACAGAAAGAGAAGCGGCGATACAAAAACAACAAGATGCGGCAACGGCAAAAACGATAGCAATAAATAATGCAAAGTTGGTACAAACGGCCGCAGTGGATAAAGCGGAAAAAATAATAGAATCAGTCATGAATCCTGCAGATGCGCAAAAGGCAGCAGAAATGGATGTAGCGGAAAAGTCTTTAGCAGCAGTGATGATGCCTGCAGACGTAGCAAAAGATGATGCCATGAGAAAGGCATCACTCATGGAATCTGTTGAAAAAAGAAAAGCTGCAGAAAAAACTGCGTTAGCAGAGTATAAGAAAAAAGAAACAGTTGCTATAGGGCGTTATGATAGGGCAGTTGCAGCTGCAGATGCAAAATATAAGTCAGTAGAAAAATCATCAATAAGCAATTATAATAGAGCGGTTGCGGCAGCAGATGGACAATATAAAAAAGCAGTGGCGGCAGCTGATGCTGAATATAAAAAAATAGCGGCGAAAGCTGATGCCGAATATAAAAAAGCAGATGCTGATTACCAAAAAGCTCAAGCGAAATATAAAAAGGCAGAAGAAGAATATAAGAATATTGTGGGAAGCGTTATGATGGGAAGCAGTAAAATATATTCGAGCAAATAAAGATGGTGCTCTGGATGCGGATCATGTCCTTGCACTTGTAATAAATCATACAATAATATGTAATATTTTTGCATTTTATGTCTATTGTTATAAAAAAGCCTAGTTTATCTAGGCTTTTTTTGTAGGTATAGCACATCTGATAATTATCAAACGATAAAATAACAGTGGAGGGGAATCGTTATGAAATGTTTGCCGAGAATACTTTTGGTTTTGTTCTTGTCATATATCGGTTTTGTTTCTGCCATGGAGCTGGCAGTTGCACCATTAAGACCAGTTGATCAAGTTTTTCTAAATGCATGTAAGAATGGTAAGTCTCTTGATTTTGCTTTATCTCAGGGAGCGAATGTTAATGTGGTTGATCCTGAAAACGGCAAGACAGGATTGTTTTATTGTTGTGAGCGAGGAGATTTTGATGCAGTAGAGCGTTTATTAAATGAAGGTGCGAATATAAAAGTCAGCAGTTATCAGACCGATAGAAGGACGATGAGTACACCATTTCTTTCGGCTATTTTGGGTGGCAATGTAAAAGTTATAGCATTATTATTGGAAAAAGGTGCCGATCCATATACTGAGGATATGGTAGGACGTAATGCTCTTACTCTTGCTTGTCAACTTGAACGACCTGATGTCATAAAATTTCTTGCACTTAATACCGATGTCAACGTAAAAAAAAAATTACCTCCTTTTTCTGCGTTGCATTATGCTGCCCACCGCGGAAATCCCGATGTCATAACAATTTTAGCTCAATGCGGAGCAGATCCCAATATAGTCGATGGAGATGGTAAGACTCCGCGTCAGATTGCCGAGCGGTTAGGTTACAAGGTTGTAGCCTTGTATCTAAAGCAACTAGAAGAATTAAAGATACCGCGTGGAACGCCAAAAAGAAAATTTGCACTATTGGTTCCCGCTTGCGATGCGCCGGTACCACCGGCGTTTATAAGAATGCATGGCCAACAACTTGCCATAGATAAGAAGTTATTTGAAGCATGTTTGGGGAATATAAGTCTTGAGGATATGGCCTATTGTATTGATTTAGGCGCGGACCTAAATTTTAAAGATAATCTGGGACATACACCATTGTTTTATGCTTATCACAAAGGATTCTTGGATAGAGTCGATCTTTTATTGAAGCGAGGGGCTAATTTGCAGATAGCATCTATTGATGAAGAGAGGCTCTTATGTTTGGCTGGACAACAAGGTTATGCAGGGATTGTGCAGAAGTTGATTGAAAACAATGTCGACCTAAAAAGTAAAAACAGTGTAATTGGTTTTGAGGCAGCGTGTTTTAAGGGCTATGAAGATATAGTAAAAATATTACTTGATGCGGGTATAGATCCAAGGTGCAAGACTGATAGGGGAACTACTCCTTTGCATGCGGCAGCAATTGGTGGTAAGGGTACTATCGTGAAAATGTTACTCGATCGTAAGGTTGAAGTGGATGCGCGAGACAATGGTGGAATGACACCTCTTGTTTTTGCGGGTAATCAAAAAAATCACGAAGTGGTTGACTTATTATTGGGTGCTGGTGCTGACAATAGCTATTTGAGTGACGATTATATAGAAACAGCTCAGGCAAGGATTTTTGCTGAAATAAAAGAAAAACGATCAAAGAAGGAAAAGGTTGCGCTTCCAAAGAAAATTATAGAACAACCAGAGCAGAAGGAAAACATACCAGATGAAAAAAGAAAAGAAAATGTTTCTAAGGCTGATAAGGGCAAGCAAAATCCTGCGCTCAAAAAAAGCAAAGTAAAGTATGTGCTAAAAAAATCAATACCTTTTCCGCAAGAGCCAGTGATGACTGAAGCTGCTCGAGAGATAGTCGATGTAGCGCCTCGGCAACTGCCGTACGCGAATATGCCCAAAAAAATAGAGATGCCAATTATTCGAGAGCCACGCGAGGTTGATAAGTTAAAGTTGGATGAGAAAATAAAAGAAGATGTGTCTGAGGTTGATAAAGGCAAGCAGAAGTCTATACCTAAAAAAGGCAAGATGACATATGTGCCAAAAAAATCACTATCTTTCCAACAAGAGCCAGTAGTAAAAACTGAAATTGTCCAAGAGCCAACCAATGTGGTGATGCGGCCTGTGATGTACGTAGATACACCAAAAGAAATGGAAACACCAACCATACGAGAGCATTCTAAGACTGATAAGTCCAAAAAAACGGCTAAAAAATCAGCTAAGAAAGCAAAAAAACCTTCATCATCGCCTTTTGTGTATGCTCAAAAGAAGGTTGTTGATGTGCTCGCTCCCTCCAAAAGTAGAATGGAAACTTTGGCGATGGGAGAACAAAGGAAGAAGCCTGAAAATCAAGAATCTATCACTATCGCTGATGATAACATGACTATTACGGTTGATGTTCCCTTGCAATCTCGCTCTTTGCTGCTGACTAGTGGTGATCAAAACAATCCGCTCAAAGAAATAAAGGAACATTCAGAGCATGTGATGGAAAAAGCAACTGATCCTGCTGATTTGTTTCACAACTTTTCGACGCAAGTGGAAGAACGTCTTGGTTCTCTTGCGCATGCAGAAATTATCAAAAAACCTACAGCCAAACATTCTGCTACAATTGAATATACTATACCAGCAAGCATCAATCTCTTTGGCAGTAAGCAAGCGATACCGGGAGTATTTGAATTTATCACGCGCGATAGCAAGATGTTCCATAGAATGTTTAGACCTGCTAAAAAAGTCAAAAAGAAGAAGGATAAAAAAGAGCGATTTCCTTTATTAATGTCACCTTCTTCCGATGGCGATAGCGATGGTAAGGGTCTACCACAATAATAATTATAGGTATTTTTTAAAATCGGAGGACACTTTTTCATGCGCCTCCGCCATCATTTATCTTATTTAATGTTATTTTTTCTCTCAATAGCAAATTGTAGCATGGGTGTATTTTTTTTGTAGGTATAGCAAGTTTGATAATCATCAAATGATAAAATAATAAGAGGAAATCATTATGAGATGTTTGCCGAGAATATTGTTGGTTTTGTTTTTGTCATATATCGGTTTCGTTTCTGCCATGGAGCCAGCAACTGTATCATTAAGACCGATTGATAAAGTTTTTCTGAATGCCTGCAATAATAATAAGCCTATTGATGCTATTCTGAAAATGGAACCCGCTCCTAATATTAATGCAGCAGATCCTGAAATAGGCTATACAGGATTACATTATGTTAGCCTAAATGGTGATGTAAAAAGAGCGCAACTGTTGCTCGATAAAGGAGCAAATATTAATCAGCGCTCCTATGATGGAAGTAGTCCTTTATATGCGCTATTTGCTGTTACTATGTTTGACGGTAAACCAGTAAATGCATCACAGCATTACGAAATGGCGCGCTTTTTGATTGAGCATGGAGCAGATGTTTGGCTTGAGGGAGCACGTAACCAAAGTGTTTTGCGGGCAGCTGCTTCAACAGGAGATGCTCGCTCAGTTCAATTGTTGATTGACGCAATGAATCGAGATAATAAAAAAGATTGGAGAGCTGTTCCTGAGATAGGATATGATGCTCTATATGGAGCAATTTTCCATAAGAGAGAAGATATATTTTTGCTCTTGCTTGATGCTGGAGCTCCCGTAAAATCTCAAAAAAAAGTTAACGATGGTGTATCCCTTATGCATGTTGCGGCATCTAAGAGCAATAGGCGTATAATTCAAGAATTGATCAAGAGAGGAGTTGATATAGATACTCTTGATGATGATGGTCAAACTGCTTTGCACATTGCAAGTGAGTATGGATCGGTTCAGATCGTGCAAACATTGCTTGATTTAGGAGCATATCCGAGGGTTCGTGATAAGATGGGAAGAACGCCATTAGATTTATCTCGGACTAATCCTCACAAGGAGGTTCGAAAAATATTATTAAAAGCAACAAAATTGGCGCCAAAAATATCGCTGCAAACAGTGGGGGCTGCTGTTACCGGTGCAACAAGGGTTGATACATCAAATAAAACAAAACCTGAAACGACAAAGTCGAAACTGCAAGAAGTCAAAGCATCAAATCAAGAGCTATTGTCAGATGTTGATAAACCGGAAAAATCAATACCAACATCGCCTCGTAAAATGGAATCAACGGGAGAAAAAACTTCAGACAAATCTCACAAGTCATCGAAAAATAAATTTTCTCTTAAGTCAGTAAGCAATTATGTTCGTGATGAAGCTCGTGGTACCGTTACAAACTTAACTGAAAAAATTACTAAACCTCAAAAGAGTGTAATTCCTGCTATGTTGGGAAAAACGTATGCATCAATGGTTGGTAATCAATCTGAAGAGCGGCAAGCACAACATGTAACGGTATATGATGATAATATGACTATAATGGTTACTATTCCGCCTTCTATGCAAAATCGTTTTGCTACCATGACTCCGCAAGATAATCCGCTTGCAAAAATTGTTAGTTATTCACCGCATGTAGAAGAAAAAATGCAAAGTCTTACCGATCTTTATCATAATTTTTCTACTCACGTTGAAGAAAGCCTTGGTGTTTTTGCAGATTCAAAAATTATAAAAAATGTTACCCAAAAGCATGGTCCGACAATTAAATATACTATACCGGCACGAGTGACAATATTCAGTGAGCAACCCATCTATGGGGCATTTGAATTTACGGTGCGAGATGGTCAAATGACGCATCGATTTTTCAAGCCTGGCGCAAAAAAGAAGAAAAAAGAAAAGATATCCTTCAAGCTGCCGACATCAGAAAGCGATAAAGATAAAGGTTTATTGCAATAAGATTGAGACCTATTAATCGGGTGTTTCTTAACTGCAGCATACGGTTGTGTATGAATGGTTAGTAACATGATGCCAAGAATGGAAATTGCTTTTGTTTAGATTATTGGTTTATCTGGTTGCATGTGCTAAAGCGCTGTTTATGTGTTTCACGGGATGTGGATCATATCAAATGATAAAATAATAGGAGGGAATTGTTATGAGATGTTTGCCGAAAATATTTTTGGTTTTGTTTTTGTCATATATCGGTTTCGTTTCTGCCATGGAGCCAGTAACTGTATCATTAAGACCGATTGATAAAGTTTTTCTTAATGCCTGCAAAAACAATAAGCCTATTGATGCTATTCTGAAAATGGAACCCGCTCCTAATATTAATGCAGCAGATCCTGAAATGGGCTATACAGGATTACATTATGTCTGCATGAATGGTGATGTGGAAAAAGCGCAACTGTTGCTCGATAATGGAGCAAATATTAATCAACGCTCCTATAATGGAAGTAGTCCTTTATATGCACTATTTGGTGTTAATATATTTGACGGTAAACCAGTAAATGCTGCACAGCGTTACGAAATGGCGCGCTTTTTGATTGAGCATGGAGCAGATGTTTGGCTTGAGGGAGCACATAACCAAAGTATTTTGCAGGTAGCTGCTATAACGGGAGATGTTCGTTCAGTTCAATTGTTGATTGACGCAATGAATCGAGATAGAAAAAAAGATTGGAAGATAATTCCTAACATAGGTTACGCTTCTCTTGAAGAGGCGATCGCTCATAACAAAAATGATATATGTTTGCTCTTGCTTGATGCTGGAGTTCCTGTAAAAAGCTCACAAAAGGTCAAAGATGGTGTATCCCTTATGCATGTTGCTGGATCCAGGGGCAATAGACCCATAACTCAAGAATTGATCAAGAGAGGATTGGGTATAGATACTCTTGATGATGATGGACAAACTGCTTTGCATTACGCCAGTGAACATGGTACGGCTCAGGCCGTACAAACATTGCTTGATTTGGGAGCAGATCCGCGGGTTCGTGATAAAATGGGAAGAACGCCATTAGATTTATCTCTGACTAATCGGAACAAAGAGGTTCAAAAAGTATTATTACAAGCAACAAAATCGGTGCCAAAAATATCACCGCAAACAGTAGGAGTGGTTGTTCCCGGTGCAACAAAGGCTGATATGTCGAATAAAACAAAATCTGAGTCGAAAGTATCCAAACGTAAGGCAAGGAAAGAATTATTAGCATCTAAGAGGGAAGTTCCGGTTAAAGAAATTCCTGCGATAAAAATAGGTGTTCCTGAAGAAGTCGAAGCATCAGAAAAAGAGATGTTGTCAAATATCGATAAACCAGAAAAATCAATACCAACATCACCTCGGGAAATGGAACCAACACAAGAAGAAACTCCAGACAAACCTCACAAATCATCTAAGAGTAAATTTTCCGTAAAATCAATAGGTCGGTATGTTAGTAATGAAGCTAAAAATTTAACTGAAAAAGTTGAAGATTGGACTGAAAAAGTTACTAATCCTGTAAAGGAGATTACTCCTGCTACGTTAGGAAAAACATATGCGGCGATGGTTGGTAATCAATCTGAAGAGCGGCAAGCACAATATGTAACTGTATATGATGATAATATGACTATAACAGTTACCATTCCTCCTTCTATGCAAAATCGTTTTGCTACCATGACTCCGCAAGATAATCCGCTTGCAAAAATTGTTAGTTATTCACCTCATGTAGAAGAAAAAAGACAAAGTGCTACTGACCTTTATCATAATTTTTCCACTCACGTAGAAGAGAGCCTTGGTATTTTTGCAGATTCAAAAATTATAAAAAAAGCTACGCGTGAACATGGTCCGACAATTAAATATACTATACCGGCACGAGTGACAATATTCAGTGAGCAACCCATTTATGGGACATTTGAATTTACGGTGCGAGATGGTCAAATGACGCATCGATTTTTCAAGCCTGGCGCAAAAAAGAAGAAAAAAGAAAAGATATCCTTCAAACTGCCGACATCAGAAAGCGATAAAGATAAAGGTTTATTGCAATAAGATTGAGACCTATTAATCGGGCGTTTCTTAACTGCAGCATACGGTTGTGTATGAATGGTTGGTAACATGATGCCAAGAATGGAAATTGCTTTTGTTTAGATTATTGGTTTATCTGGTTGCATTTGCTAAAGCGCTGTTTATGTGTTGCACGGGATGTGGATCATATCAAATGATAAAATAATAGGAGGGAATTGTTATGAGATGTTTGCCGAAAATATTTTTGGTTTTGTTCTTGTCATATATTGGTTTTGTTTCCGCCATGGAGCCAGCAAGTGTACCATTAAGACCTATCGATATAGTATTTCTTAATGCATGTGCAAATAATAAATCTATTGAATTTAGTATTCAACAAGGTGCCAATGTTAATGCAATCAATGTTAAAGACAATGGGTATACAGGGTTATGTTATGCTTGTATGTTTGGTAACCTGGCGAAAGTAGAATTGTTGTTGAAGCGTGGAGCGAATGTAAATCAACGATCATATGACGATTTGACTCCACTCTATATTACTTTTGGTGTGGAATTGGAAGGAGTAAATCTATCGGCATCTCAGCGGCTTGAGATAGGACGGGTTTTGATTAATTATGGGGCTGATGTTTGGGCTGAGGGACCTCAAAAGACTAGTGTTTTATCAGCAGCTGTGCGAAAGAGCGATATCAATGCAGTTATTATGCTCATCGAAAAGATGAAAGCGACTAGACCGAAAGATTGGAAAACTGTTGACGATATCTGCTATGATGCTCTTGGTGCGGCTATGCTAGATGGGAAAATGGATATATGTTCATGGATGCTGGATCAAGGGATTCCGGTAAAAGGAACAAAAAAGAATGAAGACGGCGTCTCATTGATGCATATTGTTGGAAAGACGGGTAATCCATCGATAGTTCGAAAACTCATTGATGCAGGTCTAGATATAAATACTCCCGATTATAATGGCAAAACAGCTTTGCATTATGTTGCGCAAGAGGGTACTGATGGCGTAAGATTGTTACTCGATTTTGGCGCAGATCCTTTGATTGCCGATATAAATGGAAAGACACCATTGGATCTTGCTCAAAAAAATCCTCATGCAAAGATAAGAATGCTTATGTTAGAAGCATCTCGTAAGAAAAAAAAACCATCGGCGCAATCAGTAGGATTGAGTGAACATACAACCAAAAAAGGTGAAAAAAAAGAGGAAGTGAAAAAGCCATTATCAAGAAGAGAAAGAAACAGAGCGAACAAGCAAGAATCGGTTGTCGCCCAAAAAGCCACTTCGAACATTGAAGTTCCAGGGGGTCAAGCAGTCAAATCATCAAATCAAGAGATGTTGCCAGGTGTTGCTAAACCAGAAAAATCAATACCAACATCGCCTCGTGAAATGGAATCAACACAAGAAGAAACTCCAAATAAATTTCAAAAGTCATCGAAAAATAAGTTTTCTCTTAAATCAGTAGGCAATTATGTTCGTGATGAAGCTCGTGATGCTGTTAAAAACTTAACTGAAAAAGTTGAGGAGTTGAGTGAGCGAGTTACTAATCCTATAAAAGAAAATATTACTCCTGCTACGTTAGGAAAAACGTATGCATCAATGGTTGGTAATCAGTCTGAGGAGCGCCAAGCACAATATGTAACTGTATATGATGATAATATGACTATAACAGTTACCATTCCTCCTTCTATGCAAAATCGTTTTGCTACCATGACTCCGCAAGATAATCCGCTTGCAAAAATTGTTAGTTATTCACCGCATGTAGAAGAAAAAAGGCAAAGTGGTACTGACCTTTATCATAATTTTTCTACTCACGTAGAAGAGAGCCTTGGTATTTTTGCAGATTCAAAAATTACAAAAAAAGCTACGCGTGAACATGGTCCGACAATTAAATATACTATACCGGCACGAGTGACAATATTCAGTGAGCAACCTATTTATGGGGCATTTGAATTTACCGTGCGAGATGGTCAAATGACGCATCGATTTTTCAAGCCTGATGTAAAAAAGAAGAAAAAAGAAAAGATATCCTTCAGATTGCCAGCATCAGAAAGTGATAAAGATAAAAGTTTATTGCAATAAGATTGAGACTATATTTACAGACTAAAATTAAGGTTGGCCACTGTGCAAATTGTATAAAAGGCAATTGAGCAGTGGTCTTTTTAATAAAATTAAATTGACTGCTTGGCAATGCTTGATATGCTAAAAGGTAGTTGTTGATTATAAAGTTTAAGCATAATAATGCCAGGGGTCGATGTGAATTTAAAGAATATGCTACAAATGTTTCTGATAGGGTCGATATATTGTGCTGCTTCCATTGGTTCTCTTTTTTCTATGGAACCAGCATCCAATCCAGTTTCTTCTGCCAAAGCGTTAAGGCCTATTGACCAGGTATTTCTTAATGCATGCAAGAATAATAGATCGATTGATTTTGCTTTAGGCCAGGAAGCTGATGTTAATGCAGCTGATCCTGCAACTGGCTGCACAGGATTATTTTATTTGTGCCAGCGAGGAGATTTGAATGGCGTAAAGCGCTTATTAGATCTCGGTGCTGAGGTAAATATTACCTGCAAGCCAGGAACATCGGCGGATACGCCCTTGCGTGCAGCTATTATGATGGATAATGCAATTGTTGAGCTATTATTAGAAAAAGGTGCTGATCCCTATATTGAGCATAGATTGGGGAATGCTCTTATGTTTGCGTGTCAAATGGAGAAGCTTGAGGCTATAAAGTATCTTGCGCTACATACTGATGTCAATAGGACGATATCTGGTTCGTTTTCAGTTCTTAATTGTGCAGCTTGTTTTGGAAATCCCCAAATCATCACCATTTTGGCGCAATATGGAGCGGATGCCAAGATCCGTTCTGATTTCGGACTGACTCCTGCACAAAATGCTGAACGGTCAGGGCATAAGGCGATAGCATTCTATTTAAAGCAATTAGAGGGGATAAACATACCGCGCGGAACATCAAAAAGAAAAATGGCTCAATTCATACCCGCGTGTGATGTCCCAGCACGACATTCACTTTTTCCGTTTGGTAATTATCCAGAACAGATTGCTTATCTCAATAAGAAGTTAATTGAGGGATCTGCGGGGGATATGAGTATTGAAGACATGAAATACTGTATCCAGTTAGGTGCTGATATCAATTGTAAGGATGGTAATGGGAGTACGCCTTTGTTTTATGCTTGTGCCAGGCGTAATTTAGATAAGGTAGAGTTTCTATTGTCAACAGGAGCATATTTGCCTATAGAATCCATTGATGCAGGTTCGCTTTTGTGCGCAGCTGCAGAAAAAGGTTATATAGCAATAGTGAAACAATTGATTGAAAAAGGTGTGAATGTAAACAGTGAAAATGGGAGTGGTGTAACTCCTCTTCATCTTGCATGTCATAATGGGCATGAAGATACGACAAAAACATTGCTGGACGCAGGCGCAAATCCGCACGCAAAGGCAAAATTAGGCGTTACTCCGTTGCATATGGCAGCAATGGGAGGTAATAGTAATATTGTAAAAATGTTGCTCGATCGCAAGGTCGATATGTATGCAAAGGACGATAAAGGACTCTTGCCAATACAGTGTGCTATGGGTCATCAGCATATAATCGATTTATTGTTATCTGTTGGCAGAAAAAATGTATCGCCAGATAAAAAGACAATAAAAGAAGAAACGCTTCCTGCTGATAAAAAGAAGAAGAAAAGTCCTCAGCTCAAACCAGCTCAGAAAAGTGTAATAAAAGACACATTACCTTCTCAGCAAGTGGTTCCGGAAAATAAAAAGGATTCAGCCGAGCAAGCAAAGATTGCTACTGAGCCTAAAGCTAAATCTGTCAAAAGTAAGAAAGAGGTTCAATCTAAGCCTGCTCAAAAGTATGTAATTAAAGGTTCTTTGCATCTGCAGCAATCGATTGCAGAAAGTAAAAATGATGAAAGTGTTTCCAAAGAGCAAGAAAAGATTCCTACCGAACCTAAAATTAAACCCTTAGTTGATAAAGCTAAAGTTGATAAGCCTAAAAAAACTAAGCCTTCGTTAACTCGATATGTTGAAAAGAAAGTTTTTAACACGATAACTTCACCAGAAATGAAGACGTTTATCCCAAATGAGGTTGCAAAAAAATCTGCAAAAGACAAAGAAAAATCGATTACAATAACTGATCATACTATGACAATTAAAGTTCCTGTTGCACCGCAGACAGATCGCTTGATGCTCACTGAACGTCAAGACAATCCGCTTACTAAAATAAAACGTTCATCACATGTGGAAGAAAAGAGAAATGATCCTACTGATTTGTTTCATAATTTTTCGACAGAAGTTGAGGCAAGCGTTGGTCATTTAGCACAGCCCCATGTTCTTGAAAAAGCTACAAAAAAACATTCTGCGACAATTGAATATACTATACCAGCAAGTATTAAAATATTTGATGGTAAACCCAAGCGTGGACAACTTGAGTTTATAACACGAGATAATGAGATGACGCATCGAATGTTTAGACTTGAAAAAAATATTAAAGATAAAACTGCTGGTAAAAAGCAATTGTTGTTAATGCCTCCATCGGCACCTGCTGATAGCGATAAAAGTTTATCTCAATAGGACTTAGGTAAATTTGAGAGAGGCAACGAAAGTTGCCTCTTTTTTGTTTCTAGAATATCAAATAATACTTCTTAAAGATTAGCCCAATTGTTCGTAATATTGCCCAAGCTTTATTTGTTGGCGTATTTTTTAATAAAATTAAATTGACTGATTGAAGTCGCGCAGTATACTTAAAAAATAAATTATCAGTATATAGTTACATTAATACCGAGGGTTTACTATGAATATGCAAAATATTCGTCGAATCTTTCTGATGATGTTGTTTTATTCTGCTGCGTCAATTGCTCCTATTGTTTCGATGGAGCTCGCATCGCCAAAGAAATCTCGGAAGAAAAAAGAATCCGAATTGCCAATGGGATGCGCGACAATAACTGATGATCGTATGGCTTACTTTTCAGATTCCAAAGCATTTAGGGCCACAGAAACGCCCAAATCCGCAGCCTGTTTTAACTAACCCACTGAGTGGGCGCGAGTTTTCGTCGCATGTGAATGACAAATTTTGTGATGAGGCAGATAGCTTTCATAATTTTTCTCCTTTTGTTGATTTTACGCTAGGCTTATTTGTTGGTGCAGAAGTTGCTAAAAAAAAGGCAGGAAAAAAGTATCCTCCAGCAATGGTGTATTCAATGCCAGCAACAATTGAAATGTTGAATGGCAACAAATTTTCTGGTGAATTTAAATTTATCGTGGAAAATAAAAGTGGAAAAATAGTACATCGCATGTTTGAACCTTCCAATTAGTGATGCACTACAAATAATAAAAAAAGCGGTTGATCAAATTTGTTGATCCGCCGCTTTTTTTATTATTTACCGAGATTATTCTTTCTTCTTCTCAATAGCAAACTTCAGGGCTTGCATAATTGCCGCTTGATTCACTCGTACATTGAATTCCATTTGATCAATTACTCTGAGCGCATCAGCTTTTTTGTATTGGAAGTGGATAGTTTGCGCAAAACCGTGATTGGTTTCATATTCAAGATCAAATCCTACCAAATGTTCATATCGTGCAAATTGAGGATCCGATAAATGCTGCTTGAGCAAATCTTGATCACTGATGCGTGGCATATAAATGACAGTCGGAACTGCGGGATCGTTTTCTTTAAAAATGCTGATAGTTTTTTTATCTATATCGGTATAATCAATGGTTGGGAATGGGCGATTGTTGCGCTTCATATAAGCATCGGTTTTTTGCAACTGTTCTCCTATGGTGTCTGCTGATGCATCACAGATAATAATAACATCCGCTTTTCGTCTGGAACCATCGACTGGTGGAAGAGGTAAATTAAAATCAGTGCCAGCATCAACTCGGCGCATCAATTGAGGGTGTGCAGATTCTGAATTTTTTAATCCATGCATGTTCTTCATATAATTTGAAACTTCAGCATAAAACCCGAGGGGGCGATCTCCATCGAAAGATGGCGCAAAGTGTCTAATAAATTCACTTACATTGCCGCTAAATCGTTTCGCTACTTCTTCTTTGATGAGACGATCATTTGCGCCAAATGCGGACCAACAGGTTCCTAAAAAATAAGAAAGATTTTTTGCAGGAGGATATACTCCACATTCGGGTTTTACTGATTTTCCATTTTCAAAAATGCGTCCATCAGCCCACGCTTTTATATACGTTTCATCGGCGGCTGATCCTATTTCATGAGGAGTAAATTCATACCAATTTGGGTTTTCTATAATGTTTTCATCGGCGTTGACCGCAACATAAATAGGATAAGGATATGCTCCTGTTTCAACGATGGGAGCTTGTTGATATAAATATGTATTGTGTCTTTCTTTGCCAAAAGATTCGAGAAGTATATTTCCTAATAGGTCTCCATAAGGATCGACGGGTGTTTTTGGTTGATCGAAAAATGATTTTACTGATCCTGCTTCAAAAATTAATAATTCTTCTTCATCGGTGGGATGAGTAAAGGGTTTTTGAACGCGATCTAAGATGTATTCTTTAAAAAGTTTAAGTGGTAGTTTGGTTGAAATCCAGGGAGCAGCAACTCCGGTTGACCCAGAAAGAGCGGTTAAATACGTAACGGCATCAAGAAGTTTTATTTTTTTTATTCCATGCACAAAACCTAAGGAGCATAACAATGCGCGGTAGCCACCGCCACTATTGACGATTGCTATTGTAGGCATTTCTTCATCTTTGAGTTGGAGTTCCAGGAGTTTTTCTAATGCAGCCTTGGCGATGGGTAAACGTTTTATAAGATATGCTTTTTCTTCTTCGCTGAGATCATTGCCTTGTCTGACAAATGCATCCGTATCTTTATAGGGATTATTTTTAATTGCAGCAAGTTTTTTTCCTTGTCCCAGAGCGGGGAATATGTTTCCTGCTATATTGCTTAAGTCTTCTTTTGCATGTTGTAGATCCGCGGCGATCTTTTCTTTGAGTGTGGGATGGTGTTGTTCGGGTTCCATGCTGTAAGTAGTAAGCGTGAACAATAAGCTGGTAACAATTGTTTTTGATAAAGTGAAGATACGCATATAATACTCCTCATGTGTGACAAACTATGGTTTGAATTTGAGCATAGAAAGGAGGAATTCATTTTTTCAATATTCAGTATATTTGTGTAATAGCATATTACGAAATTTGTTATGAGGATCATAGATTTGTTTGATTTTCAAAAGCTCATCAAATTGCGGATAGGCTGTCTGAAGCTGTTTTTTCGTTGCGCACATGATATAAGGCAAATAATAAGTGCCTTCAAGTTTAAGTGCAGCATCAATGATTTTTTTGGTCCATCTACATGACCTATTAATTGTCCAGCGGTTATTGAAAATATTAAGATACAATACAAAAGCAAATGAATCTTGTTGAGCATAAGACATTACCGAAGTTGTATCGGCCGGAACATATCTCATAGATACGTTGAGCACATTCGCCCAATTTTTCTTAAGAATTGAAGATAGTTTTTTCGCAAACTTTTGTGCATGTTCAACGGGAATAAAATATTCTTGCAATGTCATTGTTGAAGGAAAATGCCAATGAATTGCCAGCTGATGCACTGAATAGCTCATTTCGTTATTCCGCCAGGCTACATGGGCTTGCTGTTTCATTGCTTTCTTTTGTTCGACTGCAGCGCGACTTTGTGATGCAAATGGAACTCTTCTAACAAACAGTTCCATACCTTTTTGTATCATGTAAAAAGGAGAGTTTTGTTCTTGTAGGCGGGTTGTATCGGTTACTGATTTGGTTGTTGCGTGCCAGGTTGTTGAGAGACATTGTTGGTATTTTTTTGGAAATAGATCGATATTGTAAAATACTACTGATGGATCAGGTGCTATGATAGTCGCAAAAAGCTCTTGAAAATTGTTAATGGTGCACGGTCTTAGTGTGCGTTCAAGTGGCACATTTTCTGTTAATTCTATTGTTGCTTGTGTAATAACTCCCAGTAATCCATATCCCCCAATTGTAGCGCTAAAAAGATCACTATTTTGTATTCTATCTGCTGTTATAAGGTTGCCATTTGCTAAAATTATTTGGATTGATCGTATTCCATTAATAACAGATCCATATCGTATATCACGACCATGCGCATTAACGCTTATTGAACCACCAATGCTAAAATTATTATATGATTGCATTGCTTTAACTGACAAGTTATAAGGATCGATATATTTTTGCACATCGTACCATGTGGCACCAGCCTGCACGGTGATTGTTTTTTCTACTGCATCAAAAGCAAGCACTTTATTGAGTTGCGACATGTCAATGACAATTCCATGAGGGTAACCAGTTTGGCCTCCTTGTGAATAACATGCTCCTGCGATTGAAATAGGTTCTTGAGAGGTTTGTATTATTTTCTGTAGTTCTTGTACGGAAATTGGAGAAATAATTGTGCTTACGTGTACTGATGTGATATCTAATTTATCGGTAATGAATTGACGAAATGGCAGAAAATTAAAAGCATATGAATGTAAAAATAATGCCATGATGGTGATAGCGCAGAAAGTATACACAATAAGCTTGATTATTTTACTTTTCATATATATGGTTCCTCTGTTTAGTGATATATTTTTATCAATATATCGTAAATTGATCCCAGTATGCATTATAAATAATTATCATGTATGAAGGAGTTAGTATGAGTTATATTGCAGTTGGCAAAGAAAGCAATATTGATATCAAACTTTATTACAAAGATTGGGGGAAAGGGCAGCCGGTTGTGTTTAGTCATGGCTGGCCATTGACTGCTGATGCCTGGGAAGACCAGATGTTCTTTTTATCACATCATGGATATCGGTGTATTGCACATGATCGGCGTGGTCATGGTCGCTCTAGTCAGCCATGGAATGGCAATGATATGGATACCTATGCTGACGATCTTGCAAAACTTGTTGAACATTTAGATTTAGAAAATGTCATTCACGTTGGACATTCAACGGGTGGTGGTGAAGTTGCGCGTTATATTGGTCGGCATGGTACAAGCCGTGTTGCAAAAGCAGTATTAATCAGTGCAGTTCCTCCATTGATGCTCAAAACCGATACTAATCCCGGCGGAATGGATATCAAAATTTTTGATGATATAAGAAGCAATATATTGAAAGACCGTTCGCAATTCTTTAAAGATTTATCGGCACCATTTTTTGGAGCAAATCGATCTGGCTCTCATGTTTCACAGGGATTAAGAGATATCTTTTGGATGCAAGGAATGTTGGGAAGCTTTAATGCTATGTATGATTGTGTTGAAGCGTTTTCAGCGACTGATTTTAGACAAGATCTTAAGAAGTTCGATGTGCCAACATTAATCATACAGGGTGATGATGATCAGATTGTTCCCATTGATATTTCTGGCAAGCTTTCAGTTCAGATGATTAAAGGTGCTGAATTGATAGTATATCCAGGAGCGCCTCATGGGTTGTGTTCAACGTTAAAAGATCAAGTGAATGCAGACTTGTTGGCGTTTTTTAAGAAATAAAATAGTTGACCTCCTTGATGTTTTGCTTATGGTTGTATGGCATGATCAGGTCAGAGAATCAGATATTAAATATTCATGAATCATATATGCCAGAGCAGTAAATCCAAGAGCCGTAATAGTAATATTTATCGCTGTGCTTGCATGTTTTCGAAATGGAAGTAAATAGAAATAAGTTGCCCCATGTTGTAACAATAGTTCTTTTTTACGCTTGGCGATGGCGCCATGTAAAAAGGCTATATCAAGAGGTGTATTGTTATTTTCGTCAATAGCATTAGGGTTTGCTCCTTTTTGTAGGAATAATTCTACTGTTTCATCAGTGCCTATGCCTACTGCTCTGTGAAGAGCTGTCGGAGTGATGTGTGCTCCACCAGCCAACAGTGCTTCTACTAGGCGTATGTTTTTTCTCCAAATAGCTATATCGAGAGTATGACCGAGATTAGGATCTGAGCCGTTTTGTAATAAGAATTCTACAATCTTTACATGAGGACAGTGGGATGACTTATGTTCGCAGTAATGGACAGCGGTACCGAGGGGAGTTCTTCCGTCCGGATCCTGAACATTGACTTCTGCTTCATATTTTATCAATAGTTCTGCTAATCTTTCAGCTTGATGTTCACTTGCAAAATCAAGAGCAGTTCTCATGCGTGATCCTGATCCATATGTTTCATTAGGATCAACCTTATTTTGTAGCAATACTTCAACGGTGCTATAATAATCCTCTATTTCTTCATCAGATATTTTGTCATCACCTTTAATTACGTAATAAGTATTTCCTTCTAGGAAAGCAATAAGTAGATTAGGTATTTGATAATCAAAATCAAACATTTTTTTATCATGAATTTTTGCACCTTTGCCAATTAAAAAATCTAATAATATATGATTTTTGTGCATGGCTGTCGTATAGCAAACAGGTATTTCTTTTCTCCAACTGGCATTGTATTCACTATAATCAACACCGCGGCCATCAATGGATAAGAAGGAATCAATTATATCGGTATTTTTGAGTTGGCATAGATCTTCGAGTAGGCTTCGAGAGCGAGGAAACTGGTTGTTTTCTCGTAACAATTGCTTTATGCGATGGGTATTTTTTGGTTCTGCTTGTAGAAGACATTTAAGTTCTAAAAACTCCTTAGTTTCTTCTTCGCATAGTACGGAGGTGATCCATCTTTCAAGTGGTATATGTTTATTGACGGAATTGCGGTGTATTTTTGTGAGCAGAGTAGCGCTTTCTACAATGTCTTTGTGGAATCTTGAATTTTTATTCTTTTTAGATTTTTCCACATCTATGTTTTTATTAGTCCAACTACATGTTCTTTTAAACTGTATTATACCATCAAGGTCAAGATGATCGACGATGCATTCTACTGTTTGTACAGGTAATTGCGTGATGGTGCCTTTAGTTTGTTTATTCCAAATTAAAGGGTTATTTTTTCTGAATGTTTTCACGTCCATCATGCCTGATGTTGTAAGAAACAGGAATAAGGAGTTAAAAAAAAACAACCAATGAGTTTTTATCATAATCACAATAAGTATGGTAAGAAATGTTATTTTAATAGTATTTCAATATACCTCTATGATGTATAATTGCAAATATTATAGATAATGAGATGATTTGGGCATAAAAAATCCCCCGGGTATGACCGGGGGAGAGCTATACATGCCCTACTTCGCTATCCTTCAACAAGTTTCCTACTTCGCCAAGGCTACGTCGGACGCTGCAGGATGAGCGCGAAAGAGCATGACGCTCATTTATATTTATAATTGATTACTGTTGAATTTCAGCATCAATTGGTTGATCTTGTTTTGGATTTGTGTTCAACGTTAAAAGATCAGGTGAATGCGGATTTGTTATCGTTTTTTAAGAAATAATAAACCTATAATTTTTTACTGATGAGATTTATAAAGATTGGGTTCTATGAGTGATTTGTTGATTATTGCTAGGCCCATAAGCAACACACTTCCCATATAGACACTGGATATTAATGCTTTTCTTTGTTGTTCTTTTTGTTGTTGTTGAAAAGATTTCAATGCTCTTATATCTCGAATGAGTTGCATTTGTTTGAGAGAGAATTCTTCCAGATCATGCAGAAGATCTTTTTGATTATCTTCATATTTCTGCTTGAGCTTAAAAAAATACACATTATTTTCATAGTTTGAAAATACATCAAATAGTCGATGGCGCCATATTCCATTTATAGCTCCAAATTTTGATTTAAAAGACACTCCATCAATTGCAATGGCAAAATGTTTTGCTGTAAGTTGTTCATCGGTATAAACAGCCAGGCAACCGGGTTGAGGATGCGATAATTGCTCAAAAAAATCATTAATGGGTAAGTTTAAGTGTAAATTTTCAAATTTACTATAAAAAATGATGTTTCCTGTGAAGCCAGTTATTTCTTTGAGGGCATATTCAAAGCAACGAATTCGATCATCATTTGATGTTTTGCTAATTTTAATATGTTGTTTGAAACATTTTTTTTCATCTCTCGATTTTTGTATTTCAGGATTTTTCACTTGTGTATATGGCTTAAAAGAAGGATTGGTAATCATACATTGTGTTGTGATGATTGTTCCCCATAAAGCAAAGAAGGTGAGTATCTGTTTTTTCATAAATTTTGACTTTAGATATGAAAGTATTCAAGTGTGTATTAATTCTATACACGTCAATTATAGCAATGCGATTTATTATGTAAATACAATTTCTTATTGTGTCGCAGTGGCTTTTTTTGTTGAAAATGTAGAAAAACCAAACATGATTTAGCCTGTTTATGTAGAAAAACCAAAGATGCATCGACAATTCTAGCTAAGTTCGACATGATACCCTAGCTAAATCCGACATTTGGATTTAGGATATACCCTTTGGGTCGTGATTTATATGGTTCTTATAACTCAGTCGCATTAAGGTGCTTTTTCGCTGGTATTTTAGCTGAAAATATTTGAGTTTAGTTATGTATTGTTTTATCAACCAACTTTTGATATCATATTTGATATCGCTATTTCTCTTAATAGAATATTGTGAAAGAAGTTTTATGAGTAAACTGGATAAACTGATTCAGAAGATTTTTGCTCGTCAGCAGGTTTCTTATAGCGATAGAAAAAATACTATTGGGATTGGGGTATGAATTGAAGACCCAAGGTTTGCATCATGTTTTTAGAAAAGATGGTTATAAGCATGTAACTATTAAAAATAGACCACAGTTGTTACCATATCAGTTGAAGGATTTAGAGGAGGCTTTAAAAGATCATGACTACTAAAAAACAATATAAAAAATTAAGCTACTATCTTGCTTTACCATGGACATACACTGTAGAGCAATCAAAAGATGAAAACGGTGATAAAATATATGTAGTGCGAGTTAATGAGTTACCAGGAATATGCACAGATGCTCCATCGGTCGATGAGGCAATGAAATTAATCCAAGAGCCGATAACTGCAGCGATTGAGTTTTATATGGAAAATAACCAAGAGATTCCAGAGCCAATTAGCGAAGAAGATTTTAAGGGTAACATATCCTATCGAACAACCAGCAGACGCCATTATCTTATTAGTAAAGAAGCGCAAAGAAGAGACTTATCTCTCAATCAGTTGATTGATAATTTAGTCGATACGGCATTGGTGCATAAGCGATAAATGTAACTTTATAAGAGTTTTGAATTGTGTTGTAATAAAAAATCCCCCGGGTATTGGACCGGGGGATACGTAATTCACGATGCTTATTATTTAATTGCTTACTGTTGAATTTCAGCATCAATTGGTTGGTCTTGTTGCGGAGATTGTTCAGAGCTACCAGCATCACCAGTTGCTGATTGTTGTTTATACAACGTTTCAGCCATCTTGTATGAAGCTTGTGTTAACTCATCGTTAGCGCGCTGCAAGCCAGCTGTATGATCAGCATGTTCAACTAAAGCTGCTTTTGCTTTTTCAAGAGCCGCTTCTACTGTAGTGATTTCTTCTTGAGAAAGTTTCGCTTTATTTTCATTTTTTAAGAAATGAAGAATTCCCAGTGATAGAGCGAGAGGGTTTCTTATTTCTTACAGAGATTTAGTTGCTGCTGTGACAATAGTTTTTAGAGTAAGAATCATGGCTGCTAGAGTCATTCCCAGGAGTATATTTTTTTTAATAATTCGTTTGTTGTTTTGCCATATTGCTTCGTTAAAAGCTTCATCAAATTTTCTCTCTCTGGCGATTGATTTTTCTATATCGGATAAAAGCAATGGTCTATTTTCGGGTATTTTATATTTTTGTTTTAATGTATAAAACCATGCAGCATTTCCGTAGGTTTCTAATACATCAAAGAGTTTGTGGCGCCATATTGATGGAAGGTTTCCAAATTTTGATCGGAAAGTTACATTATCAATAGCAACAGCAAAATGTTGTATTTTGTAATTGTTTCCATCGGGTGTATAGATGACAAGGTCATTAGGTTGTGGATTTGGAATTTGTTCGAAAAAATCTCCAATGAATATGCTGGCACCCTGTCCAGGAAAGGAAACGTTTCCTTTAAAGCCAGTCACTTCCTGCAGCGCGTATTGAAAGCAACGAAAACCATCATTATTATTTGATATTTCGCCAATTTTAATATTTTGTTCGTAATATTTTTTTTCATCCCTCGATTTTTGGATTTCAGGATTTTTTACTTGCGTGTATGGCTTAAAAGAAGGATTGCTAATCATACATTGTGTTGTGATGATTGTTCCCCATAAAGCAAAGAAGGTGAGTATCTGTTTTTTCATGATTTTGGACTTAAAATAAAAATGTTCAATTGTGTATTAATTCTATACACGTCAATTATAGCAATGCGATTTATTATGTAAATACAATTTCTTATTGTGTCGCAGTGGCTTTTTTTGTTGAATTTGACCGGGGGATACGCGCCATTCAATTTATCCTTCGAGTGTTGCTATTCTTCTTTTTAAACGCAATGCACGACGCAAATCACTTGGATGTGTTGAGCGAAGATGGAAAACAAGATCAGTAACTAAAGGGTTAGAAAACCATTGTTTTGGTATTAATTTGATCATGAGCAATCCAATAGTGTTCGTGTCAAAATAATCTTTTATTATTTGCCTTTTGTTTATAATTTGTTTCCAAGGTTCAGATTTAATTGTATCTATATTTTCCATGAGTGTGTCGTGTGTGCTTTGGAAGAGAATTGCCATAGGTTCTAACAGTTCTTTTTTGCTTGGAATACCATCATCTGCTCGTAATTCCTGATATTTTCCATATATGTTGAAATTTCTGATGTATTCTGTCAATTTCATTCTGAGGATTCCGCGAAGGATTTTGAGGTTGTTGCATAGTGCAAAATTGCTATGTAAAGAAGGAATGTAATTGTTCATAGCGGTATTAATGCCATAGAAAATAATAGCACTGCCAATTATGCCAATGATCGAATCGTATATAAGGTGATTAAGGGTGTCGTTATTTATAAGATGAGTGAGTTCATGATGTATTGAGCCAATACATTCAGCAAATTGTTTTTCTTCTTCGGGCAGAAGTGCATTGATTTCTTTTTTTTCTATCAATTTTTCTAAATTTTGTGCGATTTCAGGAGTCAAATATATCCTATTTTTGATACTGTTTGCGCCATAAGGCATAATTGGTTCTTCGTTGACGTACACGGATATATTATTACTCATATTTCTTTCTTGTGCTTGTGCGTGGACAAAGTCAATAATTTTTTGAGTAGCATTAGACGAATATTTTTTTTGTTTTTTTTGTCCACTGTAATGTATGTGCGTTGCTATTTGAGCTGTTGTGGTTATTACCCTCGAATATTCAAATGCCGAGCAATAGGTTGAAATGATTTCTCCCAGGGTGATGGTGACGGTCGTAGAAAGGATGTCTTTAGAAAGGATGTCTTTGGTTGTTTTCAGGAGCGGATTGGAAATTTGAATGCTATGGAGAAATGTTGTGCTTAAGAAGCAAAGTGCTATAAAAATTGAATTAATTTTTTTCATGAGAATCCTTAAATGTTTAAACACATTCGCCCGGTTTTGCGCCAGAGGTTAGTAGATTAGAGTAATGTAGAATGAAAAGAAATGTATGTTTAGAATATTTTCATTATACTTTAATGACAATAAAATGCAAAGGCGGCAAGGTCATGATTTTCTATCTGCATTTTTGCAGCAATAGCTCGCCAAATCGTGGATATGCCTTATATAGCAACATTCATTAAGTTATTCCCAAAAACATCTTATCGCGCTCGTCCTGAACTTGTTGAAGGATATCTTCGAGCGCTCGAGGATATCCTTCAACAAGTTCAGGACGAGCGCGGGAATGTAAATTTCGCTATAGGACGTCTATGCACGTCTTAACGAATCTTGCTATATATGAATTTGTCTGTAAAAAAATCCCCCGGGTATTGGACCGGGGGATACGTAATTCATGGTGCTCATTTATATTTATAATTGATTACTGTTGAATTTCAGCATCAATTGGTTGGTCTTGTTGCGGAGCTTGTTCAGAGCTACCAGCATCACCAGTTGCTGATTGTTGTTTATACAACGTTTCAGCCATCTTGTATGAAGCTTGTGTTAACTCATCGTTAGCGCGCTGCAAGCCAGCTGTATGATCAGCATGTTCAACTAAAGCTGCTTTTGCTTTTTCAAGAGCCGCTTCTACTGTAGTGATTTCTTCTTGAGAAAGTTTCGCTTTATTTTCATTAAGCGTTTTTTCTACAGAAAGAATCGTGCTATCAAGTTGGTTGCGTTTTTCAACTGCTTCACGAGCTTTTTTATCTTCATCTTCATGAGCTTGTGCTTCTTGTACCATGCGTTCGATTTCTTCTTTAGATAAACCGCTGCTGTTGGTAATAGAAATTTTTTGTTCTTTGTTGGTTGCTTTATCTTTAGCAGAAACACTCACAATACCATTGGCATCAATATCAAATGTTACTTCGATTTGTGGCATGCCACGTGGAGCTGCTGGGATACCATCAAGCATGAATTGACCAAGAAGTTTATTGTCGTGTGCAAATTCACGTTCACCTTGTACTACACGAATATCTACGGCAGTTTGTCCATCTTCTGCTGTTGAGAATACTTGAGACTTACGCGTAGGAATAGTGGTGTTTCTCGTGATAAGTTTGGTTGCAATGCCACCAAGTGTTTCAATACCAAGAGAAAGTGGTGTTACGTCAAGAAGCAATACGTCAGTTACGTCACCAGCTAAAATACCACCTTGTAATGCTGCACCAAGAGCAACAACTTCATCAGGGTTTACTGATTTGTTTGGTTCTCTATTAAATGTTTCTTTAACAATTTGTTGTACTTTAGGGATACGTGTTGAACCACCCACAAGAATAACTTCATTAATCTCGCTGGTTGTTAACTTAGCATCTGATAGTGCTTGTGTGCATGGTTTTACTAAGCGAGCAAATACATCTGCGCACAATGATTCAAGTTTTGCGCGTGATATTTTTATGTTGAAATGTTTAGGCCCAGAAGCATCTGCAGTAATATACGGTAAGTTGATTTCTGTTTCTAGCATTGAAGAAAGTTCAATTTTTGCTTTTTCTGCAGCTTCTTTAAGCGTTGCAGTGCCATTTTATCGGCGCTCAAAGTGATGCCTTGTTCTTTTTTGAATTCTTCAACAAGGTATTCAATAAGCTTATGATCAATATCATCACCACCAAGCATAGTGTCACCATTTGTTGATTTAACTTCAATAACGCCGTTGCAGATTTCAAGAATTGAAACGTCAAATGTACCACCACCAAAGTCAAATACTGCAATTGTTGAGTTGCCTTTTTTATCAGCACCATAGGCTAATGCAGCAGCTGTTGGTTCGTTGATAATACGTTTAACATCAAGGCCTGCAATTCTACCAGCATCTTTTGTTGCTTGGCGTTGCGCATCATTAAAGTATGCAGGAACGGTGATAACCGCTTCTGTTACTTTTTGTCCCAAGTAGTCTTCAGCTGTTTGTTTGAGGTAGCTCAATACTGCTGCTGAAATTTCTTGTGGAGCGAATTTCTTACCTTGTGCTTCAATAGCAACTTCGCCATTTTCGCTACGAGATATTGTATAAGATACGTGTTTAGCTTGTTTTGAAGCTAATTCGAATTTTGCACCAATGAAACGTTTTACTGAAGCAATGGTGTTTTCTGGGTTGGTTACGGCTTGACGTTTTGCCAAGACACCAACGAGGCGACTGCCATCTTTTGTATACGCAACGATAGAAGGGGTTGTATTTGAACCTTCTTTGTTAGGTATAACTTTCGCTTGGCCGCCTTCCATAAATGCTACAACCGAGTTGGTTGTACCAAGATCGATACCAATTATTTTCGCCATTGTTGATCCTTTTGGGTTTATGTTTTTACTCTCTACTATCCATTTTCCATGGCTCTTTTGAACGAGTCCTTGCAGCTGCAGACTCATGATGCCATGAAAATGAGCCTTTTCTTGGCTCTTTTTATAGAGTAACAGAAAAAAGGCCCTTGTCAACCATTAGCTCATAAAATGTTAGTGGGATCCACTCATATTTTGTAACCCTTGGCAGTAAGATTTGTGCTAGGCGGCGCCTATTTGCGGGTTGTGGGGCGACCTTTTTTATTATGAGCGTCGGATAATTGATGGCTCTGCTAAAGGGGGCTGCGGCAGGTGCCATTATGCTTTATGAGCGTCGGATAATTCTTCTCCCTCTGGGGCGGAGTGCTGTTTTCTCATCCGTGGAACGGAATTCGCGCGCAGCACTCCGCCCTCGGCCCCGCCGCCTTTTCTTTGTGGAAGAATATGAAGGCGGGGGGCCTCAGGACTCCGTTACAAGGAAAAGGGAAAGGATTATAGGATGAGGAATAGTAATAGGATTATAGGATGAGGAAATATAGAGGATATAAGAAAAGGATATAAGAGAGGAATATGAGAGAAGAATATAAGAAAGGAACATAAGAGAGGAATAAAGAAGTAAGAGGTGTAAAGAAGTAAAGGAGTAAAGGAAATGAAAGAATACAGGAATGAAAGAATACAAGAATGAAAGAATATAGGAATAAACCTATATGGGGAATAAAAGATAAGAAACAAAGAGAAAGGTGATTAAAGAAGGGTGATAGTTGCCCTCTATATAAGAGTAATAAGTATAGGAATAAGAAGAACGATAAGAAAGATTAAAAAGAAAAGAATTAAAGGGATATAGGGAATAAGAACTATAAGAATTAAAGGAGTAAGGAGTATAAGAATAAAGAATATAAGAAGTATAAGGAATCAAAGTATTTAAAGAATTTAAAGAATTATAAGAAGATTAATAAAACATATAATCACCTATATATACCTATATGCGTATAGAGGAATAAAAAGAATAAGAACAAAATCAAAAAGAGTTTCGCTACGAAGTTTGTTGCTTAAAAGGGGTGTGGGTATGCGTGAGAAAAGAATAGAAAAGAGTAAATCGTTCAACTTACGTACCAATCGGACGTCCCGTATTTTCATCCGCATATTTCATGAACCAATCAACGTGCTTGCGTTCGAGAAAAAAATCAAAAAGTTTTCCTTTTAAAATCCTCATCTAATGATGTAAATTTCTCCATTTTTGCATTCGTTTTTGAAAATCACATTTATCATTTCTTTTAAGATTCCTTAAAGGGGAACAAGCGGCCCTTGCTTATTTGGAGTGACCTATTTTAATTGCTAAGTCTTACCCTTCTTGATAGATGTTTTTCAGTTTGATATTTTTCATGATTTCTATATTCTGATGATATATAATTAAGATCTATCATTAGGGGCTTTTTTGTGAATAAAATTTTCAAATTATATATTATCCTAGCTGTTATTGGAACTCATCTCTCTTCTTTGGGTATGTTGAGTGCCTTGAGGGCAATGCCTGACTCATATAAAAAGAAAATAGAAAAAACACATTCTATTCCCCTTGCTGAAAGAAAATTAGGTACTGGGGCAAAGTTAGAGCGATTAAAGATTGTCGTAGAAGATAGAAAATGCATGATGCCAACCCTTGCGCGGGAAACATTATTGCAGATTGCTTCATATGATGTTCTTGTGGCGAGAAATATGCGAGCTGCTTGTAAAGATATGAATAATGCATTGCTGCAGGATGATTCTCAAATACATGAAGCTCGCAGTGACATAATGATCGCAGAATCTTTCTTGAAGAACGATGTATGTTACGATTCCGTAAGATTGAATAATGCTTTAAAGTATGTTCTCATATCAGACGATGTTCGGTACCTTAAGCGTTTGTTTGATATGCGAGAAAAAGAAATCAATGAGTTGAAGAGTCAGCGTTATGCAAATAGTAACCGTTATTGGTTTTACGCGCGTACTATAGAGAAAGCACTTTGTCGGCCAAGTCATCAATGCGTTAAATGGATGATTACAGCAAATCCACTAAAAGTGAATAATCATGTGGTTCATGATATTGTCGATTGTTATCTTGATGAAGTGGAACTCTCGATGTTGAATGGGATAATGCAGCGTGGGCCACTTCTTGATGATCTATGGAACCTGTGCCCTCGAGATAAAGATGGTATTGTAAATTTTGGTGAATATCTTCGATTTGAAGAGTTGTGCAAAGAAAATGGCTGCAAGTCTCGTAAGCAGATTGTAGAAGAGTATGAAGAGCGAAAAACAGCCAGCGTAACACAAGTGCTTAGATTGTCAGAGTTGGTCGCAATGATAGGAGAGCATGCTTCTCAAAAGATCTTCACCATGCTTTTGACAGATGACCAGTCTATAATCGTAGAAGATAAACTAGATAAATCTTCGCTGTATGCCATGAGATTGACTTGTAAAGATATGCATAAAGCCATCAGCATACCGGAGCTAGAAGAAGCGCAGTCTTATTTATCAGGGGAATGGCTAAAGATAAGCAGTATGCGAGATTCCTGTATAAGGGCTTTGAAGCTTGAAATCATTCGGCATGATAACGATGATGGCAAAGTTTTATGTGAGTTGATACATAAAAATATGGATTGTCTTACGAATAAACGTGATAAATATGAGCTTTATAGGGGATTAATTGCCTATGCGATTAGAAAGAAATGTTATCAATCCTTTGGATCATTAATTAAAGCAAATCCTGATCTCAATAATTATTATGAGGCGCCCGTTTTACATTTCCATAGCATAAAATATCACCATTTAGGCCCCATTATGGATGAAATTGAAAGCATGAAAGATACTCTCGGTATTGAAAGAGTGTTTCTTCTGGTGTTCTGCAAAGAAAATGGGTGCTTGACTTTGGGGCAGGCAAGAAAAATACAATACGATGAAAATATTGCTTGTCATGGCTCTCAAGCTAGGTAAGTGGATGAAGTCAAGACAAACGATTCCCAACATTAGCTACATCGTATGGTACATTGTTTTAGCGATTCCTTTCATCGAAATCCCAAAATGATACCTAAAGTCCCTACCTTCTCTTGGGAAATGTTTCAGATTGACATTTTTGAGATGTTCTGTATCATGATAAATAGGATGATTTGCATTATTAGGGGGTTCTATCGTGGATAAAATATTCAAAATTGGTCTTTTTATAGCGGCTGTTGCAGCTTATATGCCATCTTTTGGCATGATTAAAGCAATCCAAATAAGACAAGAAAATGGATGGAATGATCGATCCGTAAAGCCTGTTCTTAATAACTGGAATGACAAAGTTAAGACTGCCTGGGCTCTTACATGTGAACAGAAAGATAAAAATAAAGAATTTATGATGTGCGATGGCTTTGTAAAGCCTCGACCATCAAGAGAATCTGTTCTAGCAGAATCTCCTTTCGGGAAAATTCCGGTAGGTGATTTACTTGACATTATAGATGGAAGTTTGGAGCAGAAGGATATAGATAATTTTGGTACTACGTGTAGACAGTTTCGTCAAAAGTATTCTCTCGCTGTGCGAGATTACTGTGATGGCAAAAAATTTTGGATAACATTCGATCCTCAACGTGAATTTAAAAGACAATATCTTGCCAAAGTAGTTAACGGGATTACCTTCACGAAAGACGAATTGATTGCTTGTGGCGATTATAAAGATGAACTGATTGCTTATGGCGGTTATGCTGAGGAAGATTTCGTTGGTAATAGTATTAAGAAATTAAGAGTCGATAGCTGGTTAGCGACTAGAATTTTGTGGGAACGTGTGCAGTGCTTACAGAAAAATGTTGAGCGAGATAATGCTGTATGCCTTGAGGCTTTTAGATTTGCAGCGTTTATGAATGAGCCAAAAAGTCTTGCCTTATTGCTGCAAAATAATAAAGAGCATATAGAAAAAAAATATCCAAGCAAGGATAGTCGTTACGAGTTGAATAGTGAATGGGTACAAGAAGCAGTTAAATATGATAGCAAAGAAATAGTTGCATTTTTGCTCGAAGAAAATCCCCTTGGATTAAACAATCATTCTGATATCAGCAGTTTTAATGAAAATATCGAGCTTATGCCCCTTGGTCAAAAGTCTGAACACTGCCGATTAGAAGGAGGACCCATCCGATATGATATCGAACAGGCTTGTATAAAATATAAAAAATCAGAAAACGATCGTTTGTTTTATGATAAGATCTGCGAAAAAAATGGTTGCAATCATCGGCTTTATTTAGAACTATCTGATGATGAGGATTCGATCCAAGATGCGGAAAAACAGCCATCGTGTGCAATATTCTAGCTTATTCTAATTTATGTGATATTTATGAAAGAGCCGCCTTTTCTGGGCGGCTCTTTTAGTTTATGGTAGAGCACAAGTCTTTTAGATTCAAATTGATATTATTTGTATTTTCTGTAAGATTATAATAGGAGTCCCGTGCAGCAATGGGGATTGCTATGAGTAATGATAATTGTTTTTAGGGGAAAGAATACAATGAATAACGTGTTGAAATTGAGTGTTTTTATATTCGGACTATTGGTTAGTGGGTTCTCTCTTTGTATGCAACAGGGAATCAATCTTTACCGACAACAGCAGCCTGGAGCCTCTCGATTTCAAGGCAAAGGTAATCCAAAGAAAGTGAAGTTCTTTGATGTGAAAAAAGAATCGGATGCAAAAGCGCAAAATAATATAAAACTATTAGAACATCCCTGCTTTAAGGGGGAATCTTCCCGCGTGCAAGGTGAGTTGTTTAAGAATGATCATTATAAGCAATTGCCGCCACATATTTTCTTTTCCATCGAGCGTATCGTAAAAGAATCATTCACCAGCAGCAAAGACTATGATCGTGTGATTACCCTCTACCATAAAACGTTGAGACCAGAAGCGCGTTGTATGGTGTTTGAACAATATCACATTCTCATGGGGGTGGAAGACATTAGTAATGGGGAAAATAGCAAATTGGATAGGATGCTTAATGATCCAGATGCAAATGATTGTCAAATAAGTGCTCAAGTTTATGATTGCCGTGTTGCAAGTATTCGGAAAAAATCAGCAGAAATAAAGATGATTGATATGTGCGTTGCTTTCGATGAGCTCGATTATCCAGCCGTTATTGGTATAGCTCAAAATAATAGACAAATGATACATTGTCACCCTGAACCTGAATATTTTCCTATGCATTATGACGTTGATTAGAATAGGATTTGGGAATATTAGGGAAATTTACAGGGCTGCCTTTCAAAGGCGGTCCTTATTACGTATTGCTTTGCAATTTGATATTTATCATGATTTCTATGCTCTAAGGTCTCTTTGGGAACAAAGGAACCTTTTTGCTTCACGAATATTTCTTGTTGAAACTTATCGTTAGTAGTGTACAATAATTATATTATTTGTAGATGTGCTATTAGAATTATGCGAGGTTTGTATGTGTAAAATGATTGGCCATAGCTTGCTTGTGAAACTCAGTCTTGTTTTGTCTCTTGTCTCAATCAACACGGCTTCTTTAGCGATGCTACAAGGGTTGCGGTGGAAAAATGAGCATGGTTGGAATGGCTATCAACAATCTGTAAAAAAGAACACCTTGCAGAGTTTAGGCAAATTAAAATTACATCCTCTTCCTAATCTTTCTCATAATGAATTGGTTTGCATTGCTGAGCATGGTGATAACGATATGAAACAAAATATGTGGGCTACTTGTAAGACAATGAAAGAAAAATTAGATCCTTATTTTAAAGAGCGTGCAGGCGAAATAAATTTGGCACAAGATTATATCCAAAAAGTGAATCAATTTCCAGGTGACGTCTCAGCGCAGGAATTAGAGGAAATAGGAAATCATCGGGGCAGTGATTTTGGTAAATACTATGTGTTGTTGCATGACGATGTTAAAACTTTTGCTCGGTTGGCATTTTTTCAGAAAGAAACAGCGACACAAGACGACAACAAATGGTCAGGCATAGATTATGATAAATTTAATAATCCTTTTGATCAGCAGCGCTATATAAAAAAATGTATGTATTATAGTTATACAAATCTCACAGCCAATTGTATTCGCTACAGAGCAATAGAATGTTTCAAATGGATGGTGCAAAATCCTTTTTTTCCGGAAGTTAAAAACTATTGGAGAAAGCTTGCTTGGGATACACCTGCTTATGATTATCATGGAATAAAAGAAAATATACATGGGCCAGTTCTCTACGATTTGCAGGAGTATTGCTTGAAACACGCCACCACAATTGCCTTCTTTAAGGATAATTATCTGGAAGCGTTTTGTAAGAACAATGGATTTAAATCACGGCAAGAAATTAATGATGAAGGTCAAGCGGCTATAGATCGCGTGTTGGCCGGTTCGGATATAATGCCTTTAATTATCAAATATTGCAATCCGTCTCGATGCGAGAAGTTGCGATTGGTAAATTCGTTTTTGGGTAAACTGATTGAGATTCCGCAGTTAGAAAAAATAAAACCTTTCTTGAAAGGAGAGAGGGTGTTCAAGGATATACCAAAAGCAAATGATCAAAATTTTATGAAAATTATAAAACATAACGAGAATTGTTGGAATGCTTTTAGAATCGCAATCCTTGGTGGTGATGCTGAAGTTTTGAGTGTGATGATGGATAAGAATATGGGCGTTCTCAAGGATAAGCGTGAGCAATATGGAACATATACAAATTTAGTTATCTATGCGATTGAAAAAAATCGTAAATCTTTTAAATTACTGATCAAGCAAAATCCGGATCTCAATAATTATTATCGATTATCTGGCGTAACTTATAATGGAGCTGATGATCCCCACGCGGTTGGCCCAATCATTGATGATATTGAAAAAAGATCATACCTTCTTGAAAATCGAACGGAAAGCGCAATCGCATTTTGTAAGGAAAATGGATGCTTAACTCGTCAAGAGGTTTGTATATATAATCCACAGGACTTGCGAGTTTTGGTAGGTACATTGCTTTCAATGGGCCTTAATAAAATAATAAAACGTTAATAAATATGAGAGTTTTTAGTCTTATCTTTCTTTTTAAATATTATTATTGAAATATTTCTGTAAACATATACCATTATGGATATAGTCCTTAATGGTATATGTTTTCCTAATTGAAAGATTTTTATCGTGTGTAATAAATTGCGTTTTCTTTTAACTATTCTTGTGCTATCAACAACTTCAATATCTTTTGGCATGGAGAGCGCCGCTCTATCCAAGGACCTCTTCATGGTTATTGCTGCTTCCAATGATGAAGCAAAAGACGCCTTGCGAAAAACCTGTCAATGTTTCCATCAAAGATTATCGATAAAAGGACCATTGGTTGCGGAGCTTATTAAGCATCCATCATTTTGTACGAGTCATAAAAATATAACGTTCATGGCATTTGATGCTGCATGGGATAGTAATATCGATCTATTGCGCGTTATCATGCCCAAGATGAAGCAACAAAATTATATATATCAATATAGTTTGCTCAATAGATGGAGCTCAAGCATAGATTTGGGCAGGACAGTAGATAGGAGAATGCCTGCTGCATTGCATAATGAACTGCACGCAATCGCATGCAATTCTGGTTGTAAATTGGATTATTATATTTATTCTTGTGTCTGCGATGAATTGCAAATTGCATGTTACAGAAAAGATCCGCAAGCTATTGGGAGTGCGCTTGCTGCAAGTGATGGCAATGCTGATGCTTTGGCAGATGCGTTGTGTATCGCAATAGATAGAAATAGCCCGGCGTGCATAAAAGAACTCTTGGCTTATATAGAAAATTATCATAATCAAGTTTTCATTCTTTCCATTTGGAATTACAAAATACATTTTGAGGAAGTGGGAGATCAGCCCAAGGCAATATTCATTGAAAATTGCAGAATGTATCAGGATATTTTAGAAGTTGCTATGGTGACAAAAAAGACAAAAGCCTTTGAAGCGCTGATCGAAAATGATGTCTTTCGCTGCTTAAATGTATTATTTGTGAGTATTAATGGTCAACAGCGTTCTATGCTCGATTGGATTGTTGAATGGGAAAAGCATAACTCTGGTGGCCAAACAATATACAGTGATATGTATAGAAAACATGGTGGAAAACCATCAGATCAATTAGATGCCAATGATACGTGTGTGCTGCAGTAGAGTGGATGATTCCTGGCAATAAAGTAATGCTGTTGTTGCTTGAAAATCTTCATCCGAGGATAATTTCGACAACCTTGATGAGTATAATAATAAGAAAGAGCTGCCTTTTTAGGGTGGCTCTTTTTACGTATTGCCTCAGCCAGCAACTCATTTTAAATTCAACTTGAATGACTCGTTGTGTTTTTCGCTTTAATTATGGTATGCTAAATATGCGCAAATAAATTACTTTAGTGCATTAATGGTATTTAAAGGGAAACTTCAATGAATAAATCGCTTGGTATGCTGCTTTTTATAGTATCAATAATTCATACGATTGGTTTTGGGATGTCTCGAGGACCTGCTCTAGCCAAGCATCATGGGTTTTTTTCTCCAGAAAGATTGGCTTTGGAAAAAGAACACGCCGGTACAATCAAAAAAATTGAAGAAAAAGAATCTGATACAGAAAAAAATTATAAACAAGAGTTTTTTGCTTTGGGTTCAGGTAACGCTGAAGCATTTTTCGAAAAACAAGGGCGTACTTTAGAGGCACTGGAAAAAGAAAAAGCTCTTGCAGGATATTATTATCAAAAACAAGTTGATGCATTAATGCAAAAAAAATCACCGCCAGTTGTTTTCGTTGTCTCTCAAAAAGAAGAAACTAATTGCAATCAACTATTTAATGAAGCTTTGGATGCCATATCAAAAAACTCTGATAAGCGCATGTTGCAAAATATATTACTGAAAATAAACGATCAATGTCCTGCCGAGGAACTCAAAAAATATCTTTTTCAGCTTACCACTGCAGCTGAGGATTACAAGAATGAATTTGCCTCTGAGCTCATCGAGCAGATTTTTTTTAGGTAGTCAAAATGAGGAGTACTAATGAACAGATTTTTATGGAAATTAAATATACTACTACTTATGGTATCAATTCATATGATTGGTTTTGGGATGTCTCGAGGACCGGCTCTGGCTCGACAACATGGGTTCATTCCTCCCAATAAATTATCTTGGATTGCCGAGCAAAAGAAACGACCAAAACAACAACCACCAAAACAACAGCCAGAACAAAAAAAAAGAATTGATTATATAAACAGACTGATTGTTTTTCCTTCTGATGTCTTTAGGTATGATATTATCTATCGAGTTATTGATCCAAGTAATCCAAATGAAAAACCAGATATCAGTTCATTATTCCTCAATGAAGAATATCGCCAAAAGGGCTTTCACGAGGGAAAATTGTTTTCTGAAAATATTTTCTTTGATGAGCCTTATTTGAAACAACTCATACAAGGTGCACGTTATTATCGAGAAAGTTCATGGTTCGAGATTCATCCAGCAACATGTTCACCCCTTGATATAGCTACGCTTTATGAAGACTCATCTGATGTATATCAACTATTATCTGAAGAAAACGATTGTGATGTATTGTTTAATGCTGCATTCATTGCTGTATCGACACTTAAAGATGACAGTCTTGATAAGCTTGAGGATATACTCGTTACTATAAAAAATAAATGCAAAAAACGGGAAATAAAGCAAAATCTTTCTGCTCTCAAGAGAGTTGCCCAAAAATTTAATCGACCAGCCGCTCAAGTGATACAGGATATTTTTCCTAAATAATCCCAGAATGCAGTGGCTTGAAAAAAATAAAAATAACGTACTCAATATTTTTTACAAATACGCAACGCAATGGTGGCGCGCTATTATTTTGAATATAAAAATGACCATTTCTGACATAGTGATATCTTTCGACAAATCCATCGATTTCAATGAAAATCATTTTTCTTTGGGGCGAATTTATTCGCATATTTTTCATCAACTTTCCAAAAAAAATCCACATTTTCTTCTGGCTTAAAAAATTTACCATTTTGTGGTACGCTTTTTATGTGTAACTAACTTCTTGCGGAGAAGCTTTACCTTTTTATGAAAGGGTAGCTATGTTTGCTCGCAATCAGAAAGTTGTTTATCCTGGCCACGGAGTGGCTATCATCAGCTGTGTTATTGAAAAAAAAATAGCAGGCCGTTTGTTGCAATTCTTTGAACTACGATTTCTTAATAAAGATATGACGATTTTAGTGCCAACCGATAATGCGAGTGCCGTTGGAATCAGACCCCTTTGTTCAGCTGAATATATTAATGAAATTTTTGCATTATTAGCGCAACCAGTTGTTGTCAAACAGATCGATGCTGCCGTAAGTAATTGGAACAAGCGAAATAAGGAGTATCAAGGAAAGCTCCGAAGCGGTAACTTATTAGAGCTATGTGCGATTTACAGAGACTTGAGATACGTTGAACTTTATAAAGAGCTTTCTTTTGGCGAAAAAAGTTTATTACAGCAAACAGAAAATCTTTTGATTGAAGAAATTGCCATTGTTACTAACATTGCAGTCACCGATGCTGCAAAGCAATTAAAGGATTTAGTGGGATATAGAGTAAAAGGGTGTGGTGAGCAGGCCCTACTTCGCTGAAGCTTCCTTCGACAGGCTCAGGACGAGCGGGGGCAGGCTCCTACTTCGATGAGGCATATAAATTCCCATGACCATTACATGGTAAATAATGGTCATGGGAAAATTTTTTAACCCATTTTTCGCTATACTTTAAATGGGGACCCCTATAAAATAAGGAGATCACCATTTAATAAAAATTTATTTTTATGAAAACAAAAGTTAACCATCCTTGCATGCTCATCGTATACGGTCCCACCGGTGTGGGCAAAACAGATCTTGCTCTTGCTATTGCCAAAAGAATCCCTGCAGAAATTATTAATATGGATGTGGGGCAATTTTATACACCTTTATCGATTGGAACGGCAAAGCCTGATTGGAAACAAAGTCCCATTCCGCATCATCTTTTTGACATCATCAATAATCCTATTAACTATACCGTGAATGACTACCGGACTGTATTATATACAACAGTGAAAGAAATTCTCGCGCGGGGCAATTTGCCCATTCTTGTAGGTGGATCTGGGTTTTATCTCCATTCATTGCTATTTTGCAACCCAACTATCTTAACCCAATCTTCCATCAGCGATCTTCGTAACTCTGGCGATGATTTAAGCAAAAATCTTTGGGAAGAACTCTATGCAATTGATCCTATACGGGCACAAGCCATTGATAAGTCGGATAAACATCGTATTCAACGCGCATTAGATATCTGGTATACTACTGGAAAGTTGCCATCATCATGTGCACCCGTTTATGATCCGCAAGCTGATTATCTGTTACTCTTTATTGAGCGCGATCGGCAAGAGCTCAAAGATCGGATCAATACAAGGGTTACGCATATGCTAGAACACGGGTGGATAGAGGAAACAGAAAGCCTTATGGGAACGCCGTGGCAGGCGTTTATCGAGAAAAAAAATATTATTGGTTACCGAGAAATAATCGAGTATCTGCAGGGCAACAGAAAAAATGGGGCCTATATGCAGATGGTAGAATTGATCAGCGCTCAAACGCGGCAATATGCTAAACGACAATTTACTTTTTGGCGTAAGTTAGAGCGTGAAATTAAAAAAGAAAAGCAGTATACTGGTACAAGTGTAGGATGCCTTGAACAGGTAAACTTGACCGATATAAAAATTGATTTATATGTCGATGAGTTGGTGCAACGAATCAGTACGTTAGGTAAAAAATATGAATAAATGGGAAGATTCTTTGAAAAAAACATTAGGGAATGATGAGAAAGAATGTCATTGTTCAACTAATCAAGGTCTTTTTGTCCCCAATAGACAATTGAGCTTTATCGTGGCTGGATTGTTGTTTGTATTCTTTTCTCTCTTTATGTGTGGATACTTTTTAGGTAAAAAAAATGTCATCAGCCAACTGTCTGAAAAGCTTGAACAAGATGCATTTGCTGATCACATTTATACGACTGTTATTGCAACGCAGGCAGAGACACAAAAAGATGTAGCGCCCATTGCCACGGCAATAGCAACTGTTGAAATTACAGAAACACTACCACAAGCAATCAATCAAGAAATAGTGTCAGAATCAGTTGGTCTACTCTCTGGATCTGAAAAATTATCTGCTGATCGCTACTATGCTCAGTTGATAGGATTTGGAACTGAAAAAGCGGCTCAGCTTTTTATCAAAAAACTTGCAGCAAAAGGCATTGAAACTGAGATGAGAAAGCGTAGCAGTAAAACAGCGCATGGCAAAACTTCTCACTGGTATCAGGTAGTTACCATTGCCCATAACAATAAAGATGACTTATTGGCTTTAGTTGAAAAAATAGCAAAAGAAGAAAATATTAAAGATATTTGTGTGCGTTCTTGTTAAATTGAAACAGCAAAAAAAAGAATATAAAAGAAAGGTATTTTTTGATGATTATTACACTTCGCAATCAGATCAAACAGTCAGCATTTCGTTATGTTGCATTTTTCATATTTGTAGTTTTAGCGATTTCAATGGTTTCCATCCCTTCATTAATGAAAAATGAGGCGGCCAGTGGTTCATGGGCACTCAGTGTCAACGGTGAACAAGTATCGTATCAAAATTTAGCACGAGAAATGGCTGAACAAAGCGAATTCCTTGCGCAAATTCGAGCTCAATATGGTCAATATGCAGATCTTTTGCTGCAGGCGATGAATTGGCCAACAGATCCAAAATCACTTGCGGTTGAAGTTTTGATAAAAACAACATTGATGAATCAACTGGTTAAAAATATGGGCATTGTTGTTCATGGTGATTATATTACAGACAGCATCAATGATCCACAGTTTGCGCGCCGTCACTTGCAACGCGAATTGCCGCCCTTTGTCTTTGATCAATCAGGATCATTAGAGCCTGAAAAGCTCAAAATGTTTTTGCAACACAAAGGTCTTTCAATTAAAGAATTTGAGCGTAAAGTTGAACAAAGCCTTGCGCAACTCCAAGCAATGCAATTTATTGCATCAACATGTTATGTGCCAACATTTGATTTTAAACAAGAATTTATAGCACAACTTGGTAAATCATTTTCTTATCTGACTTTTTCCTTTGACTCATTCCTAGCTGCACAGAAAAAAGTAGCAATCACCGATGAGGCTGCTCAAGCATTTTATGATAAAGAAAATGTTCAAAGCCGTCGTTACTGGGTTCCTGAAAAAAGAGATGGAATTGTCTGGAAATTTAACGCACAAAGTTATAATCCTACTGTTTCAGAAGAACAGATTCGTGAATATTATGAAGATAATAAAGTAGGCAAATATGTTCTTGACCCAATTAAAGTGGAAGTTGAGCAAATTACTGAAAAACAACTTTCTGAATTTCCGGGTGTAACAGTTGAAATGGTGAGAGATGATATCATCAGTAATCCAGATTCTGAATGGAATTCAGAATGGGAATCGCTCAAACCATTTGCGCGTGGAGAAAGAAAAGGCACTTTTGAGCGTGAAGCGTTTGTGTTGCAAAATGATGGCGATCTATCTCCGGTGGTAGAAACCAATGATGGAAAAGTAATTATACGATTGGTTAAGCGCATTGCCCGTACCTATAAACCATTTCTTCCGTAAGAACTGAAATTAAAACAACGTTACTTGAAAAGCAGTTTAAGAAAGATTTTGTCAAAGATCTTAAAAATGTTGTTACCAAGGGCGACATCCAAAGCAGTAGAATCTTTCATTGCCCAAAAGGGTGGCAAGAAAGAGATGATGACGGGAATTGCTAAAGATGATACGCGCCTGTCTCAAGAGCTTTTTGGGTTCAACAAAATGAATATGGATTTTATATCGAAGGTGAAACAGGCTTTGTTGCCTTACTAACTGGCGTAACAGCCCGCCATTTGCCAGAATTTGAAACAATCAAAGACGTTGTTAAGGAGGATCTGCGGGAAGAACAAGCATACAATGAGATGATTGCAGCGGTAGAAGAAGCAAAAAATGCAGCAAAAGAGCTTTCTTTTGACCAAATTGCTCGCGAATTTGGCCTATCAGTGCACCATACAGGGATGATTGATCCAAGCGATGATAAAAAAATCCAAGATCTTGATAAAAAAGGACTTATCGGTAAAACATTGCTCGGGCTTGATAAAGTAGGTGCTCTTTCCGTGCAAAATAGCGATAGAGCCTGCTTTTTGATTAAAGTTGATGCAATCCAAGACTACACCCAAGAGGATTTTATCGACGCGCAGGATAAGGCCCAATCGAGCGTGGCAACCAATCGCATGAATATGCAAATAGAGAGCGTTGTTGCTTCTTTGCATAGAAATGCTACAATAGAAACTAATGAATCAATACTAATAGCCGGCGAAGAATATTCAGAATGAAAATAAAATCTACAACTACCACTCCAGAAGAGCGTAGGAAATGAAAAGAATTACCGAGCAATCGATGAAAAAGAAGATGCTCGAGGTCACCTTTTCTCAGATAGATAAGCAATATGGCAGCGGTGCTGTTATGAAGCTTGGGTGAATCTACCAATAACAATATAGAAGCGATTTCAACTGGATCGATTCTGATCGATCGTGCAATTGGAATAGGCGGCTTTCCTGTTGGCAGAATTATTGAAATATTTGGACCTGAAGCTTCAGGGAAAACAACACTTGCTATGCATGTTATCGCTCAAGCTCAAAAACGTGGCGGTATTTGTGCATTTATCGATGCAGAACATGCGCTCGATGTTACTTATGCTAAAAATTTAGGTATTAATGCCGATGAATTAATTATTTCTCAGCCTGATTATGGTGAACAAGCCCTTGATATTACTGAAATGCTTGTTCGATCTGGTGCTGTTGATGTTATCGTTATCGATTCGGTGGCAGCTTTAGTGCCAAAGGCTGAACTTGAAGGAGATATGGGTGATTCTCATATGGGCTTGCAAGCGCGGCTTATGTCACAAGCTTTACGTAAATTAACTCCCGTTATTCATAAATCAAAGACCGTTTTGATATTTATTAATCAGATTCGCCAAAATATTGGTGCTATGCCTTTTGCTAACAAAGAAACTACCACGGGCGGTAATGCGCTTAAGTTTTATGCCTCGGTACGAATTGATGTTCGCAGAATAGCAAGTCTTAAAGAAGGCGATGAGAATATTGGTAATCGCGTGAGAGTCCGTGTGGTAAAAAACAAGGTAGCTCCTCCGTTTAAACAAGTTGAAGTTGATCTATTATTTGGTGAAGGCATTAGTCCTGAGCTTGATCTTCTTGATGCCGCATTGCATTTTAAGGTTATTGTTCAATCAGGATCATGGTTCTCATTTAATGGTGAAAAAATAGCTCAAGGTCGAGAACAGGTGCTTCAATGGTTGAAGACACCTGATGTTTTTGGTCTCGTGCATGTAAAGGTAATGGAATCAATTGCAGCAGAAAAAGATTCAATTACTCCAGGGTTTGATATCCAAATGAAAGAAGATAGCACACAAGCAGAATTTGAGTAATAGAGAAAAAGGTTCCATGTTAAAAGATAAAAAAGAAAATGCTCCATTAATTAATCAGCAAATTCGTGCTGAAAATGTTCAGCTTATTACTCAAGATGGTGAAAACATCGGAACTATAAGCAGAAATCAAGCGTTACGCCAGGCAGAAGAGGCCGGGCTTGACCTTGTGCTCATAGCTCAGAGTGGTAAAGATGGCATACCTGTCGTTAAAATCATGGATTTTGGCAAGGTACTGTATGAAAAGAAAAAGAAAACTTTAGAAGCTAAAAAGCATCAAAAAGTTATTCAAATTAAAGAAATAAAAATGAGTCCTAAAATTGGTGAGCATGATTATCAAACCAAGATTAAACAAGCCGTCCAGTTTTTGACAACCGGTAAACGGGTTAAGATAACGCTTTCTTTCCGAGGACGCGAAATTGCAACCAAGGATGCGCGTGGTACAGAACTCTTTACCAAAATAGAAAAAAGTTTTGAAGAGCATGATTTGGCACAGAATCTTGTGCAAGAACAAGATTCAAAAATGGGCAAAATGTGGTCTCGTATTTATTATTTAAAATAAGAATCGTTGATAGGGATAAAGAACATGGCGAAGATGAAAAAAATTAAAATGAAAACAAATTCTTCTGCGAAAAAGCGTTTCACCAAAACAGGTGGAAAAAAAGTTAAAATTAAACACGGCAAAGCGTATAGACGACATTTGATGACGCGTAAAAATGCAAAAACAAATCGTCAATTGCGCAAAGCTACTTATTTTTCAGCAGCAGATTTGCCAGGAATTAAGCTTTTATTACCATACTAATTTATATAATTAATCATTAAAATTTAGGGAATTGATAATGTCACGAGTTAAACGCGGGATGGCGACCAAAAAAAGACACAAACGTTTGTTAAAACAAACTAAAGGTTTTTGGGGACAACGTAAAAATATTTTCAAAAGAGCTCATGAAACATTGATGCGCGCGTGGGCTTTTGCCTTTAAAAGCAGAAGATTGTATAAACGCGATATGCGTTCATTGTTTATTACTCGTATTACTGCTTCAGTCAGACCTCATGGAACTTCTTATAGCAAATTCATCCATGGTCTTAAAGTTGCTCATGTCGATTTAAATAGAAAAATGCTGAGCCAATTATCAATATTTGAGCCTGCAGCATTCTCTCAGATTGTTGAAATAGCTAAGCAATAGTTTTCTTGACAATGCTTTCTGCGAATCATTAGACTAACTTCCAAGAGTGAGGATCCGCTTAGGTGATCTAATCGGTACTTATTCATGGATCCTAGATTTTATTCTTTATCGGGATCTCCGTATGAAGCGAGCATACCTGCCTGAAACTATGAAGGCCGCGAGCTGAATATGGGGTAAAAGTATGGGGTTAAAAAAAAAGGGAGTCTTATGGAAGCAGTGTTAATTCTCGAAGAAAAAATAAAGACTTTGATTGCGATGACCAAAGAACTAAAAGATCACTATGGTCAATTGCAGTCAAAGTATAATTTATTAAAAAGCGAACATGCTGACTTAAAAGCAGAAAATGATAAACTCACTGAAGGTAATGCACAATTGACTTTTCAGTTGAATGCGATAGAAAAGTCGATATTAAAAGAAACAGGTCATGTTCAAGAGCTTACAGAAGAGCGATCTATGACACGTTTAGTTCTTGATGATCTCATAAAAAGTATTGATTCAATTGTTGAGAATGAAAATCAACCATGATGAATGAAAAAAAAAGTTATAAGGTCCAAATCTTTGAAGATCATTATGTTCTTTCAAGTGATGAAACTGAAGCGTTAGTGCTCAAAGCTGCGGCAATGGTCGATGCTTCCATGAAAGAAATTAGCCATCACTTTGCTCTTACCGATGTAAAAAAAATAGCGGTATTGGCAGCGCTCAGGCTCGCAAATCAGTTAGTACAATGCGAGCGCAAGCAGAACAATGATGAACAAATAATGAATACTTTAAAAGATTATATCGACCAAGAGCTATCGTTATTACATTCGTAGACGTAATTCATATGTGTGCATTCCATTAGTGTAGGTCAACAGCGTTCTGCTTTCACACTAATTTTATTATTATTAATTAAGCCACAAGTGTAATGCTTGTTGGGATTTAGGAATGCTCATGATGGATACGTCACTGTTATTTATAATCGCTAGTGTTGCAATTATTATTGCAGCATTAGTTTTTTTATTTTCTGCGTTCAAAAAAATGGCTTCAGCCAATGAATTGCTGAATGATGCCAAAGATCGTCTTAAAAATTCAAAACGTGATATCGATGCTGAAAAGCAGGCGGCTTTAATAAAAATTAAAGATGAAATGTATCATAAGCGCAAAGAGTTTGAATTAGAACTTAAGCGCGAGCGTATTGAAATTGATCGTCTCCAAACAAAATTGACGACAAAGTCTGAACATTTAGAAAAACGTGAAGTTCAACTCGATGATTTACGCGTTGAATTGCAGCAAAAAGAACGCAACTTATCTCGCCTTGAAGATACAGTACGCGTGAATGATTCAAAAGTAAAAGGTCTGTATAGTGATCTTATATCAAAGTTAGAACATGTCAGTGGAATGTCAAAAGATGATGCAAAAAATGCGTTGTTTGGCACCATTGAAGCCGAAGTTCGTCTCGCAAGTCAAAAATATGTCCAAAAGGTTGAAGAAGAAGCGCGTCAAACATCAAAAGAAAAAGCCACTAATATTTTGGTATCTGCAATGCAGCGCTATACTGCCGATCTTGTTGCGCCTTATCTTTCTGGTATTGTGCATCTTCCTAATGAAGAAATGAAGGGAAGAATTATCGGTAAAGAAGGCAGAAACATCAAGGCCTTAGAAATGGCAACTGGCATGGAATTTATCATCGGAGAATCTCCTGATATTACCGTTTCCGGGTTCAATCCAATTCGCCGTGAAGTGGCAGTGCGTACACTTGAAAAACTTATCACTGATGGCCGAATCAACCCAACACGTATTGAAGAAACAGTAGTCCAGTGCGAAAAAGAAATTGAAGAAATTGTTGAAGAATATGGTAAAAATGCCGTTCTTGAATTCAATTTACAGGGAATTCATCCTGAAATCATTACCTTAATCGGTAAATTGCATTTCAGAACCAGTTATTCACAAAATGTGTTAGTGCATTGTAAAGAAGTCGGTGTCTTTGCACGTATGATTGCTGAAGAACTGGGACTTGATGGTGCACTCGCGCTCCGTGCAGGCTTATTACATGATATTGGTAAAGCAGTAACTGCTGAAGTTGAAGGTCCGCATGCTCAAATTGGTGGCGACATTGCAAAACGTTGTGGCGAAAACCCGATTATCGTCAACGCTATTGCTGCCCATCATGAAGAAGTGCCTTTTGCTTCAATTTATGCAATTATCGTGGTTATTGCTGATACTATTTCAGCTTCTCGCCCAGGCGCGCGCCGTGAAACATTAACGGCGTATATTAAACGTTTAGAAAAGCTTGAAGAAATTGCAGGATCATTTGATGGCGTTAAAAAAGCGTATGCAGTGCAAGCGGGACGCGAATTGCGCGTGATTGTAGAAGAAGACACGCTCAATGATGAACAAGCTAACTTGCTTGCGCATAATCTTGCGCGCCGCATTGAACAAGAAATGACCTTCCCTGGCCAGATTAAAGTGAACGTTATTCGTGAAAAGCGTTCGATTGAGTATGCAAGGTAAAGTGAATTCCGTTCGTATCCTTCGACAGGCTTCCTCCGTCGCTAAAGCTATGGAGGAAGCCTGTCGAAGGATACGAATTCTTTCCGAAATGATAATAATGAAAAATAAATTTATCTTTGCTATCATTGCCTCTCTCGGATTAAATATTTCTACGATATGGGCTAGTGAGAACGCACCAAAAAAAGCACGTTCTCGGCAGCATCACAGCCGCCATATTGTGAAGATTGAAATTGAAATCAACATGGAAAACCAGCGTAGATCAGTAGAAGCGTATGCTGAGCGTCTGAAAACGCTTGAAAAAATAGCGCGTTCATTTGAGTGTAATAAAAAGGTAGGCGTTGATCAGGGGGGATATACAATCTACATGACTATTCAGCAAGAGCGATTGGATAAAAAACAAGCACGATTACAAGCCAATAATCTTGTAGGTGCAATTAACCAAGCGATGCCGATTTCGCGAATTGAAATAATAAATATTACGCGTAAAAAGCCTTTTATGAAGGCGGTAAAATCAATAGAGTGAAATTTATATGAACACACTACGAGTATTAATGATTGGTGATGTGGTTGGCGCAGCTGGCCGTGCCATATTCCAAAAGCATATTGAAAAAGTAAAACGAGCCCATAATATCGATGCCATCATTGTGAATGGTGAAAATTGTGCACATGGCCGTGGCATCACCACCAAAAACGTTCGCTTTTTTGAACATAATGGTGTTGATGTTATCACGAGTGGTAACCACATTTGGAAGCACAAAGAAATTTATCCTTATCTTGATGAACATAGCAACTTATTGCGTCCTGCAAATTTCCCTGCTGCAACTCCGGGCGTTGGCGTAACCACTTTTATGGTTGAGGGCCACCGAGTTGGGGTCATTAATTTGCAAGGACGTGTTTTTATGAAAGAACTGATCGATTGTCCTTTTTATAAGGCAGATGCAATTCTTGCTCAGCTACAAGAAAAAACAAAACTGATATTTGTCGATTTTCATGCAGAAGCAACATCAGAAAAAATGGCGATGTCATTTTATCTTGATGGGCGCGTGAGCGCGGTTGTAGGCACTCATACGCACGTGCAAACGGCCGATGAGCGTATTTTGCCAGGTGGAACTGCGCATATTACCGATTTGGGTATGTCCGGATCATTCAACTCTATGCTGGGCATGAAAAAAGAGCCGATCATTCATAATTTTTTGACTGCTCTGCCAGTCAGATTCACTCCTGATACAGCAACACCTATTGTTATGTGTGGGGCTTGGATAGAAGTGGATGTTGAAACGGGAAAAGCACTGAAAATTCAGCGCGTTATGATAATTGATAATGATTTAATTGTTGGCAGTGAAGACGATTAAAAACCGTATGAACAATATGTGAAGTATTGGGTTATTCTATCATCTCATTAACACCCTGATTAAACATATCCATATTTCTATAGATATTAATATTTACTTCAGGATCATTATTTTTTTGTTGTTCTAAAAGAGCAACGCTAAATTTTTGCTTTAATTTTTGTGATAGAGCGGTTTTATTTTTGTTGGTGATATTGCTCGCAAGCTGCATCAATGATTGCGATTTCTTAAGAGCTTCTTGTGTGTGATTGTGATTATCGTGAGCTGTTGCACCTTTATTACGTGCTACGTGTGCAAGATAATCATCCCATTGTTTTTTTTCATCTTTATATTGCGCGGCTGTTTTTATTCTTTGTTCATTTTCTGCCCTTACGCGCTCTTCTTCATCTTTAATTCTTTGTAACCTCAGCATTGCTGCATCTTTTTTATCACGTTTCATTTGAAGGCGCCGTTGCCTTTCAGCTTCCGCTTGTTCTTGCGCTGCTTGAATTTTTACAACGTCTTCACCTATTCTGGCAATTAGTTCTCGAATGTTATTGGCAGATACTCGCCCTGATGCTTGCAGAGCTTTGTTGATGATGCCAGAGACTTCTGATAAAGACATAACTTCATATGTTATAACCATTTTATAGACGATATCTTGCATTGCCGTAATCCAGACCTCATCAGGAGCGTTGAAAGAAACCAACAGATTTTGGAATTCAATAAATGTTTCTTCTGCCTTTGCAGGCTGAGGAGTTTTTTGCATTCTGATAGAAAGCAGCTTTTCAAATTTTTGTTTTTCTTCTTCTGTTGGTATATGCGCTGCTTGCTCAGTGGCTTTTTCAGGAGTTGTTCCATACCACCAGTTATAGATTGGTTCGGTGATGCTCGCAATGATTCCTTTTGCAGGGGCAGCAGCAGGTTTTTGGCGCGCAACAAGTTTTTCCATATTTTCCACTAAAATACCGTGTGCTTCGTTAATTGCCGCTATATCGGCGTCATGCTTTTTTTTAGTTACATCTTGCTGATTTTGTAATAACTGCAGAGAGCTGTGTGCTCGATCCTGCGATATTTTTCCTTCTTCTTGTGCTTTAAGAATAGCTGCTTGCGCGATCATCTGTTTCTTTGTGTCTTCTGCTTGTTTTTTTTGTTCTTCTTTCAGTTGTGCATCTTTTGCTGCTAATTCTGTTTTAAGTTCTTGTAGTTCTGCGCTGTCGGCAAATGTTTGTGGTGGGTACTGTTCGAATGGCATTTGTTGAGGGTATGAATATTGTGGCTGTGGACTTGAGATTCCGACTGCATTATTAAAGGCCCACGTGGTTTCATCCATATCAGGCTGATACAGTTTTTTGCTTACGACAGATCGTGTTTGGAGAGCATCCAAGAAATCCTTTTGTAATTTGGTATTTGTGGTGTTGCCTGCTTTCAGCAATTCTTGTGCAACGCTATATGTTGCATTGAGAATGCCTTCAAATTCCCATCTATCTTTACCTTCTTGTTTAATTTGATTCAGTTGTGTCTGCCATTTTTGTTGCAAATCTTCAGGTGTTTGTTCAGAAGTTGGTGCTGCCGAGGCTGTTTCTGAGGAAGTTGTTGTCGCTGATTCTGTTGAAGGTACCGGTAGTAGTTCATTTGTGGGAGCAGGTTCTTCCTCTAGTATAGGTAGTGGCGCACTTATTTCTGGCATAATGAATGGTGTAGGGGCAGTTTCAGCGGTTATTGAAGATTCAATAACCGGAAATGGTAGTGGTGTCAGCGCATCAGTAATCATTTGATCAAAATCTTGCGTGAGTTGATATGCAGCACTTTCTTTTTTTAATATTCCTTTTTTTTCGGCAATCTTTGCTGAAATAGCATTAAAAAAATCGGTCTTGAGAGTATCAGCAAGACTATTATCTTCTTTCACCAGTTGTTCTGCCAGCTTAAAGGCGGTAGTTTTCCAATCAGTTGAATCGAGAGGAATATTATTGTTTGTATCCCAATATTCATCGTTAAAAGTCAGGAGTGCTAAATGATTATTCCATTGATCTAATGTAGTTTTTTCTGTAACAGAAGATTCTGATGGTTGTAATAAAGCATCAATTTCATTGGGGGTAAGCAGTTGTTGGATGTCACTCGCTTGTGCAGAGCGCAGAAGAGTATCTTCATTATGAAGATGAGACACATTAAGCAAGATAAGGGTGATAAGAATGCTTCTTCCATAATTCATATCGGCCTCTTTCTATATCTTTTAATACAGATATACATAATCATACTTACTATCACAAAATTTATTTTAAAAAAGCAACAGATGAAAAAGAATAGGCTTCTTATTAAGGAGCTGAAGATAATTGTGTAAAAAAATAGATGAGCTACAATTATATATAGGTTTAACCCATTTTTTAAAAAGGAAATCGATGAAAATGAAGCGATTGGTAATAGCATGTTCTTTTGTGATAGTTACTGCTGGTGTGGTGGTGCAATGCAAAAACATGAAGAATGTGAATAATAATAATTCAATACAGGAACGCAAAAAAATGACACGCACAAAAACCGCTTCAGGTTTGGAATATGAAATTGTAGTAGATGGAGATGGTGCAACTCCTCAAAAAGGTAACCTGGTGACTGTTCATTATACGGGTTGGTTGAATGATAATGGAAACGAAGGTAAGAAATTTGATAGCAGCCGCGATCGTCAGCAGCCATTTCAGTTTCATATCGGCATGGGGCAAGTGATTAAAGGATGGGATGAAGGTGTTATGGGTATGAAGATTGGTGAAAAACGTCTTCTTTATATTCCAGCTGACTTGGGTTATGGTACGCGCGCAGTTGGTGCAATTATACCTGCTAATGCAGATTTAATTTTTGAAGTTGAATTGATTGCGATCGACTGATTATAACCCAACTTCCACCATGTTTCAGTCGGGTACCCATAAAAATACTTTGATTCTTAACGGTTGGTTTATTTAGAAATCAAAAAAAGAGGCCTTCTTAAATGGAAGGCCTCTTTTTTGTTTTATATGTTCTTGTCTAATGTGCGCCACTACCAAGTAATAATTGCACTATTTCTTCATTTCCTAATCTAACTGCTTCTCCCAGTGGTGTATTACCTTCGTCATCCTGCTTGTTGATATCTTTGGCAGATGAGTACAATAATAATTTCTTTACAACCGGCCAATTTTCTAACCGTATGAAATTCAGCAAGGGAGTGCGACCTAAGTCTCCGGCTATAGAAGGATCAGCACCATTAAGGTACAAGAAATCTGTAAGACATGGTGTCGGTGCGTAATGTGATGGAGTATTTCCGGCATTATCGCGCGCATTCACGTTTGATCCATAAGATAGTAATAGTTCGCAGAGTAATTTGCCCGTTTCTTCTGATAAAGCTCCATCAGCAACTCGAATAAGTATATAATGCAATGGGGTCATTCTTTTATCTGCATAAGGTTTGTATGAGCCATGATCATTTGCAATGTAGCAATTGCTTTCAAGCCGTATGCGACATTCATCAAGGCAATTTTTGCGTTCTTTTTCCGATTCATAATAATCATAACAATTGATTTGGGCTATTAACTTTTTTGCTTTCATGGGCTTTTGGATAATATCTTTTAAAAAAAAGAATGTTTTTTCACTAAAGCAAAGCTGTTGCAAAGTCCTTTTATCAAAATCTTCTGGAACTACTCTCATTTTTCCATTTTCGGAAAATTCGAAAACTTCATGAAGAGCTTTTTCAGCTGCATATAACTCAGAACAACATTTACCTTTCTGTTCTCCATCTACCAGGTTTCGTAACTGAGCAGCGTCCTTGTAGAGAAGATACATGCATATTTTTTGCGAATTAATGCAATCAACCGGTTCCATACTGAAAAGATTGGCTGTTGCAATCAATGTTGATGCAATAATATGATATTTTATTTTATTCATAAAGACTTTCGTTTAACGCATTTTTTATTGAATGGTGAAATAATAGCATATTTTTACCAAATAAAAAAGACCTTCATTTGAAGGCCTTTTAATTTTTTTAAGCTATTAATAGCGATTCTGTTTTTTGTGTGTTGTTAACCAGTCTTCATTGGGAGAAAAGCACGCTCGATCCTATCTTGGTACACTTCTTCAAATCGTTTTAATAAATTTTTTGCTGCGTAGTTTGTTACGCATGCGTCCACATTCTTCCAAAAATTATACTGATGTTTAAATCCAGTGATAATATCAGATTTTGTAGCATCCCAGAAATTATCCATGGTCCATTGTTTTAGTTCATCGTAATTAATCAGGCCAAAGAGACCATTTTTTCTGATACGTTCGATAGCTTTTGAATCATCGTTTTGTACAAATTGTCTTATAGATGCCTCGATATGATTGATCATGCATACTCTCATTAAATAATCACTCTTTTCACCAAAAAGGAGATCTGTCAGATCCTGACCATTAAGCAAAGTCCAATCGGCGCCATTCTCAAGCAATAATTGTACAATTTCTCTATTTCCTGATCTGATTGCTTCTTCCAATGGACTATTTCGTTCTTCATCTTGTTTGTTGATGGTGGAGGTAGAAGAATAAGCTAATAAGTGCTCTACCAAAGGCCAATTGTGAAGACACAAGTTCTGAAGCAAAGGAGTGCGACCTAAATAACCTTTTTTAGAGGTTTTTGCTCCATAGCTGCACAATAAAGTTATAAGACTTAATGATGATGCATGATGCAACGGAGTATTGCCGGCATCATCGCGCGCATTTGCATTCGATCCAAAAGATAATAAAATCCCACTCAGTTCTTTACCAATACCTTTGGGTAAGGAACCATCGGCAATTTTTGCCAATATATGATGCAAAGGAGTAATAATTCTATCCTGGTAAGGGGGGTATGAACCATAGGCATTTGCAACATATCGATTGCATTCCAATAGTGCATCGCAATCATCTAAGCATTCTTCTTCTGTTGCATAGGAAACATTGCGTGACACTATTTTATCCATTAAATGCTCTCGATCTCTTGATCTATTGCCAATCCATATCACTGGTATTTCTTTATGATTATGGTAAAAATAAGATGTATCTTGAAGTGTCGTAATAACTCTATGGATAACTTCTTCTGCCGTATGTAATAAAGGGCAATATTTTCCTGATTGTTCTTTTGCTAATAATGTTTGTAAGAAACGTGATTTATGTTCCGTCAGCATCTTATAGGCTGTATCCAACAAGGGATAGCACTTTCCAGGCTGATTTTCTGTTGCAAGGATTTGTATAAACTCTTCTTTTTCGGTCAGAATTTTAAATGCTTTTTCAGGATTGCTGAAATCAATTTTTTGTTTATTGGCAGGCTCCATGCCAATAACCGTTGCTATTCCCACAAGGGCAAACGCAATAATATGATATTTCATATTCATAGAGATTCCTTATCTTGAATTTTATTTTGTTGTTCAGATAGTTCTTTCAAAAATATTTGTATATCGTCCGGTAAGAATTTATAACGCCAATCATCAAAGATAGTGTTCCCTATGATCGCTCCACGGGAAGTAAGTAACTGTATTCTCTTTTTTGTTTCTTTAATAGTATAGATAGTACCATAAATAACGTCATGAATGGGCGTGTTGCCGTGATAATCTTGAGCATGAATATCTGCTCCTAATGCAATAAGCTTTAATATCCATCTTTTGGGATGTTTATTGGCTACTTTATGTAATAATGTCATTTTTTGATCATTGATAGACATATTGATCTTTGGTAGATGCTCAATCAGCTTTTTAAACGTTGCGTAATTATATCCATCAGCGGCTTTAATAGCATCAATCATTATTTGTCTACGTAAAATCTTGGCGAGTCTTTTGTTTTCGAGATCAGTAGCAAGTTCCAGAGCTGTTTTATCATTGGAATCTTGTCCTAAATGATTTATACCATGACGAAGTAATTTATTAACGGCAAGTCTATTGCCGCATTGCACCGCCAGATGTAGGAATGTACCTTTATATACCTCTCGGAATGGGAGTTGTTCACTATACACTACATAAGGTACGTGAACATCAACGGTGGTCACGGCAGGATCTGGTAATAAAATATCAAGACATTCAGAATGATTTTTTTCAATGGTTTCTTTCAGCAGGAAGTATGTTGAAGGATCTTCTAGAACAAAAGGATATTTTTTCGCATGAAGTTGCAAAGCTACACTATTGTTTTGTTTGACCATCATGTAAGCTTGTTCCTCTCGCTCACTAATATAAGTACGGGCGGCATCTACGGTGTCTGTTCCAATAAATTTCTCTAATAATTTGGGTGATATTTTTTTAATAAGGTATCCTTTTGACGTGTGTCTAACTCCCCACGAGAGATCCGATTTGTCTTTATCACCGACATTGGCATCAGCTATGCGCAATAATCGTGCCATAATGTGAATTCCTTTGGTGAATACTTCTTTAGGAGAAATTTCGTTTTCCATCGTCGCTACAGATTGCCAACGGCCATAACTCCTTACAAAGACAAAGGGATTATCTAAGCTCTGCTTACTCTTAGGCAAAAAGAGCATTCCATGTTTTTCAAATACTTTTAATAATCTTCGTGAAGGATAATTTATCTCTCCTAATAATGAGCTAAAAGGCGTTATACCACGTGCATCAGCTATTTCTGGATTGGCATGATGAGTAAGTAAAAAATCAACTAATTTTTCATTACGTTCTGCAACTGCATGGTCCAATGCGCAGCATGACTTATGATAAATATCATCAATATTTGCGCCATTCTTTAATAAAACCGCAGCAACATCATACCAAGGTTCTTCCCAATCTAAACATTTTTCAATCGCAATGGGATAAGAAGGACGATGGTTATAGAATAAGGCAGAAAAAAGTGGGGTAATTTCGAATTGGTTTCTATGGTTGATCAGAGATCCTTTTCCTGCGAGTATGGTTATTCCTTTTTCCGTACACGCACAATGCAGCGGAATTGAGAACTGACTATCAACTGCATTAGCGTTAGCACCATGATCAAGTAACGTTTTCATGCATTTATGGTGCCCAAGCCATGTTGCAAGATGGAGTGGCGTCATGCAGTAACCTGGTAATGAGTAATTGGGCCATGTTGTATCCCGAGCGCATGTATTAATAAGTTGCGGGTGAGTAGTACACAAAGAGGTGACTTTTGGTAACTGATTTCTTGCAATTGCTTTGAAAAGATTTTGAACGGTGACAATTTTGGGCTGAATAGCGGGATTTTGCGATAGTTCCATGCAGGTAATGGAAAGAGTGAAATGTAGAGTCATAAGACCGATAATATGCTGCTTCATGGCATTTTCTCCTTTGGTGGTTTTTTATGATGCATGATAATAGCATATTGGATTCAAATAAAAAAGACCTTCAAAGTGAAGGTCTAAATTTGGAGTATGGGGTAAAAAAAAAGAGGCTTTCCATAATGGAAGGCCCCTTTTAATTTTGATAGAAGTTTGTTCCCAATCTTCGATTGGGGTCCCCATATGGAGAGAATTCGAAATATGGGGTTAAAAGACTACTCGGATTTCTTAGCTGCGCGTCTTACAGTCATTCTGCGTTTAGCAGGTTTTTTATGGTGGTGGTGTTCGCCAGCTGTTTCGATTCCTACCATATGAGCTAATCCTGTTAATAAACCTTCTTTTTTAGCATGGTGTCTGCGTTTGCTAGCAGCTTTTTTAGCTGGTTTGCGTTTTGCAGTTGCTCTTTTAGCTGGTTTACGTTTTGCAGCGGCTTTTTTTGCAGCTGGTTTGCGTTTTGCAGTTGCTCTTTTAGCCGGTTTACGTTTTGCAGCGGCTTTTTTTGCAGCTGGTTTACGCTTTGCAGCAGCTCTTTTAGCGGCTGGTTTGCGTTTTGCAGTTGCTTTTTTAGCTACTCTACGTTTTGCTGTAGCTTTTTTCGCTGGTTTACGTTTTGCAGCTGTCTTTTTTGCAGCTGGTTTACGTTTTGCAGTCGCTTTTTTAGCTACTGCCTTTCTCGCTTTCTTAACTGCCATGACGGACTCCTTTTTTTGGTTTGTACTCAACCTCATACTTACTTCAATTTCAATTGTACAAAAAACCGTTTTATAAAATCAACATAATGGATAAATATTTTCTAAAAAACAAAAAATTAAAAACAACAAGGCTCTATTTTTTGATACGTTTAACTCAAGGAGAATAGTAAAAAAAATGGCACGATGTTTAATTGAATTGTGGTTGGCATAGCTCAAGCAATTCTGCGCCTTTTGCTGCGCTGGATGGGCAATGGGGAAGATTATATTTTTTATAAAAGGCATTGATAACTGCCTCATATTTCTCACCATCGGGACCTTTTAAAATGGCTGCATGTTTTCCAAACTTGGTAATAAAAATATATACGTGTTGATGGCCTGCTTCTACTAATTTTTTATAGAAATTAATCGAACTTGAAGTAGGAACAAGATGGTCTTGCTCTGAGCAAATAATGAAGATAGGAATGTTTTTTGAAATGGTATCGATACAGGTTGCAGGACTATGCCCATTACGGTCATATTTTCTAAAAATAAACTCCGCCAGTGTTTGGCCATATGATAACGGCAACCAGTCCAAATGCTTCTTTCTCATGATGTCTGCAATTACTTCGCCCATAGTAAGATAGGGAGATTCAAGGACAAGTGCCTTCACATTATCAAGGTCATAAAGACCTGCAAAAATTGCCAAGTTAGAGGCTCCACGTGATAATCCATAGAGGATAATATCGCAATCATCAAAGTGATCGAGCGTTTTTTCATAGGCTATAGAAAGACGTCCAATTTCGTTTTCCTGGCCAAAACTGGTTTCATTATAGTTAACACGATAGAATCTATTGGTTGCATCAGGATAGTTAAACGAGGCAAATGGGGTATGGATAGTTACCCGTTCATTGTGGTGGATAATGTCTTTTTTTGTATACGATTTGATATACCACTGAACTTGTTTCCACGTATCTGCTATGCCATGGGAGAATAAGGTGACTGTTGTGGCGTGACGGCTTTGGCAGAAAATATCTGCGCTGCTACCAATGAGCGATAAAATAAGAAATAGAGAATGAACTTTCATTAATCTTCTCTCCTCCCCGAAAAACGTATAATAAAGATATTTTTGAGCTTTTTAGGCTATATGTTATAATTTTAACACAAAATGAATAATTTTAAACCACTAAGCGAGCTTTTTATGAAAAAACTGCCTGATATCGCGCAAGATTTTTCCGGTTGGTATAATGAAGTTATCTATGATTCTGAGCTTGTCGATCACGCTCCGGTAAAAGGCTGTATGGTCATTAGACCCTATGGATACGCCATTTGGGAAAACATTCAAGATGTTCTGGATGCGCGTATTAAAGCCACAGGGCACCATAATGCTGCTTTTCCTCTTCTTATCCCCGAATCTTTCCTGAAAAAAGAAGCTCAGCATGTGGCAGGCTTTGCGCCTGAACTGGCAGTTGTGACCCACGCAGGGGGCAAAGAATTGGAAGAACCGCTGGTAATACGACCAACTTCCGAAACTATGATTCACTATATGTTTGCTCGCTGGCTCCATTCCTGGAGAGATTTACCGATCAAAATTAATCAGTGGTGCAGTGTAGTACGTTGGGAAATGCGTTCACGTCCATTTTTGAGAACTACCGAGTTTTTCTGGCAAGAAGGACATACCGCCCATGAAACATATGATGAAGCTCTTGATGAAGTTCATATGATGCTTCAAGAATACGTAAAACTTGTTGAAGGTTATTTGGCAATCCCAACAATTGCAGGGTCTAAGACTGCTCAAGAAAGATTTGCCGGAGCCGATATCACTACAACAATAGAAGGTATCATGCCTGATGGCAAAGCATTGCAAATGGGAACTTCTCACTTAATTTCCCAAACTTTCGCGCATGCCTTTGATATGAAATTCCAAGATAGAGAAGGGAAAGAAGCATATCCTTATCTCACTAGTTGGGCAGTGACCACGCGTCTTATTGGTGCTCTGGTCATGACCCATGGAGATAACAAGGGCCTGGTACTTCCTCCTAAAATCGCTCCAATCCAGGTAGTGATTATTCCTATCTTCAAGTCTGGCACTGATAGTTCTGCGGTGATGAAGGTAGCAAAGGAAATCCAAGAAGATTTACGTAAAGATGGCATACGTGTTCATATTGATGATGAAGAAGGCAAAACACCGGGTTCCAAGTTCTTTAAATGGGAACTTAAAGGCGTTCCTTTACGTATTGAAATTGGCCCCAAAGATATAGAGGCTAATCAGGCGGTTGTTGTTGAGCGTATTGAATTGGCAAAAAGATTCATATCGCTCACAAGCTTAAAGTTTGAGGTAATTTCTTTATTAGATCTTATGCAGACAACCTTACTTGAACGAGCGCAAGCGCGCGTGCATCAGATGCGTCATACGAATAATGATATAGCAGAATTTGGACCGGCATTGGAAAACGATGGGAAATTCTATCAAACAAGCTGGTGTGAAAGAGCCGAATGCGAAGCAGAATTAAAACAATATAAAGCAAGCATTCGCTGTATCGTGGATGGCCTGACTTATAAAACATGTTTTAATTGTAAGCAGCCAAGCAAAAAAGATGTATTGGTTGCGCGATCGTATTAAGTAAAACTGATTTTTAAAGACTAAAGAGGGACTTTTGCATGATCTGCAAGAGTTCCTCTTTGCTTTTAGGGTAATATAGATCCGTTTTGCAAAGCATCAATGCATTGCATAATGTGATCCGAATCGCAATATGCCAAGCAGCCAGCAAGCAATCCAATAAACAGTGGGTATAGTAAAAAATTGTTACCCGGTGGAGAATACTTCTCTATTGTGCCAGAATAAGGGTTACAGGTTATAATTCTTTTGGATCCATTATAGATACGATTATATATTTTCTGTATTATATCACATCGTTGCAATATATCATTATCAACCAGAACAAGGCATGGCTTATCTGTTTCGTATGAATAGGATACAAGATGCTTGCCATATGCATCATCAAAAGAATGTTTTTGATCGTCATATAAAGGTACATGATAAATTACATACGTTTTGTTATTGATTTTGTTACGCATTTCATAGCGGCCATAGTCTATTTCTTGAGTCACCATGCGATTGCGTTGATTTTTACGATAGAGAAGAGCGTTGGAGTAACTAGATTTATCTTTTTCCCATCTCCACCGCGAATTACTTGTATCATTACAAAAAATAATAATAGGCTTCTTGCCTTCTTTGAGTTCTTCATAATGGGCATCAATTCCCTGTTTTGTGAATAACTTCAAGTCTAATTCTGATTGGGAACGTTGAGTATTTTTTGGCGATGGTTGATTTACCTTAACACCGCAGATAATAATGCTGTTTTTATATTCAGGATTGAGCAGAAGTTGAAATGGGAGCAGAGATTTCTCTGCTTCCGATTCTTCTATGCCTTTTATAATCTGTAAAATTGAATGTTGTGCTTTTGGTTGCATGGCTGCGCACAGTTGAAAAATCTGTCCACACAAGACAATTGCCGTAAAATAGAAGATTTTTCTCATAAATGGTCCATATTTTTATAACCCTCGCTTCTTCCACCATTCATCTGTTTCAAATTCAGCAGGAATTTCCTTTCTGTGTTTGGTTATGCGTGGATTAAGCTCATATTCTTTCTCTAAAATATCAAATAATACATGACGTAAATTTGTCATAAATTGATATCCGCACCAAGGACAAAATTCAAAGACGCGTATGTATGATTCTCGTATAGATTTCAGATAATATTCTCGTATAGCAATGTTATATTCGATATTGAACAATGAATCATTCAACACAAAGTTCATATCTGGACAACATATAAAATATTCATCTTCCTTTATTGATGTCATTAATTTTTCTTTTAACCTTTGCACTGGTCCTAAAATATTAAACTGTTCATCTTTTAGTGCCTCTGGCAACTGACACCCACACCAGAGACAAAATTCAAAAGGACGTATATATGGTCCTGCTATAGATTTTAGATAGTATTCTCGTAATTTATGATTGTATCTAACATTATAAAGGTCATTACTGTTTTCAAGAATGGCATCCATTTCTAAACAGCAAAATGGTCCTTTATAATTTTGTTTCTCTAGTTCAAATTGAGCTTTTAATTCCTTGTGATTGTTATTCATATTTTTCTCTTATGCGTGTTGCTCGATCTTCTATTTCTTGGTAATGTTTATCTATGTTTTTCTTTTATAATCCTCTCTTTTTCCACCACTCATCTGTCTTAAACTCCGCAGGCATTTGGGCTTCTTGTTCAGGGAATCCTGGATCATCAAGACCATATTCTTTTTCTAAAATATCAAACCATTCATCGTTTAAGCTTTTTGGCAATTGAGATCCACACCATGGACAGAATTCTATGGTTCGACAATATGGACCTTCTAAAGATTTTAAGTAATATTCCCTTATTTTAGGACTATACTTTACATTATAAAGTTCGTCATCATTATTAAGCATCGAATTCATGTCTAAACAACAAAAAGGACCTTTATAATTTTGTTTAGCGATTTGCCATCCATCAAACCATTTTTTATAATCATCATCCATTTTTTCCCTTAGTTTGGTAATTTTCTTTGATATTTATCCGTTACCGCATTCGTTTTTTTCTCATTTTCTGAGCCATCTAAATTAGCAACACCAATCCATTTTCCATTTTTATCCCACACTTCGAAATGATCGCCACTATGAAATTTATCGAGAGCAAAGAAACGTTAGCAATGCATCACCCGGCTGCAGCAGGTATGCAGGAACCCATTGATTTGTTGCAGGAAGGTAAAATTCTTGTGTAGGGGTACATATAATGTCATTGGCATTATTAAGTTGCTTATCAAAACTCAATTGAATATAACAGTTTGTTTGACTGCATTTTCCAGTCGCTATCGGCTGATGGGTATGTTTTTTTGATATGTCATAGCTTGCAACAGAGATGGGATTATGCAAAGCATACTTACAGACATTGTATATGGTTTGCGATGATCCATTTGCTAGATGAATGAGTGTGTTTGATCCAAAGCCATGGCCATAGGCAGAAAAGTGAAAAATCATGTATAAAAGGCAGATAGTTTTGAAGTACATGTTTTATCGCTTACACAATGTAAGTAACTCACGAATCAACACTTGCCGAATATCTTTTGGCAGATGAGCTTGCAAGGCAAAGTATGCAAAAATACATTCTTCTCTAGCTTGAGGTTCATAAATAAGTCTAAAAGGTATAGACAATATAAGACATTGCTTTGAAAGAATGACTAATAATTTTTCCCCATGTGGATCGCAAGAAAGATAGGTATGCATATGCTTATGTTCAGTTACAGGATTCTCTTTATTAGATGAGCAGGGTATCGAAATAATTCGATTCAGGTGTGTATCAGTGATATCCCAATATGTTATTTTATTATTCGGTTGCGAAAGTGTAATGACAAATTTTCCATTGGGATGGAAAATAATTTCATGAATATTGCCCATCGCAACAGATTTATAGTTGTCTTTATCTCTGATACAAAAACCTTCTTTGTTACCTTCTACTAACAAAAACCCATCAGGGCTAAATTGGCAAAAAGTATGCGAACATTCTTCAGGTTGAACGATGCTTATTGGAGGGACAGTTATTCTGAAATCAATTGTGCTATGAAATGATATATAACCTTCATTCTGAGCATGACACATAATTTTTTCATTTGGGTGAAAGGCTATTGTTGGTGCTAATTGTCCATTGTGACCATGAACACGAGATGTCCAACCTCCTGTTTTGTAGTTACAGTCTATAATGCCACAATCGCCTTTTTGTAGTGTCATAATATGAGGATCTAATGGCTTAAGAATGGATGCTATAAAATCAGAGATTTGGTTGAAATGTGCAGCTTCGTGGGGTTGCCATTTTAGAGTAGCCATTTGGATGCTATAGATCTTCACTTCTTTTGCATAAGTTAAGGCACATAATTTTCTGTTCGGATGAAGAGCAAGATGTGGGGATGGAATATCGCTTATTTTTTTTAATACTGTATTGGTTGGAAGATGATGAATAGTGCTTCCTTCCTTGTGACTGATAATGATTGTTTTTGGGTCGATAAAATGCCCACAACTTGGTTCTTCTATGCCTTTTATAATCTGCAAAATGGGATGTTGTGTTTTTGGTTCCATAGCGTTGCATGGTTGAAAAATCTGTCCACATACAACAATTACCCTAAAATAGAACGTTTTTATCATAAAAATCCCATAAAGTTTCAATGTTTTTAATTTTTTGGATAAGCTTTGGTACACATTACCACAATTCAAACAAAAAAAGGATATACATCATGGAAACAAAACAGTATCAAACTAAATTTGAGGCGTATCTTTTAACCGAAAAGCGCGTTTCTCATAACACGTTCTTTTCATATAAAATAGATATGAATCAATTTGTCGATTTTCTAACAAAACGTACTATCTCTCTTGAGAAAATAACGGGTGACGAACTTAAATCTTTTATTCATCATCTGCACGGCCTTAAACTTTCTGCTCGCAGTATTGCGCGCAAAATTTCCACATTAAAAACATTTTTTGCTTATTTAGCCATCCGTTTTGATATAAAAAATACCGCAAAGGAATTGTATATTCCTAAAATTGAAAAACGTCTTCCCACTCATCTGAGTCAAGATGAAGTGGGCAGTGTGTTGACCCATTCAGAAAAAGATCGAACGCCACTGGGTATTCGTAATTCACTCATGTTATATCTATTGTATAGTTCCGGCATGCGAGTGAGTGAACTGATCAATATAAAAATTTCTGATATCCATTTTGATACGCGCTTTATTTCTATTGAAGGAAAAGGTGGCAGACAGCGTATGATTCCTTTGCCACAGGCGATTATGATTATGGTGCATGATTATTTACAAAAACATGCACATGATGTTGTATCAGTTGCCGATCCTATCTATTTATTCCCGATAATCTATGGAAAAAAAGTAAAACCTATCTCTCGGCAATCGTGTTGGATAATTTTAAAGAGATTATGTGAGCAGGCAGGGATAAAGCGGCCAATATCGCCTCATCAAATGCGCCATTCTTTTGCAACGCATATGCTTGAAAAAGGAGTTGATTTACGTTCACTGCAGGTATTGCTGGGACATGAAGAAATAACGACGGTTGAAGTGTATACGCATGTTGAAACTTCGCAATTGCGAAAAATATATGATAAAAAGCACCCGCGGTCATAAAAAAGGAAACAATATGATAAAAAAAGATGTTGTGAACAGAAAAACAGACCATCCTGTTAATGATATGTTTATTAATCGGTGGTCGCCGCGAGCGATGTCAGGAGCAGCTATTACTCCTGCAGAGCTGATGTCTCTTTTTGAAGCTGCTCGGTGGGCGCCATCATCATTCAATGAGCAACCATGGCGATTTGTTTATGCGTATCGAGATACACCAGAATGGGATACGTTATTTAATTTACTGGTTCCATCCAATCAAGTTTGGGCGAAAAATGCAGCGGTGTTGATGGTTGTTGCTTCTCGTAACTTGTCTGCATATAACAACAAGCCTTTGCCCACGCATTCTTTCGATACCGGATCATCATGGATATCTTTGGCGTTGCAAGCAAGCTTTATGGGGCTTATAGCACATGGCATGGCAGGCTTTGATTATGATAAGGCCCCCGCAGATTTAAATATCCCAAAAGAATATACCGTTGAGGCGATGATTGCAATAGGAAAACCTGGTCCATTGAATGTTTTACCCGATGAATTACAAAAAAAAGAAGTTCCATCAGATCGCAAAAAGGTTGAAGAATTTATTTCTGAAGGAACGTTTTTGCTTTTGGGGCAAAAAAGATAAAATGGGATGCATAAGCTTTTTATTTTTATAACGATACGAACTCATATTCTATGCATAAGTTTCCTCTTAATTGGGGTCCCCCATGTGAAAAGCATTGAAACATGGGGTATGGTACGTTATACTGGAAAAGATGCTTATTTCATAAGGAATTTTTTAATGAAAAATATATTTGTTGTAGAACAAAAACCATTGCTTTCAATTTTATCTTCCATGCAACCGATTTGTACCAAGCGTACAACGCTGGATGCTACCACTACGATTCTGTTTCAAGTAGGTCACAAAGAATTAGTTTTAAAAAGTACTGATTTGGAAATTAGTCTTCAGGCAAGTTATTTGCTGAAAGAATCAGATGTTGATGAATCACGTATGTTTCTCGTTTCAGGTAGGCGTCTTTTTGATCTGGTAAAAGAACTTGAAGGAGATATAACATTCATTCTTGATGATACATCTCTTTTGGTAAAAGCGGGATTGGTCAATGTTGTTTTAAATATTCAAGATGCGCAAAACTTTCCCCCGTTTCCTGAACGTATTGAAAACTTAATGCAATTGAATGCACCATTTGTTCTTGAGCTGCTCAATAAAGTAGCTTTCTTAATTCCACAGAATAACGCCAATTCATCACTCAATGGTTTATTGCTGGAAATATCTGAATCAGAAATGAAAATGACAGCCAGTGATGGTCATTGCCTTGCTCAAGTGCAAACAGCTGATTATACATTGGAAGAATCACGCAAATGGTTACTTCCGCGTAGAGCAGTATTTGAGGTTAAAAAAATTCTAGAAAGTAGCAATGATGCTACCATTTTTCTTGGTTTATGCGGCAATCAATTAGTCTTATCCGGCGAATCATTTAATTTTTTCACGAAATTGTTAGTGGATGGATTCCCTGCCTATGGTGGCATTTTGGACAAAAAAGATTTTATTCCTGCGCGTGTTGAACGTTCCCATTTTATAAAAACGTTGCGTCGTTCAGCGTGTCTTCTTTCGGGGCAGTTTATTGCAACCACATTTGCATTTGGTTCAGAAAAATTGAAAGTTTCTCTTCACAATAAAGAAGTTGGTACCTTGGAAGAAGAAGTTCCTCTGTTTGATTTTACTGGTGCTCAGTGTGATATTCGTTTTTATGCACCCTACTTGCTTAATGGATTACAAGTTTTTCCGGGCGAACAGATACAGTTTTATTTACAAGGCAAATCGAAACCGATTATTTTTGATGCTCAGGGAACGAATGAAGGCAGTGCATACTCCATGTTTTATCTGGTGATGCCAGTAGCACAAACTCATGAACAACAATAGTTTACCCCCGCTTTATCCCCAACTTTGTTACTCTTCGTTGGGGGCACCATATAAAACGAAGAGCAATGTGTGGTTTTTGTTCCCTTCTACCGCTCATCCTGAGCCTGTCGAAGGACGCCGGGGGACCCCATTTAAGATATTTTCTATTGGGTATCCCGCTGAAGTAAAGTATAAATAAATGCAAAATAATCAATTGCAATTGGCCAGCATCTATTTAAAAGATTTTCGCTGTTTTGATCAGGTAACTATCGATTTAGATTGTCCGATAATACTGATCTGTGGCGCAAATGGTACAGGAAAGACCTCTTTACTTGAAGCTCTCTATTATGGATGTTATTTGCGTTCATTCAGAACGCATACTTCTAAAGATTTGATTGCTTTAGGTAAGGAATCTTTTTTTGTAAAATTTTTGATTCGTGAGGGAATCAAAGAAAATGGAATTGATCATACGATTCAAATTGGTTTTACAAATAATAAGCGTTTGGTAAAAGTTGATAATAAAACCACCGTATCATACAAAGAATTACTATCTTATTATCGCATTGTAAGTTTGACTGAAGATGATCTTAAGTTGGTTCAAGATGGTCCAGAAGAACGCAGATCTTTTATGGATCAGGCACTGTTGCTTGATGATGCGGCATTTTTAATGACGTTGCGCGAATACCGCGCGGTACTTGAGAATCGCAATGCATTATTCCAAAAAGATAGCATCAATCAGGAAAGCTATTTTGTTTGGACTAAGAAATTGTGGGAACATACGAGTGAAATACAAAATGCACGTAAATTGTTTTTGGCACAATTAGAAATGCAAGTCAATGCAATGTTGCATCAATATATTGATGAACATATTTCTATTTCATTTACCTACCAAGCAAAAAAGGGAAGCGATCTTCCGTTTGAGAACTTTTTACACAAAAATGGTTCTCTGGAAGATTTGCTCAAATCTGAAATTTTCTTTAAACGCTCTCTTTTTGGGACCCATATTGATGATTTTACCATTACTTTGGAAGGTAAAAAGTCGCGAACCTATGCATCCCGGGGTCAGCAAAAGATGATAGTTCTTTTGATTAAAATAGCCCAAATTAAGCAATTAATTCTTAAAAATGGTCCGATAATCTTCCTTTTAGATGATTTTATGACTGATTTTGATGTTGAGCGGGGTAAAGCCCTGCTTTCAGCTCTTTTTGAGCTCAATTGCCAGCTTATTTTTACCTCTCCTCGCCGCGATAGTGCGTTAGAAAGCACGCTTATCGCATCCCAAGCTGATTTTAAAATAGTTTCTATGTGAATTTTTGAGCAGGCAAAAAGAGTGTGTAGCATGTCTTTTTTTGACGAAACAGCTTTTTTGATATATATTAATTGAGAATTATTATTGGTTTATCTCGAGATATCAACATAAATTAATTAAAATAACTTTGACTTTTCTGAAATAATGTTTAATCTTAATACTAATAACTGCATCTAGGGCGTACAAATTTAACTTAGGCTTCATTACTACTCTCCTTTTTTCCACCGCATTAACTTAATTGTTAATGCGGTGGTTTTTTTTTGTTATCATCTATTGAATAATTCTAAGGATGGAGATCTCTATGTCATTCAGAAATAGAACATTTTTGCTTTTTGCACTTATAGTAACTTTTCCTCATCATCTACACAGCATGTTTTTACAAGCGCCATCTGATTCGGCATTCAAGCAGTATAGGAAAGGACTTGATGCCAAAGTTGGCATCGATGGAAAAAATATCTTTTCAATAATTCCGCTGACAAAAGATGAAGAAGGTTATCTGTGTGAGCAATATGCATTAGCCAAGATATTAGGAGGATTAGTTTTACCAATTCCTGAGGTTAGAGATTACTTTAAACAAGTACGTTTTCCACTACCCGGTGATCTGGTGCGCTATACAAAGAATGAGTTAGACTTTAGTGAGCATCTGGCATTTATTGATAAAGACAATAGGATTACATCGAAATGGGGTGACGTTCCTTATAAAATAAAACATGGGTTATTTGCTCTACCTAAAAGTTGTGGAAATAGGGCTGGTTATTTTCGATTAAAACCGCCTTATGATACAAATAAAAAAGTCTGCATTTTGTTTATGAATAGGGATGGAGAAGCGAATCTTTGGAGAAAATTGCGAGATGTTGGTAAGCATAATACTCCCGCAATCGATTTATTACTGAGTGTTTCCTCATAGTTGTTTGTATCGATTCATTTTTTTAATAAATAACTTTTTCGTACATTCTCTGGTAATTTTTCAATGGCATAACGGAGCATGGTTCTGGGTATTTTCGTTGCATGTGCATCAAGAAATCCGAGCAATTCTGTTTCATTGCGCTTACCAGCTTCGCGCAGCATCCATCCAACCGCTTTATGAATTAAATCGTGAGTATCATCCAACAGCATGGTGGCGATTTTAAAAGTCCATTCAAGATTATTGTGGCGAATAAAATACCATGTTGCAACAATGGCTATGCGTCGCTCCCAGAGATTGGGCGATTGAGCTAATCGTATCAAAAGATTCTTATCTTTTTTCCATAAGTGCGCTCCGACAATGAGATGCGCTGAAGCATCAACAAGGTTCCAATTATTTACGTAGGATAAATGATTTAAATAAAATTGATAAATCTCTTCTTTTTTCTCTTCTGACGCCTTTGCATACTGATCTACTAAGATAAAAAGCGCCAACAATCGTTCTTCATTGAATGGAGATGTGATGAGTGTTGTGATATCTGCAAGCGGTAAATCGTAAAATTCTTTTGCAATAATACGCAGCTTTGGCACGCTTACGCCAATAAATTGGTCATGCTCTGCGTACTGACCAGAACCGGTTTTGAAAAAGATTTTACTGTTTTGTGTGCCGGAAGCTTTGTTCTGTAAAAGCGAACGTATTTTGCTTATCTGATCTCGGTTCATAAGTTGTATTGATGCTCTTGTCATTTGTTTTCTTTATTGTTATTTTCCCTCATTATAACATAAGGAGTAGTTGTGAAGAAATTTATTGTCATTTCTGTTCTCATTAGTTTTTTTTCTATTCTGAGCTATAGCGTCTCAAACATCGATAATCATGATAATCTTTTAGCAATCGTTATCATGGTTAAAGATGAAGTTGATGTTATTGTGCCAACTCTCAAGCCATTTGTTGAATCTGGGCTGAATTCGTTTCTCGTGTTTGATACCGGGTCAACGGATGGAACGCAAGATGCTATCAGATCTTATTTTAAAGAATCAGGCGTTACTGATGCGTATATTCTCGAAGAACCTTTTATAGACTTTTCTACATCACGTAACCGTGCATTAGATTTGGCAGAACGGCTTTTTTCGCATCATACCTTTTTGCTTATGCTTGATGCAGAATGGTACACTCATGATGTTGCCACTTTGCTTGATTTTTGCAAACAGAATGCCTATCATAGTGCGCCACATTATACTGGCAGTTGTTATTTGATGCGTCTTTTTACTGTTCAAGATTCTATTAATAACTATGTTGTACGACTCATGCGAATCGGACACAATGTTCGTTACACGGGTCCTGTGCATGAGACAATAACTGCAAGCCCAAGCGGTATTGTGCCCAATTCTGTTTATTTTGAATATGCACCACAAGAATGTGGTCGGGAAAAATCCCGCGCTCGTCTTATGCGGGATTATGCTTTGCTAAAAAAGAACCATGAAAATGATCCTACCAATTTGCGAACATTGTTTTATCTGGGGCAGACATGTCAATTTCTCTGCGCGTGGGAAGAAGCTATTTTTTATTACAAAAAAAGATTAGAGCTTGGTCCACTGAGTGAAGAGCAATATTTAGCCGCTTATCGTGTTGGCTATGCAATTGAATACTATCTTGAAGAATCAAATAATACCGGTGTTGATATAGAATATAGATGGGAAGATGCGTTACATTATTATTTACAAGCACACAACATGTTGCCACATCGCGCAGAACCACTTTTTAGAATAGCGTGTCACTACATTCGTACTAATCAACATGCAATTGCATACCTATTTGCAATGCGAGCTGCACAGCTTCCCTATCCATATGACCATAGTTTATTTGTTGAAAAAAAAATATATGACTACTTACGTTATGATATCCTTGGTCAATGCGCGCTGTATGCAGGTGAATACCTGATAGGAAAACAAGCCGTGCTCAAAGCAATGGAAACAGTACCAGAAGATCCATGTCTTCATCATAATTTGGCTATTTATAATCAATATACTACTGCCTAATCTCCAAACATAAAAACTTTTTTTATAAAAAAGTAAAAAATTCTTGCAATTGCGGGGTTGTTCATTCAACAATCGAATTGCAAGAATACTTTTTTTACAAAAGGGATTTTATGGTAAAGATCATGCGATCTTGCTCCTTTGTTTTTATTTCTTTACTTTTTTTAGTCACAACATTTCAAGCTATTTTTACTGACGAATTACCCAGAGAGATGTTACGTGTTTGTACCGTTGGTTCCATTGCGGTAGATTCTGATGGTGTGTGCATCAGTGCACTCAATGTTGATTTTCTATCAGCAGGTGATGTTTTAATGGAAAGCCTTTCCGTGACTGAATTGCTAGTGAGTGGCGATCTCTCTGCAGGAACCATTACTGCAAATATAAATGGTAATGCAACAACTGCAACAACAGCAAGTAACTTTTCTGGATCATTAGTTGGCGATGTCACCGGAACACAAGGAGCAACTGTTGTTGCCACTGTTGGTGGGCAAACTGCAGCAAACGTTGCGTTGGCTGCAATAGCCGCGAGCGATGCAACAAATCTTAATACTGCAGGTGCTCTTGTATTACGTGATATGAATAATAATTTCTCTGCAGGAACAATTACTGCAAGCTTAAGTGGTAATGCAGCAACGGCCACGACAGCTACCACGGCAACAACCGCAACGAATTTCACAGGATCATTGGCTGGTGATGTTACAGGAACTCAAGGAGCAACTGTTGTAAGCTTTGTTGGTGGCCAAACGGCTGCAGCTGTTGCAACTGCAACAACGTTGGCAAATGCTGCGACGAATGCAAATACTGACGGCGCTATTGTCAAACGTGATGGATCAGGTAGCTTTTCTGCAAGCATCGTCAGTATGACCGATGCGGTATTGAGTCTTAATCTTGTATTAAGTACTGATCCAAGTACATCAACGGCAGGTAATATTATTAAAGGTTCAAACAGATTCATCCATGACTCAGGGGCAAATAATACGTTCGTTGGTAGCCTAGCTGGTAATTTTACAACGAGTGGTACTGGTCAAAATAGTGCGTTTGGTGTTAATGCGTTAACGGCAAATACAACCGGGGCAAATAATACAGCCTTTGGATACGATGCTCTTGATCTCTGCACAACCGGAAGTAATAACATAGCAATCGGTAGTGCTTCAGGAGGCACCTTAACAACAGGCAGCAATAATATCTATATGGCAGCAAATGCAGCAACCAGTTCTGAAAGTGGCACCATACGAATTGGCGCGAGTGGTACGCAAACAACATGTTATATCCAAGGTATTAGTGGCTCGAGTCTTTTATTAAGCGGATCTGCTGTTGTTGTTACTTCAGCTGGTCAGCTTGGTACTACTCTTTCTACGGAAAAGGTAAAGCGTAACATTAAAGACATGCATGATAGTTCATCGAATGTTTTGGCATTGCGACCTGTTACGTTCATGTATAAAAATGATATGGACGACATGATACAATTTGGTCTTATTGCAGAAGAAGTTGAGAAAGTTTTTCCTGCAATTGTGGTATACGATGAAGACGGTAACCCTTTGAGTGTGCAATATCATATTTTGCCCGTGCTTTTATTAAATGAGATAAAGAAGCAGCAAAATATGATTGATAATCTGCAAACAAAAACAGAGGATTTGTATATTACAAATCAAATAATAATGGCAGCTATTGAAACATTACAGGAGAAAATGGCAGCATATATGGAACGTTAAAAAAGGATAAGAGAGAATCAGTAAACAAAAATAATTTTTTCGATAATCATAAAAAAAGGAAGCATAATGATTCGTTTTCATATTTCACGGTTTACAGCTTTATTTATATCGCTATCTTTATTGGTTGCGCCACTGCCACTATCAGCAATGGCTCATGATATAGCAAGTTCTATTTCTGAACAGGAATCTGAGGTTGTTGGTAATAATGCCGATAACTCATATGTCTATCTGGGGGATAATGTAGATACGGTGACAGAATTGCTTTCGGATATCAGTGCTTTGGACGACAATAGAAATTCACTAGTTCAACAATTAAACGATCAATTGAAAGATGGATTTTTATTGGTAGAGTATAATGATTTTGTTGAAGTGTTATCATATGCCGAATCGGTTTTACAAAAAAATTATACCAAAGTCGATGATTTTTTGGGAGAAAAAATAGCTTTCCAACTGAATGAGATAATCGATCAGGTGGTGAATGGAGCGCTCACGATTGATGCAGATTTGTTAACGCAAAAGCGCTCGCACTCTTTGGTTGCCGATGACAATCTTGATGCTTTAGATAAAACAGCATTAAGACGCTTGCGAACCTTGGTGGTGAATGAAAATATTGCTGTTTTAGGCAAAACAACTTTATACAAACATCTTCACGGAAAACAAGGCGCACATTTTCAAGGGCATTTAAAAGTTGGTAAAAATTCAAAATTCCAAAAAAACGTCGTTATCAAAGGTGTTCTTTCAGCGGCTGATGCAGTTATTGGATCACTTACCGTTGACGGCAATGTTGTCATCGACGGAGTTCTTTCAGCTTCCGATGCGGTCATTGGATTGCTTACCGTTAATGATTTGGTGGTTACCGATTGCATAGACAACTTATGTGTCACTAATCTCTCAGTTGTTAATGAATCAATAAGTGGTACTTTATCAGCTAATGATGCATTTATAAACAATGCTACCATTCAAAACTTAAATATAACCGCATCGGTTCTTGATTCAATCATTAACAATCTCACCGTGAACGGGACGGCATCTATTAATGATACAATCATCAATAATGCTACGATTGGAAATCTTTCAGTGACTGATTGTATAGCAAATCTCTGCGTCACTAACTTATCAGTTGTTGATGAATCAATAAGTGGTACCTTATCGGTTAATAATGCAATAATGCAAAACGTAACATTTAATGGTTCTATCTCTATTGCAGATTCAGTAATTCAAAACATTACCGTAACAACTCTTTCTGCAACCGATGGCGTAATTCAGAATTTACAGGTGGCTAATGCATCCGTGGCAGATGAAACGGTCACAGGTACGTTATCCGTCAGCAACGAAGTGGTACAAAATTTGACGGTGACTAACTGTATAACAAATTTATGCATCGGTAATCTGTCGGTAACGGGTGCATCAATCAGTGGTACATTATCGGTTACTGATGAGATTGTTGGCAATAGCACCATAACAAATCTATCCACAACTGATGCGGTAATAACGAATCTTAATGTGACAAATGCATCTGTAGTAGATGAAACAGTGACGGGAACGTTATCCGTTACTGATGAGATTGTTGCCAATAGTACCATAACAAATCTATCTGCAACTGATGCGGTAATAACGAATCTTAATGTGACAAATGCATCGGTAGTAGATCAAACAGTGACGGGAACGTTATCCGTTACTGATGAGATTGTTGCCAATAGTACCATAACAAATCTATCTGCAACTGATGCGGTCATAACAAATCTTAATGTGACAAATGCATCAGTAGTAGACGAGACAGTTACCGGTACATTGTCGGTTACTGATGAAATTGTTGGCAATAGCACCATAACAAATCTATCTGCAACTGATGCGGTCATAACAAATCTTAATGTGACAAATGCATCGGTAGTAGATGAAACAGTTACCGGTACGTTATCCGTTAATGATGAGATTATTGCCAATAGCACCATAACAAATCTATCTGCAACTGATGCGGTAATAACAAGTCTTAATGTGACAAATGCATCGGTAGTAGATCAAACAGTTACCGGTACGTTATCCGTTAATGATGAGATTATTGCCAATAGTACCATAACAAATCTATCTGCAACTGATGCGGTAATAACAAGTCTTAATGTGACAAATGCATCGGTAGTAGATCAGACAGTTACCGGAACGTTATCGGTGAATGATGAGATTATTGCCAATAGTACCATAACAAATCTATCTGCAACTGATGCGGTAATAACAAGTCTTAATGTGACAAATGCATCGGTAGTAGATCAAACAGTTACCGGAACGTTATCGGTGAATGATGAGATTATTGCCAATAGTACCATAACAAATCTATCTGCAACTGATGCGGTAATAACAAGTCTTAATGTGACAAATGCATCGGTAGTAGATCAAACAGTTACCGGAACGTTATCGGTGAATGATGAGATTATTGCCAATAGTACCATAACAAATCTATCTGCAACTGATGCGGTCATAACAAATCTTAATGTGACAAATGCATCGGTAGTAGATCAAATAGTGACGGGAACGTTATCCGTTAATGATGAGATTATTGTCAATAGTACCATTACAAATCTTTCTGCAACTGATGCCTTTGTTACCAATCTCAGTGTAACCAATTGCATGACAAGTTTATGTGTTAATAGTTTGTCTGTTGTTGATGAGTCAATAAGTGGTACATCATCAATTAATGATGCAGCAATCCAAACGCTTGCAGTGGCAAGTTGTATGGATAGCCTCTGCGTAAATAATTTATCAGTGAATGATGCAAGCGTAGCAAATCTTACTGTTGCAAATTGCATCACCAATCTGTGTGTAACAACTATATCAGTCCTTGATGAAATTACGATTCTTGGAACACCAACTAATCCAACTGATGCTGCAACTGTTGAATATGTTAATTCAGTAGTTACTGGTGGATTAGTACCACATACTCCTGCAGTTGTGGTGAGCACAAGCGATATTGGATCTCCACCAAGTGGTCCACAGACAATAGATGGTGTTGCAATTGTTCCTGGCGATCGCGTTTTACTTAATGGCCAAAGCAACGCCATATACAATGGTTTATGGGTTGCTCAAACAGGAGCTTGGACGTTAGCAAGCGATTGGGTGACTGGAGATGAAGCAGGTCAAGCATATGTATTAATTTTAGACGGTACCGTATATGCAGGATCGAGTTGGTTATGTAATACACCAACTGCAATAATTGGTAGTGAGGCGGTTTCGTTTGTACTTTTTTCTCTTCCTAATATGACAACTGGTGCGAATGTTGGTACAGGAACGGGGCTTATTTATCAAGGTAAATCGGGAAATACGCTTAACTTTAAATCATTACTTGAAGGTGATGCTTATACAATTATTACTAATGATACAAATGATGTAGAAATTGGAACCAATGCAACAAGCTCTGCTGCACCAACTACTATTGTTGCACGTGATGGTTCTGGTGATTTTTCTGCCGGAACAATTAGCGCAGCACTTAATGGCAATGCAACTACTGCTACAACAGCAACGACCGCAACGAATTTCACGGGATCATTGACGGGAGATGTAACTGGAACCCAAGGAGCAACGGTTGTTGCTACTGTTGGTGGACAAACTGCCGCAAATGTTGCAGCAGCAACACTTCTTGCTAATGCGGCAACAAATCTTGATACTGACGGCGCTATTGTCAAACGCGATGCATCAGGCAATTTCTCTGCCACGACAATTACTGCAGCACTCAATGGTAATGCGACAACAGCCACTACGGCAACAACCGCAACGAATTTCACGGGATCATTAGCCGGTAATGTAACTGGAACACAAGGAGCAACGGTTGTTGCTACTGTTGGTGGACAAACTGCCGCAAATGTTGCAGCAGCAACACTTCTTGCTAATGCGGCAACAAATCTTGATACTGACGGCGCTATTGTCAAACGCGATGCATCAGGCAATTTCTCTGCCACGACAATTACTGCAGCACTCAATGGTAATGCGACAACTGCCACAACGGCAACAACCGCAACGAACTTCACAGGATCATTAGCGGGAGAGGTTACTGGAACGCAAAGTGCAACGGTAGTCAGCAATGCCGTAAGTACTAATACAGCAAACGCCATTGTCAGACGTACTGCAGCGGGTAATTTCTCTGCCGGAACTATTACTGCAGCCTTAAGTGGTAACGCTACAACAGCAACTACGGCAACAAATTTCACGGGATCGTTGGCTGGTGATGTAACCGGTACGCAAAGTGCGACTGTTGTTGCTACCGTTGGCGGACAAACTGCTGCAAACGTTGCTGCAGCAACACTTCTTGCTAATGCTGCAACAAGCGCTAATACAGATAGCGCTATCGTGAAACGTTCTGCTGCGGGAGGATTTTCAATATCAACCATTAGTGTTGCTGATGAAATTACAATTCTCGGAACGCCAACTAATCCGACTGATGCTGCAACCGTTGCGTATGTTGATTCGCAGGTTGGCTCAGCAGGAACTAATTTGAATACGCCAGATACATTGGTAGAACGAGATGGTACGGGCAGCTTTGCCGCGCAAGTGGTGAGTGTTGTTGATGTGGTTGTCAGTACAAATCTTGTGCTATCTACCACTCCAAGTACATCAGCTGCTGGAAATATTCTCAAAGGTGCAAATACCTTTATTCACAATGCTGGTACAAATAACACTTTTGTTGGTGTTAACAGTGGCTCTTTGACTATAAGTGGTGGCCAAAATAGTGGCTTTGGCGTGAATGCGCTGAATGTCATTACAACAGGAATCGATAATACTGCAGTTGGTGCAAATGCACTAGCTGTAAATACGGCAGGGACCGCTAATACAGCAGTTGGTAATTCTGCCTTGATTGCAAATACAACAGGTGGCAATAATGTGGGGATTGGAAACCTTGCTTTAGGTGCAAATACGGCAGGTACCGATAATATAGCAATTGGCAACTCCGCATTAGCTGCAAATACAACAAGTGGCAACAATGTGGCGATTGGAGTTTTTGCCTTAACAGCTAATACTGCCGCAAACAATACAGCAGTTGGTACTTCTGCATTAGCTGGAAATACAACTGGTACATCTAATGTTGCTATTGGAGCTAGTTCATTAGCTGCAAATAACGCAGGAACAGGCAATACAGCGGTTGGTTTTGATGCGTTACTGGCTAATACAACTGGTATCAATAATACAGCTATGGGTGCAAATGCATTAGATGCTAACGTAGTTGGAACAACAAATACAGCCGTCGGCTTTAATGCGCTTACCAATAGTACCGTGAGTGGTAACACAGCAGTTGGTTCTAGTTCGTTAGCTGCAAATACCACAGGAACAGGTAACGCAGCTCTTGGCTCAAGTTCATTGGCGGCAAATACGAATGGAACGAATAATACCGCAGTTGGTTCTGGTGCATTAAGTGGTGCCGCCCCGACAGCGTCAAATAATACAGCGATAGGTACAAATGCCTTAGCTGCGGCTTCAGGATCTAATAATATTGCCATCGGTGAAAATGTGGGAAATTCAGCATTCGTAGGAAGCAATAATATTTTTATTGGTGCTCCAAATCCCGTTGCCGTTACTGAAAACAATGCCATAACTATAGGTACTGATGGTGTCCAAACTAGCTGTGCTATTGTAGGTATTTTTGGTGTTGATATTAATAATGGTGGTCCGACCCCTAACGTGGTAATTAATAATGGTAACCAACTTGGTACTATAACATCATCAGTGAGATTTAAGGAAAATATAATAGATCTGGATAATATATCTGCAGTGTATGATCTTCGTCCAGTAATCTTTAATTATAAAAATGATGCAACAAAGTGGAAAAAATATGGCTTAATTGCTGAAGAGGTGAATGAACTATATCCTGAAATTGTTGTTAACGATAAGGATGGTTTACCACTTACCCTTCAATATGATGTATTACCGATATTGTTGTTAGGTGCAATAAAAAGACAACGTGAAGTTGCTCAACAACAAGAAGCGATTATCGATAATCTTACCATCACTGTTGAAGAAATGAATAATGCTATTAACACGCTTAAAGAAGAGCTGCAACTAGTGATTAATCGAATAAAAACACTAGAGAAATAAAAAAAGTCCAATAAAAGCAAAAAGATTCTTGATCATTCAAGAATCTTTTTGCTTTTATAGTTCTATTCGTTGTATTGTTTTTTTACATTGAAGGGTTATTGTTATGACGCATGTTTATTTTTATCGGTTTATATCGTTATTGATATCTTTTTCTTTATTGGTTGCGCCATTGCCATTATCGGCAATAGCACAACCAATTTCTGCAATAGAAACTGTCATTATTGAGCGTAGTGCCGATTCATCATACGTATTTTTCGGAGAAGAATTCAGAAAGATAATATCACAGTTATGTGATATTGATGATGCCAACCATTCGCCATTACATGAATTAGATAGCCACATGAAAAATGGCTATTGTGTTGGAGAATATGATGCAGTCATGCATGTACTTGAATATGCAGCAACTATTATACAAAAAAATAAGCTCTTAGATGATCTGCAATTACAAAAAATAACTCATGATCTCAATAAAATAATAGATCAAATTCTTACAGAAGAATTGATAGTAAACGCAGCTAACATAAAAAATTTTCACAATATACAACACAAGAATCTAGATGCTCTACCGGAGTATCTACAAATCTTTGATCAAGATATGGATTCAAGTTCTATAACAAGAGATCTTGTTGTACAACCAGCCGCTCTCGTTGTCGCAACATCTGATATTGGATCGCCACCAGCGGGTCTACAGACTATTGATGGCGTAACATTAATGGCTAATAATCGAGTGCTTCTCGTTGGTCAAAGTAATCCGATAGAAAATGGTCTTTGGCTTGCAGCTTCAGGTAATTGGACACGGCCGACAGATTTTGATACCGGTAACATGGCAGATCAGGCATATGTATTCATTTCATCAGGAACAGCTGATGCGGGAACGAGCTGGCTTTGTACTACACCCACTGCTGTTATTGATACAGATCCTATAACATTTACTCTCTTTGCTTATCCTGATTTTAATTTAACCGGGGATGTTACGGGCACACAAAGTGCAACAGTAGTAAGTTTAGTTGGTGGTCAAACTGCAGCAAATGTGGCACTGGCCACAATTGCCGCACTTGCTGCTACAAACCTTAATACGGTAAGTACTCTTGTTGAACGTGATGCATCAGGAAATTTTGCAGCAGAAGCAATCAGTATGACCGATGGGGTAATGAGTAATTCACTCACCGTTACTCCTTTCAGTAGCGCTGGTGTTGTGCATAATAATTCATCAGGACGATTATCAAGTTCATTGATTGTTAATGCTGATATTGCATCAGGCGCTGCAATAGCTAACTCAAAACTTGCAACGCTTACCACTGCCGGGCTCGTTGCTAATGCAGCAACAACTGCAAATAGCAGTAATCTGAGCAATGCTATTGTTGCTCGTGATATAAATGGTAATTTTGGGGCAAGTACTATTACTGCAACATTGAGCGGTAATGCCACATCGGCAACCACTGCAACAACTGCTGCAACTGCTACCAATTTTACCGGATCTTTAATTGGTGATGTCACCGGAACACAAGGCGCAACAACCGTTAGTATGGTTGGCGGTCAAAGTGCAACTAATGTTGCCAACGCTACCTTAACCGTCCAATCTGCGGCAAGTGCTAACAATACAGGTACCATTGTGAAACGCAGTGCAGTAAATGGATTTTCTGCAGGTATGATTAGCGTAACTGATACCGTGATCAGCAACACATTCACTATTACCCCGTTTACTACCGCAGGAATTTTACATAATAGTGTAACAACAGGAGCAATATCAAGCTCGTTAATTGTCAATGCTGATATTAGTTCAACAGCAGCAATAGCCAATTCAAAACTTGCAACACTTACCACAGCAGGTTTGGTTGCAAACTCAGCAACAACAGCAGTAACCACGGCTACGGCAAATACTATCGTATTGCGCGATAGCTCTGCCAATGTGGTTGCAAGTTCATTCATTGGCAGTTTAGTAGGTCACGCATCATCAGATTTATTACTTACTGGTGGAACACTCACCGGAACATTACAACTGCCTGCCGGAACGACTGCAGTGCCGTCATTAACATTTACTGGTAGTACGACTGCTGGTTTATCAGCAAGCTCAGGTAATTTATCATTTAGTACCAATGCATTAGCACGCATGAAAATATCTTCTGGAGGAATAGTATCAATTCCATCACTTACTTCTCCCGGCGTTATTCACAACGATTCTTTAGGCGATTTATCGAGTTCGCTTATTGTTGATTCTGATGTTGCAGCAGGCGCTGCAATACAAAATGGAAAACTTGCAACGCTTACTATGGCAGGATTAGTTCTCAACTCAGCAACAAGTGCAACCAATTCAAATGTTTCCAATGCTATTGTGAGTCGTGATCCATCCGGTAATTTTTCTGCCCAAGAAGTAAGCATGAATGATGGCATACTTGCGGGGAATTTAATATTAAGCACTGATCCAAGCACATCGACTGCAGGTTGTATTTTTAAAGGTTCCACTACACCATTCATCCATAACTTTGGAACCAATAATACATTTGTGGGAGAAAATACCGGAAATTTCACGATGACTGGTGCTCAAAACAGTGTATTTGGATCGACTGCATTTACTTCCAATAGTTCTGGAAACAATAATACGGCAATTGGTTATAACACATTAGCTCTCTGCACTACAGCATCTAATAATATTGCAATTGGTTATGATGCAGGAGGAACGCTTACAAGCGGAAGCGGTAATATTTATATTAATGCTGGCGCTAATTCATCAAGTGAAGCAAATACTACCCGTATTGGCACCTCTCAAACACAGTGTTTTGTTGCTGGTATTGCTGGGGTAACAACCTCTATTATGGATGCTGTTCCAGTTTTAATTTCTGCATCGACTGGCCAGCTTGGAACGATTTCATCATCAGTAACTCGTAAACATAACATTGATGATATGGATAATGCTTCATCAGACATTTATAAACTTCGCCCGGTAACATTTGTGTATAATGATGATGAAAGCAATACGCTGCAGTATGGTCTTATTGCAGAAGAAGCTGACCAAACCTTTCCTGGAATTGTCGTAAGAAATGATCAAGGACAACCGGAAACCATACAATACCATGTGTTACCTATTCTGTTATTGAATGAAATGAAAAAACAACAAGCAACAATAGAGCAAATGAAAGATGTTATTGCAAGCTTACAAGAACAAATCCAAGAATTTATTGGACGGGTAAAAGCTTAGAAAATAAATATAAACATAGCCTTAACGCATAGTAAAAAAGACTCTTGGCAAAACAAGAGTCTTTTGCTTTTATAGTGAATATAATAGTTTCTTTTTCGAAAAAAGGATTTTCATGAACTATGTTAGTTATGTGCATTTTGTTTATCTATTTTTATCATTTTCATTGTTAGTCATACCACTTCCTTTATCTGCGACGGCAGAAAACTTGGTGGAAGATCCCTATATATTTCAGTGTGATAACGCAGATTCTTATGTTTATCTTGGTCAAGATGCAAGCAACATCGCTACAATAATAGAAGAAATTAATAATTTGGATGATAATTCTTTTTCATTATTACGCGAACTGAACGAGCATATTAAAAATGGCTTTGATTGTGCTGAATATGATGCAGTAATTGAAACGCTTGAATATGCTGAAACTGTTTTGCAATCAAATTACAAAAAACTTGACCCCATGTATTTTGAACAGTTAGCAACTCGTCTTAAGTTAGCCATAAAGCAATTATTGAGTGGATCTTTAGCAATAGATGCCAAATCGCATAATGCTTGTGCTTCAAAAAGAATCTTAGTAATCGATGAAAATATTGACGTGCTTGGTAAAGCTGTATTGCGAAAACATGTAAAAGCAAAACAAGGAATATCAGTCAGTGGTAAATTAAAAGTTGGTAAATCAGCGTTATTTAAAAGTCATGTTACCGTTCAGGGAAATCTTGCCGCAGCTGATGTTACTCTACAAACATTATCAGTAAATGATGTATTGTTAGCTGATACCTTATCAGTTTCAGATGGAGTTATTAATGGTTGCCTTACGGTTCTCGGGTTTACTCCTGCGGGTGTAGTGCATAATAATGAAGCGGGTCTACTATCAAGCGCACTTATTGTAAATGATGATATTGCCCCTGCAACAATAGCTAATTCAAGCTTGGCAACAATTTCAAGTGCTGATATTGCAGGTGACATAGTAGTGCGTGATGGATCAGGAAATTTTTCCACTCATATGATTACCATTGATGGTACAACCACAAATCCGACTGATGCTGCAACAAAGGCATATGTTGATGCTCAAGTTGGTGGTGGAGGAATAAGTCTTAATATTCCAAATAGTTTGGTAAAGCGTGATGATACGGGTAGTTTTGCTGCGCAAGTAGTTAGTATGACCGATGGGGTAGTAAATTCTATGCTCACCGTGACATCATTGAATACTCCAGGTGTTGTACATAATAGTGCAGCAGGATTATTAACAAGTTCATTAATTGTCAATGCCGATATCACACCGGAAACAATAGCTAATTCGAGCTTGGCAACCATTACAAATACTAATGCACCGGGTTATATTGTGGTACGTGATGATTTTGGTAATTTTGCAACAAATGGAATTACCATTACTGGTGTGATTACCAATCCAACCGATGCTGCCACAAAGGCATATGTTGATGCTGCAGTAACAGGGATTATTGCAAAAACTCCTGCAGTCGTTGTCAGCATTACTGATATTGGATCACCACCAGATGGGCTCCAAACTATTGATGGTGTAACACTCAACGCAAACGATCGGGTGCTTCTTGCTGGTCAGACTAACCAAGTAGAAAATGGTTTGTGGCTTGCACAAAGCGGTGACTGGACGCGACCTGCTGATTTTGCAAATGGGTCTATTGCAGGCGAGGCATACGTTCTTATTCTTTCAGGCACTATTGAAGGTGGATCAAGTTGGCTTTGCAATACACCAACGGCGATCATTGATACTGATAATGTTGATTTTGTTCTTTTTTCTTTACCAAATGAAACCAACGGGGCAAATGTTGGCACAGGAACGGGTCTTATTTATCAAGGAAAAACAGGTACTACTTTAAATTTTAAAACACTTCTTGAAGGTGATAGTTATACAATTATTACCAATGATGCAAATGATGTAGCAATTGGAACCAATGCAACGAATACAGATACAGCAGGTACCATTGTTGCGCGTGATGCAAATGGTAATTTTGCAGCGGGTACAATTGTTGCAAGTTTAACTGGTGCCGCATCTCTTAATGTTCTAAAAGCTGGCGATACCATGACGGGAACATTACAACTTCCAGCCGGAACAACAGCATTGCCATCATTGGTATTTACCGGAAGTACTACAACAGGATTGTCTGCACATAGTGGCAATTTATCACTGAGTACCAGCGGTATACAAGCTATGGCAATCAACTCTGCTGGTGTTGTATCTATTGATAGCTTTATTTTAGCTGGTGTTGTTCACAATGATGATTCGAGTAACTTATCAAGTTCATTAATTGTTGATGCTGACGTTGCTGCAAATGCTGCAATAGTTGATACAAAATTAGCAACGATCAATACTGCAGATAAAGTTGCCAATTCAGCAACAACGGCAACAAGTGCAAATACCGAAAATGCTATCGTTGCTCGCGATTCATCAGGTAATTTCTCAGCAGGTACTATTGTGGCAAGTTTGAACGGTAATGCAACAACGGCAACAACCGCTACTAATTTTATTGGATCATTGGCTGGTGATGTGACAGGTACCCAAGGTGCTACTGTAGTAAGTTTTGTTGGTGGTCAAACCGCTGCTACTGTTGCTGCAGCAACAGTTTTGGTCGATGCTGCAACCAATCTAAATACCGCAAATGCTTTTGTTAAGCGTGATGGAACGGGTAGTTTTGCCGCGCAAGTTATCAGCATGACTGATGGTGTTCACAGCGGTAATCTTGTATTAAGCACCGAACCAAGTACCTCAACAGCAGGAAATATTCTGAAAGGAAGCAGCAGATTTATCCACGATTTTGGAACAAACAATATATTTGTTGGTATTAATGCGGGTAACTTTATTACCAGTGGTTCTGGTCAAAATAGTGCCTTTGGCGTAAATGCATTAATGGCAAATACAACGGGTGTGAGTAATGTAGCGCTTGGTTATCAGGCATTAATAGCAAATACGGTAGGTAGTAATAACATAGCAATTGGCCCCCAAGCAGGAAAAACTATTACAACGGGTAGTGACAATATTTATATCAATGCAGATGCTGCGATAGCATCTGAAAGTAGTACAACACGCATTGGAACATCGCAAACAAGTTGCTATATTGCGGGTATTAATACTGTCGGGGTAGCAGGAGATGGTGTTGTTGTTGGTAGCGATGGACAACTAGGAATAACATTATCATCGAACAGATTTAAGCATGATATTGAAGATATGGGTAATCAATCAGCAGATATACTCGCTCTTCGTCCAGTAACGTTTGTATATAATGGCGATGAAACAAATACAACACAATACGGTTTAATTGCTGAAGAAGTTGAAGAACTGTTCCCGGCTATTGTGGCACGAGATGAAAATGGCATGCCTTATACGGTGCGTTATCATATATTGCCGGTGTTATTATTAAATGAACTCCAAAAACAGCACATGACCATTGAGGCAATGAAAAAAAATTATGTAACGGTTGAAGAAATGCGTACTGAAATAGATTATCTACACGCAGAGATAAAAGAATTAGTTGAAAAAATTAAGGCTTTAAAACCTTCTATATAAGTGCTATTTATTGAGGAAAACAAAGAAAATCTTGAATGTACAAGATTTTTTTTGTTTTCCTCAATGGTAAACATAATTTCGTCAAAAAAAGGATTCTGTATGATTTGTTTACCCTTATCTCGTTTTTTTTCTTTGATTATATCCTGCGCATTGCTTGTAGCACCGTTACCACTTTCTGCAATAGCACAGGATATAATAGAAAACATATCGGCATCTGATATTGCTATTATCACTCGTCATTCAGATGAATCATATATTTATCTTGGTAAAGAATCGAGCGCGATCGCACAATTAATATCGGATATAAGTTCTCTTGATAATGATAACAGTTCACCGATTCATAGATTGCAAAAACATATTACTGATGGTTTTACTGTTGGGCAGTATGATGCCGTTATCGAAGCGCTTACCTATGCTGATCAGATCTTAAACGATAATTGTAAAAATATGAACGGTATGGATGCTCAGAAAATAATGCATGATTTTGAGAAAGTCGCTCTGCAAGTGAAAGGTGGCTTATTAACTATTGATGCATATGCAGCTGAATTAACACAAGCAAAAAAAGATCGCGATGTAGTTGAAAACAAGGGCAAAAGATCACCTCCTAACACAATGAGAGTACAAGGACTTTTATCAGTTAACGATCAAACGGTTCAAAATATAACAGCAGTTAGTCTTTCAGCAACAGATGCAGTTATACAAAATCTTTATGCAACAAATATATCAGTTACTGATCAAACAATTGTTACCTTATCAGCAACCGATGCAGTGATAACAAATATTGATACGACCAACATATCTGTTGTAGATCAATCAGTCAGCGGTGATTTATCAGTGAACGATGTGATTGTAAGTACGTATATTAATTTTCTTGATACCGTCACTGACTATGTAGGTATTCAGGCACCAACAGTTGTTTCAGCAAGTTATACCGTGTCATTACCATCTACAGCACCAACAGCTAATCAGGTATTACGTGCCAATGGAACAACGCCGACAAATTTAGAATGGATTACTGAAGGTAGTTCAGTTCCACCGTCAGCAAGCGAAACTATTTATGTGACGAAATATGGTAACGATACGACTGGCGATGGTTCTTCTGCAACACCATATGCCAGTTTATCCAAAGCAATTAGTATTGCAAATGGTCTTGCATCAGTATCAAATCCCGTTGCTATTGTGATGAGCGCAGGAATATATGTTGAAGATAATAGTGTTATGCCACTTGCCATCACGGTTGCCGGTATATCTATAGTTGGTGAATCTCCAACAGCTGTAATTATTGAACCTAATACACCTGCAAACAACCTTCTTTCTAGTAATCAGACAACACGTATTGCTAATATTACCTTTCAATCGTCCTCTCCTCTTGCAACAGGACTATCGCTTACTGCGGGCAATTTATCTGTATTGAGCAATGTTCGCATAATAAATTTTCTCATTGGAGTTAGTTGTTCTGGCGGAGCGTCCCAAACATATGGTTTTAATACGTGTCTTTTTGTTAACAATGGCACCGCAATGAGTGTTAACAATACACGCATTGAATGTAATAGTTGCACCATTTTTGGTACATCATCTATGGCAGGGCCTGCTGCAAATACGGGCATTAGCATCACGGGATCTGGTACGAGTTTTGTAAGCAATGGTGGTGTATTCGGATTATGTACAACTGGCTTTAATATAACTGGCAATGCTCTTGTCACTATAAGTTCTGTTAATTTTAGACAAAATTCTTTTAGCATCGTGCAAAATGGGGCATCACATTTGACACTTTCAGGTTCTACATTCGAGCTAACAGGTAGTGGATCAGATATTGCTTTGCAAGTAGCTGGTGCTGGCACCCTTGCGGAAATAATTAGTTGTGAATTTAGTGGGTCCAATATTCTCGATGTTACTGAAAGCACCGGTATAATGGTTACCGACAGCGGTTCTGTTAACATGAGCGGTGGAACTATACACAATTATACTACGGGTATACAAGTGGGTCTTTCTACTGATACTTCTTCAACAGTATTTTCAGGAATGGCGGTAATTATTCATGATTGTACCACTGCTATTGCACAATATGGTAGTTCAACCATGCAATTGAATTCATGTACTACTTCTGGTAGCGCTATAACTATTGATAGTGATGCCACCAATGTTATACTTGCATTTTTTGATTTAGACGATAATAGTGCGTTAACTATTGGTTCAATGGCAAATGTAAATAGTACGTTGGTGCAGGCTGGTATAGCATCAGATGATAATCCTGCAATTAACTATTTCCCATCGATCTATGGCAATCAGGCGATAGGCTTTGATAACTCACTTCTCAGTAATCCATCAACATGGTTTATGTTATCAAATGATAATGCTGATTTAACTGCCATAACAACTGATCGAACAAAAATATCCGGCATTCAATTGTATTCGGATGAAGGATTAACTGTTGGTGGAACATCAGCATTGCGTGGATGGGATATTGATAAAAATGGATCTGAAGCTGCATTATCATTCAATTATCAAAACACTGATACTGTAGGACAAGTAGCAGTGTCACAATATACAGTCATGCAACTTGATGGATTTAATAATCAACTTCAATTGCCAGCAGCCGGCACCAAAATTGTTTTTGATAGTGATACTAATTTATATAGAAGTAGTGCCAATGTATTAAAAACTGATGATAATTTTATTGTTGGCACACTAACTCCGGGATATGTTGTTATTACTGACCCAAGCACAAATCAACTATCATCAAGCGTTACTACCTCAACGGAATTAAGTTATTTATCAGGTATCACTTCTTCGGTACAAACACAGATAAATAGCAAAGTTGCAAAAGCCGGCGACACGATGACAGGAACATTACAACTTCCTGCAGGAACAACTGCATTGCCATCACTCGTATTTACTGGCAGTACAACCACAGGTCTTTCTGCAAATTCTAATAAATTGTCATTCAGCACAAATGGCACAGAAGCTATGGCAATCAGTTCCACCGGAGTTGTTTCCATCGATGGTTTTTCTGGCACTGCAGGTGTTGTGCACAATGATAGTTCAGGCCATTTATCAAGCTCATTAATTGTGAATGCTGATATAACTCCTGCAACAATAGCTAATTCGAGTTTGGCAACTATTTCTAGCACTAATACGCCGGGTTATATTGTGGTGCGTGATGGTTCGGGTAACTTTGCTACCAATATGGTTACTTTAGATGGCACAACAACCAACCCGACTGATGCTGCAACAAAAGCGTATGTTGATTCTGTAGCGTCATTGGGACTTACCATAAAAAACCCTGCTATTGTTGCAAGTCTGAGCAATGTAACACTCAGTGGATTGCAAACTATTGATGGGGTAACGCTTATAGCAAATAATCGTGTACTTCTTGTTGGACAAACGAATGCTGTTCAAAATGGACTTTGGTTAGCACAATCGAGCTCGTGGACTCGTCCAACAGATTTTGATACAGGTGATGAAGCCGAACAGGCCTATGTTCTTATTCTTGAAGGAAATGATGAAGGAGGATCGAGCTGGGTTTGTACAACGCCAACTGCAATAATAGATACAGATCCACTTACTTTTGTACTCTTTTCTATCCCCAGCGAAACAACTGGTGCTAACGTTGGCTCTGGAACAGGGCTTATTTATCAAGGTCAATCTGGATTAACACTCAACTTTAAAACATTGCTTGAAGGTGATGCATATATTGTTATTACCAACGATGTAAGCGATGTAGCAATTTCAACAAATGCAACAAGTAGTAACACGCCAAGCACTATCGTTGCTCGTGATGCATCAGGTAACTTTTCTGCTGGTACAATTACTGCAAGCTTAACGGGAAGTGCATCATTAGATTTACCACTTGCTGGTGGAACATTGACAGGAACATTGATAGTTCCAGCAGGAACAGCAGCCGCACCATCATTCCAATTTACTGGTGGAACTAATACTGGTATATCATCGGCAACTGCAAATATTTTATCATTTGATACCGGTGGCGTTGAGCGCATGAATATCGGTTCATCGGGTGTCACCATTAATGCATTCTCTATCGCTGGTGTTGTACACAATAGTGCAGCAGGATTATTAACAAGTTCATTAATTGTCAATGCCGATGTGGATCCTGCTGCAGCAATAGTCGATACAAAATTGGCAACGATCAGCACCGCAGGTAAAGTGTCCAACTCTGCAACAACGGCAACAGACAGCAATACTGACGGTGCAATTGTTGCACGCGATTCATCAGGTAATTTCTCTGCCAGTACTATTACGGCAAGCTTAACCGGAGCTGCATCACTTAATGTGCTCAAAGCGGGAGATACGATGACTGGTGCATTGCAATTGCCAGCAGGAACAACAACCACACCAACATTGAATTTTACTGGTAGTCCAACAACAGGATTGGCTGCTGCAAGTACGGATGATTTATCATTTATTACTGCTGGTGTGGAGGCTATGGCAATCAGCTCTGCTGGTGTTGTATCTATTGATAGCTTTATTTTAGCTGGTGTTGTTCACAATGATGATTCGGGTAACTTATCAAGTTCATTAATTGTTGATGCTGACGTTGCTGCAAATGCTGCAATAGTTGATACAAAATTGGCAACGATTAATACTACAGGCAAAGTTGCCAATTCAGCAACAACAGCAACAAATTTAAATACTGCAAATGCGATAGTATCACGTGATTCAGCAAGTAATTTTTCAGCAGGTACTATTACGGCAAGTTTGAATGGTAATGCAACAACAGCAACAACTGCCACTAATTTTACTGGATCATTGGTCGGTGATGTAACAGGTACGCAAAGTGCTACCGTGGTAAATCTCGTTGGTGGGCAAACTGCTGCAACTGTCGCTGCAGCAACAGTTTTGGTCGATGCTGCAACAAATCTTAATACAGCAAATGCCATTGTACAACGCGATGGAACGGGCAGTTTTGCTGCGCAAGTTATCAGCATGACTGATGGTATTCATAGCGGTAATCTTGTATTAAGCACCGAACCAAGCACATCAACAGCAGGAAATATTTTGAAAGGAAGCAGCAGATTTATTCACGATTTTGGAACAAGCAATATATTTGTTGGTATTAATGCGGGTAACTTTACTACCAGTGGTTCTGGCCAAAATAGTGCGTTTGGCGTAAGTGCATTAACGGCAAATACAACTGGTGCGAGTAATGTAGCACTTGGCTATCAGGCGTTGATAGCAAATACGGTAGGTAGTAATAACATAGCAATTGGCCCCCAAGCAGGACAAACTATTACAACTGGTAGCGGCAATGTTTATATCAACGCAGATGCTGGTTCAGCATCTGAAAGTAGTACCACACGCATTGGAACATCACAAACAAGTTGCTATATTGCGGGTATTAATGCTGCTGGCATATCAGGCGATGGTGTCGTTATTGATAGCGATGGACAACTGGGAATAACGTTATCTTCTCAAATATATAAACATAATATTGAAGATATAGGAGTTGAATCAGCGAGTATACTAGAGCTGCGTCCCGTTAGCTTTGTCTATAATAACGACAAAATGGAAACGAAACAATACGGTTTAATTGCTGAAGAAGTTGAAGAACTGTTCCCGGCTATTGTAGCGCGAGACGAAAATGGTATGCCATATACGGTGCGTTATCATATGTTACCAGCATTGCTACTTAACGAACTAAAAAAACAACATGTAATCATTCAAAAGCAGCAGGCAACTATTGAAGAAATGAAACAGCAATACGTAACCGTCGACTTAATGAATAATGTAATTAACAGCCTACGTCTAGAAATAATGAAATACATGATAGGGAATCCCTCTCTCCAAGAAAATGTATCATGACAAAAGGAACACCTGATGAAATATTGTTATACATTGTTTTTTGTTTTTTTACCTCTATTGTCTTATGGATCGATTGATAACAAACGAGAAAGAGAGATCGAAGTACAATGCATTGAGATAGATCAAGAGAATTTTCTTGAAAAAATAGAAGAAATTGAAACTATGCTCGCAACAGATGACGACCGTTTAGAATCTTTGCGACTAAAAAAAACATTGCTTAATCTTGTAGCTATTATAAAACAACTGACGATCGGAAAAAGAGGCTATGCAAATATAGCAACAATACAGGGTTTGTTATCGGTTAATGATGAACTGGTGCAAAATATCACCGCTGTTAGTCTTTCCGCTACAGACGAAATCATTAGTAATTCTCTTACTATTTTGCCATTTAATTCTGCAGGTATTGTTCACAACAATGCATCAGGATTATTATCAAGTTCATTAATTGTGAATGGTGACATTACAAATGCAACAATTGCTAATGCAAAACTAGCAACAATCTCGAGTAGTAATGTTGCGGGTGATATTGTCGTACGTGATGGTACCGGTAGTTTTGCTGCACACGAAATAAGCATGAATGATGGTATAGTTGCAGGGAATTTAATATTGAGTACTGATCCAAGTACATCAACAGCAGGTAGTATCATGAAAAATAGCACACCATTTATACATGATTTTGGATCGAGTAATATGTTTGCTGGCGTTAGTGCAGGAAACTTTACCATGACCGGGATCGGTCAAAATAGTGCTTTTGGATCGGCAGCATTCAGTAGTAATACTACAGGTATAAATAATACAGCGGTTGGTTGTGTTGCATTAGCTACAAATGCAACTGGACAGGGTAACACGGGAGTTGGAAGCCAGGCATTACAAACAAATAGCACTGGTGAATTTAATGTTGCAATAGGCTACAATAGTCTTAACGGAGCAACAGGAAGTACTAATACTGCTTGTGGAGGCAATACGCTTCTAAGCCTTACTACTGGTGGAGGCAATATTGCTATTGGATATGAGGCTGGTCAATCTTGTACGAGCGGTAGTAGTAATATTTACATTGGAAATAATGGGGCTGCTGAAAGCGCTACTCTTCGTATCGGAACTGGTGGTACACAAACGACATGTTTCATTTCTGGCATTGACGGTGTAACTCCAAGTGGCACTGCTGTGCCAGTAGTTATTAATTCTAGTGGACAGCTTGGTTCATTAACATTAACGCCTGCCGGAGTTGTACATAATAGTGCAACAGGAGTATTAACAAGTTCATTAATTGTAAATGCAGATATCACCGCAGGAACAATTACTAACGCAAGTTTGGCAACTATCTCAAGTTCAAATGTAGCTGGTGATATTGTGGTACGTGATGGCTCAGGGAATTTCTCAGCAGGCACAATTACCGCAAGTCTGAATGGTAATGCCACAACAGCAACAAGTGCTGGTAGCTTTAGTGGATCACTTGCTGGTGATGTCACCGGAACTCAAAGTGCAACGGTCGTAAGCTTTGTTGGTGGACAAACTGCAGCCAACGTTGCTGCCGGCGCAGTACTTGCTAATGCAGCAACCCCTCTTAATACACCAAGTACTATTGTTGAACGAGATAGTTCAGGCAATTTCGCTGCAACTACAATCAATGCGAGTGGCAATCTTGTCTTGGGCACGAGCACTTCAACTACAGGTAATATTATAAAAGGCGGCACAGTATTTGTGAGTGATTTTGGAAGCAACATTTTTATTGGACCAAATGCTGGTAACTTTACTACCAGTGGAACCTACAATGTTGCAATTGGAGCAAGAGCATTATCGGCAACTACATCAGGTGCTTACAACATAGCAATGGGGCTTAATGCATTAACTGGCAATACAACGGGTTCTGCGAACTTTGCTTTTGGTGCTTATGCTCTTGTAAATAGTGGGGGGAATAATAACATAGCTATTGGAAACAGTGCGCTGTATTCTTCTACAACTGGCAGTCAAAATATTGGCATAGGAGATGGAGCTTTAGCTCTACAAACTACGGACAATAGTAATATAGCAATAGGTTATAATGCCGGCAGTAATCTATCATCAGGAAGTAATAACATTTACATTACTAGTCTGGGTGGTACCAGTGAAAGCAATACTATACGTATTGGTACAACACACACCAGCTGTAATATTGCTGGAATTAATGGTGTAACTCCCGGAGGTACTGCTGTACCAGTAATTATTAATTCAAGCGGACAGCTCGGAACCCAGACATTAACGCCAGCAGGTGTGGTTCATAATAACGCATCCGGCGTGCTATCTACCTCATTAATTGTTAATGCCGATATAACAGCAGGAACAATTGCCAATAGTGCGTTGGCAACAATTTCTAATTCAAATGTTGCGGGAGATATTGTGGTACGAGACGGCTCAGGGAATTTCGCAGCAGGCACAATTACCGCAAGTCTGAATGGTAATGCCACAACAGCAACAAGCGCTGGTAGCTTTAGTGGATCACTTGCTGGTGATGTCACCGGAACACAAAGCGCAACGGTAGTAAGCTTTGTTGGTGGACAAACTGCAGCCAATGTTGCGTTGGCAACTACTGCAGCTAATGCTGCTACCAATCTTGATACGGTAAGCACTATTGTTAAACGTGATAGCTCAGGAAACTTTTCTGCAGGTACTATTACAGCGAATCTTGTTGGTACCGTTACTGGTGGAGCATCATTAGATTTACCACTTGCTGGTGGAACACTCACCGGAACATTGACAGTTCCAGCAGGAACGGCAACAGCACCATCATTCCAATTTACTGGTGGTACTAATACCGGTATATCATCTGCAACTGCAAATACATTATCATTCGATACCAGTGGCGTTGAGCGTATGAATATTAGTTCATCAGGTGTCACCATCGATGCGTTCTCTACCGCAGGTGTTGTGCATAACAGTGCAGCAGGATTATTAACCAGTTCATTAATTGTCAACGCTGATATTACTGCAGGCACAATCGCTAATAGTGCTTTAGCAACAATTTCAAGTACTAATACTGCAGGTGATATTGTTGTTCGTGATAGCTCAGGTAACTTCTCTGCCGGCACAATTACGGCAAGTCTTACTGGTGGAGCATCATTAGATCTACCACTCGCTGGTGGAACACTAACAGGAGCATTGCAACTTCCAGCAGGAACGGCAACAGCACCGTCATTAGTATTTACCGGAAGTACAACAACAGGTTTATCTGCTGCTACAGCAAATACATTAGCATTGAGCACTAATGGTGCTCAGCGTGTGGGGATATCTTCTGCTGGTGCAGTTACTGTTAATAACTTAGGTACTGGAGTTGTTCATAGTAGTTCTGCAGGATTATTAACAAGTTCATTAATTGTTGATGCTGATATTACTGCTGCAACAATAACCAATGATAAATTGGCAGCTATCTCAAGCACAAATGTTGCTAGTGATATTGTAGTACGTGATGCAAACGGCAATTTCGCTGCAAGTATAGTCAGCGTGACTGATGTGGTGGCGAGCCTCAATTTTGTATTAAGTACCGATCCAAGTACATCCACAGCAGGTAATATTTTAAAAGGTTCAAGTACCTTTATTCATGATGTTGGTACAAATAACACATTTGTTGGGATCAATAGCGGATCTTTAACAACAAGTGGTACTGGTCAAAATACTGGTCTTGGCAACAGTGCCTTAAATGTTATTTCAACGGGTTCATCAAATACTGCAGCAGGATACAATTCATTAGGATTGAGTACAAATGGTTCAAATAATACAGCTGTGGGTGCAAATGCATTGGCAACAACAGTTAGTGGTGGTCAAAACGTAGCTATTGGTTCAGGTGCGATGCAAAGTCAAACTGCTGGAGCAAGCGTTGCCGTTGGTTATTTTGCAATGAATGCAACTACAACAGGGATATGGAATACTGCTGTTGGTTGGAACGCATTAGCTGCTAATACAATAGGCAACTACAATACTGCATTAGGTTATAGCGCATTAGTAGCAAATACAGGTTCATCTAATACTGCTGTAGGCAATAATGCCTTACTGGGCAATATAGCAGGAAGCAACAATATTGCAGTTGGATCTGCTTCATTGGCTGCAAATACAACAGGGAACGACAACACTGCCCTTGGTTGGCATGCGATAACTTCTAATGTGATTGGTTCAAATAATACTGCAGTTGGCTATAATGCCTTATCAATCAATACAGTTGACGGAAATACTGCAGTGGGGGCTAGTTCATTGGTTGCAAATACAACTGGTACATTTAATGTTGCGGTTGGTTTTGAATCATTAGCTGCAAACACAGTAGGTATCGATAACACTGCGGTTGGTTATCAAGCATTAGAAGCAAATACAATTGGTACCGATAATACTGCAGTTGGCTATCAAACACTGACTGCAAATACAACGGGAGTCTTTAATACAGCAATGGGATCTGGAGCATTAAATGCCAATACCGTCGGTATTGATAACACGGCAATTGGTTATCAAGCATTAAATACCAATACAACCGGTACTGATAACACAGCAGTTGGATTTAATGCCCTTACTGCCAACACCGCAACTGGAAACACAGCAGTTGGATCAAGCGCATTGGCTACAAATACAGCAGGTGGCGATAATACGGCAGTTGGCTTTAATGCATTACAAGTAAATACAACTGGCGCAAACAATACCGCAATTGGTCTAAATGCTCTTAATACTAACTCAATTGGTACTGCAAATACAGCATGTGGTCGTAATGCATTATTAAATAGTACAACGGGAATAAATAATACGGCAGTAGGTAACTTAGCTCTGGAAACCAATATAACAGGATCTTCTAATACGGCAGTAGGTAATAGCGCACTTGCTGCTGTTACAACAGGAAGCACTAATATTGCCATTGGCGCTAGTGCAGGAGGAACGCTGACAACAGGAAGCGGTAATATTTATATTAATGCCAACGCTGCAACAACTGCTGAAAGCAATACTACACGCATTGGAACATCGCAAACAACATGCGCTATTGCAGGCATTACGGGACAAACATCGAGTAGTGGTGTTGCTGTTCTTGTCAACGCAAGCAATGTGCTCGGAACCACAACATCATCAATAAAATTCAAACACAATGTTCAGGATATGAATGAAACTTCGGAAGATATTCTTAAACTTCGTCCCGTAACTTTTGCATATAATGGCGATGAAACAGAAACTACTCAGTATGGTTTAATTGCAGAAGAAGTCGATGAAATATTCCCTGATATTGTTTTCAGAAATAATGATGGTGATGTAGAAGCCGTTCAATATCATGTGTTACCAGTTCTGTTGTTGAATGAAATGAAAAAACAACAAGCAACAATAGAAGAAATTAAAGATGTTATTGGAAGCTTACACGCGCAAATTCAAGAATTTATTGGAAGAGTAAAAATGCTAGAAAATAAAGCATAAAGTATAACTTTTAACCTATACAAACAAAAAGACTCTTGTTAATTCAGGAGTCTTTTTGTTTGTATATATTCAAATTAATGATAAATGTTTTTTTAAAAGGGTGTTCTATGTTTAAGATCCGTTTTTCACGCTTCTTTTATTTATTTATGTCATTTTCTTTATTGATTGCTCCACTACCTTTGGTTGCAATGGTAGAAGATTTAGCTGGCAACTTATCAGAATTAGAGATGTCTTTAATTGCCGAAAATAGTAACGCATCATATGTATTTCTTGATAAACAATTAAGCAATCTTGCAGGTGTCATCGGTGCAATAAGCAAATTGGATGACAATGAAAACTCAATGCTCCATACTCTCAATAAACATATTACTCGTGGATTTCATTATGCAGAGCATGATGCTGTCCTTGAAACGCTTGCGTATGCAGAAGATATTTTACAAAAAAATTATGACCAGTTAGAACCTGTAGAAGCCGAGCAGCTCGCATTCGCCCTCGATACAGTAATCAGTCAAGTTATGGGAGGAACCTTAAATACGGATTCTGATTTTATCGCATACAAGCATTTACGCACTTTCATCGTTGATGAGAATCTGGATGTGCTGGGAAAAACAACTCTGCTTAAACATCTCCACACAAAACAAGGTGTTCACTCAGAGGGCAAATTAAAAGTTGGTAAAAAATCAACGTTTAAAGATAAGGCAAGATTCAAAAATAATGTTTCCATTGCGGGTGATTTATTCGTAAATGGAGATGTGACACTTGATGGTAATGTAAATATAACAGATTGCATAGGTGATTTATGTGTCAATTATTTATCTGTTGTTGATCTCGTTATTAGTGGTTCTGTGATTGGCATAACTGGTATTGCAGGACCAACCGGTGCTACTGGAGCAACAGGGGCAACTGGTAGCACAGGAACAACGGGAATTACTGGATCAACCGGCTCTACAGGCCCGATCGGCAATACTGGAGCTACTGGGGTAACGGGCGCAACGGGAGCAACTGGTTCTGTATCTTCAGTTGTTGCTCAATTGACCGTAACAAATCTTTCATCAGCTGATGCAGTAATAGATGATCTTACCGTAACTAATTGCATAACAAATTTATGTGTCGATAATTTATCAGTAACAAATGAGGTTGTCCAAACATTCCTTAATTTCCAAGATCCGGGTATTAATTATATTGGCATTCAAGCGCCAAATACTGTACCAACAAGTTATACGTTGACTCTACCGGCAAATGCTCCAACTGCCAATCAGGTGCTCAGTGCAAATGCGATAATACCAACTAATCTGGAATGGGTTGCGCAAAGTGGAGGAAGTTCAGTTCTTCCTAGTGTCAGCAGAATTATTTATGTAACAACGTACGGTAATGATGTTACGGGCGATGGATCATATACCAATCCATATGCAAGTCTTGCCCAGGCAATTACTCTTGCTAATACTCTTTCTTCAAGCACGGATCCGATTGCGATCAGCATGAATCCTGGCATGTATGTTGAAAATAATAGCGCAGGGCCATTAACAATTGCTGCCGATGGTATTTCTATTGTAGGAGATTCTGCTACTGGTGTAATAATTGTACCAAGTACCCCAAGTAACAATCTTCTTTTATCAAATAATGCGTTACAGATTATCAACGTAACATTCCAATCATCTGCTTTGTCGGCAACGGGTATAACGCTTTCTGGAGACAATTTATCAGTTCTTGAAAATGTATATGTATATAATTTCCTTGTTGGTATTCAATGTATGGGTGGCGTGACAAGTTCGTATGAATTTAACAATTGCCTCTTTATAGCAAATGGCACAGCCCTCAATGTTAATAACGTACATGTTAACTGTAATAATAGTATCTTTTCTGGTTCATTTTCTCTTGTTGGTCCTGCAGTAAATACTGGTGTTGTTATCAATGGATCTGGTGCTAATGTTGTCATCAATGGGGGATTATTGGGTATTTGTACAACTGGTTTAAATGTAACGAATAACGCATTTGCTACTATCAGTGGAGTTAGTTTTAGAATTAATGCTTTTGATGTTGTGCAAACTGGAGCATCACAGTTAACACTTTCTGCATGTACTTTTGAGATTGCCAATAGTAGTTCAGATATTAATGTTCAAGTAAGTGGAGCTGGAACTGTTGCTAATATAATAAGTTGTGAATTTGATGGTAACAGCGCTGCCGGTTCACCTGAAGGTACTGGTGTAGTGGTTAGCGGTAATGGTTCGGTGAATATCAGCGGTGGTGCTCTGCATAATTATACAACGGGACTAGAAATCGGTCTTTCGAGCGATACTGCTTCAACATCATTATCCGCATCAGCATTCGTCATCCGTGATTGTGCAACTGATATTTTACAGCAAGGTTCTACTTCGTTAAATCTAAATGCAAGTACTGCGAGCAGTTCTAAAATTAGTATTAATGATGCCACTAATGTTACGCTGGCATTTTTTGATTTAGATACCGGTGATGCACTCACCATTGGATCAACAACTGACCAGGATACCACGTTAATACAGGTTGCTATAGCAACGGCAAATAACCCCGAAATTAATTATTATTCATCTCTTTATGGTGCCCAAGCAATAGGTTTCGATAATTCACTTCTAACCAATCCGTCGACATGGTTTATGTTATCGAATGCTCGTGCTGACTTAACCGCAATAACTACGGACCGAACTCAAATCGCTGGGCTCCAATTATATTCGGATAAAGGATCACCAATTGGTGGAACATCAGCGCTGCGTGGATGGGATATTAATAAAAATGGATCTGAAGCTGCACTTTCATTCAATTATCAAAACACTGATATTGTTGGGCAAATAGCTATTCCACAATATACGGTAATGCAACTTGATGGATTTAACAATCAACTTCAATTACCAACAGCTGGCACCCAGATTGTGTTTGATGGGGATACTAATTTATATCGCAGCAGTGCGAATGTGCTCAAAACCGATGATAATTTTATTGTAGGCACCTTAACGCCAGGCAATGTTGTTATCACGGATCCAACTACCAATCAACTATCATCAAGTGATATTACTGCTACAGAATTGGAGTATCTTGCTGGTGTCACTTCATCAATTCAAACGCAATTAAATGGTAAGGTGAATAGATCTGGCGATACCATGACGGGACCTTTATCAGCAACTGATATTGTAGTTACCAATTTATCAGTTACAAATTTATCAGCAACGGATAGTATTATACAAAACGCAACGATTACAATATTATCATTGACAGATGAAATCATCCAAAATTCAACAATCACCAATCTTTCTGTATTCGATGCCACCGTTATCGGAACATTATCGGTGGCGGATGAAATTATCCAAAATTCAACAATAACCAACCTTTCTTCAACCGATGTCATAATACAAAATGCAACAATCGCTAATCTTTCAGCAACAGATGAAATTATCCAAAATGCAACGATCACCAATCTTTCAGCAACTGATGCTATTGTACAAAATCTTACGGTAAATAATTGTATCTCAAATTTATGCGTAAATAATTTATCAGTAGTTGATGAATCAGTAAGTGGAACACTTTCTGTTAATAATGAAGTTGTTCAAAATATCTTGCAATTTAATAGTAGCGGTGGAGAGTTTGTAGGCATTAAAGCACCAAGCATTATTTCTACAAGCTATACTGTATCTTTGCCATCAGCAGCACCAACTGCAAATCAGGTATTATATGCCAATGCAACGACGCCAACTAACTTAGAATGGTTTACTGCAGGTGGATCTGTTACTCCTGCTTCAAATAAAACTATCTATGTTGCAAAATATGGAAATGATTCCACGGGTGATGGATCATTCGATATGCCTTATTTAACACTATCCAAAGCTATTAGCGTTGCCAATGGGATAGCATCAGCAGTCAATCCAATCGCTATTGTGATAAGTTCAGGAATTTATGTTGAAAATAATAGTGCTGGTCCATTATCAGTTACTACAAGCGGTATTTCTATCGTAGGAGCTTCCACCAGTAGTGTAATCATTTCACCAAGCACTCCTGCAAATAATTTACTTTTCATTAATGATACGGTGCGTATTTCTGATATAACTATTCAGTCCACTACACCTTTAGCAACAGGTATTTCTTTTGATGCTGGAACCTTATCAGTTCTATCTAATGTACGAATAGTAAACTTCCTTATCGGTATAAGCTGTGCTGGTGGTTCATCAACTTCTTATGGATTTAATGATTGTCTTTTTGTAGGTAATGGTACAGCGCTCTCTGTTGATGATGCATTTGCTGAATGTAACAATTGTACTTTTTTTGGTGCTCTTTCAATATCGGGCTCTCCTGCAAATACTGGTATCAACGTAACGGGATCAGCTGCTCGATTGGTGGTAAGTGGCGGAACATGCGGCGTATGCGAAACTGGGGTGAATATTAGCAGCAATGCAACGGTGACAATTAACAGTGTCAGTTTCCGTAGCGATATATTTGCTATAGTTCAATCTGGACCATCTGACATGATTCTTTCTGGATCTACCTTTGAAGTAACAAGTACGCCATCAGATATTGAGATACAGGTAAGTGGCGCAGGAGCAATTGCGGAGATAATTAGTTGTGAATTTAATGGTAGCAGCGTAGGAGGAACATCTGAAGGTACCGGTATCATGGTGAGTGATAATGCTACTGTGTATATGAGTGGTGGCACTGTTCATAATTATGATACTGCTTTGCAAATTGGACTTTCTACTGATACTTCCTCAACAGAATTATTTTCATCGGGAGTTGGTATTCACGATTGTATAACAGATATTGTACAACAAGGTTCTGCAACATTAAACTTTAATGCTGGTACCGCGACAAGTTCCAAAATAAATGTTAATGATCCTACCAATGTTACGCTTGCATTTTTTGACTTAGATATGAACAATGCGTTGACCATTGGATCGACAGCAAATCAAAATACAACATTAATTCAGACCGCTATAGCATCAGCCAATAATCCTGAAATTAACTATTATCCATCTATCTATGGCAACCAAGCGATAGGCTTTGATAATTCACTACTCACCAATCCATCATCGTGGTTTATGTTATCCAATGCTAACGCTGACCTAACTGCAATAACTACTGATCGAACACAAATTGCAGGTTTTCAACTATATTCCGACGAAGGATCGCCTATTGGTGGAACATCAGCATTGCGTGGATGGGATGTTGATAAAAATGGTTCTACTGCAGAACTTTCATTTAATTTTCAAAATACTGATATTGTTGGTCAAGTAGCTGTTCCACAATATACGGTCATGCAACTCGATGGATTTAATAATTTACTTCAGTTGCCAACAGCGGGCACACAAATAGTTTTTGATGGTGATACCAATTTATATAGAAGTAGTGCTGGAGTTCTGCAAACTGATGATAATTTTGTTGTCGGTACATTAACACCAGGGAATGTCGTTATTACCGATCCAACTACTAACCAATTAAGTTCAAGCGATATTACTGCTACTGAATTGGAGTATCTTGCTGGTGTCACTTCACCGATTCAAACACAATTAAATGGCAAGGTGAACAGATCCGGTGATACTATGACCGGCACTCTAGAACTTCCTGCAGGAACTACAGCCTCACCATCACTGGTATTTAGTACAGGGAGTTCACTCACGGGACTTTCTGCAAATGGTGATAATTTATCATTTAGTAATGCTGGTGTAGAAAGTATGAAAATAAGTTCAACTGGTGTGGTTTCTATTGATGGATTTGCAGGTGCTGCTGGTGTTGTTCATAATGATGCATCAGGTAATTTATCAAGCTCATTAATTGTTGATGCTGATATCACTTCTGCAACAATAACCAATGATAAATTGGCGACGGTTTCTAACTCAGATATACCGGGAGACATTGTTGTGCGTGATGGATTGGGGAATTTTGCCACCAATATGATCACCATTGATGGCACTGTTACTAATCCAACTGATTCTGCAACAAAGGCATATGTTGATGCTGCCATATCAACAGGCCTTGTGGCACATACTCCTGCGCTTGTGGTAAGCACTACTGATATTGGATCGCCACCAACTGGTCTACAGACCATTGATAGTGTAACACTGAGCACAAATGATAGAGTGCTTCTTGTCGGCCAAACCGATCCGGTAGAAAATGGTCTTTGGCTCGCAGCTGCAGGAGCATGGACTCGACCTGCTGATTTTGCTACGGGAACTGAAGCGGGACAAGCGTATGTCTTGATACTTGAAGGAACAGCGTATGAAGGATCAAGCTGGCTGTGCAATACTCCCAACGCAGTTATTGATACTGATCCTATAGAGTTTTCGCTCTTTACTTTGCCGAACACAACAACGGGAGCCAATATTGGTTCAGGAACAGGGCTCGTTTATCAAGGCAAAACAGGTGTAACACTTAATTTTAGGACATTGCTCGCTGGTGATATTTATACAAATATTACTACCGGTGCAAATACTATATCAATTGGAACTAATGCGACAAATTTAAATACTCCAAGTACTATCGTTGGACGCGATGCATCAGGCAATTTCTCTGCCGGCACCATTACTGCCAATTTAACAGGAACTGCTTCCAATAATCTTCTTTTAACTGGCGGTACCCTAACCGGCACTTTACAACTACCCGCTGGAACAACATCATTACCATCATTAGTATTTACCGGTAGCACCACAACTGGTTTATCGGCGAGTAGTGGCGCATTATCATTAAGTACTAATGGTGCACAAGCGATGGGAATAAGTTCTGCCGGAGTTGTTACTATTGATGATTTAGCCGGAACTGCAGGTGTTGTACATAATAATTCATCCGGGAATTTATCAAGTTCGTTAATTGTTAATGCTGACATCAGTCCAACAGCTGCAATAGCCAATTCAAAGCTTGCAACACTCACTGCTACAGGGCTCGTTGCTAATTCCGCAACAACTGCAGTAACTACGGCTACACCAAATACTATTGTATTGCGTGATGGTTCTGGCAATGTAACTGCAAATACATTCATTGGAAGTTTAACAGGTCATGCATCACTAGATTTGCCGCTTACTGGTGGTACTTTGACAGGAACATTACAACTGCCTACAGGAACTACGGCATTGCCATCATTAACATTCACGGGTAGTACCGCAGCAGGATTATCAGCCAATAGTGGCAACTTATCATTCAGCACCAATGGCACTGAACAAATAAAAATATCTTCTGGTGGTGTGATTTCGGTTGACGCCTTTACTGCAACTGGCGTTGTTCATAATGATTCATCAGGTAATTTATCAAGTTCATTAATTGTTAATAGTGATATTAGTCCAACAGCAGCAATAGCCAATTCAAAACTTGCAACGCTTACAGCTTCGGGTCTTGTTGCCAATTCAGCAACAACAGCAACGCCACTGAATACTGCTGGAGCTATCGTTGCTCGTGATGGATCTAATAATTTTGCTGCTGGAACAATCACTGCTGCTTTAAATGGTAATGCCACAACAGCAACAAGCGCAGGCAGTTTTAGTGGATCACTTGCTGGAGATGTTACCGGCACTCAAAGCGCAACGGTAGTAAGTCTTGTTGGTGGTCAGACTGCTGCAAATGTCGCCGCAGCCACCGTAACTGTTGATGCCGCAACACCTCTTAATACCGCAAGTACTATTGTTGAACGTGATGGATCAAATAATTTCGCTGCTGGAACAATCACCGCAAGTCTTATTGGCAATGTCACGGGTAATGTTACTGGCAATGTTTCTGGAAGCGCTGCTAGTTTCACCGGATCATTAGTTGGCGATGTTACCGGTACACAAGGAGCAACGGTAGTCAGTACCGTTGGTGGTCAAACTGCTGCCAATGTTGCTGCGGCGACATTATTAGCAAATGCAGCAACACCTCTTAATACCGCAAGTGCCATTGTTAAGCGTGATGCATCTAATAACTTTGCTGCTGGTACGATTACTGCTGCACTCAATGGTAATGCAACAACAGCAACAAGTGCTGGCAGTTTTAGTGGATCATTAGCCGGTGACGTTACCGGTACTCAAGGAGCAACTGTTGTAAGCTTTGTTGGCGGACAAACTGCAGCCAATGTTGCTGCTGCGACACTGTTGGCTAATGCAGCAACACCTCTTAATACCGCAAGTACCATTGTTGAGCGTGATGCATCTAAGAACTTTGCTGCTGGTATAATTACTGCAAGTTTAACAGGTGCTGCATCGCTCAACGTACTCAAGGCTGGCGATACCATGACAGGAACATTACAACTTCCAGCAGGAACAACTGCATTACCATCACTCGTGTTTACTGGTAGCACAACATCAGGTCTTTCTGCTGCTACGGGTAATTTATCATTCAGCACCAATGGTGCAGAACAAATGAAAATTTCATCCGGTGGTATCATCTCAATTGATGGATTTACCAGTGCAGGTGTTGTACACAATGATTCATCAGGAAATTTATCAAGTTCATTAATTGTCAATGCTGATATTAGTGGAACTGCAGCAATCACTGATTCAAAACTAGCAACTATCACCACTGCTGGTAAAGTTGCCAATTCAGCAACAACAGCAACACCACTCAATACCGCTGGAGCTATTGTTGCTCGTGATGGATCTAATAATTTTGCTGCTGGAACAATTACTGCTGCTTTAAATGGTAATGCAACAACGGCAACAAGTGCTGGCAGTTTTAGCGGGTCACTTGCTGGTGATGTTACTGGTACACAAAGTGCGACGGTAGTGAGTTTTGTTGGTGGACAAACTGCAGCCAACGTTGCTGCCGGCGCAGTACTTGCTAATGCTGCAACAAGCGCAAACACTGCCAACGCTATTGTTAAACGTGATGGATCAAATAATTTCGCTGCTGGAACAATAACCGCAAGTCTAACAGGGCATGCATCGTTAGATTTACCACTCACTGGTGGAACACTCACCGGAACACTGACAGTTCCAGCAGGAACTGCAGCAGCGCCATCATTCCAATTTACTGGTGGAACTAATACGGGTATATCATCAGCAACTGCAAATACATTATCCTTTGATACCAGTGGTGTTGAACGCATGAATATCAGTTCATCAGGTATCACTATTGATGCATTCTCAACGGCAGGTGTTGTACATAATAGTGCAGCAGGGCTACTCACCAGTTCATTAATCGTCAATGCAGATATCACTGCAGGGACAATCGCTAATAGTTCTTTAGCAACAATTTCGAGCAGTAACATTGCAGGCGATATTGTTGTTCGTGATGGATCTAATAATTTCGCTGCAGGAACAATCACTGCAAGCTTAAATGGTAATGCAACAACGGCAACAAGTGCTGGCAGTTTTAGCGGGTCACTTGCTGGTGATGTTACTGGTACACAAAGTGCGACGGTAGTGAGTTTTGTTGGTGGACAAACTGCAGCCAACGTTGCTGCCGGCGCAGTACTTGCTAATGCTGCAACAAGCGCAAACACTGCCAACGCTATTGTTAAACGTGATGGATCAAATAATTTTGCTGCCGGTACCATTACTGCAAACTTAATTGGTAATGTTACTGGTGGGGCGTCATTAGATCTACCACTTACTGGTGGCACGCTCACCGGAACACTGACAGTTCCAGCAGGAACTGCAGCAGCGCCATCATTCCAATTTACTGGTGGAACTAATACGGGTATATCATCAGCAACTGCAAATACATTATCCTTTGATACCAGTGGTGTTGAACGCATGAATATCAGTTCATCAGGTGTCACCATCGATGCGTTCTCAACGGCAGGTGTTGTACATAATAGTGCAGCAGGATTATTAACAAGCTCATTAATTGTAAATGCAGATATCACTGCAGGAACAATTGCCAATAGTGCTTTGGCAACAATTTCGAGCAGCAACATTGCAGGTGATATTGTTGTTCGTGATGGATCTAATAATTTCGCTGCAGGAACAATCACTGCAAGCTTAAATGGTAATGCAACAACGGCAACAAGTGCTGGCAGTTTTAGCGGGTCACTTGCTGGTGATGTTACCGGTACTCAAAGCGCAACGGTAGTGAGCTTTGTTGGTGGGCAAACTGCAGCCAACGTTGCTGCAGGCGCAGTACTTGCTAATGCTGCAACAAGCGCAAACACTGCCAATGCTATTGTTAAACGCGATGGATCAAATAATTTCGCTGCTGGAACAATAACCGCAAGTCTAACAGGGCATGCATCGTTGGATTTACCACTCACTGGTGGAACGCTCACCGGAACTCTGGCAGTTCCAGCAGGAACTGCAGCAGCGCCATCATTCCAATTTACTGGTGGTACTAATACCGGTATATCATCGGCAACTGCAAATACATTATCGTTTGATACAGGTGGTGTTGAGCGCATGAATATCAGTTCAGCAGGTGTTACGGTTGATTCAGGAATACTGACAATTCCAGTAGGAACTGCTGCAGTACCGTCACTTCAATTTGCTGGTGGAACCAATACTGGTATATCAGCTGCAACTGCAAATGTATTATCATTCGATATCGTCGGTGGTGAGCAAATGAATGTTAGCGCATCAGGTGTCACTGTAACGCAAACAATTTCTGCCATGAATCTCAGTTTACCCGATCCAAGTACTGCAACTGCTGGTAACATTTTAAAAGGTGGTAGTGTATTTATTCATGATTTTGGTCCAGCAGATAATATTTTTATTGGGTTCAATAGTGGTAATTTTACTCTCACAGGATCGGCCAATGTTGTCATGGGAAGAAACACGGGACAAAGTCTTACATCTGGTACTCAAAATACATCCATGGGTGCGTATTCTGCCGACACTTTAACATCAGGATCAAATAATACATTCATTGGTTATACTGCAGGTGAGTCTAATACTACAGCTAGTAATAATATTGCTGTGGGTAGTGGGGCTCTCCAGCTCAATACAGTAAGTGGAAATACTGCAGTTGGAACAAATGCACTTGCTACAAATACAACAGGTATAAACAATGTGGCAGTTGGTATGAGTTCGCTTGAATTTAACACAACAGGGTCATCTAACACTGCAGTTGGAGTAAGTGCCCTTCAAAGTAACACAATAGGTTCATCTAATACTGCGGTTGGATCAAGTTCCTTATCAATAAATTCATCAGGTTCATCTAATACTGCCGTTGGATCAAGTTCATTGGCTGTAAATACCACAGGTACATCTAACACCGCAGTTGGTGCAAGCTCGCTTGCTACAAATTCCACAGGGATATCTAATACGGCAGTTGGTGCAACTGCACTTACAGGAAATACCACAGGTGCAAGCAACACTGCCGTTGGTAGCGCTGCACTAGCAGCAAATACGAGCGGTAATAATAATACAGCCGTTGGAACAAACGCATTAACAACAAACTCTCTTGGTTCAACTAATACAGCAGTCGGTTTTAATGCTCTTACAAAGACTAGCGTGAGTGGAAACACTGCAGTTGGTTCTAGTTCATTAGCTGCAAACACAACAGGAACTGGTAACACTGCTGTTGGTTTAAGTTCATTAGCTGCAAACACCACCGGTATCGATAATACGGCACTTGGCGCTAGCGCATTAGCAACAAATACTGTTGGGACGACGAATACAGCAGTTGGATTTAATGCTCTTACCGTTAGCACCGTGAGTGGAAACACCGCAGTTGGGTCTAGTTCATTAGCTGCAAACACAACAGGAACTGGTAACGTTGCCGTTGGTTTAAGTTCGTTAGCTGTAAATACAACAGGGATAAATAATACTGCAGTCGGTGCAAATGCATTAGATGCTAACATAGTTGGCACAACAAATACGGCCATCGGTTTTAATGCGCTCACTAATAGTACCGTGAGTGGCAACACAGCAGTTGGTTCTAGCTCATTAGCTGCAAACACAACAGGAACTGGTAACGTTGCCGTTGGTTTAAGTTCGTTAGCTGTAAATACAACAGGGATAAATAATACTGCAGTCGGTGCAAATGCATTAGATGCTAACATAGTTGGCACAACAAATACGGCCATCGGTTTTAATGCGCTCACTAATAGTACCGTGAGTGGCAACACGGCAGTTGGTTCTAGTTCATTAGCTGCAAACACAACAGGAACTGGTAACGTTGCCGTTGGTTTAAGTTCGTTAGCTGTAAATACAACAGGGATAAATAATACTGCAGTCGGTGCAAATGCATTAGATGCTAACATAGTTGGCACAACAAATACGGCCATCGGTTTTAATGCGCTCACTAATAGTACCGTGAGTGGCAACACAGCAGTTGGTTCTAGCTCATTAGCTGCAAATACTACCGGTATTGATAACACTGCTGTGGGTGTAAGTGCACTAACTGCAAATACGATAGGGGAAGCTAATACAGCAATTGGTAATCATGCATTAGCTGCAAATACAACAGGTAATAATAATGTGGCGATTGGTAATGATGCTTTATTAGTAAATACAATAGGTACTGATAATATAGCAATTGGCAATTCTGCATTAGCTGCAAATACAACAAGTGGCAACAATCTGGCGATTGGGGTTTTTGCCTTAACAGCTAATACTGCCGCAAGCAATACCGCAATAGGCAATTCTGCATTAGCTGCAAATACAACTGGTACATTTAATGTTGCTGTTGGTTTGCAATCATTGGCTGCAAATACAGTAGGTATTGATAACACTGCAGTTGGTTTTACCGCTTTACAGGCAAACACAACAGGGATTAATAATACAGCAATTGGTTCCGGTGCATTAGCAACAAATATTGTTGGAACAACTAATACAGCTGTTGGTTTTAATGCGCTTAACAATAGTATCGTTAGTGGAAATACAGCCGTTGGTTCTAGTGCATTAGCTGCAAGCGCAACAGGAACAAATAATACAGCCGTAGGTGCAAATGCATTGTCGACAAGTACTGCTTCTGCGCAAAACGTGGCTATCGGTTCGGGTGCAATGCAAAGTCAAACTGCCGGATCTAACGTTGCAGTTGGTTATCTTGCAATGAATGCAAACACAACGGGAGTTGAGAATACTGCCCTTGGATGGAACGCAATGGCTACTAACACAATAGGAGAATTCAATACCGCATTAGGTTACAATGCATTAACAGCAAATACAGGCTCATCTAATACAGCAGTAGGTAATAATAGCTTGCTAGCCAATACAGCTGGAAGTAACAATATTGCAGTTGGATCTGCTTCATTGGCTGCAAATACAACAGGAATTCAGAATACCGCGCTCGGTTGGCATGCGATAACTTCTAATGTGATTGGTTCAAATAATACTGCAGTTGGCTATAATGCCTTAGCAATTAATACAGTTGACGGAAATACTGCAGTGGGGGCTAGTTCATTGGTTGCAAATACAACTGGTACATTTAATGTTGCGGTTGGTTTTGAATCATTAGCTGCAAACACAATAGGTATCAATAATACTGCGGTTGGTTATCAAGCATTAGAAGTAAATACAATTGGTACCGATAATACAGCAATTGGTTATCAAGCATTAAATACCAATACAACCGGTACTGATAACACAGCAGTTGGATTTAATGCCCTTACTGCCAACACCGCAACTGGAAACACAGCAGTTGGATCAAGCGCATTGGCTACAAATACAGCAGGTGGCGATAATACGGCAGTTGGCTTTAATGCATTACAAGTAAATACAACTGGCGCAAACAATACCGCAATTGGTCTAAATGCTCTTAATACTAACTCAATTGGTACTGCAAATACAGCATGTGGTCGTAATGCATTATTAAATAGTACAACGGGAATAAATAATACGGCAGTAGGTAACTTAGCTCTGGAAACCAATACAACAGGATCTTCTAATACGGCAGTAGGTAATAGCGCACTTGCTGCTGTTACAACAGGAAGCACTAATATTGCCATTGGCGCTAGTGCAGGAGGAACACTTGCAACAGGAAGTGGTAATATTTATATCAATGCTAACGCTGCAACAACTGCCGAAGCAAATACTACACGCATTGGAACATCACAAACAACATGCGCTATTGCAGGAATTAGTGGACAAACATCGAGTAGTGGCGTTGCTGTTCTTGTCAATGCAAGTAATGTACTCGGAACCACAACATCATCAATAAAATTCAAACACAATGTTCAGGATATGAATGAAACTTCGGAAGATATTCTTAAACTTCGTCCCGTAACTTTTGCATATAATGGCGATGAAACAGAAACTACTCAGTATGGTTTAATTGCAGAAGAAGTTGATGAAATATTCCCTGATATTGTTTTCAGAAATAATGATGGTGATATAGAAGCGGTTCAATATCATGTGTTACCTGTTCTATTGTTGAATGAAATGAAAAAACAACAAAGTACTATCAATAGTCTTAAGGATCAGGTAACAGAACTAACCATTAACAATGAAACAATGCATGAGGCAATCTGCAACCTACGTGAACAAATTCAAGAATTTATTGGAAGAGTGAAAAACCTAGAAAATAATATATAAAAACTAATTTTTTTGTACAAACAAAAAGACTCTTGTTAATGCAGGAGTCTTTTTGTTTGTATGTATTCACATTAATGACAATTATTTTTTCAAAAAGGTGTTCTATGCTCAATATACGCTTTTCACGCTTCTTTTATTTATTTATGTCATTTTCTTTATTGATTGCTCCTCTACCTTTGGTTGCAATGGCAGAAGATTTAGCTGCCAACTTATCAGAATTAGATATGTCTTTAATTGTCGAAGATGACAACGCATCGTACATATTTCTTGATAAACAATTAAGCAATATTGCAGATGTCATCAGTGCAATAAGCAAATTGGATGACAATGAAAATTCAATGCTACACGCTCTCAATAAACATATTACTCGTGGATTCCATTATGCAGAGCATGATGCTGTTCTTGAAAGTCTTGCATATGCAGAAGATATTTTACAAAAGAACTATCACCAGTTAGAGACAGCAGAAGCTGAGCGGCTTGCATCTGCTTTGGATACAGTAATCAGTCAAGTTATGGAAGGAACCTTAAATACGGATTCTGATTTTATTGCATACAAGCGTTTACCAACACGCGTTATTGATGAGAACGTGGATGTACTGGGAAAAACGACTCTGTATAAACATCTTCACACTAAACAAGGTATTCACGCACAGGGCAAATTAAAAGTTGGTAAAAAAGCAACATTTAAAGATAAAGCAAAATTTAAAGACAATGTTTCCATTGCGGGTAATTTATCGGTGAATGGCGATGTGACACTTAATGGTAATGTAAATATAACAGATTGCATAGGTGATTTGTGTGTTAATAATTTATCTGTTGTTGATCTTATTATTAGTGGTTCTGTGATTGGTATAACTGGTATTGCAGGATCGACCGGTGCTACTGGAGCAACAGGTGCAACAGGTAGCACAGGAGCAACAGGGGCAGGAGCAACGGGAATTACTGGATCAACCGGCTCTACCGGTCCAATCGGCAATACTGGAGCTACGGGAGTAACTGGCCCAACGGGAGCAACTGGTGCTGTATCTTCAGTCGTTCCCCAATTGACGGTAACAAATCTCTCTGCAACTGATGCTGTGATAAATGATCTTACCGTAACCAATTGCATAACAAATTTATGTGTCGATAATTTATCAGTAACAAATGAGGTTGTCCAAACATTCCTTAATTTCCAAGATCCTGGTATTAATTATATTGGCATTCAAGCACCAGTTACTGTACCAACAAGTTATACGTTAACATTACCAGCAGCTCTTCCTGCTGGTAATCAAGTGCTCAGTGCAAATTCAATAACACCAACTATTTTAGAATGGGTTAATCAGACCGGAGGAGGTTCTGTTCCTCCTACGGTAAGCAGAATCATTTATGTCACAACATATGGTAATGATATTACGGGTGATGGATCATATACGGCACCCTATGCAAGTCTTGCACAAGCAATTACTCTTGCCAATACTCTTTCTTCTGCTGCAGATCCCATTACGATCAGCATAAATCCTGGTATGTATGTCGAAAATAACAATGTTGGTCCATTAACCATCGCTGCCGATGGCATCTCTATTGTAGGAGCTGCTGCTAATGGTGTAATGATTGTACCAACTACTCCAAGCAACAATCTTCTTTTATCAAATAATTCCTTACAAATTATTAATGTAACATTCCAATCTCCCACTCCATTAGCAACGGGTATTGTTTTGACAGCCGGAAGTTTATCAACATTCGATAATATAAATATTTTCAATTTTCTCGTTGGTATAAGTTGCTCAGGAGGACTTACCGATTTTTATATATTTAACAACTGTTTCTTTGTGTCAAATGGAACAGCTCTCAGTGTTAATAATACCATTATTGAATGTAATAATATTAATATTTTTGGTACTTCCTTACTATCTCCTTCCCCAGCAAATACTGGTATCGCTTTGACTGGCTCAAGCTCTAATTCTTCAGTTTATAGCAGTTCAATTGCGTTATGTGCAACTGGCATTGATCTCACCGGCAATGCAACTACTAGCATCAATGGTACCAATTTTAAATATAACACTTTTGATATCGTACAAACAGGTGCATCACGGATGACACTTTCTGGATGTACCTTTGAACTAACGACAGGAACTTCAGATATCGAAGTTCAAGTAAGTGGTGCAGGGACTAGTGCTGAAATAGTTGGTTGTGAATTTGGTGGGTTTAACAGCCTTGGCGTAGCAGAAGGTACCGCTATAGTGGTTACCGATAACGCCTCTGTCGTCATTAGCAGTGGTACTATGCATGATTATACTACCGGTATACAAATTGGGCTTTCTACCGATACTTCTTCAACGGCATTATCGGCATCAGCGCTTGTTATTAAAAATTGCACCACCGATATCTTGCAACAGGGTTCTGCAACATTAAACTTAAATGCGAGTACCGCCACGAGTTCTCTTATTAGCATTAATGATGCAACTAATGTTACGCTTGCATTCTTTGATTTGGATAACGGTGATTCATTAACAATTGGATCAACGATTGATCAAGATACTACGTTAATACAGGTTGCTATAACGACAGGGGATAATCCGGAAATTAATTATTATTCATCGCTCTATAGCGCTCAGGCAATAGGTTTTGATAACTCACTTCTGAGCGGTCCATCAACATGGTTTATGCTCTCAAACGGCAGTGCTGATTTAACCGCAATAACAACCGATCGAACACAGATATCTGGACTTCAATTGTATTCGGATGAAGGATCACCAATTGGTGGAACATCAGCGCTGCGTGGATGGGATATTAATAAAAATGGATCTGAAGCTGCATTATCCTTCAATTATCAAAATACTGATATTATTGGTCAAGTAGCTATTCCACAATATACGGTCATGCAACTTGATGGATTTAATAATCAACTTCAACTACCGGCAGCTGGTACCCAGATTGTATTCGATAGCGATACCAATTTATATCGCAGCAGTGCGAGTGTGCTTAAAACTGATGACAATTTTATTGTTGGTACCTTAACTCCCGATAGAGCTGTGGTAACTGCACCAGTAACTAATCAACTTGCATCAAGTACAGTGACCGGGACAGAACTTAGTTACGTATCGGGCGTAACTTCACCAATCCAAACTCAATTGAATAGTAAAATCAGTACATCTGGCGGCACTATAACTGGAACATTATCAGCGACTGATATTGTTGTTACCAATTTATCAGCAACAACTTTATCAGCAACGGATAGTGTTGTACAAAACCTTACGGTAAGTAATTGTGTAGCAAACCTTTGTGTTACCAATCTTTCTGCAGTTGATGAATCAATCAGTGGTACACTATCGGTTAATAATGAGATCATTCAAACTTTCCTTCACTTTGATGCAGCTGGCGGAAAATTTGTTGGATTGCAGGCACCAAGCGTTATCCCTACGAGTTACACGTTATCATTACCTTCAACGGTACCTACCATAGATCAAACGTTACGAGCAGGTTCGGTAACTGCAACTGATTTAGAGTGGGTGACAGAAGGAGGATCCATTACACCTGCAGTGAGTGAAACGATTTATGTCACCACCTATGGGAATGATATTACGGGTAATGGATCATTCGATCTACCATACGCCTCTCTTTCTCAAGCAATTGTTACTGCTAATAGTCTCGCATCAAGCACAAATCCAATTACTATTTTTATTATATCGGGTATTTACGTTGAAAATAATAGCGCTGGTCCATTAACAGTTACTGCTGATGGAATTTCTATCGTAGGAGATTCTGCAAGCAGCGTTGTGATAATGCCCAATACACCATCAAACAATCTGCTTTTAGTAAGCAACACTATTCGGATAGCGGATATCTGTTTCCAATCTGCTACGCCTTTGGCAACAGGAATATCGTTTACTGCAGGAAGCTTATCGGTAATGAGTGATGTAAGGATATTTAATTTTCTTGTTGGCGTGAACTGCTCAGGAAGCACTACTGATTCTTATGGATTTAACTCCTGTTTTTTTGTAGGTAACGGAACAGCCTTGGTGATTGATAATGTTGTTGTTGAAAGCAATACCTGTACTATTTTTGGCACTTCATCAATTCTTGGGCCCTCTGCAAATACGGGTGTAAGCATAACAGGATCTAATGCCCTTTTTTCAATCAGCGGTGGCATATGTGGATTATGCACAACCGGTTTTAACATAGCTAATAATGCAATCGGTACCATAAGCGGTGTTGGATTTAGACTCAATGAGTTTGACGTTGTGCAAGCTGGTGCATCTCAATTGGTGCTTTCTGGGTGTACGCTTGAATTAACAACAAGCAGTTCGGACATTGAGATACAGGCAAGTGGGGCAGGAACTAGTACTGAAATTATCAGCTGTGATTTTAGTGGTAGTAGCATATCAGGAAGCCCTGAAGGTACCGGTATATTGGTTACTGATAATGCTGTTGTAAATATTAGTGGTGGTAGTATGCACAATTATACCACTGGTATACAAGTTGGACTTTCTACTGATACCTCTTCAACGGCGTTATCTGCATCAGCCCTTGTTATTCGTGATTGTACGACCGATATTTTACAACAAGGTTCTGCAACAGTAAATTTAAACGCGAGTACCGCAACTAGTTCTCAAATTAGTATTAATGATGCAACGAATGTTACCCTTGCATTCTTTGATTTAGATACCGGTGATGCGCTCACCATTGGATCGACAACTGATCAAGATACTACATTAATGCAGGTAGCTATAGCATTGGCTGACAATCCGGAAATTAATTATTATTCATCCATGTATGGCGCTCAGGCAATAGGCTTTGATAATTCACTTCTCAGTAATCCATCAACATGGTTTATGCTTTCCAATGCCAATGCTGATTTGACAGCGATCACCACCGACCGAACTCAAATTGCGGGACTTCAATTATATTCTGATGAGGGATCACCAATTGGTGGAACATCCGCATTACGTGGATGGGATGTTAATAAAAATGGCTCTGCAGCGGCACTTTCGTTCAATTATCAAAACACCGATATTGTTGGACAAATAGCTATTCCACAATACACGGTTATGCAACTTGATGGATTTAATAATCAACTTCAACTGCCAGCAGCAGGCACTCAGATCGTTTTTGATGGAGATACTAATTTATACAGAAGCAGTGCCGGAGTTCTGCAAACTGATGATAATTTTATCGTTGATACCTTAACTCCCGATAGAGCTGTGGTAACTGCACCAGTAACTAATCAACTTGCATCAAGTACAGTAACAGGAACAGAACTTAGTTACGTATCAGGTGTAACTTCACCAATCCAAACTCAACTGAATAGTAAAATCAGTACATCTGGCGGCACTATAACGGGAACATTATCAGCGACCGATATTGTTGTTACAAATTTATCAGCAACAACTTTATCAGCAACGGATGGGGTGATACAAAACCTTACGGTAAGTAATTGTGTAGCAAACCTTTGTGTTATCAATCTTTCTGCAGTTGATGAATCAGTCAGTGGTACACTATCGGTTAATAATGAGATCGTTCAAACTTTCCTTAACTTTAATACAACTGGTGGACACTCTGTAGGATTACAAGCACCAAGCGTTGTGTCAACAAGTTACACGTTATCATTACCTTCAACGGTACCTACCATAGATCAGACATTACGTGCAGGTTCAGTAACTGCAACTGATTTAGAATGGGTGACAGAAGGAGGATCCATTACACCTGCAGTGAGTGAAACTATTTATGTCACTACTTATGGGAATGATATTACGGGTAATGGATCATTTGATCTTCCATACGCCTCTCTTTCTCAAGCAATTGTTACTGCTAATAGTCTCGCATCAAGCACAAATCCAATTACTATTCTTATAGCTACTGGTGTATATGTTGAAGATAATAGCGCTGGCCCATTAACAGTTACTGCTGATGGTATTTCTATCGTAGGAGATTCTTCAAGCGGCGTAATAATTATACCTAACACACCAACAAATGATCTACTTTTGGTTAATAATACAATACTTATTTCTAATATAACATTAGAGTCTTCTGACCCATTGGCAACGGGTATTGTCTTAACTACCGGAAGCTTATCGGCATTCAATAATATAAATATTTTTAATTTTCTCGTTGGTATAAGTTGCTCAGGAGGACTCACCGATTTTTATGTATTTAATAACTGTTTTTTTGGCGCCAACGGAACAGCTCTCAGTGTTGATAATACCATTATTGAATGTAATAATATTAATATTTTTGGTACTTCCCTTGCAACGCCTTCCCCAGCAAATACTGGTATTGTTCTGACGGGAGCCAATTCTAATTCTTCAATTTATGGTGGCTCTATTGCACTATGTACAACTGGTATTGATCTCACCGGCAACGCAACGACTACCATAAGTGGTCCTGATTTTAAATATAACACTTTTGATATCGCACAAACAGGTGCATCACGGATGACACTTTCTGGATGTACCTTTGAGCTGACAACAGGAACATCAGATATTGAAGTTCAAGTAAGTGGCGCAGGAACGAGCGCTGAAATAGTTGGTTGTGAATTTGGTGGTCTTAATGGCCTGGGTGTAGCAGAAGGTACTGCTATAGTGGTTACCGATAATGCATCTGTGGTCATTAGCGGTGGTAGTATGCATGATTATACTACAGGCATACAAATTGGACTTTCTACCGATACTTCTTCAACATCACTTTTTGCATCAGCGCTTGTTATTAAAAATTGCACCACCGATATCTTACAACAGGGCTCTGCAACATTAAACTTAAACGCGAGTACCGCTTCAAGTTCTCAAATTAGTATTAACGATGCAACTAATGTTATCCTCGCATTTTTCGATTTAGATACTAATGATGCGCTCACCATTGGATCAACAATTGATCAAGATACTACGTTAATACAGGTCGCTATAGCAACAGCAGATAACCCTGAAATTAATTATTATTCATCGTTGTATTCTTCTCAGGCTATAGGCTTTGATAATTCACTTTTGAGCGGTCCATCATCATGGTTTATGCTCTCGAACGGCACTGCTGACTTGACTGCAATCACCACCGATCGAACACAAATTGCAGGTCTTCAACTATATTCCGATGAAGGTTCACCTATTGGCGGAACATCAGCATTGCGTGGATGGAATGTTAATAAAAATGGGTCTGCAGCTGCATTATCATTCAATTATCAAAATACTGATATTGTTGGTCAAATAGCTATTCCACAATATACGGTCATGCAACTTGATGGATTTAACAATCAACTGCAACTACCAACAGCCGGAACGCAGATTGTTTTTGCTGGAGATACTAATTTATATAGAAGTAGTGCCAGTGTACTTAAAACTGATGACAATTTTATCGTTGGAACATTAACTCCCGACAGAGCTGTGGTAACTGCACCGGTTACTAATCAGCTTGCATCAAGCACGGTAACGGGAACAGAACTTGGATATGTATCGGGTGTAACTTCACCAATACAAACTCAATTAAATAGTAAGGTCAACAGATCTGGTGACACCATGACGGGACCTTTATCAGCAACTGATATTGTGGTTACCAATTTATCAGCAACAAATTTATCAGCAACTGATGCTGTTATACAAAATCTTACGGTAAGTAATTGTGTAGCAAACCTCTGTGTTAACAATCTCTCTGTAGTTGATGAATCAGTTAGTGGTACATTGTCAGTTAATAATGAGATCGTTCAAACTTTCCTTAACTTTAATACAGCTGGTGGAAACTTTATAGGATTACAAGCACCAAGCGTTATTCCTACAAGTTACACGTTATCATTACCTTCAACGGTACCTACCATAGATCAGACATTGCGTGCAGGTTCGGTAACCGCAACTGATTTAACATGGGTGACTACAGGAGGATCAGTTGCACCTGCAGCGAGTGAAACTATTTATGTAGCCACGTATGGTAATGACGTAACAGGTAATGGATCATTTGACCTGCCATATGCAACACTATCTCAAGCAATTACGGTGGCCAACGGCCTTGCATCAAGCACAAATCCCATTACTATTTTTATAGCTTCGGGGATATATGTTGAGAATAATAGTGCAGGGCCTTTAACAATTACTGCTGATGGTATTTCTATCGCAGGAAATTCTCCCATGGGTGTAATAATTACACCAAACACTCCCGCTAACAATCTTCTTTTATCAAATAATGCTTTACAAATTATCAATGTAACATTCCAATCATCTGATCCATTGGCAACCGGAATAACGCTCTCTGCAGCAAATTTATCAGTTCTTGAAAATGTATATGTGTATAATTTCCTTGTGGGTATTGAATGTTCTGGTGGTGTGACAAGTTCATATGGATTTAATAACTGCCTCTTTATAGCAAATGGCACGGCGCTTGATGTTAATAACGTACATGTTGAATGTAATAACAGTACCTTTTTTGGTTCATTTTCTCTTGTGGGACCTGCTGCAAATACTGGCGTTACGGCAACCGGTTCTGGCGCTAATATTGTGATAAGTGGCGGCGTAGTGGGCGTTTGTACAACTGGTTTAAATGTAACGAATAATGCATTTGCCACGGCCAGTGGAGTTAGTTTTAGAATTAATGCTTTTGATGTTGTGCAAACAGGCGCATCACAGTTAACACTTTCTGGATGTACTTTTGAAATAGCTAATAGTAGTTCAGATATTGATGTTCAAGTAAGTGGAGCTGGAACTGTTGCTAATATAATAAGTTGTGAATTTGATGGGTTAAGCACTCTAGGAGTAGCAGAAGGCACTGGTATAGTGGTTAGCGATAATGCTGTTATTAATATCAGCGGCGGTGCTCTGCATGATTATACTACCGGTATACAAATTGGACTTTCTACCGATACTTCTTCCACAGTACTTTCTGCATCAGCACTTGTTATTAAAAATTGCACCACCGATATTTTACAGCAAGGTTCTGCAACAGTAAATTTAAATGCAAGTACCGCAACCAGTTCTCAAATTAGTATCAGTGATGCAACGAATGTTACGCTGGCATTTTTTGATTTAGATACTGGTGATTCGCTCACCATTGGATCAACAACTGATCAAGATACAACATTAATTCAGGTTGCTATAGCAACGGCAGATAATCCCGAAATTAACTATTATTCATCTCTTTATGGCGCTCAGGCAATAGGTTTTGATAACTCACTTCTCAGTGGTCCATCAACATGGTTTGTGCTCTCGAACGGCAATGCAGATCTAAGTGCAATAACAACCGATCGAACTCAAATTGCTGGACTTCAATTATATTCGGATGAAGGATCACCAATTGGTGGAGCATCCGCATTACGTGGATGGGATATTAATAAAAATGGCTCTGCAGCGGTACTTTCGTTCAACTATCAAAACACTGATATTGTTGGACAAATAGCTATCCCACAATATACAGTGATGCAACTTGATGGACTTAATAATCAACTTCAACTACCAACTGCCGGAACTCAGATTGTATTCGATAGCGATACCAATTTATATCGCAGCAGTGCGAGTGTGCTTAAAACTGATGACAATTTTATTGTTGGCACGTTAACACCAGGCAATGTTGTTATTACTGATCCAACTACCAATCAATTATCATCAAGTGATATTACTGCCACAGAATTGGAATATCTTACGGGAGTAACTTCACCAATCCAAACACAACTCAATAGTAAAGTGAATAGATCTGGCGATACGATGACGGGACCTTTATCAGCGACTGATATTGTGGTGACCAACTTATCAGTTACAAATTTATCAGCAACAGATGCGATAATGTCAAACGCAACCATTACAACATTATCATTGACAGATGAAATTATTCAAAATTCAGCAATCACCAATCTTTCTGTAGTTGATGCAACAGTTACCGGAACATTATCGGTGCTGGATGAAATTATTCAAAATTCAACAATCACTAATTTTTCAGCAACTGATGTCATAATACAAAATGCGACAATCGCTCATTTTTCAGCAACTGATGAAATTATCCAAAATTCAACAATCACCAATCTTTCATCAACGGATGCAATCATACAAACTCTTACGGTAAATAATTGTATTGCAAATTTGTGTGTCGATAATCTCTCTGTAGTTGATGAATCAGTAAGTGGAACACTTTCTGTTACTAATGAAGTTGTTCAAAACATCTTGCAATTTAATGACAGTTCTGGTGGACAATTTGTCGGCATCACAGCGCCAAGCATTATTGCTACAAGTTATACAGTCTCTTTACCATCTACGGTACCAACTGCAAATCAGGTATTATATGCCAATCCAACAACACCAACTAATTTAGAATGGTTTACTACCGGTGGATCTGAGACTCCCACCTCAAGTAAGACCATTTATGTTACAAAATATGGTAATGATTCCACAGGTAATGGATCATTTGATGCTCCTTATTTAACGCTATCCAAAGCCATTACAATTGCGAATGGCATTGCATCAACGGCAAATCCAATTGCTATTATGATCAGCTCAGGAATTTATGCTGAAAATAATAGTGCTGGACCCTTGGCAATTAACGCAACCGGTATTTCTATAGTAGGGGCTTCCACCAATAGTGTAATAATTTCACCAAGCACTCCGGCAAATGGTTTACTTTTAATTAACGATACGGTGCGTATTGCTAATATAACTATCCAATCCGCTACACCTTTAGCCACCGGTATTTCTTTTAGTACTGGAACTTTATCAGTTATATCTAATGTGCGGATAGTAAACTTCCTTACTGGTATAAGCTGTGAAGGAGGCGCATCAACTTCTTATGGATTTAATGATTGTCTTTTTGTAGATAATGGTACCGCATTGCTTATTAATGATGCATTTGTTGAATGCAATAATTGTACTCTATTTGGCGTTCCTTCATTATCTGGTCCCGCTGCCAATACGGGTATAAATGTAACAGGATCTTCTGCTCGATTGGTAATCGGTGGGGGAGTATGCGGTGTCTGTAATACGGGAATCAGTATTAGTGACAACGCAACGGTGACAATTAACAGCGTTAGTTTCAGAAGTAACTCATTTGATATAGTCCAAGCTGGACCATCCATTATGGTTCTTTCTGGATCTACTTTTGAACTTACCAATACCTCATCAGATATTGAGATACAAGTAAGTGGTGCAGGAGCAACTGCCGAAATAATTGCTTGTGAATTTAATGGTAGCAATATAGCAGGAATATCTGAAGCTACCGGTATTGTGGTGAGCGATAATGCCATTGTATATATGAGTGGTGGCACTGTTCATAATTATGATACTGCTTTGGAAATTGGACTTTCTACTGACACTTCCTCAACAGAACTTTTTGCATCAGGAGTCGATATCCATGATTGTATAGCAGATATTTTACAGCAAGGTTCTGCAACATTAAACTTTAACGCCGGTATCGCAACAAATTCCAAGATAAGTGTTAATGATCCTACCAATGTTACGCTTGCATTTTTTGATTTAGGTATGGACAATGCACTGACCATTGGGTCTACAACTGATGAAAATACCACCATAATGCAAGTTGCTATATCAACGACAAGCAATCCGGAAATTAATTATTATTCATCTCTTTATGGCAATCAGGCAATAGGTTTTGATAATTCATTTCTAACCAACCCATCAACATGGTATATGCTATCGAATGCTCAAGCCGATCTAACCTCAGTAACTACTGATCGTACTCAAGTTGCAGGTTTGCAATTGTATTCTGATGAAGGATTATTCTTCGCATTACCTATTGGCGGAACATCGGCGTTACGTGGATGGGATATTAATAAAAATAGTTCTACCGCAGAACTTTCATTTAATTTTCAAAATAGTGACGATGGCGATGGCGAACAAATTGTCTCACAATATACGGTAATGCAACTTGATGGATTTAATAACCTACTCCAGTTACCAACAGCAGGTACACAAATAGTGTTTGATGGTGATACCAATTTATATAGAAGTGGTGCTGGAGTTCTGCAAACTGATGATAATTTTGTTGTTGGTACATTAACGCCAGGTAATGTTGTTATCACCGACCCAATTACTAATCAATTAAGTTCAAGCGATATTACTGCTGCTGAATTAGAATTTTTATCCGGAACGGTGGCAGCTATTCAAGTGCAACTTAACGAAAAAGTTGATATAGCTGGTGATACTATGACGGGCACTCTAGAACTTCCTGCAGGAACTGCTGCTTTACCATCACTGGTGTTTAGCACAGGTAGTTCACTCACGGGGCTTTCTGCAAATGGTGATAATTTAGTATTCAGCACTCTTGGTGCAGAAAGTATGCAAATAAGTTCTGATGGTGTGGTTTCAATTGCTAATTTAGCAGGCACCGCTGGTGTTGTTCATAGTGATGCATCAGGAAATTTATCAAGTTCATTAATTGTTAATGCTGATATTACTCCAGCAACAATCGCCAATTCTAGTTTGGCAACAATTTCTAGTTCAGATATACCGGGAGATATTGTTGTACGCGATGGATTGGGGAATTTTGCTACGAACATGATTACCCTTGATGGTGATGTCGCTAATCCAACTGATGCTGCAACAAAAGCATATGTCGATGCTGCTATATCAACAGGACTTTCAGCACATACTCCTGCGCTTGTAGTGAGCACTACTGATATCGGATCGCCACCAGCTACTCTACAAACCATTGATGGAGTAACATTAGTAGCTAATGATCGAGTGCTTCTTGTTGGTCAAAGTAATCCGATAGAAAATGGTCTATGGCTTGCACAAAGTGCTGATTGGACACGACCGGCTGATTTTGCAAGCGGAACCGAAGCGGGACAAGCATACGTGTTGATACTTGAAGGAACAGCGTATGAAGGGTCAAGCTGGCTCTGTAGTACTCCCGATGCAATTATTGATACTGATCCTATAGAGTTTTCACTTTTCAGTTTGCCAAATACGACACTGGGAGCAAATGTCGGTTCAGGAACAGGACTCGTTTATCAAAGCAAAACAGGCGTAACACTTAATTTTAGGACATTGCTGGCGGGTGATAATTATACAAATATCAGTACTGGTGCAAGCATCATATCAATTGGAACTAATGCAACAAATTTAAATACTCCAAGCACCATTGTTGCACGTGATGCATCAGGCAATTTCTCTGCCGGCACCATTACTGCAAATTTAACCGGTAGCGCTTCAAACAATCTTCTTTTGACTGGCGGTACCCTGACAGGCACATTGCAGCTTCCCGCTGGAACAACAGCATTACCATCACTCGCGTTTACTGGTAGTACAACAACTGGCTTATCGGCTAGTAGTGGCGCATTATCATTAAGCACTAATGGTGCACAAGCGATCGGAATAAGTTCTGCCGGCGTTGTTTCGATTAATAATTTAGCTGGCACTGCTGGTGTTGTACATAATGATTCATCAGGAAACTTATCAAGTTCATTAATTGTTAATGCCGATATTAGTCCAACAGCTGCAATAGCCAACTCAAAACTTGCAACGCTTACAGCTTCTGGTCTGGTTGCTAATTCAGCAACAACCGCGGTAACTACCGCTACGCCCAATACTATTGTTTTGCGTGATGGTTCTGGCAATGTAACTGCAAATACATTCATTGGAAGTTTAACGGGTAATGCATCATTAGATTTGCCACTTACTGGTGGTACTTTGACGGGAACATTACAATTACCTGCAGGAACTACCGCATTGCCATCATTAACATTCACGGGGAGTACCACAGCAGGTTTATCAGCCAATAGCGGTAATTTATCATTCAGCACCAATGGTACTGAACAAATGAAAATATCTTCCGGTGGCATTATCTCAGTTGATGGATTTACCGCAGCTGGCGTTGTGCATAATGATCCATTGGGCAATTTATCAAGTTCATTAATTGTTAATGCTGATATCGCCACTGGAGCTGCAATCACTGATTCAAAACTTGCAACTATTAGCACCTCAGGTAAAGTTGCTAACTCAGCAACAACGGCAATAAATCTTAATACTGCAAACGCTATAGTATCACGTGATTCATTAGGTAACTTTTCTGCGGGTATTATTACTGCAAATCTCAGCGGTAATGCAACCACTGCTACAACTGCAACTAACTCAACCAATTTCACTGGATCGCTTGTTGGCGATGTAACGGGAACTCAAGGGGCAACAGTCGTAAGCTTAGTTGGTGGACAAACCGCAGCAAATGTTGCAGCTGCAACCGTAACTGTTGATGCGGCAACAAATAGTAATACAGTGAATACTTTAGTAGAGCGAGATAGCTTAGGAAATTTTTCTGCTGGCACTATTACTGCAAATCTGATTGGTAATGTTACTGGCAATGTTTCTGGAAGCGCTGCTACTTTTACCGGATCATTAGTTGGCGATGTAACTGGTACACAAGGTGCAACCGTTGTAAGTCTTGTTGGCGGACAAACTGCAACAAATGTTGCCGCTGGTTCAGTACTAGCCAATGCTGCAACACCTCTTGATACTAACGGCGCTATTGTTAAACGCGATGGTTCCGGTAATTTCTCTGCCACGACAATAACTGCAAGTTTAAATGGTAATGCAACAACAGCTACTAATGCAACTAACTTCACAGGATCGTTAAGTGGTGATGTTACCGGCATACAAAGTGCAACGGTAGTGAGTACTGTTGGTGGACAGACTGCAGCAAACGTTGCTGCAGCTACTGTACTAGCCAATGCTGCAACGCCTCTTGATACACCAAGCACTATTGTTGAGCGAGATAGTTCAGGTAATTTCGCTGCCAGCACAATAGTTGCAAGCTTAATTGGTGCTGCATCTCTCAATGTTCTGAAAGCTGGCGACACGATGACAGGGACATTGCAACTTCCAGCAGGAACAACGGCGTTACCATCACTTGTGTTTACCGGTAGTACAACATCAGGTCTTTCTGCTGCTACTGGTAATTTATCATTCAGCACCAATGGTGCTGAACAAATGAAAATTTCATCTGGTGGTATCGTCTCAATTGATGGATTTACCAGTGCAGGTGTTGTACATAATGATTCTTCAGGAAATTTATCAAGCTCATTAATTGTCAATGCAGATATCAGCCCAACAGCAGCAATAGCCAATTCAAAACTTGCAACACTTACTGCTTCAGGTCTTGTTGCTAATTCAGCAACAACGGCAATAAGCACTGATACAATAAATACAATTGTATTGCGTGACGGATCAGGAAATTTCTCTGCCGGCACAATCACCGCCGCCTTAAATGGTAATGCCACAACAGCAACAAGCGCTGGCAGTTTTAGCGGATCACTTGCTGGTGATGTTACCGGTACACAAAGTGCAACGGTTGTAAGTTTTGTTGGTGGACAAACTGCAGCAAATGTTGCCGCTGCAACATTATTAGCCAATGCGGCAACACCTCTTGATACACCAAGCACTATTGTTGAACGAAATGGTTCAGGTAATTTCGCTGCTGGCACCATTACTGCAAGTTTAAGTGGTAATGCAACTACAGCTACAACGGCAACCAATTTTACTGGATCATTATCTGGTGATGTAACCGGAACACAAGGCGCAACGGTAGTAAGTACTGTTGGGGGACAAACAGCAGCAAATGTTGCAGCAGCAACAGTATTAGCCAATGCAGCAACGCCTCTTGATACACCAAGTACTATTGTTGAACGAGATAGCTCAGGTAATTTCGCTGCCAGCACAATAGTTGCAAGCTTAACCGGTGCTGCATCTCTTAACGTACTCAAAGCAGGCGATACCATGACAGGAACATTACAACTGCCAGCAGGAACAACCCTATTGCCATCACTGGTGTTTACTGGTAGTACAACTGCTGGCTTATCGGCAGCTTCTGGTGCGTTATCATTCAGTACCAATGCATTAGAGCGTATGAAAATATCTTCTGGTGGAACTATTTCCATTGATGCCTTTACTACAGCTGGTGTGTTGCATAATGATGGATCAGGAAATTTATCAAGCTCATTAATTGTCAATGCTGATATTAGTCCGACAGCAGCAATAGCCAATTCAAAACTTGCAACACTTACTGCTTCAGGTCTTGTTGCTAATTCAGCAACAACGGCAATAAGCACTGATACAATAAATACAATTGTATTGCGTGACGGATCAGGAAATTTCTCTGCCGGCACAATCACCGCCGCCTTAAATGGTAATGCCACAACAGCAACAAGCGCTGGTAGCTTTAGCGGATCACTTGCAGGTGATGTTACCGGTACACAAAGTGCAACGGTAGTAAGCTTTGTTGGTGGACAAACTGCAGCAAATGTTGCCGCTGCAACATTATTAGCCAATGCGGCAACACCTCTTGATACACCAAGCACTATTGTTGAACGAGATGGTTCAGGTAATTTCTCAGCTGGCACCATCACTGCAAGTTTAAGTGGTAATGCAACAACATCTACAACATCGACAAATTTCACTGGATCACTTGTTGGCGATGTAACTGGAACACAAGGAGCAACGGTAGTGAGCATGGTTGGTGGACAAACTGCAGCCAACGTTGCTGCAGCCACAGTACTAGCCAATGCAGCAACGCCTCTTGATACACCAAGCACTATCGTTGAACGAGATAGCTCGGGTAATTTCGCTGCCAGCACAATAGTTGCAAGCTTAACCGGTGCTGCATCTCTTAACGTACTCAAAGCAGGCGATACCATGACAGGAACATTACAACTGCCAGCAGGAACAACCCTATTGCCATCACTGGTGTTTACTGGTAGTACAACTGCTGGCTTATCGGCAGCTTCTGGTGCGTTATCATTCAGTACCAATGCATTAGAGCGTATGAAAATATCTTCTGGTGGAACTATTTCCATTGATGCCTTTACTACAGCTGGTGTGTTGCATAATGATGGATCAGGAAATTTATCAAGCTCATTAATTGTCAATGCTGATATTAGTCCGACAGCAGCAATAGCCAATTCAAAACTTGCAACACTTACTGCTTCAGGTCTTGTTGCTAATTCAGCAACAACGGCAATAAGCACTGATACAATAAATACAATTGTATTGCGTGACGGATCAGGAAATTTCTCTGCTGGCACAATCACCGCTGCCTTAAATGGTAATGCAACAACAGCAACAAGCGCTGGCAGTTTTAGCGGATCATTTGCGGGTGATGTTACCGGTACACAAAGTGCAACGGTTGTAAGTTTTGTTGGTGGACAAACTGCAGCAAATGTTGCCGCTGCAACATTATTAGCCAATGCGGCAACACCTCTTGATACACCAAGCACTATTGTTGAACGAAATGGTTCAGGTAATTTCGCTGCTGGCACCATTACTGCAAGTTTAAGTGGTAATGCAACTACAGCTACAACGGCAACCAATTTTACTGGATCATTATCTGGTGATGTAACCGGAACACAAGGCGCAACGGTAGTAAGTACTGTTGGAGGACAAACAGCAGCAAATGTTGCAGCAGCAACAGTATTAGCCAATGCAGCAACGCCTCTTGATACACCAAGTACTATTGTTGAACGAGATAGCTCAGGTAATTTCGCTGCCAGCACAATAGTTGCAAGCTTAACTGGTGCTGCATCTCTCAATGTTCTGAAAGCTGGCGATACCATGACGGGAACATTGCAACTACCAGCAGGAACAACTGCATTGCCATCACTGGTGTTTACTGGTAGTACAACTGCTGGCTTATCTGCAACTTCTGGAGCGTTATCGTTGAGCACCAATGCATTAGAACGTATAAAAATATCTTCTGGCGGTACCATTTCCATTGATGCCTTTACTACAGCTGGTGTTGTTCATAATGATTCTTCAGGAAACTTATCGAGTTCATTAATTGTTAATGCTGATGTTGATCCTGCTGCTGCAATAGTTGACAGTAAACTTGCAACTATCAGTAGTACGGGTAAAGTTGCAAACTCAGCAACAACTGCAACGAGCGCTAATACTGCAAGTGCAATTGTTGCTCGCGATGCCTCAAATAATTTCTCTGCAGGCACAATCACCGCTGCCTTAAATGGTAATGCTACAACAGCAACAACTGCTGGCAGTTTTGTTGGATCATTGTCTGGTGATGTTACCGGTACTCAAAGTGCAACGGTTGTAAGCTTTGTTGGTGGACAAACCGCAGCAAATGTTGCTGCTGCAACGTTACTTGCTAACGCAGCAACACCTCTTAATACCGCAAGTACTATTGTGAAACGTGATGCATCTAATAACTTTGCTGCTGGAACCATTACTGCAAACTTAATTGGTAATGTTACTGGTGGAGCATCATTAGATCTACCACTTGCTGGTGGAACACTCACCGGAACTCTGACAGTTCCAGCAGGAACAGCAGCAGCGCCATCATTCCAATTTACTGGCGGCACCAATACCGGTATATCATCGGCAACAGCAAATACATTATCATTCGATACCAGTGGTGTTGAACGCATGAATATCAGTTCATCAGGAGTTACGGTTGATTCAGGAGCATTGACAGTTCCAGCAGGAACAGCAGCAGCGCCATCGATTCAATTTACTGGTGGCACTGATACTGGTATATCATCAGCAACAGCAAACACATTATCATTTGATACCAGTGGTGTTGAGCGTATGAATATCAGTTCATCGGGTGTTACTATTGATGCATTCTCAACGGCAGGTGTTGTACATAATAGTGCAGCAGGATTATTAACAAGCTCATTAATTGTCAATGCTGATATCACTCCTGCAACAATTACTAATGCAAGCCTGGCAACTATCGCTAGTGCTGATACTCCAGGATATATTGTGGTACGTGATGGCTCAGGGAATTTCTCTGCTAGTACTATTACTGCTGCCTTAAATGGTAATGCTACAACAGCAACAAGCGCTGGTAGTTTTAGCGGATCACTTGCTGGTGATGTTACCGGTACACAAAGTGCAACGGTAGTAAGCTTTGTTGGTGGACAAACTGCAGCAAATGTTGCTGCTGCAACGTTACTTGCTAACGCAGCAACACCTCTTAATACCGCAAGTACTATTGTGAAACGTGATGCATCTAATAACTTTGCTGCTGGAACCATTACTGCAAACTTAATTGGTAATGTTACTGGTGGAGCATCATTAGATCTACCACTTGCTGGTGGAACACTCACCGGAACTCTGACAGTTCCAGCAGGAACTGCAGCAGCTCCATCATTCCAATTTACTGGCGGCACCAATACCGGTATATCATCGGCAACAGCAAATACATTATCGTTTGATACCAGTGGTGTTGAACGCATGAATATCAGTTCATCAGGTATCACTATTGATGCATTCTCAACGGCAGGTGTTGTACATAATAGTGCAGCAGGATTATTAACAAGCTCATTAATTGTAAATGCAGATATCACTGCAGGAACAATTGCCAATAGTGCTTTGGCAACAATTTCGAGCAGCAACATTGCAGGTGATATTGTTGTTCGTGATGGATCAAATAATTTCGCTGCAGGAACAATCACTGCAAGCTTAAATGGTAATGCAACAACGGCAACAAGTGCTGGCAGTTTTACTGGATCATTAGCTGGTGATGTTACCGGTACTCAAAGTGCGACGGTTGTAAGCTTTGTTGGTGGACAAACCGCAGCAAATGTTGCTGCTGCAACGTTACTTGCTAACGCAGCAACACCTCTTAATACCGCAAGTACTATTGTGAAACGTGATGCATCTAATAACTTTGCTGCTGGAACCATTACTGCAAACTTAATTGGTAATGTTACTGGTGGAGCATCATTAGATCTACCACTTGCTGGTGGAACACTCACCGGAACTCTGACAGTTCCAGCAGGAACAGCAGCAGCGCCATCATTCCAATTTACTGGCGGTACCAATACCGGTATATCATCGGCAACTGCAAATACATTATCGTTTGATACCGGTGGTGTTGAACGCATGAATATCAGTTCATCAGGTGTCACCATCGATGCTTTCTCAACGGCAGGTGTTGTACATAATAGTGCAGCAGGGCTACTCACCAGTTCATTAATCGTGAATGCTGATATCACTCCTGCAACAATTACTAATGCAAGCCTGGCGACTATTGCTAGTGCTGATACTCCAGGATATATTGTGGTGCGTGATGGATCAGGTAATTTCTCTGCTAGTACTATTACCGCAAATCTCATTGGTACTGTTACAGGTCATGCATCGCTAGATTTACCACTTACTGGTGGAACATTAACAGGAACATTGACACTTCCAGCAGGAACGGCTGCAGCACCGTCGCTTCAATTTACTGGAAGTACCAATACTGGTATATCAGCTGCAACTGGAAATGTATTATCATTTGATATTGCCGGCGCTGAGCAAATGAATATTAGTGGATCGGGTGTAACAGTTGACACAAATTTGACTGTTATTAATAATCTTAGTTTGTCTGCAAGTACTACGACCATTGGTAATGTTTTCAAAGGCGGCGTGCTATTTATTTCTGATTTTGGAACAAATAATCTCTTTATGGGCTATTCTGGCAATCTTACTCTAACAGGCGCTTCAAATGTTACTGTAGGCTTAAATGCAGGAGGAAGTTTGACATCTGGTACTGCAAATACAATACTAGGTGCATTTTCTGGTACAGCTGTAACATCTGGGGGAGCAAATACTTTCATTGGTGGAAGCGTAGCTCTTGCTAATACTACAGGCAGTAACAACACAGCTGTTGGTTCCCAGGCTCTGAGTTCAAATATAGTCAGTGGAAATACTGCAATTGGAGTAACTGCATTGTTTTCAAATACAACAGGTATAAACAATGTGGCAGTTGGTATGAGTTCGCTTGAATTTAACACAACAGGGTCATCTAACACTGCAGTTGGAGTAAGTGCCCTTCAAAGTAACACAATAGGTTCATCTAATACTGCGGTTGGATCAAGTTCCTTATCAATAAATTCATCAGGTTCATCTAATACTGCCGTTGGATCAAGTTCATTGGCTGTAAATACCACAGGTACATCTAACACCGCAGTTGGTGCAAGCTCGCTTGCTACAAATTCCACAGGGATATCTAATACTGCAGTTGGTGCAACTGCACTTACAGGAAATACCACAGGTGCAAGCAACACTGCTGTTGGTAGCGCTGCACTAGCAGCAAATACGAGCGGTAATAATAATACAGCCGTTGGAACAAACGCATTAACAACAAACTCTCTTGGTTCAACTAATACAGCAGTCGGTTTTGATGCTCTTACAAAGACTAGCGTGAGTGGAAACACTGCAGTTGGTTCTAGTTCACTGGCAGCAAATACAACGGGCACGAGTAACACAGCTGTCGGCTTGAATTCATTAACTGCAAATACATTCGGTATTCAAAATACATCAATTGGTAGTACCGCATTAGATGCCAACACAACTGGTAACAACAATACAGCAATAGGATTTAATGCTCTTGGTACAATTATCACAGGTACTGATTGTACCGCAGTCGGATCCAATGCATTAGCCGTAAATACTGCAACTGGAATTACCGCTGTTGGTAGTAGCGCGTTAGCTGCAAACGTAGCAGGCACCGATAATACTGCCGTTGGTTTTCAGGCGCTCAAGACAATTTCATCGGGTACTGATTGTACCGCGGTTGGTTTTGATGCATTAACATTAGGCACAGGCGACTTTAATACCGCTGTTGGCAGTAAGGCGTTAGCAACACTCTCAACAGCTACTAATTGTACCGCAGTTGGTTTCAATGCATTGACTCTGGCAACGGGTATAAGCAATACCGCAGTTGGTAGTGGTGCAGGATCAACAGTTTCAACCGGAACTGCCAATATTGCAATTGGTCTCAATGCAGGAAATACGATTACAACTACGAGTAATAATATTGACATTGGAAATGTTGGTGTTGTAGGAGATGCCGGCGCTATTCGTATTGGTACAGATGGAACACATACATCATGTTTCATTCAGGGTATTTCTGGAGCGAATGTTGGTGCTAGTACAGCTGTTCGTGTTAGTAACACAACAGGTCAGTTGGGTACTGTTGGAACATCGTCAGCAAGATTTAAGCATAATATACAAAATATGGATAATAAATCAGAAAATGTACTTCAACTTAATCCGGTAACCTTTGCCTATAATGATGATGAAACAGAAACTGAACAATATGGTTTAATTGCTGAAGAAGTTGATAAGGTTTTCACTGGACTTGTTGGCTATGATAAAGATGGATTACCATTCTCTGTTAATTATGAGGTATTACCTGTACTTCTATTAAACGAAATGAAAAAACAACATATGACAATTGAAGAGCTTAGAAAAGACAATGTACTGCGTGATGAAATAATCCGAGATCTTATAAATCGTATTAAATCTTTAGAAGCACGTGCATAAATGTGATATGCCAAGATAAAAGAAAGGGAATCGTAATTGGTTCTCTTTCTTTTTAAAATATGAATTTGATTTTAATGAATCTATGTGTTAAAAAAAATATGAGTTATATGTTTTATTTTCAAAAAAAAGGATGATTGATGAAGACAAAAATGTTTTCAGGCTTAGCCATAACCATAGGGCTTACGCTTTTGGGTGGTTTCTCCCCTGTATTTGCTGAAGCTCCAGAGGCTCCACAACAAGTGGAGATACATTTATCGGCAGCAGAATTACAAGAAATTTTCAATAATCCAACACGTGCGTATGTATATGTTGGACCAGAAATTAATCCTATTGCTGCGGTCATGCAAGAATTAAGTTCATTGGATGAAAATGCAAGCTCACTCGTTCGTGGCCTTATTGATCATATTGCAAAAGGTTTTGTGATTGCTAATTACGATGCTGTTGCTCAAGCTTGCGAAGAAGCTGAATTACTATTGCAAAAAAATGCTGATGCTTTAGGAGAAGCAAAGGCAGCTGAACTTACTCGAGTGTTGAATGCTATTATTGAAAGTTTGGTTGAAGAAAGATTTAATCTTGATGCAGACTTATTAGCTTTCTTGAAAGATGATGTTCTTGCAGGAGAAGATCTTACTCGATTTTCCTGTAATCCTCACAACCATGGTTTAAGACTTTTGGTTGTTAATGAAAAAGTTGATTTTCTTGGCAGAGTTAAATTTTTTAAACACGTGACATTCAAAGATGATGTTACATTTAAAGATGATGTTCTTGTTGAAGGAGATCTGACAGTCGATGGTACGTTTACTGTAGCTGACCAAGTAATTGCTTGTGATTTGACCATTGGTTGTAATCTTATTCTCCCTGAATCAACAGATGCAGCACATGGTAATATTTTCAAAGATGGTCCTCTGACATCATTTATTCACAACTTTGGAACGAATAATACATTTGTTGGTGAAAACGCAGGTAATTTTACCATGACCGGCGTTAATAACGTTGGTTTTGGTGTAAATGCATTACTCAACAATGTCGGCGCGGAGCAAACAGTTGCTATTGGTTCAGGTGCAGCGCAAAATCAAACATCTGGAATTAGTGTTGCAGTTGGTTTCAATGCATTGAATGCAAATGCAATAGGTACGCAAAATACGGCCATTGGTTGGAGTTCGTTGGCCAATAATACCACTGCTGATTTTAATACCGCAGTTGGCTTTAGTAGTCTTTCAAACAACGTAACAGGCGCATCTAATACAGCTGTAGGTAATAATTCCTTACTACACAACACAACAGGAAGCTTTAATAGTGCCGTGGGTGCTAGTTCATCGGCTGCAAATACTACAGGGGTTAGTAATACAGCTCTTGGTTGGCATGCGATAACTTCTAATGTGATTGGTTCAAATAATACTGCAGTTGGCTATATTGCCTTAGCGAACAATACAGTAGGCGGTAATACAGCAGTTGGCTCAAGTTCATTAGCTGCAAATACAATCGGTTTCGATAATACCGCAGTTGGTACAAATGCATTGGCAGCAAACACCACAGCATCAGATAATACAGCGATGGGTTGGCAGGCTCTCTCTGCTAATACTACCGGCAATAGCAATAGTGCTTTCGGTAGCTTTGCTCTTTTCTCAAACACTATGGGCGGCTCTAATACAGCAGTTGGTGCCTTTGCACTTTTAAGCAATACGACAGCTTCTAATAATACAGCAATTGGTTTTGGTGCGCTTGAAAGCAATATTACGGGAAGCTTAAATACCGCTGTTGGTGGTAGTGCTCTTTCAAATAATACTACTGGTGTAAATAATACAGCGGTTGGTGCTGATGCGCTTTTAAGTAACACAACTGGTTCACGTAATACAGCAGTTGGTGTTGCGGCTCTCAATTCTAATACAACAGGTCAATTCAACGTTGCAGTTGGTAATGGTGCATTAGAATTCAACGTGATTGGTAATCAAAATACGGCGGTAGGAAGAAATGCATTAAATGTAAGTACCGTTAGTGGTAACACTGCAGTTGGTTATACCGCATTGGCTGCAAATACAATTGGTATTGATAATACAGCAATTGGAGCTAATTCATTGGCTGTAAATACAACCGGTGATAGCAATGTGGCGATTGGGGTTTTTGCCTTGTCTTCTAATGTAACTGGTAGTGAAAGTGTTGCCATTGGTACCAATGCAATGGCCAATCAGACAGGTGGATTTAATGTTGCTGTTGGTTTTAATGCATTGAATAATAATACTATTGCCTCGTTTAATACTGCAGTGGGTTGGAGTTCAATGCTTTCTAATACAACAGGAGATTTTAATACAGCTATGGGTAATAGTTCATTAGCAAGCAATTCAACAGGGGAGTTTAATACAGCTATAGGCTATAATGCTCTTACGCTTAATATCGCAGGTGCTAACAATACTGCAGTTGGTGCAAGTGCATTAAGTAGCAATCTCTCTGGAGATCTTAATACAGCTGTTGGTGTAAGTTCATTAGTTTCTAACACAACAGGCCTTGGTAATACTGCTATTGGACAAGACGCTCTTAATCTAAGTACTGGTTCAAATAATATCGGGCTTGGTACTGGTGCAGGAAGTGTATTGGTAACTGGAGATGACAATATATATATTGGGGCGGTAGGCCTTAATACTGAGACTGGAGCTATCCGTATTGGTACCATTGGTATACAAGCAACGTGCTTTATCAGAGGTATTAGTGGTGTAACAACTGGCCTAACAGCGGTACCAGTGGTTGTTGATGCGAATGGTCAACTTGGAACAGTTTCATCAATGAGATCACGTAAACATAATATTCAAGATATGAATGATGCTTCATCAGTAATTTATGATCTTAATCCAGTTACTTTTGCATTCAATGGCGATGCATCAGAAACTACACGATTTGGATTGATTGCAGAAGAAGTTCAAAAAGTATGTCCTGAACTTGTTGCGCTCGATGAAAACGGTAATCCATACGCGGTTCATTATGAAACATTGCCAGCAATGTTGGTAAATGAACTTAAAAAACTTGCTGCCCGTGTAGCAGCATTGGAAAATGCGGCAGAATTGAAAACTCGCCGTCAATAGTACAAAAATATCGTTTCTATAAGAAGGGCTCTGCAGAATATGCAGAGCCTTTTTGTTGTATTTATTTGGCGCAGAGCATATCTTAAATAATCATAGTAAAGGAACTTTTATGCGATTGCTCCATTATCTTTTTTGTTTTTTACTTACACATATCGGTATGACCGTTTCGACGGAATATACCTATCCTGTTGCATCTTGTGATAATGGAGCGATAATTTTTTATATTAAGCAAACATCAGCAATATCCATAGAGCCATTTAAATGGGATACCAGGACGGGTGCTTATGAATCAATGTTATGGTCAGTATTTAATCCGGGAAATTTACAGCTATTACCAGACAATACAGGGTTTAGTTTTATTGATAATGGTCGATTTCGCATCAAACAGTTTCATAAACGATCTCCTAAAACAATAGATTTTGATGAGCCTATTTTTAATATCGGTAATATTCATTGGATTGACGAACATAGTTGCTATTGTCATGCGCAATACCAAAATCATTTTGCTCTTTTTGAGCTACATGATGATGGTTCTTTATGTTGTCTTATGCAGGATACGAATAAAGATTGTATGTATCCACAAAAAATTGATAACGCTTTGTTTTATATCGAACGATCGAAAATGAATAATCACTATTGTGTGATGCAAACCGAGTATATCCAAGATGCTTATTCCCAAGGACGTATAATAATCGATTTTCAAGACAAACCAATTATTTTTCTATCTATGCTGTCAGCAGTCGAAGGCTTTATCGTAGAACATCAAAAAAATATCGAAGTGGCGGATACAACCGCATTATTTTTTTATCATCATCTTATTAAAGTAGGAACAGAATGGCATAAAAATGAGTTGTTTTCTTTTGCAATTCCCTGGACATTGCTTTTAGATCATAATGAGCGTCTTTTCGAATCAGTTTTGCCATTATTGCCACGCATGATTGATAACAACATTTATTTTGCCGATTGTACTCATAATTCCAATAACTATCTTGAAACATATTGTTATGAAATATCAATCGCAACAATTAAAAAGGTATTGTCTAGTGATCAAGGACATTTCTTTGTTCCGATGAAATGTGGCAATAGATTGTATTGCGGGGGAAGCATGTGCAATCAAAAAGAACCGCCAATCTGTTTTTTAACATAATATCTATTATCAGATTGTAAATAGTTGGTTTGCGAGCCGGAAAAAAGGCTTTGTTTTTAATAAAGCCTTTTTTTCCGGTGGTAATTTATGCGTTCGGGTTTATGCGTTGTTCGAGTTTTTCCATTCGATCAAGAAGATTATTTATCATTGTTGTTAATCGTTGATTATCGGCTTTTAGATCCTCAATTGTCAAATCTTTTTGTTCTAATTCTTTGACCGATTTATTAATTTTTTGAACTTCATTCAAGAGTAAAGCCGGCAACAATCCGTAATCAACTGAAAAGACTTCATCTTTATTTGCCCAATGCATTTTCGATAGGTAAGGAAATACTTCATGGCTTTCTTCAGCAATAAGACCGTACCCTATGCTGTCATCTTCATTATACTTAAAAGTTACGGGTCTCAATTGATAAATTATTTCTGAATCGGTACCCATATCTTCTATATCGTGTTTATATTTGCGAGAAGAAGGAATCAAAACATACATTAATTGACCAGATATTGGTTCATACACCATGGGAAATCCTGCTCCAGGAATTAACCCTGCCATAAAGGCGAAAAGATGAATACCTATTTGTCCTATGCGAATGGTTGCTGCTTCTGCCGGAAGACTAAGATTATTACCCAAACAAATATTATCTCCACCTACTGCAAGGTCAATGGCAGCTCCATTTCCTATAATAATATTATTAAGACCTCCGACAAGAATTGGTGCGGCTCCATCACCAATAACAACATTTCCTATTCCATCACCGAGCGCATAAGCACCATCTCCTATGGCAATGTTACCAGCACCAACCCCAACTTCAGCACCGGCGCCACTTCCAATGGCAATGTTACCTACTCCTTCAACTATATTAAGAGTACCGTTTCCAATTCCGATATTTCCTGTTCCAGCAGCACTCTCTGCCAGAGCGCCGCCACCAATGGCAATGTTGCCTGCTCCCGCATTTACCGATAACGTGCCTGCTCCGATAGCGATATTATCAGTACCCGTTGTACTTAATGCGCCAGAAGCAGTACCTATAGCGATATTTCCCGCAGATTCATTAACTTGAAGAGCATTTTGGCCTATTGCGATATTACTTGTTCCTCCAACACCGATAGATCCAGCATCCAAGCCAATTGCTACATTAAATCCTGCACTATCATTAGCTGCAAGAGCATTGAAACCAATTGCTACATTGCTTTCACCAGCTATATTTGCGGCAAGTGCATTAGCGCCAACAGCTACATTGTTTACTCCAGTTGCATTCAGTCCGAGAGCTTGTGAGCCAACTGCTGTGTTAAATCCAGCTTCATTGTCTTGAAGAGCATTAGCACCGACTGCCGTGTTATCTGTTGCTGTTGTGGAAAGACTCATAGCATTAGTACCGACTGCTGTATTACTCGTACCTTCTGTATTTGCTTCCATTGCTCTATACCCGACTGCGGTGTTAAAACCAACCTCATTAGAAAAAAGAGCCATCCATCCTACTGCAGTATTACCCATAGCATCGACACTTGCAGCACATGCTTGATAGCCAACCGCAGTATTACCAGTTCCTGATACGTTTCCGTTGAGAACCTTTGCTCCTACTCCCGTATTTTGTTCGGCTTCAGTGAATTGCAGTGCATCATAACCAACTGCAGTATTAGAAAAACCCTCAACGTTATCATGTAATGCAAATTCACCAACGGCAGTATTTTCTATACCTGTTTCATTAAGTTCCATTGATTGTGTTCCCACCGCAGTATTTGAAATACCTTCTGTAGTTGCAGTAAGAGAGTTATAGCCAACAGCAACATTAGAACCCTCAATTGATATACTACTGGTCAAAGCATTAGTTCCAATTGCAGTATTATCAAAACCACCGATGTTTTCTTCTAAAGAGTTTGCACCAACTGAAACATTGTTTTCTCCAATAATACAGAATGCTTGTGAACTAGAACCAACTGAAGTGTTGCTTTTTCCTATCACATTTTTTGCGGAAGCACTTGCACCAACAGCTGTATTATTTTCTCCAAGAGTATTATATGCAAGAGCAGCTGCCCCAGCAGCCGTATTGCTTTTTCCTGCTGTATTAAATCTTAGTGCACTTGCTCCAATGGCTGTGTTATTTTCACCAACATCATTTGCAGCTAGCGACAAGTTACCGACTGCGGTATTTCCTGTCGCTAGAATATTACTTGTAAGTGCGTTGTATCCAACGGCTGTATTAAAAACACCCTCAGTGTTGCTCTTGAGTGCATATGCTCCACATGCTGTATTTCTACCAATCTTAGCATTTTGTAACGCTTGAAATCCAACCGCAACGGTTGATTCACCTTCAATAATAGTCAGCGAACCATCAAGAGGATCTACAACCGTAAATGCAATTCCTTGCATGTGTTCTAATGTATAATTACCAACAGAAACGTTTCTATTGCCATTTACATTGGCAAATGCTGTTCGATATCCAACTGCAACATTGTCATCACCATAAGTAGCAGCAGGAGAAGCAAAAAGGCCAACTGCGGTGTTTTGCACACCAGTTGTATTGGCAGTGAGAGTATAATTACCAAGGGCAGTATTGAAAAATCCCGTTGTGTTTGACATTAAGGCATTTGTGCCAAATGCAGCGTTCACTGATTCTGTATTATTAGTGAGAGCATTGGTACCTACTGCTATATTAGTGAGTCCCGTGGTGTTTGATGCTAAGGCTGCAGTTCCCATTGCAATGTTATCTGATCCGCTGGTATTAGATTCTAAAGCAAAATTACCGATTGCTATATTTGAAACACCGATGGTATTTGATGCTAATGCCTCAGTACCCATTGCTATATTATCGACACCAACGGTATTGGCGTTTAACGCGGTATTACCAAGGGCAATATTTCTAAAGCCAGCGGTATTAGCCGAAAGTGATTTATAACCAACAGCAACGTTTTCATATCCGGTGATGTTTGATTCTAACGCATTGTTACCGGTAGCAGTATTAGCAACACCGACAGTATTGGCAGCTAATGCAAAATTACCTAAAGCGGCATTATCAGTACCTACGGTATTGAATTCTAATGCAAAGTTACCAACACCGACGTTCTCAATTCCGGTAGTATTTGCAGCTAATGCGAAATTACCAACGCCAACATTGTTCATTCCCGAAGTATTGCTTTCTAAAGCGTAATTACCAATGCCAACATTGAATACACCAGTTACATTATCCATCAAAGCATTGGTACCAAATGCAGCGTTAACTGAACCTGTTGTATTGCTTTCTAAAGCATTGAAACCAACGGCCACATTCCAGAGACCTGTAGTATTATCTGCAAGAGCATTGCTACCGATTGCAATATTTGCCGATCCTGTTGTATTTGATGTTAATGCTTGATTACCAATAGCTACATTCTCTACACCTAACGTATTTTGACGTAACGCGGTATAGCCAATGGCGATGTTATCAGATCCATAACTATTGTTGTTTAAAGTAAAGTTACCTACAGCAGTATTTCGTGATCCTGCAACATTTTCACGTAAAGAATCAACGCCAATAGCAACGTTCTGTGCTCCTGATACATTGGAGCGTAATGCATTTAATCCAAAACCATTATTATTATTACCGTCGTTCGTCATGGTAAAATTGCCGGCATTAAGTCCAACAAAGGTATTGCTTATTCCAAAGTTATGGATAAATGGTCTATCGCATTTAAATATGTTTCCGATTGCAGCACTTACTGATGGTTGCATATTGATATTGCAACCTACGGTGAGATCGCAACCAACAACAAGTTCATCGGCAGTACTGAGAGTTGTTACTGAAATGTTGTTGATCGATGCATTATCGGCGAATAAATCAGTAACGGATAATGTGCCAATAAATCCATCGGTTGATGAGAGATTTTGAGCAAACAAATCGGTAGTCGAAATATTTACTGCAACTAAATCGGTCACTGATAAGGTGCCAACGATTGTTTCAGATACGGAAAAATTTTGAGCAAATAAATCGGTGGTCGAAATAGATTGAGCTGTTATATCTATGGTAGAAAGATGATTGAGCGCAGCATCAACGGCAGAAAGATTGATAATGACTGCGTTATTAATAAAAGCATCATTAACTGATAGCGTATTGACGCTAACATCAACGATAGATAAATTACTTATGCATGCACCAGCTAAGCAATTTGTTACCGTAAGGTTTTCAATAACAGCGTCAGTGGCAGACAACGTTTGAGTTTGTATATTTTGAGTGATGAGTGAATCTGCGATTGATACATCATTATTAATCACAACAGTATTATTGAATTGCACCGTATCTTCAAATAAAACAGGCTGTTTAAAATCAGCCATTCCATACACTTTCAGTTTTCCACTTAAACTGGTATTTTTATCTACCTCTAAATTTTTTCCTATCCTAATGCTTTTATTAAAAATAGCTTTTTGCAACACGTTAAGGCAGCTGATTGTTTTGAAATAGTCTATCTTTTCATGGTTCCATTCTCTATTAATTGCCAGATCTTTATTGTGTATTTTAGATATGAGACTATTCACCTGTGTACGAACTTTTTTAAATGCTTTTGATTGAGCAGATTTGTGACGGTTTTTGCTGAGTAATTGCTGGGCATATTCAAGCACCTCAAGAACAGAATCTTGTAATCCTATCGTACATCCATTTTCAATATGTCCACGCAATTGATGAATAGAAGAATTTTTATCTTTATCGAGTAAACTGAGTTCTGCAATAACTTCATATATGTTACTTCTATCAGATCCGAGGTAAATATATGTATCATCAGAATTTTCAGACATTATTTTGTTCTCTTCTGCTGATATTTCTCGCGGACTTGATAAAAGTATTGGAGAAGGAAATATCAGTACAAAAGAAAGAAAAAGAGCACAATTTCTTTTAAATTGAACCACATTCATAGACATAACCCTTTTTTAGTGAGACGCATTCTTTATCAATAAAACGTCCACTATTTTTTAACAAAAGTTATATATTTAAAGCAATAAATAAATAAAAAGAGGCAGCGATTGTAAACCGCTGCCTCTTTTATTATGTCTGAATTTATTCACTGTAGAAACTAAGACGTTCCATCATTTTTACCATCGCTTCGCGAAGCATAAGGTTATCAAGTTGGAGCTGTTCAATAGCAAACCCTTGATCTTCGATAGTACCTTTTAGTTTTTCAATCTCATGATCATTAATTATTGTTTTTAATTGTTCATGATCGGCTCTCAGATTCTCAATTGTCAGATCTTTTTGTTCTAATTCTTTAACTGATTTATTAATTTTTTGAACTTCATTCAAGAGTAAAGCCGGCAACAATCCGTAATCAACTGAAAAGACTTCATCTTTATTTGCCCAATGCATTTTCGATAGGTAAGGAAATACTTCATGGCTTTCTTCAGCAATAAGACCGTACCCTATGCTGTCATCTTCATTATACTTAAAAGTTACGGGTCTCAATTGATAAATTATTTCTGAATCGGTACCCATATCTTCTATATCGTGTTTATATTTGCGAGAAGAAGGAATCAAAACATACATTAATTGACCAGATATTGGTTCATACACCATGGGAAATCCTGCTCCAGGAATTAACCCTGCCATAAAGGCGAAAAGATGAATACCTACTTGTCCTATACGAATGGTTGCTGCTTCTGCCGGAAGACTAAGATTATTACCCAAACAAATATTATCTCCACCTACTGCAAGGTCAATGGCAGCTCCATTCCCTATAATAATGTTGTTAAGACCTCCGACAAGAATTGGTGCGGCTCCATCACCAATAATAATATTTCCTACTCCATCACCGAGCGCGTAAGCACCATCTCCTATGGCAATGTTACCAGCACCAACCCCAACTTCAGCACCGGCGCCACTTCCAATGGCAATGTTGCCTACTCCTTCAACTATATTAAGAGTACCGTTTCCAATTCCGATATTTCCCGTTCCAGCAGCACTCTCTCCGAGTGCACCAGCACCGATACCGATATTACCTGCTCCGGCATTTACCGACAATGCAGCAGCTCCAATGGCTATATTATCTGTACCTGTTGTACTTAATGCAGCAGCAGCAGTACCTATAGCGATATTTCCCGCAGATTCATTAACTTGAAGAGCATTTTGGCCTATTGCGATATTACTTGTTCCTCCAACACCGATAGATCCAGCATCCAAGCCAATTGCTACATTAAATCCTGCACTATCATTAGCTGCAAGGGCATTGAAACCAATTGCTACATTACTTTCACCAGCTAGATTTGCTGCAAGTGCATTAGCCCCAACAGCTACATTGTTTATTCCAGTTGCATTCAGTCCGAGAGCCTGTGAGCCAACTGCTGTATTAAATCCAGCTTCATTGTCTTGAAGAGCATTAGCGCCAACGGCAGTGTTGTCTGTTGCGATTGTGGAAAGACTCATAGCATTAGCACCAACTGCAGTATTACTCGTACCTTCTGTATTTGCTTCCATTGCTCTATACCCAACTGCGGTGTTAAAACCAACTATATTAGAAAAAAGAGACATCCATCCTACTGCAGTGTTTCCAATGCCATCGACACTTGCAGCACATGCTGAAAATCCTACTGCAGTATTACTAGTTCCTGTTACATTTTTTCCTAATGCAAATGCTCCCACGGCTGTATTTTCAATATCTTCATTGACTTGAAGAGCTAAATATCCAACTGCTGTGTTAGCATCACCAACCACATTGCGCTGTAGTGATTCATCCCCAACAGCCGTATTGAATGATCCTGCGTCGTTGAGCTGCATAGAATTTCTTCCGATTGCAGTATTAGAAGATCCCTCGGTATTAGCTTCTAATGTACTATAGCCAACGGCTGTATTAGCCGAACCATCGATGTTGATGAGCATTGATTGAAAACCAACTGCTGTATTAAATTCACCTACTGTGTTAACTTCTAAAGCGCTATAGCCGACAGCAACATTTCCATCAACCTGATTTGCGTTGAGAGCACTAGCTCCAACGGCAACAACAAAACTCCCATTTGTAAACGCAAGAGGAACGGGAAGGGGAAGGGGTGGATTAGGAAAAGCAGAACTTACCAACTCTCCCCCAAATGCATTAGCACCAACTGCAACATTGCTGAGGCCTTCCAAATGTGCACCCATTGCCTGACTACCAACAGCAACATTATTGACTGTGTCAGGATTTATCGTTAAAGCTTTGGCTCCGACGGCAACGTTTTTATCTCCAATGGCATGAAAATACATTGCTGAACTGCCAATGGAAGTGTTTGAAGATCCTTGCAGATTTAAAAATAATGATTTATTACCAACAGCCACATTTGCAGAAGACAGTACATTAACGGCCATCGTGCTATTGCCTACAACAACATTGCCTGTTCCGTAAATATTTTCCTGCAGTGCAAAGTGACCGACAGCAACATTGTTTTTTGCACCAAGTGCAAATGGAAGTGGCAATCGGCCATTTTCCTGGAGTGCAAAATTACCAACCGCTATATTATTGTTTCCTTCAATGTTTGAAAAAAGAGCTTCAAAGCCAATGGCAATATTATCTGATTGGATGTCATTTGCGGGTAATGCATAATGACCCACCGCTGTATTTCTCGCACCAACTGAATTACTTTCTAGAGCAAAATTTCCAACAGCGATATTATAGATGCTATCATTTGACTCTAGAGCATCGGTACCTATTGCAATATTGGATGCTCCTGTTGTATTTGATTGTAGTGCATTCGTCCCAATGCCAATATTGAATAATCCCGTTGTATTTGACTGTAGTGCATTTTGCCCCATTGCAATAAGACCAGATGCTGTGGTATTTGATTCGAGTGCATTGCTACCAATCGCAATATTTTGAAAACCAAGAATATTTGATTCAAGGGCATTAGTTCCTATTGCTATGTTATCAATACCAACGGTATTGGTGATCAATGCATCATTACCTATTGCAATGTTTCTAAATCCGGCAGTGTTAGAAGTAAGTGATTTATAACCAAGAGCGACATTTTGATACCCCGTTATATTTGATTCGAGTGCATTATTACCAGCAGCAGTATTGGCAACACCAACGGTATTTTGCTCCAACGCAAAATTACCTAAAGCGGCATTATCAGTACCTACGGTATTGAATTCTAATGCAAAGTTACCAACACCGACGTTCTCAATTCCGGTAGTATTTGCAGCTAATGCGAAATTACCAACGCCAACATTGTTCATTCCCGAAGTATTGCTTTCTAAAGCGTAATTACCAATGCCAACATTGAATACACCAGTTACATTATCCATCAAAGCATTGGTACCAAATGCAGCATTAACTGAACCTGTTGTATTGCTTTCTAAAGCATTGAAACCAACGGCCACATTCCAGAGACCTGTAGTATTATCTGCAAGAGCATTGCTACCGATTGCAATATTTGCCGATCCTGTTGTATTTGAGGTTAATGCTTGATTACCAATAGCTACATTCTCTACACCTAACGTATTTTGACGTAACGCGGTATAGCCAATGGCGATGTTATCCGATCCATAACTATTGTTGTTTAAAGTAAAGTTACCTACGGCAGTATTTCGTGATCCTGCAATGTTTTCGCGTAAAGAATCAACGCCAATAGCGACGTTCTGTGCTCCTGATACATTGGAGCGCAATGCGTTTAATCCAAAACCATTATTATTATTACCGTCGTTCGTCATGGTAAAATTACCCGCATTAAGCCCAACAAAGGTATTACTAATGCCATAATTATGGATAAACGGAAGATCACATTTAAATATATTTCCAATCGCTGCACTTACCGATGGTTGCATGTTAATGTTACACCCTACCGTAAGATCACAACCAACAACGAGTTCATCGGCAGTACTGAGAGTTGTTACTGAAATGTTGTTGATCGATGCATTATCGGCGAATAAATCAGTAACGGATAATGTGCCAATAAATCCATCGGTTGATGAGAGATTTTGAGCAAACAAATCGGTAGTCGAAATATTTACTGCAACTAAATCGGTCACTGATAAGGTGCCAACGATTGTTTCAGATACGGAAAAATTTTGAGCAAATAAATCGGTGGTCGAAATAGATTGAGCTGTTATATCTATGGTAGAAAGATGATTGAGCGCAGCATCAACGGCAGAAAGATTGATAATGACTGCGTTATTAATAAAAGCATCGTTAACTGATAGCGTATTGACGCTAACATCAACGATAGATAAATTACTTATGCATGCACCAGCTAAGCAATTTGTTACCGTAAGGTTTTCAATAACAGCGTCAGTGGCAGACAACGTTTGAGTTTGTATATTTTGAGTGATAAGTGAATCTGCGATTGATACATCATTATTAATCACAACAGTATTATTGAATTGTACCGTATCTTCAAATAAAACAGGCTGTTTAAAATCAGCCATTCCATACACTTTGAGTTTTCCACTTAAACTGGTATTTTTATCTACCTCTAAATTTTTTCCTATCCTAATGCTTTTATTAAAAATAGCTTTTTGCAACACGTTAAGGCAGTTGATTGTTTTGAAATAGTCTATCTTTTCATGGTTCCATTCTCTATTAATTGCCAGATCTTTATTGTGTATTTTAGATATGAGACTATTCACCTGTGTACGAACTTTTTTAAATGCTTTTGATTGAGCAGATTTGTGACGGTTTTTGCTGAGTAATTGCTGGGCATATTCAAGCACCTCAAGAACAGAATCTTGTAATCCTATCGTACATCCATTTTCAATATGTCCACGCAATTGATGAATAGAAGAATTTTTATCTTTATCGAGTAAACTGAGTTCTGCAATAACTTCATATATGTTACTTCTATCAGATCCAAGGTAAATATATGTATCATCAGAATTTTCAGAGATTATTTTGTTCTCTTCTGCTGATATTTCTCGCGGACTTGATAAAAGTATTGGAGAAGGAAATATCAGTACAAAAGACAGAAAAAGAGCACAATTTCTTTTAAATTGAACCACATTCATATACATAACCCTTTTAATTGAGACACATTCTTAATTGATGAAAGTCCCTATTTTTTTAACAAATGTTGTCTTATTAAATCAATACATACATAAAAAAGGGCAGCGATTGTAAACCGCTACCCTTTTTTTAGTGAGATTCTTTATCCGAGATAGTCACTCAAAAGCTCCATGACTGATTCCATTGCTGCGTTAAGATTTGCATTATCTCTTCTGAGTTCATTGATGGCAATACCCTGCTCTTGAACAGTATCGTTAAGTTTTTGGATCTCATTCAACAGCAATACTGGTAACAAGTGATAGCGAACTGTATATGGTCTTTCTTCTTCATCGTATACAACAAGTTGAGGGAACACTTCTTCAACTTGTTCAGCGATGAGACCATATTGTGTTGTAGCTGTTTCATCATTGTCATATACAAATGTTACCGGACGGAGTTCATAAATATTTTGTGAAACATCTTCCATGTCTTCTATATCGTGTTTAAATCGTTGTGAAGAAACGACAGTGCCGAGTTGACCATTCGCATCAACAAACACGCCAATACCAGTTCCTCCGACGGTTGTTCCAAAAATACCTTGAATAAATGCAGTAGCTTGAACAGCGGGTGTACCGATACGAATAGCTCCACTTTCAGATGCAACACCGGCATTCGATAGATAAATATTATCGTTACCCGCGGTGAGACTCAGTCCCGAATTGTACCCGATCATAACGTTGGTAAAGCCACTCGCGATACCAAAGCCTGCATTGTTACCAGCAAATGTATTATTATTACCCAATGACAAATTATATCCTGCTTGGAAACCGATTGCAGTGTTACCAGACCCTGTTGTGTTGGTAACCAGAGAATAATTACCAAGCGCAACGTTGTCGTTTCCTTGAACGTTATTTACCAAAGAATATGCACCATAAGCCGCATTATCAGCACCAATAGTGTTAGTAGTCATAGAGAATGAACCAACTGCAGTATCATCAAACCCTGTGGTATTTGAGAACAATGCGTTGCGTCCAATACCAACATTTTCAGCGCCAGCGGTAGTGAAATTACCTGCATTCACACCCACAAATGTATTATCAGTTCCAAAATTATGAATAAAGCGATTACCATTTTTCATGATATTACCAATAGCTGGACTGGTACTATTATTCATAAAGATATCGCAGCTTACAATCAGATCGCATAGCGACAAACTGCCAGCAAAAATATCAGTTACTGAAAGATCGAGAACGCAAAGCTCTGGAATACAATTGGTAACAGTAAGATTGTCGATAGTAGCATTAGTTACGGATAAATCTACGGCAAATTCATCGGTAACTGATAATGTGCCTGTGATGACTTCATCAACAACAGACAAGCTATTAACGCATAAACTTGCCAAGCAACCGGTTACGCTCAAATTAGTAATGACAACATTGGTTGCCGATAGATTTTGAACAACTTCGTTATTAACAGACAAAGTTCCGCTCACTGATTCATCAACAACTGATAAATCGATAACACAAGCTGATGCGATACATCCAATTATTACAACATCAGTGACACTGAGATTATTGATTACTGCATTGTTGACTGATAACGTTCCACTGACTGATTCATCAACAACTGATAAATTATTAACACAAAGGCTTGTCATGCAATTTGTTACCGTAAGATTATCAATAATGCCGTTAACGACTGATAGATTTTGAGCAATCTCATTAGTAACAGATAAGGTACCGACTGTTTCATTAACTACCGATAAGTTACTGACCGTTTCATTAACTACCGATAAGTTATTAATACAAAGATTATTGATACAATTGGCAACTGCCAAATCGGTAACTGATAGATTTGCAATGAAGGCATCAACAGCTGATAGATTTTGAACAACAATATCAGTAGCTGAAAGTGTTTCGATAACCACCTCAATAATGGTTAATCCTGAAATTGGTCCATTAAATGTTACCGTGCCATCAACGGTCAAATCACCTTTTATAAGAACATCTTCATCAAACGTAACATCTTTTTTAAATTTAACTTTATTTTTAAATAATGATTTTCCATAGACTTTTAATCTGCCATCGATTTCAACGTCTTTTTTAAAGCGTGCTTTATCAAGAGCGTCGAGAGGTTCTCTTACTTTAACAATTTTACAATTAAATGGTGTGCAGCATCGCGGCGGAGGACATCCTTGATTAAAACCACATCGCTTGCTTAGTTCTTCATCTTCTATATCAATAACTAATGAAGAAGGAGATATTTTTGTTGTACTTACTGTCAGCTCATCACTAATTACTTGATTAATAACAGTATCAAGAGATTGTTCAATTACTTGAACATCTTCAGGACTTAATTCTTCAGCGATTTGTTCTAAAGTTCTTTTGGCATAATCAAGGGCTTCAAGCACGGCTGGAAATAAACCGATAGAAAACCCATCTTCAATATGCTCTTTTAATTCATATAACGGAGAATCATTACTGTTTTCTAGATCACTGATACGAGATATTACATTATATAATTCACTAAGTTCTTCTCCTAAATAAACGTACTGTTGATCACTATTATCTAAAACTTCATGCTGTTCTGCTCGGGAAATATATGCGTGACGGTCTGTTGTATGTGACGAAGATGAGGAAAACAAAAAATTTATTGCGAAAAAAGTACCATAGCGACTCAGTAGCCGAAATTTCTTCATACGTAAACCCTTTTTTTAACATTTTTCTACCAGAAGAGCTATTTTTATGTAACAAAAATAAAGTTACGGTGTCAATAAAAAGGATTGACCATAAAAAAGATATTTCCTGTTGCCTATTACAAAAAAACAAATTTCTCGTTAGTTATTGCTTTTAGAGTACTCATTTTGATACAAAATTTTTTATAGTATCAATGTTCCAATTAAAGGAGTTTGTATGAAGACTATGTTTTCAACTCGGTCAAGCAATGCGCTATTTTTAGCAATGACATTGCTATCTTCTTCGCTATCACTAGCCTATCAGCCTGAAGAAGAAATATATCCACTATTAGATCAGTACGAAGAAGAATATTTTTATTGCGATAAAAACAGAAGTAAATTAGTAGAGTTTATTAATCAAGTGAGTGACGTTGATAAGGATAATAATTCCCCTGTATGGCAGCTCAAACGATACATAGATCAAGGATGTTTGATTGCACGAGCAGATACAATTCTTGAAGTAGTTGAATATGCTGAAAATAGGTTGGATCAAATATATACAGAATTGAGCAATGAACAAGCAGAAAGAATGTATAGAAATATGTACTTGGTGATGGAAGAAATCAGCTCAGGCGCGTTAGATGTTGATGTGGCAACAATATCATCAATGAAAAGAGCTGGTTGTTGCTGTGATACTCCTCCTTCTAAAATAATTAAAATCAGACAAAAATTATATGTATTAAAAACAGCAAAATTTTTTCAAGATGTTGAATTTAAAGCCGATGTGACAGTCGATGGAGATTTGACAGTAGTGGGTACCTTTACTGCGCCAAATGAAGTAATTGCTTGTGATCTTACAGTTGGTTGCAATATTATTATCCCTGAGTCAACAGACGCAGCACACGGTAATATTTTCAAAGATGGTCCTCTGACATCATTTATTCACAACTTTGGAACGAATAATACATTTGTTGGTGAAAACGCAGGTAATTTTACCATGACCGGCGTTAATAACGTTGGTTTTGGTGTAAATGCATTACTCAACAATGTCGGCGCGGAGCAAACAGTTGCTATTGGTTCAGGTGCAGCGCAAAATCAAACATCTGGAATTAGTGTTGCAGTTGGTTTCAATGCATTGAATGCAAATGAAATAGGTACGCAAAATACGGCCATTGGTTGGAGTTCGTTGGCCAATAATACCACTGCTGATTTTAATACCGCAGTTGGCTTTAGTAGTCTTTCAAACAACGTAACAGGCGCATCTAATACAGCTGTAGGTAATAATTCCTTACTACACAACACAACAGGAAGCTTTAATAGTGCCGTGGGCGCTAGTTCATCGGCTGCAAATACTACAGGGGTTAATAATACAGCTCTTGGTTGGCATGCAATAACCACTAATGCTACTGGCTCAAATAATACCGCAGTTGGTTATATTGCCTTAGAGAACAATACAGTGAGTGGTAATACAGCAGTTGGCTCAAGTTCATTAGCTGCAAATACGATTGGTATATTAAATACGGCAGTTGGCTTCAGTTCATTAACTGCAAATACAACAGGATCATTGAATACTGCTGTTGGTTCAAATGCATTAGCTGCAAACACAATAGGAACGGATAACACGGCAATGGGTACGAGTGCTCTTCTTGCTAATACCACAGGTGATAGCAATACTGCTTTTGGTAGTTTTGCTCTTACATCAAACGTTATTGGCCTTTCTAATACCGGTGTTGGTGCAAACGCATTACAATTTAACACCGCGAATTCTAACACAGCAGTTGGCGCAAATGCATTATCACAAAACACTGTTGGTCTTGTTAATACAGCAGTTGGTTATCAAGCATTAGCAGCAAATATTACTGGTGACAGTAATACTGGTGTGGGTACGCTTGCTCTTGGCTTTAATACGGTAGGAGCGGATAATACTGCCCTCGGTTCTCTCGCATTAAATCTCAATCTTACTGGAAATCTTAATACAGCTGTTGGTGTGAGCGCATTAGCTGCTAACACAACAGGCAATAATAATACTGCTATTGGACAAGGCGCTCTTGATGGACTTACATCCGGTTCCAATAATATCGCGCTTGGTGGACTTGCAGGAAGTTCATTAGTAACAGGAGATGACAATATATATATTGGTGCACTAGGTTTTGCCACTGAAAGTACAACTATACGTATTGGTTCTACAGCAACAGGTATAACAGGTTGCTTTATTCAAGGAATTTTTGGAACAACAATACCTTCCGGTAGTGCGGTTGAAATTGATTCATTAGGGCAACTTGGAACAGTTGTATCTTCTGTTACACGTAAGAAAAACATACAATCGCTTGATGCACAATCAGATAAGCTTCATCAACTACGTGCAGTAACATTTGAATATAAAAATGATACAACAAATACACAGCAAATCGGACTTATTGCTGAAGAGGTTGCACAAGTGTATCCTGAACTCGTTATATATGACGAACAAGGACAACCATATTCAGTTCGTTATCAACTGCTTCCTGTTCTTCTACTCCAAGAATTGCAAAACCAACAAGATTGCATGGATATGCTTGCACAACGCGTTGCACATCTTGAAGCTGCAGCAGCTGCATAAATTATAATGCATTGAATTGAAAAGAGCTCCGCAGAAATCTGCGGAGCTCTTTTATTAATATCAATTTTTTTTAAAGTATCACAGCTGCTACAATAACGGTAGGAGGTCTATGCAGATAAGGAATTTTATCGTGCAGCAGACACAATAATAAAACCATCATGCAACTGACGCTCCCACAAAAGATCCAGTTTTCTTTGGCATAAGATAACCATGTTTTATCTCTGATCAGCGATTTCACTGCATGAGTTTTTAATGCAGGAAATTGCTTTTCCATATTCTCTCGCAGGTCATTTTCCATTTTGTTGAATTGATCGCTGAGTGCAAGAAAGCCAGGTAAAGAATCGCCCTTTTTTTTATAAGGTTCTTTCTCAGTATCTTCTTTTTTAAGATAAGAAACGAAAATATAAAACAATGCGCCACCTACCTTAAGCAATGACCATTTAATATCAGGATTTACTTCAAAAGATTTTTCTACCAAAACTAAAGGGCTATGTTTTTTATCAAACACTTTATTATCAAAAACCTTCGATCGTATATCAAGAGGAATATCCATGGCGCTTTCATATTCTTGCGCAGAAAGCAATGTAGATATTAATCCATTAGGAGTACGTTGCTGCTTACGCTCAGAAGAAAGTGCTGAATGTATATGATCATAAATTACATTGAGACCTTGTGCATTGTCTGTATTGTGAAGCATTACAGAGACAAGAAAATAGCGTCTTTGTTCTTCAACAGAGTATCTTCCAATAACTGAATCTGCTATTGGTGACCATTTCTGAAAGACTGGATTATTATTATACCATCCCACTTGATAGGTTTGCAGAGCTATCTTCAGTGCATTTTTAGTAAACTTATTTTTTAATTCTTTATACTCAGGAGTTTTTGGAATTTTAATTTTTTGTTCTGTCATACTACCGAATGTAGAAATATGAATCGATATAAGCGTAATGAAAAAATAGTATGAATAATAAAAATCATTAATGCGTAGCATAAAGCATTCTCCTTTTGGCTTAATTTTTTTGCAACAAACTATTTTGATTACTCGTCCACAATCCACACAAGGTAACTGCCAAAGCATCGGTGACATCTTCTTTATTGGGCATTTCCATGCCGGGAAACAGTTGTAAAATCACTCGTGCAACCTGATCTTTGGTTGCGCCGCCAAATCCAGTGACAGATTGTTTTACTTCTGTCGGTGCAAATTCTTGAATTCCCGTTTGATGTTTGTGAGCAAGAAGATATAGTATACCGCGTAAATAACCTAATTTTAAGAAATTTTGAGCATTTTTGCCCAAGAATGGTGTTTCAAGTGCAATTACTGTAACACCCCATGTAATTATTTTTTCTTCGAAGAATTGATGAAATTCACCCACGCGGGTGATAAGACTGTCAGAAGATGACATTGTAAGATGACCATAATCTAAAAGAAGGGCTTGTCGCCCTTCTTTTTTTAAAATACCAAAACCCGCGAATCGAAATCCTGGGTCAATGCCTAAAATTACCACTCTTTTCCTTTTTCTTTATTACATACTCTTTCTTTTTTTGGGTTCCCCATGCTGCATAAATACAGCATGGGGCTAAAAACATGGGGTTAATATTATTTAGAATGTTTGGTAAACATAGAGTGTTCTACCTTCTTATCTGCAAAATAGACAGCGACTCCTCGGTGTACTAATCCAACAACAACCAATGCAGTCACAATACTTAAAACAAATTCGTCTTTTCTTGGAAAAAATCTGCTTTTCATCATGGCCCCTTCCACATCATTGTTTATTTATTTCACGCACCTAAAAAAAATAGACTATTCAAAACCAGCTGAATCCTCAAATTTAGTTATTTCTCGTATAAAGTTCATAAATACCGTACCTGTTGGACCGTTGCGATGTTTGCCAATAATCAGTTCAGCTCCACAGGGATTTTCTGTTTCTGGATTATATACAATATCCCGATATAAAAACAAAATTAAATCAGCATCTTGTTCAATTGCTCCTGATTCACGTAGGTCAGAAAGCATTGGTCGTTTATCCATACGACTATCAACAGCTCGTGAAAGTTGTGATAATGCTATTATTGGTATATTAAGCTCTTTAGCTAAAGCCTTAAGAGATCGTGAAATTTCAGAAACTTCTTGGTGACGATTTTCGTGTTTTTTGTTGGAATGTAAGAGCTGTAAGTAATCAACTACCAAAAAATTGAGCCCATGTTCAACCTTAAGTTTACGAGCTTTCGCTCGTAGATCCATAATATTGAGCATGGCAGTGTCATCGATAAAGATTTTCATTTCAGCAAGTTGCGCTGCAACATTGGTCAGATCGATCCATTCATCAGATGAAATAGTCGCATTTCTAATATTATGATGCCCAATGCCTGATTCAGTTGCTAGCAGACGTAATGTTAGCTGCTCAGCGGACATTTCAAGAGAGAAAACGCCCGTGGAAAAGCCGTGACGCGCGGCAGCAAGAGCAATACCTAAAGCAAGAGCAGTTTTACCCATAGCAGGACGAGCTGCCAATACTATTAAATCGCTATTTTGAAATCCAGATGTCATTTCGTCAAGTTGTTGAAATCCCGATGGTACACCTGTAATGCCCTTGGTATGACTTTTGATATCAGAAAGATGTTGGAAGGTTTTTTTTAACCAAATATCTAACTGAATAAAACTATTATTTGATCGTTTATTGGAAATATTGAAAATAACTTTTTCTGCATCATCAAGAACAGCATCGATTGAATCCTGGTCTTGTGTATAACAATTAGTAATGATTGTTGCGGCTGAATTAATAAGCTGCCGCAACACTGATTTTTCTTTGATAATGGTTGCATGTTGAATAATGAGACCTACCGAAGGTATATCTTCTTGCAACGTCAGCAGATATACAACACCACCGATAGCTTCAAGTTGATCTTTTTTGACGAGCTCATCTTGGAGCGTTACAATATCGATTCTCTTATGTTTTTGAGCAATTTCAATAATTGCTTGATAGATCATTTTATGGGCAGGAGTGTAAAAATCGTCAGGTACAATAATTTCTGAAATAGTACTAATATATTCATCATTCAATAAAAGCGCTCCCAACACTGCCCGTTCTGCTTCTGTATGAGCAGGAAGCGTTTTACCAAGTATTCCCTCTATACTCGGTTTTTTGGCAACGGCATTATTATAATAAGAATTTTTACTCATAGTGTGTACTATTCAGCAATAATTGTTACGGTGATAGCCGATTTTAATCGCGTAGTAAGCTTGATCTCTACCTTAAAGGTACCTTTTGATTTAATTGTCGTAGGGAATTCCACTTGGCTTTTGGTAATACCGATTCCTTTGTCTGCCAAGGCATCAACTATTTCTGAAGCATTGATTGCGCCATATAATTGGCCATTATCATGCATTTTTCGCTTGATAGTGATGGAAATGGAATTCATTTTTTCAGCCAGCATGGATGTTTGAGAGGCTATGACTTCCTTGCGGTTTTCAACTTTACGAATTTTGGAGAGAAATTGGCTCTTATTGTGAGAAGTGACTTCAAGGCCAAGCCCTTGAGGAATAATGAAATTACGGGCAAAACCATCACCCACCTTTATGATTTCTCCCGCTAGTCCTATTTTTTCAATGTCTTTCAGTAGATATACTTCCATCTGCACCCTTTTTGTTATAATGACAATTTTAGACTGTTCTTCAATTGGGGTCCCCATATGCACCATAATGGAGTATGGGGTTATAATACTTTTAGTATAGCGCAAAAAAAAAGAGTTGAAAATAAAGGATTTTAGCTGTTTGCTCGTTCTTGTGCCAAAAGTAAAAGATATGAATTTGTTCGTAAGAGCGAATGGACGATAATAATGAAGGCTGTCATCATAATGAGGGTCATGAGAACTAAGGATCCAGCTCGGGACTGCTTTTTCATAATTTTTCCGTTTTGATGAGCGCAACGTAGCACGTAACCGCTTTTTTCTTGTTCCATTGAGGTATCAAGGTTAATTCGACTCCCATAATGTCATCGCCCTGCTTGTCGTAACGGAAAACAGCTTCAATGCCCATGGCAATGGTGCTCAAAGTAGAATTGTTCCATTTGGTATCATAAAAGCCTTCTCGTCTTTCTAGACGGCTATGAGAAAAGCACCAGCCAACATTACGCCCATTTTGTTCCCATATCAATTCATGAGGAGCAATGATTTTCCATTGATAATCGGCGGTACGCAGGAGGCGTATATCTCTGACAAAAAGATCTGTTGCGATGTGTAAACTGATTAATGATTGGCATTTTCTCATGGCAGAAGAAGAGGGAATAATCAAAGACGTTATAATGTGGCACGCAAAAAGCATAATGAGAGAAAAAAGCATAAGGTATACTAAAAATGATACAAGAGAAAATCCTCTTTTATGAGACATTGTATCACCTCATTTTTTTACCAATTCTTTTTCTATTTCATTGCGTAGGGCAGAAAAACTTTCAATTTTTTCCAAGGCTTTCTGTTGCGTGCATTTTAGTTCAATTATATAATGGGTGATAATTAACATAAAAAAAGTTGTTATTGATAATCCAATCATTAATTCAACAAGGAGAAATCCGTTTTTAGCTTGCATTGCTCCCTCTCGATATCTTTGAGAAAAAAACAATAGTTAAGTTCTTTACTGGGGCCCCCGTGCGACATATAATAGAGCATGGGGTATGAAAGTTATGTAGACTATACCGGTAAAATGAAATTTGATGCAATATAAATGAAAAGGTAATTTGTTATGACATATCGCACACTGTTTTTTAATATAATGATGACTATATTTCTCTGTTTTAATTCCTCAGTGCTTACTGCGGGAATGATGGGTGGAGGTATGGATGATTTTGAACGAGAACTTGCTGAAGCGAATAAAGCCATTGAAGAGTGGCTTTCCAGTCTTCCTCCTGCAGAACAAGACGCGTTTAATAAACAAGTCGAAGAGTTTTCTGAAATGTTTGAAAACATGGATGAACAAGAATTTGAGCAATTTCTTGGCGAAATGTTTGCCGATGATCCTTCAATGATGATGGAGCAGAATCCATTTGATAGTGTCCAACCAACAGCACCAGAACCAGTTGCTGAAGTAGTTTTGAGCGCAGAAGATAAGCAAAAAACAGAAACAGCACTTGCTATACTTGATGATATTATTGCTCAATCAAATGTATTTATGGTGATTGTTAATAGTTCGCCAGAATTACCAAATCGTATTAATGGATGGGCGCAAAAAGGAAGCCTATCAAATTGGGGGAATGAAAAGACTTGGGATGTTTTCAAGCGAGAGCTTGAGTCTTTTATACAAAAGCTCTATAAAGCTGAAGAACAAGATTTGACAACAAAAAAATATAAATATCTTTTGGAACTGATTGCAGATGAGGCATTGTATAACAACCTCATTCAGCTAGATACGGAACTCAAAACCTTGATTCCTGTCGTGAATCTTCCTGAATTTGGCATTCAAAAACTCAGTACTCAATCAAAAGAAGCTGTCAAAAATATTTTATCCAAATATGCCGAGAGTTTTTACTTACTCAATATTCCGCAAGCGCTGGATGCCTTATTCCAAAAATATGCACCCGAAGAAGAAAAAATTCGTTTAGCAGAAGAAGCTGCCAACAAAAGAACTTTGGAATTATCACGTGGCCAACGCAATCCAGCCGCTGCAACATCAGCCGGCGTGGAAGGTGAGATGGGAGGAAGATACGGCGATTATTATGGTGGCGGTTATGATCCTTATGGCTATTCTGGTTATAACGATTATGGTTACGATCCTTATGGCTATTCTGGCGGATATAACGATTACGATAATTCCTATGGCGGTAATTCTGGAGGTGGCGGAGGAAGAAGCTCTGGAGGCGGAATGGGCGGCGGCGGAGGTTCTTCTGCTGGCAGAAGCGGTAGTGGAATAGAAAAAGAAGAAGAGGAAAAAGAAGAGAAGGAAGAAAAAGATAAAAAAGAGAAAAAATCTAAAGGTGAAAAATTTGTACCTAATTATGATATTGAATTAGCAATTGCTGATTTTAAAGGTAGCTTTAAAGATATTAAAGATGCGTTGAAAGAAGATGAAGAAGGCAATCCGACAAAGCTTGCAACACTTGAAAAACATATTAATGAAGATACCGCAGTTGATGTGGCTCTTGTCGGTTCCATTTTACCTGATATCGTGGACAAAAAAATATTGGCGATGAATGAGGATCTTAAAAAAATCAATCCGAAAAAATTAAGCGCTGCTGATTTGACCCATTATCAAAAAGAAGTGAATAAGTTTTTTGATGCCAATAAAAAAACGCTTGAAGATTTGCGTAAAACAATTGATAAGTTTGAACGCGTTACTCCAGAACAGAGGAGAATGGCAGAGCTTGCAGGAACAAACGCAGAGCCGCGTAAGAAAATTGATATTGAAGATGTTAAAACGGGATTACCAAAAGTCACTCAATGGGCATATTTTGGTGGAGAAGATGATCTTCTGAGCGCAGATAATGAAGCTGAACAAAAACTCATAGAAGATATCGGTTCCAAGCGAGTATCGTTGTTTGATATCAAAGATCATATCGACGATCTCTTTGATAGTGTGAAAGACTTTGCTGCTCAAAAAGCTAAACCACAAGCACCGAAAAAAGAAACAAAGCCGGTTATTGAGGATTTAGATTTAGAATAAGTTTAATGCTGCGATAGTTAAGGGGTCTCATAAGACTTGCTGAGATCAAAAAAGAGGCTTGCGTTTGCAGGTCTCTTTTTTTTCTGTCTAAAATTTGCCGCAGGCATAGAATATGGTATAGTGCTTGGTAATAAATTTCATTAATAAAAGGAGAGAGTTATGCAACATCAAAAATTATTTATTATGGCCATAATGATCGGCTCTATGGTTACTAATAATTGTTATGCTGCAGAATCGAAAGCAGTGGTTTCAAATACAATGCCCAAACCGATTATGCTTGAAAACGGCTTATTAACCTTTGTTCCATCTTTATTGGTTCCGATACATGAAGAAGGTTTCATATTTAAAGACTACTTCATGAAAGATGTAAAAAGGGGCGAACTAAGCACCTTGGCAAATCTTATGGGTCTTCATCAGCATGCACTCGCATCCGCTCATGATGGCAAAATTAATTCGTTTTCTAGTTTGATTTTTTATCCCACAATAGTGAGAATTGAAAATAATACACTTAAAAATCTTGGCTCATTCTGTAGCATGCTACACAAGGAAGCCAAAGAAGCGTGCCGTTTAAAACAAGCGGCTTTTTATCCCCACAAGCAAGGAGTAATTCTTTATTCTCTCGATTCAAATTTTAATCTTGATTTTTTTGAAAGCAAAAAAAACGAACTTGAAGCTATGCTTGATGAAAATGCAAAAAAACAGATGGATCTTTTTTTACCTGTTTTTGCGAATGTAAAATGAAATTAATTAAATGTGCTCCATAAAAGAGAGGCTTGCAAATGCAAGCCTCTCTTGTTTTGTCTTAATTTTCATCTGACTATCTTCTGACACCTTCTACACAGATGATCAGGATCGGTTGTAATATCCCATTGCCAACAACGTGGACATTTCATACCTTGCGCATGTTCAACGCGTGCAAAGAGGCCTTTAATGCTCATAACTCTCATAATAAATATATTTCAATGTGAATTTTGAATAAAAAAATAATTGCCAGTTTTAAAATGAGATGTGGAAGCGCGCCGATTAAAACATTGATTTGCCTCGCATTTTTCTATTTTTAAAAATATAATTGAAATATTTTGTAAAAATTTATTATACTACAAAGGCATGAATGATGTTTTTAAATAAAAGGAATTTCCCATGCGTAAGCAGAATGGTTTAATAAAAATGACTATTTTATTGTATTGTAGCGCGATAGTCATGCCTATAATACCAATGTTCAAATATGCGCAACCGCAACAGACTTCGCTCATCGAAAGGAAAAAAGCTGGAGAAGAAGCAAGAACCCAAACCTTAAAATCTCAAAGAAAAAAGCAATGTTATGACTTAATGATGATTTTGGATGATTTTGGTGAGGAGACAGTTGATGGTATTTCGAAAGCAATGACTCGTGAGCTTATTATCGCATTATCCCAAAAAAAATTTCCCATTGTGGTCTCCAGCAATATTGCAGAGAATGTATATTTTTTTAAAAGTAGGCATAATGCAGACATGCTCCAACTAACAAAGTCTTTTGAGCACCCTGTGCCATTATTGCAGTCACTTAATATAACCAATGAAGATTGGTACCTGTATGCACACAAAAAATCGGATATTATGCTTTTTATACCGAAAAATTATATCATGCAATTTGCCGATATTTCAAAAGAGAATGATATCATCAATCAGATGAATAGGTGCGGATTTGATATTACTCATCTTGAACAGATTAAACAGCAAGGAGATTCATTTTTTTCTTCTCTGGTGCCATTGTTAAGCATAAAGAAACAAGGAAGAATATCGATGGTAGAAGCTATTAAGTCGATGTTTGTTATTCCCAATCAGCCTAATCAGCCAACATGGAATGTTTATTTAACTGGCCATGGTGCTATATCGAAGATGGCAGGATTAAAAATGGCCGATTTTTTCCGCCTTATCCTTGACTGTTTCAAAAAAATTAATTGTTCTTTTTTGTATTATAATTCCTGTTATTCCGGTGGCTTAAATCAGAATGTTTTTAAAGATGTATTGTCACAAATACATGTTAATTTTATGATTGCAGGGCAAGGTATTAATGAGGAAACAACAGTTGGACATAGTACCGGTTTGTTAACCAATTTTTCTAAAATTACTAATTTTTTTAAAATCACGGAAGCTATTTTTGGCAATTCAATTAAAGCTGCTGAAAACATAGATCTACATGAAGCCTGGGAAAAAGATCCTATTGCCTCAATCGTGAGTACGGTTATAGATAAAGATGAACTCGATTTTTCACAACCATTTGTTTATTTTCCCGCTGCCGGTGTATTTAATGCGCTGATCGTTGATAAATCAGTAAAGATTATAACTGAATCAATAGCGAAGGCCTACGAATTCGAAAATAAGCCAATGGATTTTACCGATCCAGCGATTGATATCGTTATTATGTATCCAGAATATATAAGTGTTCCGATAAAAATAAAAGCCAACGTAGCAATTGCATGCCCAAATAGGCAAAATAAACAACCTAAACCCGAGATAGAACCAAGTATACATATTTTTGAAAATATTACGTATAATGATGAATTATCTTCTATGATTCCTAATTTTATCTCTTTCAATAAAAAAATCGGCATTACAGTATTTGCAATCAAAAAATTACAGTGTTTTGACTATCCCAATTCGGGACTGGGAAACGATTATGACGATTTGATATCCATTAATAATATGATGATGTATCATCTTTTTGATGGAATTAGAAATCATGTATTAGTTATCTTTGATTTTAATGGAAAGATTTACTTTTTAGAGGCAGGATTCCAATTAGAATTCCCTTTTACTTTTAGTACACTACTATTTGAAGCCTTCAAAAATAAATCCGCTCAAGAGCGCGAGCAATTCGTTAAAAAGCGTCAAGAACGAGAGCAATTTACTCAAGGGCGAAAGAAAGTATACCCCGATGATTTGTTATATTGGCCATTCTTCCCACAGATACGCGATTATTTGAAAAGTAAAAACCTTCTACTTGCAGAAAATAGAAAAAGAACACTGGCTGATATTATTAACATATTTCAATCAACAATTGATACAACAACTCGTGTGCAAGAGCCAGGATCGCTCAAAAGAGTACTTTTGCAAAAACAGCTCCATATGCTTGGACAACAAGTCGATGATCCTGCTGTGTCATATACTGCTTATCTTGAAAAGCTTAAAAAAGTGGCAGGCGAATTGCTTACCATGGCAGAAAAAGATGAAAACGTCAGCGTAGAATCTTCTCTTGCTCTCATCAAGCTCAACGATCTCATTGATGAAGAATACCTTAAAGCACAGCAATCGGAGACGGACCCAGAATCATGGCCTACTTTTTTTGCCACAAAAATACAACAATCTTTTGATACTCTCATGCATTATCCACGCAAGGTAACGGCAGCTTTGGCAAACAAGGTGATAGAAGCAATTAAAAAACAACTATTATACATAGAAGAATATAAAAAGTCTGTCGATCAGAAACATGAAAGGTCTGCCGATATTGAAGCATTTCGTAGAAAACAACGAGGTTGGAACAAAGATGATCGATGGTAAATTAAATACCCCCAGCGCAATTAGGTTGCATTGGGGGTATTTTTTAAGATTGCACTATAAACTATCGCACTATCTTCTGACATCGTCTACACAGATGATCAGGATCGGTTGTAATATCCCATTGCCAACAACGTGGACATTTCATACCTGCCGCATGTTCAACGCGGGCAAAGAGGCCTTTTGATTCCGTTTCTTCGAGATTGTTAACACTCGTTGCAACAGTACATTGCGAAACGATTAAGAATTCTTTTAAGAACTCTTCAACTGCTTCACCTTTATCTTCAAGCGCCATGAAAAAGTTTTGTATCAACTGATAATACTTCGCTTGTGGATCAAGATATAAGGTTACTTGAGCTTCAAGTGAATGTTTAACAATGCCTTTTTCACGCTGCAACTCGATTGCTTTGAGTAATGCTGATCGCACATCTTGCAATAGTTGCCAAGTATCTTCTTGAGTATTCTTGTTTTCAGTGTCCTTTATAGCCTCTATAGTTGAATAATCGGAACTGTAATGTCCAATGCGATCTTTTTGAGCATATTTTCTTTGAGCTAACAGATCCCATATGTTATCTAGAACAGGAAACTTTTGCAGATGAATAGAATCAGTTTTATTTTTTTGATATTCGTCAGACAACTGTTCTGCAGTGAATGATAAAATGGGTGCCATAAGCTTAGTTAATGCATCCAGAATGTGAGCACATACTGTCTGTGCTGAACGGCGCTTGATGCCATCTTTCTTTTCAACATAGAGCCTATCTTTAACGATATCTAAATAAAACGCGCTTAAATTTACTGAGCAATAGGTGCCGAGTAAATGGAAAACGCGCGTGAAATTGTATTCTTCATATGCATATAATACCGCTTGATTCAATTCAAAAAGATCTTGCAGCGCATATTGATCAATAGCGCTCATTTTTTCTACTGGAATTGCATCGCGCGTTATATCAAAATCATTGATGTTAGAAATCAAGAATCGGCACGTATTTCGTATTTTTCTAAATACTTCTTGCACATTTTTCAATAATATTTCAGAAATGACCGGATCACTTGCAGTATCAATACTTGATGTCCATAAACGGAGCCCATCAGTCCCTATAGTATTGATGATATCTTGCGGAAGAACAACATTGCCTAAAGATTTAGACATCTTGCGACCTTGCTCATCAACCGTATAACCATGGGTTACAATAGTTTTGACGCAAGGAGTCTGTTCAATAATCATACTGGTGAGCAAAGAACTTTGGAACCATCCACGGTGCTGATCTTTTCCTTCTAAATACATATCAGCCGGGTAAGCCAGATCAGGATTATGAAGAACTGCATAATGACTTACGCCAGAATCAAACCATACATCAAGAATGTCTGTTTCTTTACGCAAGAAACCCGTTGAGCAATTCGGACATGTTGTTGCAGTTATTGCTTCAACGATTAAATTTAAGAAGCTGGAGCTTTTTTTACCTCCAAATCCCATACCGGGAAATCTATCCTGAACAAGTTGATCAACAGGTACTTTATCCCAATATTCGATGCCTTCGCGAGCAACATTTTTTGCGATTTCATCAATGAATTCTCTATTGATGAGTACAAAATCACAAGTATCACAAATAAGTGCTGGTATCGGTACTCCCCAGGTACGTTGACGAGAAAGACACCATTCAAGGCGACCTTCTACCGTTGCTTCAAAGCGATTGTGCGAAACTGCAGGCAACATGGTGATGCGAGAAATTGCTTCAATCGCGTTTTCTTTGAGATTATTTTTTGATAAATCACAGAACCATTGTTTTGTTGCACGGAAAATCAAAGCATCTCGAGAACGCCAGCAATGAGGATATGGATGTTTAATGCTTGTTTTAAACATTAACTTATTCATATCAAGCAACCTCTGAATTACCCAACCGTGCGCATGGTTCACCGACATACCGGCCAATTCTGCCGGTTTAATATCATTCGTATAATGACCACCAGGAGTTACTGGTGAATAAATTTCTAATCCATTTTTTACGCCAACTTCATAGTCAATTGGTCCAGCCCCTGGTGCGCAGTGCACGCACGCAGTACCATCGTCCATCAACACAGAATCATCCACCAGCACAGGTGAATATTGATCTGCAATAAATGGATGCATTACGCGCGCTCCTGCATCGACCAATATCTGTGAATTGAATTCAGCAACAACATTTTTGGGGATTTCCAGCAGAGCAACAATTTTATCGACTAAAGCTTTGCCGACGACGATATATTGATCACGGGCTTCAAGCACCGCATATTCGGTATTTGGTTTTAAAAGAACAGCACGGTTTAATGGCAATGTCCAGGGAGTGGTGGTCCATACGAGCAAACTGATTGGCTTATTAGGAAGCTGAGAAAATAACTCATTTGCCGTACTGTTTTCAATTGAAAACAGTATATATATTGATGGATCTTTGCGATCCTGATATTCAATTTCTGCTGATGCCAATACTGTCTGACATGTTGTGCACCAAGGAACGGTCTTATTTTTGCGTTCGATGTATCCAGATTCAACTAATATGCCAAAGGCATTAAGAATGCGAGCTTCATATCCAAAATCCATGGTCGTATACGGATTATCCCAATCCATAATTACGCCAAGTTGCTTGAATTCTTCGCGCTGAACGTTAATCCATTTATGAGCATACTCTCGGCATGCTTTTTTGAGCGCATCACCTTGCAATTCAGGATTTTCTTTTTTGACTGCAAATTCAATTGGCAATCCATGACAATCCCATCCTGGGGTGACCGGCACCTGTTTGCCCATCATGCGCTGAGACTTGGTGACAATATCTTTTAAAATTTTATTGTAGGCATGTCCCAAATGCAGGTGTCCGTTGGCATAAGGAGGACCATCATGAAGAATAAATTTTTCTTGGCCTTTGTGAAGATTAAATGCACGTTGGTACAGATTTTCATTCTCCCAGCGCTGCAATAGTTTTGGATCGTCTTCTTTATGATTAGGACGGATGGGAAAATCAGTATGAGGGAGATTAAGAGTATCTTTAAAGCTCTTTTTTTCGGTTGTTTGGTGAGACATAGCTTATGTCCTTATATAAAAGTATATTTTTGCAAAAACGAGAATTTTATCTTAAAAAAAGTCAGGATTAGAGCGACAGATAGCGGATAAACGAAAGCTTATTCTTCATTTATCCGCATATAATCGAAATACAAAATAAGAGAATTGAACTGAAAACAAACACGGTTTTTACCTTGTTTTTAAATAGATTTACTTTTATATCTTATCTTTTTTGAAAGATTATGGCAATAGAATAGGCTCTTATTGACTAATAAAAAGGTGGTCAATATCTGTTTATATAATCAAACAGATATTGACCACCTTTTTTATGTGCAATAATTATCACACTTATTAGGCATCAAGTTTACTAAAGAATGGGCTCGTTCTTTTGTTTTTATCCACAATCAATGTACCTGATGGCCCATCAATAACAGTTTCTGATGGCTCAAATGGCCCATGATGCGATTGAATATATAAACAATGGAAATCATCTTCAAGTACAACAAGTCTTTCATAGTCTCCGTTGGTCATAACACCTTCATTAGTTTCAGGACCATTTTCTATCAAATATGAATGTTCTGAAAGACGTTTTTCATGTTTAAAGTTCAAACCAACACCGGTATTACCGCCATTTGCGTAAGGAGTCTCTATATACTGTGCAAACCAGGTATTCGTTTTAGTTTCTGGGGTACAGCTAGAATCATTTTTACGGAAATCATGGTACATTAGTCCCACATGTCCTTCTTTATTTACCGCTACTGATGGAGTAAATGCTTGCGGATTTGGTGCATCAGATTCAGCCGTTGTTTTATTTACCTTGATAGGGGCTGACCATGTCGTACCACCATCACGCGAACGTGTAAGCGCTATTTGTGGTAATAAATTATTTGGGGTACCAAATTGAGATGTTTGCCAGACAACATAGATAGTACCATTGTGAGGATTCACTGCAACACTAAACAATGGTACTTCTGTACGGCACAGTACGCCATTACCCGAAACTATTTGACCAGAACTATTATAATTATAACCACATGTCCAAACCTCATTGGCATCCATAGACGTAACAATTGTTGCTGCGGTTTCCCACGTTTTACCATGGTCAGTTGAACGAACAAATGCAATATCAAATAGTGTATATTGCCATGGCCAAACATCGTTTACAAATTGCGTATTAGTTGCTTGAGGTTTTGCATAAATACGAGTCATAAAATTCAAAAGATCGTCATTGGGTAGGCAAACAATTATATTATTAGTTGTCTGAGCATCATTAGAAACACCATTGCTTAATTTTGTATTAAATAAATCTGGGTATGGATCATAAAGAAGCATATTAGGCGACCAACATTTGCCGCAATTATCTGTTATGCTTATATATGTACTTGAATGACGTGGCATAGTACTGAAAGGACATGCTCCTATAAACTGATCCCATACAACATATGCACGATGATCTCTATGGCACCTGCAATCAGCAGTAACGCTTGGTTTTTGAAGAGTAGGAGTACCTGATTGAAATGAGTTACTAGTTGCTGCAAGATAATGTGGAATTGACCAGTGTTTGCCATCATCATGTGATACTGCAACAACAACACCTTCCTGATTTTGAGTATTGATATCTGTGGAAGCATTAAAAACTAAAGCTGACAAATAAAGACAGTCACCATTATGAGAATAACTTAACCAACAATTGGAAACTCTTTGAGAAAATCCACGCTGACAATCTTGAAAAGGAACAACGGTATGTTTCCAACACTTTCCACCATCATGGGTATAAGCTATACCGATTTCCAATGAACCTCTATCAGAAAAACGACCTTGTTGCCATGCTGCCACCGCATGGGACTTGTTCTTGGGATTTACCGCAACCGCTGGTTCAACAGCAGAATTGTAATACAGTGTTGTAGAATATCCAGGATATACTTGTGGCATTAAGCAACAATGATGTTCTGGTGTTGGATTACAATGAAAACCGATATCTTTATTTCTTACATCAAACTCTATTTTATCGTGATCTCTATCATGTTTTTCTTTATCACATTTATCATGGTGTTCATGTTCTTCTTTATCGCATTTATCGTGGTGTTCTTCTTTATCGCAGTGTTTTTCTTTATCATGCTTCTCTTTATCGCAGTGTTTTTCTTTGTCATGCTTATCTTTATCATGTTTATCTTTATCATGCTTTTCTTTGTCACATTTCCCTTTAGAACGGTCCATCTGCCATTCATCATCGATCGTATATGATCTTTTTGAGAACTCTTGCTGTGAATCATACGCTAATGTTTCAGAAAAGATTTGTTGATTTAACCAACGAGGATCATCAGATGCTAGACTTTGATAAAAATCGACATCTTCATTTGTTGCGACAAACCCTACTTTATCATCACTCGATAAAAAAGAAAAAGACGAAAGAATTATGCTCGTAATAAAAAGCCGTACATTTTTCACCATAAAATATCTCCTTCGCAACATGAAAGTTTTTTTTGATTCTGACATAGCATACATCAATAAAACTTTCTAATGCTACATTTTTTCAAAAAGCTTGATCCATAAGAATTAAGGTAATGTATTGTGACATTTGGTGAATCAATTATATTGTAATAATCGCTCGACATTGTAGTATGAAGAAATGTTGATATTTACCAATTTTTATGATGAAAGGAGCCAAAATTACCTAAATTACCTATCCTTATTGAAAAAAAGAAGAACATGAAAAAAGTATAAAAAATTATATTTTTTATAAGAGGAGAGATTCGATGACTTATAAATTTTCTCATATTTTATCGGCAGCAGTTGCATTAACCGCGTTTACCGGAGCAATGGCTGAATCTGAAATTCTCAGAAAAAACTATTTTGATGTTAGAGACAAAAACATTGGTTTTGATATTAATCCTATTCCTGCCGACAACGGTTGCTTACTCACTCAAGCAATTAATGGTCAAACTACCACTATATATCGTAATTCTGCGGTTCAACCGACAATTGCAGTAAACCCCTCAAACAAAAAATTTGTTGTTGCCGCTTTTGATGAAGGCATAATAAGCAATAATGGTTCATTGGATATTGGTATTGCAACTTCCAATGATGGCGGAAAACATTTTAGTGATATGGTTTTCCCATTTCAAAACTGTATCGGTGGTATTGCCGATAGAAGTGGTGACGCATGGCTGAGCTATGGACCTGACGGAACGTTATATTTAGTAGCTAATCTTACTAACGTAAATCAAGATATTAATACGCTCAACCAATCAGGTATTGTTGCAGCATATTCTAACGATAATGGCTTGACTTGGAGTAATCCACGTTGGTTGACCGCAAGCCAAGATTTTTATAATGAAACAACACTCGTATTTCCGGTAGCCGATAAACCATCAGTTACTGCAGATCCTAACAATCCAAGTACTGCATATGCTGTGTGGAACCAGTCGCCAAATGTTGCTTCAGGTCATTCTGATGCATTAAAAAGTTGTACTTTCGATGGGGGTATAACATGGTGTCCTCAGCAAACGATTTATAATCCTTTTAATGATACTACTTTTGCGCTTATCAATAATGGTATTTCTAATAACATGAGCGTTGAGAATAATATCATAGTGGTACTTCCCAATGGAAATCTTTTGAATTTCATGGTTCGTCAATATGCTCTGCCAGGAATTACTAACGAACAATATGTCAATGATGTATGGCCATGGAAATATAGATTTTTTGATATTGCATTCGTTCAATCAGCTGACCAAGGAGCAACATGGACGACCAATGCAACATTAGTAACTGTTATCAGTAACAACGAAGTCTTCACTGGTGGCTATACTACTATTCCTGGTGGCATTTCTGGCGGTGCTGGCAGCCAAATGAGCACAGAAAGTCTGGCCTTTAGCGTTGCGGTAAATCCAGAAAATGGTTACATCTATGTTGCATGGCAATCGGCAGATTTTAGCATTAATAAATTACCTCAAATTGCAATGAAAGTATCTCGCGATGGCGGCGCAACTTGGTCTGCATCTGCACGCGTAAGTACAACGCCATTGAATGCACCAAATCCACAAGCGTTCACTCCAGCTATCGCTGTTGCAGAAGGTGGATATGTTGGTCTGTTATATCAGGATTTCCGTGAAGATGTTATTCCCGTTCCTACAACAAATCCTGCGACAAGAACTGACATATGGTTTGCTGAATATAAAGAAACAGTTGAGCCAGATGGCGGCAGTACTGGCATAGGATTGGATCTTGTTAATAGTTTACGCGTTTCTAAAAATTCTTATATTATGCAGATAGGGCCAGACACTCTTGATGGTATTATGACAAATGGTGATTACAATTCACTTGCTGCACTTGGCGATGATTATTATGCAGCATACGTGAAGACAAACAATTGTCCTTTAATGCCCGAACAAACAATCTTTGATGAACCAGATACATCAACAATTCTTATTCTTGATAACAACAAGAGAACATCTCCGTTCTTTAGCAGAATTGATTCAGCAAATTAATCAATAAAAAATTGATTTTTCAAAAAAAAGGATCCAGATATTATCTGGATCCTTTTTTTTGAAAATCAAACGTAGGTTAATTATTCCATAGGCGGCATTGGGGGACGGCGACCATTCACCAGATGTACAATCAGAGATACTACAAATAAGACAAGGAAAATAAAGAAAAGCATCTTGGCAATCTCAAGCGATATGATCTCGACTCCTGAAAAACCAAGAAATCCGGCAATGAGTGCTAAAATCAAAAATGTAATGATCATATTTAACATCAACTGCTCCTTAAAAAATAAAAATTTGTGTACTGTTGGAGCATAGAAATAAGGTTGCAAGATACGCAATATTTTTCTTAATGAAAATTCATTTTTTAAATTTTTTGCTTTTTAGGTTTACATAATGGCGCATTCCGTTATGCGACGTGTCTCTTTAGCAAGCTCCATTCCATTGAGAACGATAAAACTAGGAATAAATAATGATAATTGTTTTCTCGTCATAAGAATCCTTAGAGATACAGATTTTGGATTCGTTTTTTTTAAAACGTTGCTCTCAGAATATCTATTTTTTTGTGTTTTTCCAAAACCCTTATAATCGCGTACTTTAAGGGTTTTCCATGTCAACAAACTTAAATTTTTTGGCTTAGGATGAAAACGCGCGATATTTTGAATCCCACTATCGATAGAATTTAAAAATTTTACCACAAAATAGCAAAAATTGACGCGAGCGAGGATTGAATTTAGCGAATCTTTATTGCCATCTCCGACTCTTCACTCATTAAAATATTTATTAAAAAACAAGACGCATGTGACTCTAAATCAACATGCGCCCCTAGAAATAATTTCTGATAGATTTTTATTTAAAAACAAAATTCAAGAATTGTAAAATGCCACTTTTTCACGCTGATTTTTTGCAATATTCATCGCATACGCTGCCAAACTTAACGTTTCTTTTTCACCCGAATATGCATCTTCAAAAAGTTCATACATCTTATCCTCATGCCGATCAAAAATGAGATTTCTTAATTGATTTGCATATTCTTCAGTAACTCCCAACGCGGCAATGAGCGCATTGAAATCACGCTGCACTTTTCGTTTTTTATTTGCGTACTTTTTCCTTTCATTCTCTTCTTGTGCTCTAAATTCTGAAAAATGATACCCACTGATTAAAGAAATTTTACTATCCCACAGTTGCAAAATTGTTTTGTGCATACCAACATCAAATGCTTTCAATAACGCACACAACCGCCGACGACTCAACCCAGTTCCAGTCGTATTTTGTATTGTTTTCATCAACTGAGCCAATTGCCATAATTCATCAATGGAAACCAAAAATGCACTGTTTTTAATCGCTGCAGCAATTTTATTATCTGATAGCCGATAACGCCCTTCCAGAGATGCATTCAGATCATGTAAAAAAAATATAAATGCTGGATTTTTCATAAGACGCACATTAATTACACCAATTATTTTTTTGATGAGTTCTTCATCGTTAGGATTTAACATTATATCCGATTTATATAATGTAGCGAGCTGATGGGCTATGCAAGAAATCTCTATCAATTCCAATCGCTCTTCCAATACACAATGATTTATCGATTTTTCTAAATGATCATATAGTAACGATAACAGGTCATTTCTTGTCCCATTTTCATGAATAATATACTCTGATGTCTGTTGAAATGACATCCGTGCCAATAGTACACCCTCAAAGAATAATATAAGCAAAAAAAATCTCTTCTGTTTCATAAAAAACTCTCCCCGCAGTATTTCAACCTCATGAATTTTATGTCTTCCATGGATTTCGTATTATTTTTTGCTCAGGAGATAACATTTTTTCAACCGCGATTTTATTCTTGAATCGCACATATAATGAATATGCCGCGCGTTGCTCAACCGTTAAATTCGATAGTAAATATTCTTTAATAATTTTTATTTTTTCATTCAGGTCATTCATGCTTTTTTCAGATAGTGTTGTTCCCATCAATTCTATGCTCCACACTTCTATGAGATCTATGAGAGTATAAAGAAACGGTGAAAACTTATTTCTATCTTTGAGGTAAGTATTCGTTATATATTCCATTTTTTTTTCATATGAAGGCATATTTACGCAACGCTTTAATATTTCATTCATTTGCGTATCTATCGCGCTATCCTGCGCTGCATTTCTTTTATTTTTTAAATCAGTAATTTGCGCAATAACTTTGTTGCAGCTTTCATTGAAAATCGCATCGGTATCATCTAAATAGTTCAAAAATTCATCTTTTTTCAATAGAACATGAATTTTAGCTGAATATGTTGGATAGATCAAATCATCGCTGACCATTGCATAGATTGTCTTTGAAATTTCCTGCTCGGTCTGTTCTTTTGTTAATTCATGACGAAGATATTTATCATAAACCTTATACATTGCAAAAATGGTCAATCCTGTCACAGCAACGCCCACTCCAACGGTAAGGCCCAAAGATATCGGCGTGGCAACACTGAATAATTGATTGTAGAGCCAATTTGCAGCCTGTTTTTTAACAACGGGATATGCTTCCCTAACCGCACCTTCAATAAATAAAGCAACAATTTCACCCGACGTAGGTTCTGGCTTTGCGGGCATGGATTGCTCTTGGGTAGCCATTGAAAGGCACTGGAGCACGCACAAAGAAAGTAATACAGAAAAGATTAACTTGACTCTCATATTATATAACCTTTTATCAATACTTTTATTAAAACTATTTCAGTTCTGATTTTATATTTTTTATAAAACGAAATGCAAGATAATGATGAATATTTTCGTGAAAATCCCCTTTAGATGAGGAGTTATATTCTATACTCAACTGGAGAGTTATGTTACTATGATCATTAAAAAAATATGATTGTAAATGAAAAGACCTATTATGCTAAAAAATAATTATTTCCATTTCTTTTTGTTAATTCTGTTTTTCAGTCAATATGCAATTGGCACGGAATATGATTCTTATGTTTTTCCTTGCGTAAAATATACTCGTGAAATCGACCAAAAATTTTTAGCAATTCAACACGCAAAAGATCACGTTGAGGCGCAAAGAATAATCAAACTAATGTGTAGCGACATACAACAATTCGAAAATGTATTTACCCATTTTGGTGAAATTCAAGAAAAAAAAGCAAAGAGCATTTTGGAAGACATGAAGCATTATAGCTCTCCACGAGAAAAAAATATTATCGAAGAGGTAACGCGTACATTATCAAAAAACAATTGCACAACTCCATTGTGTGATTCTATTTCATCTTCCTTTAGCAAAATACGTTGTAATCTTGAATCTCTTAACACTAATACTCTTAAGGCTAATGCTCTTAAAGAAATTTATTCTCAATATGATTCAATTTGTTCACAATGTACTCATAATTGTGCTACAAACAAACAATCTAATCAATGCACATCATGGCTTTTTGGAACAGCACTCAGTATTCATCAGTCTGATCAACAAAAAATACAGAATATTTTAAAAAAAAAGAGACAGTTGCAAAAATATTTTGCAAAAAATATTTTTTTTCAACCAAAATCAGTAAAAAAGACTGTAGCGATCATCGAAAACGTCGGGAAAACCATATCACGACTACCCTTTAGAAATGCAGTATGCAATTGGATAATCAAAGATAATAATGCAATTATAGACCGATTAGCTACCTCTCAACTCGATAAAAAACAATATAAAAAAATAAAAGCCGGCGCTGCTTTCAAAATAGTTCAACATATAAATAAAATTATTCCTGTCGGTTGGACTATTGCTAACGCATATACATTGTCACAAAAACCAACTATTAAAAAAATGATTGATTTTATATGCGAAAAAAGAGACGCGAGTTATTATTCTGACTATATCGATAAATCATATGAGTATTTTTTTATAGAATTGCTCGAATGCTTGCACAGAACGCACCTTGGATCACTCAAAATGCTGAATAAAAATAAACGTTTTTCTTTTGATAAGCAAAAAGACTATACAAAAGCACTTGTCGAAGAACCACGTTTAAAACAAGCAATTAAAAAAGAATATTTCAAAACATCTGAACCGGTGAACCAAAAAATATCAAACCAAAACTCATCATCATTTTGGGATACTATTACACATGCCACCGATGTTGCTGGATTATTTGTTCAGTCCCTGTCTCCGTGGTATGAACCTTCAGCATCTGCAATGTCCCCTCATGCAAACAATGGTAAGACTGGACAAAATATCCAAACAAAATCGATAATAGCTCCACCTATTAATTCTACTATCGGCAACATTAAAGATTTTTTGTCGATACTAAAAAATTTTCCCCTGGAAGATCACAAAACCAATCCCACATTAATCATTTTTTATCAGATGATTAATATGCACAAAAAATTACAGCAAGATATCAATACTCATTATTATGAAAAATATAAAAAGACAAATCCCCAGTTGCCAAACGAATGGGACCAGATTTTACCAGAAATTACTAAACTTTATCGCCGGTTAGATAAACTCAGAGATGCTTACAAGAAGTTATGGTTTTTCCATATATGGAATAAGAAGGATAATGCAATGGAAAGAGAAAAAATCAATATTTTATTACAACAACATATTGATGCGTACAATATGACTAAAATACATCTCTATACGCAAAACGAACGGGACCAGATTTTACCAGAAATTACTAAACCCTATCGTCAGCTGGATAAACTCAGAGACGCTTACAAGGAATTATGGTTTTCCAACATATTACAGCGTATTGATGCGTACAATATGACTACAATACATCTCCATACGCAAAACGAAACTTATGCAACTATATATGATAATAAGTCACAACCTATTTATCCATCAGAGTACACAAAAATACGTACTCAATTTTTGAAAGAATTTCCTCTTTCTGATGCCGATATGGAGGATATCGCCAATGAACTTAAACATAATCCAGATACCAATGCAGATTTTCGCTTTATCTTTAATCCTCTTGAAAAAACTGAATTTAATATAAAGCGGAAATTTATCCCGTCTACCATGCCTATAATTCAAAAAAATATTCCCAAACAAGAGGTAGTTGCCCAAAAATCTATAAGTCCTGTGGAAAACAATTTGATACCAGACCGTGGTCCAAAGGACAAGGAGCCAATGGAAGAGAAGCCCGTTAAACGTGTAGAAAAACCATCCGAAGGAATTCGTTATGAAAAAGGAAAATGTACTCTATAGAAAGACAAAATTCTGAATTCTCAGATACAACTCACATATCCAATAAATTACTCATTTTACGCTCTGGAGAAGCTTCCAAGCGTTTAATGCGTTCGATATCTCCAAGGTAGAGTTGCGTTGTTGTGGGAGCAGTATGGCGCATGGCAAGTTGCACTTCATAGAGCGAAGCCCCTGCCTGCATAGAAAGAACACCAAATGTGTGCCGAAGACTGTGAGCAGTGATGCGCTTGCTATCAAAACCAGCCGCACGCAACCGCCTTTTTATAATGCGTGAAAGTGAAAACATCGTCAGACGTTTGCCATAATTACGATCACTGAGTGAAACAAACAGTGGATCTTTTTCGCTCTTTATAGTACGTAATTGTAAATATTCATGCAATGATGTGAGTGTTTGTGGCGTCAACAAAACAAATTCGTCTTTGCTTGATCGCCCTTTTCCATGTATCCACAGCAACATTTCGCCTCGTTGCTCATACATATCTTCTAAATTTGCTGATACCACTTCTTTTAATCGCAAACCAGTGCGTACCAAAAGATTGATCAGTGCATAATCTCGTTTACCTTGTATCTGAGAACAATCAATAGATTTGAGTAATTTTTTAAGCGCATCAATCGAAAGTGATTCTTTTTGATGACTTTTGGTAAAACGTTTAACACCTTTAACCCCACGCGAAACATTTGGATAAAGATCACTCTCTTCTGTCCATAAAAAAAACCGCCGAATAACTACAATATACATCGCTTTGGTATATGAACTTAACTGCTTTGAATCAAGCCAGAATTTATATGATAAAATTGTTTCTTTTTTGGGATTACTAATTTGCTTTTCAGTACACCATCGTGCAAATTGTACCATCGCATTTAAATAAGACGTGCGAGAACTGAGAGCAATATCTTGTGCTGCAATGAATGGATTAATTAATTCTTGAACGTTAAAACGAACTGATGCTTCATCCATAAAAACCCCTTTTTTTATCTCAGCATAATAACAAAAAAAATTAATCTCGCACAGCTTTTTCTATATACTGTATCATGCATAGTATCATTGATAAATTATCATTCATTTTACTGAAAGCAGGAAAAATTACATGAAAACAACAATTCACTCTTTTGCCTCCATACTTTCTCTTTTATTATGCAGCCAGCACAATGTTAGCAATGCAATGAAAAGAGCCAGAAATGATGGGATTAATTCATTGCTTTTATCAGAAGAGCAGTTTCCCAAAAAACAATCCACGAAACAAAAAAATATACCCATAGCACAAAAATGTCCAAGACCAATAACTGAATTTCCTCAATTAGCTGCAGTACAAAAAAATGCGACAAAAAAGACTGTAAAATCTACCCTTGCCCAAGCGCAAAAATGCCCCAGACCAGAACACCTTCAACTGGCAAAAAACCTTGAATCTCCCACGAAAAAACAAAAAAAACAAGCTGAATTTGCTCCATTAGTTGTTGCAGCACAACAAATGACGAAAAAACAAATAACAATAGAGCCAGAAGATTTTGAAATAGAGAAAAAATATATTTGTAACCTGTGCGGTAATAGTTTTGAGAAGAAGAATGGCCTTACGCAACACGAAAATATCGTTCACGTAAATGAAAGACCATATAGCTGCAATCAATGTGATGCAAATTTTAAAACAAAAGGTCACCTCAAAGGACATACTCACTTCGTTCATTCAGAGATTAGATCATACCCTTGTAGTAAATGTGATAAAACTTATAAAAGAAAATCGCAGCTCGAAAGTCATTTAGCAAGTAAACATTCTGGTATAAAAGCACATGTTTGCGAGATATGTGATAAAAGTTTTTCTTCACCTAGCGCACTCCACTATCATTTACAAACTCATTCAACAGAGAAAACATATGTATGTACCATTTGTCTTTCAAGCTTTAAACTAAAGCACAATCTTACTGATCACATGAAATGTCATTCTGATAAAAAACCATATATTTGCGAATGTGGTGACTGTTTTAAAAGAAAAAGTAATCTCGATGCACATAAGACAACTCATTCAAACGAAAGATCATATATCTGCATATGCAATAAAACCTTTAAATTCAAAAGCGGTCTTACAAAACATCAAAAAAAATCTTGTCCTGGAAAACCCGAAATTTCTTAAACAAAATAAACATTACTTAACCTTAAATAAGCAAAACATTACCATGAAAAAGATATTTATATTTTTTCTTTTATTATGCCTCCAGCACAATCTTATCAATGCAATGAAAAGAACCAGAAATGATGCGATTAATTTATGGCTTTCATCAGAAGAACGATTGCCGAAAAAACAAACAATAGAAGAAAATATACCGATACCACAAAAATGCCCAAGACCACTAGCCGAATTGGTTCGAGCAGTTACGATCAAAAAAAATGTGACAAAACAAGCTATAAAACAAAATCCCATTCAAGCACAAAAATGTCCAAGACCAGCACCTTTAAAATTAGAATCTACAGAGACTAGAAAACCTCGCTGTGAGATTTGCTTAGAAGACTTCGCTTGTTCACGGAATCTGAAAGTACATATGAGAATTCATACGGGAGAAAAACCATACTCATGTCAAATATGTCCCAAATCATTCACGCAAAAGAGCATTCTTACAAGACACATGAAAACGCACACGAAGGAAAAACCTTATTCATGTAATGTGTGCAAAAAGTCATTTGCCCATCGCTACAAACTTATAGCGCACAAGATAACACATACGAATGCAACACCATATCAATGCCCTTTGTGCCCTAAACAATTACGAAGCAAAAAAGGACTTGATGTGCACATCATAACCCATATTGATGAACGTCCTTTTCAATGCGATGTATGCGAACAACAATTATGTACCGAAAGTGGTTTACATCGTCACATGCAAATCCATGAACAAAAAACAGTTCAATGTTCAATATGCAAAAAAGAATTTTCCACCAAAGATTCACTTACCAGGCACCATAAAAGATTTCATTTAAACTTAGGATAATCGTGAAACATTTTTTGCTACTTCTTCTTGTATTAATATAGAATAGATTTTTTTGTATATTATATGAAGCATACTATTACTAACAGTTCATCATTCATTTTATTGAAAGCAGGAAATAATTACATGAAAACAACAATTGCATATTTTTTCGCAATACTTTTTTTTAGTCTGCATCTTCAGCACAATTCACTCAATGCAATGGAAATACAAAAAAGTGATAACAATAGGACTAATCCTTGGCTTTCAAACAACACGATCAATTCTTGGCTTTTAAAAAAACAATCTCTAAAACCACAAAATACCGTACAAAAATGCCCAAGAACAATACCCGAATTGGTTCAGTCAGTTGCAATCGAAAAAAAACTGACAAAACAAATTATAAAACAAAATCCCATTCAAGCACAAAAAAATCCAGGAACAGAACCTCTTCGACTCATAAAACAAAAAACAATAGCAACAGAAAAAAAACATATTTGTGATGAATGCGATAAAGGTTTTACACAAAAGTGTGATCTTTCTGTACACAAAAAGACGGTCCATTCTGATGAAAGACCATATAGCTGTGATGAGTGTAATGAAACTTTTAAAACCCCAACAAATCTTAACCGTCATAAAGACGATATGCACTCAGCTGAAAAACCATATTCTTGTAATCTATGTGATAAAACTTATAAAAGACAACACCATCTTACAGAGCATCAAACAAGTGCTCATTTAGGTGCATCACATGTTTGCAGCATATGTAATAAAAATTTTACATGGCCTCAATCGCTCGCATGTCATTTAGAAACTCATTCAGAAAATAGAGCATATGCTTGCACTATGTGCCCTGCAAGCTTTACAACAAATGGATATCTCAGTAAACACATAAAAATTCATTCTAAAAAAGGCTCTGTTAGGGCAAAACATCCAAATACCAAGACAAAGAAAAAAATTTGAGCATAGACTCTTAATAAAGAAAGCTCTACAACCATGAGAAAAATATTTATATTTTCTTTTGCATTATGCCTTCAATACAATCATCTTAATGCAATGGAAAAGCAAATTATAAAACAGCACAACCTTGTTCAAGAAATATCATGTCCAAAGCCAGCAAAAATTGGTTCGAGCAGTTGTAATCGAAAAAAATGTGACAAAACAAGCTATAAAACAGAATCCCATTCAAGCGCAAAAAAACAAACCCGAACCTCTTCGACTCATACAACAAAAAAAAATAAAAACAGAAAAAAACCATATTTGTGACCAATGCGGAAACGGTTTTACAAGAAAGAGCGATCTTTCAGTGCACCAAAATACGGTCCATTCTGATAAAAGACCATATCGCTGTGCTAAGTGTAATATGACTTTTAAACTCAAAAAACAGGTCAGAAATCATAAAAACGAAGTTCACTCAGAGTGCACATGAAAAATCATCAAGAAAAATAAACATACATTCTTAAACAAAACCATTATTTAACATTAAAAAGCGAAGTATCACTATGAAAAAACTATTTACATTTTCTCTTGTATTATGTCTCCAGTACATTCCTCTTAATGCAATGAAAAGACCTAGAGATAATTCCGATCAGGAAACACCAACATTGGTACAATCCACAAGAGAACTTATTATCCCATTAAATCATTTGACTGTTTACAATATCACACTTTCATCTTTATCAGCCCCATCTAAAGAAAAAAATCAACTCCAATGTGATAATTGCAATCGATTGTTCAAAGCAATACAGGGCCTTCGAAAACATGAACTAACTTGCGAACAAAAAACTCGCGAAATGGAATCAGCTAAAAAAATATCTCAAGAAATGCTCTTGCAAAAAAGAAAGAACGATAATCTGCCTATAGAAACAAGAATAACAAAAGATATGATCCAACCAAAAGCGAAGAAAAACAAGATTTGTCCTACGTGCCAGAGAGGATTTGAGACGAATTATGGTCTAAATCATCACATCATGCGTCACACAGGAGAACGGCCACACAAATGCTATTTATGCGCCCAAGGATTTATCCAAAAATGCAATCTAAAAAAACATTTGAAACGTTGCATTGAAAGATCAACATTAAAAAACACTATTGCTACCCAAAACGCTCTGAATGACAATGCTTATGATCTGCATAAAGACACCAATGCTAACCAAGCTCTCCAAAGCACTTTGAATAATGGAGACTTATTGGATTGGTTGGATTTGATAAAATGTTCATAGAAAAAGATAAACACGTTGGTATATGGGGGTTTGGAAAAGTTGGAAAATCTATTGTCAGCTATTTACATGACCAAGGCTATGCATTAAGCATCATGGATAAGCGAGTACCAACGGAACCCGAACAAGATTATTTACGTGAAAAAAATATTAATTGGTACGATGAAAATGATCAAGAAATATTTTTTAATTCTTGTGATCATATTATTTCTTCTCCTGGAATAAACATAAGTCAAATGCGTTACGCGACACATATAGACAAATGGTTGCACGAACTTGATCTCTTTTATCACGAATTCCCCAAACCTATCCTTGCCGTTACCGGCAGCATTGGCAAAACATCGGTTGTTTCTATTGTGAGTGAGTTTTTTAAAGAATTATCAATCCCCGTTGCTGTTGGTGGCAATATTGGAACACCAGCATTTGATTTAATTGCGCAACAAGACTTGGTCAAGTACGCACTTCTTGAAGTTTCAAGCTTTCAACTGATGCGCTGCACACAGTTTGCGCCTTATGCATCGATATGGACTAATTTTTATCCTAATCATCTTGATTATCATGCAACAGAACAAGAATATTTTTCAGCGAAAGAAAAAATTTTCACGCACCAGAAAAATAATAGCTTTTCTCTGCTACCATTTGCATTACGTACAAAAATTTCACCTCATCCACCATCATCCCTTCACTCGCGTAATTACTTTTCAGCTGCGTATTTAAGCCAATCAGAATTGGCTCAGCTATCTGAAAATGAACAGGTATATTATATTGACGATGAAAAAGTCATAAAATATACACAAAGAACCCATACACCAATTATGGCATTGACACCCGAATTGCTGAATTGCTCTTTTATCGATAACATTCTTTTGATCATTGCAATGGCTGATTTCATGCAATTATCTCTGGATAAGCTACAAACAACAATAGCAAAAATAGAACTACCCGCGCATCGCATTGAATATTGTGGCACAACACGTAATGTTGATTTTTACAATGATTCTAAAGCCACAACAACGGCATCAACATTGGCTGCTGTACAAAAGCTACACAACCGTCCGCTGCATCTTTTTCTTGGTGGTTTGAGTAAAGGGGTTGATCGCGCGCCATTTATCGCTCAATTACATAATAAGGTTCAGCATATCTATTGCTTTGGTCAAGAAGCTCATCTTTTGCACGCTATGTGCATAAAAAATAAAATATCTGCCTCACACTATACAAACTTAGACAATGCAGTCGATGCCTGTATTTCCACCATACAATCTGGTGATTGTGTCTTGCTATCTCCTGCAGGAAGCAGTTACGATTTATATGAAAATTATGAAGAACGTGGAAATCATTTTAAAAAATTGATTGAGCAGTATATCAATAAGGTGTGATATGATTTCAAAAAAATTACCTTTATATTCCGATCTGAACGTATTTCTCATTATCATTGCAACACTCATTCTTATTGGATGCTTATTTGTCTATTCATCTAGCTCAGTCTATGCACTGGAAACGTATGGTTCATCTATTTTTTTTGTGAAACGGCAATTGGCTGGCCTTGGTATCGGTTTTTTTGCACTGCTTATTGGTCGAGCAGTACCATTATCTTTTATCCAACGCACTGCACCTTTTTTGTTCTTAACTTCTTTAGCTCTAGTGTGCATGACATTAATTCCTTCACTGTCTCGTACTATTCATGGATCAAGTAGATGGCTCTGCTTTGCGGGCTTTTCTTTTCAACCAAGTGAGCTACTTAAAATTACTCTCATTTTGTATGTTGCTTATTTCCTTGAAAAAAACAGCCATAAAGCCACATTTTCTTTTAAACAATTCATTCCGTTTTGCCTACTCTTGAGCATTATGTGCATAGCCCTCCTTAAACAACCAGATTTTGGTATGACCGTCACTTTATTATTGACCACCATCATCCTTTTCTTTTGTGCCCACGCACAGATTAAACACATTATTATAACGTTGCTTGGGCTTGTAATAAGCGCCGTCTTTCTTATTTTATTTCGCCCTTATCGGTTACAACGCATAGTCACCTTTTTAAATCCTTGGCAAGATCCTAAAGGTAAAGGTTTTCAGATAATCCAATCTCTTATCGCCATTGGATCTGGCAGTTGGCTTGGCACGGGCATTGCACACTCACGCCAGAAATTTTTCTATTTACCAATGCAACATACCGATTTTATTTTTTCAATAATCGCCGAAGAAACAGGATTTATTGGATGTCTTTTTTTAATAACTCTTTTTATTTTGCTTCTTTACTTTGGCATTCGCATTGCACATCAATTAACTCATAATTTTAATACGCTTGTCGTACTGGGATTTATGATTCTGATACATCTACAAACCGTCATGAATATGGCTGTTGCAACAGGGTTAGCTCCCACTAAAGGTGTTGGTATGCCATTTATTAGTTATGGAAATAGTTCTCTTGTCTGTTATCTTTTTATGATCGGTGTTATTATTAACATGGTTCATGAAACTAAAAACTATACAAACGCAATAAGGTTATAGAATGGAAAACACACACAACCCATTAAACATGCAGACCGCTCAAGAATATTACGCACCGGAAAATACCCTTGATCCACTGGGTGATGGTATCAGCTCTGTTGAACTAGTGCGCGTATCAGGATCTGATTTAGATGTAGTCAATGCAGCGCGCGTTTCATATGGCAAAACATCAACAGAAGTAACCGATCGTGATAAAAAATTGATCAGTTTTTTAATGGAACATAATCACACCAGCCCTTTTGAACATAATCAATTTTCATTTCGCATCAAAGCACCCATTTTTGTTGCTCGTCAATGGATGCGTCACCGCATGAATTCTTATAATGAAATTAGTTATCGCTATGTCAAAGCAGCGCTTGAATTTTATGTGCCACCAAAATGGCGTTCTCAAGATCTTAAAAATAAACAAGCTTCAATCGGATCTTTTGATAACGCAGAATTTACACAAAAATTTAAAGAATCAATTGAACACAGTGTAAAAGCGTATGAATATTTGCTCGAAAATGGCATTGGCAGAGAAATTGCACGCAGCGTATTACCATTGTGCACGTATACCGAATTTATCTTCACGTGTAATTTACATTCGCTTATGCATTTTTTGAAATTACGATTACATGCAGGAGCACAATTTGAAATCAGAATGTATGCTCAAACACTATTAAAATTAGCATTACCTCACTTTCCCATTTCACTCGGTGAATGGAAGCGTATTCATGCTGCAGAATTAGAAATAGAAGAAGATCTGTTTACTCAGAATTTTACTGCCGCTGTTGAATAAGACGTTATGGTTGCTGTTCAAAAGCACCATGTTGCTGTAACATATAACGGCGCAAATTGGATAAAATGATATCTGATTTGCCCGTTATTATATTATCCAATAAGAATAGCAATCGGTTTCGTTCATGAGAACCCTCTTGTAAATGATATACTTTCGGTAACGTATCAAGAACAACACACTGCAATTCGTTCTTAACTTTAATAAGAGCAACTGCAAAATAATGCCCATGTGATTCAGCAACTTCTTCATTACCAACAATGATTACCTGAACAAAGTTATCACGCTGCAACCCATCTATAGTATGTTGTTTAAGCCTTTGAACATACGCAAATTCTGCCGGATTAAACAATGCAAACCAAGGAGCGTTTTCCAAAGACGAATCGAAAAGTTCAACGCTGCTTACCGCAGCAATATTTGAGACGTCAACATTAAAATCTTGTCCCATTTTTTGCAGATTTTCTTTTACTACCTCAACATTAATCCAATCGTTAATTGTCAGGTCCAATAAAAAATTAGTCGCACTATTCATATCATGCAAATACCGTAAATATTTTACCTCACCAGTTTCTGCATAATCTCGGATAAGACACGCATTATTGAGTGAATGTCCTGCGCAAAGCGCGGGAGATAGACTCGTTTTCTTGGCAAGTTCAAACTGATCCAAACTTCTCAATTGCATCAATGAGCAATTCAAATTTCCACGAATACCCAATGACACCACACACGGAGCATCAATAGCAACAGACTGCGTTTTAAAACCAGCAGGCTCTAATTCGCCTGATGGCAAAAAATGCTCTTGTTTAAAAACATGGCATTGCGGACCGTTTTCTGCATAAAGCCCTGCAAGTTGTTGTTTAATATCAGCCTCACTGAGGCCTTGTTGGTGATATGCGAGCTTCATGTCTGCTAATATTTCTGGATCTATTGATAATTCTTCTTGTTTATCAAACAAAGGACAAAGACCAAGATCGCGCATGGAACTCTTATCGGTAGGTACCAAATACGCAGACAGATTATGCTGTGGCAATATCAAAATTTTTCTTCTCATCAAGCCAGCATTTTTGGGTACCATATGCTTTTCTGCCAAGAATTGAATGGCACGCTGCATTCCAAAAGCGATGCTTATTGCGCACAAACTAGTTATAACCAAAAACGATATAACGAAATTTTTATTGCCTTTCATACATAATCCTTTACATATAAAACCTATTATATTACAAATCATATATGATTTTATTTCATAAATGCAATTCTATTTTATAAGAAACATATCAGATCTTCTTTTTGTTTAATTAACATAACAAAGTGTGTCATTATGCGACTCATAATAATATTTTGTTTATTTTTTTGTAAGAAAACTATTAAAATATTATTAATGTGTATTAATTGTATAATAAAAGGAGATGATTATGCCACGCAAAGCTGCTACTACAAAACGCAAACCTGTTGCGAAAAAAACAACGGCAAAACGCAAACCAGCCGCTAAAAAAGCTGCCCCAAAACGTAGATCAGTCGCAAAAAAAGCAAAATCAACAACAACCGCCCGCAAAAGAACAACCGCTACTCGTACAAAAAAAACTGCTCGTAAAAGCACATCTACAAGAAAATATAGCCCTGCCGCATCAAAATTGGTTGCAAAAGAAATGCGTAAATTTGAAAAAGGTACGGCAAAATCAGGCAAAGCAGGTACCCCAGTAAAATCGCGTAAACAGGCCATTGCAATCGCATTGTCAGAAGCACGTAAAGAAGGTGCAAAAGTTCCAACTCCTAAAAGAAAGTAAACCTACTTCGCTAAAGCTACGTAGGTTACTAAAAAGACCCTGAAAAATTTCAGGGTCTTTTTTCTTTTATGTATTTTGCTTTTTGTTATTTGTTCCAGTTCATAGCCAATTCAACAAGCAATCGAACACCAACCCCTGTTCCTCCAGGACGATAGTAGGAAATATTAGGCACATCAAATGCCGTACCTGCAATATCCAAATGCGCCCATGCAACATCATCAACAAAATATTGTAAAAACTGTGCTGCAGTTGAAGCTCCTGCTGGAATCTGTTTGCTACCAATATTGCAAATATCAGCAATCGTTGAATTAATTGCTTTTTTATAATCATCACCCATCGGCAACTGCCACACCAATTCTCCCGAAAGATCAGCTGCTTTACGTACACGCTCAACCAATTCTGGATGTTCGCTAAATAGACCACTATAGAATGGCCCGAGCGCGCGTGAACAGGCGCCTGTCAATGTCGCCAAATCGATAATGATATCTGGTTTATAATGTTTCACCGCATAAGATAGGGCATCAGCTAAAATTAAACGCCCTTCTGCATCGGTGTTTTTAATTTCTGCGGTTTTACCGTTATAAAACGTTACAATATCACCCGGCTTTGTGGCATGGCCACTTGGTAAGTTTTCTGACGTTGGTGCAATAGCAATAATATTAAGATCTGGTTTGAGTTGCGCAAGGGCATCAATAGCACAAATTACCGCAGCTGCACCGGACATATCTTCTTTCATTGTTTCCATGTAATCTGCAGGCTTTAAACTCAGACCACCAGAATCGAAGGTAATTCCTTTTCCAACAAAGCACAACGTTGGTGCATCTTTTGATGGCGCTTTATATTCCAAAATAATTAATGCACAGTCAATATCAGAACCACGAGAGACACCCGCCAAGCCCCCCATACCCATCTTGATGATTTCTTGCTCATGAAAGGCAGTAAACTTGAGACCATTGCGTTTGGCAACTTTTTGCGCCTCTTCTACCAAATGTTGCGGTGTCAGATTTGAAGGAGGCATATCAACCCAATGGCGTGCTTGATTGACTGCCTTGGCAATAATATTTCCTTCTTTTATACCACGCTCAGCTTCTTTTTCATATTGTTCATCAGCAACAAGAATGATTTCTGTAAGCTTATTTTCTTTGGATTTTTTATCAGTAAGATAATCATCAAAATGATATTCTGCCATCTGTAACGTTATGGTTGTTTGCTCAGCCATATAGAATGGAGATGCGCCGATTCCCAATTTTGCGAGCACTTGTAATGCAACTGAAGTCCCCTTGTGGGCACTTACTTCTTTTATTAATTGCCCGAGCGCGCGTCGATAGCGTTCAATAGGACTCACACTTTTTGATTCTTTTCCTATGCCAACAACAACAGCAAATGCAACTCGCCCATCAATTACTATCGGAACGGTGACCACTTCTTGTAAGTTTCCAACGAATTTACGTTGTTGGATGATAGCCAAAAAATCAGGTGATACATTTTTTAGAACATTACTTATATGCGTAAGATCAGAATCTTTTTCTACAATATACGCATAACAATCAACCTTTTGAGTCAACAGATCTTTTGTCGATAAAGAAACATTAACCATATATTTATACTCCATGAAACAATTAAATATGTTCATTAATGGTAACAAAAAAAGGTTCTGCTTGAAAGCAGAACCTTTAACTTGGGAAGGAGAGAAACTATTTTGAATTTTTATACAAATCGCTGTCTTCAAATCTACCCGTTGCTTCAATGTAAGCGATTTGGTCCTGTTCGCTTAATCCCTTAGCAGCTAATTGGCGATTAAAAGCATCCTCAGCTTCTTTTTCGTTATCTACATCAATAAAACGCAGACACTCTTTATAGATTCGTAAAATTTCTTGTTGATAGCCTAGACTAAAATCTTTCCACCGATTGTTAACGAGATAGTCTTCTATAAGAGATATTAATTGATTGCCAAAAATAGAAAGCTCAAAATCAGTCATTTGCGCATAAGGAACATCAATATCTTCCAAAGGAATATTTAAAGCTTTCGATAAGGCTTCACCAAATACTACTTTATCTTGTTCATTATTCTTAAGATCAATAAACTTCATGCATTCCTTATATTGATTCACAAGATCCTTAAGAGCCTCTTCGCTGAGGTTTTTCCACGCATCGTCCATAAAATAGAGCTGTACCAATTTCACCAAGTTATCTACATTTTGGCTTTTTACCAATTGTACTAAATTTATATTTTGTTTTTTTTGTGCTGCTAATTCCATCTTTGTCGATGTTCTTGGAACAAGATTCATCCCGTTTATTCCTGCAACAACACACAATACCGATAAGCCTAGTAACATATAAATCTTGTTTTTCTGATCGTATTTTTTGATTTTCATCTCGCTTCTCCTGTATTATTAACTCTTTAACAAATGTATTATTCCATATTCTTTTTTGTTACCGCCGGTTCATAATCTCGTACGAAAATATCGCGTGGATAGAAATACGGCTTCCAACTCTCATTTTCTTGCGCAACCATTTTTTCGTTGCGAATATCTTTTTCTACAACGCGTGCATTGATCTCAGTCTTGTAATATGTATCGATAAACGCCTGCAAATCCGCGCGCGAAACAAATCCAGTCAATGTGACTGCGTGGCCCTTATCATCAATAAGTCGTTTACCATTGTTAAAAAATATAAATGAAGGCACATCGGCAACATTGTATAATGATGCTAAATCGTCTAACTCATTACGTCCAACATTCACTTTAAGAAAAATAAGATCTGCATCGTCATAGGGTTGATACGCGCTTAAATCTTCATACATCCGTAGCAAACCTTTGGTATCTCGGTTTCCTTTTTCACTTTCATAGAAAAGCGCAATAACCATACTTTTAGTTGATATATTTTGCTCAAAATCTCTGCGAGCTCTGATGGCTCTTACTTTTGCAGATGAGAAAGAATGGTAACCCAGAGCAGCAAGTATCAGCACAATTGTCATAATTTTATTTAAGCTATATTTTTTCATATCTCCTCCTCACTTTTTAGCCGAACAAATGCTCATCTTCCTCTTCATCTTCTATAATTTCACACTGAGGCATTGATGCAATATCATCATCAATCACCTGATCACAAAATAATCGTACCTGTTCTATATATTTTTCTGGATTATAGAAGAATGAATCATAATGACGCCGACCATTTGTGATCCACAATCGTTTAAAGCCACCCGCATTTTCATACACATTTTTAACCTGTTCTACCGGAACTTTCTGATCATTTTTACAATGAATAAAAAATGATGGCACCACTATGTGTTGGGCCGATTTAGCCGGACACAATGGGCAAAAATTAGTGTTAACACCCGTCGTATCCATCTGAGCAACGGTTTTTAATACCGCTTTAACCAATGCTTGAACGTAGGGATGAAACGCATGTTTTTGTAGGAAATCCTTGCCGGGCAGATCAAATTCACATCCAAAAACCGAACATTTTAGTTCTTTAAGTCCATTTTGAATCACTTTCTCACTCGATTCAAAAGGACAATCCAAAATCATTGCATCAAACAAATCTTGCGATAATGCCTGTGCCTCAATAGCAGAAACAGCTCCCATAGAAAACCCATATACAAAAAGAGGAACATCCTGCAAATCAGGATGATTGCGCAAGAATTTTGCAGCTGCTATCACATCCAGTGCTTCATCTCGCCCAAAGGTACAATATTGCCCTTCTCCATCCTGCCCATGTGCTCTAAAGTCAAAAGTCATAACATTAAACTGATCTTTCTTAAAGACCTTCCTGAGAATGCCCACATCATATTTATCACACATAAATCCGTGACATATGAGAATAGTTGCCTTTGGGTTATTGCACCGCGATAAGACACCATGTCGATTAATCCTATTCGCGCTGCCATATGCCGCTTGTGGCCGCAAAACAATATGCTCTACGGTAAGCCCATTGGCCATTTTCGTTTTTTCAGGAACAATATAACCATAGTTGCTATAGCCATAGTCACTATAGCCATTTTCTTGGCAATGACCGTACATACTAGATGCCGAAAATAACCATATTAGAACAATGATATACCTTTGTAGAGCATTCATTGCCACATTTATAGTTTTTCTAAGAGGAAGCATTGCTATTCTCCACCCGTAAAAGTCTTTTTATTACATATTTTCTACCTTCACCATACCATTCCAAATTGACAAATTGCAATGTTTTAAATAAGAAAATGCCCTATTTCTTCGCAATATAATTCTTATTGGCAAAATGAATGCCCAATATACTCATTTGAAAGCAAATAATGGTTCTTAAATTTCCCAAAACTTGAAAAAAATGGTAGTTTTATAATATTAGTAACTGTTTTGAAAATAAATTATCATACAAAGATGAGAGAAAAGACCTATGAAACATGCGCGCATGATGCAATTGATCATCCTATCCACTCTTTTGCTTGGCATATCTATTCAGACAGAAACAAAACCATCTGAAAACAGCTCTCGTAATGCATCGCAAGAAGCTCAAATGGCTGAGCTTATGGAGTTTGCTGCCGATGCGGTAGCTCAAGCCTTCAGTTCATTGCAAAAAATTGAAAATAAGATGACCGAAATAGCACTTTTGGTCAAAAAAGGCCTTTCGAGGGATATTGCACGTAACTCCAACGCCATTATGAAGGTCCTTACTGAAAATAAAATGACCCTTAATGCCGTCTTGCAAAACCAAGCGGCAATCGCTGCGCTCAAAGACCCTTTCCAGCAATTGGAAGTTGCTGTAGTAATAACAGAATTATGCAATGCCTTTATCCCCTATCTGGTGCAGCAAATAAATAGCAATTTTAAGAAAGCAAAACCGTTTAATGTTGGTAATTTCTTCAAAAATTTGGAAAAAAAGCAAACGCGTTCAAAATTGAATCATTTAGAACCAGCAGCTTTAATAAAACGCCTTAATGCCGCCCAGACAAAATTAGAAAGTCTTGATACAACAGTACAGAGCATGGGCCTTACCTGGTACAATAAGGCCGCACGAGCTCTTGACCATTATGTCGTAACACCTGCAAATAATTATCATGTTCCAACAATCGCTGCATATACTGCAGGCATTGGTCTTCTGAGCGCATATACTCTCTGGAGCTATGGCTATTTAATTAAGGATGCCAAAACTACTCCTGCCTGGTTAAAAGATTCCGTGAAATACTTGTATGATAAATTTGGTGGTCCCGTTGTACGAAATAGAGCCGGTAACCCTAAGCTCATCAAATCAGATACCGTCATTGATGATAGTTATAATGTCTGGGGGACAGGCAGTTATAATCCTTCAGAAGAAGAAAAGATCCCAACAGACGCAACTTTATTTGCAGCTACTGATTTTACAGTCAAAGATTTTATGCTCCAAAATCAACCGCTTGGTGCTTTGGGAGCAGGATTCATTATTACTTCACTGGTGAAGACATGGCCAACGATTAAGGAAAAATTGGAAAAAAGGCGCGATGCTATCTGGAACTTCCTGCGCGGTGGTGAATATCTTAATACGTTTAAGCCGGGCCTGACACAGATGAAGCCAACAGTAAGCTTTAAAGACATGGTTGGCCTTGATGAGGTTAAAGAAGCATTCTATTCCATTATCCAATACATTGATAATCCTGAGCAGTTAATGCGTATTGAAGCAACTCCTGAAAAAGGTTGGTTGCTCACGGGACCTCCTCGTACGGGTAAAACATTCAGCGTTGAGTGTCTCTGCGGCGAAATAGAGATAATGATGGCAAAACGCGGTATGGCCAACAAGATGAAATTCTTTAATATTAATGCTTCATTAATCAATGAATACGGTATTAAAGCAATTCTTGATGAAGTATATGAAAATGCGCCAGCAGTAATATTTATCGATGAAATCGATTTACTTGGATTACAACGCGTTGGTAACAATAAGCTGTTGAGTGATTTCTTGACCGCAATGCAAAGCTCTATGAATGCCGATCCAGCTAAAATTGTAATCGTTATTGCAGCAACCAATAAACCAGAAAACATAGACTCAGCACTTCGTCAAAATGGTCGTTTTGGTAAAGAAATCCGTTTTGATTATCCTTCAAGAAAATATCGCGTACAGTTCCTTATGCGCGAACTAACAAACATGGCGCTCAATATTAGAGAATTTGATATTGAAACCCTTGCCAATAAAACAAATGATAAATCTTTTGAAGATTTAAAACGCGTAATTCGTAATGCAATGACTCGTTCATGGATGCACGGAACGTCGCTTACGCAAGCATTACTTGAAGAAAGTATTGATACTGAAATACATAATCTTATTATCTTCAATCGCAAAGCATTGCCTGAAAATGAAACCCGCATCGTCGCAACTCACTTTGCAGGCCAGGCTCTTGCATCATTGTTCCTTGAGACACATGAGCAACTTGATAAAATTACCACCCATGCTTATATGGCAAATCTTAAAGATGAAGCGATATGGGAAAATTATTCTAAAAAAGATGCAAATGATGAACAGAAAAAGATTGAGTATGGTAAATTCATTACTAAGCAATCGCATGATACAATCAACGTAAAAAATCAGACACTGATTGTTAATGAGGCGATCCTCCTTCTTGCCGGTTTTGCAGCAGAAGAATTATTACTCGGACCTTGTGGATTTACCTGTCATAAAGGTGATCAGAATAAGGCTTACAAATTGATTCAAGAATTGATTTTTGGTGGTCTTCTCCAAGAAACATTGCCAAAAGCAGTAAATGAAGAACTTAAATTAAAAGCGTATACTCTTCTGCAAGAATGTCATAAAAAGGCAATGGCTTTACTCATAGAACACAAAGATGCATTGCTCGTTGTTATCGATGAGTTGATGAAAAAACAAATTCTCAACAGTAAAGAAATTCAGGCCATTATTAATCGGGTAGAAAATAAAACATCCGATGTGATAGCCCAAGAAAGTGATACTACTGAAGATGAAGATTCATCGCTAGATGACATCTTTGAAGATACGCAAGAAGAATCAATTACTGAAGAAAACGAAGAAGTAGAAGATATAACTGAACCAATTATTGAACCAGTACAAGATGAAACGCCAGTAATAGAAGAAACAATTGAGCCGATGACAGAAGAAACGGCTCTAGAAATTGAACCAGAAGAAACAGCTCAGCCAGTTGAACCGTTCCTGACGCAGGAAAGTAAACCAGTAAATCCTACCATCAAAGAAAAACTCGTTACTTTACTAGTTAACGTACAAAATAACACGATGAACTTCTTAAAAGATAGCTATGTAAAGGTTGCTTCTTATATTGCTGCAGCACCAACGCAAACCGATGCTGTTGAGCAAGCGGATATAGTTGAACAAGAAGAAGATACAACTGAAGCAACGATAGAGACTGAGCCAACACTTCCTGAATCAATGATAATTGAACCAGTAATGACCCCAGTGATAACCAATGAGCCGACAATAGAAGAATCAACAATAGCAATAACAGCAGAAGAAACAGCTCAAGACCTTGCAGATGAAGCAACAGAAGAAGAAGAATCAGAAACTTTCTTATTAGTAGAAGAAGATAAACCAGTAAATCCTACCATTAAAGAAAAACTCGTTACTCTACTGGTTAACGTGCACAATAACACGATGAATTTCTTGAAAGATAGCTATGCAAAAGTGACTGCCTATATTGCTACAGTCAAACCGCAGGCTGCTGCCGCTGAGCAAGTGGATATAGTTGAACAAGAAGTCGATACAACTGAAGCAACGATAGAAACTGAGCCAGCACTAACTGAAGAAACAGCTCAAGACCTTACAGATGACGCAACAGAAGAGGAATCAGAAACTTTCTTATTAGTAGAAGAAGATAAACCCGTAAATCCTACCATTAAAGAAAAACTCGTTACTCTACTGGTTAACGTGCAAAATAACACGATGAATTTCTTGAAAGATAGCTATGCAAAAGTGACTGCCTATATTGCTACAGTCAAACCGCAAGCAGATGCTACTGAGCAGATAGAAGTAGCTCCATCAACAGATAATGATTATGAGGATGTTTCCCTCTCTGATGAATCTTTAAATACATCCGAAATATAATAGAATTTTTACTCATTTTCATTAAAGAGGCTCCTTTATGGAGCCTCTTTTTATTCATACTAAGAACTTTTTTTTACTTATCAATCATCTTAAGACGCTCAGCATATCGCCCACCTTTAAATTCCTGCGCAAGCCATTCTTTAATCATCATGACTGCATCATCACACGAAACATAATCAGAAGGAAACACCAAAATATTTGCATTATCTTCTTGTTTGCATTGCCGAGCAACATCACAATTCCATGCAACAGCCGCATACATATCTTTATGCCGATTTGCAGCAATTGCCATGCCGGCACCTGACCCACAGATCAATACACCACACGTAACTTCGTAGGTAAAAATAAGAGCAACCACTTTATCTGAAAAAATAGGATAATCAGTACGCTCATCGCTATCGGTACCTACATCTATCCATTCAATTGTTGGCATATGCTTTTTAATAAATTCTTTATGCAAAAATCCACGATGATCAGCGCCGATTGCAATTTTCATATGGAACTCCATGGTAATTATTGAATTCACACATAATCGTATCCCTACTCCCGTTCGCCCTGAGTGTTTTATGGAGCGCAGCGTAATAAAATGTATCGAAGGGTAGAGTTAAATTAATCATTTTTGTTGATTTCATTTTCGATTTACCCTTCGATACATTTTTTGAAGACAAAAAACACTCAGGGCGAACGGGGAAAGAGATAATAATCCTATTAGGTCACAACTTGGGTTATTTAAGAAAAAAATTTATAACTATGTAATATCCCAAACAAATGTAACTTCAGAATGCAATGATCTGCAATACAAACTGATTTTTTCCGTATCGGGAGTAATTAAATGCTGATCATTGATATCTTTTGCATCAAATTTTACGCTGTATGGTACTTTAAACTTGTTATATTTTTTACCAAAGATATAGAGATACTCCGGTGAAAGTTCTATCGATTTGACTTCAATTGGTGCATAATGCTTACCATCAATATCCAAGAATAGTGTCCATTCACTATTATTATCTCCCAAAGGATATTCATAAGCACTCAAGACATAGAATGAAATGAAATGATTATTTTCTTCAAATTGTCGCCGCAAAAAAACTTTTTTTTGTTCTTCTGTTTTTCCAAATTTTAATGCATATAAGTTTGCATAATTAGTACGAACTTCATCAGATAACCACAATGCATCAAAACGCGCCCGCGTTGTTAATTGATCATACAATGTTATCGAACGAATATATTTTTGAGCTTGTATGATAGAAGCGTTGAGTGATGGTGCCTGCTCAAATGTTTTAGTTCCCCAGTCAATAACACGCCCACAACCGGGCATCAAAAAGAGCATAATAAAACAACTTAACCATGTACGAATTTTCATTAACGCTTTCATATTTCCCTTTTCATTTGTAACCTTAATGTTATTAGTTATCCTAATTAAAACGACGATTCTTTACAAGAGCAAAGGTTACACCTGATGAATATAACGCCATTTTTTTTAGCTCGCCGCATTCTTTTTGGACACGTTTATCAAAAAAGCATTTCCACTATGACTATTATCTGCTTTCTTGGCATCTTCATCGGTTCTTTTTCATTAGCGCTTATTACCGCTATCATGAATGGATTTGAAGTTGCTATCCACCAAAAAATGCAAACTATTCATGCCAACATTATCATTGAATCATATAAAAATGATATTGATCTTGATGTCCTTGGACGAGTACTACGCACAGAATTTCCCGAAATTACCGCCATTTCTCCTTTAGCACATCATCATATATTACTTAAAACTGACAATTCTTCTGATGACACCCCAACAGTAGCGCTCATCAATGGCATCGATCCCACAACTGAACAATTAACCAGTTCTTTATCACAAAAAATAATCAAATCATTGCCGAATACAACAGATTTTTCTCAACTCTTTGTCAAAAATCAAATTATCATTGGAAAACAGCTTGCGCACAACAACCAATTATCTGTTGGCGATACCATTGATATCCTTTTTATTCGTAATGAAAAAATTCACGGTAACAAAATTACGTTCGATTCTCATCCAGCTGTGGTCAGTGGTATTTTTGATACAGGAATTGATGAATTTGATAGCAATGTTGTCTATAGCTCTCTTGAATTTCTGGAAGAATTATACCCATCGATTGCCGTTGAGCAAGTTCATGTTGCAGTTGCACCCGGCATTGATGAAACAACACTCATTAACAAACTTCGCAGTCGCCTTGGACTTGATGTTTATTCATGGAAAGATTTATACCCATCATTAGTTGCAAGCTTGCATCTTGAAAAATATGTTTCGTTTTTTATTATTGCGCTCATTCTGCTCGTTGCAAGCATGAATATCATTTCATTGCTGTTTATGCATATCACCCAAAAACGACCTGACATTGCCCTTCTGCGCGCAATGGGCATGCCCTATGAATCTATCAAAAATATTTTTTTTATTATAGGAATGAGTATTAGCTGCATAGCATCAGCATGCGGAGTTTTTATGGCACTGGTTGCAAGTTGGTTATTACAAAAGTATCCGTTCATTTCCTTGCCTGATAGCTACTACGTTACGCATCTACCCATCGCCATGGATTGGAAAATTATGTGCGCTGTTTTTTGTGTTGTCATTTTTTTTAGCTTATGTGCAACATGGTTACCAATACAACGCATTCGTACCATTAATATTTCACGTGTGTTGCGATTTGAAGGATAAAAGGATACATATGATTCATCCACAATTTCCCCATTGGAACATCGCGCATCAACGTGTCTTTCTACGTGCCGATCTTAATGTGCCAACCAACAACGGAAAAATAGAAAATGATTTTCGGCTCACAAAAATGCAACCGACTTTAGATTTTCTGATCAATCACAATGCACAAGTAATACTAGCAACCCACATTGGAAAACCAAAAGATAAAGAACCAGAACTATCCACTCGCATACTCATTCCATGGTTTGAACAACACGGTTACACGCTCCGTTTTACTGAAGAAATTGATACCATTTTACGCATGCCGATTATTGCCAAGGAAATTATTTTGCTTGAAAATCTTCGCTTTTTTCCCGGAGAAAAAAAAGCTGATCCCTTATTTGCCAAACAGTTATCGCACACCGCGCATTATTATATCAATGATGCATTTGGCACAATCCATGAGCATGATTGCTCCGTTACAGTATTACCGTATGAATTTCCTGAAAATAAACGCAGCATCGGTTTTTTAATAGAAAAAGAAATGCAGATGTTGGGTGAACTAAAAAATAATCCACCACGACCATTTATTGCATTCGTCGGTGGAGGAAAGATAGAAGATAAGATTCCATTGATTGCACATTTGCTCAACAAACTTGATACTTTAATTATCTGTCCGGCACTCTGTTTTACCTTCTTGAAAGCATTGCACCAACCAATCGGAAAATCACTTATTGCACCAGACATGATTGAAACATGCAAAAAAATTATACTCACAGCAGAAAATAGTAATGTCGATTATATTTTTCCTCGTGACTATCAAGTTGCTTATGATACAACCGATGGTCCACTGGCAATCGTTGACGCTCATCACTTTCCCGATAATGCCATTGGCATATCAGTCGGCCCACAATCTGTTCAACAGTTTCGCGGAATTATTATGCAAGCGAAAACTATTTTCCTTAATTGTGCAATGGGATTTGCTGAGAGACCAGAAACACGCGAAAGTACTCAACAGATTATCCATGCAATGACACAATCATCAGCTCATACTTTTATTGCAGGCGGCGATTCTGTTGCGACGGCATTGAGCACCAAAGATTACGACAAAATATGGCATTTATCTAGTGGCGGAGGGGCTGCTTTGGCCTATCTCAGTGATGAATTATTACCAGGATTAGCCCCATTTGCAGATGAATATTAATACACAGGACAAAAGCTGAGCAAACAAAGTCCATCGACGATAACTTCTTCATGGGGATGTTCAGACATTGCAGAACTGTTTTTTTCGCATACCAAAAAACCATGATTATCATGCTTTAAGTCCCACGCATAAAAAGCATAATCGCGCAATCCAAGTTCTTGCGCGATTGTTTCTGCCATTGCTTCATGCGAATGACCACGATTTTTACGACTTTCATAATTAAAAGATCGTACTTTTTGATTAAATGGCGATTGAGCAACTTTTTCAATGAATTGATCTGGATTAGTCCAAATATTTTCAAATCCCTGCAATTCATCTCCTGAAATTCCTACAATCCCTTTTAAGCAATTAAAAGATGGATTATCAATAAAATAAGCAGCTTTGGGTATATCAAAACAGCCTTGGCTACACAACTCATGTAAAACAAAATCGATGACATTGTCTCGGCCGTGGAGCTGTAACATTTTGCGGGGCAAACGTCGTAGGTTATCAACAATTTGAGCATGTCGATACGGCATTTCTAGCTTCATAACTACTCCTTCTCACACCATCATTCTACTACTCTCTTTTCTCAACATACCCCACCTTACCCTTAACTGCAACTCCTCTGAAAACCCTTTTGAGTTATCTTATCATACCCCCTTTTTTTTAAACAATAGTTACATTTCACACCAGCCTCTCCATGGAGCTAGGCATGTCACGGCCTGACCTTCGGAGCTGATAGAGCGAAATAGGATCACTCAAAAAAACTCAATCTGCCGCCAGCCAGACCAGATGTAGATAAAAAGCTTTCAGATTGAATTTTCAACGTCACGCTAAAAACAATGTTGAAGCTATTTATTGTAATCTATGATAAGATAGTAAAAAACGTTTAGTTGCAATTAAATATAAATAAAAAAGAATATGCTTATTAAAAAAGTGCTGCTTGTTCTATTGGCTTTTTCTACTTTTGCATCCATAATGCCCGCCCGTAGTCCATTTAGAAAAAAAGATAAAGATGAGCCTACCATCACCATTCGATGGAAAGGATCAAAAAAGAAGGGAATTTCCCGGCGAAGCTGGGCTTATAATTCTTCGCTTTTTACCATCTTTAATTATGACTATTTTTTAAGTCATCTTCTGCCAAAAGAGTTCGTTGAAAAAAATGACAATTCAGGTAGACTTATTGACTGTCGACTAATGGATAGACTCATAGAAAAACTTTTACGAGAAATCAAAAAAAAGAAAAAAGAATATTCTGATTTTGTTATCCTTAAAGATAAAAATTTCAACAGAAAAGAGCGGTGTGGGTTGCTGATACTCAAATTTAAAGATTATCCTTTTGTTCTCAAACTATTCATGGAAACACCCGAAAGTTTTATTGATCCTTATTGTAAGGGATTTGATAATCAATTTTTCTTTTATATGTCGGGCGGCATGAATCGTCACATTGCCGGATTAACTCGTGTTAGAAATTTGGAACTTATACAGCAACAGATAGCAGATCATCCTCGCTGGAAAGATAAAATCATTACCCCTCGCAAATGGTATTGGCTTCCTAAAAAACAGCGGTGGATGGAAATTGAAGGATGCAATATCGGAACGGAGAAAAATATTTCTACCTTAATGCCGGGAACATATGCCATTATCGCGGATGTTCTTGATACAAAGGAAGATGCTCCGTTACTTTCTCTACAAAAAAGAAGCGAAATGGTGATGCAACTGTGCATGGATCTGCAGCTTTTCGTTGATCCGCACGGAGATAATTTTATCCTTAAATATAATCCTGTTCTGAATGATTATACGGTAAGCATTGTTGACACAGAGCATTTCCCATCTTTGGTGGGTCTTAAAGAGCAACCGTTTTTTAGTAATCACCTTGAATATTATGTATATTTAGGAGCTAAATATTTCCAAGATGCATTCCTGCAAACAAAATTTGATCGTAAACAAGCACAAAATACAGTCAGCCCCTGTGCACTACAATGGTAAGGAAAAGATGAAAAACATGAACAAAAAATGCATAGTCATAGCTTTTGCATTCTCTATTATCACGAGTAATATATACGCAGCAGAAACGAACATAGATTATGAACAGCAATTTCGGCAATTGGTCGATCGATCAGATAAATTTGACCAGAAGTACTGTAAATTTCCCCCCTTACAGAATAGAATTGCTATCCTTGGTAATACTGCAGAAAAAAGACAAAAAATATGTGACCATTTTGCTAATACCTATCACTTAGTACATGAAAAAACTTACTCTCTTTTGTGCGGAGTTCTTGCTTTAAAAAAGGAAAAAGGAACCCGTAGAGAGCAGGCAATTTATGGAAAAAAGAATCTAGGTGGATTTATTAAACGTCTTTTCACAAATCGTCCTCTAGTATGTGTAGAATCCTATGATAAAGAATACCTCCGATCTACAGAACATCGAGAACAAATAAAAAAGAATACAAATATACCTGCATATGGTTCTGCTGAACTTTTCATAAAAGTAGGAACACCGGACGAGATATCTCCTGTTACTCTTGAGAAATACCTCTCTTATGATGAAATAGCTCTTGCAGCATTATTAGGAATATCTTCTCAGACTTATTTTATTAATTCTGGAAGACGTGATAATTGCGGAGAAATATATCATGCAGGTGAAGCTCATGAAGAAGACGGAGTATTATGTGGGCTTGTTGGTGCACGCTTTGAAAAATTACATTATATGGAATGGCCACACATGGTCATAACACCAGAGCAAAATACGCCAGGAAATGGGTATGGTCTTACCGCCTCAAATTGCGGATTGCTTGGGCTCTGGTCAAATTTCTACGGAGAAAAATTTCCAACATTTGCAGAAGCTCAAGCAGATCAGGAAAAATATCTACCAATTCCTGGTAAAGGACATTATTTTAATGTATCTGTTTATAAAAAACGAATGCACTGTGTAATTGAACCATTTTTACGTGATGCACAAAAACGAGCCTTCGATCAAAAAAAATCTGCATACGTACACATTGTGGGCCTTGGCCTGAGTGACGTATGGAGAATTCATCCGCAACAAAAAGAATTTATGCTCGAGGTTTACAAAACAATTTTAGATGAAATTGATTTCCCAAATATTAGCAATATCAATTTTAGTTGGATTGGCACAGGACCAGCTTTTAACGACATTACGAAGGGCAAGCCCCTTACTCAGAAAAATTCTCATATTACCATCGAATTTTCTAGGAGAAATCCCTCTGCTCGATTAGAAGGACAAGAAGATGCAGGTAAGCTCATAATAGCAATGTATGCATGGGATGGTAACGCATATCCAGGAAATGAATATTGGATAAGGTCATTGGATAAAACAGGAGACCCTGCAGCCATGTGTTCTTCAACAGGTGCGGAAGTGCAAAACCCCAAGATTAATCCATTTATCAAAGAAAATATCGATAAGATGACACCCACTGAAGAGCAAGTTGCTAATCGTTTTCCAGATGAAACAGCAGCTAACAGGCAAGTAATAGACCGATCAAAGTCTGCCGATGAAATAGTAAAGCCTGTTGAGATAGTAGTAGAGCCTGTGGAGTCTGATGACGAAAAAGAGCCTGCTACAGAAGATCCTAAGGCTGCAACAAATCCTAATGGTTTGGAATCTGAAAAACCAGAATTAACTAATGCTGACCCATCAAAAATCGATGGAAATGCAGCAAAACCTGGTGATAAAAAAGATCGGGATGATGTATTTAAATCTGACAGTGATACAGACCCAGAATCTGACAGTGATACAGACCCAGAATCTGACAGTGATACAGACCCAGAATCTGACAGTGATACAGACCCAGCAGAAGAACGTAAACAACTTGAAAAACAACAACTTGAAAAACAACAACTTGAAAAACAGTCGAAACCCGTCGATATTAAGCACTCAAGGTTTCACGGGGTTAATTTAGTGCCAACAGGCGGAGAAAATCAAGGTCGAAACACCAGATTCTTGGATCAAGCTGGCGATGGATTAACTCGTGATATTGATTCAAGTCTCAACCAGGATAATGCAGTACCAACTCCAGACCAAATAAACCCGGATCCAAAACCTCAAACCCCAGAAAAGAAATCAGCTGACGATACTACACATCCTGGTGATTCAAATCCTCATGCTGGTAGTGAAATACCGGATGCAGACAAAACAACAATACCAGTTGCGCCTCAACCTAGCTCAATGAAATCCTACATCAACATCAAGCCAATAATGGCAACCTTACTTTCTGCCGGCGCAGTTATGTTCATGCTTCATCAGTTCAATATTTTACCTGCTCAGATCAGCCAATCAATAAGTGGATTTTCTGATAAGTTCATGGAATATTTATACAAATTGATACCATCTACAGCAAAGAAAATCGCATAAAATAATATTTCAGAAAAAAAAAGATTGCCACGAACTTGAGAAATAATATTCTTAAGTTGGTGGCATTAATTATTAAACCTATTATAGCGATTCTTAATAAGCTAATCCGATGATTTTTTTCTCACGCTCGTCCTGAACTTGTTGAAGGATGTCTTCGAGCGTTCTTTGTTCTTTTTAATGAAACCTTTCTCGAAACATTCATAAAACATTAAGATGCACTCGAGGATATCCTTCAACAAGTTCAGGACGAGCGCGAAGAATATTCGAGAGTATCGGATTGGCTTACTAAGAATTGCTATAGGTCCCCCATGTGACTACGGCCTTCGTAGCCTTCAGCGAAGTAGGCAACAGTTACTCAAATTCTTTTTCTATCGCACTGATTTGACGTTGCAATTGTGGATCAGCTGCAATATGTTGTTCTATTTTAGAAATGGCATGTTTAACTGTTGTATGATTACGATCACCAAGATATGCACCAATTTCTCGTAAAGAACGATTGGTATTTTTTTTCATGACATACATGGTCACTTGACGTGCAAGCGCAAGTTCTTTATTACGATTCTCTGAACGCAGTTCATCTAAAGAATAAAAAAGATGTTTTGAAACAGCCTTGATTACTCCTTTAAAATCAACTGATCCTCGCACAGGACATTCATCGTGGAGAAAAACTTTTTTTACTAATGCTAACGTGATAGATTCATTGGTCAATTGAGCATACGCAATAACGCGTATTAAAGCACCTTCCAATTCTCTAATGTTAGAAGTTACATTGGAAGAAGCAAGAAAATGAGCAACTTCATCGCTCAAAATTTGTCCACTTTCTTCTGCTTTTCTCTTGAGAATAGCAGTTTTCACTTCAGTGCACGGCTGATGAATATCAGCAATCATGCCTGATGCCAAACGAGATCGTAGACGCTCTGCAATTCCATTAATGTTTTGTGGAAATGTATCACTTGAAAAAACAATCTGCTTGCGGGCATCGTAGAGCGAATTGAAGATATGAAAAAATGCCTCTTGTGTCGTATCTTTGTTGGAAATAAATTGAATGTCATCAATCAATAACACATCAACTAACTGATATTTTTTTTGAAAGCGATCTATTTTATCAAAACGAATTGCATTAATAAATTCATTCACAAATCTATCTGCTGTTTGGTATAAAACGAGCGCTTTTTTATTATGTGCTTGAATAGTATTGCCAATGGCGTGTAACAGATGCGTTTTACCAAGTCCGCAACCACCATAAATAAACAATGGATTATATAAACCACCGGGCTTTTGTGCAACAGCACAGGCTGCTGCATACGCAAGAGAATTACTCGGACCTACAACGAATGTCTCAAATACATATTTTTTATTAATATGACCATAGCGCTCTGCAGGTACTTTAGAACTTACTATCGCATTATTTTTTGGTTCATATTGAATGACATGTGCAGGACGATATGTTTTTATTGGTTGTATTGTACTATTATTTACCGATATTTCTAACCCAGTACTATCGCTGATTTCTTTTTTTGGTAGCGTCGTTAAAAATATCACTTTCGGATCTATAACATTTAATAAACGTCCTAGATGTATTTGAAAAACAGAGCGATAATTTTTCTCAAGCCAATTGCATACAAATGCATTGGGTGTTTGCAAATAAATAACTTTTCCTATGGCATCCCACTTGGATAACGAAACAGCTTTGAACCATGTCTCTACAACACGGCTGCCAAGCTCTTCGTGAACGATTTTTAAAAAGTCTTGCCAAATAAAATGCATCACGGTTAAAACATCCCAATGAAAATCATGAAAATTATGCTATGAGTTTGTATAGTACCAGCTTTTTCTATAAATTTATATATATTACCGTTCATTTCAATATCTCTCGATACTTGCAATCTTCTTGGCGGGGCAAATCGAATCAAATTAGAATTGGAACACTGATAATATCCCATTACAAATACCATGCGCAATACAATTTTGATAATCAGATCTGCTCAGCAATGCCGCTTCCTTTGGATTAGATACAAAACCAACTTCAATCAGCGCTGCCGGTTTTTGTACACCAAGCAATAGTTGTGAAACTGAATGTTTTACTTTACGATCAATTGGCTGATCATGAAATCCGCAAACCGCTGCACACACTTGACTTTGTATTGATTGTGCTAATTTTTCAGATACATCAATCCGCTGCTGCATGATATGTGCAACACAGGTATCTTGTGAATTGGTTAAACAAGAAAAACTTTTGCGCAATAATACTGGTTGCATACAAAATGTTTCAATACCAATTGCGCGCGGATTAGCCGCATAATTTGCATGAATAGAAATCAATACATCAGCATTATTATCATTTGCATAGGATGTTCGTGCATCAAGAAGCATATCACAATCATCGGTACGCGTCAGTAATACCGAACAGCCATTTTTTTCAAGTAAATTCCCTACCGCAGTACTGATTGCCAAACAAACTTGTTTTTCTTGAATGCCACCACATCCAGTTGCGCCACCATCACCACCACCATGCCCTGCATCAATAACAATGCGCGGTTTAAATCCCATGCCAGCAGAAGGTTGACATGATACCGTACGCAAAACAGGCTGATTATTTTTATTTTCAAGTCCTTTTAAAATGCTTTTATTATACAGCCTGAAAACTACACCTTTTTGCAAACCTATTGAATCAAATGTTTCATAGCTCAATGCACATTGCTCTGTATCAAAATTAAAAGCTAATTCAATCCCCTTGACCGGCTTTCTAACTTCCACCACTGAAACGGTATAACCATTATGGCGATTGCTAATTCGCTGTATCATTGCCTCACACTCACCTTGAGCAATGGTCACCCCTGGAAAAAAAAAGGTGTTTGCAGCAGCGTTTTTTCTTTTAACTTCTTCTATTGGTGGATTGTGAGAAAAATAAAACGATATGTTTGCGCGCTCAAGATATCCTGGTTCATTGGTTATATGATGATAGGCTTTATTCAGTTCAATAGTATCGCGGCCAAATGAATTAAACGCATATAATACACTGATAACGACAAAAAGTGGTATTAAAAAATTTTCTACTATTTTGCTCATGATGTGCCCCCTTTATTTATTGCGTCTTTTTTTATCCCCTTCCCTGAGACAAGAATATCATTTGCAATATCAAATAGTCAATAAACAGTTTTGGTTAAAATCACAAACGATTAAATTGAATAAAAACAAAGCGCTACGTTTGAAATGTAGCGCTTTGTTTTTATTCAATGGTTAATATTGCGTTCGTCGGCAATGTTAACCGATCGGATTGTGCTCTAATTCTTTCTTTATACAAATTATTTGCTTCTTCTGTAAAGTTCCACCTCTTCTGCAAGTAGTAGTAGTTTTAATTCTGTTTTAAGATCAGACTCAACTTTGGCCCACCTTCTATCTTCCTCTTCCTGAAGTTTGGCCCACCTTCTATCTTTCTCTTCGGCTAACCTTCTTTTACTTCCCTCTTCGATCTCACGTCTCTCTTCAATCATCTTTTCTCTTGCTAATCGATCCTCTATGATTAACCTTCTTTTACTTTCCTCTTCGGCTAATAGTTTTTCGCTTTCTTTATATTGATCTATCCCAGAATTTATCCCATATTGATATGCTCCATACGCTCCAGCTGCCAAAATGGCTGCTCCTACTGCTGCATAAAATGCGGTTTTTGCATAAGAACTTTCTTCACCAAAAACATAATTAACTGGCCTGGTCACCATTTTTTTCGCTTTAGAATACCAACGCCCCATTATTCCTTGCTCTTCTTCCTGCGCCTCTTCTATCTTTTTTTTCGCCTGAGCAATAGCTTCTTTCAATTCTTCTGGTGACGCATTTTTCACCATTTCGGTCGCTTCAGCTATTGTATCAACCACATTGGCCTGCGCATTTATCTTATTATAAGTAGCGAGTAATCTCTGAAAAGCGGCATTTACTGCATATGTTGTTTTGCCATTCTTAATAATTTCAATATCGCTTTTGATTGCATCTTTGATTTTTGCATCTAACTCTTTATTATTCATCAATTTTATAAGCTCTTTTTTTGAACGAGACCGATTACCCCGATCAGGAAAATCTACAATATTCATTGCGTGATGAATAATCTGATCTAATAATGATATTTTTTGGTCAACGCTCTCAACCACTGCTTCAACAGTTGATCCTCCTTGTGCTCCATGCAATGGTTGTCCTGCTACCGCTACGACAAAAAATATCCCCCAAAAGCAATCTTTTAAGCTTTTCATACAATCCTCTCCTTCCCTGAGACAAGAATATCATTTGCAATATCAAATAGTCAATAATAACAACTAGTAAAAATCTTAATTTTTAATTTATGAAATAGAAAAGAGGAAAAGTCCCGATTTTAATCTCGCGACTTTTCCTCTTTTAAAATTTATAAGGGCAAATGAACACCCATATTTTATTTTTCAACTATTAAAATCTTGAGGAGACCACAATAGTCCTGACTCCTCATAATATTTAACAAAGAAATTTCGTGCATGTTCTTCGCTTTCCCTAAAGACTTTCAAAGGTACATATACACTACGATCATGAATAAAATTATTTCGTTGCTGCACAAGATCGAACCAAATGCTCTTTAAACTAAGAGACTCATTTTCTACCCTTGCCATCTCTTCAGTTGAATACCTCACTGAATCATCAAATAGAAGTTGTTGCTTTCTGTAGTTGGCTGCTTTAATTCTGAAATTCACTTTAAGAAGATTTAATACTATTTTTTGATATGCTTTTCGCTCTGTTTCATATCGGTTCATCTCTTCAACAGTGACATGGGTATCCTTACTACCTGCCTGTCCAAGGGCATTTCCATAAAAATACCGATAAGTACCATATGTTCCTACTGCCAAGATAGCCGCTCCAACTACTGTATAGAATGCGGTTTTTGCATAAGAACTTTCTTCACCAAAAACATAGTTAACTGGCTTAGTCACCATTTTTTTCGCTTTAGAAGACCAACGCCCTATTATTCCTTGCTTTTCTTTCTGGGCTTTTTCCACTTGAACAATAGGCTCTTGCTGCTCTTCTGATATAATTGACGCCTCTTGTATTCCATACAGCGACTGTCCAGCCACTGCTACAACTAAAAATAGCCCCAGAGAGCAATTTTTTAAGTTTTTCGTCATAGTTTTTCCCCAATTAGATTGAAATTTCCCTCTCTATAAAGAGTAGCAATAATCAGGAAAAAGTCAATTAAAATTTCACATTGAAAACATATGTGTGTAGTTTATAAAACAACATAGGAAAGACGATGGGAGGCCTCCCAGGCCCGCAAAAAATCGGTAAGAGGATACCGCTTAAAGACTTGTTCATCTTGTTCTGCCGCCGGATCGTGGCATAACACTGATCGTGTATCTGCATCCCAACCAACAACAACCATTAAATGCCCATGAGGAAAAGGCTTCAATGCACCCGGTAAATTACCACGAACACTCACAATCACTGGCATACCTTCCAGTAATCGCTGATGTAAATCAGCGAATGAGTTCATGCGTCTGGCTGCAAAATTAATTTTACCATCGCAACACTCAAATGCATGGGCTATATTATAAGGCCAACTCCCATAAGCACTCAGACCTGAATCGAAAGATTGCACCGCAAAATCAACTGGATCTTGAGTAATTCCTGTTAAATAATGGATCAGCATAGTACACGAAGTTGGTGAACAAATACGACTTTTATCTTCATGATCCAAGGCAAACTGCGCAATTAATGGTAACCCCTCTATACAGACTGATTGATACCCATTATCAATAAATTTTAATTGTTCTAATTTAAACAGATTAAAATCAGAAAGTGTCACAGAAAGATTGTACAATGAGGATAATGAAGCCCCTTTATGAGGAGCAATCTTTATACGAAAGGCATCAGCATATTTTTTATCATCTATTTCCAGCCGGACATGTACAAATGTAGAAAATCCATCACTTTTGCTCATATATGATTGCTGCATATGCGCACCCCAATCGGACATATGATGCCATTTTCCCCATTTTTTTGTTATGGCATTGCGCACTTGTACATAAAAAGAAAAATGGCCTTGTTCAGGCCTCAGCGCGTTCCACGAAAAAATAAGCTGAGTAAACGGTTGTACTTTATCATTTTCAATAACCAATGTCTTTTTATTACGGTTAGTGGTGCGGGCAATTTCATTATAATGAGTGTTGTGCATCCATGTCCAATCAGCAGTATCATTACTTATGGCATTGCTGCGCAATGTGTTATTAAATGATAACAATAATAGTAAACTTGCTATGAATATCTTTTTCATCATTCTAGTTCCATCCTATTCCTTGTCCCGTTCGCCCTGAGTGTTTTTTGTCTTCAAAAAATGTATCGAAGGGTAAGTTAAAAAAATTAATCCCATAAAAAAGATCCATTAAATTAACCCTTCGATACATTTTATTCCGCTACGCTCCATAAAACACTCAGGGCGAACGGATTTTGGTTTTCAATTTTTTTCACCTGAAATATGCCTAACATCAAAGGAGCTCTATATACTTTTCACATTCATCATAACATTCGATCAATAAAATTATCAATATTTCTAAATGAAATAAAAATTTAAATGAAACCATGGCAAAAAGAGGCTTCACTGCGCTAAACTATAAAACGAACCTCTATCAATAAGGAAGCCATATGAAAATACATGATATCATTATTTTTTCCATCACATGGTTGCTTTTCAGCGGTGATATATGCGCACAAAAAGCTGTCATCTGTGTTCCCATTGCAGATTTAATTGGTCAACAAATCACGAGTCTTATGCCCAATCAATCGGCAGAAAAATCATATGAAACCTTAGCTGTATGCTCAGGAGAAATAAAATCATCCCTGGGATGCCCCCGATTACACCAACTTTTATATAATGATGTTGTCGAACTAATTGTAACAGCAAAAGATGAAGTATGCATCCGCATTCCTCATGCATATTATCTAATTCCTTCATCTTTACAACCACAAAATAACTATTGGACGCTCAAAAAAAATATTACCCTTCTTGATGATCTTATCAAACACAAAATTGACACTATGCATATCCCTCCATCCATTGATTTTGCGCAAACCAATCATGATGCACTTAAAAATCCTGACATAGTAACATTAGTTGAACCACATTATGATTCAACCACCAAATTCACCTTTTCTGTCGGAACTCGTTTCGTCAAAACAACATCAACCCGCAAAAGACGAGCGTCTCTCCTCGAGGTTTTTGCTTTTGACTATGGACGCAACAAAGAAGTTCTCATAAAAATTCCTCTCCAAAAATGTGTAGTGCACAACCTTACAAAAACAGCTGAAGAGCGTATGGCAGATTTTGTGGCATTGATAAAAAAATGGACGCATCAGAAAAATGGATTTATTGCGTATGTTTGGGGAGGAACAAGCTTCACTGCTGCCATGCATGGCAATTTTAAAGAAGTTATGCGCACAGGAGATCAAGGAGATTATTCATTGTATGAATATGAAAAAGATATGCAATCTCCAAAAAGTGGCTTTGATTGCTCTGGCGTTATTTTACGTGCTGCTCAAATATGTGGCATTCCCTATTTTTGCAAAAATACCACCACGATTGCTCAATGTTTGACGCCACTGACAAAAGAACAAACACTACAATCGGGCGATCTTATTTTAATTAAAGGACACGTGATGATTGTTTCTGATCTTGATAAAAATCTATTGATTGAAGCTCGCTCTTATGGTCATGGCTATGGCAAATTGCAGGAAATACCGTTACCTGAAGTATTTGAAGGCATCGAGACGTATAAAGATTTATGTGATGCTTGTTTTGAAAAAAAAGTTGTTAAAAGAAAAGACATCAAGGGAAGCATTCGCGATACATTTGCCAATGTTCAGCTGTTTTCGATGCGCACATTGAAATAAAAAATAAAGAACTCCCGGTAAAAGCCAAGAGTTCTTGCTATTGATCTATTTATTGATTTTCTCTTTTATTCTGGGCCTTGGCACCAAACTCATACGCTCCCACCATTCCTTTGGGAGCAAGAAATCGATGTACACACAATCCTTTTTTTTCGTAAAGACTTTTTCTCACCGTAAATTCAAAAACACCGGTGTTTTTTTGAATTACTTTTTTACCACCTACATTTTTTGTTTCATTTATGCAACCCGGCATAGTAACACACAATTCAAATTTTTTTCGATTTTCTGTTATTTGACCAGGTTCATTAATAGCATTTTTCACAACCACGCGCGCCCAATCACCATATAATTTTTCTACATCTGTAGAAAAGCCATGACGCAAATCGCGTCTCATTTTTGCGCACACGGATCCATCATAAGCCAAATTACATAAATGGTTTTTCACTATTGGTGCACCATCATCGCTGGTTAAATTTGCGGGAACCGACCTTAATCCCTCAGGAGTACGATAATATGTGCCCACTGGTAAAGTATCTTTTTCGTTTTTGAATAAAACAATTTCATTATTACGCGCTGCATCATTGATAATTGCAATGTTCGCATTATTTTTGGTACATGGCTGTTGTATTTTGTTGCGTGGAGAATTCTTTAAGGGCCTTTGCGGTACCAACTCGGCCTGCTTTTTAGTGGGACGATTATCACCTTTGTTAGGTAACGCTACGGAACTTAATACCGCCTTTTTATGCCCCCTAGATCTTTTTTTGATCACCCTCACGCCTGCCGTAACTGTTTCATCATTCACCGATTCAGCAAGAGCTGCTAACAGAACAGGATTATCAAATACAAATTCATATTTCGATGAAAACTTTGTATCATCAGTCTTTGTATCAGTTCCTACATTTTGTACCTTTGGGGCATTAATCGCTGAAGCTACAGTAGCAATTGCAACCTTTTGAGCGATATTACTTTTTCTAGAACGGTTTCTAGATTTTCTAGATTTCTTTTTTGCAACTGGGCTATTTTGAACAGATTGTCTATTATTTTGCTGCGGTTGTGATCTTTTTGTCCTGTCTGGCTGAACTTTATTGAGCACTGCTGATGCTGCCTTTATAGCAACAGCACCTTGAGCAGTAGGACTCTTTCTGACAGGTGGCATCTTTACTCTTTCAGCTACAGCATTATTGTGGGATGCTGACAGAATTGGAGTAACAACAACTTTCCTTCTTTTACTTCGTCGAGATTTTTTGCGAGGAAAAGCAGGTGCCGGCACTGTAGTATTAACGCGTCCAGTATTACTCGGACCATTCATACTGAACATTTCTACAGAGCTCAGTGAAAATATCCACAATGAAGTTATAACGATATTTTTGTAATTCACAAAAACCCCTTCACAAAGAATTGTATAATTTTAACACACATGTCACTCGATTAATCGAATTATATCACATATGTTCTATTTTTCAATTTTTTAATTGTTACAAACTGATCTAATTCAAATACCTTTAGGTAGTCAATGTGTGTTCTCGATTAATTCTTAAGAATTTAAAAATTACACCCTATCTTTTAACAGACCAAATGGCATATCTTTTGAAAAACTAAGCAAAAGCCAAAGGAATATAAAATGGGATTTACAATAAAAAAAGAAGATAATGAGATCAAAGAATTTGATATAGAAAAGTTTCGAAGATCGATCACCAGACCAGGAACTTCACCCGCACTCATTAAAGATCTTGTTAAATATGTTCAAGAAAACAAATCACAGTTTAAAACAGAAGACGATATCTTTAGATATACCTTTGAATTATTAAAACAAACAGAACCACAAGCAGCAATCAGATATAACCTCAAAAGATCACTGCTTGAATTGGGCCCAACCGGGTTTCCTTTTGAGCAGTTTGTAGCTGAAATCTTTAGGGCTCAAGGTTATCAAGCTCAAACCAATCAAATTGTTAAAGGTTGGTGCGTGGATCATGAAATTGATCTTATTGCCACAAAAAACAATATACAATTTATGGTTGAGTGTAAATTTCATAACGAACTTTATAATAGGTCTCATGTGCAAGTTCCTTTATACACTGAAGCACGATATCAGGATATAAAAAAAACATGGAAACCCGATAGCCCCCAAAACAAACTGACGCGCACCTGGGTTGTCACCAATACATCTTTTACCTATGAAGCGCTCAAATATAGCAACTGCATTGGCATAACAGTAACGAGCTGGGATTATCCCGAAACAGAAAATTTAGCTCATTTGATTGTAAAATATAATCTGTATCCTGTTACGGCGCTAACATCACTAACGAGTGCTCAAAAACTATCATGTATTCAAGAAGGGTTTATGTTAGCTAAAGACGTGGAAAAAAATATTCCGGTATTGAAAAAGATTGGGCTTAATGACGCTGAAATTCAAAAGGTTCTGCAGCATTGCACATTTGCATGTAATATGGATAAGAAATAATAATGATAAGCGTGTAGAAAAGAAATTAATAGAAAACGTATCAACCTACCATTGCTTTATAAGCTTGGTATAAAAGTGTACTTCCAAAAACAATAGGAGCGGTAAATGGAATTGTTCGGAGTAATCTGGCATGAAAAAAACAGCTTGTCTCTGGATTAAACCCAACTCTCATCCACCATACGCCTATATAGGTACCGCTATAATACTGCGCTGTTTTTTTCAACGTATTAGTAGTAGAAATATCGGATAATTGCTCTGCTTTGATCGATGCTACCGTCATACACCCTACGGCAATAGCGATGGTAAGTAATAGATTTTTATAACATTTCATAATCAATTCCCTCATAAATAGAAATAAAATTGCCAAATTATAGTTACTATAATTATGGCAAAAATATTCAAATTGTAAAAAGGCCTATCAAGAGAGCGATTAGATCGCTATAATGCCAAAACGTCGATTGGGGAATTTTGTGGCGCGCCCGATCCTACTACGCTCTCCGAGCTACGAAGGACAGGCAGGATTTGAACCTGTGGCCTGCAGATTAGGAATCTGCCGCTCTATCCGACTGAGCTACGGGCGCATGTATGCCCATGTAATTTTAGATAATCCAACATTTAAAAGAACTGGCCCTACTTCGCCGCAGGCTACGAAGGGCTGGCCTGCCATACGTAGCTCCAAAGGAGCGAAGTATGGCGTGCCCGACAGGATTTGAACCTGTGGCCTACAGATTAGGAATCTATCGCTCTATCCGACTGAGCTACGGGCACATAATTTCAATATTTATTTTTTCGTGTCCTTAGCTGAGCGGAGTTTATCCTGAGCCTGCCCGCCGTCGCCAAGGCTATGACGGATTACGTCCGCCGACAGTTTTAACGAAGGAGAATCGAAGGAATCACACATATTCTATAACAAATGCCTAATCAGAGCGCAGCAAAGGTTAGGCGAAAACCATGAAATACAGTTTACCGTTAGTTTACAGGCTATGCAAACCCTTTTTCATCAACATTTACTCCGCAACAGTCTGGTGAACCAAACAGCACCCATAAAACCCTACTTTGCTAGACAAGGATTTTCTGGGGCTTTTGATCACTTTTTTGTTTTACTTTTTTTAGCTGTTTTTTGTATGCTTACATCTTCACTTAAGATTTTCAATATTCCATTGGATTCATCAAGCTTAACCATTTTAATGTCTGGATTTTCTAATAAAAATTGTGCTACCGGGACATAGATAAAATTGTGTATTTCTCGTTTGAGTGGGCGCGCGCCGAACTCTTTACTGTAACCACGCTCAGCAACAGTTTTAATTAATTTGTCAGTAATAATCGCCTTGATGTTTTTTGCGGCAAGTTTTTTTTCCAATTCTTTTATTTGAATGGACGCTATTTTTTCAACGTCAGCTAAATCAAGCGCCTTAAAGAAAATAATAGCATCGATTCTGTTTAAAAATTCTGGTTTAAATCGCATGTGCAGCAATTTATCTATTTCTGTTTTAACCGTGTCATCAATGTTTACGCTTGCAAGTAGTAAGTCAGATCCGATATTAGAGGTCATAATAATAATGCAATTTTTAAACGAAACCGTTCGGCCTTGGCCATCAGTTAATTGGCCTTCATCAAGAATTTGTAAAAAGATATTAAATACATCTGGATGTGCTTTTTCTATTTCATCAAAAAGCACAACGCTATAGGGGTGTCGGCGCACTTGCTCAGTGAGTTGCCCACCTTCTTCATAGCCAACATAGCCAGGAGGTGCACCAATCAAGCGGGCAACCGCATGTTTTTCCATGTATTCAGACATATCGATACGAATCATTTTTTTCGGATCATTAAATAAAAAATCGGCCAGTGTTTTGGCAACTTCTGTTTTGCCAACACCCGTTGGCCCTAAAAATAAAAATGAGCCGATTGGTTTGTTCGGATCAGCAAGCCCAGCGCGATGCATTTGAATAGCATGAGCAACTTTTTGCAATTGCTTCATCTTGGCCAATAACACGTTTTTTTAACACTGCTTCCATGCTTGAGAAGTTTTTCTGATTCAGATGTTTCTAAGTTTTTCTACCGGAATTTTTGTCCAGCGCGAAAGTACTAGTGCAATATCATGTTCATCAACTTCTTGTTTGATCAAGCGGTGATTCTAAGTTCTTTAATTTTTTCTTGTTCTTGAGCTAACTTCTTTTTCAAGTTTATGCAAGTTTGCCATATTTAATTTCAGATGCTTTTGCATAATCGCCTTCGCGTTCTGCTGCTTGATAATGCTAGTTTGGCTTGTTCAATTTCTTCTTTGAGTTTATTGATCTTTTCAAGTGGCGCTTTTTCTGCCTTCCATTGATTGTAGCAGTGTTTTATGTTCTTCTTTAAGTTCAGCAAGTTCTTTTTCTAAGTCACGTTAAACGTGCTTTTGATAGCACTCCATCTTTTTCTTTAGCTAGTGCAACTTTTTCAATTTCCAGTTGCCTGATTTTACGCTCAAGTTTATCAATTTCTTCTGGTTGTGAATCAATAGACATTTTAACCATGGATGCTGCTTCATCAATTAAATCGATTGCTTTATCTGGCAAAAATCGATCGGGATATATTTTTTGCAGAAAGAAGTACTGCATCAACGAGCGCTTGATCTTTAATGCGAATGCCATGATGAAGTTCATAGCGTTCTTTAAGCCCGCGTAAAATAGAAATAGCATCTTCAACTGATGGTTCTTCAACGAGCACTTTTTGAAATCTGCGTTCAAGTGCAGCATCTTTTTCTATATATTTTTTATATTCTTTAAGTGTTGTTGCGCCAATGCAATGAAGTGCGCCACGTGCAAGTGCAGGTTTGAGTAAGTTTGATGCATCCATGCCACCGCCAGAAGCGCCAGCGCCAACGAGCATATGAAGTTCATCAATAAAAAGAATGATATTTTCTTTACTCTCTTCTATTTCTTTTAAAACACCTTTGAGGCGATTCTTCAAATTCACCTTGATATTTTGTGCCCGCAATCAGGAGTCCCAAATCAAGCGAATAAATAGTTTTATTTTGCAGACTTTCAGGAACATCATTATTGATAATACGTTGCGCAATGCCTTCTACAATTGCTGTTTTACCAACACCCGGCTCACCAATAAGTACAGGATTGTTTTTGGTTCTGCGAGAAAGAATTTGAATAACTCGCCTGATTTCTTCATGTCGTCCGATGACCGGGTCAAGCTTACCATCTCGTGCTTGAGCGGTCATGTTTTGGCAATATTTTTCTAGAGTTTCATATCGATTTTCTGCATTTTGATTATCAGAAGTTCTTCCACGACGGATATTTTCCATTTGCTTAAGAATTTCTTTTTTGGTCAAGCCATAGTCAGCAAAAAAAGAGCGGATAGATGCTGGTAGGTATTTGGTAGTAACCCATTGCAAGAAAAGATGTTCAAGACTGATGTATTGATCCCCCAAGCTTTCTGCCTCTTCTTTGCATGCTTGTAAAAATTCCTCTAATGATTTGTCTATTGCAATCTGTACGCCACGAGCTCGCGGCAATGAATTTAATTCATGTTCAACTAATTGTTGAAGCTGTATAACAGGAATTTCAAAAACATTAAAAAATGAAAGACAAAAATCATTGTTAAGACATGCTCCAAGTGTATGAATTGGCCTAAGTGATTCATGATTGTAGCGGTTAGCAAGGCTGGCAGATTGATTGAGTAAGTCTTGCACTGAATCGGTAAATAATTGGCCATGCATATAGTGTGCTCCTTAATATAAATTATACTTTTAAAATATAATCACTGTGGCTACGTAATAACAAGCGCTATTGGCAATATTATTTTGGAACCCACTTGCCATCCTTATCTTTTCTATAGCTTCTTTCTACCGCTAACCATGCAACTTTAAAGGCCTGCTTTTCATTCCCATGTTCTTCATGGGCATTATTGAAAGCAGTACGGAAAGTATCTTGTGCGTGCTCCGGTAAAACATCAGAAACGTTCTTTGGCAAATCTTTATTACTATAATAAGGCATCATTGCTCCTTTTTTGTCGATCTTATTTTTTCTCATCGATGAGCGCAATGAGTCCTTTTATAACCTGCACCATTTCTTTGTCGCCTCTTTTTTCTGCCTGGGCTTGCGAATGCACCAATGCACAGCGCTGAACTTCTCTTAAATCTCCATAGGGATATTCATAATGTTCTTTGACCTCGCGATCAAATTGATCATTCTTACCCAAGAACCACTCGCCATATTCTTCCATGTCATGCGCTTCTAGGAATTGCTCTACCTCGGTTGGGGTTGGTTTTTCTTCGTTCCAGTCTGAATCAAAAGACGTAACTTCGCCCGCTTCAATCAAATACTTTAAGCGATGAACTGCCGCTTTATTGAGGACAATAGCCATGAAATTCCCCTTGATTATGAACATTGTTTTTTATCATGATTTAACAATAAGAAATGTAAAATCAATAGTTAGGAACAATTATCCATCACTCTTTTTCGGCATTAGACTTGAACTGACTAAATTAAAATATAATTCCATAATCAGCACTTCGATAAGCTTACCAAAGAGCACAAAGAGATGACCAAGATGCTCGACAATTTATATCTTGATAAATTAAAGATGAGAATTACTGAAAGCGACTATGACAGATTTTACATATCACTACGCGATAGATTGGCGGACTTGAATATTCAATTGAGTAAATTACAAGAAGCGGAAGATAACTACTATATCACCGCAAAATACATACTAGATCTATCAAGCCGCGCCTACGACTTGTTCAAAAGTTCTGAAGTTGAAGAAAAACGGCAGCTTATTAAGCTAATACTATCGAACCTACGCCTAAGTGGCAAAAACCTAGTATTTGACGCAGCCAAAACCTTTTGATTTGATCCTAGATTGTGCGGATCGTCAAGTTTGGCGCCAACTACCAGGCATGTTCAGGAACCATGAAGTACATTTTACCGTTAGTTTACAGGGTATGCAAACACTTTTTTCATCTATACACAATTAGCAAAAAAAGAATTATAAAATTCGTTACAAATAATTGCTTTTCAATTTTTTTCGTGTGATAATTTTTTAAAAATTAGAATAATATCGATATATTACTAAAAAAGGATTTATGTGATGAATAACTCATTGTTTCTTTGTTTTTTCAAAAAACTTATGTTACTTGTTTTTGTATTAAATACAACGATGCTAACCATTTTGCCTATGCAATTAGGCGCTGAAAAATTAGAGGTATGGGAAATCCAAGCATATTCATCTGAGCTATTAGAACGACTTGTAGAGCTAAGATCAAAACAGACCATAGAAGAAATCAAAAATATTAAAAAACGATGGGAAGCTTTGATTGCAGAGGCATACGTCTATATTGATCAAGATTCTTCTTCCATAGCTGCCCAACAAATTTTCAAAGAGTGGATGAGTCTTGCAAATGAAGAATATCAAGATTACGATGACTTAAGAAACGCAAAAAGTCTTGCATATAAAAACAATCAAATTCCAGATTCCCCATTCGATCAAAAACTATGGGATTTCTTAGAAAAAGCAGCAATATATATGTATCACAATAATTCTTTATCTAAAACAACTTATTAAATAAGCTCGAAATGAAAATATAAAAACCTGGGATTTATATTGGTGGCGTGCCCGATCCTACTACGCTCTCCGAGCTACGAAGGACAGGCAGGATTTGAACCTGTGGCCTACAGATTAGGAATCTATCGCTCTATCCGACTGAGCTACGGGCACATATATTCTATAACAAACGCCTAACCAAAGCATCAGCAAAGGTTAGGCTAAAACCATGAAATACAGTTTACCGGTAGTTTACAAGCCATGCAAACCCTTTTTTCAGAAGCTAAAATATTAATTGAGGTTATCTACTAACGCAAACTCCATATAAAAAGTATAAAATTAGGTTTTCTTTATTTTTTGGCGTTCGCCCTAAACTTGTTGGAGGATATCCTGAGGTATCTTTTCTTATTTTCAAACTAATAACTCCTAAAGATAGCTATTTACAACATGCAAACTCATAGTTATTTGTCTAACTAAGCAAGTATAACCCGCCCACCATGCATTTCAAATTGGACATTAATCCCGCCAAAAACAACCCCTATTTACATTTTGAAGTTTTTTTGATAAGATTTCTATATAGAATAATATGGAATCAAATTACCATTTTAAAAATTTAAGGGGCCTTATGTCATCATCTGAATTTTTAGTTATTGTGGCCTTATGCTTTATGGGTTATGGCTTATATCGAATTTTTAACTACTCAAAGACACGAGAAGCCGCTAACAATAACCGTAAAACACAACGCCAAAATGAAGTTCAAGAATCTTTAGCCAATATTTCAGATAAAAACTTAGCAATTGTTCTGACATATATATATGAACAGCAAAAATATATGCTTGATCAGCAAAAAAAAGATATCAAAGCAATTAAAATACTGGCCTTCATTCTTATATTAATTCTAACCAATCATCGCAATTAACATATCTAATAACTTAAAACGAAACCACTATAGGAATTTAACCATGAAAAAAATTATATTTTTATTATTAATTTTATCATTTACTACACAACCTTTATCGGCAAAAGAAGACAATAAAAAAGAATATAACCAGTTAATACTACAATGCCGTAATATACGAACTCGTATATTACGAGAAAACAACTTTGAGATCATTAAACAAAATGCTTTACAACAACATCAAACAACCATTGCCAATCTTGCTCACAGATTTACTGCTGGTACTAATGGTTCTTCTTCCTTTGCATCTCGATTAGATAATACTCAGCAACTTAGCAATTCACTTGCTGTGCTTGAAGCAGAACATAATCTTAGAATAAACTCATTAATAATCCAAACTATCGTAGCCTTCTTGATTGCAACCAATACAAAAACAGCAAGTAAGCTCTTATCAGAGTTGATAGCAAATGGTTTTATTTTTTAATTCAATGAATATCTGCAATCCTCTGGGCAATATTAATAACTCCATTAGGTACCACCAATCCATCTTGATCAACTAAAATAAAAAAACCTGGAGTAAAAGGAATAGCATTTTTGCCTAATCTAGAGTTAGCATACTTAACTCCTGTAATATAGCTTTTTAACCGTTCTTCTAGCTTTTTTAAATCAGTAGAAAGCACCATAACAGGAACCCATTTATTTAAATAAATATCAAAATGTCCTCTACATACTAAATCAATCAAACTTTGATCCAATAATTCTCCATACGCTTCAAAAGGAATTAACCCTTTTAAAGCACAAAATAAAGCTGAACCAGGTAAATTATACTTAAATTGTCTAGGGTCAGCATAGAAAGCAATTAATCTATTAATAAAATTCGTATTAATTGCTTCAAGCTCGCACCACTTATGTCTGACCATCATATTCCATGCAAGATGTACACAGAGCAACTCAAATTCTGGACTTTTTATACCATTATTACTCAAGCAGCTTATCCAGTCTAGTAAACGGCTTTCTATCGCTCCAACATTTTCATGAACAGAAAACTTATTCAACTTTTTATTTGCATCTGAAACCAATAACTTTGGCTTAACATTACACATAAAAAACGATATTAACCTCTTATGAGTTTGCTGTATGTATTTATCCAAAACATCACAGCCTTGTTCATTACTCTGAACATTTTTCATTATATCACTTATGTTTTCTGAAGATAAAAAACATCTTTCGAGTTCTATTTTTTCATCTTCAGAAAATTTTGCTAAAAGCTTTCCGCCTCCTATATATTCTAAAAACGAAAATGGTGTTTCTATAAATTCGTAGTCGCCTTCAAAGCCATCAAAATTATTGGCAATGTTTACCATAGCCTTGTTAAAATGTTTTTTAATATCAGAATTTTTTTCAGTAGGATAACAAAAAGAACTTTTAAAAGAAGTATCTAAAATAAGTAAGTGCTTTTTACGCATATTTATCCTTGTTATACCAATGGCATATTAATGAGTACTCTTTATAGAAAATAATTATTTTGTATTATCACGAACATATGCGATTATTGCAGCGATAGTTCTAATAATAACATCGCTTTTAAGGAATAACCATGTACGCCAATTCAGACATCACAGATGATCTCATGCAGATCATAGATATCGTGGCGTACTGTTCCTTGAGTTGTTAACCCATCCTCAAAACATCTCTTGTATATTTTACGGCATAGATTAAAAAAACCTTTTAAATTAAGTTTTTTAAATTTTAATACGGAAGTATTATATGGCTCGATTACGTACAGTAAAGACTGTTAACGTGTTAGTTTTCGAGGAAAAAACACGTCTTACTAATTTCTTTATGCTTTGTTGAAATAGATTTGCGTTCTCCAAAAACTATAAAAACAAAAAAACGCACAAAGGCTAAAACAAAACACCGGCCCATAAAGAAAGATCCTTGTTATATTAAATGTCCCGCAATGAGTAATTCATCGAGACCCGATCAGCGGGACTTGTTTTTGAAATCATTTGCCCGTATCTTTAATTGGCTCCTCTTCGAAGCTTAGCGAAGTAGGGCAATACACTTATTTTCACCTTGGGATACTGCAATGATCGACACTATCATTTTATCGCTAATGCCTGATACTTATCAGATCAGCGACCCAGATAAGTTTAAACCCTCTGCCCATTGGGCGCTCCTTGCAAGCAAAAGCAAAGAAGCTCGCTTACAATACAGTTCAATTACCTCAAAACAAAATGCCACTAAAAAAGAACTCTTAAACGGGATCCATAACACCAAAAAAAGCGATGACACTTTTGGGTTTTAAAAGAGCGCTTGAAGCTGCTCCATTACGAGAATTAAAAACAATCATTGGGAAAAACAACCCACAATCTTGGTACCGCCTTATCTCTGATACAAAAAACATTACGTTGCCTGCCATGCACAATCCATTTAAAGAAATAAGAAAATGCATTGAAGAATTCAAGATAAAAAAATTCACTATATAATTAAGAGCATCATATTTTAACAGAGGAACTCTCCATGAAAAAACAGACAATATTATCATTACTCATCTTAAATCCAATCTTTGTATATGCAATGGAAAATAATGGTCAGCCTTTAACTATTTTCTCATCATGTATCCCTGCATGGTTTTCATCTAGCCAAAAACCTCATGAATCAAAATTCATATCAGATCTTCGAGAAAGTAAAAGTAAGTTTGAAAAAGAGTTAGAGAATTGGTATCAAAAAGACTTTGGTAACTTTGCCCATTCTATTTTCTGTTATTGCTATTTCCCACAATCTACCATACCATTCGTTACTAATTTAACTTGTTTGGATTATTTAGATTCTTCCCCATCTAAAGCATTAGAAATATATCAATCAATACATAGAATTGGCTATTCTGCATTAGGCGCAACAATAATTGCAAAACGCTCTTACTACAATCAACGTGATATATCCTTTGAAGCAAAACGTCATTTTATTCAAGAATTAACAAAACGTGGTTTTCAACCAACCCCAAAAGATATAAAGCTTGCAGAACTTGTCTTATACGATGAAATTACAAAGCATAAAAAAACGATATTGCACTTGTTGTGTACAAGCTTAAAAGCTAACTGGTCTGTATTACCACAAGAATGTAAAACACTGATTGCATGGCACATGATACAACTATTTAAAAATGATTTTCAACTTTTACCTAAAACTTTATCAAACAAATTTTAATAATCATCATCGTTTTACAAACATTAGCAAACTGTGTTCACGTATCAATTTGTTTTCTTTGTTTTACGTGTAATCTTTTTCTTTACTGTTTTTTTTGTATCAGCTTGAAAATCTTTCACCTTTTCCAACAAAAGAGCATTATGTCCCCATGGAATTTTAACGATTGGAAGATCACTTTCGAGTCCCACAGCTTGTGGGATTCTATTTTTGTAAGCAACTCCAAAGACACTCTCGCTTGATATACATTATACAAAACTTAATACGTCAAATAACATACAACAAAAAGGATATATCGATGAAAGCGATCATCATTGCTCGAGTAAGCACAGAAGAACAAAAAGAAGCAGGACTATCCTTGCCCCCCTCATGGCTATAAAAACATCAAGATAGAAGGCAAAGCGACAGTAATTGTTGATGAATATAACGCACTTGTTGTACAGAAAATTTTCGAGCTCTATGCAACAGGAGCATTCTCCATGGAGCTGCTGCGCAAAAAAATCAACACTGAATACAACCTTGATTGGTCAAAAGGCAAGCTCGATTGAGTACTCAAAAACAAGTTTTACCACGGCATCATGGTTTGCAACAATAAAGAGTATCCTCATAAGTATCCACCCATCATCAAACCCTCTCTCTTTGAACAGGTCCAACAAGTGAAAGCAAACTTCAACAAAAAACCCGTCAAATATGCGGGTAAACCTTACATATATCGTGGTCTTATCCGTTGCGCTGACTGTGATCTTGCAATCACGCCAGAAAAACACAAGGGACATGTCTATTACCATTGTACACAATACAACGGCAAGCATGGAGGTCAGTGGCTACGAGAAGAAGAGATAACAAGGCAGCTGGAAGCTATTTTTCAAAATATGCAAATACCCAGCGATATTTTGAATGAAATTGTTGAAACACTTAATTCAGTACACCAGAATAAAATTGAATTCCATAATCAGCACTTTGATAAACTTACAAAAGAGCACAAAGAAATCACCAAGATGCTCGATAACTTGTACCTTGATAAATTAAAGATGAGAATTACTGAAAGCGACTATGACAGATTTTATATATCACTACGTGATAAATTGACGGACTTGAATATTCAATTGAGTAAATTACAAGAAGCGGAAGATAATTACTATATCACCGCAAAATACATACTAGATCTATCAACCCGTGCCTACGACTTGTTCAAAAGTTCTGAAGTTGAAGAAAAACGGCAGCTATATCAAGCTAATACTATCGAACCTACGCCTAAGTGGCAAAAACCTAGTATTTGACGCAGCCAAACCCTTTTGATTTGATCCTAGATTGTTCGGATCGTCAAGTTTGGCGCGCTCGGTCCTACTTCGCTCTTTGCAGAGCTACGAAGGACACGCAGGATTGGAACCTACGACCTACTGATTTTGGCCCATTCACACTTCGTTTCCATGGGCACCCTAAAAGAAAGATCATAAGAGAAATTTGGCCTGCCATACGTAGCTTTATGCGAAGTATGGCGCGCTCGGTAGGATTCGAACCTACGACCTACTGATTCGAAGTCAGGCGCTCTATCCGACTGAGCTACGAGCGCAATATCTTTTTATTCTATCAATTTTTCTTACTCTTCACTGGGGTCCCCACGTTAGTTTACGGAAGTGGGGTCAAAAGTCAGGCGCTCTATCTTAAGCCCATCTCCATAAATTACGATGGGCTCCCATAAATAGATACCCAAACATAATTTTAAAGATGAGGCATTGAGATACTATATTTGTACCAGAAAAAAGCCCATTTGGCCAGTAAAATGGACCCCTTTTGCCATATTTTGTGTAAATGCTACGCTGGAAGTAGGGACATCTATCATTTTAGGAGGGAAATCCTATGCATTACTCAACATTCGCTCGACTGCGGGACGTTATATTTCTTGGCGCACTATTTTTCTTAGTCAAAATCGCCTTTGAAAGAACAATTTCATTTATTAATGACCACAAGAAATCAATCGTCCACGAACTTGATCGTACTTTTATTGATCAGATTTATACTGCACAACGCCAACTCCATTATTTACAACAGAACTATGCTCAGAATAGTGAAATGGAAAATCCAATCACAGATATAAAAGAACGTCTTACAACTATTGAAGAAAAATATAAAACTAATTCTCCTGGCCTCATGATGTTGGGTCCCATCGGTTCAGCAGCAATTGTTACAAAAGAAGAAAAATTGCGAATCAAATTACTTGATGCAATCAATGATCTGAATAAAATTTTGCATATTCTTGCAAGCAGAGAATATGAATTTCAGCGCATTGAAAGCATAAACAGTGCACTTGAAGACAACAAACAACTTCTCCACGGAATAACCGCGTAGCAAATATACGCGGTTATTTCTTTATATCAGATTCACCAGAAGGAATTTTATAGATTTTATCGTTGTCAACGGTAATACCACCGCGGTATCCTTGTTCTGTATAAACTATGCTAAATTTCTCTTTGCTAAACCTTCCACCAAAACGTCCCGTTCTGCAAATACCATCCACAGAAAGTTGATATTCCACTTCCTTACCCAAAAATAACTTTAATTCTTTTTCAGGAATTGGCTCACGTTTTTGCTGACCAGTCTGACCATTACTATCCATCGCACTACTCAATTGGGAAATTGCTAACGATAGCATCATTACTTTGAAAAACATCCCTCAATCCTTTTTCCAAATTTTTTGTTTTAAGTAGCTTAGTTGAGACTTATCGATCTTTTTATTCTTTCCCACCATGAAAGTTGTTGAGGAGCAGCCACAGCTTTTTTAACATTCGTCTTAAGCTGTTTTTTAGAAGACATAACATAGGCAGGTAATTTTTTTATATTTTCTTTGATAAATGGATTAATCTTGGGGTTTTGTAATTCTGCAATAGTTGAACAACATGCCGCTGCAGGATCACCTGATGCCTCTAACATACTCGCCCAATATTCATTGCCCGGATACGCATTGCCATCCCATGCATACATTGCCACCAACAATTTACCTGAATCATTTCCTTCTAGTTTATCAGCCGGATTTCTTTTGGAAAAATGAACCGTTATATTTTTTAGTTGACCACCGTTAACCGCACCTGCGATTTTCTGAGCGGGCGCAGGAAACCAGCTAAAATCAATATCACTAATAGCAGATAAATTATTATCATCTATAGAATCTGCATATGCCTCAAGCATCCATTGTGCTTGACGTGGATCAATTTGCCACACTCCAAGGCCAAGCCCTACCACATGTACATATGCCAATTTATTCTCATCCATAGCACGTTTATGAGCATCACGCAAGAATGGTTCAATCACCAAACGTATTCGTTTTTTATACACGGTTGTATCACAATAAAATCCATTCTTGAGTAAAACAAATCTACCTGATGTATCTTGCTGTGCCTCATTGAACGTTGGAAATTTTTCTCCATACAAATCTGACCATAATCCAAGCAGTCCGCCATCAGATGCAGTAAGACCATACCCATTCTGTGCCGTATTTTGCTGCGGAGTTATGATCATATGTTGCCATTCCATATAACCTGGTTTTTCAAATCGTGCTCCCACAAGACCAGCATATATTCCTTGTGCTTCAAATAATTCATGTCGCATTTTAATACTTTTGTTGTTACGTGCACCATTATTGATGAAATACGTAGGACACGACAAACCAATCAATGCAGCTACACACATCTCATCATAAGAAAGGTAATCTTTGATAACCAAAGGACTTTGTTCATTATCAGTCCCTATTTTTTCAAAACCACCAAAACCTTGCTTATGGTCAGATCTCAATAACCAACGATCTGCTTGTGTCATAAACATTAATGGTCGTTGTTCCAAAAAGCGCATGGTCAATTGATCTACATTCATGGAAGCATAGAGTTCTTTTTCTTTATCAGTACCCTGTTGTTTTTTTAATTGCAAAAACTTATCGGAAAAAACCCGTACATCTTCATGCATTAATAGATACGTGTTGCGGGCCTGTTCAACTATTTTTTGCTGTATTCTTACATCGTTACCTGCAATCTCTGCAATTCTATTATCTTTCGTAGGAAATTTTCCAATCGTTGCATCAAATATATTTGATTGCTTCACGAGTAATTCAAAATCTTTATGAACGGAAAGTTGAGCAGCAGGTTGCGGTTGCTGAACTACTGCTTTTTTGCTCCCAACCGTAGTTTTGAGAGGTCTTTTTTGTGGACCTTGCTTGATAGCTTTAGATGGTGCAGTAGCTTTAACAGGAGATTTTTTTTGTGGAACTGCCTTATTCACTACTTTACGAGCGGTTTTAGATGATGCAGCCGATCTTCGCGCATGGAGAAATGAGATATGTATAGTATTGAGTAAAATGATTGCGATCAGACACTTTATTTGTTTATGAACAATTACCATCGTACTCCTTATTTTTCCCGTTCGCCCTGAGTGTCCTACGAAGCTTTAGCGTAGTAGGATGTATCGAAGGGTAAATTTAAAAAATCGATTCCGTAAAAAAGAATTAAGAGATCTATTTCCCTTTACGCACAAAATAAGCCAAAAATTCTTTATTACCTTTCGCCCCAGTGATGGGTGAATCAGTAACGCCAATACATTCAAAACCGTACTTTGTAATACCCTCAACCGTAATATCAACAATCGCTTGACGAATATGATCATCACGCACAATGCCACCCGCGCCGATTTCATGCTTACTCGCTTCAAACTGTGGTTTTATCAGCACAATGAGAGCACCCTGCTTTTTTAAAATCTTGCATACAGTCTCCATAACTTTTAACACGGAAATGAACGATAAATCAAGTGTGACCATATCAACCAGTTCACCTACCGTTTCTAACATACGCACATTTGTTTTTTCTAATAAAACAAGACGCTCATCATTGCGAATTTTTTCATGCACATCACCATACCCAACATCAACGCCATATACTTTTTTTGCACCACGCTGCAACAAACAATCAGTGAACCCGCCGGTTGAAATCCCTGCATCAAGCACCACCAAACCAGTCACATCAATGTGAAATTCATCAAGCGCTTTTTCTAATTTCAAGCCTGCACGGCTGACAAATTTCTGTTCTTCAATGGTATACGTAATTTTTGCATCATCTGCTACATGAGTTCCTGGTTTGGCAATTTTTTCGCCATCCACAAAAATTTTCCCCTGCATAATCCAGCTTTGAATATGCTTTTCATCGTAATCAGGTAATAATTCATGCACCTTCACATCAAGACGTTTTTTTATTTTTGCCATAGCAAAATTCCTTAATAATTTTTCATAAATGAAGATATTGTGTTCATTTCTGTAATAATTCTATGATCTTTATGCGCACTATTCAAATTAAAGGGATGAAATGAATATTAAAAAAAATATATTGTTCATAGTTTTTGGACTTTCATTGATCTATGTCTTACCCACAACAGCAATGCTATCAAAACCGCAATATACCAAAGAAGATAAAGAATATATGGAAAAACAGACTAAAGACATAGCCAATGCTAATAATCTACTGCTACAAGAATGTAAAAAAGAAAATCCCATTGATACAACTATAGCCACATTGATTATAGAACGAGGCGCTGATGTCAATGCTCATGATGAATTAGGAAACACACTCTTACTTATCATTTGTAAAAAGAATAATCCTGATCCTACAATTGTACTGTCGCTTATCCAGTTACGAGTAAATGTAAATGCTCAAGATAGCTCGGGAAATACGCCATTGATTATCATGTGTAAAAAAAAGAAACCCGATCCTATGGTCACAGAGTGGCTTATTAATACAAACATGATTGTAGGGTTTCTTATTGGTGCAGGCTCAAATGTAAATGCTCACGGTTTTCTAGGAATGACACCATTGCATTGTGCTTGCCAATACGATCATCTGGAAATGGCAAAAACATTGATTCTGTATCGCGCTAATATAAACGCTCAAGATAAAACCGGGTATACACCATTACACCTTGCATGCCAATATGGATCTAATGAAATAGCACAAATTTTGATTGCACATGGTGCTAATGTAAATGCAAAAAATTTTAAAGGTACTACTCCCCTCCACTTTGCTTGTGAAAGAGGCACTATCGATCTTGTAGATTTTTTACTTAAAAGTGGCGCTGATATCAATGCTCAGACAAGCTATGGAAAAACGCCACTGCGTACCGCTGTTGAAAGCGATAATATAAACATTTGTAGAGAATTGCTGAAGTGGAATCCCGATACTAATCTCACCACAGAAGATGGTATGAGTGCTCTTGATTGTGCTTATGACAGAGAATACACAGATATCGTAGCACTCTTTAAAGAACATGGCATCCAAACCGCTGCTGAAAAAAAAGCAGATGAAAACATGATCGCCTTTTTTAAAGAATTGAACCAAGAAGAAGCTAAAAAAAATAAACGTAAAAAGAAAAGAAAAAAATCTCAATTACCTCAAGAAACCATTACCGAAAGCAGATCATTAAATGCATCTCCCGAACCATTAATTGATCAGCCTATAACGCCTCTTCCTTTAACCTCCGCCGTTGCTCCCGCATTAACTCCTATTGCCACACCAGGAATAGATTCACCTATCATTCCCAGTGTCATAAAAAAAGTTACGCCCGCTACAAAAAGTGTCCCTGTTTCTGCAGTACAAAAAGCTAAAAAACCTTCACCACCAACAACACCCATCATGCGAGAGTCTCCCCTTGCAGCACCATCCATAGCTCAAAATAATACGTATCAGATTTTAATTGGCGAAAATCTAAGATGGCCTACATCATTGACTCCAAATCAAGAACTGTTAATAAAACAGCATCTGCTATCTCTTAAAAATTGGCCTCATCATACCAATCTTGATATTAAAAAACTCAAAGGCGAACAGAACATGTTTAGATTGCGGGTTGGTAACTATAGAATTCTTTTTTCAGTAGATACACAACGCCGCGAGATTAAAATTCATAAAATTGGTTTACGAAAAAAAATCTATCAAGAATCAATAACAAAATAGACGATGCAATATTTTTTAAAATAATTAAACGGAAGGTGATGATCATTTTGTATCACCTTCCGTTTAATTATAACTCAATAATCAATATGTCTTATTTTTACAATGCCGGTGGCGTTGGAACTCCTAAAACCTGACACAGTACTAATGCGATAATATATGCTGGATAACAGGTATTACCATTACCTGATTGTGGTTGCACACTATTATCGCCAATATATACGTTCTTTAATCCAAACACTTTCAAATTACCATCAACAACACCATTGGATATATTTGTTCCCATGCGCGCTGTTCCCACAATATGAGACTGAATAGTCATCTCAGCAACTGCTGCACTCAACAACCCTGCATCTCCAGCAGCATATTGATCTGGCGTCGGATACAGAACTGCTTGTCCTGCTAAAGCTGCAACCGATTGCATAATATTATAGAATGAAACTTGTAAATATGCATCGGTACCAGGCGTACTCACCGATCCATCAGTGAACAGCCCAATTTGTACTTGAGGCTGAATGAATGGATTGCTTGAAACGACCGTTACAGAACCTCTGCTTGAAGGATTTGTAATGAGAGGGAGTGCCTGAAGAGCATCAACAGGTCCAATAAACGGAACAATGTCTTTATAAGGACCATCAAGTGGTATATTGATGATTTGTATACGACGCACACCATCGTTGCTCATATAAGGATAGCCATCAATAAATGCTTCTGCTTCAAAGGGGACAGTACCTGAAACGATCGCTGTTCCGCCGTACTGACATTGTAAGTTTTGACCTACTTGAGGACTATCTAATACTACAGGAAGACCAGCTGCTTCCAGTTGTGCCACTGGTCCAACACCAGATTGCAAGAGTATTCTTGGTGTTTGAACTGAACCCGCTGCTAAAACAAGCACCCCAGTATCTTTTGTTAAGCTCGCTTTTACTATTTCATATTCAACTTCATTTTTTTCATTATTTTGAACCGTATAATGAACTGAAGTTGCACGCATGTCGCTATTAATTCTAATATCAAGCGCTTGTGCATTAGTAACAACAGTCAACTTTCTTCCATGCAGACCTTTACCATTTTCATCAATCACATCATTAAGAAATTCATATGCAGAAAAACTTCTACGACTACCAGCACCAGCAGTCACAAACTGTTGAACAGCAGAAATACCAATATCACCCGTTGCAGGATCATTATAATCAGCAACAAATGGTGTTAATGTTACTGCAGATAGTGAACTTAAGTAATCGCCTGCTACTGGATCCAATGGAGGGTTTTGAGTTACTGCAATCGGTCCACTTGATCCACGCTCTGCAGGATTTGCAACCGTTCCATCTGGCGTATATGTTTCAAGCGCCAACATAAGATCTAAAATATTGCCATAATAGGACCAATTTGAATTTCCGGTGATTGCTTCCCAACTATCATAAATAGTTGGAGTTGCACGCACCGTAATCAAGAAATTATGGGCAGCACCACCACCAAGCTCTTTTCCTTCAGAATAGGTAAATACGGTCAATACGGAAGGTGGATAAGCTATTGGATACGTTATCGCATATTTTGGATTAATCAATAAAGCATCTGCATTATCAATCCAATTTGGATCAAGCGTCACGGGATCATTGGTGTAATCTCCTCCCGATTCAATAAGAATGACTGACGTACTGAAATCATCACTTAACTTACGAGCCGCTATGCAACCGGCAGCCCCACCGCCAACAATAATGTAATCATAACGCTTTTTTTTTCATCTTTCGTGTCTGCAATCATGACAGCACTGCATAAAACGAGCATTGTTATCGCAATGCCTTTAAAATAATAAATCTTCATACTCATCCTTTTTTTGTGAAAAAAATAATAATATACCAGGGAATCTTACGCACACTTTATCAACAAAGTCAATGCACATTCCGTCAGGATTAAAAATAAGCTCACTTCACAAATCTTGCAAAAATAAATGCCCCTGTATTAAGTTGACAAACACCATTCAAAAATTTGTTTTTAATAAAACGAGGATTATTATATGCAAAAAATGCACTACCTTATTTTACTCCTCTTTCTTTCCACCCCCGAACAAATAAAACCAGAATATATCTATATTAAATCACTGCATGATGTCACACTTGCAGATATTTCTCTCGTTGGTGGAAAAAATGCTTCACTCGGACAAATGATCAGTTCACTCAGCACGCAAGGCATTCGAGTTCCTCATGGTTTTGCAGTAACAGTCGATGGATATGCAGCTTATATCGACTATAATAATTTGGCACCACAGATCACTGCATTAATCAATCAGATCAATAATGTTGATGATTTAAGCCATGGATATTGAATGGGCAAAAGATGGTATTGATGAACAATTATATATTGTTCAAGCACGCCCTGAAACGGTACATACGGGCAGTCAAAAGAACGTATTGCAACTTTATCAGCTGCAAACAAATCCGTCATCGCTCACTGATGCTATTTTGGTCAAAGGAATAAGCGTAGGACAACAAATTGCTCAAGGAGCCGCACGCATCATTAATTCTATCGAAGATATTGAACACATTGATGCAACCGATATTATTATCACTGATATGACAAATCCCGATTGGGTCCCTGCAATGAAACAAGCAGCTGGCATCATCACCAATCAGGGAGGAAGAACGTGTCACGCAGCAATTGTTAGTAGAGAACTTGGCATTCCTGCAATTGTGGGCACACAACATGCTACTGAAAAAATAATGCCGGGACAAAATATCACACTCGATTGCAGTAATGGCACTATTGGTCTTGTTTATGATGGACTTATTCCCTTTACAATAACAACCATAGAATTGGATAACATTGGCACATCTCCTGTTCCTATCATGGTCAATATTGCAGACCCTGATAGCGCATTCAAAACATCAATGTTACCCACTGCAGGAATTGGCTTAGTACGTTTAGAATTTATCATTACCAATGCGCTGAAAATACATCCCATGGCGCTCCTGTATCCTGAAATGATCGCCGACCCATACGTGAGAGAAAAAATTGAATTAATCACCGCAGCCTACCCAAGTAAAACAGAATTTTTTGTTGAACAACTTGCTTGCGCAGTCGGTATGATGGCAGCAGCATTTTATCCACGCCCGATTATTGTTCGTTTTTCTGATTTCAAGAGTAACGAATATTATAATTTAATTGGTGGTTCCTATTTTGAACCTATTGAAGAAAATCCGATGATCGGGTTTAGGGGAGCATCACGTTATTATCATGAACGGTATAAAGATGCATTTGCACTCGAATGCCACGCAATGAAAATAGTACGTGAACGAATGGGACTGACCAATGTCAAACTGATGATTCCCTTTGTGCGCACACTTACTGAAGCAAAAAATGTCATTGAACAAATGCAGATCAATGGATTAGAACGCGGCGTCAACGGATTAGAAGTTATTATGATGTGCGAATTACCATCAAACGTCATGCTCATCAAAGAATTTAGTCATTATTTTGATGGGTTTTCCATAGGATCAAACGATCTGACGCAAACAACATTGGGCATTGATCGTGATTCTGCACTGGTGAGCCCTATTTTCAATGAACGTGATCCCTGCAGTCATAAAAATGCTCACGTATGCAATACAACAAGCAAATGAGATTGGAAAATATATCGGCATTTGTGGACAAGCTCCTTCTGATTTTCCTGAACTTGCACAATACTTAATAGATATTGGAATCAATTCTGTTTCACTGACCCCCGACACTGTTATCCCATTCCTCATGCGCTATGCCCAATAAATGCCCTTCTTAATACACAAACAAGCTCTGCAAAAATGCAGAGCTTGTGTCTAATAAACTTATGCGTAAAGTTTGTAAATAAGACTTTTAAAACAGCGTTTTTAACCATACACTTATCAGCATAATGCAACAATCATATCCCATTATCAACAACAAGAAAAATCCCATGCTCAATAAATTTCTACTGTGTCTATTTTTGCTCCATATTTCAGCAAGCTACACCATGGAAATCACACCACATAATCTCATGGCAACTTTATCCGATGATCTTCTTGTTTATAATATTAGTCCTTATTTTGATCGATGAGATCGAGGCAGTTTGCTTAAATTAAAAGCTTTTTTACGCGAATATTATGCTAAATTGCCAGTCGACTATAAGATTAGCATAATATTGTTGCATAATAGCTTTTAGGGCGTCTTTCTCTACCCAATTGTCATCTATATATCGATCTAGTAATAATATGCGCAGTTTCTCATGCATGCTTTGCCAGCTAAAAGTTCGAGGTGTACTCCATTCCCGCTCGCTAATACATTGAATGGAATTGACACCTATATTGGCATTTGCGGACAAGCATCATCAGATTTTCCTGAACTTGCACAATACTTAATAGATATTGGAATCAATTCTGTTTCACTGACCCCCGACACCGTTATCCCATTCCTCATGCGCTACCTATATTGACCCTCGCCGGCTTAAAAGCCGGGGATTCCTGTTTCATTGGACCAAGCAACCTCGGATCCTCCACAGGCATTAAGAACGGCGAGTCCCGCCGCCCGTATATTTAAACTAGCATTCAAATCACGATCCATATGCAATCCACAGGATGTGCATTGGTATGTGCGTATAGATAAAGGCATATCTTGTGTTTGTCCACAAGATGAACACATTTTACTGGAAGGAAAAAATCTATCAATTGATACAAAATGCTTTCCATACCATGCACATTTATATTTGAGAAAACTAAGAAATATTCCCCAACCTACATCCGCTATTGCTCGCGCTAAATGCCTATTTTGTGCCATACCTTTGATGTTCAAATCTTCAACAACTATCACGTCGTGGTTTTTGACAAGTTTATTTGATAGTTGATGTGCAAAATTTTTCCGTTGGTTGTAAATATCAATATGTTTCTTTACAACTTTTATGACAGCTTTTTTTCTGTTACTACTGCCTTTTTTCTTACGAGATAGCAATCGCTGTAATCGAGCAAGAGCACGCAATTCTTTTTTTAAAAATGTTGGATTTCCTACGGTTTCTCCGTCGGAAATTTGAACAAAATGCGTTATTCCCAGATCAACCCCAATAGTTTCGTTCGCTGCGATTGGTACCGGAATAATGACTTTTTCAATTTCACAGACAACTGAGATATACCAATGGATTCCTTGACGTTTGACTGTTGTTTGCTTAACAACTCCTTCCAATGGTCTGGAATCCCAATATGCTACCCATCCAATCTTAGGTAACCAAATCTTGCCATTATCAAATTTAATTCCTTGTGGATAACGAAATGAATCGTTCTTTCCCTTCTTTTTAAAAACAGGAAAGCCTATTTTTTTCTTTGTTTTTAATCCACGGAAAAAATGTTGCAAGGATGATTCTAAATCTTTAAGCGTCTGTTGTAATACTTGCGAATGTGTATCTTTAAGCCAAATCGTATCAGGTGAATTCTTAAGCAACGGCAATGTGTTAGCAATATCGGTATAGCTTGGTATCCTTTGTTTATTCTCGAATGCACTTTTTACAAGATTGAGCCCGTAGTTAAATACAAAGCGCCGTGAACCGGCGAACTGCATACACTTTGTTCGTTGAGCAATTGTTGGCTTAAGCCTATAGAGAAATGTTTTTTGTATTAACGTTTTTTTCTGAACATTCATACATTTATTATAACAAAACATCACTCTTTATGCACCTTTTGTATTCTCGGAAAATCTCCACTTTCGCGGTGCATCTAACGATGCACTACAACTTCGGCTATCGCCTTATTTCGCTCTCTGATATGATGGCATTCATCCCCGGCCTTGAAAGGCTTCTAGCCCAAGAGGGCTACGGGGTTTTCTGTCATATCTAATAAATGCCTTTCTTATCAAACAAACAAGCCACGCATTTTTGCGTGGCTTGTATCTTAAACCCCATATAAGGCCTAAAACCTTAAATAATGCTTTTAAAACAAGGCTTTTAACGATACACTTATCACCATAATTTAATAATCTTTTCCAATACTCACAACAAGGATAACTAGATGTTCAATAGATTTTTGCTATATCTTTTTTTTCTACCCATTTCAATGATCCACGCTATGGAAACAGCATCAAGCAATCCCATGCAAACGTTATCCGATGATCTCATTGTTTATAACATCGGCAGACGTTTAGATCGAATAGAACGAAATATTTTTAGACTCACCGATAAAAAATATTCTCAAATCATTCTCACTCAAAAACAACTCAATGATCATTACATAGAAGCATGTAAAATCAATAATACCCATTTAATGCTTGAATGGCGTAAACAAGGAGCTCTAGATCGACTTGAAGAAATTTGTAACCTTGCGATTGATAAACGACGTAACAGAAATATCCTAGCAGAAAAATTGTGTTTTAATTGTCCAAAACCAATGACAACAATGACCGTTCTTTTATATGGCATCAGACAAAACAATCTACCCTTTGTTTCATGGGTTTTAAAAGCAGCTAACCCAAAACATTATTCTCAAGAAATACGTGAATCGCTTGATCTTTCACAAAAACTGAATCATGACACAATAAACGTTTATCTTCAAAATTATGTCAGCGAAAAAGAATATGATGCGAGAAGAGCTACTGAACAAACTGCAAGTCGCGGGTATTGGCCTCCTTATGGCCCTCCTGCTCCCTAATATAAAATCAGCAACAAAATATACAAGCCCTGCAGCAGCAGGGCTTGTATCTAAATCACCTATAGTATCGAAAACCTTTTATCAGTCATTTTAAAACGTACTAATCATTTTTCTGCTTTTACAGCATCTGCCAAAGTAACAGGAACAATTTTATAGAACTGCCCCCATTTTTCTCTTGAACCATATTCTTCTGTTGCACCCTTCTTATACTTTTTCATGAAAACATATGGAAAGCTATTACTCTGGGATTGGCAAGTATTTCTAGAATTCCTACCTTTCCATTCTCACGAGCAAATGAAGATACCGTGTTACCTAGATTGTCAGTTGCCATAAGATCCGCTTTATGATGTATCAATAATCTGAATATATCTTCATTGCCAAGATATCCGGCCAACATCGCAAGAGTTCCCCCATCAGGAAAACGCGTATTTACATCAACACCTTTTTTGAGCAACAACTCTACAAATTTTGTTTTTCCATTATGCATGGCATGGAGAATTGCAGAAACACAAAGGTCCTCATCTTTTTCTACTGAAACTCCCATTGCAAAAACACTCTCTGCAATGCTAAGATCTTGCTCTTCCCACGCTAATTGATTGTTATGCAACTGCGCAGCATCGATCAAAAGCCATCTTAAATCTTGATATTCGTTAGAATTTAAATTTTGATATTTGCTAGAATGCTGTGCTATATATTTTTTTCCATATTCAATTGCATGAGACGTTCCCAAAAAGATTGCTATTTTTGGTTCTGGACAATCAAATTTTTTTGCGGTCCTTTGAATCAATTCTCGCGTACAAGCATAATCAAGAAAAGCAGGATGGCATGATCTTTTCACTTCAGAAATAACCAATTGAAAATGTATATGTTTCTCAATGATCGATTCAATTATTTGTTTTTTCTGCTCATGATATGGCCGCTGCAATTGTAATGCACACCAACTAGAGTTGATAGAAATAATCAATATACATAGTGCGATAGAACGTGATGTCATATATTCATCCTTTGCATTCCTTAACTATTCACCGATTTCGCGTTTGCCAATCGCAACACTTCTTTTGTTGTTTCAGATAATTGATAGCGATAGTCACGCGCAAGGCGTTGCTCTTCATCAACAATTTTGCGCATTTCAAGAACAACGAAAATCGTTTCTGCCGCACGCGTTACATTATCAGCAGCAGAAATAGTCAAATATTCCTGCGTTGCGCTATCTTTTACTGCCTGTCTAAATTCAGCGAGAGTCTTTACTTTTATACCATTAATTTCATGCAGCGTTGCACCAAGCGGCATATTACGTCCACGATACAACTGCGAATCAGGAAACACATGCGTGATAATAAGCACCGGCTCAGATTGATATTTTAATTCCGCATACTTGCGTAATCCCGCTGCATGCTCACCGAGCATACGGACATGATTAACTGTCAATTCTTGCACTACCATGCCGCCGAAAATTTCATAATCAATCTGCTCATATCCCGGATACACCATACGAATTGCTTGTGGTTCAGCTAAGCTGAACGTAACCGTAAAAACTTTTCTTTGCCCTTTGCGAAACACTCCGATGGTGACAGTATCGCCAATAGATAAACGCAACGGATAATCAACGATAGAAATTTTATCTTCACTCCATGGTACGCACATCTCACCAAACATATCAACCGGGTATCCATTAATTTCATAAATCATGTCCCCTCGCATAACGCCCGCTTTTTCAAGAGGACTTCCTGGAATTGTTTCAATCACATAGCAACCACCAGGAAGCGGATTGCCCAAAAATTTTGTTAAACTTTCTGTACTATTATTAAACCGCACACCCAAGAATGGCTTTCTTAAAATCTTTATTGCATAAAGATCATCCAAAATAGTTTTGAGTGTATTAATAGGAATTGCATAACCAACATTTTGCGCTTCCGTTACGCCCGATGAATTGACACCGATGGCTTCTCCGCGAACATTTAATAATGGCCCGCCAGAACTACCTGGGTTAATCGGCGCACTCATCTGAATTAAATGATGTTCATGACCACTAATAATACCATTGGTACTTTTGAATGATTGTTGCCCAAGTGGATATCCAACCGCAAGAACTTCATCTGAACGACGCACCAAATCAGAATCGCCTAGCGGCAAATAGGGAATGCCACCCAATTCTTTGGTAATCAGATCACGGCTTTCATCCGTCACGCGCAATAATGCCAAATCCCGCTCAAAACTTATTCCAACAACTTCTATATCAATAATACGTTTGCCTAATGAAGGAATTTGCCCCCACACTGATTTTGCAGAATTGATCACGTGAGCATTGGTAATGAGATATCCCTGATCATTAATAAAAAAACCACTACCACATGCAGTTCCCTGCTGCGGCGTTTTATATGGTTCTAAAAGATCTATAGCAGAAATTTGTACGAATAACTGTATAACCGTATCGCGAATGCGATCTTGCACGGGACGCCATAATTGCGCACTGGAAACAATGTTTTCAATAACAGGACCGCTTGGTTGAGAAATGGAAGGAAAAGACGTTTTTTGCTGCGATTGTTCCCACTGATTTTCTAATCTGAGCTGATTGCGATGGAGATAAAAGACAAAAATGCTCAAAAAAAGAGTGATTCCAATTACTATGCTCACCACTATACTGTTTTTAACTGACATGCGAGATGACCTTTTTTTTATACCGGAATATATAACAAATGATTAGAGTGTAGTTTACAATAGAATGGATAAAAACCAAAGCTGAAATAGTTTGATATCGAAGCATTCTTTATCGTGGATATAGAAACCTGTAAGCAAGAATAAAAACAACGGCCAGAATTCCTACGGTAAGAACAGATCTATAAAACGATGCTCCTGATTGGAAAATTATTATTTTATCGATATTACCATCCGATTGAAATTCCTTGTGTAATTTGTTGGCCAGTGGAACATCCGAACAACTTACCAATATTCTCCACTTATCTTTTCTCAAGTTTTTTATTTCATCAACATATTTATGAGCAACTGTTTGGTTCTGGAACTCAATCCGATACAAAACAATTCCCTTTTCAAAATCACTGGCAACATCAAAAGATGATGTTTCAGATATCTGCTGTTGCACGCCCTTTTCAAATTTCTCAATTTGTACACTCTGGCCATCGTCATATACCAAATAATCACATTTATTTACTTTTTCTGACGTTTTTTTATTTCTTAAGGCTTTTAAGCATTTTCTGTGCTGAACCAGTTTTCTTTGCTGGCACGCAACACCAAAAATTCCTAATCGCCCTGGCTGCCCAAGATTGCTTATTTGTTCAAGAAATAAGGCTAGCTCCTCATCATCGGATCTGTTCACTTGCTTAACAACTTCTGAAGCACTTATACCGATACTGATACAAGCAATGCTAAGCAATAATTTAAATTTCATGATCAAGTATCCTTTATTCAAAATATTCATGTTTAATTTCGCTAACATTATTCAATGCAGTATTAAAAGAACTGCTGAGCAATGAATCAGAGGGATAGTTCTGCGTTGAAAGAATGCGATCAAAAGAATCTCTCACTTCTCTGTTGGGATAAGTCAAAGAATATACATTTATTCTTGAATTATATGACTGAATGGTTAGGTATCCTGTTTGAAAAAGCAAAACCTTCAGAGAAATATTTTCTATCTCAAATGCCCCAAGTTCACCCTCAGTTGCCTCTGCTTGTTCAAAATTTTGAACATCATACTGATACTTTTTAAACAGATTAATTAAGAATGTTGGGGTCCCTGTCGCAAACCAGTAATTAGAAAATTTCTTTTTCGATAAAAATAACAAAACAGAATAGGGATTATAAACACGCAGTGCATTTTTGTCAGCACTAAAACAGTAGCCATCATACCATGCTGTTATCCGTGTAAAAAGATTCTCAAGAGAACAATCATTATATTCGGCTGCTTGCAATAGATATGGTTGAAAATTATTCAGTATTTCATCTTTAGTATATCCCAATAGGGTATTAAATTTACGATCAAGACTAATATCATTAAGATTGTTAAGCCCCGAAAAAACGGACGTTTGCGAGAATTTACTCACTCCCGTGAGAAGTACAAATTTAAGGTATTTATCAAGGCCTTTGATCACACCATAAAAATTTTTCAGCGCTTCACGCATGGCATGTGCAGTAGATTCTTCATGAACATAGCGCAAAATAGGATAATCATATTCATCGACCAAAATTACCACTTGTTCTTTTTTAGCCAATTCCATTACGAGCTCGCGCAACATTTGCTCTGATGGAGTTTCTGTATTAAGTCTAATATCATATCTATGGGCGATTTCTTGCAAATAATGTCTCAGCACTTTTTCCAACTCCTCTGGCGTGGTTGCTGGAATATCAGCAAATGAGATCATAATGACCGGATATTGTTTCCAATCATAGGGCAGAGAACTGATGGCAAGTCCTTCAAATAATTCTTTTTTACCGCTAAAAATATCGGCCAGAGTTGAAACCAAAAGAGATTTTCCAAAACGTCGGGGGCGCGCAATAAAATAATGTTTTCCCATTGAGATCATATCATAAATAATGCTTGTTTTATCAATATAGACATAGTTTTTTTGTATCAACTCGGAAAAGGTCTGAATTCCAATTGGCAGCATTTTCATAAAGAGATTACTCCTGTAAAAAGCAAGATTTAATGTAAAGATTATACCATTTTACGGAACAGGCGTATATCCGCTCTCCTATGGTAAATTTGTCAAAATGGGGCTAAAAGGCTATCCTGGTAAAATAATAAAGCTTATAAAAATGTATAAGGACATGTTATGTCATCCCAAAGACCAACCCTTGAAGATATAGTTGCACTGTGCAAAAGACGCGGTTTTGTATTCCAATCAGCAGAAATTTATGGTGGATTAAACGGCGTGTATGATTTTGGCCCCCTGGGCACCTTAATCAAAAATAACCTTCGCAATGCCTGGTCAAAATCAATCATGTCTCCAGATCACACCATGTTCTTTTTGGAAGGATCATTACTCGGACCAGAGGCTATTTGGAAAGCCTCAGGACACGTTGATAACTTCAATGATCCTATGATTGATTGCATGAACTGCAAAAAACGCTTCCGCGCCGATGATCCTGATATTGATATCACCGGCCCGTGCCCAAGCTGCGGCAAAAAAGCGTGGACTGAAGTACGTCAATTTAACATGATGTTTAAAACACAACTCGGTGCCATTGCCGATAGCAGCGCGGTTGCATACCTTCGCCCTGAAACGGCTCAATCAATTTTTATCAATTTTAAAAATGTGATGTCTTCAAATCGTGTGAAAATTCCATTTGGTATCGCACAAATTGGTAAATCTTTCCGTAATGAAATTACCCCAAAACAGTTTCTTTTCCGTATGCGGGAATTTGAACAGATGGAAATGGAATGGTTCTGCACCCCAGAAAGTTCCAATGAATATTTCGATTACTGGTGCAAAAAACGTCTTGCTTTCTATAAAACCATTGGCATCAATACCGACCGCATCCGCCTCCGTGCACATGAAAAAGATGAACTTTCGCACTATTCATCAAACACCAGTGACGTTGAATACGAGTATCCCTTTGGCTGGAAAGAACTTGAAGGCATTGCCCACCGTGGCGACTTTGATTTAACACAACACAGCAAACATTCGGGCAAAGATCTTTCCGTCTTTGATGAAGAAGCACAAAAATCATTTATGCCCAATGTTGTTGAATGCTTCAGTAGGAACTGATCGCTTGTTTTTAACAACGCTTTTTGATGCATATCATGTTGATACTTTAGGCGGTGAAGAACGCACGGTACTGAAACTGCACCCATCAATCGCCCCGGTCAAAGCTGCCTTTTTACCACTCGTAAAAAAATTGAGTGATAACATGCGGAAAATTTATACTGATATTGCCAATCTTGGTTTTGCAGTGGAATTTGATGAATCAGGTTCAATTGGTAAACGTTATCGCAGACAAGATGAGATCGGTACACCACTATGCTTTACCTATGATTTTGATAGCTTAGAAGATAATTGCGTGACCGTCCGTGACCGTGACACACTCAAACAAGAACGTATAAATATTGAAAAAGTTGAAATGTACCTTATTAACATGTTAAAACATAAACCATAAAATCTGTTGATTCATGTATAAAGGGTCCCCATGTGTGAACGTGGGGTATAATTTATGAGTAAGAATAAACTGATCGATATATCCCCCGCACATATTATTTTATTTTCATTTTTCATCCTCATTCTGTGCGGAGCACTGCTGCTCGGATTGCCCATAGCGCAGATTAAACCGATGTCTTTCATCGATCTGTTTTTTACCGCAACGTCTGCAACCTGCGTTACCGGACTTTTTACTATTCCTCTCAGCAATTTCACCTTTTTTGGAAAAGCGGTTATTTTAGGGCTTATTCAAGTAGGGGCTATTGGTCTTGCCACCATGAGCCTTTTCATTATTTCATTATTTATTGATTTAGGCCTGGGTACCCGTTTCATGGCAGGCCAATTATTTGAACTTGATTCATGGGAAAATATAAAAAAAATGCTAATTTTTACCTTTGGATCAACAGTAGTTTTGGAAGTATTGGGCGCAATAAGCTTTTTTTCTATATTTAAAACAGAATATCCATTACATAACGCGGTATTTTATTCATTTTTCCATTCCATATCATCATTTTGCAATGCAGGAATATCATTCTTTCACTTTTTAACCGAACAAAATCTGGAACACTATAGCACCAACTATCTTTTTCTTGCCACCACCAGCACTCTTAACATTTTTTGGTGGATTAGGATTTATTACCTGGCATGAAATCATGCTCCGCTGCCGTGCGTATCTCTACGCAAAAAAACCACACCGATTTTCATTACACAGTAAAATTATTTTATACGGAACAATTATTTTATTGGTGATCGTAACTATTACGTTTTTAGTGCTGGAAAATCATAACACCCTTGCAAATTTCTCTATTCCACTTAAATGCGCTAACAGCATCTTCCATGCAATATCATTCAAAAGTTGTGGTTTTATTTTGGCAAACCTCACCGACTTTTACCCTGCCACCATTTTCTTAATTATGATTGTAGGCTTGATTGGTTCTGCGCCAGGATCTACCGGAAGTGGTATTAAAATAACCACCTTTGTCCTCTTTTTGAGTACCGTACGTTCTGCAATTAATGGCAGATCTTCCGTGGATATATTTGAACGAGAAATACCAATCGATCAGATCTATAAAGTAATTGCTATCATATCATTAAGTTTGGGATGGATTCTTTTCACCACCTTTTGCTTGTTGATAACAGAAAAAACATGGAGCTTTTTAGATGTATTTTTTGAAACAATATCTGCATTCAGCAATGTTGGTTTTTCACTCAAAGGATCAGAAAAATTATCTGATTTTGGTAAATTATTTATTATGACAACCATGTTTATCGGCCGTATCGGTTCACTCACCTTTATTTTAGGTCTTAAATTAAAAGCCAAAAAAGAAACTATTGAATTTTCGTATCCAGAAGAACGAATTATGCTATCTTAAACCCCAACTTACGCAAAGCTCTCGTTGGCGACCCCACATGGGCACCCAATAGTAACAAAGTGAAGATTGGGTTATAAAAGGAAAAAACGTATGAAATTTTGTGTCATCGGCCTCGGCAGATTTGGCTATCAAGTGGCCACCGTGTTATCGGAAAATGGTATGGAAGTCCTTGCAATCGATAGTGATGAATCCATCGTCGCTTCTATCAGAGATTCAGTTGCGCATGCAATTGTAATGGATGTTACCGATGAAGCATCACTGCGCAGTATTGGTGTGGATGAAATTGATACCGTCATTGTTGCCATGGGAGAAGATAGTACCCAATCAATTTTAATTACCGCATTACTCAAAAAACATCTCAAAACTCCCTATGTTATCACGCGCGCAATTGATGAACTTAATAAAGAAATTTTGACTCTTGTGGGCGCTGATCGCGTCATTTTGCCAGAAAAAGAAATTGGCATTCGCCTTGCAGATAATTTGAGTTCTCCTTTTATGGATGTCACGCGGCTTGCAAAAAATTTCTGCGTAACCAATATCACCGCTCCACAACAATTTATCGGCAAGAGCCTTGAAGAATTAGATTTATTTAATAATTATAACGTGCACTGTATTGGTAAAAAAGAAGAAGAAAAAATCACCCCAATCGGCCTTGACTACGTGATCAAAGAACTAGATAAGCTAGTTTGTGCAGGACCGAATAAGAATTTAGAGAAGTTGGCTAAATTATAAACCTATCATTGCATAAAAAAGAGGCCGATTAAGGCCTCTTTCAAAACGTGCTTACGCGATTGTTTCAATTCTGACAACTGTCTTTTGTTGACAATGTCCGTTTTTAGCGCGAACTTTACCACCTCTTTTGAATCTAAAGAATAACTTTTGGCAAATATCGCGTATTTACTAAATTTTTCTTGTTGTAGCATCCGATTATAGGAAAAAGAATTAATCCTATTGTGATAAACTTTTACTGCTTTCGCCGGGTGCTGATGGTGGGGTTAACGATAATAGTTTTTCTTTTTTATGCTCTTTTTTTGTCCGCTTAAAGAACCGATGCTGCATCTGACCATCTCGCACTACAAACTCAAATGTTCCCTCAATTGGTTTACTATTATATATCATAATACTTGCGGGTATCGTGTATTGAATCGTAGAAGAGTGCTCTTTTGTGGGTCCCTTAATAATTTCTAATTTCGCAAACAAACCAAGGCTCTTTTCTACTTCAGGTGAAAAATTATGAAAAAAATCATGAGGATTATTTCTTTTCTCTTCTACGTGTGCCGAATAGTTTGTTATTTTTGCAAGCCGATTGTCTTGATTACTCATAATTCCCAAACGGCCCAATAAATGGGGTGGTATTGCCACCGTGATTGTTATATGATCATCAATAATCGTAACAAACTTTTCTTCAGGTTTTTTTGGACTGACGGGTGAACTATTACCGGCCAAACTTGCATATGTTTTTGCCAAATTTGCTGACTTAACTTCTTTTGGAGTTAATACGCTACTAACCTTATCTTGCACATAAGGCGCCTTCTCTACTTCTGATAGCTTAACTTCCTGTGGAATATCTATTTTTATTTCTGGAACAGGAGCATTCTCAATCGGAACTGCTTTTTTAGATGTTAATAATTCTTGCCTTGCTTTACGTTTCGATTTTTTAGATTGAGTCGTCTGAGCGTTATTCGGCACGATTTGCACAGGAACAGCTACCCCTACTGATTGCGCCGATATTTTTGGCACTGATGATTGCGCCTTACGCAATATTTCCCGAACCTCTTTATCCCGGTTCATTGCCTCAATCAAAAGTTTTACCGAACGAATATCTCCTCTTATAACAGCTACTTCCAAAATACTCTGATTATTGTTTCCCGTTGCCCAAATATCTGCTCCATGCTCAATCAAAAAACGTGCCATTTCATAACGCTGTGATGCATCCAACAATTTCTCGTCCTTACCAGCTCCTATAGAAGAAGCAAATGTCGCATAAAGGGAATTCTCTCCGTGTATTGCTCGCCGATTAATATCCGCTCCATTATCCAATAACAATTGCGCTTTGCTCAGATCACCATTCATACAGACATAATGTAAACCCGTATAGCCATTTGTAGGGTCAACGGCATTAATATTGGGTTTCATCTTTAAAATAGCCTCAAGAGGCTTATTGTTATAGCATGCATTAAGAAACACTTCATCGATCGGTCTTAATATAGGTGCTGACGGTTTACTCTTGGCTGATTCTGTTGCTTGTAATAATATTTCCCGAACCTCTTTATCCGGATTATTATGAGCTAATTCGAAGGGCGTTTTTCCATTTTTATCATGAAATTCGGGATTCGCTCCAAGATCAAGTAACGTTTTTACTCCCTCAGCCGTGCCACGCTCGCTCGCATAGTGCAAAGCAGTTTGCCCATCGTCATCAGGAGTATCTATACTCAATCCCCTATTAATCAGTTCTTGAATTATACGCTTATTGTCTACTGCTGCAGCAATATGCATAAGCGACACTCCATCCTTAATTTTTTGTGTACTTTTTACAGGAACTCCCACCTCAAGCAATAGTGAACATATATCTTCCTTCTCATTTGCAATTGCCTCATAAAGAGCCTCATATCCTATGTTAGGAATAGTCTTCCAATCTCTTTTCCTGTTCCGTTCCATTGCTTCAATCACCAGCTTTACAGACCGAATATCTCCCGTTCTAACAGCCAGGTACAAAATACTCTGATTATTGTTTCCCGTTGCCCAAATATCTGCTCCATGCTCAATCAAAAAACGTGCCATTTCATAACGCTGTGATGCATCCAACAATTTCTCGTCCTTACCAGCTCCTATAGAAGAAGCAAATGTCGCATAAAGGGAATTCTCTCCGTGTATTGCTCGCCGATTAATATCCGCTCCATTATCCAATAACAATTGCGCTTTGCTCAGATCACCATTCATACAAACATAATGTAAACCCGTATAGCCAGTTGCAGGTTCAACCGCATTAATATTGGGTTTCATCTTTAAAATAGCCTCAAGAGGCTTATTGTTATAGCATGCATTAAGAAACACTTCATCGATCGGTCTTAATATAGGTACTGACGATTTACTCTTGGCTGATTCTGTTGCTTGTAATAATATTTCCCGAACCTCTTTATCCGGATTATTATGAGCTAATTCGAAGGGCGTTTTTCCATTTTTATCACGAATCTGCGGATTCGCTCCAAGATCAAGTAACGTTTTTACTCCCTCAGCCGTGCCTTCTTCACTCATATAGTGCAAAACAGTTCGCCCACTATCATCAGGAGTATCTATACTCAATCCCCTATTAATCAGCGCTTGAATTATATGTTTATTACCCAATCCTCCAGCAAGATGCATAAACGACAAACCACTCTTAGTTTTTACGCTGTTTTTTATGGGAACTCCAGCTTCAAGCAATAGTAAACATATATCTTCTTTGTTATTTACAATTGCCTCATAAAGGGCGACCAATCCTATATTAGGAATAATCCTCCAATCTTTTTTTTTATCCCGTTCCATTGCTTCAATCACCAGCTTTACAGACCGAATATCTCCCGTTCTAACAGCCAGGTACAAAATACTCTGATTATTGTTTCCCATCGCCCAAACATCCGCTCCATGCTCAATCAGGAAGCGTGCTATTTCATAACGCTCTGATGCATTCAAGTTCTTACCATGCCCTGTAACAAAACCAAATGCTACAGAAAGAGGACTAGCTCCATCAGCCGCTCGCCGATTAATGTCAGCTCCATTATCCAATAGCAATTGCACTTTGCTCACGTCACCATTCAGACAGACATAATGTAAACCCGTATAGCCAGTTTTAGGATGAACCGCATTAATATTGGGCTTCATCTTTAAAATCGGCTCAAGAGGCTTATTATGATAGCATTCGTTAAGGAATACTTGATCGATAGGTCTTAATCCTGGCTCAGCAGGAGAAACAAAACTATCTTTTTCCATTGTGTTGCGAGGACCGAACCCAGCAGGCTGTTTCCCCCAAAATGTAGGACGCATTGCCATTATTCCTACCGCATTACATAATGCAAAAAGAACTAGGGCAACTCCACTCATATTTTTCATCGCTTTCTTGATGTTCATCTGAGAAGCTCCTTCTTTTATAATTATTCAACATAGTTCATTTAATAATAAAAAATATTCAGATAGAAAATCAACGATTCGTTTAGGACAAAAAAAAGAGGCCTGATTAAGGCCTCTTGCTCACCAACGTTATTATTATATTTTCTTATTGCCAGCTTCAATTTTGTTAAGCGGAAAACAGAGTTCAAGAAACTTTTTCATCTCCGGCGTCCCTGACCGCCACCAATCCATCAACATTGCGCGAACAGGATCGTTTTTTGATAGTGTTATAAGACCTTTTTCCTTGCATTCTTTGCATAATCGCTTTAACACAGATGTTACCGCGCAATTTGTAAATGTTAAGCTCTCAAATTCTTCTAATATTTTTTTATCTTTGTCATTATAAAGTGATACTTTCTCATTGGGACCACTATGATTCAAAAAAATCAATTCCGTACTTTCATCATTGAATCCTACTCCTACAAAGTTACTGTAAAGCGTATCGATAGTGGTTATTGGTTTATGGGTAACGGCATCCTGAATTTGTGTTTCAACATAGAGCATACCTGATTTCTTTTTAAGCACATTACACAATAAAAATTTACCATCAGGACTGTATCTTCTATGACATTCTGTATCAGGTTCAAAAGAAAAAGCATCCCTTACGCTTTCAAAAAATGAAGCCTGTGCTTGTTTTTTCTTTGCTGCCTCAATTGCTGCAAATGCAGATGCGCGGCGAAGATTATACATAAAAACCGAATTATTTTTCTTAACAAAATGATTATTATCAATACGACCCTGTTGAGCATAAGCCGTATTATGACCTTCTATGCTCTTAAAGGATTTGCTCGTTAAATAAGTATAAGGCGCAGTCCCCAAGTTATTATACATCGTCAATGAATACATTGCAGCAACCCCAAAGAGACACACCTGGACAAGACCATACTCAGAATCCTTGATGATAAATAGTTGATCTAAAAGGCCATATTGTTTAAATGGCCACGCAACCCATGGACCATATATACCATCCATATTCCATTCCCTAAATACATTGTTAAGACCTTCATAGGTACATACTTCTAAAACATTCAGAATAGGATTAAAACAAGCCTGAACGATGGTACCATTATTGGGAACATCAGCATGAATTGATTTAACATAAGAGCATCCATCGGGAGCCATAGTTACTGTTGAAAAAACAATATCCTTATCAGAATAGGTAACTATATATTCAACCTCAGTTCCCGTTTTACTAAAACAACAACCTTTAATATCGTCGGCATGTGTAACAACTGTTGAAAATGTATTTTTCGGATTTTTATGATCAACAACCCATAATAGACATTCCTTTGATAACGGCACGAGTACGGGCTGACGGAAGTCACTACCTACGGTGCCAGTAACACGAAATTCACAATAATCCGTGATAAAACAATGTGCATACATTGGATAGGTTTTAGCATCAATGCATGAGGGTATCGGATGGAAAGATTGCGTAGAACTATGATAGCCATTTATAAATAATGATTGCAGATCAATATCATTCGCTAAAACATGATCAAAAGGATTGGATCCTAGTAATCCCAAAACACTCTCAAGAGGGTTAATGATGGGCATTTTTAATCCCAACAACTGTTTGCTCAAGATAAACCGCTCTTTACAATGATTTCGAATAGAGTCCTTATCTTCATCTTCAAGAAAACTCTTTACATAGGCGCGTAAATCTTTGTCTGTAATGTATACTTCAATTAATCGTTTTGTCACTTCAGGCTCATGAAGCATTATTTCCGCAGGATTATCACTGTACTGCCCTGATATTTTTGTCAGCAACACACGATCAGCTGGTAATAGTTCATAAAAATACTCATCAAATTTATCGGGTCTCGCTTGGAGTGCGTTTTCTACCAGATATAAGCCTTTGCGAGATAGATAGGGATGGACATTGCCTTCATTTTCCATACATGCAATGTGCATCACGGTTACCAGCAATAGCAGCAATTGAATACCACCACATAATGTTTTCATAAAAAATAGTTCCTTTTTGTTATGATATCATTTCCCTTATCAGCATCGCATCATAACAAAAAATGATTTTTTTGGCACAAAAAAAGAAGCCGTTTAAAGCTTCTTTTTTTATTATATAAAGATATAATAGCTATTTTATACCAAATTCCCAGTTCACTATTTTTGGTATATTCAATAATAGTTTCTCTCTCAACGGTCCAGAAGTTCGAACTTCTATTCTTCGATTGAATTGATCAATCACCATGGATGCTGCTTCTGCAGCAGGAATACGCTGCCTGGCTGCCCTTAATTTTGCTCTTTCTGCTATTTCAGTAATATAACCAAACACCAAATCTGACCTGAAACCACCCTCTATGTTATCAATCTCTTCTCCTACTTCCTCTTTAAAAGTTTCCCATTTATAACTTGAAGCTTGCGCTTGAGTCATACACAATAAGCTACCCATCGCTATCATCAATGCATACTTTTTCATAAGACATCCTTTTTTTAAATAATTTAGTACACTATACTCATAATTCATAGTAAAAAATTTACAAATAGAAAGTCAAGATTTGGCTGAGCGCAAAAAAAGAGGCCGTTTAAGGCCTCTTAAAATTTCATCATCCTTCGACAAGCTCAGGATGTACGGGTGTATAATTACGCTATTGTCTCAATTCTGACAACCGTCTTTGGTTGACGATGTCCGTTTTTTACGCGAACTTTACCACGTCTTTTGAATCTAAAGACTATAACTTTAGGTTCTTTCATTTGCTTAACGATGGTAGCAACGATCTTGCCATCTACAAATGGTTTACCTATTTCAAATTTACCTTCTTCAAGTTTACGGAACAAAATTGAACCTAATTCAATTTTGTCGCCCGCTTCACCTTCTATTTTTTCAAGTGCAATTGTTAGGCCTTCGATTGCCTGATATTGCTTACCGCCATTTGCAAATATCGCGTATTTGCTGAATTTTTCTTGTTGTACCATCAGTTTTCCTATCAATTGATTTATTTTCCCCTCATGAATTTCCCTCCAGAGGGCGCTTTAAGTCCACTTGGGCTTTATTAGCTTATTTATTCAGAATATACCAGAAAAAGGCTTTCCCGTCCAGCGAAAAATCTTCTATTTATAAATCTTTAAGCTCCCACAAAAGGTCAAATGCTCTTTTGGGCGATAACGCGTCAAAATCGACCTGCTGCAACAATTCCATCATTTTTTCGGCTTTATGGTTGTGCTGATGCTGCACAGCAGACTCCTTTTGCTCATAGTCCACTCTGATAGCAGGAACAATGGCGCCAGAACTACCACTGGAAAATAATTCCACAAGCGCGGCCGATCGCTTGATGACCGCTGGGGGCAATTGGGCCAATTTGGCTACTTCAATCCCAAAGCTTCCATCGGCTATGCCCTTAATGATGGTATAGAGGAAAATGATGCCGGCAGACGTCTTTTTACTTGCTGCTTGATAGACTGCAATACCCGGGCATGCCTGCTCAAGCTGGGTCAACTCATGATAATGGGTTGCAAAAAGGCACCGCGCCCCAATGGTAGTGAAAATATATTCAACCACCGCTTGAGCAATTGCCAGACCATCAAAAGTGCTCGTACCTCTGCCTACTTCATCTAAAATGACCAAACTTTTTACTGTCGCTTGCGTGCATATCATAGCCGTTTCTTCCATTTCCACCAAAAAAGTACTTTTGCCCTCTGCCACATTATCACTTGCCCCAAGACGAGTGAAAATACGGTCAAGTAAAGCAATTTTGGCACTTTTTGCGGGAATAAATGATCCCACGTGCATCATGACAGATATCAAAGCAACCTGACGCAGATAGGTAGACTTACCTCCCATATTTGGCCCCGTGATAATCCACAAGGATTGTTCATCGGTCAAAAAGGTATCATTTGGCACAAAACTGGTTGATAAGCTCTGCTCGACCACCGGATGTCTGCCTTTGATTATGATAATATCACGATTTTCAGAGCACTCTGGCCGCACATAGCCATTATCATAAGCTAATTGACCAAGTGCAAGCAGCGCATCGATATGCGCAATTGCATGCGCGGATTTGCGCAATGCAGCAATATGCACGGCAACTTCATTTTTTATGCCATCAAAAAGAACCGTCTCATAATTAACAATATCTTTACGTGCCGATTCAATATCATGCTGCAACATCTGCAATTCAGGAGTAATAAAACGCTCACGCCCTACTAATGTTTGTAATCGGCGGTATCGCGCAGGAATTGCATCACGATGTGTATTGGTTACTTCGATATAATAACCCTGCACCGCATTGTAACGAATTTTTAATGAATTAATGCCGGTTGTTTTTTGCTCAACCAGTTCTAACGAACTGATTTTCTCATTGCTATTATTGATTAACAGGCGCATCCGATCGAGTTTTTCATCAAACCCTTGCTTGATAATCATAGTTGTTGATGGTTCATCATGCAATGCATGCATTAATAAATCTGATAGTGCATTAAACTCTCCCAAATGATCTGCGATAATCCGCATCAGCACAATCTGTTTATGCTCAAAAACAATCGTTTTGAGTTGTGGAATAGAACAGAGCATTCGCGATAATGCCATATAATCAAAAACCGTTGCACGCTGCAAAGCAATACGGCCGATCACCCGCTCACTATCGCCAATGGCACGTAACAACTGCTCAAGAGTATTCATTAAGGTAATATTGGAACAGCACAATGCTATCACATCTTGCCGCTGCACAATTGCTTCTTTTTTAACAAGCGGTCGCAAGACCCACTTTTTGAGCATCCGAGAACCCATTGCAGTTTGTGCTCTATCCATGATACTAAACAGCGTATTGGTGCTTGTACTATCATGCAGATTTTTCACCAATTCCAAATTACGCTGCGTCGCCGCATCCATAATTAAAAAATCATCTGGTTTATAAAAATAGAGTGAGGTGAATTGATCGAGTGATGATCGTTGATGTTTTGCCATGTATGCATAAAAATAAAACAGTGCTTGCTGCATAGCTTCATCAGTTTTCAGCTGGGTATATGTTGCGTGAGGAAACTGCTTTTGCGCCCATACATGAGCATCAACATGTTGATCATTTTCATGAACAACAGTAGTGAAATATCCTAAGCGTTTAAAATAAGTTTGAAATTCTTTGGTATGCTCATTACTTGGAATTAAAATTTCATCAGGAAAAAAACGAATCAATTCAGCTTCTAATAATTTTTCAGAACCTGCTGCCACTGCAGTGATAAAAATTTGCGCGGTTAATAGTTCGGTAAAAACAAGTCCCCACGAATTACCCGCAGGGAAAAAAGAAAAAAGATACGATGCTGAACGTTCATCTAACAATTTTGAATCGGTCAATGTTCCGGGCGTAAGCACTTGCTTCACGCCACGCTTAACAATAGTGCCCGGTTTTGGATCCTCTAATTGATCACATAAAGCGACTTTAAAACCACCTTTAACCAATTTTGCTAAATAATGATCAATTGCATGGAGCGGAACGCCGCACAGTGGAATTGGTTCACCTTTATTTTTTCCGCGCGCGGTAAGCGCAATTCCTAAGAATGCTGCCGCTTGCTTTGCATCATCAAAAAAGAGTTCATAAAAATCACCGACCTGAAAAAAAAGAAGCGTATCGGGATAATCAATTTTGATTTCACCATACTGTTGCATCAATGGCGTTTGTTCTTGTGTTTTTATCATAAAAAAACGGTATACCTGAGTTATGTTGTTATATTTTTATAAACACATTACTCAAGTATACCGTCAAATTACGAAATTAAAATCATCTACCCGTTGCTACTGACAACAACAACCACAGCCCTGCGGCAATGCCGGCTTGTTAGCATTATGAGCAGTTACGTTTAACGTTGACAAAGAAACCGTCATTCCCAATGATGCTTGTGCATTGTTACGTACCATATACGGCCGCATCATCATGTTATCTTCATGATCAATGATATGGCAATGCCACACATAACCACTTCCACCCGGGTAACCAAATGCATCACGTTGACCAAGCGTTGTTGTCGGATCAAATGGAAAGAAATTTTCTCCTGCCGTATCTCCGATAGGAACGTCCTGCGGCGCAAAGCGAACAACGAGTCTAGTCACCGTATTAGGAAATGCTTTAATGGTATCTTTCCAACCATATTCATTTGGATCGCATGGAAATGCAGGCCCTTGTAAATATGGTGTGACATCGGGATTACCACCCAGTTTTTGTGTGCTTAAATATGATAATGGCGATCCATAGCTATACACCGTTCCCGGAGGTACTGTCGGTGGAAGATCGGACCGATTAGACCACAAAGCTTCATAAAAATCTCTATAAGAATTTGTACACGTAAACGGTGGAACTATATTACCCACATAATAAATCTGCCGATTAAGTATCTGGAACTGAATCAAATGAATATGAATAGGATGAGCATCTGGTGTCATGTTAATAATTTCCCAAATCTCAGTTGCTCCCACCTGTGGAAGCTCTGTCACATAAACTGATCCATTATTGAATGGAACAGAATCTGGAACCGGTTGATTATTATAAGGATTGAGCCCATCATAACTGGTATTATTTAACAACACTACCACCGGAGCTGTGGAATAAGGATCTTCCTGTTCGATAAGCACTAAGCTGCGCGTAAGATTAGGAACAACATTGGGAGTCAAAGTTCCTTCCGGTGTTACAAAGCGCACGATAGCTTTATCGCCGCTTCTGAGCGTAGCGCCAGGAGCAGCAGGATTAAAACTTCTATCAGGGGATGAAAGAGGTTTTGTAACACGGAACTGCATTACCAATCCTTCAACATCTGGATCAAGTACTGTACCTCCACCAGGAAAAGGTGCTGGAGCGTCATTGTTCAAGGTAAAAATACCGCCTTCAAAACCAGTAAAGTCTATGATTATATCCATCCGCTCACCAGGCGCTATGAAAAGACGCGGCTCAGTAAACACAGGCCCTAAATTAGGATCTTGAGGCGGACAAAGATTGGAAGGATTATAGGTAAATGGCACAAAGCTTGAAATATTCACTGGTGTATCCAAAAGACCTCCATCAGTTCCAATTTGCCAGATATCGGGCACATACAAACTATTATCTGATGTTAGATAAAGCCCATACATTCTTGCATTGCTCCCATCAACTAAACGGAAGCGATAGCGACGAGGCTCTACTTCAAGATACGGCCAACTTTTTCCGTTCACCACAATGACATCGCCAAAAAACTCTGGTATAGCATAGGGATTAATGTCAGGATTACCAGGAGGACCGTTGAGACCTGCTGTCAGTGGATTGCCATCAGGAAAAAACAGTTGTCCATTGGTATCAAATTGACGATCAGCAATAAGAAGTTCTATCTCGTAATCACCGTGTGGCAAAGCTGGAGAAACTGAAGATTCAGGCTCTCCTCGCACAAAATAAAAACCTGCAAGTCCTGCAAATACATTCAACCGCGTTTCACCAAGCACGTGATCATGATACCACAGCGTTGTCGCTGCTTGATTATTTGGATAAACATACTTATTTGTTACATAGGAAGGACCAACAAGTTTCTCATGGGAAGTAAACCATGAATTTGGATCACCATCTGCAAATGAGGGTGTTTCACCTCCATGTAAATGTGGCACCATTGGTTGAGGGCCTTCATAGATACCAGGATTTCCCTGTGGCATACCAGTACCAAATGGATACACTACCGGATCATAGGTATCAAACCCCTGCCCAAACTGCGGCCAATTCAATGGATTTGCCCACTGAAAACTCAAATCGACCGTAAGAAATTTTTGTAATAACGGTCCGGTTAAACATCTTTTTTCCAAATCTGAAAAACAACACAATTTATTTTTAAAATCTGCTTTTGTCTTTTTCCATCGTTGTGCGACTATCGTATGCGCCGGATATGAAGGACCATATGTTTTTTTCCCATCGCTTATTTTATAACCCCACTGATAGGTACCTTTTCGAGGATTTATAGTAAAGAGCGGGTCACCATTATCGACTCTGTTATAAGTAACTGACTTAGGCAATGTTTTGTAAAAAGATTTTGGAAGTAACTTCTGTTGAAATTCCTCAGCCTTTATCGTTAATTTTTTTCTTCCATCAGCGCGACTTCCATTAAACAAAGGAACAGGATCGACAAACTTTTCAATTGTTGATCCATCAAGAACTTCTTGCATGATCTGTTGATTAGCGACTGCTTGAGAAAATATACCGAAAGCAACGCATAAAAACGCTGCGTTATTTTTGTTCATGCAACTTTCTCCTTGTATCAATTTTCGGACCATTTCCATTGACATTGCTTACGGAAATATTGTGATTTTCTTTTTTGGGAAAACCAGGATGAGGGCGCTTGAGAGGCCCTTTGGGCAATGCGCGGCGGCAGCGCGGACAAGCATACAAACCTGCATTTGGTATAAAAATAAAATCAATTCCAGAAATCAATATACTCATCCCTAATAGATAAGATAATAGCTTCATACTTATCCTTTTTTATTAATTCGATTTCACCAATTCTGTAAGGCGATTGTAAATATCTTCAGTCTCTGTTTTTTCACAAACATTACATGCATCAGATTTTCCTTTTTTAAGTTCTTCAAGATGATTCCTGAGCGCGACAATACAACGCGATACATCATCTTGCGCTTGCTTAAATGCTGGATTTGTGTCGCAATCATTGTCCTGTAAACATTGTGTTCGTGCATGAGTGAACTCTTGTTCATATTTTTCCGCCTGAACAAATAACTCCGGTCTTTTTTTTGCAACTTTTCCAGTACATTGCGACGGAGACTTTTTTGTTTCATGGCCATCTTTGGAATGGAAGATTCCATAATTATTGACGTGGCATATAACAAGCGAAAACAAAATTAACGAACTTTTTTTAATCTTCATGGACAACTCCTTTTTTTATATAGTCCATGTTGATCCTAGTTGAAAGAATAAGGAAGTCAATAATCTATTTTTTGTACGATATATGGCATTTTATCATTGTGTTTTCATCATGGTGCATTTATTATGCATAAAAACTTACTGTATCTATAATAAATCATAAAAGGATCACATAATGCGCACATTAATAACGACTGTTATTCTTATGGCATCAAGCATGCAATTAATTGCCATGGAAGAAAACAAAATCGATATATCTCGTTTTGATAAAGCAAGAGTTTTACAAGCGCTTTTTTACCAAACAAAGCCTCAAGTAATGGGAATAGCCCACTATGATTCGAATTATAAATTGAATATCGAAGACGCGAAAATTATTTTACAACGCAATAATGGCAAAATAGGCTATTTGCACGGCAGATTGCTCAAGATTGATCTCTCTGGAAATGTGTTAGATGTAGGACGATTCAATTATTATAATGGTGCAGGTGTGGCACAAGCAGCAATTCAAGATATGGATTAATACTTGCACAAATGATTCGAATGAAACTCGATAAGTAAATTATAAAAAATGAGTTCGTATCCTTCGACAAGCTCAGGACGAACGGATTTTAAAATTCAATCGATATAAATTACGCAATCATAATTTTTTGATTTTATTCCGTTCGTCCTGAGCTTGTCGAAGGATACGAACTCAAATTAATTTTTCACAATCCACGCGCCTTCCACCACTCATCTGTCCAAAATTCCTTGGGAACTTTATCCTCATCTTCTTCCATCGGACTTTCTAACCCATATTCTTTTTCTAAAATATCAAACCACTGATGCCTTAAGGACAAAGGCAATTCTGTACCGCAAAACATACAGTAATCTAGGGCGATAAAAGCAGTGGAAATAGGAATCTTTATACCATATTCACGATATGCTTTGTTATAATTTAATATATTCACATAACTTACCAAACCACGATCCATGGTCAAACAACAATGAGGCCCTTTGTAATCACGTCTTGCTTGCTCAACTCTCTTATCAATTTTTTCAAGCCAATCTTTATCATTCATACTTATCCCTGTTTTTGTAAGCGTTGACGTGGCTCTTGCCGGCCTTGCTCTGTCTTTTTTTCATTTCTAGTTCCATCGAAATTTGCAACACTTTTCCATTCTCCATATCTATCAAATACTTCGAGATGATCTTTATGCATAGCATCGACAACCACGTAATCACCTTTTTTAAAACCGTCACACCCTTCTATATTTTTAATCATCTTAAACGCTCGTTTGCCTTGATTGACATAACAAGAACGCTCTACTGACTTTTTTATTTTTTGCGCAAACGGATGTTCATTAATCCAATCTTCCGTACGATTATACCATGGCCCTGGATATTGCCTGCTTTCTCCACATTCATTTTCTACTGCACTGGCACATAACACTGATTGCTCGATCTCTGCAATAGGGAAGATACATTTATCATCCATCCCATCAACTGTTCCATACGGTATTACTTCAACTACCTTGATTGGATTTTCAACAATACCACACCCTATAACTGGATCAATCACTGAAATATCAGAAGAATAACAACCTTTAGCATTCGTAACAACGTTGTTGTTCCATTCATTCTGAGGGGAAAAACATCCATCAAACTTTTTTTTATTTTTTTCTGATTTTTTATATACACGATACATAAGACAACCAGCAATTCCAAGTCCGATTACTTCAGCAATTGCAACCGCCACTGCAGCCGGAGGACATACAGCTGAAAGAACTACAACTGTTGTTGTCGTAGTAGTTGGTTCAATATTGTGCACAACAATGCCATAACGCCCCACACAAAAAGTATGATTCGTTTCTATGGAAAGTGCGTATATCTTTTGTTGTTCATAAATAACCGTAATCGCTTCAACACAAACACTTTCACCATTTGCGCATAACAATTGATCTGATAATTGCAGCGCACATGCTTCTAGCCATTTATTTTTGTTTACTGCATAAAACTTCTGATCGGGAGCTGCACATAAACAATCCTCATCCACCTGAATTTTTGCATAAGAATTGGCGACAAATTGGATTACATCAGCAATGGGATATGCCTTTACACCGCCTCGGTTTCTTGTAATAATATTATCACCAACTTCACATTGCTCAATTGGTATGCATCCTTTTTGGGTATGCACCAATGTACCTGCAGCAAAGCCATCGGCTTTCAACAAACACATTCCCAAGAATACATTCACCAAAAAAATAGCATTCCATAGACCTTGTTTCATTATTCTCCTTTTTTGATACCACCATACCATGAAGATAGCCAGAAGATAAGAATACCCTTTTAACCCAATTTTCACTTCGTTCCAATTGGGCGCTCAATTGAAGAAAATCGTAGTTGGGCACAAGAACTTTCACGAGCGCTCGAAGACACCCTTCAATCCACCTTCGTTAAAACTTCGGCGGACGTAATCCGCCATAGCCTTGGCGACGGCGGGCATGTTCAGGGCGAGCGGAGAAAAAACCAAAATGGATTTATAATTTTAAATTGCCTCTGTCGCCGGCAAGGGGAGCTTCACCCTATTCTCACTTTCTTGGAAGCGCTTAATCCTTCAACCCGTCCTTCGCCAAGGTTTCGGAGGGCACAGCAAGTTCAGGATGAGCGCGGGATAAGACAGTGGAATTACTGTAAGATAATTTTGTGAAAATTCTCATGAGGTCCGACGAGGATTTAGGCTGTGATGCCCTGCGAACAGACTAAGCCCGACATTTCGGACCATAAGAGGTCAAGCTGGAAGCTTGTGTCTGGGGTTCTAAGGGGTTTGGACAAGAAACCCCTTAGGAAAATTAACATTGATGAAATCAATGTTGGGTGCCCAACTAAATTGGGCATTAATCTTATCCCTGCTTCTTTATATAAAGACGTCTCTCCCGCTCCATTTCACCTTCAATCAAAGCAAAATGACTGACTTGTGCATCAATAGCATTTTTATAGGCATCAAGCAACGTATCAATGGTCGTATAATTACGTTCAGCAGCATTCAATTGCATATCAAGGGAACGCAACCAATCATTATGAGAATTAATCATAATAACTTTTGCTCGCTCGGCAATTATCTGCTCGTGTTGATCCAGACGTTTTGCTTTATAGGTCATGAAGGCACACATGAGTTCTGCTTGGCGAATGAGGCGATCATAAAGCAGTTGTAAAATTTCATTGCTTATTTCTAACTGCTCTTGACTTAATGATTGATCTTGCAATTCCGCTACTCGTTCTTTCATCATCTTGATGGTGATATGATATGGCGCATATGCATTGATATACCAACGGAATGTATCAGGATGAATAAATTTTTCACCTATGTTTGAGATGATAAAAAAACCACCAATGCTACAACCAGATTGCAATAAAGAAATCCATCCTGCTTTGGTGTAAAAGAGATGCTGGAACGCCGCTTTAAAACTTTCTATCAATGAAAGTTTACTTTCTTCCGTAGCAGCTGATGGAGCCATAAGATCTTTTATCAAAGGAATCCATTGGTATAATTCATGAGCAACGCTCAGTGCAGTAATACCATACTTTATGTAACGATCTCGCGTAATTTTTTGTTCGATGACAATCGCTTTTTCGTTGATTACTGATTGATCAAGAATTACTTGCCCAGTGAGACTTGAAACAACAATGAGAGGAAATAATAAAAATGATTTGAGAAAATTCATGAAAAAAATCTCCGTTACAAATCCATTAAACTAACTCTATTCTCTCCACGCTCATCCTGAACTTGTTGAAGGATGTCTTTGAGCGCATCTTTTTCCTGTATTATTGTTTTCAAAAAACTGAAACAAAAAAACAAAGAGCGCTCGAGGAAATCCTTCAACCCGTCCTTCGCCAAGGCTTCGGAGGGCACAGCAAGTTCAGGATGAGCGCGGGAATGAAATTTTAGTCATTTTGAAAAAACCGAACGCAACTTAGTACTATTTAAATTGCTAGGCCTTCATCTTACCAAAACCACCAAATTTCTCAATGAACCTCATCCTATTATTTGCCCCCGAGTTTAACGTAGCATAGGCTTTAAATATCTACCAGTATGACTCTGCGCACACCTAACAACTTCTTCAGGAGTACCTTGCGCAACAATCTGACCACCACCATCGCCACCTTCAGGCCCAAGATCAATAAGATAATCAACTGTTTTCAGAACATCAAGATTGTGTTCAATCACGATCATAGAATTATTTTTATCAACCAACCGATTGAGCACAACTAATAATTTTTCAATATCGCTATTATGCAACCCCGTTGTCGGCTCATCCAAAATATATAAGGTGTGTTGTTCACGTTTTGCTAGTTCATCAACTAATTTAATACGCTGCGCTTCACCACCTGATAATGTTGTTGAAGCCTGTCCTAATTTAAGATAATCAAGACCAACATCACACAATAACTGTAAACGTTTTGCAATTGTTTTATGATGTGCAAAAAACTGTAATGCTTCATACACCGTCATATCAAGAACATCGGCAATTGATTTGCCTTTATATACAATAGATAATGTCTCTTGATTATATCGCGCGCCATTACATGCTTTGCAGGTCATAATAACTTCAGGCAGAAAATGCATTTCAACTTTAATAACGCCATCACCAGAACACTCAAAACAACTTCCTGCCGCAACGTTAAAACTAAAACGACCAACACTATATCCACGCGCATTACTTTCTGGCAATGATGCAAATAACTTTCTGATCTCATCAAAAATTCCCAGATACGTTGCAGGATTGGAACGCGGTGTACGGCCAATAGGGCTTTGATCAATGACCACGAGACTTTCAAGCGTATCTGCGCCTGGTAGACTTCCTGCCGCTCCGTGCAATGCGTTTCTATGGATGCGCTTAAATCCACCTGAAAATTCACGTTTTACCGCAGAAACTAACTGATCCATAATCAGAGTACTTTTTCCTGATCCAGATACACCAGAAACGCCACACAGCACGCCTAATGGCATGCGTAAGGTCACATCTTTCAAATTATGTTTATCAATATTTTCCAAAACCACAAAACCCTGCGGATTTCTTAATCGCTGAGGTTTTGCGATAGAACGCTTACCACTTAAATATGCGCCGGTTAATGAATTTTTATTTTTTGCTAATTCAGCTGGCGTTCCAAATGCCGTAATATTGCCACCCAACACACCTGCAGCAGGCCCCATATCAATCACGTAATCTGCATGTGTAATAGTATCCATATCATGTTCTACCACCACAACCGTGTTATCTTGATCGCGCAACGTTTTGAGTGTCTCAATCAGACGATCATTATCCCGCTGATGTAATCCAATACTCGGTTCATCAAGAATGTATAAAACGCCACTTAATGCTGAACCGATTTGTGAGGCCAACCTAATACGCTGCCCTTCACCACCAGATAAGGTACGCGCGGTGCGATTTAACGTAAGATATGAAAGACCAACACCATTAATAAATGCCAGTCTATTTTTAATTTCTCTGATAAGACCTTGAGCTATTTCTAATTCAGTCGCATTCAATTCAAGTGAATCAAAAAATGCTAATAATTTTTTAATCGATAAATCACCCAATTCACAAATATCTTTGCCACCAACAAGAACCGCCAATGCATATTTGTTTAAACGTTTACCATGACACTCGGTACACGTCTTGACTGTTGCATATTTATTGCCAAAAAACTCAGGATAATCCGCTTTCCACGAATCTTTGTCTCCCGAAGCCCATGGCCACTCATTGATAGAGCCTAAGCCCTCGCAATTTTTACACGCACCGATTGGTGAATTGAAAGAAAAACAACGCGGTTCTAATTCAGGAATTGATTGTGAACATGCTATACACATGCGATGAGATGAATAAAGATATTCCTGCATTCCAACCAAAATCTTACAATTGCCCCCAGCTAACTTAAATGCAGCCTCAACAGCTTCTTGTAAACGTGATCGTTCATCAGAACTGACTTCAAGAGAATCAACGACCACATCGATAGTATGCTTATGAGTCTTTTTTAAGCTCAAAGCCTTAATCTCATCGATCGATCTGAATTTATAACGCTCCCCATCAATTTTGATGCGGTAATACCCGCGTTCAAAAAGACGTAATAAGTCTTGGGTAAACTCACCCTTTTGTTCATGAACAATCGGGGCAAGCACTGAAATTGTTTTAAGATCAAAATCTTTATGTAACATCTGACAAATAGCATCTGCCGATTCCGCCCTAATTTCTAAGTGGCAGTGAGGGCAATGGACTTTACCAATACGGGCAAAAAGAATACGAAAATAGTCATAAATTTCAGTGATAGTACCGACAGTTGAACGTGGATTGGAGCCAACCGTCTTTTGTTCTATGGCAATTGAAGGACAAAGACCATCGATACGGTCAACATCTGGCTTTTTTGCAGCACCCAAGAATTGGCGAGCATATGATGAAAGAGAGTCAAGGTAGCGCCTTTTACCTTCCGTAAAGAGCACATCAAGCGCAAGAGAGCTTTTACCTGATCCAGAAGGGCCGGTAATCACGACTAATTTGTTTTTAGGGATGCTGACGTCAATATTTTTCAGATTATGCTCGCGCGCTCCGAAAATACTGATCCAGCGGCCCTTTAATGCTTCAATTGTCTTTTTCATGGCATTTTGTCCAATTTGTTGAAATTTGCTTCAAATAATTTCTCATTAGTATATAATACCACATTTTCAGGGTTTCGCCAAAAAAAGTAGGCCCGTCTCATAAAAGACCGGCCTACATCATTTAATTCTCAATAATTACTATTTAAGAATTATCCACGCATTCTTTGATCAAAATAGTTGCTTGCTTGCTCTAAGGCTTCATCCCCAGAACGATAAGACTTAGATACAGATACATTCTTTTGAGTTGCCTCGTCATAGATTGTTGATACATCTGGTCTAAATATACCCTCAAGTGTCATTGTGCTAACAATGCTTGTTATAGCACCCATGAATAAAATTTTACATTGCATCAATCCGCACGATTGTGGATTCTTTTTAGAGAAATTGATTGACGAACGAAGCTTTCCATAAGCAGCATTCAAAAAATTTGTTGACAGTTGCAAGTTTTCATCTAAGCAATTCTGTTTTCGATCTTCTGAAGAACCCATTCGATATTTTTCCACAAAATCAACCATGTCACCAAAGTTTTCTATGAGCATTTGCTCTAGTTCGCTATTGGACGTGATATCCGCACTTATCTGCGATGTACCACATACTGCAGCTAACGCTAAAATTAATATAAGCTTTTTCATAAAACTTCTCCTTCATTAAAAATAATATTACCTAATTCAATCAATCAAATTATCAACCCAAGAGCGGTTTCTTTTTGCCAATTATTACATGAGCTTGAGGATATTTCTGTTGTACGTATTCAATAATCTTGTTCTGACAATAGCTATCGATTTGTTTCAGCCATGCCGCCTTTATGGCTTCATCAGTACTATCAGTAACAAAACCACATCCAACCAGAAGTCTAAAGACACTTTTTACAATTTGCTGCTTCAGCGAATTGGCTATCTCCGTGAGCACAAGGCCACTCCCTGAAGACTTATCTAAGGTCCAGATTAGCGGCTCAAGAAAACGATCTACAATTGCTGTGTTAATCGTCATATCAGGATTCATAAGTAGCTCTTTTTGTCTTTGCAATGGCAATATCTCTGTCATGTCCAACATATACTTAGTCTGCGGAAGGTAATATCTAGAAACCCCTCCTGTTGTAAAAGAGCCCGTAGCAATTGGTTCTAACGTATAATCGAAGGCATTAATTGCCGATACTCCGCACAAAACGATTAAACCGATACTCATCATAAGCTTTTTCATAAGCTTCTCCTTTGTTATTTTAATTCAACTGCTCAATCATTCTCAAGTTCTAAACCCATGTACCAGCGCTTTTTGCCAATTATTGCATGAGCTTGAGGATATTTCTGTTGTATGTATTCCAGCATCTTGTTCTCACAGTAGCTATCGATTTGTTTCCGCCATGCCGCCTTTGTGGCTTCATCAGTACTATCAGTAACAAAACCACATCCAACCAGAAGTCTAAAGACACTTTTTACAATTTGCTGCTTCAGCGAATTGGCTATCTCCGTGAGCACAAAGGCACTCCCCTTAGCATCATCTAAGATCCAGATTACCGGCTCAATCAAACGATCTACAATTGCTGTATTAATCGTCATATCAGGATTCATAAGTAGCTCTTTTTGTTTTTGCAATGGCAATATCTTTATCTTCTCCACCATATCGTTAGTCTTCGGAAGTAAATATGTGTCGGTCCCTCTTGGTTTAAAAGATCCCGTAGACCGATCAATTGAGTATAACGTATTATCCAAGGCATTAATTGCCGATACTCCGCACAAAACGATTAAACTGATACTCATCATAAGCTTTTTCATAGCTTTTCCTTGTTTAAAATGAGACCTATTCTATTGAGAGCATAGCATACTGTATTTTCAGATTGAAATAATTTACTTATTTTTGTAAAACATTGCCCTACTCATGAAGATAAACAAATGTTTTTTTGATTTTTACCGTAAAAACCGTATACTTAAAACCAATTGAAATGGTGGATGTAGCTCAGTTGGTAGAGCACCAGATTGTGGCTCTGGTTGTCGTGGGTTCGATCCCCACCATTCACCCCAGCCTACGCGTAAAGCTACGGCTGGCACGGCCATCTTTTTTAAAGGTTTGACATACAGAATACCAAAGATATTGGTTGCAAAGCGTAGGCTGCCCGCTTAACCCATTTTTGTCGAGTCTTCAATGGGGACCCCGGGCGAAGAGTAGCGAAGCTGGGAAGTAAAAGGCTGTGCGATAGAATAAAAATTCGAGTCCTCCGCCGTTCGCCCTGAGTGATTCTATGGAGCATAGCGAAATAGAATTGTATCGAAGGGTCAAATAAAATGAAGAGATAACGAAATTGGGGTTAAAATAAGCCTAGTTTTTTAAAAGTTTGACATAAAGATCACCTAATTTACTTCCCGCTCGTCAGCAAAAACCCATTTTCAGTTCCTTCCAATGGGTACCCGTCCGGAGCGAAAATAAAGGATGGGTTAAAAAGATATCTTCGAGCGTTTAAATTAGATATTAAATATTTCTTGCAGATCTATAAAAAAAGATATACATTACATCTAGCTTTAAAGTATTTGAAATTGTTTCGGGGTGTAGCGCAATTTGGTAGCGCACTCGCTTTGGGAGCGAGGGGTTGTCAGTTCGAGTCTGGCCACCCCGACCATTTTTTTCAACCCAAAAGGATTGGTGATGAATATTACCCGAATATCTTTTCTTTCTTTTCTTTTCTCTTTTCTTTTTTCTCCCTTCACCCTTGCTCAACATGATTTTGATGGAACTGATCACGCTCATAGCTGGGCTAATCAATGCGCTGAACAAATGACCCCACAAGAATTGCAACTCGTTGCTAATTTTCTTTATGTTCTTTATGCAAATGCACTTATCGATTCAGAAATACAACGTTACCATGCCCATCTTTTAGAATTAAGCCAGGCAGTACGCAATAATCTTTCCGATCCTTACAATGCCAATGACGAATTGATGTATCTGAGAGCTCTGACCAATAAAATTGCATGCTCAACAAAAATACGCTTCTTACACACGCAGATGCTTGATGCATATGTTGATTATTACAGTCAAAATCAATCGAACGCGGTAGATGCCGCTCTCAAAGAATTACAATTATATGCTTCCGATTCGTTATATACATGGGCGGAGCAACAACAGGAAGAAACAAACAATCTTCTTGAAAAATCAACCCGCATTCTGCTTGAATCTGCACAAAACTGTTACATCGTTGCAAATACCCATCGAGGATTGCGTGATGGCATTCTTCCTTTTGCAGTTGAAGAACGTGATAAAGCTCTTTCTATTTTTAATCTGATCATCAGAAGTACTCCGATATGCATTGCAGCCCTCGATAAAACAATAAACGCAATGAGTGGAACAGCCGATCATGCGATGCGCATTATTGCTTTTGGTGCGCGTACCTATGGCGAACATTATCAAGCATTATATGAAATAATAACAGCTCATGATCGCAATAAAGCATATGCAACCATTATGTTTGCACCGGATGGCTTATTGGCCCCAGAATATAAAACAGTTTTACCTCATTCAGATTATGTATTTGAATACATGCTGGAATTAACGCAACTATTTGAACAGATAAACTCATGAAAAAAATAATGTTACGCGTATGCGCATATCTGTTGGTTTTGCAATGGGCTGTGGTTATGCAATCACAAACTCCGCAAGCGGTAAGCAGATGGAAAACTTCATTCTTAGATCAGATGACCCCGCAAGAACTGCAAATCACCGCAAACATTATGTATCTTTTGTATGCCAACTCAGTTATTGAATCTAAAATTCGGCAATTTATGACCCCCATTGCACGGTTACAACAATCGATCCGCACAAGCATTAATGAATATCGAAATCCAGCTGAAGACCTTGCAACACTCAAAACGCTCATTGATCGCCTTTCTTATGTGATAGGTACGCGGACAGTATATGCCAAAACTCTTGCTACCGGCTTGGCAATCTATGGAAAAAATCCAATACGCATCATTGAAGATACCATACTTGCCCTCCAACAAGACGCTCAGATTCGGTTACGCGCGTGGGCTGATGAAAAAGCTTCTGCAACAGCGAACCTCTTGGGCGATTGTTCTGCTCATATTACTGAATGCATGCAACCACTGCATGATATTTGCAAACTTCATAAAGGATTGAGCGAGGGATTGCTGCCGATGGAACTATCAGCAGAAGACGCTGCAAATAAATCACTTTTAGTACTTTCTCTTATCCTCGCCAATAATCAAGAGATGCTGAAAATCAACGAAAGTATGACGAATGCATTGAATGATACAACAGATCACGCAGCTCAAATTCTCCATATTGGCAACGAAATTTATAGAGATTACTATCAAGCGCTTTACACCACATTGATGTCATTGCCATGCGATAAGCAATATACGATGACATTATTTAGCATGTATGATATACTACCTGATGAATATAAATCTGCGCTTCCTGATGCGGATCATATATTTGAACACGCATTGCAAACGACAAAGTTATACACTAAAACTGAATTTTTACCATCATAAAAACAAAAAGGTCTTTTTTCATGAATAAATATTTACTAGCTATTGCTCTTTTCTCCCAAGTGACACTTATTACGCACGCCGCGGTTCAAGCTCCAAGCGCTACTACAACCGCCAGCACTTTTGAAAAGCTAGCTCCCAAAATAGTTCAGCTGGCTACTCTTTGGAGTAAAACAATAACTCAAACACTACCTGAAGAATTACAGCTGGCACATTTGAATTTATTTGTTCCTAGATCTCAAACTGAACTTACAGAGTGCGTAAAGTACATTCAATCTCAAATTGAAAAGCTTACAACTATCGAAGAACTGAGCGAGAATATGAATGATATTATCAATACATACGTTGAAAGTATCTACGAAAAACTTCAAAAGAAAACCTTGACCAAGCAAGATGAAGAAAAGGCTATGAAAAAGCTTCAAACAAAAGTTCAAGAGCTTCTTGGATACATACATGACACATACTATAGAACGCTTTATGCAACTATGGCAAAAAAATCACCTTCTAACCTCAAATATATGTTTGATGATAAGGGTATGATTGCAAAAGGAAAACGTACAGAAGCATTGCCACAACCAGAATAACGTAATAAACCTCATAGGTTATTTAAATCGCCCACTCATATGAGTGGGCGATTCTTGTTTTTGTTAAAAAGATTGTTGTACGGTAAAGATGAAAATATCACCTTATAGCACAATCATCATACTAATTAGACTCATTATCTTACATCCCGCGCTCGCCCTGAACTTGCCCGCCGTCGCCAAGGCTATGGCGGATTACGTCCGCCGAAGTTTTAACGAAGGTGGATTGAAGGGTATCTTCTCGAGCGCTCGAGGATATCCTTCGACAAGCTCAGGATGAGCGCGAAGAGAGTTTAATTAGCTTTATGATGTTTGCTATATAACAAGAAAGAGAGTTGTTTATGAAGTTACAAGCATGCCATTTCGGTATTGCAGGCGCGTTTACCATCTGCACCGTCTATACATTATTTGCCCTTACTCTTAAGTTCTTTCCCGATGCCACTCTCAGAATTATTGGCATGATCCATATGATACCAAGACTCGATTATATCAAATCGTTTATCACCGTGACGCCTCAATCGATTGCAGTTGGCATGGTAAGCCATACTATCATAGCATTCCTCTTCTTTTGGATCATGGCAAAAATCTATAACGCGTTCCAAAAATAACCTTTTTTCCTACTTATTCTCCATTTTTTTATATAAAATTAATCATCTTATCAAGCTTTAGAAGGCATTATGGCCTATCTAAAGCTTTTTTTATGTATGTTTTTTAGCTATATTGCTTGTTTTTGCGGTAACAAAATTGCTATTATGAATTTAAAGACTTGTTCTCTACAAAAATAAGGACGTATGATGAAAAAATATTATGCTTTAGTACTCGGTAGCCTCTTGGCTATTACATGCGGTCTTTCGGCCGTGACATTGACTGATGCAGAAGCCAAAAAACTAAAATTGCAATCCAGTGATCTTTTAAGTGGATTGGTAAGCGGTCACAATCTTGCCTTTGGTAAAGATAACTTATACAAAGGATCCCTTGATCTGGGGATGTGGGACAAAAACATATCCAGCATGGAAGCATTTGTAACAAAAATTATTAATGAAAACACCAATTTAATTGGCATGAAAGATTCTACCCTGGTCAATGCTCGTGACAAAATAAAAAAAGCAAACATGGACCTTATTAATACTATTAAAGCTGCACGAGCAACTCTGAATTCCCCAGCCGATCTGGCAAAACAGGTAGCTATTTTAAAGAAAATAGAAAGCGATATGTTAGCGGTTCAAAAAACACTCGCATCAACAATGACACCGGTTCAAAAAGACGAAGCACGTAAATTACTCAATAGCGCTGCAATGTTTATTGAAACAACTGCCAAAGCTGCAGTGAGACATACTACCCTCAAGTAATAGAATAGTTTTTTAATAAAAAGGAATTACCCATGAAAAGACATTACGCATACCTATTAGGCGGGCTTCTATTCACCTTAGCGCCATCATTGCATGGTACTAATTTAAAAGATGATTATGAAAGAATTAATAGAGCAGTCAATAATGCATTTTCCACGGCCTACATAGGGGCAAATGTATTTATAAAAATCCCTCAAGATAATCTGTATGCGGAACGTTATAAAATCCAACAACAAAATATTGATAGATGCCAGGAGGCAATTGATATGCTGAGACCTTTTGTTGTGACCTATAGCACCGATTACACCTATCGAACAGACCCTTTATTGATGCAAGCATTATCAGAAATAGAAATTTCTGCAAAAAATCTTATCGAAAATACCAAAATTGCCCAAAGTGCGATAAAGAATAGCAATGAAAAACCTATTAATACCCTTATAAATCAATTTGAGCTTCTCCACAATCATATGTTTATCACGGCAGAAAGCCTTAAAAACACATCTTTCTATTTAGCAAACAAAGCTGAAACACAAAAATTACTCTATAATACCGCGGTGATGCTAGAATCTTCAGCTGGTAAAATGATGAAAGATCTCAAAAAAGAGTTTATTCAAATGTTGCCGGGTAATTCTGATAACGAAGAAGTCAATATGCGAAAAAACAGAATAGTAGGATCCATCTTAAAAAATGCCCCACAAAGGTAAAAAGGGAATTTTCATGAAAAAACAAAATATATTATTAAGTGCACTATTACTAGCGACTGCAATCACCCATGCTGCAACAATGGATGAAGTAGTTTCAAGGTTATCATCGGCAGCACGAAATTTTGGCATGCAAACATTTAATAAATCACTTCCAACTAACGTCCAAAATGTATCTTTAGTGACATGGGATGAAGCGTTTGCACAAGCTAAAACATTTATCTCTACAAACAGCAAAGATTTGATGGGTTATGTAGATCCAATGCTCAGTAAGGCCTTATCTGATCTTGATCAAGTTAATATGGATTTTATCAATACCATAAAAGTAATACGTAACACGTTACCCAAAGCTCCCATTGGTAGATTGATCAATGTCATCAGTAATGCAAAAAAGAGTACGGAACAACTATATACCACCAATTTTATGTTGCCCGGTAAAAAAAATGCACGCGCATTGTTGATATCTCTGGGTCGCTTTATAGAAGATGCTGCAAAAAATATTTATGATATGCTTGCGCTACAATCAGAATAAATTTTTAATGAACAACAAATTCCCTCACATAAAGCATTCAGAGCTTTAGTGGGGGAATTTATTTATACCCCATGTTCTTACCACATTCTTCGTTACTCTCACACGGGGTTCCCGTGTGGAAGGAAATGAAGATTGGGTACAAGGTATCGACCTATATATTATATATTTATCCCCTTCCCGTTCGCCCTGAGTGTTTTTTACCCCCATGTTCCATTATATTGCACACGGGGACCCCGGCGTAGAGAAACGAAGCTGGGGAACAAAAGTTCTTACGTAGGAAAATGTATCGAATGGGTAATCTTAGATAATCCTGAATATTTCGTTTGAAAAAATTTAAGCACTCAAGACACCCTTCGATACATTTTTTGAAGACAAAAAACACTCAGGGCGAACGGGATGGGGGTAATAATTTTCTTTAAATTGACAGCATTGGTCGCATGAGGACCCCTGTGAAGAGATGGGTTATAATTTCCTTGTTCAATGATATGCTGTTACCCATATCATTGAATAAGGAAAAAATTATGGCCATTAATCATCGCACAACAGTCAGATCATTCGATTTTATAACCTTCTCTCTGATGCTACTCCTTGCTGCATGTGGACTACTTTTTGTCTTCAGCGCCACCTATACAGTAGAAAAACCTTTGAGCTCTTTTTTTATTAAACAATGCATTGGCATATGCGGTGGCATTATTATCTATTTTTTATGCCTTATTCCCGACTATCGCAATGTTATTCGCTGGGGTTATATGGCCTACTTTGGCGTTATCGCCTTACTTATTTTTACCTTGATAAAAGGAAGTATTGGAATGGGGGCAAAGCGTTGGATAAATCTCTTTTTTTTTAAATTACAACCATCTGAATTAGCAAAATTTCTACTTCCTGCCTATGTAGTTAACTATTTACATATGAATAAAAAAATGGTCATCCATTCTTTTGGTCTGTTTATTCCTCTATTGAGCATGATTACTCTGAGCTTTTTTCTCATAAGAAAACAACCTGACTTGGGTACCGCTTTGATTGTTCTTTTTTCTGGACTCATTCTCTGTTGGCTTGCAGGATTAAATAGAAATTTTTTTGTGTATAGCATTATTATTTCTTTGATCATGGCACCATTGCTCTGGTCTTTTGCGTTGAAAGATTATCAAAAAAATCGCATTATTGTTTTTTTTGGTAAAGGCGATCATAAAAAAGAAGGGTATCAGATTGAACAAGCCAGCATTGCAATTGGCTCAGGAGGCTTATGTGGTAAAGGATTATTCAATGGCACGCAAAATAAACTCCGTTTTTTACCCGAAAGCAGAACCGATTTTATCTTTGCAGTTTTGTGTGAAGAATGGGGACTTTTAGGCGCCTTTGCCATTATTATGTGTTATATATTTCTCTTTTTCAGAGCTTTTTTACTTATCATGCAATTGAAAGATGTGTATGCACAACTCTTTGCATTGGGACTTTTGCTCCATATTCTTCTGGCAACTATTATTAATATTGGCATGGTGCTGGGTATCATACCAGTCGTTGGAATTCCGCTGCCACTCATGAGTTATGGATTGAGTAATTTGTGGATTACATTTGCTTGTCTTGGGGGATTTCAAAATATTATGTTACGATGTAGATAAAAAAACCCCAGCTTTCGCATAAAGCTTCAGCTGGGGGACCCCATTAAAGAAAGAAAATAAATAAAATGAATAACTTCATTAGCCTCTTTCAAGGGGCGCCCGATCGAAATAAAATGGAGATTGGGCTATGAAAAAACCACTTATTCTCGATCTCGGCGAAACGCCAGAAGAACGCGCGCATGATTTTTCCCCGCAACACTTTGATGATTATATTGGCCAAAAAGAACTTAAAGAAAAACTTCATATTTATACACAAGCAGCAAAAATGCGTAATGAACCATTAGACCATTTATTGCTGTTTGGGCCACCAGGCCTCGGCAAAACCACCTTATCAATGATCATGGGACAAGTGATGGGAGTAAGCGTGAGATTGTGCAGCGGCCCGATGATTGAACGCACCGGAGATTTGGTAGGAATTTTATCAAGCCTGCAACCGCGCGATATTTTTTTCATCGATGAAATTCACCGCATGCCCGCAAGTGTTGAAGAAGTGTTATATAGCGCAATGGAACAATACCGCGTTGACGTGATTATTGGCCAAGGAGCTGGCGCAAAATCGGTCAGCTTGCCCATCAATCCCTTCACCCTTGTTGGTGCAACAACCAAAAGTGGTATTATTTCTGCACCTCTACGCAGCCGCTTTGGTATCATTGAACGCCTCGATTTTTATCACGATGAAGAATTACGCGATATAGTGTTGCAAAGCGCACGCTTTCTTAATTTGCCCATTACTCCTGACGCAGCACTGATGATTGGTGCTTGTTCACGCGGAACACCCCGAATTGCAAAAAAATTGGTCCGTCGCGTGCGAGATTTATCCCAAGTCCGCAATCAGAATGTCGATAAAAACTTCGTTGAGCAATCCCTGAAATTTTTAGGAATTGATCATGATGGCCTCACTGCAGTTGATACTATGATTTTGCAAAAGATGGTCTGTCATTTTAATGGCGGCCCGGTTGGCCTTGATACTCTCGCATCATTGGTGGGAGAAGATGCCGATACTATTGAATTGGCGTATGAACCGTATTTATTGCGCAAAGGATATTTGGAAAAAACTCCGCGTGGCAGACAGATTCCTGCCAGCATACTTCCGCATTTGATTAAACGATTTTTGGGACAACAAACATTATAACAAATAAAAAGACGCTTTTTACGCGTCTTTTTTAAAATCATGATCCTTTCGCCTAACACAGCAACAACAAGAAACGACCGTAAAACCGGATACTCCTGCACCAAATGTCACTGCAACTACACCAACAGGCACCAAGGGGCACCCGATAAAACACGACGTAACACTCGTTAGAATAGTTCCTACACAACAAAGCATTCCAACTATTATGGGCCCTTTATAACATTGCGTTGATCCCATTTTGCCCATCTTTTCGAAAAATGCCGGTTCATTAATGATAACAGTCATACCGTTTGTTACATGCGGTGGTATTTTTTCTAACTTTATATAATCCCAGTAAAAAAGAGGCGATCCAGAAGATTTACTTGCTCTTATCATGAGACTTCTTTGATCTGATGAAAGCTGCAGCGAATCATGAATATTCAATTTTTTTTGGCCAACGGTGAGAAAATTATTATATGCCATATATTGTTGCACAGCATGATAGTGCCACAACAAGCTTGATGATTTAACTTTATTCCAATTGTTCCGGGGATTCTGCTCAGCATCAAGAAATGATTGCCTATCAATATTCAGATCTGGACAAATCAGCATTTTGACGTTTCTACAAATAATCTTTTGTATATCCAAAGGCAAGTCATTAACAGGTTTCATCTCAAATAGTTGTTGTTCCAATAATGGTGTCCGCTCATCTTTTTCCCGATCTTTTTCCCCCATTGTGCCCTTTGTAACATGTTCAATTTCCGCGGCATATCCAGATGAGATGAACAAAGAAAGTAGTCCTAAAAAAATGATGTGCATGGTATCCCAATCTTTAAATCTTTAACTAAGAACCTATCCAAAAATTAATTCCCTCGCGCTCATCCTGAACTTGTTGAAGGATTATAGCGCGCTATAATCCTTCAACAAGTTCAGGATGAGCGCGGGAGATAAATCAGTAAATAAAGTTAAGCATAATGACTTTACCAAAGAAGTAAATTCATGAAAAAGAGACGCGTTAAAAAAATGGAATCGCCGCATCTTAACGAATTTCGCTGTAGACAATACCAATCCATGCGCTATACTAATTATAGACAGTTTGTACAATTAACACATTGGAAACTTTATGAATTTTTCACATAGACTAACACAAATGACCATTGTCACAGCACTTATTCTTGCCTGGTCGCCGCAATATCACGCAATGATAGTTGGTACTACATGCTTAAACCGACATATCAATAAAGCAAATTCTCATAAGCTTGTTCTGCTTTACGACCAACATGCACTCGATTCTAATGACCCGATAAATGGCGGTCATGTGGAAAATATGCGCACATTAGTCGATGTATTGAAAAATAAAGAAAAAAGCGTTCCTTTTTTAGTAGAAATTTCTGAACGACAAAAAAACGATGTCAGTCAGCAGAAGATGCCACCATCACCGAGTAACCTTGCCATAAAATTGGCTTTTGATAATGATATGCGATATGGCAATATTAATTTTGTCTCGTTTGATACAAGAAAACATTGCGACTACTGGATGAGAGACATGCTATGCCAAAGAGCCCAATTTTCTCAAGCAATTGCACAAAATTTTTCTTTTCCACCTCATTTTTATACCGTTACTGCTGAAACCTTTTTAAATCATTTAAAAAGCCGACATGACTCCGTCATTGATTCAATTAAAGGTCTGCCTGTTCCACCCAATATTAAAGAACAAGACTATACGGTAAGCAAAAAAAAATACGAAAATTGCAATACAATAATTAATCATTTATTAAAAGCATATAATATCAACCATAAACAACATTTTTTTAATCTTATTGCACAACTCAAGCACTCAGAAGTAGAAAATTTACTTACAACAGTCTTAGAAGAACAATCTTTTTTTATCGGTATAAACCTGTTGGATATTACCTTAAAATTTTCACAAGAAAATCCTTTATGTGTTGTTCTTGCAGGAGTGTGTCATGCCAATACTCTTGAAAAAAGACTATTATCCCAATTTCAAGGATTTGAAAAAGATTACCTCAGCTCAATGACGCTTCCAGATCTTAAAGCAGACGATTTCTCACATATTCAGTTGCCAAAAAACGTCCCTGATAATTTTATGAATAAGAAGATGAGACAATGTATTGGAATCGACCATGAAGCACTAGAAGAAATTATAGAAAAGAATAATGATGATGAACCACGTGAAACAAGTGTAATTGTCAGAACCGGCATTGCATACAAAATAGTAACGAAGAAGTAATTGCAGATCGCTTACTAAATAAAGAGCCCCTTTAAAAAAGGGACTCTTTTTATCTCTGGGGAATCCCCCAGCACAGCTAGAATAAAATTATTCATGCTTCCAAGTCACGGTGAATGAAGCATCATCAGATGCTATTGCTGAAGGTATTGCTTTAGCCGCACCACTATTGGTGATCATTTCTATACCCTGATTTTGCCATGAACTATTTTTCAGATGAGCAGCAATTCCACTGATGGTAGCCATACAGCTCGACCAATGTGCTGTTCCAAAATCACTCAATGGTAATATTTTATTAAGATAGGGTGCTTCTACAATCCATTCAGCCGAATTCATTTGCGCTACTGAGGATTTGGTATATGTCGTAGGAATAGTGGTACTTACTCGTCGCGTATCATTATGCAACACCATCACAAAGGTTGATTTTCCGGTATATTCCACTGAAGCGCTAATAAGATCGCCAGGATTTAATGGAAATCCATTAATCACATAACTGCCACCTGGATACATTTCAAACCATGCATATCCTTGCTGCGCGCCATTGCTCCAATCATGTTCAGTACCTATTTGCTCCACCGTTGAGCTGCTATATCCATCGATACCCACCCAGAAAGCACAATAGCTGTGGTCTGGCGTTGATGTCAGTGTTGGCACCACCCATGATCCAGAAACAGCCGTCACAGAACCTTTTTTGGGAGAACTGAGTTTGTTTGCAGCAACATATCCTGACCAGTTGGTACTTGTTGCAAAATTACCTGATGCTCGCAACCCCCGCGGAGCTGGTATATGCGGATGGGAAATATGATGCGCTTCCGCTTCATGCTCAGTTGAAGAAGGTACAATAGGAATTATGGTACATTCAATCTGTTGATAATGATCTTTATTTTCATGTGCTAACGCGCTTGAAATGCATATCACCGCACACAAAACACTGCGAGAAAAATGAGAGATATTCATACGACACTCCTTGAGAGTTATACGGTTAAAAAAAATATTGATACAGAATTAACATCCAAAAAAGACAAAGTCAAATAAACCCCAATCCCGCCCACGGCCTCCCTCTTACGCTAAAGCTACAAAGGGCGCGGTCGTAGCCTTGCCGTGTCCTCCGACCGTGTACGCCATAGCTTTCAGCGACGGCGTAAGCTTTCGTGTTCTTCGTAGCTTTAGCGAAGTAGAAAGCGAAGGAGGAAGAATGAAAGTGGGATGATTAGACAGTTGCGACCATTCTCATTGACGTACTCCCACAGCTAAAGCGATCGAGTGGGCTTTCTGTGCAGGAAATCGTAAACTGAGAACATATATTTTAAGAGGTTGCTTGGTCCAATGAAACAGGAATCCCCGGCTTTTAAGCCGGGTGAGGGTCAAAGGCTTATTATTCCCATAGAATTAATCACATAACAATTCTAGACGCCTAAATTCTTGCCACTGTTCAACAATATTTGTTGGCCATGTAGCATCTATATCTATCATGTAACCAGTGTGATCATACACCGGCACAAATCGTGGATAAATACGTGCACTCACTTTCAGATCACCCACCACGGCTTTTTGATTTGCTTGCAGTATCGCAACATGTTCGCTATTGCGTATATAGCGACCATAGGTAGTAATTAATTGCTCGCATGCAATGCCATCTCCTGTAGATGTAATGGTCTGTACTAAAATCATCAGCTTTTTGATATCAGACAATACTTGTTGTATGTTTTCAATTCTAAAACCAAGAACTTGATGGGTAATATCGTCTACCATAACCTCTTCTTGTATTAATGCCAATCCACCACCATCACATAAATAGTGCATGATTGTTACATTTGCAAGTGCATGAGCACCGGTAATTTCTTTTTCTTGTATATTTTGTGAAAGGAAACGCCTTAACCCGGTACCCGCCATGTCAAAAATTAATTGTTCAATGAGTTTATCTTTGCCAATCTTTGCTGTCCAATCTTTGTATAATCCAACATTATCTAATTCATCAAACATTTCAATACTGGTATACAATGCAATAATTTCTGCTCGCAGTTCTTCAAGCGCTGAACGATTACCTGCTAAAAACTGCGAAATGTTGTCACTAGTTACTGGTATAATATCACCAGGTGTATACGTTTTATCTGCAATGGTAAGGTTATCCCCCTCTTTAAAGGTGTGCGTTGCAAATCTTCCACTGCCATGTCCCAGCGTTTCATGCAAGATACAGTGAATAGCCCAGAGATCATTGCTTAACTGCCCATCAGCATCATGTTGTGCAAGCCATTCTGCTTGTTCATGCGTATGACCGAGTGTACGTGCTAATGCAGGAGCAATCACTTCACTCAGTCCTTTATCTGGATGATACATAATCTGCTTTGAACCATGTTGCGAACGAATTTCAGAGTAATTTGGCAAGCAATATGCTGCGGTAATACGTAATGGCCCGAGGTTACCTGAGCTAAAGACTATTTTATTAATTGACGCATTCGGAATTGCGGAAATATCTTCAATAGTTTCTCGCATAAATTTCTGTGGAAATGGTAATTTTTTTTCAAGCTGTGGCAATAATGTATTTATTACATTAATATCCATTGCTTTAATGGTCACTTCTGCCTGGAATACACCAACACAATCTTTAGGGTCATCATATGTTTCAATAAACCCAAAACAATAATCAAGACGACTTTTACTTTTAAGCCATACAATGGAGTGTTTTTTGAAATATTCCTCATCACCTGTACGTAAAAAGGTGATCAGTAAATCTAAACTGGTAACTAAATGTTCATCAAAATGCTGTGGATAGTTTTGAGCATGCTCATATGCTTTTTGTAACCAATGACACGCAACTTCTAATTCTTGACTATATTTGCCACCTACCTTATATTTTTCTACCTTTGGAGTACGCTGACCATTATGCATATCAATGAAAAAGTAGGAATTAATATTGGTACGTTCATGCGCTGGTAATTCATGGTAATCATCTTCAGTAAAATCTGATGCATAAATATTTACTGCACTTGCTTTGATATTATTCGCCACACAACAGGTAGATTCACGATTGGTGTCAAATAATGATGATGCGATATGTTCAATAGACTCAGCTGTATTAGGATAATCAAGCAAATGCAACACGTGCACCACATTTTCATGCGTTAAGGCAGTAAGTCCTAATTTTTGTGGTGTTCGTTTTGCATTTGCATGTTCTTTCAAAAAATATTGTCCATGATTAGTCCACAAGTAAACAAGATATATCTCTGCTTCATGCAAGAATTGTTCAACATCACATGGCAATATCGCACTACTTACGCGTAGTGCCTGCGCATGCGTAATAATATGCTCAAACATGGCGGTGATGATGCTAGAATGTCTATGCATTTGATTTGCCGCAATTCTATTGCCAGGCAAACTTGCACGGTACATATAATAGATGAAAATGCGTTCTGCAGGACTCAAATCATTGTACAATTCCGACAAACCAGAAATGTATTGTGTTGCCACCTCATGATAACGCATTAATGTCATTGGTTCTTTTTCTAAACAACGTACAGCAATAATAGGTGATGACATGATACTAACCATTATAATTGAAGATATGTAGATAAAATTTTTGACTCTATTGACAAAGATTTTTGATTGCATTGCTACTCCTTTTTGCAAACTCATTCCAGGTTACTGTGTTCAAATTTTTACCCAAAAAAATATCCCAGTCAATCTTTTTGGGTATTAGACAGAAAGATCCATTATCTGGTACACTAAAAATACATACAATAAAAATATAATTAATGTTTTAGAACAATAGGATACCCCAATGGCAGGTCATAGCAAATGGGCCAATATTAAGCATAAAAAAGCTAAAGAAGACGGAAAAAAATCTAAAGTTTTTACCAAAATTATTAAAGAGATCACCGTTGCGGCACGTGAAAGTGGCGGAAATCCTGATATGAATCCGCGCTTGCGCCTTCTCTTGGAAAAAGCACGCGAAGCAAACATGCCCATAGAAAACTCAATCCGTGCCATCAAAAAGGGTACCGGAGAACTTCCTGGCGCGCAATATGAAGAATATACCTATGAAGGCTATGCGCCCAATGGCATTGCCGTTATGCTCGATGCAATCACCGACAATAAAAATCGTACGGTGGCTGAATTGCGCCGTTTATTTTCTGAAAATAATGGAACATTGGGTGAAACAGGAACAGTTGGCTGGATGTTTGAAAAACTTGGTGCTGTTACTGCACAAGGTAAAACTACCGAAGACGCACTTCTGGAACAGCTGATTGAATACGATATTAAAGATGTTCAAATGAACGATGATTCGTGCACTATCTATTGTGACATTCGCGCTCTTGAATCAGTTAAAAATGCGGTTGAAAAGGCAGGTTTAAAAATTGAAGATTCGGGCCTTGAATGGGTTGCAAAAAGCACAACAGAACTATCAGATGAACAATCTGATAAAGTGCTTGAATTTTTATCAAAACTCCAAGATCATGAAGACGTAGAAAATGTCTACACCAACCTAGGATAAATAAGGAAAAACTCCTGATGAAAAAATATACCATCACCAGCATGACAGGCTTTGCTTCAAAAACATTTATTCTCACCGCGCCATCAGGAGAACGCTCCAGCATTTCAATGAATCTCAAGACACTCAATTCACGTTTTTTTGAGACTACCGTTAAACTTCCCACTGTCTCTCTCATCTTTAGAAACAACGCTCATCAAGCAATTTAAAGAAACATTGCGCCGTGGGCATGTTTATTTTTCTGCATATTTAAGCAACCCCAATGTTTTTGAAGGTTCAATTACTCCCGCAATGACAGTTATTGATAGCTACATACAGGCAATGAAGCAGATTATCACCACGTATAATTTATCCGATACCATCAAGCTGGATAACATTTTGCGTCTTCCTAATATCTTTTCTAAAGAAGAACAGCACCTTGATGAACAATCAACACAGCAGATTATGGTAGCTGTTACTGAACTTATTGAAGGTGTTACCCAAGAGAGAATCTCCGAAGGCCAAAAATTAGCAGTTGATATAGAAAAACGAGTTGGCAACATTGAACACGAAATGCATACCATCACGCAAAGAGCTCATGTTTTTGTTGAAGAATGGAAAAAGAAAGTACACGCAACATTACAAGAAATCGGCGCTGATGAAAACTTGGTCGCCAATGCACAAAAAAGCGGGCTGTACTCCATGCTTGATAAAATCGATATACATGAAGAAATAACCCGCTTAAATAGTCATTTAGTTAATTTTAAAGATATTTTGCACCAGACAGAATCGGAAAAAGGTAAACGGCTTGATTTTACCCTCCAAGAACTGGGACGCGAGATCAATACCATTGCGGCTAAATGTTCTGATGCTACTATTAGCACTCATGCTATTAACGTAAAAGTTGAGATTGAAAAAATCCGTGAGCAAATTCAAAATATCGTTTAGCTTTCACCTCGGCCTCTTAAAACGGGGTCCCCAGTGGCCGCGTCCACCGAAGCCTTGTGCGAAGGAGGAAGTATAAGCGTAACTGGGGTAAAGCAGATACAGAATATAGTTTAGCGCAACATTTTCCAACTCTCTTGTTCTATTGTTGCTCTTGTACAAGAAATCTCAATAGCTTGCTTCAACGCTAGATCTTTCTCGAGTCTTTTATCATTTTGTTGCAATATTTGCAATTTACGACAAGCGGATTGAGCTGTCCCCGCAAATAACCCTTCATTGCTAATTGAAGCAACTTTCATTATCCAAGAACATGCTCGGGACTTTTTAAATCGATAGAGATTTGAACAATAGGCCTTTAATTCGACTTGCTCTTCATCTCCCCAATTTATTTCTTCAAGTTTTTTTTTATCAGCATCATCAATAAGAATTTTTTTGAGACTATAATAACCATGAGTTGCACTTTGAAGAGCATTGACAAAAGTTCCCACTGCTTTTTTGAGTAACCCTTTTGGAGCATTATCTCCATCTTTTAAAATCTGGAAAATGACTCTAATAGACTCATTACCTACACCAAGAATATCATCTTGATCGTCAGATCTTTTTTTATTTTTTTCGAACTTTAACATATCTAATGGATGATCTTGAAAGTATGACAGCTGTAATTCCAAATATTTCTTTTCTTCTTCAGTAAGAACAGGGTCTTCAAAATTCTCTTGTTCAATTGACTTCTGAGGATTTTTTTCTTGCACAGGTCCAGGAAGAATTGGCTCATCTATTTTAGGCTTCCAGTGTTGCTCAACGATCGATGCAATCAACCTAAATACTACCCATTGACAACTATCGGTGTTACCCCTAAATCCGAGGTCACCCAGTGCAGTCCTGATATTATCATAAACTTCTTCGGATATTAATGAGTAATCTATATCACTACTATCCCATAACTCCTGTAATTCCTCAACAAGTCCTAAGAAAAGTTTTTTAGTTTTTTCTTCATCTATCTGACCTTCCAGATAACCATAAGTATTAGCTGCTCCCTTATTCTCATCATATTTTGTATGACACAAGAAAACTCCATTCATACTATCTCTATTTTTCACGACCCAATCGCCCACATGCTTTTGAATCAAAGCATTTGCGTCCTCTCTTGAAAGTTCTATCTTAGTTTTTTGCCGTGACCGTTGCGGTAGATTTTTCGGCACCTGAATACTCGGCTCTGGCAATACTGCAGGTGATTGCGCGAACGTAGAAACTGTAGGCGCCTTTGGTTGCTCTTGCTCAATAACAGTGCTTTGCGCAGAAACCACTGGCTGTATAAGCCCTTGTGTCTTATGTTCGTCTGGACGAGATCTTGGTACTACTTGAAAAGATTGAGGAGTCTCTGCATGCTGAATCCTTAGTTGCGGTTGCGGTATCTGTGATAAAGGTGCTTGCTGAGGTTTGTTCATCTCTGCAAATGCTTTTTCAATGGCTTTGTCACCAAAATCTTTACTAACGCCTATCTTCGTTTGATTAAATCCACTTTTTATCTTATCTTTTAACGCAGAAAAATTGTTATTCTTGTATTTAATTTTCAAGTCATTGATCAATTGTGTAATGAGACCTTTAAATTGCGTTTCATTCTCTTGAGAAGAAGCATCCTTGAGGGCTTTCTGATTTTCCAATAAATACTGCTTTATATACGCATCGATTGAAATATCTGATTGTACCTTAAACACTTGCCGAACATCAGACTTTTTCTCTTCTCCCACAGGTTTTCCAGCCTGTATCACCTGCTGCGGATTAACTGATGGAGCTTGATCAATGGGTGCCTTTTCTGGCTGCCCTTGAGGCTTAGCCGACTTACTTGTCGCCCAACGATAAACTGTATAGAGACCAACCGCTGTGGCCAACAACCCCGCATAGTTCTTCCAATCACCACTATCATTCCATGCCGACTTGAATGAGTTATATAAAGAGGTGAAAGAGAATGCATTATTTGCCGATTGATTCGCTTGCACAGCAAGTGGCTGTATCGCAATCAACGCTACCAAGGCAAAAAGGAGCACTCTTTTTTTATTGAAAATCATGGGAAAATCCCTATTTTTTTGATCTATTTTGATTAAAGTATAACGCAATAGCTCATCAATTATCAATAAATCATGTTAACTATCCCTTTAGGATCTTATTTTCCTGCTCTTTTTCTTTTTTATTTTTCCACAATTTAATGGTTTCACTTAATCCAGATTTATTAGAGAAATTTGGACTATTTTTTTGCAATAATTCGAGTTTTTGTAAACGTTGATCTGGATTCCCTTCAGCAGAATTCAAGTAATAACTGACAGCTATCCAAAAATCTGTTTGATTTCTTATGCTATTGCTCTTATATTCTTCATTCTCACAATATTTACCAATATAGGTATGGCCTGTTCGAGCTGACGCACAAATATAATTGGTTAGATCCTTAAAAGACATTTTCTCATAATCAAATTTTGCTTTCAATGGCCCGGATGTCAATATTGGCACGGCTTTCTTGAGAGCTTCTTCTCGCTCATCCAACAATAGCACCAACGCCTTGTTATCTAAAGATACCTGAGGAACCTTTTCCATTTTATTTAAAATTCTCCTGATATCTTCTACAGGACCCGCAACTTTTTTACCTTCAAGCTCAGCACCAGCAGGACTCCACGCCCCAGCCCTGCTGTGCTTGGTGTAATTAAACATCTCGCTCTCAGGATATGTTGCGCCTTTATAAAACAATTCGCGCTTAAGTGCTTGCGCTCTTTTGTGAACGATTGCCTTATAGCCAAGCCATCCAGCAAGCATTCCACCAAAACCAACAGCATATCCTTTATATTGCCCCAAATTATCCGAGCTTACTTCCTTTAAAGAAGAAGATGAGGATGCCATAAAACTGCTTATTTTTTCAGCAATGCTCGACATTAAGCTACTGAATGAGGGCAGATTGTTCATACTGGCAACAAACGTCGCCCACAAGCCAGTCCCTGCAGAAGGGTCTTGAGCAGCATTCAGAAATGCTGTTTGAGCTGCAAATAGGCATATAATTGCCAAAAATAATGGTTTACTTTTATTAAAAAACATTTAAAAACTCCTTTGTCTTAGATCATTATTACTTTTAATATACAGTAATAGTTGAACAAGAAGCAATATTGAGCTTTAAACAATAATAATTTATACAAAAACTGACATAATTCCCTTGCCTATAAGCCAAAAAGAATTATGTCACTTTTTATTTTAAATCAGAAGATTAAACCTTGGAGGGCACACCAATCAGTCCTGTCAGGTTTTTGTGTTTTGCCTCTCCTTGCTCTTTTTTTACTCTTGCGTCACAGATCTCTATAGCTTGTTGCAAGGCTTGATCATTGGCGAGCCTTTCATCATTTTGCTGCAATATTTTTAATTTCTCACCAGCAGAAGACGCTGAAGACGCATGTAAAGACCTTACTACCGTAATTATCCAAAATTTTGCTTGAGAAAGATTTGATTGATTGTATATCGAACAATAATCGTACCTTTTTGCGTCATCTTCCCAAATTATTCCTTCTTCAAGCTCTTTTTTATCAACATCATCAATGAACATCTTATCGAGACTATAATAACCATGAGAAGTGCTCTGAAAAGAATTCACAAAAACTTTTACTGCTTTTTTGAGCAACCCTTCTGGACCATCATTAAGTAAAATTGCCCAAATGAGCTGCATAGATGGTTTACCTACACCAAACACATCATCTTGATAATCATGTTGTCTCTTATTCTTTTCCAATGTTAATACATTTGATTCATCCGGCACTCCTAACTCCTGCAATTGAAAATACTTTTTTTCCTCTTCAGTAAGAGCAGGATCTTTCAATAGTGTATCAATGAAATTTTCTAAGAATGAGTAAGAAACCATACCTTCATCCGTCATAAAATACTGAGTTATAAAGTATTTCTTTATAGCATCCATTCGATCATTCATACTATTTTTATATTTCTTACAGAGTTCATTAAGTAGGTCGTGTATGATGTCTTCCGCTTTTGATGCATCCTGCATAAGAAAAACAAATTCTCTGTTTCTTATTTTAATAAAAGAACTGAGCACATCATCCCAATTTGATTCTATATAATTTTTTATATACTCATTTATAGAAAGATTTGATTCTTCTCGTCTGTTTTTAGCTGCCTTACACTGAACAATCTGTACAGCACCTTGTAACGCATCTTTTAAAATTTTGCCCTTGACAGCACTACTACATCTTTCTAACAAGTTCAGAGAATCACTCATATTTTGTATCGATTTTACCGGAGATTTAGAGCAAAGCTCTGGTAATCTGAGCATCCATACATCAACCTGCGACAACTTCCTTGATAATTCCTGGGTATTATTTATAGCAAATTGGTTTGTTCCCAATTTTTTTAGAACACCGATTCGTAGATAGTAGTTATGTATATCTTCAGCATTTTCCCATCTGGGTGCCAATAAATTTCGTTTCGCTTGATACGATAACTGATGCGGCAAACAACCGTATGCTGAGCTATTAATAATATATTGCTGAATTGTCCCTTCTGCTTGTAGAAACAATTTTGTCAAAACCCCTCTCCCAGGTTTTTCAGAAAGAGTATAGCCGAGCAAAGGATTTAGCTCAGGCATAACTTTGCCCATAAGTTTCAAACCACCCTGACCTGCATAGAGCAACGGATCTGAATGTGCAACCTTATTTGCATCGTCACTCAAAGCATTTTGGCAATCCCATTGCTTTAAATATTCATTCCTTGGATCCTGAATCGTGCTTTGATTTTTATAGTCACTTGCGTGCACAAGAACAGATTGCGATGCAATACACACCGCCATAACAATAAGATTGGTCATTTTTTTCCTAAAAATCATAGAAAGTTCCTCTGCATCATACGTTTATTTTATTAAAAAACAGTTATAAATTACTCTGCATTTCAGCATATATAATTTTAATATGTAGTACAACTTTAATAACAAACAATATTATGCTTTATATACTAGATTTTATCGCACATAATATTCTCATTATCTTTAATTCACAACCTATAAGAACATGATAAAACTCAACATTTCTCCAAATATCTTTTATCCTTATACCAACTATATTGTCTTATTGTAAGGCATACCAAAGATTTAAAACACTCTTCTTCGCGTAATTTAGGGATCATATGAAGTTTTTTTCCACCGTCCACTCTCTCGTATTTATCTATTCTATTGTATCATTTGTTCCATTACATGCTGAAATTGAACGTGATCTTGAGCTAAATGCTGTATTTACCACCATTAACCATACGCAGACAATTCATGGTGGTCATGCACTCCGCTCTTTGCTTGCTCACCCCGTAATAAATGCTGACATATTGCAGGGCCGACAAGAAATTATTTCACATATCGCACACCATACAGAACTATATACGCAACTTACGCAATTATTAAAGGCATTTGCCGCACAAGAACCTCATTTTAGACTGGCCTTAGAGCCTGCAAGTGCTATAGAAACTGCAGCGCTGAAAGAATTTTATTTTTCAAGCCCTTATTTTGCATCATGGAATTATAGCCCACTCGGTCTTGAACTTGGACAAATTGCTTACCTGGCAAACCTATGCAGCTCAATGGTACAACACGCTCTTGCGTTTGCAATCTTTACGTGGGGCCTTAATGAAGAACATGTGTGCCCGAGCCATCCGGCAAAAAAAGACTCACACACCCATAAAAAACAGAGCCATCAACATAAAAAGACATGCCACGACCATCACCATGATCACAACCATACCTGCACTCATCATGATCACCATCACGATCATGTACCTCATTCATGTACCAGCTCATTAAAGCATTTCGCTCAATCACCAGAATTTAAATACGTTTTTCAGCTATGGCATGGAATTGCACAAATCCAAGAACTTTATAGCATCCAGGCAATAGTTCGCAACAATATGAAATGCATCAAAGAACTGCAAATCCAGCTCATGGGCGTTGCACAAGGTATTCGTACGATTAATCGTATACATGCACTCCTCAAAAACCAACCTGAAATTACAAACAATTTGGTTCATTATGGTGAACTTGAAAAAGTTTGTACTTCAGACCATATTTCTGAAAATCTTACGCTTTTGCTGACCTTACTCGATACCCCTACCTTCAAAGGTAAACCATCAGCGCTTTCACGCATTGGGGTTATTTTAGCTGCGTATAAACTCATACAAGAAGTAGGCAATGAACTGCAACCTGCACTAATTGCTTTGGGTGAAATTGATGCACACGCTAGCTGCGCATATTTATTGAACAGCAATCAATCGAATTGCAACCGTTACAGCTTTGCTTCTTATAACACAACAAGTCCTACACCCTTCTTGCATGCGCAGAACTTTTGGCATCCCCTTATTGCAACCGAGTGCATTGAGCTCAACAGTATCTCTTTGGGATTACACAATGATGTACGCAATCTTCTTCTGACCGGACCAAATGCGTGTGGAAAATCGACTAACCTCAAAGCATTAACGCTCTGTGCATATTTGGCACAAACTATCACCATTGTTCCGGCAGAATATTACAGCCAAACACTCTACAAAGAAATTTATTCTGCCATGGTTGTATCGGACAAAATACAAGAAAATAAATCGCTTTTTGTTGCAGAACTTATTGATGCTGAAGAACTATTGATGCGCGCTGAAAACCTTGGGGCTGGTGAATATATGATTATTGTGCTTGATGAACTTTTCAAAAGTACGCATCATGAAAAAGGACAACGCGTTGCTGTGCGATTGCTCGAGCATTTATACGCATTGCCGAATGTTATTACTATTGTTTCTACTCATTTTGAAAAACTGATTGAATTAGCAGACCAAAACAGTAACGTATGCGCCAATTATACGGTTGATGATTTTAAATTAAATCCTGGCATTGGATCACCTGATAATTCTTTTGATATTGTGAGTAAAAAGACAAGAAGTCGCTTACTGAAATAATCAAGAACACACTTTGAGCTTTTAGCTTAATAGGCTCAATTATCTCAACGTCCTCACTACATTCTGATCATCGGATATAGTTGTTTTGATCTGTGGAAGCGCATACTGAAAATTTTTGATGTTGATAGTTGATTGACGCTCTGAGCCTGCATTCCGCGCAGCTTCTCCAAAAAGAGCATTAATTTCAGCTGGACTCATATCAACAGTTAATGGCGTTACCCTATCCACCGTAACAGTTGCATCATGAGGATATTTTTTAAGATATAAAGCTACTATTGCCCGACGCCCTGCCTCATCAGGTTTTTCAACCTCTATAATGTGATCAAATCGCCCTTTTCGCTTTAAAGCAGGATCAAGATCACCAGGCTTATTCGTTGCAGCTAGAACAACAACATCAATATCTTGTGATTGTTTTCCTAATATTCTTTTATACCATGGGAGCTTTGTTGAGGCTTTTCCGTTGAACCCGTCCATCTCCGTTAAAAAAGTTTGAAGCGTTCCAATTGGCAATCCTCCCAGAGTTGTCCCCCTTTTGCCAATAGCATCAATTTCATCCACAAATATAATCGCAAGCTTTGATGGATCTTCTTCGGCAGCAATTCGAGCTTTATTAAAAACATCACGAACCATTATTTCACTTGTTCCTACATATGGTTGAGAGAATTCAGTAGCTGACGTAGCAATGAAGACTCCTTTTACTGTACCTGCTATTGCTCGTGCCAAAAATGATTTACCAGTTCCGGGCAAGCCGGTCAACAATACTCCTTTAGTAACAGGCGCATTTAATTTTTTGTAGTATTCTCGATTTTCTATTTGATCAACAAGAGTCAGAACTGCTGGCGGAATGGCACCTGCATAATCTGCCAGCGTAGTATCTGTAACAACAATTGGCTTTATTTCGTGACTTATCAATCCCTGTGCTTGGTTTTTCATCATCCACTGCACGATATACGCTGCGATAGCGCTGGCAATGATTACCGGAACGATACGTTCCGTTTGTCTCAATACCGCCCCTCCTATAAAAGTATCTCCTACATCATCGTATGCCTTCTTAACAGCCTTATCAAAGCCAATCCACCAGTTATCCTTCGATTTTGCCGGTTCAGAAAAATAATTCATACCTGATAAAGTCATCACGGGTTGAAAAACAAACAATAATGCATAAACGAAAAGAATAATGCGATTCTTAGGATTTAATTTCATTTTCAACATCCTTGTAAGTAATGACTTTTCAAAACATACATATTCAAATATGAAATTATCATATTATTGCTCGATATTTCAACAAAAATCAAATTATCGCTTATTTATGGGAGATTTTATAATTTTGCTCTCAACATTTTTCCAAATATGCCCTATCCTTATACAAAGATCAGTAAACAACTAGAAAGCGCGCGAAAAACTGTATGTCACACCATTTTACGCATTTACATCTTCATAGCGAATACTCACTCCTTGATGGAGCGATTTCGCTCGATAAACTTATAGCATTTGGTAAAGAAAATAACTACAAAGCCCTTGCCATAACCGATCATGGCAATATTTTTGGTGCGGTAAAATTCTTCCAAAAATGTAAAAAAGCAGGCATTAAACCAGTCTTGGGAATGGAAGCTTATTTCACTGAAGATGCAAAAGTAAAAAATGCTGACAATAAATATTATCATCTGATCATTTTGGTCCAAAATACAACTGGATATAAAAATCTCTGCAAACTTATTTCATATGCCTATCAAGATGGTTTTTATTTTAAACCCCGCATCGATTATGCAATCCTCGAAAAACATTCTGAAGGCCTGATTGTTACCACTGCATGCCTTGGCGGCCATATTCCTAAACTGTTAATGGCCAACAATAAACAAGTAGTTGATGAACGGGTTGACTGGTTTGTGCGCGTATTTGGCAGAGACCGTTTTTTTCTTGAGGTACAACCAGAAGACCAAGAAGAACAGAAAATATTAAACGAAAAATTATATGCATTAGCGGCAGAAAAAGATCTGAAATTAGTTGCTGCCGGTGATTGCCACTATGTTTCATTGCATGATCACGAAGCACATGAGATCATGCTTTCCATTCAAACACAAGCAAAAATGGATGATCCCAACAGATTTTCTTTTGGTGAATGCCGTGCCTATATGCGGACCACTGATCAAATGTTAGCTGAGTTTAAAGAGCATGAAGATGCCGTCTGGAACGCTGGCATGATTGCGGACATGTGCAATTTTGATTTTGAAACAGACAAATTATTTTTCCCTCAGTTCGTTATCCCTGAAGATTATACCCAAGAATCATATTTTGCACATATGTGCCGCATTGGATTGCAACGATTAAAAGATGAACAATTGATTCGAGCAGGATCAATGGTCAACCTATGATGCACGCTTGGAACTTGAAGTTGATCTGATTACTCGCATGGGATTTGTTGGTTATTTTTTGGTGGTGAGTGATTTTATTCAATGGGCATATCGCCAAGATATTCCTGTTGGTCCCGGACGTGGTTCTGCTGCAGGATCATTAGTTGCTTGGGCATTACAGATAACCAATATTGATCCGCTCAAATATAATCTTCTTTTTGAACGTTTTTTAAATCCTGAACGTATCAGCATGCCTGATATCGATATCGATTTTTGCATTGAAGGCCGCGATAAAGTCATTGATTATGTGCGTGACAAATATGGTCATGATAAAGTGTGCAATATCATCACCTTCGGTACGATGATGGCAAAAGGTGTGATCAAAGATGTTGCGCGCGTGCTTGGGTTTTTCATTTGAAGATTCAAACGCGATGACCAATTTGATTCCTGAGCAACTTAAAAATTACGTCTCACTGAAGCAATTGAACAAGAACCACGACTTAAAGAATTGATTGAAAATAATCCCAGAGCATAACATCTTTTTGATATTGCACTCAAGCTTGAAGGTCTCACGCGCCATGCATCAAAGCATGCTGCAGGCATTGTTATTTCTCCCGATCCTATTGATGAAGTATTACCCGTATACGTTCCACCTAAAACAAATGAACTGGTCACGCAATACGGCATGACAGAATTAGAAAGCATTGGATTTTTAAAAATCGACTTTCTGGGACTGAAAAACTTACGCTTATTGATCGAGTGCTCAAATTGATCAAAACAATTCATGGCGTATCGCTTGATATGAATAAACTTGCGCTTGATGATCGCAAAACATTTGAACTAATTGGTAACGGTCTAACTTCAGGTGTCTTCCAGCTGGAATCAAGCGGGTTGAAAGAAGTATTGCGCAAATTAAAACCGGAAAAATTTGAAGATATTATTGCGGTGAACGCACTGTATCGTCCCGGACCACTCGGATCAGGCATGGTTGATGATTTCGTTGAGCGCAGGCATGGCAGACAAGAAATTAAATATCTCTTTCCTGAACTTAGAACCAATTTTATCCGAAACTTTTGGTGTTATTGTATACCAAGAACAAGTAATGAAAATCGCTTCTGCAATTGGCGGCTATTCACTCGGTGAAGCTGATATTTTACGCCGCGCCATGGGTAAGAAAAAAGCAGAAGTTATGGCAGAGCAAAGTGCTATATTTGTTGAAAAAGCATCTGCGCTTGGATTTGATGGTAAAAAAGCACAAGAACTTTTTGATCTTCTTGCCTATTTTGCCGGCTATGGTTTTAATAAATCCCACTCTGCCGCTTATGCACTGATTGCGTACCAAACCGCCTATCTGAAAGCTAACTATTTGTCTGAATTTCTCGCGTGTCTTATTTCTCTTGAGGCAACCCATCCGGAAAAAATGGCATTTTATCTGCAAGAAACAAAAGATCTTGGCATTAAAATTCTTCCTCCTGATATTAATAGATCAATGATCGATTTTTCGGTAATTGATGGCGCCATCTTATTTGGCCTGCAAGGTATCAAAAATGTTGGTCTTGCAGCTCTTGAAAATATTGTTGAAGAACGTACTAAAAAAGGTCCGTTCAAAGATTTATTCGATTTTTGCAAACGCGTTGATCTGCGCACGGCAAATAAACGCGTCATTGAAAGTTTAATCTGCGCCGGAGCATTTGATTTACTGCCCGGAAACCGAGCGCAGCAACATCATGAAGTTGAACATATCATCGATCTTGCAACAGCGCATAAAAAAAATGCCCTCACGGGCCAAATGGATCTCTTTTCTCTCAATAAAAAAACATCCTCGGGGCAAGATGAACTGTATGCATTCCAGCTTCGTTCTGAATGGTCAGATAAAGAAAAATTAGAAAAAGAACGGGAAGTTATTGGTTTTTATATTAGCTCACACCCAATTGAAACCTATAGAAAGCAGCTGAAATGGTTTGCTATCGAATCATTTGAAGCTGCGCTTGAAAAAGCAAAAAACACAAAAGGCGAATATAACGCCCTGACCTGCGGATTACTCAAAACACGCAAAGAAATCGTCACTAAAAAAGGTGATCGAATGGCGTTTTTGCAATATGAAGATATGACAGGTTCTGCTGAAGTGATAGCGTTCCCCAAAACATTCGCGCGCACAGAAAAATGGTTCAGCGCTTATCATGTTTTTATTATTAAAGGAGTGATTGATGTTGTTGAAGGCGCAGGCTGCAAAATAAAAGCAAATGATATTGTTCCCGTTGAATTAGCTTTGAGTGAATGGCCAAATATTGAGCAGATAACCTTCACGCTTGATGGTGATATCTCTGAACAGACACTGATAAGTATTAAAGAATGCGTATCAAAAGGAACTTCTCCTTTATCAATTATCTTCCATGAAAATGAGAAAAAATTGCGCTTGACTCCTCAAGAAAAAATTCTTCTTGATGCTGAAAAAGCACAATCCTTGGAAAATCATGGGGTAAAAATTGAGTGTACATTGTAAATTATATTGAGTTCGTATCCTTCTCCCCCAATCTTCCACTTTTGAATGAGATTCCCAATGAATAAACATAATCTAAACACCTATAATAATAAATAACATCCCCACCCCGTTCGCCCTGAGTGTTTTACGGAGCGTAGCGGAGTAAAATGTATCGAAGGGTAAATCTTATGAATGATTTTTATATTTATATTTTAAAATGTAGCGACGATTCATATTACGTGGGCCATACAGATAATTTGGAAAAAAGAATTTCCGAACATACATCAAATGCATATGATTGTTATACATCTACACGATTACCGACGTAAGTTGTGTACACCCAATGCTTTGCTACGCGAAGTGAAGCCCTTGATTCTGAAAGACAACTCAAAAAATGGAGTCGCAAAAAAAAAGAAGCTTTGATTGAGCAAAACTGGTCAGAAATATCATTGCTAGCAAAAAAGAAATTTGATTAAGGATGACCCTTCGATACATTTTACTCCGCTACGCTCCGTAAAACACTCAGGGCGAACGGGGTGGGGATGTTATTTATTCTTTTTTCTTTTATTCTGAGCATATCCAAGCAAAAATACATCATCGAATTTAGATCGCTTATCTCCTCACATACTCAAGCGCATGCTCATATAATTCATCAGAAAGCACCGTAATTGTTGATAAAAATTCTTGCAGCACATGCTCCTGACCCGTTGCTAAAATGGTATCAAGAACTTTGACAGTATGCGCCTGCATTTTATGCATATTTCCTAACAAGTGATATAATTTGATTGCTTCTCGTCGAAATAGAATAACATGAGGAGAGAGTGTAATAAGATGCTCGCATATCGCTGCCGCTTCAAGATATCGTTCTGATTTTTGGTACAGTTCCATCGCATGCTGATATAAAGGAATTGCCGCATCGTACTCATCAAAAGAAAGATAAATATCAGCTTCAAGCTGACGGGCAACTGCATTATCATTAAATGAATGTGAAAGAAGGCGATAGACACCCAACGCCCGCTCCTTTTCTCCGCGAGACACACATTCAGCAATCTTAAACCATGCTATCATGTGCTTATCACCTTGGGTCTGCTTCATATCGCCCTCTTAATAATCTCAAATGAGTAACTCTACATCTTTTTTTACCACTCTAGTACAATTACAACAAAAAGAAAAAGGTCTTATGATTTTGGCGCTTGAGCAGGAAATGCATCGCCGAGTCTGGTTCCAGGACTCCAACTTCTTCCACCCCCCACTAGATTTTCTGCTGAGGCAAAATCAGGATGTTTGATTCTATCAGGATTACTATTACGACGTATGGGATAAACAATTCTAGGACTTTTTTTAAGTTCAGGAACGCGCTCTCCACCAGTATCACCTAAATTTTTGGTTCGTGTTATAGCTGGTATCTCCTGTCTTTCAGCTGTATATAAAAAAAAAGATGTGCAAAAAAAACCCGTCACAAATATTTTTTTCATGGTGTTTTCCTTTTTTAATTGAAACACTAGTTTTCTACTAAAATAACTGTACAGGAAATTTATCATTATGGAAAAAAAAATTGCAAGAAATAAAAATGACCCTACTTTATCCCCAACTACATTCTTTCCGTTGGGGTCCCCGTGTGAAGAGAATCGCAACATGGGGTTTAAAGGGCAAGGGGAAAAATGAAAATAAAGAATATGTAACGAAAATTAGAATAAAAAAACAAGCTCCATCGGAGCTTTAAGAATCGACTTTTTATTTTTACCCTTCGATACATTTTTTGAAGACAAAAAACACTCAGGGCGAACGGTGGAAGGAAAATGCTGCGGGCACGCTTTCGTTATTATCTTAATTTTTTCTTATTCTGCCCATCATTTAAAAAGATGGCCGCGCCAGACGACTGCGTCCGCCGAAGCCTTGCGCGAAGGCGGAAGCCTTGGCGAAGTCTGGTGCCGGGAGTCGGAATTGAACCAACGACGCGAAGCTCTTCAGGCTTCCGCTCTACCACTGAGCTACCCCGGCAATATTGATAAGAATTTCAAGATTATACAGTGTAGCCTACCGTTTCGTACGATTTTGTCAATAAAAAACAACCTTTCTGTGCATATTCCTCTATCATCTCATTAAAAAGATGCCTAAGAAAAATCTTGGACATCTTTTTATTTGGGCCCCCATTCCTCTGTCCGCCGACTGTGTGCGCCATAGCTTTACTGTGTTCTTCGTAGCCTTTGGCGAAGTAGAAGCGACGGCGTAAGTTTTAACGGAGGAGAATGCAATGGGGTTTATTTATTTACAATATAATGGCTTAGCTCTGCCTGCCTTGATTGCCTTAGGAACTGGTATAAGATCACCGGTAATCACATCAAAGATCAATCCATATATCGCAATATCTGATGGAATAAGCGGATGATTGCGGATTAATGTAACGTCTTCAAGAACTGATTTAAATAAGCCATGTTTGATTGTGAGCCAATCAATACAATCATAATCAATGCATGCTTCTTTGCCGCAGCATTTACTGGTATTTTTCCACTTACAAACATTCGGATTTTGCACCGGCTCAAGGGTAACATTGCAATTCTGGACCAATGCTGCCGCAACTAAGCTGCCTTCAAGAAGATCTTTCATGACTTTATCAGTAAATTTTTGCATCCCACAATCTGTATGTTGAATCAGAACTATTTCTTCTATTCCCAACAATTTCCACAAAATAACTAATGATCTAATCCAATCTTCAGTAACTCTTCCACCGGCATTGCGCAATATGTAAGTGCCCGGTATTACGGTACTTAAAAAATCGTTAAGACGATAATCCATACAAGTGACTATTGCTGCTTTTCTTGGTGCAAATAGATCAGGCTGCGGCGTATATGTTTCTTCAAAAATATCATCTGCTGCCAAAATTGCAGCTATCAGTGGACTATCATCATAAGTCGGAACCACCTCATGCTTATCGCAATCAGCCAATTTTCTTACCTGATCAGCCAAAGATGGCCTCATCAGGCACAGCAGAAATAACATCAGTAAGCGTCTCTTCATGGAATCTCCTTTTTAAAATATTCTTACATGCTGATTAACATAGAAAAAATTTAAAAAAAAAGCAATCGGATTTATGCTATTCACACACTAATTCTTTTGCTCTTCCCACTTCCATTGCCTCAGGCACCGGAATCAATTCACCGGTCATCACATTAAAAATAAGTCCATATATCGGAATATTTGATGGAATAAACGGATGGTTACGAATTGTTTCAACATCATCACGTACTGATTTAAACAAACCCTGCTCAATAGTGAGCCAATCAATAGCCGGTAGCTGTGCTGCCTGGTGAGTACAACCAATTTCAGGATTTTTCCATTGGCATGCATTTTTGTCGTACACTGCTGAAATGCCTGCATCACAATCTTTAACCAAAGTAGCTGGAACACCCGTCACGCGCAGCAAGTCATCCATAACCTCTTTGGTAAACTTCTGCATACCACAATCGGTATGTTGAATCACGAATATTTCCTCCACACGCAACAACTTATACCCAACGATCAATGATCTGAGAGCATCATCACTTGCTCTGCCACCTGCATTACGCACGATATACATATCCCCAGACTTGAACCCCATAAATTCTTGTGGCGTCAACCGGGGATCCATGCACGTCAGCACCGCAGCCCTTTTCCGCGCAAACATGCTTGGTTGGGGTTGATAAGTTGCCTCAAAAACATGATCCGCTGCCATCACTTGTGCGTATAGAGCACTATTCTCTTGATTGGTAATAGGTTCATGAGGAAAAATATCGGAATGTTTTTTCATGGCATCACCCTTCTGCATGTTTATTTTGATGTATCCAAGACCACCAACAATTACTAACCCAATTATCACCAATAGATAAGGAAATTTTTTCATGCATATCCCTTTTTACATTAGATTTTATACAATACAAGAAATCTATTCTAAAAAGCAATCGGATGGGGGCCGTATTGCCAACATTGGCGTTCTTTGTTATCCTAATTTTATTATAAAATTTAAATTCTGAACCCAAAGTTTTCCTTCGCGCTCATCCTGAACTTGTTGAAGGATTAAGCGCTTGATCCTTCAACAAGTTCAGGATGAGCGCGAAAAGCATATTATGGATTATTTATGAAAAACATCTCCCAAGAACTCGATCTCGTTAAACAGGAATTTGCCTCTGTGCTCATCACCATCACCACGCAAACTCATCTTGAATCAACGCGTGTTGCATTCTTAGGCAGAAAAGGCAAAGTTGCCGATCTCATGGAGCAACTCAAAAATCTGCCCGTTGAAGATAAGAAAATAATAGGCCCTCAACTCAATCAGTTCAAAACACACGCACAAGAACAACTCGATATCCTTACAATAAGACTACAGCAAGAAGAAGCTGCTGACAAAAATAATCTTGAGAAAAATTTTGATGTTTCCGCGTATCGATACAGTGAACTTAAAGGAACCTCTCATATTTATACCCAAATTATTACTGATCTAGAAAATACATTTATATCAATGGGCTATGATATTGTTGATGGTCCAGAAGTTGATAACGAATATTACAATTTTGAATCACTCAATATTCCCGCTGATCATCCGGCACGAGAAGCAGAAGATTCTTTTTATTTACACCGCACAGGAATGCTGCTTCGTACACAATGCTCAACAATGCAAGCACGCGCAATGGAAAAATCTCAACCACCGATTGCTATATTTGCACCAGGACGAGTATACCGCAAAGAAGCTACCGATCAAACGCATGATTTCCTATTCACCCAAGCAGAGATATTATTGGTAGACAGAAATATATCGGTCAGCAATCTTCTTGCAACCGCACACACCTTTTTACGTAAAATATTTGAAAATGATACATTAGAGATTCGCGTACGTCCCGGATTTTTCCCTTTTGTTGAACCAGGTCTTGAAATTGACGCATCATGCCCGTTCTGCATTGCAGGCTGTTCTGTTTGTAAACACACCCGGTGGATAGAACTTTTGGGAACGGGAATGGTTCATCCGAATGTACTGCGCGCAAGCGGCATTGATCCAACCGTCTATTCAGGATTTGCATTTGGCATGGGTATTGAACGCATTGCCATGATTAAATATGGTATCAATGATATTCGTCTATTCCACTCGAGTAAAATAAAATTTCTTGATCAATTTGAATGAACCCCATGTTACATTCCCTACTACGCCCCATCCTTCGCATAAAGCTTCGGAGGGCACGGCAAGGCTACGAAGGTCACAGTCATTTCACATGTGCCTACTTCGCTAAAGCTACAAAGGCCAGGGGGACCCCGGTGAAGAAAAACTAAGTCGGGAATGAAAAACAGCATCAAAAAAAAGGAAATGTAATGTTTAATTGTTTATCATTCACCTTTTTGTGTTTACTTTCAATAACACAAACATTTAAATGTGAGAGTACCCACATGGAAATAACCAAAGTAGTCATTCCCGCAGCCGGCCTTGGCACACGTTTTCTGCCCTATACAAAAGCAATTCCCAAAGAAATGTTACCCATACTAGATAAACCTTCCCTACAACTTATTGTTGAAGAATGTATCGCATCAGGAATTTATGAATTCGATATCATCGCCAATGATGATAAACCAGAACTACATTTGCATTTTTCCCACAACAACAAGCTGGAAGCAACATTAAAAGACAAAGGGAAGCTTCCCCTCATTGAAAGCGTCAATGCTATTATTGATACTGCGCAGTTTCATTTTATTCCTCAAGAACAACCACTCGGATTGGGACATGCGGTGTTGCAAGCCAAGGATGCAATAGGCGATGAATATTTTGGCATCTGTTTACCTGATGAGATTATGATCGGAGAGGTTCCCGCTCTTGCTCAACTCATGAGCATTGCGAAAAAATATAACGCATCAGTTATTGGCGTTATGGAAGTACCGGCAGAAAAAGTATCTGCATATGGCATTATTGCCATCAAACAACAATTAGAAGATGGCGTTTTTGAAGTTGATCACCTGGTTGAAAAACCTGCCGTTGACCAAGCTCCATCCCATTTTGCCATTGTCGGCCGCTACGTTCTTTCACCGGCAATATTTGCTGCGTTGGAGAAAACACAACCAGGCGTTGGCAATGAAATCCAATTGACTGATGGCATGGCACATATGATGCGCAATGGTGAACGCTTGATCGCGTACGTTCTGAAAACAAATCGCTATGATGTTGGCACCCCGCTGGGATGGATCCAAGCCAATATTGAAGTTGCTTTGCAGAATCCTAAATTTGGACCCGCAGTGAGAGAATATTGTGAAAAGCTGTTGAAACAAAATCAATAATGTTATTCATCCGATTCCACCACCACCACGATATCTTCTGCGATCTTCCTTGTCAAAATAATAATCTTGTGCAGATTTTCCATACTTATCAACAACACTCATAGGAATAAGCTCTTCTCTCTCCAGCTTCCCTATCATTACCCAACTAAGATTTTCATATAAAGACTTGAACATATATGGTTCAATAGATCCACCAACTGCTACAAGGAGCAAATATTCATCTTCCGTTGCAGATATTTCTCTCAGAATAGTGTGCATGTGATAAAAACCATTGGAACGAGCACGTTTTTTTCTATAACTCGATTGATAAATATTAAAACTAGTACCGGGCAATATTATTTTCAATAAATTTTTCGCTTCATTAATGCAAAGATTATATTTACTAAAACACACAGTATCTACAAAGTATTTACAATGCGTTTTATGTATTCTTTTTGCATCGCCATAATATTTACGATATTTCTCCATATATTTTTTCAAGAAATCAGTGGGATCTGTTCTCAAAATCAAAAGTGAATCGATATCTCGCACGGGCCATATTTTCCCAAAGAAAAGCCCATTCGTATCGCCATCAATTGTTTTTATATGTTGAAACATTATCTCATTCCTCGTTGTGGCATAATGTCCCAAAACTTTAGTGCGAGTATTATAAATACATTCTTTGAGTCTTTTGCATGCCACTGTAGTACATTCAACTTGCTTGCAATCACATATATGCTCAAAATCCCAATGCCCAGCCTTATTCACCCGATTAAGACGTCCAATATCCTGCAACGTCAAATGGTATGATATCAATGCCATCACTTCTTTTGGTATTAAGTGATGAGTTAATCCACAATTAACCAAGAGAGGCACAGGCTCTACTCGCTTTAATCTTTGCAACAATGACTTTGATTGCTTTTTATTCTTCACGGGATCTGCCGGTTCCATTGCGCATAACGAAACAAAAAAAAGCACGGCGTTTATCGCAATGCTGTGAATAACAAATCTCTTTTTAGTAACAGATCGTAACACCTTTTACTCCCTTACTATTTTAGTGTACGAGGATTTGAGATGGTTCTAATAAGAATTCTCCCTATCCCTAAGAGCAAGATACCTTTTTTCCTCAGAACGATCGAGATCTTCCATATAAGTCTCAAAATCTTTTCCATGCTTATCACGAACGCGAGTCACAAATGCATTCTGCCGCCGCAACTGATTTATCAAACCCCAGCTTGCATATGCAAATATATACTTGAGGACGTGTGGGTAAATTTTTCCATTCAACATCATAATAATGAAATCAGGATCCTGCATCTTACATGCATTTTTAAATATATTGCTCAGAGAATAGGCATTGTTGCTTTTTCTTACCTGTTTTTTACGATACTCCCTTGCGGTAAAAAAAATATCAAACCCACTGCTCGGCAATATTGTTCTCAATAAAACTTCAGCTTCAGCATCCCCACAGAGAGTCCTTATCAACTGCTTCAAACGTCTTTTTTCAATCTTTTTTGCAGTGCAATAGTGCGCAGCATATTCCTTCATCACATCTTTTACCAAGATAGGATAAAGATCGGAAATACGTCGATACTTATACTTAAGATACACATCAAGATCAAGGAACCTGGTATCTTCGTCATCTTGCATCCATAGATGGTTAAACATTCTCACATTACGCCTTTGAGCATAATGCGCTAACACTTTAGTGCGTATATCATAATGGCATTGGGCGAGTCGCTTGCATGCCAATGTATTGCAGACTTTTTGAGAATCAACTGCAGCAGGACATATATGCTCAAAATCCCAATGCCCAGCCTTATTCACCCGATTAAGACGTCCAATATCCTGCAACGTCAAATCACGCGATATCAATGCCATTACTTCTTTTGGTATTAAATGATGGGTTATTCCACAATTGACCAAGAGAGGCACAGGCTCTACTCGCTTTAATCTTTGCAACAATGACTTTGATTGCTTTTTATTCTTCACGGGATCTGCCGGTTCCATTGCGCATAACGAAACAAAAAAAAGCACCTCGCACAGCGCAATGCTCTGAATAACAAATCTCTTTTTAATGATAGATCGTAACATCTTTTGCTTCTTTACTATTTTAATGCATAAGAAATATTATAAGAAATCAATGTTCAATCGAACTATAGTAGAATTCCGATTCTATGCTTTCCCTTGAAGGAGCATATTGTTGCATGTAATCATCAAAATCTCTTCCTCTTTTATCAGAAACATCTCTTGGAAAAACATTTTTGCCTATCAATGATCTCATAAGATTAGGTCCTGCATATTTAAAAACATATTTAAAAGCACGGGGCTCAATAAATCCACCTAATACTGCAAGAAGCAATTCTACATCCCCCTGATAACATATTTGTGAAAATAAAGATCTTAATGTAAAACAAGTGCAAGTTAACCGTACTTGTTTTTTACGATACTTTTTTCCACTATCAAAAATATTGAAATCTGATCCTTTCAAGATATTTGTAAACAAGGATAATTGCTCTTTATCCCTCCACCGCAACGCTAATTCTAATTGTATAAGCCGTTGTTTATGTATCTTCTTTGTGGTCCTATACATATGACGATTTATAGCGATAAATCTATCTAAAGTTCTTTTCTCTTCCGCCCATCTGACATCCCCTTCGCGACACATCAGATGAGAAACCATAGCACTATTTTTAGTTTTATAATAATGCGCTAAGACTTTGGTCCGTATGTCATAATGGCATTGTTGTAAACGAATACATGCAACACTCTCGCATTTCTTTTGCTTGCAATCACATATATACTCAAGATCCCAATAAGCACTTTTCTTCACCCGATTAAGACGTCCAAGATCTTGCAACGTCAAATGGTACGATATCAATGCCATCACTTCTTTTGATATTAAGTGATGAGTTAATCCACAATTAACCAAGAGAGGCACAGGCTCTACTCGCTTTAATCTTTGCAACAATGACTTCGATTTCTTTGTTTTTTTGACGGGATCTGCCGGCTTCATCGCGCAAACAAAAAAAAACACTGCGCACAGCGCAATGCTTTGAATAATAAATCTCTTTTCAATCATGGTTTGCAACATTTTTTGCCTTCTTTTTTTTCTTACTATTCTTGATCAATTATTTATGATGTTGGCACCCCGCTCGGGTGGATTCAAGCAAATATTGAAGTGGCACTTAATAATCCTAAATTTAGGCCAGCAGTAAGAGAGTATTGGGAGAAGTTGTTGGAATAATATCGCTAGCTCCGCAAAGGACCTTTGTATCCAGAAGCTCCCTCCGAAGCTGGCTTAGTCAGCCTTATTTTTTTCTTAGCACCCTTGATTTTATGCTTTTTCAACAGCGCCTTCATCGCTAGCTTGCGAGAACCATTTATAGTTGAAGCATAATACAAAAACGTACGTCCATCTTTATCTGAAATACGCACATCAATCCCTGCCTCCAATAAAAGATCTATTTTTTCTATATCGTAATCATCGTGAACTGTATACGCGATTACTGCCTCATGAGCAGCAGTGCGTCCATCATCACAAACAATATTCATAGTAGGCTTCAACTCAAGCACCTTACGCAACTCATCAACTGTTGAACTACGGTGAACTGCATCAAACAGTACCGTTTTTCCATGCCTATCACACTGATTTATATCTGCGCCATGCTTAATAAGTTGAGAAAATAAATTCTTCTGGGTGCGAAACGCGTAATGAATAGCCGCATAGCCAAAACAATCCACTTCATTAATATGAGCAACTCCGCCGATTATTTTCAACAGCACCTCGATATCACCAAATTGACAGGCTGATTTCAGTAGTGTATCAAAAAAACCCGTTCCTTCAGAAATTCCAAAATTTTTATGCAACAATAGTATTTGTACAGCAGTCCTATCTCCGCTGTGTAATGCATTCACCAACTTTAAAGAACGCATCCGTACTTTCTCCTTCTCATTAAAGACATCTCCACGATATACATTCATGCAATCTTTAAAAGTAGGTTGTTCAATGCTCAACATTTTAGCGACATTCATATTTCTCTTTTCTTGATCGCGATAATACAAATGCTTAAACATGTTTTCATTATTGCAGCTAGCATAATGTGCAAGAACCCTGGAGCACTCATCAAAATGAGCCGCAAGATGCCTGCATGCAAGCAGAGAACAGGAACTTGCGCATCCATAGGGCAATGGGCACAATAAACTCCAATAGTTATTGCATGCTTTATTGACCCGCTTAATATGACTAATGTTCTCAAGGTAGAACTCAGTTCTTATACAATTTTCTACTATATCTTGTGGTATCAATCCAGGGAATAAACCACAATCAACTTCCTGCACTTTTTTGATTGTTTTCTTCTTATGTATTAGTCTTTTGCACTTGGTAGGTTCAGCTGGCTCCATTGCTTGCAATGAAACAAAAAAAAGCACGGCGTTTATCGCAATGCTCTTAATCAGAAATCTTTTCTCAATGGTAGATCGTAACATTTTTAGCTCCTTTACTATTTTTAGTGTACACGGAGTTAAAGTTTATTTTCCATATGAACCACTTGGCAAACAAATAATACTAATCGGCATCGCCTTTGATACGACATTAAAAAATGTCAGTAAACAAGTTAGCTTATTTGGTAGTTGCGCATCGATCCATATAACATTGCGCCAATTCTTGCATTTGTGTCACCGTATAATGGGTCCACAAAAAGTCTTGCGCTTTTTTTTGATTTTTCTTAACAGCATAACATACAGGTGGATGACCCGCATTACTCTTTTGGTGTACATCTGCTCCACTATTTATCAATAACTGCGCAAAATTGCAAAAACCATACCAGGCTGCCAGAGACAAAACATTAAAACCATCAAAAAAGATATCGCCATTTTCAATAATTTTTGCTTTAAACAATTCACTCACAAGCCATTCATTTGTGTTATAAAAAATACACTCCATTACCTTCTTTTTTGCAGTTTTTTTTTCTTTCAAATCCATGCAAAGTTCTGTGAGAGGAGTAATATTACCATTCTGAATAGCTCTCTGACACAAACTTTTGACCACACTTAACACTATATCTTCCGTTTGGGGGGCATCATTCTTTTTTGCATGAGAATCTTGAGCTTCCTGCAATGGTTTCCATTTATTTATATAAAATTCTGCAATATATTGAACGCCTTTAGGAGTGTAAAAACTCCACAATAAAGCTTTTGTTTGTTGATTGTTGCGTGCATAATATAAAGCTATGTGGCCCTTATTATCTGTAGTATTTAGGCGCACTCCATCATCCCATAACAACTGTATAAAGGTGATTAGATTGTACCAAACAGCACAATGCAAAGGAGTGAATCCATCAAAACATACGTCATCTTTCCCCATAAATCCGCATTTATACACCTCACAAGCTAGCCAATCATTTATTGTATCGCGTTGAAAAATACACTCGAATACCTTTCGCTTATCATCGCCCACTCTTCTTTTAATAAATTTCACAAGAATGGTACTATTTTTATCCTTAATGGCAATCTGACATAAATTTTTAATCGCAACTTTCCACTCGCCTGGAAAGAATGCGCCGAGATCATAACTATCCAACGACATTATTGTATATAAAGGAGTGCTATTTTGGTTATGCACTTCTTTTGTTATCTGCAAACGCTCTCTTTCTTTTATGTGTTGTGGAGTATGATAATGATGACAATATAGCTTAATATTCGATACATTTTCCCATACTTTTTTATTTCCCCGAAGATCTTTTATCTCTTCGTCTCTTAATATTTTATGAACATCCCATATACGATCAAATGATTTTTTAATGAGTTTTTTTGTTTCTTTTCTCTCTGTTTTATTTTTTATATGATTGCAATCTTTAGTTGCCAAATAACTTAACGCACAAGTACAATAGTGATAATTATCGAGAATGGGCTTCAAATAAGGAGTATTAGATGGTAATTGGCATATTTGTTCAAGCGCACAATATGTATGATATGTTTGACAAGTTAAACCAAAATTCAAAACCGAAGACAAATTGAATTGAAGAAAACGAAACACTTCATGCAAATCTTCTGGCCGCGAATATCGAAAGGACTCAATTTCTCCTTTCTTGCTTTTTGTTTTGGTGAAAAGCTGCGCACACTCATTTCCAACAGCCATAAACATCATCGCAATTAACAAAGAACTTTGCATCATTACCATTGCAAATCCTTTCTTTATGATACGAAACTTAATAATGAACGTGATGAGATGAAGAACGTATCCAAATAGATTCGTCAAGTGTGATAGGAGTTTTCCATTCATGCTTTTTCTGTATTTCTTTTTGCAACGATTTAAAATCAATAGAGCTATCAATTGCAATTTTTTGATTCACAAATATGCCTATCATAGTCGGTGCAAACTTACATGCATAATGCAGTGGTGTTTTGCCCCATTTATTTATGGCATGTCTATCTGCGAGCCGAGCAAGTAGGTGCAGCGCAAGATTCGGAAATCCACGTAATGCAGCATAATGCAACAAGGTACATCCATCCCCATATTGATCTGTTGATTTTATAACCTCTTTCTTCAGCAACCTCTCTAAAAGTTGCCCATTTTGGTCATACTTACAAACACGTTGTACCGCCTCACTTTTCTCTTCATTATCTGGAATAAGATTGACTAAAGGATCAACATCCTTATTTTCAAGGCATATCTTACACAATTTCTGAAAGGCATCATCCTGCTCGTAAAGGCCAAAAACTTTGAAAATATTATATTTAATGATACATAATGTTTCAAAAATCTCTTTACTTATAGCATTGCGTATGCAATCTGCTACCCTTTGCTCAACTTCCTCTGGCGTACCATAATATTTACGATAAAAATGCATTCTTGTTTTATTATCAAATAATTCTCTTTTGTAAACTCTCATAATATCTGTATGTCTCGTTCCACGATCAAAAAGAAAAAATTGATCAAACATTTTTTCATTGTGATAGACCGCAAATCTGCCCAAGGCTTGAGAACAGCGGTAGTAGTCCATTTCTAATTGCGAGCATCCCAACGTAGTTTTACGCATTTTGGCAGGATTAAAAGCATCTCGATAAACCATACTTGTCTGATAAAACCGGCTCATCTCTTGTAAGCTTAAATAAGGCAATACAACAGTCCGCACAATATCTTTTGTAAAACCAGCAAATGGCTTGGTTTGATCGATGGTGATCAATTCCTGATCCGATCGCCTCAATTTTTTCACCTGCTTTGATTTTTTTGACGGTTTTGATTGTTCCATAGAATACAGCGGAATATAAAGAAGCACCGCGCACAGCGCAATACTTTGAAAATATAAATCTTTTTTGAGCAACATATGCACTATCTCCAGATTATTAGTTGATGCAAAAGAATTGTTGAAATTAATCAAACGATATTGATCTTGTTATTTTTTATCGTAATACGCAGCCAATAAATCTTGAGTCTCTTTCGTACCTTGAGTAGAGGCGTAATATAAAGCTTCTGATTTATAGTGGTCACAAATCTTAACATTATGCCCATTGTCACATAATAATTTTATTAAACCATGATAATTATAACCAGCAGCATAATGTAATGCTGTACGATTAGCTGCAAATTTTTCATTTATCATAAATATTCTCCGGTGAAATAACGCACAAACTAAATCGTCTGTCCCATACCGAAAAACACAGTAAATCAAGAGGTTTTTACGATTACCCGGTTTTTCATTTTTCATAAACCTACAGAGAATGTCAACACTCTGTTCTTGCAAGCAAATCCAACAAAGGTTTTTAACTGCCAGATTGATACCGGTTGCCTTTTTCTTAGCAGTAATTGATAGTCTTTTTTTAATACTTCTGTCACTGGTAGGAAATATCGTAAAAAGATTATAACTTCTATCGTAGATCAAATCTTTTAGAAAAGAGATATTTGTAGTTTTGATAGCTTCTTTTAATTGCTGACATATCCTGTTTTTTACCTTTTCAATCGTATTATAGTTCTTCTGATATACAGCAATTTTGCCACAAAGCAAATCCTTAGAAATAAACGTACGGAATTGTTTTATATCCTCATTTCTTAAAATTTCATGGTACGCATAAAGGGCATCGAACATTTCTGCTAACTTTCCTTTGCGCTCCTTATCTTGCTCGTTTTTTAGGCGCTTACTCAAATCAGAAAGTACACAGCCCGCATAAAAATAGTTCTCAGTAATCTGCTTTAAACAAGGAATTTTTACATCGAGACTACATATTTTGTCATACGTGCAATATGAGTGAAATTCTTTGCAGGTCGCGCCCAAATGCAATACGTCTTGCAATGTTAACTGCGGAAAAAATTTATTTCTAAAAATATCTTCTAACGCATAGGTTGCCTTTTTGCTCGCTTTGCAAATAGAAAGCTCTGGTTTACATTTTTTTACTGATTCTAATTCCATACATGTCATCGGCAGTGAAACTGATACAATTATAAGAAATGTATCATGAACATATCTGAACATACGACCTCCTATTTCCTTGGAACTCCATACAGAAATTTCTGTCGCCCCCAATATAAAACATCTTAACGTGCTTGAATAGATAAAAATCACACTCTTGTTTTATATAACCAAAAAATTATAGACTAAAATTACAAACAGTCTTAACCCTAATCCCCATTATCTAACCCATCCTTCACTGCGTTTCAAATGGGGACCCCAATAGAACGAGTGAAATTGGGGAAATTAAATGGGGAACCCCGGCAAAGAGTAAAAGATACACGGGAATAGCTGTTTGGTGCTCCACCATTTTTTTAATACTAGGAGTAGCAATGAATTATGCAAAGAAAATAATCTATTTTCTTTTGATAACAAGCAGTATTGCTACATTCTGTACTCAAGATCCTCTACAATCTTGCCCAGCACAACAGCACAGCAAAGATTCAGGTGAAAAAAAGAAACGTTCTCCAAAAAAACGCACCCGGAGTCATCGTTCATGGTATCGTAATAGAACTCCCTCAAAACACCGTATCACTCATATGCTGGGTGAATTTGCAGGAGATGTGTTTAAAATTAATCTTGGCTTATTTGCATGGGATTCATTTAAGGTTTTTGTAATAACCGCACCCTTTTTTGTCGGCGCCCGCATGATCGATGATAAATTACATAACTGTTTTTTTGATCATAAAAACAAAAAAAACAGAAATGAACCTGCTCAATGGTGCAAAGAAGTTGCACGCTTAAGTATCGGTATTCCTATTGCCTTACTGGGCACGCAAGCATTTTTCAGCCGCGAACCGAATATGCAAACAACCAGCCAAGTCTTTCTCACCGGCATGCCTTTTGTGCTTCTTGCAAAAGATTGCTTTAAAGAAAGACTTTTTTTTGACCTGTGTAAACGACCATTCCATGAAAAATTTGCCACGGAACATCGCAAATTTGGCGGATTTCCCTCAGGTCACTTGGCAGAAGCTACTTATACTGCAGTTCTGTATGGCATGCGTTTTGGTTCTAATTATGCCGTACCACTCGGAGCGATTGCCGCATTTGTTACCGTCATATTTTTATCGAGTAATCGTCATTATCTTTCCCAAATGATTGCAGGAGCGGGATTTGGTGCAATGTACGCATTATCGGCAAATAGATTGATTGATTCTAAGTTGGCGAAAAAAAGTGAGCTTCAGCTCGGATTGGCAACCGGTGATAACGGTGCACCAGTCATGAAATTATCGATGAAATTCTAATACCTTTTCACAATTCGTTTCTTGTTATTTTACCATTTCATGACAATACTGGAGATAAAAAACGGATCCAAAGGAGTCTCATGAAAAAAATTTTCTTTTTTTTGCTGACGTTAATTCCCGCATTTCATCATTTTACTACCCATGCTTATAATAATTTGGCCAAATCATCAGACGATTTTCGTGATTACGAAAATAACGTACCCGAAAGAATAAAAGAATTTTATTTGGTCAATCATACTCATCAGACACTTGATTTTGTACTTTCCAAAAAACAACAATACTCCCCACTCAACAGAAGACTGAGTATGGGTATTTGGCAGGCCATGGAAGCACTCGATGCAATCGTAGATGAAAGTGATCCAGATTTAGAAAGCGCGCAAACGGTGCATGCATTTCAAACAGCAGAACGATTGCGCAAAGATGGGCACCCGCGGTGGTTAATTCTGACCGGCCTGATTCATGATCTGGGCAAAATGCTGATTCTTTTCGGCGAACCGCAATGGGCTGTTGTTGGCGATACATTCCCAGTTGGATGCGCGTATTCAAATAAAGTAATTTTTTTTGATTATTTTGCGAATAATTCCGATATCAACAACTTTAAATTGCAAACAACATACGGCATCTATCAACCCCATTGCGGTTTTGATAATGTACACATGTCTTGGGGGCATGATGAATATTTGTATCAAGTGGTAAAAAAATATCTACCTGATGCTGCATCATATATTATCCGCTACCATTCATTCTATGCTGCACACAAAGAAGGCGCGTATGATTATTTGATGGATGATTATGATCGATCCATGATGCAATGGTTGCAACTATTTAGAAATTACGACCTCTATTCAAAAAGCCCAGAACCAGTTAACGTTTCTGAGCTTATGCCGTTTTATCAAGAATTAGTTGCAGAGTTTTTTCCTGCAAAAATTGCATGGTAATGATATATGCGTTATATTATTGCCAAAAAAATTCTCAACACACTATCAAGGAGCTTTTGAATGCGTGCATCCCTCTTATTTTCCTCATTACTTATAACTGGATTATATTCCTGTCAATTATCTGCCATGTTAGCATTACGTAAAGGAACGATAAAACAATCACTTCCATTTCAAATGCAACAACGCGCGATATCTTTTGACAAAGATTTTCTGAATAAACTCAAAGAAAAACCACGCTTACCACAGTTTGTTGTAAGTACATGTTTACCCAACTTTGTATTTAAAGGTTCTTTTCCTTATCCATATGGATATATTCGTCACATATCCAATAAAGATTTTCAAGAAGCATGCCGTGAGGAACGGAAAAAAAATCCTTTCAGTCTCAACCTCTTTTGTTTAACGAAAATATTAGAATATGCTCATCACGATGGTTATCCCATTCATTCTGAAGTTATTCACAATATTATAAAAACTACAGTTTTTAATCTTTTACGTGAACAATCTTCTGATATTGAACATCCTGCCAGAGGAGAAGCTATTGCTACATACAAAAAACTCCGCAATGATTATGATCTCAAGGGAACAAGAATTAATCTAATACCTAAAGAAATACGTTTACCAGAATGTAAGATTACTCATTTTCTTAAAGATGGTAATCTTACTATTGAGTTTCCCGGCAATGACCTTTACCCTTACACATATCTTGATTTGATCAACCATTATGAATTACAAATGGCTTGTCATGCAGAAAAAGCAAAAAAACCATTAAGTATGAATTTGTTTATTTTAAACAACCAACTCGAACAAGCTCATCACGATGGTAAATTAATACGCTCTAGAGATATGGATATTATAGAACGTGCAATAAATGATCTTTTAAAGAATAAATCAAACAATTTAAAAAAACTTGCAGTTGATGAAATCACTGATATAGCGGAAGAATTGCGTAAAAATTGTGGAATAGATCCAGAGGAACTTTATAATACACCAGCGCAAGCCTATTACGACTATTAATAAGAAACAAAAAGTAAGAAAAAGGAGATGGCAAAAACATCTCCTTTTTTATTGAAAGTTATTTTAAAATCTTCCCACCAAATCTGCAAAATATTGCGCTTCCTGAGCACTGTCTTGTGCATCGGTAATCGAGAGGCCAACAATGATAACATCAGGCCGAACGGCAACTATTTTATCAACATTATCACGATTGATTTTTGCAGAAATAAAAATAGGCAAATTACTATTGCCTTTGATCATATCCCACTTATCCAGAAAGACAAGCGATTCAATTTCACTATATGGTTGATGAAACAGCAGAGCATCAACACCAAGATTTTTTGCCTCCAAGGCTGATTGACCGACAGAAGCAGAATCAATTAAATCAAGCATAACTTTAACATTTGCATGATGCGCAGCAGTCGTTGTTGCATGAATCACGTGTGGCGATGTTCCTGCCATCACCGTAATCCAATCAGCTCCTGCATCGGCAAAAAGCTCTGCAACTTCTTTTCCCCGATCAACAATTTTGGTATCTACCAAAATCGTCTTATCAGGAAAGGCCTCCTTAAACCGCTTTACCGCAAGCGTTCCATGATGATAAATAAGAATGGTCCCCACTTCAATAATATCCGCATATTGAGCTACTTCAGATCCAATGGCAATTGCTTTATCTAAGTCAATAAGATCGAATGAAATTTGTAACTTCATATCACGTTCCTCAAAGAATGTGATTACTATTTTTAATAATCATTATGAATAATGCCCATTCCGACTCCGTAAAACTTAGTCGAACACGGTAAGTATAGCAGTATTTCTTTTTTTAAAAAATGACGCTTTTTTTTAATCGATAACATGTGTCAAAATTTTTAAATGATCACGCTTTTCCTCTGTTCGGACAGGTTTGAAGAGATGGCGAATAGTAAGTGAATATGCTGCATTTTCCACGGTCTTGAGTCCTTTTTTTATATACACATCTGGCAACACCAGATTTGCCGTATTATTTGTTGGCGTTGTTTCTTCTTTCATCATAACATTTTCTGGACGTGCAATAATAATAACTGTAGCCAAAGGAATAGTTGGATCTTGTGATAAAGAAATATGCTCTACGTCCCAATAATAGTTCTCCTCTTTATCATTATATTTTTGTTCGCATGAATAAACTGTTGCAGGATTATTGGCAACACGTGTCCAATATCCAATAGTACTGTCAAACCAAGGAACCGGAATAATATGTGGTGTGATGAGAATTTCTACCGCATCTTTAGGATGTTTTCGGGGAAAAATAACCTCTCCATTATAATCTGAAGCTGTTATGTGACCTCCATAGGTAACAACAATGCCTTCCACAAGGCTGGGTGACATTGCCCCTTTTACCGTATATTTAGCCAAATTTCCCGGCTTTTTGAGCTTGTTTCCTATATGATCGATATCAAGCTCTGCCTTAAAAAAAAATGAGATTGTAGGATTAGCCCCAATCTGACCATATACGAGCAATAAAAGCAATAGATAAAGATTATACGTTTTTTTCATAGAACCACTTCACTGGTAATACAAATTGTATTTTACTCGTAATCATGGTACCATAGATAGAGAGTAAAAAGATATATTTTATGGGAAAAAAAGTGAACAATCATCATCTAGAGAGCTCTGCCCCGATTAAATTAGACAACCTTATTGCCAAATATAATCTCACCAAACAGCAAGCAGATCAGCTTGCCCAGTATCTGGATCTTCTCATTGAATGGAATGAAAAATTTAACCTGACAGCAATCACCAAGCCTGAAGATATTATCCAATATCATTTTGATGATTCGCTTGCACTAGCACAGCATATTGATTTCACTCGGCTTACAACGATCGCTGATGTTGGTACCGGAGCAGGCTTTCCTGGCCTTCCATTAAAGATTCTATACCCCCATCTGAATGTAATCCTTATTGAGGTTAATAACAAAAAAAGAACCTTTTTAAGCCACGTCATCCAGACTCTGGAGCTACACAATGTTACTCTCTATGCATTTGATTGGCGTACCTTTTTAAGGGCAAGCAACTATAAAATCGACTATTTTTTTGCCCGTGCATCGCTTCAGCCAGAGGAATTAGTACGGATTTTCAAGCCATCAAGCCCCTACCAAGATGCTACATTTGTATATTGGGCATCTACCCAATGGACGCCGGCAAAAGTTGAGGCGCCCTTTGTGGAAAAAGAAATAGTCTATAAACTGGATAGTGTAGAGAGAAAATTTATCTTTTTTACACAACAACAAGTGAAGCAAGCATTATAACTCATTAAATGTATGTTCCAACCGTTCTTTAATATGGTCCCCTGTGGAACCCGGTGGAACATGGGGAGAAAAATCATCATGGTAAGAAGCTTTATCACACGCTACATACATGACCTCTATCATGGGGAAAAAGGCGAACATTATAGTACATTAATGCGCTATTTTGTACCCGAATTTATCAGTAATTTCTTGTTATACGCATTGCCAATCTGGGTTGACCTTGTATTCATTGGATCACTTGCATCAACGCACACGTACGTAACTCTAGGCGTAACCAACAGCCTTCTTCATTTGATTATCAAAGTCGGTGAAGCTGTTGCAGTAGGAACGGTTGTATTAAGTGGTCAATTCAATGGACAAAATTCATTTGAAAATGCAGGTCGAGCACTACGCGACGCTTTTTGGATCACCACAATTCTGGGACTTACCTTTGGAAGCGTACTTTTCTTTGGAGCACATGCTATTTACTCATGGTACGGTGTCTCAGAAGAAATTATTGCGCTCGGGGTGCCCTTCCTACGCTTACGCGCTATTGGTGTTTTATGCATGTTCATTTATCTTGCATTGGTAGGTTTTTTACGCGGTATTAAAAATTCACGCGCGCCAATGAAATTTTTTATCTTTGGATCCCTTCTTTTTGTCTTCTTTGATTATGCGCTCATCTTTGGTAAATTTGGATTTCCGGTAATGGGCCTGCAAGGATCTGCATTGGCAACGGTAATACAATACGGCAGCATGATGATCATTGCTCTTGGATACGTACTCTTTAATAAAAAAAATCTTAAATATAGCATTAACCTATTTTCCGGGCTTACTGATATTTCATACATTAAGCATTTGCTTGCGATATCATGGCCCGTGGTTCTTGATAAATCAATCATGGCGTGGGCATATGTATGGCTTGGCAAGATGATCGCCACTATCGGCACTGATGGTATTGCTGCATTTTGCGTAGTCAAAGATATGGAACGTTTTGCATTTTTGCCCGCAATTGCATTCGCTCAAATTATTACCTTTTTAGCAAGTAATGATGTTGGCGTCAAAAATTGGGAAGGCGTCAAAATCAACATCAAAAAAACAATGATTTTGGCTACGGGTATGGTTTCGGCAATTTTGGGATTTTTCATCTATCACCGCGCCGCCATTATTAATATCTTCGATAAAAAAGGTGATTTTTCTGGAATTGCAATGAAAGCGTTTCCTGTTTTGAGTATATTTATTATCTTCGATCTGATACAATTAATCCTATCGGGCGCACTACGTGGTGCAGGCAATGTTCGCATTGTGATGATGGTAAGGTTTGTCACCTGTTTTGCATATTTTGTTCCCGTATCCTACCTGTTATCGCAATGGCAGACTGAAAACGAAGCGTTAAAACTTATTCTGTTATATGGCTCATTTTACCTTGGTAATGCACTCATGAGTATTTGGTATATCAGAAGATTCCGCAGCGAACATTGGAAAACTTCCTCCTTTAATCCCCAGCTTCGTAAAACTACGCCGGGGACCCCAGTAGAAAAAGAAAAAACATGACAATAAATAAAATTCAGGATTCCATCGCGCTCATCCTGAACTTGTTGAAGGATTAAGCGCGATAAGGAATCCTTGTATGTCAATCATCACACGTGAAGAAGTTGAAAAAATTGCTCGTCTTTCTAACATCGAACTTTCCGAATCAGAAATAATCAAAGCACAAAAACATCTTGAAGCAGTTCTCAGTTACGCAGCACGCGTACAAGATATCGCCAAAGATGTTGATATCACCTTACTCAAAAATCAAAATATCGAACGCGATGATATCATAGAACCATGCAATCCAGAACCAATTTTAGCACAAGCACCTGAACGCGAAGGTGATTTTTTTGTAGTACCAGTAATTATTGAAAATAACTAAAATAAAAACAACATTGAAACCTCCTACATCTATTTCTTATTGGGGTCCCCCTGGCCTTTGTAGCTTTAGCGAAGTAGGCACATACGTAATGAAATAGAGCATGGGGTAAAAGGGTATCATGATTCATCCATTTATCACCATCCGTGAATTAGAAGAAAAATTAGAAAAAAAAGAAATTACCAGAGAAGAGATTCTCGAATTTTATCTCAGACGCTTTGAAGCATTTGACGGAGCAATCGGCTCTGCTTTGGAAATATTTGATAAAGAATCAATTTTGCAAGCAAGCAACGCCCAAAACGGGCAACTTTTTGGCATCCCCGGACTTATTAAAGATAATATTTGCCAACAAGGTCGCACAGCTTCTTGTGCATCAAAAATACTCCAGAATTACAAAGCAACGTACGATGCAACTGCAATTGCTCGTCTAAAAAACGCAGGCGCATTACTCATTGGCCGAGCAAACATGGATGAATTTGCCATGGGAAGCTCAACTGAAACTTCTGCATATCAAAAAACACATAATCCATGGGATATATCTCGTGTTCCTGGTGGTTCCAGTGGTGGTTCAGCTGCTGCTGTTGCAGCCGGCTTAGTACCCTGGGCACTCGGTTCTGAAACAGGCGGATCGGTAAACCAACCGGCAGCATTATGTGGGATTGTTGGTTTAAAACCAACGTATGGTTTAATCTCACGATATGGGTTAATTGCATACGCTTCATCTCTTGATCAAATTGGCATTTTCACTCGTACTGTTTATGATACGGCTCGCGTACTTTCTGTTATGGCTGGCAAAGATAACAATGATGCATCGATGCAACAGATCGATACAAAAGATTACACGAAAAACTTACAGAATACCTTACCAAAAAATCTACGCATTGGTGTTGTGACCAATGCATTGCATGCAGAAGGAGTCGAGCCTGAAATTGTACATGCAATAGAAGAAGCGCTCAAAGTATTTGGTGGTATTGGCGCAACAATTAAACAATTATCATTACCATCTCTTGATTATGCAGCCGCAACCTATTTTATTACCAGCCGCGCAGAAGCGGCATCAAATTTAGCACGCTTTGATGGCGTACGCTATGGATTACGCAATAAAAAAGCAACTACGCTGGGTAAAATGTATTCAGAAACTCGTCATGATGGTTTTGGTGAAGAAGTTCGTATGCGTATTTTGGTCGGCAATTACGTTCTTTCAGCCGGACACGCAGGGCAATTTTATAACAATGCAAAAAAAGTACAACGCTTGATGCGTCATGAATTTATGAGCGCGTTTACAGACGTTGACGTACTCATTATGCCCGTGCATCCTGCACCAGCATTTAAGTTTAATGCGTTTGCTGACAATAAATTGCAAATGGATTTGCAAGACTATTTTACCTGTGCAATGAATTTAACGGGAATTCCATCAATATCATTGCCATGTGGTACAACAAAAGAAAATTTACCGATTGGTCTTCAAATTATCGGTCCGGATTTATCAGAAGAATTATTGTTCCAAGTTGGCCATGCGTATCAGCAACACACTGATTGGCATACCAATACACCCGTAGGATATTAAAATTAAAAGGGGAGCGTAAAGCTCCCTTTTTTCTCACGTGTGCAACCATCTTTCTTCACTGTAAATGTCAAAAAAAATGTGCTAGCATTACTCCAATATTTTACACAATACAAAAGGAGTTTCATGTCATGCATTTTCAATCGATTAATAGCGTTATCAATTCCCTGCACCACAGTTTTTATTTTTGCTATGGAACCTGCAAAACCAAAGGATTTTCGTCCAAAAATTCTCAAGGTTCGCGAAATAACTGCGGTTGAAGAACCGCAGTATGCGAGTTTTTTGAATCACGATTTGATGATTGCTAATGCAAAATGTGCTTATAAAGTTGACTGGAAAAACAATGCGGTCACTAAAAAAATATTTGACAAAGAATTCATGATATCTTGCTTTCCTGATAATACAGGCAAAAATGTAGCTATATCAAATTTATCAGGGGTAAAACTTTATGATCAAAATGGAGAATGCACATGGTCAATAACAAGTCCCAATAATAACACAATGAACCCATCTCCTGTTTTTACTCGCAGCAACATTTTGTATATAATAAATGCCACAAATAAAAAATTACTCAGCAATACTGGTCTGAACTGCGAATTACCAAAAGAATTGCACGATAACTTTTATTTTTTTAAGATAACAGCCCATGATGAAAAAATCTTTTGCACTACCTCTATCGAAAGAGCTACAAGGCAAATATTACATCAAATAACTATCCATAAAGGAGCCAGCATTTCCATAGACTCTCAAGAATTACCACAACGTCCTGATTCTGATCCTGAAGATTTTGCGGCAGCTTTTGCACAAGAGCATAGTCCCATGAGAAAAATCATCGCTCTTTATTACCTTGGTGGCATCCATCGCACTCCTGACAAATGGGAACTTTATAATCTAGAGACAAAACAGTTTATTACAAAAAATCCCCTGCCATGGGACTTATTGACATTCCATCCTCACAACCCATCATGGGTAGCTGGCTTTACTCACGAAGGATACCTCATATTGTACGATATGGATAAAGAAAAAATGATTACCACAACAGAGAAGCCTCTAGGCCGGTACATACAAGGATCTTGTGAACCACTATTGACACGAAAAATCGATTTCTCTCCTGATGGAAAACACATCGCACTCATTGTAAACAAAAAATGTTTTATGGTAGATCTTGATCAAGATGATGCCAAGTAACTGATAATAGTAATCATTTGAAATAGAAGAGGCAGCTTTTAAGCTGCCTCTCTTTTTTGTACTTCTTTTTAAAAATTAGCTGGTAAGTTCTTCTAATGCCATCAAGCGATTATTGATATTTTCTATCACTGCATTTTGCAATTCTATTGCCGCCTGATGTTTTATCAATTCATTCAACATAAGTACCGGAAGCACTTGATATTGAACAGTAGCAGGCTCACCATTTGGATCTCTGACAACAATAGCAGGAAACACTTGATCAACTTCTTCAGCAATCAATCCATATTGTTTTGCTCCCGAACTATCGTTATTAAATACAAACGTTACCGGATTGAGCTGATAAATTATTTCTGAATCAGATGCCATTTCATTGATATCATGTTTAAAGCGTATTGATGAAGAAACAGTACCCAGTTGGCCGTTGCCATCAACTAAAACTGGCACTGCAGCGAGCCCTGTCGTTACACCGTTAATCCCTTGGATGAAGCATGCCGTATGCGTACCATTCGTTCCGATACGGATCGCGCCACTTTCATCAACTCCATTATTGGCGATATAAATATTATTATCGCTGGTAGCTAATGTTGAACCGTTTCCGGCACTGCTTCCAATACCAATATTAAAGCCTCCCTGCACGTTGAACAATGCTTGGTAACCGAGAGCTACGTTATTACCATTGGTTGATGAAGAACCGGCCATTGTACCATAACCAATTGCAACATTCTGATCTGATTCAATATTAAATAGTGAACTAGCGCCAATACCAATATTTTGCGATCCGTCATTACCAGCATTGTACCCAATGATAACGTTATTATCACCTGAAGCGAATGTTGATACGCCAACGGCTACGTTTTGGGAACCCGTTACGTTGTTTGACATAGAAGTATCGCCAACTGCCACATTAAGTTGACCGGTAGTGTTGATAAACATTGAAAGATAACCAATGGCAGTGTTGAACGATCCGGTGGTATTGCTCAACAAAGCTTGAGTACCCATGACGGTATTATGCTGCCCTGTGGTATTGCTGGCAAAAGCAGAGAAACCAACTGCCGTGTTTCCACCCAGTGGTGCATTGGGTGGTGATATATGATGCCCACCAGAACTAACACTTGATGTTGCAGACATAGTAAAATTGCCCGCATTTTCACCAACAAAGGTATTGGAAGATCCTGCTGGATAAGTATGGATAAATGGAGCATCATTTTTGATAACATTACCAACCGCGCCACTTATCGAATCATTCATAGAAATATTACAACCAACCGTAATATCACACGCAATATCTGCAGATCCTATTACCGCATCATTGGCAGATAATATTCCACTGATTGATTCATCAACAACAGAAAGGCTGAGAACGCATAACTCATTTATACAATTGGTAACCGTAAGATTAGCAGTACAGATACTATCTACACAACTTGCAGAGTTAAAAGTACCAGTTGCTCCAGTGGCACCAGTTATTCCGGTAGCACCAGTTGCTCCGGTAGGTCCAGCGTGCCCACGATGCCCACGGTGTCCACGGGGCCCGCGAGGACCACGTTCGCACTCAATTTTGCATAATGGTTGTTCACAAGAAAGGGATAGTTCTTCACAAAACGAACATCTGAGATTTGCTCCATCATAATATTCATCCGCAACATCAAGATAATCTTCCTCTACAATCTCAAGAGAATATTCCTCAATACTCTCTAAAACATCTAAAAATCCTCTTTCAATCATATCTGCTAATTGATCAAGCGCATCATTTATCTGATTTAATATGTCAGATGATAACTGTTTACTCTTTTTTAATACAACCAATTCAGCATACGCGAGAGTTTCTAAAACAGCTTCTTTAAGCGCAACAGAATGTCCATCTGCTATATATTGACGTAATCGACACAGGGAAGAATCTTTATCCTCATCCCATGAACTTATATCCGCTACAACCTCTGCTAATTTACTACGTTTTTTAGTCAGATAAATATAATCAGCATTATTCTCCCTACGATCAAATGATACCGATTTTGAAATCGGCATGGCTTGCGCTGACTGCGCTGCAGAAAGAAGCGCAAAAGAAAAAAGCGATGAAAAATATTTCATTTTCACAAGAACCTCTTGATTTAAAAATGATAAAAATTGATTGTTTCCCTTCATAACAAAAGAAAACATTACAAATCAATCTATTTCAAAAAGGTCCTCATGCCATGATTTCTTTTATACCAACACCACATCATTCTTGATTGCATCTGAAACCGTCAATCCCAATTGCTCCAGTTTCTGTTTATTCACGTATATTTCTTTACTATCGGCTTGCACAACACCAATATTTTGTGGCTTTTGTTTACGCGTAATTATCTGCAACGCAATATCACCTGCTTGCTTGCCACTTTCATAGTAATCAACCCCACGCGCCATCAATGCGCCAGATTTCACGAGCAGATTATCACTCACAATCAATGGCTTATTCGCTTTTGCTGCAATATCTGCAATCAGAGCGATAGAATTGGCAACCACATTATCAGTTGGTGCCAGCAGCGCATCAACCTTGCGCACGGCACTTGCAATTGCTGGTTCCATATCAATTTCCGATGCAACGCTGCAGAGTACCGGCGTATAGCCAGCTTTTTCCAGCTCAGCTACCATAATCTGCGATGTCGCAACCGAATTAATTTCTGCCGAACAAAATATAATGCCAACTGTTTTTATTGTTTCTGGCAATAGTCCCTTCATTGCGGCAACTTCTGCCCTAACATCAATTGCATCACTTACGCCACACACATTAGAAGCAGAAAAATCCATTGCTCGATCAGGAGTCACGCTGACTGCTGCAATGATAATCGGTGTTTCTTTTTCAACTGAAATCATTGCTTGAGCTGCAGGAGTTGCTATCGCAAAAACCGCATCCGTTTCTCCCTTGGCATGGAATTGCTGCGCAAGCGCATGAATTGTACTGATTGCTCCTTGGCCATTGCGTATTACAAATTCTACCTGATCATCCATTTCTTCTTGTACCGTTGCCATAAAACCTTCTCGCGCGGCATCCAAAGCTGGATGGGATGCTGTTTGCAAAATGCCAATGGTGTATGTCAGCTTTGCCTTACGCATTTTTGCACGCCGCGATACAAAAATAATGCCAAGACTTACTGCCAAAACGATCAATACGATATGAATACGATTAATTTCCATCTCGATTTCCTTTACTTACACATGTTATGGGGTTAAAAAAAATCCCCGGCTTTTTTTGCCGGGGGGATAAATTTCATTTTTTTTATAGTTTTTATTATATGATATTATTCATCCTCACGGTTAAAAATAATTACCATAATAATAAGAAAGAGCAGATAACGCGCAGAACAACGTTTTTTTCATTTTTGCAATCGGACTTATTAGTTTCATAAAAAATTCCAATTTTTGTTCAATTCTTCACCGCGTTCCTCAATAAACCCCCTGTTTCATTTCAGTGTACACTACAATACAGATTAATGCCATGTTTATAGCTTAGACAGCTTTGCAAGCAAGACCTCTTTTTCTTCCATATGGTACGCGATTCTCCTTTTTAACCCCTGATCCAGCAACATTATCGTCCGTGCATTAAACTTTCCACCCCACATTATTAATGCTTGCTTACTCAGTTCTTTAATCTCACGGTCATGCTCACTTATCTTCTCTGTAATTTCTTTATTATCCATAGCGTATGACATCATACACATACATGATAGTACCGCCAGAAGATTTGTTTTATAAGAAATCATGATCACGATCTTTCCCTTTTTTGGAAAAAACGTAACACTTTTTGACCTCTAAAACATAGAACATCTGCCGAAATGGCTGACTTTTAAATCTGTTCTTGTTTAAACATCGGATCTCATTCGCTTTTTCACCTCCGCCGCACCCTTCTATTGCAAATTGAAAATTAACAATGATATTATCATACTGATACGCAATAGTATCACTCAAAGAAAATAATGGGAATAGACATGAAAAAAAGTATTCTTTTTCTCTTTATCTTTATTCAAGCAATCTCTGTAAATATTCTTTTTTGTTGCCCTCAAGGATTTTCCAGCACTGATCAACGCCCATTTTTTGAGCAATATGATCCAAAAAACAGTTCAAATGCCATACAAGAAAAGGAAAAACAATGAAAAAGATAATCATGTTCTTATGTTTATTCGCCATAATACCGCTTGATGCATCTGTTAAATGCCTTAAGAATTCTTGGGATCTTAAAGGAGATTTTGATGACAAAGAATGGCATTCAGTTGCATGCGATTGTCCTTGTACGCTTGTAAGAAAAGGCTATTGTGTGGAATGCGGGCATTTGCAAAATGCTGCAACATATACAGTGGTATTACCTACTAAAATAGTACATCAAAGCAAAATTCGCGTTCCTGCAAGTCCTCAGGAGGTGTTACGGAAATTGGCGAGAAGATATTTGGAAATGAAGATGGAAAAAGAATAAAAAATAATGCCCAATGCCAAATTGGGCATTATTCTTAAATTTTAAGTTTCTTAATCTTAAATTCTTTAAAAGGGCGTGTACCAAGGCCTAGTTGGATATCACCTCTTTTGCATCAAAAATGCCACCACCGAATCGGCATTAAGAGAAAGCGAGTCGATACCAGCATTAATCAAAAACTTCGCAACCTCGGGATAATCAGACGGCGCTTGGCCGCAAATGCCAATATGTTTCCCCTGAGCGTGAGCACCTTCAATTGCCATAAGCATCATTTTTTTCACCGCTTCATCACGCTCATCAAATAATGGCGCAATAATCGTAGAATCACGGTCAATACCAAGAGTCAATTGTGTCAGATCATTAGAACCAATTGAAAATCCATCAAAATAATTACTGAATTTCTCAATCAGAATCACGTTCGATGGAATCTCACACATCATTATCAATTCTAAACCGTCTTTGCCGCGCGCAAGCCCATGCGATGCCATTTCATGCACCACCTTTTCAGCTTCGTGTAGTGTTCTGACAAAAGGAATCATAATTTTAATATTCTTTAGCCCCATTTTTTCACGTACACGCAGTAATGCTTGGCACTCTAATGCAAATGCATCTTTATATCGTTCATTGTAGTAACGCGATGCACCCCGAAACCCAATCATAGGATTTTCTTCTTCAAGTTCAAAATACACACCACCAATTAAGTTGCGATATTCATTACTTTTAAAATCAGATAAGCGCACAATCACCGGACGAGGATAAAAAGCTGCTGCAATCATGCCAACACCATAGGACAACTGCTCCACGAAAAAATCTGCTTTGTTTGCGTACGCAGCAGTAATTGCTTCGATTGAATGCACCATTTTTTTATCTTGCACCTGATTAAGATGCAGCAGTGCCATGGGATGGATTTTGATAGAATTAGTGATAATAAATTCAAGACGTGCAAGGCCAACGCCAGCAACCGGTAAAAACGATGCTTGAAACGCTCCATCAGGATCTGCACAATTAACCATAATTGATACCGATGATGTCGGAATATCATCAAGCTGTATCTCGTTCACCGCATACTCTATTTTTCCTTTATAAACGGTGCCATCGGCACCGCTTGAACAATCAATGGTGATTATCTCTCCATTTTTTATTTTTTTTGTGCCATCTTTGGTACCCACAATTGCAGGAATGCCAAGCTCTCGGCTCACGATTGCTGCATGGCACGTACGCCCACCGCGATCAGTTATAATCCCTGCCGCACGTTTCATCACTGGCACCCAATCAGGATCGGTCATTTCTGTTACAATAATATCGCCCGCTTGCACCTGTGCGATATCTTTGGCACTCTTTACCAAACGCGCAGTACCAGAAACAATTTTATGACCAATGCTCAAACCGCTGACAACTGTTTCTTTTTTTTCTGACGAGTTTTTTAAACTATATTGCTGCATTGTTGCATGATTATTACCTGCGTAGACCGTTTCAGGGCGCGCTTGAACAATATATAATTTTCCATCATTACCATCTTTTGCCCATTCAATATCCATAGGGCACCAACTGTTTTTCAATGTTGAATAATGCTTTTCGATTGCAATAACAAAACGTGCTAATTCAAGAATTTCATCATCAGTGAGCGCAAATCTGTTTTGATCGGCATTTCCTACGCGGACTGTTTTAACTTTCGCGCTGCGGTGGGCATATACGATTTTTGTTTTTTTATCGCCACACATTTTCTTAATAATTGATCTATAACCCTGCTCAAATGTTGGCTTATGCACCATATACTCATCAGGAGTCACCAACCCTTGCACAATCGATTCACCCAGACCATATGATGCTTCAATCATCACCACATCTTTAAATCCCGATTCAGTATCCAATGAAAAAGCAACACCAGAAACTGCTTCATCTGAACGAACCATTTTTTGCACGCCAAGAGAAAGCGCTACTTTAAAATGGTCAAATCTCTTTTCGGCACGATACACAATCGCTCGATCATTAAATAATGATGCCATACCTTTTTTGCACGCTTCCAGTAACTGCTGATCACCTACAACATTCAAAAAGGTATCCTGTTGACCCGCAAATGATGCGGTTGGCAAATCTTCTGCTGTTGCAGATGAGCGCACGGCAACATCAGCATTGTGCATCTTATAGTGTTGTGAAAGCTGATGATATGCTGTAGTAATTTCATCTGCCAAATCAGCAGGCATTGTACCATGGGTAATAAGTTTGCGGATTTCAGATCCTGCTTTGTGCAAGGCCTTAATATCATGCACATCAGAAAGTTCATTGATGATCGATTTCATCTTTTCAATAAGATGATTTGATTCAAGATAATGCCAATATGCATCAGCAGTAATTGCAAAGCCGGTGGGAATTCTAATCCCTTCCGATGAAAGCTGTGAAATCATTTCCCCCAGTGATGCGTTTTTGCCACCAACACGCGCAACATCGGTATTACGAATATCTTCAAAATGTATAATATATTTCATCGGTACTCTTTATTTTATGATCTCTGCTGCATTACCCAATCGATAACTTCTAAAAGTATATCTTCATTGGCAACAACATTGAATTCCATCTGATCCATTACCTGCCGCGATTGGTGCATGGTATATCTAAAATTAGTGGTATTACATGCTCCAACTCGTACGCATTGCTCAAAATCAAACCCTGCAATCCGATGATATTTTTTATAGCGCGTTTGCTGTTTTTTTACCGCCCACAATTGCGGATCGCTAACGCGCGGCATATAAATAACAACAGGAACATGCGGATCTGTTTCATCTCTAAAAACAGAGATCGTCTTGTGTGCTATATTTGCATAATCAATGGTTGGAAATTTGAGATTTTTTGCTCGTGCATACTGCTCTGCTTTTTGCAATGAATGAGGAATTCTGCTATGTGCAAAATCGAAGAAAATAATAATATCCGATGCACGCTCAGAGCGCTGCCCACTTACCGGAAGATACGGTAAATTACAATCGATGCCCGCATCAATTAATTTGAGTTTCTTGGCCTGTGCCAATTCATTATCTTTAATACCAAACATAAAATTACGCACGCGTGCCCATGAAAAACGCAATTGTGCAATCTTTGTTTTTATCAAGAAACTTTCAATTACTGATTTCATAAACGATGGGGTAATATCCTTGAGAATTCGATCCCATGCAAGCCCAACGTGTGCGCAAAAAGCTGATCCAAAAATGCCAAATAAAAATCCTAAACTTTGTTCCGGAGCATAATTGATCGATTGTCCTTTATCAAATTTCCTTCCCAGAGCCCATGAAGGTACGTACACACCATATTCTGCAGAACCTATTTCAAAAGGAGTAAATTCATACCACGCAGGATTGGAAAGAGCAACACTCATTCTGCCATCAATAGCAGTATAAATAGGAAATGGCATGTGACCATCTTTGATATAATCGCATTGATCTGATAGATGGACATACTGACAATCATTACCAAAATGACCATGCAAAAGATGATTTGCCAAAAAGGCTCCAAAGAGATCAACCGTTGTGAGCGATTGCGAAGATGCTAATTTTTCAAAAAACATACGGATAATAATCCGCTTTTCCCCTTTATTCATGGTATAAAAATCTTTGATCAATCTGTGTGCAACATATTTTTTAAGTTGTGGAAGCGTCATGCGAGTAGCCATCAGTAGACCAAGTGCCCAAGTAGAACCCGAAAGAGAACTGATATAGGTAACTGCATCAAAAAGACCAATTTCTTGTAATCCTGCAAATGCACCAAGAGAACCAAGCATTGCTCGATATCCTCCTCCACTGCACACCAGTGAAATAGTTGGCTGATATTTATTTTTCAGCGAATAGCCCATAGCTTTTTCTAACGCGGCTTGAACATATGGCCGGCGATTTTGTATACATTCCAGTTCGCCAGGATGCAAATCGTTACCATAACGCACGTCTGCAACCATAGAACTGTAATCATGCATTCCCTGTTTATTTTTGTTGCGTTCATACCATTTGCCGTAAAGAACCACGCAAGACATGCCGATGAGTAGCCAGAGTAAAGAAATTTTTATTTTTTTCACGCTATAAATGCCTCTAAGAAATTCAACCAATTTGGATTCTGTTCCGTCCAATACAATCCATAATATGATGGATCAATTGAGTGGCGAGAAAAATAGATAGAAAGACCACCAGTTTGTTTATAATGAATACTAGTATTGTGCGCTTTGATGATGGTATCAAAAAGTTTAATACCATTATTTAACACCGCTTTAAACTGATTTGACAATGAGAGAGATAATTTTAAACCTCCAATATTATTTAAGAGATTTTTATAAAATTGATAAAGATCTATGTAAATTCCCTCATCAAAAGAAAGACAATGCTTGTGATTAATACATTTTTTTATCGTTGCTTTTACCGCAGCTTTATTTTTTCCCGTCAATTGGCTCGTTAAAATTTGCGCAATGGCATTACAGTTATTAACCAAAGGTTCAAGAGCATTTAAATCAGTAACAGATAATGTATAATTTGTATTTCCTATGGAATTGTCATTACCGGAGGTTGCCATTAACTCCGCAAAAGAAAGAGGATCTAATGCCTTGCTTGTAAGCTGCCCAAGTATATATGCATAACGATAACCATCATTAACTGCTGCCTCAGATGCAACCATATAATCTATCGAAGATGATAATGAATACGCCATCTCCAGCGAACTCAATAAAGATGCATCAAATGCTACAATATCTATTTTTTTACCCTTTTTCAATATATCACGAGCCCACAAAAAGGCTTGCGCACAATCGCGATCAGTCAAATAATGATCGGTATCACAATCGTAACAAACACCTTTCGTCACGCATGATCCGGATCTATTCAACACCCCTGATCCCTTGCTCCATACTACAACCGCAAGATGATTGGAAGGATAATCAAGACACGCCCACTGCAATGCTTCTTCTAGCGTGGCAATATCGCCACTATCGCGTGGCAGTGAATCTGTTATTTGAACGATTGAATTTTGAGCGATATATAATTTTTTTGTTGTTTTCTGCTTGCCTTCTTCATGGAGCGTAAGATAGACAATAACGTTAACCATACCATTGGAACCAACTTTCATCAGTTCTTGTAAATGTACATCGACAAACTGATTTAAATCATTTGCTGCTGCCATATATACAAGAAAAGTCCATGGCTTGTGTGCAGCTTCAAGAACAATAAACGTACATAACAAAAAATTGAGCTGCAATAGTCTTTTTAAAAATCCATTCATAATCACGGCTCCCCTGAATAGGCTATTAAGGAATTTAACCCATATCCTAAAGGAATGCTCGATAACTTTTCAATAGAGCTCTTTCAAAACTCTAATGATTTTTAAAGATCGTTATCTTTTCCCCCGTTCGCTTGACCCCACTCCGTGAAACTTCGTGGGGATCCCAAAAAAGATTGCCCTGCGTATCCTCCATAGCTTTAGCGAAGGAGGAAGTGTTTTTTGTCTTCAAAAAATGTATCGAAGGGTAAATTGAAGATTAATTCAGAAAATATATTATACCCTTCGATACATTTTATTACGCTACGCTCCATAAAACACTCAGGGCGAACGGACCGAGGACCAATATTTGCGCGATGACTATTCAAACAAAGAGGTCCGTTTTTCAACGGACCTCTTGTGGTAATCTCAAAATATTACTGGTTATTTACCCGGTGTTCCCGCTTTAGTTGCTGCAAGCTCCAAAGAAAGTACTGGATTAGTAAGCAACACGGCAAATATACCTATAGTCGGCACATATTCAGTAAATTTCTTCATCTGCATCAACACGTATGCATCAAAGAGACCATACAGACCAAATGGCTTTTGCATCAGCTTCTTACCTTTTACGACAAGAACTGATCCATTTTCTTCCTTAGTGCGTGTTGAAGAATCTTCTAATTTCACTGGAAGACCGATAACATATTTATCAAACAAGAACAATAATTGTCGGTATAATTTTGAATCAAAAATATTGAAGTCATTCAATAATTCTACAAAGTCACTGCGTAGCTGGCTCATGCTCCATTCAGCATTTCTTCCGCGCGTTCTTAAGCGTGTATCTATTACAAACAAGGTCAAAGCTGCAACAAAAGCTTCTTTATTCTTCGCTATAAAAGAAACAATAACTTGTGGAGTGATGGGAGCTGGAGCTTGCGCCGCACGAGTTGTCGTTGGCACTGCAGCAATCATAGCGAGTGCTAGTAAAACCGATTTTAAACCTATCTTGGAGCTCATCATAAGCCGACCCTCTTTGTAATGTTGTAAATAAACTTGTCTTCCTTAAATACTATACTATTATGCAAAAAAGTCAAAAAGATGGCCACTCATAATTCAGAAAAAACTTTTCAAATAAATAAGTTCAGGACTATACTAAGCAATGCACGAATAATACCATAAGGAGGTAGAAGCATGGTCAAAAATTGGAGCACAAAATCATTATTTCTTTTCTTGTTATGTATCTGTTTAGATACATGCCCAATGGATAATTCTTGGCATACGAACATCATGCAATTCGCCCAAAACAATGGAACACTGATTGTCATGGGAATTGCTGCCACCTGCATCATAGGAAAAACAGCATACACTATGTACCATAATCAGCGGCCTTCTTATGAACAATGTATTGATAATTGCCGAACTACCTATAGAAACATGCTCCAAGAAGTTGATTATTATCATAAATTGTACTATAACGATGCTCAGACAAGCGATTGGGAGCTCAGAGAAATAATTGTGAACAACAACAAAGAAGCATATCCATTTATCACCTATTACGCTCAACTGATGAAAAATTCCTGGGCACTAAAAAAATGCGTTGCTACCATCAACAAAACCATACAACAGATCGATCAAGACGCTCGCCATTTCACTCTCTATGGCACAACGGAAAACACCATCCACCTAGAAGAAAAGTTTATTCAGCTTGCATCTCAAGGAAAACATCTTCAAGAATATGCTCTGCGAACGCTTTCACTCGTAATCATCTTGCAAAAAAGAATCAAACTTTTCAGGGAATATAATGATGATTACTATAATTGGTCCCAGGGCGAAAAAACTAAACAAGAAATCCCCAATTGACATGAAATTCTTCTTCAAACAATGCTTTCTATCGACTCTATGTATGTTCTTAGGTAATAGCTTTTGCGCAGAAATATCACCTCTTCAATCAACCCCAGCACCTCTCTATGCTCCTTGGCGAGCAGACTACGATAATAAGGTGGCTACAGCCTTGCAACAGGCGCAACCAAAGCTATGCCGTCTCTGCAAAGTCAATGAACTCAATGAAGAAAATTTTATTGTATATCGAGGAAACAAGAATAATATTATGCTTGCAGGCAACCCTTATATACTTCCAAGCCAAGGGATACATCTTCTGATCGTTCCACATGAGCATATTGGAGACATATTCTACCGATCAGAAACATCTGACGAAATGAACAGCCTGACGCGTAAATTGTCTATTCTTTTTTCACCTCAATGCCATAAGATGCTGGTAAACACTAATGAAGGATCAGCATCTGGCGCAAGCATTCCCACTCACCACCATCGGCACATAATAATCATGATGATGGTTCCATCTCCCAATTTTGCTCAAACAGTTCAACAGGCACCAAAATCGATAAATCTTACGGCAATATCACACAGCTTGCAATCCATTTTCAAAACTACGCTGCCTGCGCTTGAACATGCGTTCTTACGGCAGATGTCTACATATCATCCTCATTGCTATCTGTGCTCAATTGCAAAAAATACCAGTCTCGAAAACGATGAAAAAAATTTAGTTGTATATCGTGGAGAAGATGGGTTGGCAATGCTCGCGCATCGCCCAACATATTTTGGACAGATGGATATTTTTCCCCTCAAGCATTATGAAACCCCTGGAGCAATGGATAAAAAGGTAACATATTATGCAATAAACATGCTAGCTCGTGTCTTCCAGCGCATTATATGCAAACTGGTAAACGCACAAGGCTGCAATATTGGATATTCGTGCAGCACTGCTGACGCATCAGACACAAATCACTTTTGTCTGCATATTATTCCTCGTAAAGAAAGTTGGGTATCTTCACCAATAATAGGTCCTGTAATTAATGGTGACTTAAAAGATTTATATGGAAAATTGAAAAATTGGGGACAGCACGCGAAAATGTGATTATTTGAGCGCTAATTTACGTTTAGCCCAATTCTACATTGCATTGCCTACTTCGACGAAGGCTACGAAGGCCGCAGCCGCATTGGGCGCCCATTACAAGAAATGAATTATAGAATAGTTATTTCAACGCCAGTTTGCGTCTTTCTTCTCTATCAAGAGCGCGCAGCGCTTCGATAATTTCATCAAGATCGCCTTCAATAACATAATCAAGTTTCTTGAGTGTTATATCGGCATTATGATCAGTTACTCGATTTTGAGGGAAATTGTAGGTACGAACCTTTTCAGCACGCATACCACGGCCAACCTGGTCTTTGCGTTGCTTTCCGACTTCAGCTGCATGACGTTCTTTTTCAAACGCAAGCAACCGAGACTGCAACACCTTGAGCGCTTTGGCCTTATTTTTATGCTGAGAACGTTCATCTTGGCAAGACACTACCACACCGGTAGGAATATGAGTAATACGAACGGCTGAATCGGTGGTATTAACGTGTTGACCACCAGCACCACTTGCACGAAATACATCGATACGCAAATCAGCAGGATTAACGCTGACATCAACTTCATGGGCCTCAGGCAATACTGCAACAGTTGCAGTTGATGTATGAACACGCCCTGCCGTTTCAGTTTTAGGCACACGCTGGACGCGATGAACACCCGCTTCAAACTTAAGATGACCATAGGCACCTTCGCCTTCAACATGGAGCGTTACATCACGAATCCCACCCAAATCGGTGAAGCTTTCATCAACAATGGCTGTTCTCCAGCCTTTTTTAATAGCATAGTTGGTATACATTCGCAATAGATCTGCAGCAAAGAGTGCTGCTTCCTGACCACCTGCTCCTGCACGGATTTCTATAAAAACCGACCGCTCATCATGCTCATCAGAAGGGATCATTAAATCTTCAAGAGCTCGTTCTTTTTGAAGTTTTTGTATCTCCAAATCATGGAGCTCAACTTTAAAAAGTTCTGCCATTTCAGCGTCTTCTAATGAGCGCTTCAACTGGTTCTTTGTTTCAGTAACCAGTACATTCAGGCGATCGAGATCTTTATGCGCATCTATAATACGTAAAAGACGAGCTAACTCCTTCTGTAATACCGCGCGTTGGGTATTATCAGTAACGGCAGCTAGCTCGCCTGTTAGATCGTCGTATCTTGTTTGTAATTGCGACAGAACGGTCATATCCATAAAAAGTTATGCTTTTTTTGGAGGATATTTTTTATTGAATTTATCAATACGACCAGCGGTATCAAGAAATTTCTGTTGCCCCGTAAAGAATGGATGGCAATTAGAACAGATCGTGACGCGCAGTTCTGGATTGGTTGAATGAGTTTCGAATGAATTACCGCATGCACAGCGTGCAATAATGTCATGAAGTTGTGGATGTATATCTTTTTTCATAGTAATGCCTTTAAATTTTTATGTTTTTATGCCATCAAATGGCCACTCTAAGACTGCTAACATACCCTCAATGTAAGCAAAAAATCGAGTTTTGTAAAGGTTAGAAAGCCACCAGAGAAAGAAACCCTGGCTTTTTGTCTCACATTAGACATATAATACTAATAGAAATTTACATTGTCAAGTTAATGGATCCCCCTTTTACCTGGAGAGTATCTTATGCGCGTAAGAAATATGTTATACATGGGCCTTATTCTATTATTCGCATACCAAACTTACGGCATGAAAAGAGGCGGTAGCCCCATACCGAACATTAGGCCAACGAAAGTTGCAAACACACAAGATGTGCCAAATCCATTTGCATCTGAACTTTATAAAAAAATAGAAGATAGCATCTATGCAGCTGATCCCGTTGCCATTGAACAACTTTTATCTCAACCTCAAGCGCACTTATTGAACCCCAAAGAAAAATATGAACTTAATGCGCTCATAAAAGATGTAAAAGAAGCTCTTCTCATGAACCCTGTTACCGGAGCAGCTGATCTTAAGCGTATCGCAGCAATAGAAAACTATCTTTTTGCCTATGAAGGCATCCCACAATTTAAATTCCCTCAAGTATTTTTTTCTGCTGATCCTTATAATCGACCAGCTGATACTCGCCCGGATCTTAGTCTCATCATTGCTGGCCTGATTAAAAATGAAAAAGAAAAAATATACGTATGTTGCTTTCATTTCACCTTAGGATCTCTTGGAGAAGCTCTTGTTGAGCAAAAAGATAAAGGCGTATCGGTTGAAATCATAACCAATCAATCTCAAGGAAGTAAGCCACAAGACAAATTTATCATTACAAAATTGCAAGAAAGTGGCATTCCCGTACTTTCCCCCCAAAACGATAAATTTGAACAAATGCACCATAAATTCTTTATATTTCAGAAGAATTTACTCGATAAAAGACTTCTGGTGATTGGATCATATAATCCTACAAAACATGGAAACACTAACTCTTGGGACGACATAATGATCTTAGATGATCCAGTGATCATTGATCAGTATCTTGCACGCTTTGAGGAAGTTAAAAGCAGAAGTAAATAGAAAAAGGAACATTTTATGAACATAAAAAATATGTTCTATGTAAGCCTTATTTTAATTATCTCATGCCAAGCTTACGGCATGAAAAGAGGCAGCAGCCCCATACCAAGCAATAGACCAATAAAAGTCGCAAATACACAAGATACACCGCTCCAACCTGGCCCCATGGATGTAGAGAGGACAATAATTGAAAGAGCCCAACTAAATCCAAGAGAATTTGAGTTTTATAGAAAAATAAAAAATGGCATCTACACCGCCGATTCTCTTACTTTTGAACAACTTCTCTCTCAACCTCAAGCACGCTCACTCAGCAAAAAAGATAAAACTGATCTCTATCTACAGGCAAAATCTTTAGAAGAACCTCTTCTGACAAATCCCGGCTTATGGGCAGATGATCTTAAGCGTATCACAACAATAAAAAACTGTCTTTTTGCTTATCAAAGCATCCCACAATTCAGTTTTCCTCAGGCATTTTTTACTGCCGATCCCTATAATCGACCAGCTGATACACGACCTGATCTTAGTCTGATTATTGCTGGCCTGATCAAAAATGAAAAAGAAAAAATATATGTATGTTGCTTTCATTTCACCTTAGGATCTCTTGCAGAAGCTCTTGTTGAGCAAAAAGATAAAGGCGTATCGGTTGAAATCATAACCAATCAATCTCAAGGAAGTAACCCACAAGACAAATTTATCATTACAAATTTGCAAGAAAGTGGCATTCCCGTACTTTCCCCCCAAAACGATAAATTTGAACAAATGCACCATAAATTCTTTATATTTCAGAAGAATTTGCTCGATAAAAGACTTCTGGTAATTGGATCATACAATCCTACAAAACATGGAAACACTAACTCTTGGGATGACATAATGATCTTAGATGATCCAGCGATCATTGATCAGTATCTTGCGCGCTTTGAGGAAGTTAAAAGCAGAAGTAAGTAGTCATTGAATTTATTGCCATTTGTGATATAATTCATATTAGAATTATATATTTTTTAGATTCTTTTAGATATAGGCATTTCTATGAAAAAACTCAATCTGCTTTCTTTTTTATTTTTGATAGTTGCGCTATATGGTAAAATCAGCGCTATGGAACTCACCACACCTAAAAAAATGGGGACTTCCCAAGTAACCTCCGTAGCTAAGGTCTGCACGCAATCACAAGCACCGAATAATCAGCTTGATACATATACAAATATAGGCACCAACCCATATATAGTCATAGGTCAACTAAACCAGACCCTCGCCAAAGAAGGATGGGAACTTAGTATGGATAACATGCGCAAGAACAATCCCGCAGAATTCTCGAAAATGCAAAAAAACAGTTTCAAGTACATAGGACAACCCGTACAAATACCTATTCCTGCCAGTTATTTAATTGATAAAAATCCTAACGATATAGTTATGTACGAAGGATACGGCAGTCCTGATTTGCCTGGATTGAAAATATCAGAAAAAGAGGGCGACAAGGTCGTAGCTTCTCGCGTCCTCAGTCCTGAAAAAAACGATCCTCGTTTTCAAGATATAAAGTGTCAATACGTGATAACAGAAGAATTTTGTAAGCAAACCAATAAAGAAATGGCAAACGCAGAAAAACGCCTGGTAAAGGAAGAAAATAAGAAATATGGACGAAAAATAGGCGATGAACCTACCTTTCGTTTTACTGGCAGAAGAAATGCGAGTGAAAAAACTGGCATTACCAGTGGATGGAATGGCGGAAAAACTCTTATTGATCTTGAAGATCGAAGCCCATCTATGCGATCACTATAAATACTTATTTTTCATCCAATGTGTACCAAACTAGAATGCATATATGATTGCAACGCTTGTTATCATTTATTCATAGGTCGGGTTAAACAGCAATTGACATTACACACCTTTCCAGCTATTAATGGTGAAAATTGCTCAATGAACCATTTTATCTGGAGAGATTTTTCATGAAGTATGCACTTCCCCTTATTCTGTGCTCAATACTTTCTCTACATTGCGCTGAAAAAAAGCGTATTCTTATCAGGCAAGCACATCAAGGCTGGATACCAGACCTCAATGCGCTTTCCACAAAACAATATCTAAACGATTTTAAACCTCTTTGGGAAAAACATTACGCTCCATTGTTTCCTGGTAGAGATGTAGAAGAATTTATAGCAGAAAAAACAAAGCTCAATAATGAAAAAAATGAAGCCATTATCAGAAATCAAGATCCGAACAACCCTCTTAAGCTTCTTATCGCTTACACATTAGAAGACAGAAAGAGCGACAATAAACTTGTTGGATTTTGTCGATTTGAAAAGCAAGATGAACAATCCGTTTATATGCATTTCATTCTTGTTGATGAAAATTTTAGAAAACAAGGAATTGCGCGACAGCTTATCGGAGCCGGAATGGATGAATTTCCTAGAACCACAAAATGCCGTTTCCGCGCACTTATTCACAATACAGAAGTTAACGAAATGTATCTCAAGCATGGTTGCAAACAAATAGGCACCATTGCTCTTGATTCTGATTCAGGAAAACCAAGCACTGATCCAAATGCACCGGTAACTCATTTTGATTATGAATACATCATTCAAAAATAATATTGATAACAAACGGCACCGCAAAAAATGCAGTGCCGTTTGTTTTTTTTTACTTATTAACTCAAAACAATACTTGCAGCCGGCGCAATCACATACAAAATGGTTGCAATGATCAGGTGACAAAGCACTGTTGTTTCAAATCCCTTTTTCCAAAAAAGCGTACCTAAGAGCACATCGAGACCGAAATATACAAAAGGGTCAATTGGAAATGCCGCTGTACCAAACTGCCATATCCACCAAATACCATTCTGTAATAACGCGACTAATACTACACTCGCATACTCTATAATAGTCATAGAACTATTTTTAGTGATTTTTTTTATCAATAATGCAAACCCACAAAGACAAAAAAGAAATAGAAATACATCATAATTAATAACAGAGACCAAAGAAAATAGGGGTTTATAAAATAAAATATAAGGATATGCACCAGCTAACGGAATTACTGCATTAATTATTAAGACAGCACCTGCGCCCAAAACACCCACAAAAAGTGCTGGTTTTAAAATATCTTGAATGAAATTGTAATGCCCATCTAAAAATAAAAGTTTCGCTCCTATTTTTTGTGCAAAACGAACACCCATTATCGAAATAAATCCATAAAAAACAATAAATGGTATGAATCTCACAAATGGCGAATTGAGTAATAATTCACTTGCTGAAGCAGTAGGAACACGCCCCATTCTTGTTATTACCATTTGTATTACCAAAGCTACCTAACACAACGCCCACCACAATATAACGTATTGTTTTTTGGTCATAACCCATCCTCATTTATAGCGCTCACTACACCCATCTCTTTTTCAAAAATATCACACAACATACTGCGATATAATGGATTATGAAGACCCAAGCTGACCGTCGCTTTCAACAATCCTTTTATATTACCAATATCATACCAAGAACCATGAAGCCTATAAGCAAGCACTTTTTTTCCGTTTTTAATCATATGCTGTATTGCATCTGTTAGCTGATATTCACCATTTTCTGCTGGCTCAATTGCTTGCAATGACTCAAAAATATCGTATGAAAATACATGCCGCCCCATAGGCGCTAAACACAAGGATGTTTCTTTTGACACTTGTTTTTCGACAATATCCACAACCTCAACCAAATCCTCAGTTAAAAAAGATCCGGGAGTTACCACTGCATATATTGATGCTTGTTCACGCGTCATTTCTTCTACGGTGATCACACTCGCATTATATTCTTTCGCGATCGCAATAATATCGGCCATATGGGGATGAACAGTTTCAATAATATCATCAGGAAACATTACACAAAAAAATGATCCTGGTGCAATATGATTCTTTCCTCTTAATACTGCATCTCCAGATCCAATGGGTTCTGGTTGCACTACATAGGTAAATGTTGAACGCGCTATAACCTCATTCAGTTGGTCAAGAAAATAACTTTTTCCTCTTGTTTGCAGAATTGCTTCTAATTCTACATTGGGAGAAAAATATTCAGTAATTGCTTGTCTATCTTGTTCATTGATAATAAAACAAAAGTCAGAAATGTTTGATTGCAATGCTTCATCAACAAGATGATGTAATGCTGGCCTATCGACAAGTGAAACCATACTTTTTTGAGATGCTTTAGTAAGCGGCAATAGACGAGTACCTAAACCTGCCATGGGAATGATAACTTGCGTAATCTGCGCAACAGCATTAGGAACGTATAGTATTATTATAAATGCGTAATATAACAATTTTCTCATGCGTATCCTTTACTTACTTTAATTGCTATCTATCACTTTAAGATCATCAATATTTTCTCTTAAATATGCAACAAGGTTAAAGGGCTCGAAATCCAACTTACATCCATTTCCAGCCAAAGCTCCTGGAGGAAATGTTATATCAGTACGTGGCATTATCCGCATATGAAAGTGATGATTTTTTTGTTGTTCAGCAGATGCTTGATTGCCCACGCTCTCAGCATATAAATTACCTCCAGCATCACAGTCGCTAATATTCTTCGTGACATAAGTTTTTAACTTAGAGAGCAAGGCCATAGATAAAGCCATATTTTCTCTTAATTCTTCTGGAGATAAATCTTTAAGCGCTGGTACATGTCTATACGGAATAATAGAAACTTCTCCAGTAATACCCGGATAATGTGACAAACAAGCTACATTATATTTAAATCGTCTAATAATTAAATTATCATCATCGTTGGTACTATTTTTTATAGAACAGCAATTGCAGTGGTTATGTATATATGCCATATCTTGATCAATAACAGCAGCATCAATATACGATGATATTAATTTTGATTTCACCTGTTCAAACGCAAACTCCATATTGTTTGTTGAAGAATTTTTATAACGACGTGCAGTTTTAGCCAATGAACATGGTGGCTGAATAAACACTTTTACATGGCTATGCCAATGTGGAACAGATTGACCCGCAATTTTACCCCAACTTGTAACATATTCTTGACCATATGATCCAGGATATAATTTTGTACTAATCATACGGACAGCATCAACCTGTTGCCACAATTCTTGCGATGAAAAAAAACTTGGATCCTCTTTATGAGAGATCGGCATAACTAAAAGATGATAACCTTGATCAAAGGCAAAATAAGGATATTTATTCATCATAATTCTTACATCATTTTTTGTATCTTCATTCACAATATAATTTTGGGCAAGAACATCTTGAGCACAAAAAACACATCTGCTTGAAGACGGCTGTTTATTTTTTTGTATATATGCTACACGACCGGGACACAATTCTATTTGTCTTCCATTTTCTTCCATAGCTAATACAGGTACAATAAATAATCCAATTACTACATGATATAATTTCATCATTATTTCCCCCCTTCATAATGTTTTTATTACACCAAAAAATAATCTGTCCTAGGAAAAGAACCTTATAAAATGCACAATCTGATCGATAAAAACCTTAACCATTCATCTCTTTTTCAAAAATATCACACAACATACCGCGATATAAAGAATTATGAAGCCCCAAACTGACCGTCGCTTTCAACAATCCCTTTATATTGCCAATATCATACCGCTTGCCATGAATTTTATACGCGAGTACGCGCTTGCCATTTTTGATCATGTGCCGCACCGCATCAGTTAACTGATATTCACCATTAACACCCGGCTCAATGCTTTTCAACGATTCAAAAATATCGTAGGAAAATACATGTCGCCCCATCTGCCCTAAGCATAACGCACTATCTGTCGATTGTGGTTTTTCTACGATATCAATAACTTCAACTAAATCATCCGTGAGAAAAGTTCCTGGCGTGATAACCGCGTAGCTTGATGCTTGTTCACGGGTAATTTCTTCAACGGTGATCACGCTTGCGTTGTATTTTTCGGCAATTTCAATCAACTGCGCCATATGCGGAAGCTCAGTTTCAATAATGTTATCAGGAAGCATCACGCAAAAAAATGATCCCGGCGTTACAAACGGTTGCCCCATCAAAACGGCATGCCCAAGTCCTATCGGCTCTGGTTGCACTATGTACGTAAACATTGAACGCGCAATAACATCATTAACTTGCTTTAAGAGATAACTCTTTTTTCGCGCCTCTAAAATTGCATTAAGTTCTGGATCTGGTGAAAAATAAGCAGCTATTGCTTCCTGCTCTTGTTCATTAATAATAAAACAAAAATCATTGATATTTGATTGCAATGCTTCATCAACAACGTGATGCAATGCCGGTCTATCAACAAGTGGCACCATGCTTTTGCTTGCAGCTTTGGTGAGTGGCAAAAGACGCGTTCCTAAACCAGCCATTGGGACAACTACTTGGGTAATATTGGCAACACAATCAACGCAGCATAAAAATGCTACGCATAAGACACGGAGTATCAATTTGTTCATCATGAGCTTTCATCCTCTTTTCCTTGTGTATAACTTTTTCAATCAACACTACAAAAAGCGCCGAATATATGCAATATTACATACCATCTTAATCACCACTCTGGTATATTGAATACATGTCACTACTATTTTAGGGAAACTTCATGGATATCTTTTTTATTTGGTTATGCAAATATACAAGCCTTGTGTGCTCATCTCTCATCACCCTTTTCCTTGCCCTCCACGATTGGATTAATATTTATCCTTTGAATGATCTTGAAACATTCAACAAGCATTGTTCGCTCCGTAACAAAATCTTGATGACGATCATCAATACACCATTTTTTATTATCTATACGGGCATATTACTTTATTACTGGTCAACACCAATTTCATCATATGCGGCATCATACCTCACAATCTGCAACCTACTATTTTTCATTGGCATTATATTCTCGTGGTGGTTACCATACTTTTTTGGATGGCCTGCCACGCAAGTTAAAGAATTACATGCAACTCATGGAACAACGCACACGTTTTTACCAGCGATTGGCAACAATCCAACACCAGACACTTTACACATTATTTTTCACTTAGTTTTTGTCATTAACATAATTGCGACACTTGTTATTATTTGTTCATAAAAAAGCGGCACCGCATTTTTTGCAGTGCCGCTTGCTTCTCTTTATGCAATATCTCGTTCGCTCATAATAGAATCACGTCTTTTTCATCCGGCATCCCTTTGACGAACCATTTCACGATATGTACGGCACTTTTCCTTTAAATATACACGAAGATGTTTTGGATCATAATCTAATTTGCATGAATTGCCATCAAAAAAACCGGGAGTGAGCGGAATAGCAGTTCTTGGCATTACCCGCGTATAAACATGGTATTTTTTGAGATCTTCGGCAGACGCTTTACTTCCCATGCTTTTGGTATAAATATTACCACCATCACAATCGCGAATTTCTTTCATGTATGGTTTTAACCACATCAAGAGTTGTTCTGCTAATTCTCTATTTTCGTCAAGAACAGCACAAGGTAAATATTGGATGCCTGCTGCATGCTGATATGGCACAATTGCAACCTCTCCTGGCAATTTTTGAAAATGTGGCAAACAAACAAGATTGTTCTCAAAACGATCGACAACAAAATTACTTTCATCATCCTTGCTATTTTTTACCCAACAATTATAACAACAAGGCGCACATGCCGTCTTATCAGAAACTGGTTCAATTTGTTTTGGTAATTGCAATTCTGCTTTTACTAATTTCAAGATATCATCCATAGAAAGAAGCGGAGTCTGTTCTTGCATTTTTATTTGTTCTGGCAATGATGCAGGAGGTTGAAGAAAAAATATCTGCTGATCATGCAGATGATCAACTGTTTGTCCCGCATATTTACCATAATTCTTGAAATATTCATGGGTATAGCATGTATCTGCCAGCTTAATACTTAATTGATGAGCAGCACCTACCTGTTTTTTCAATTGAGTATAAGTAAAATCGCTCAATGTTATTACATGAGCTATGGTCATAATGACAAAATGGCGCGCTTGGCGAGTATCACAATAGGGATTTTTGTTCAATATTATGCGCGTATCATTGGGCAAATCTTCTTTTACAATAAAATTTGTCTTAAGGATTTCATTGTCACAGAAAGGACACATATTTGATGATAATTTTTTTTTATTATAGGCTGCATTACGCTGTGGACACAATCCTAACTGCATACCTTCCGGCTCCATAGCCACCAATGGTAATGATAATCCCATTATCATTATCACAAACAACTTATTCATAGCACTCCCCCTTTTTTTACATCAACTACATTACCCCGTAAAACAATTTCATATTGTTTCAATGTAATGAGAATAGCTTGTTGAAATCAAGGGTAAAAACTCATCACCAAAGCGCAATAAAAAAGGCACCGCATTTTTTTTGCAGTGCCTTTTTTATTTTTATCTACGTACGTTAATTAAATTATTTCGCCATATCCTGATATGCTTTTTCAATCACTGCCGTCTGATCTGCAGGGGTTTCACATTTATATACACGGCAATTTGATAACATCTGCGTATATTCTGAACCTTCACCTTCCATGCGCATATCATATTCACCATTGCTTTTTGATCCGTTAGGAATAATGAATGTCATACGACGTTGCGCTTCTTCATTCAACGCTCGCGCAAATACATTTGCTGGACCATTATCAGCAGCAACCGCGACAATGTTTTTACTCTTATTCATCGCAAGAGCGAGTGCAATGATTGTATCGAACGGTTGTTCTTCTGACGCAAGTTGCATATATTGATTTTTTTGATCTTCATCCAGTGCAACTCTGCTATCTTTGGTACCACAATCCATCAACACAACATCAAAATTATTTCGCAATAAAGTAATAAATGGTTTCGAATCCAGATGTCTTCCATGTTTTGTTATATCACGTGGAAGCTGCTTGCCACCAATTAATGTTGCTTGGCGGTTTTCACCTAAAAACACCACCACGATTTTTTTATCTGCTATTAATTGCGGCGCCACTTGCATCATAACTTCCCGATGCGCTCTTTCTGTCGTTGTAAATAACGGTCTTTCGGGAGCAAGCTCTGATGGCTTCATCTTCAAATGACCAATTAATCCAACAAGATGCGTTATATAATCTGTTTTTGGTTGTTCATCTTTTGCACCCACCATCTTCAAACCATATGCATCTGCTGCACCAGAAAGTGGTGCCTTAAGAAAATTGGGAACAGAGATAGTGACATCCCAACCCGTACGTCTTTTTAATTCACCCGCAGCTCTTATGAAATGAAAATCATCACCAATACCAATAAAACTCTTATAATCACCAGTATCAGTTCTGACTAAGATAGATTTCTTTTCGTCGTCTTTTGCATTTTCAATTTTTTCTCGTGAGACTTGCTGATCTTCAGCAATATTGATCAACTTATCAAAACCTGCCCACCCATCGCTTGCCTTACGCTCAGCAGCCCATTCACACGATGCTCGGTTTACGTTTGCATTGTTTTGATCATCAGCATCACCAACGCCATCTTTTAAAAGTTTTTCATAGAGATCTGCTGCATCTTTCCATTGACGATTTTGATACAATTCATTTGCCTGTTTATAGGGATTAGTTTCATCATAAAATCGGGCTGCATTCATTGGCCCACCACCCCGCTGCTCTGCTGCCATTAATAGACCGCCAGATATGCACAAAATATGCAATACTGCGTTACGCGCTTTCATCATACTCTCACCTTTTTAGTTAAAAAAAAATAATGTGTTGTATTATCACCAGGCAATATACAACACATTATTTTCTTAATCAAAAATTTTTAAATCAAATCTATTCGATTGTCATATCATCATCCGATGATTCTTCGAGGCTTTCTAGCTGTTCTTTCACATCATTATTCGACTGATATGGGCTATTTCTAATACCCCTGCGCACTTTTTGAATCAAGACTCTTTGATCTTGTGGCGATGTGCATCGATAAATATGACAATTTGAGCTTGAATGCTTACTATCATCAGCCAAAAAAGGATTATTTTCATGAGGGTTGGTGATAACAAATGCCATACGTTTTTGTGCTTCTGGATCAAGAAAACGTGCCAACATCATAGAAATCTTTGTGTCTTTGCATAAGACTGTAACGTTTGGATTACAATTCATATAATGTGCAAGAGAAACAAGCTTATCGAATGACTTTTGACGTTGACTACCCCTTACAATCATATTATTCCACTCATCCTCATTGGTGAACCAAAGTAAATCAAAACTACTTTCTGGCGACTGTTCCGATTGTTTTATAGAAAAAGGGTTCGATGGTAGTTTGGAATAATCAGCAAGCTTTTTCCCACCAATTAATGTTGTTTGAGTGGCATTTCCTAAAATTGTTATGATTATATTTTTAATCTGTTTATTATACTCCAAATGGGGCCTAATCATTTCCATCAACCAAACACGCGCATCCTCCGATTCAGCAGGAATTATATTCTTGGGCGTCAGCTGATCAGGACTCAAGTGTAAATATCCTGCTAAGGAAACAAGATGAGTTACGTAATGAGTGTTTGTTTGATATGCACTATCTTCCTCTTCATCCACTAGATCACAACTATAATTATGCTTGGCAAAATTTGATAACAAAGGTATAAGCACAGAATGAACTGAAAGTTGAATGAAACATCCGAATAATTTGTTTGAATCGATTTACTGCTTCTAAAAAATAAAAGCGATCACTATCATTTATTTTATCCGTACGCACCAATACTGATTTTCCCTTTAACAAACCCGAATCAATCATCTGCTTTGAAATACGCTTTTCTTCAGGAATGCGTACTAAAAAATCAACGCTCGTCAAATGAGGCGATGCATACCCTTGTGCAATTGAACACATTGCTTGATTTAATAGTCCCTGCTGCTTATCGTATTCAATTGCTTCGGGAGTCATATCGTGAAGAAATCTAAAAACAGCGTCTTGAATGGCCCGCTTATCATTTTGATTCCTGATTGCCTCATATAAATCAGCAGCCTTTCAGCCATTTGCCAACAACCACATTTCATGCAACACTGGAAATGATAGAAAATATTACCGATTAATTATTATACGCATTAAAAAAGAAAAGTCGAAACTACCATGAATATTAGAAATATTACCATATGCACCCTCATGGCTCTTTCTTGCTTCCAGTCTTATGGGATGAAAAGACAGGCAGATCAACTGCTCTCTGGCCAAAAAACAACCTTCGACGCTGCCGATATTGGCCCTCAACCAAAAAAGCTTTGCCTCGAACAAAACAGTAAATCCCCCTTACATATTGAATGCGAAAAGATAACTTTCAGCCTTGATTCTATTGCTCTGGAAAATTTACTCACTACCCCTCAAGCTGCACAGTTAAATAAAGCAGAAAGAGCCGAACTTTACGCACAAGCAAAACAGCTCAAGAGACAGATCAGAGAAATGCGTACTATAGGCAACACAATCACAACTCAAGTAAATAGCCCTGCACTTAAGGCAAAATTTTTATTTGATGATGAATATAAGAACATACAAAAAATTACGCATTATCTTTATGCACTCAACACTTTGCCAAAATTCACCTTTCCTCAAGCATTTTTTACTTCCGTGCCATATTCCAATAACCCATCTTACAAACCAACACCAGATGAAGCGCTGCTCGCTTTAATTAAGAATGAACAACAAAAAATATCCATCTGTTGCTTCCATTTCAATCTTATGAACATTGCATTAGCACTGATTCATCAAAAGAAAAAAGGAATTATTATTGAATTATTCACTAATCAAGACCAAGGAACCGGACAAGATAGTCAACACGTAATTAAACTACTCATGGATAACAAAATTTCCGTATGCTCACCACAAAATGATAGATATGAAAGCAACCATCATAAATTCGCTATCTTTGCTTGCAATTTACTTGATAAAAAAATCCTCTGCACGGGTTCATTCAATTGGACAGATAATGCCAAACATCGCTCATGGGATGATTTAAATGTTCTGGATAATGAGGAAATAATTGAACAGTACACAGGCAGAATTGCTCAGCTCACGGAAAGAAGTAGTAAATATATTATATCTGCAGCACCTACATTTCAACAATCAAGACCTCATTCGACACAACAACCAAAACGCTTTCAGTAAATAATTTATCAAAAAAAATACAAAAAAAGCGCCTTAAAAAATTAAGGCACTTTTTTTGTATAAAAATAATTGCACAATTTTTTAAGCGCCTATTGCAAGAACAACCGCAGGCGCAATCAAATAAAGAATAAGAGCGATAATCATATGGCATAGCACTGCAACTTCAAATCCTTTTTTCCAAAAAAGCACTCCCAACATAATGTCTATTCCACATCTAACAACAGCACCAACAGCAATTATAGCAACGCCGAAATTCCATATTGGTTGACCTATATTGAATAAGAATGCAATAAGAACTATGCTCGTGTACATTATTGCATCCATAGCCTTACTTCGTGTTAATGTTTTTATCAGCAAAGCACAACCAGACATCCAAAAGAGTAGCGTGCGCACATCGTATTGGATAACTGCAAATGCAGCTGCCAACTTCTTATAAGAAGAATGTATATTTCCTTCTAAACCAGCAAATAAATCAAATGGGAATATCATGCGCATCATTAATAAAATAACAGATATTGCAACACCTATTATCAATGCAGGCTTTAGAATATCTTTTTTTACATTATAATTTTCTTGCAATAATAAAAGCCGTGCACCTATTTTTTCTGCAAAATACATTCCGGCTGCCAACATAAAAGAAAAAATAAACACTGATATCGCAAGACTTACCAGCCCAAGAGCTACTGGTGAAACTGCATCTGGGAATTCTCCTACAAAATCATCAATATTCGCTATCAAGAGAATGATAATGGGTGGATATACCAAGCAAAGAATTGAAATAAAATAACGTTCTTTAGTCATATCGATTTCCTCTCATTTTATCGGAAAAAAGGATTGCACAATTTTTTAAGCGCCTATTGCAAGAATAACGAGCGGTGCAATCAGATAGATAATAGTAACAATCACCATCTCACACGCAAGAGCCGCTTCAAGGCCTTTTTTCCAGAACAATAGTGCGATAAGCAACCATTCAGCACTCTTCCATAAAGAACTAATTAAAAACGGTATATTAGAAGAAAATCCGCGCATAATACAATCAAATAACAGAGGAAGATAAGGCACTATCGTCATCAATCCAATACTAATTGGTATAATACTCGATATTGCTACATTTTTTGCCACTTTTTTTATAATGAATGCAAGGCCACATATACCAAAAAGCAGCGTGAATAAATCCATACGTAGCGAGTAAAATAATTTATCAATAAACCATTCAAATACTCCACCAAAAGATAGACCATACACATAATTTAAAAAAGAATCAGATCTTAATACATTAGCTAAAAAGATGCCAGCAAAGATAACGCCTGCTATAACGGCTGGCTTTAAAATATCTTTTTTAAAGTTGTAATCCCCATCCAAGAATAAAAGTTTCGCTCCTATTTTTTGCGCACAACACAAGCCTAAAAGTAGTGCACATGTATGCATAACAATTGAAAATAAGGGATGAATGTGAAAAGAAGTTACAAGACCATATTCTGATAAAGAAGGAAAACCATATCGCACAAGAGATAATATTACCGGCATCGCACATAATGGCCATAGTAACATAAAATACTGCTTTTTATTCACAAACAACTCCTTACATTTTTAAAAAAATAGGCAATACAGATCTGATCAATAGCATGTTACTTTGCGCAAAGTAAAGCGTGCGAAGTTTTGATCAATTTATAATAGCCTGTTACGCTATAGCTTATTTTTCCACTATCATCCAACAATCGAGGATAATATAAAATGGCGCAACGCACCATTTATGGGAGCATCATTTTTTCTGTTTTTATAATACATAACGCGTTAAGCATGCAACACGAAGCTTCTCATTATGCACTCAAGATACAAAAACATGTGCAGGATGCCTTCAGGGTTAAAATCAATGCTGCCAACAATACGCTCGGTAAACAAAAATGTTCATTCGTTGCAAACTTTGCACAACGTACCATCACTGATCAGCAGAACATGTTCCCTCCTTTCCAATTAGGTAAAACCAATTTTACTGACCGAACAGAATCAAATTTCTTTTTATGGAATATTCCTGATTTTGGATTGCTTAAAATTGGTCATGATAGTTCCGTATATTTTGGACATGAATCAGATACTGCTCCTCTAGCACCTCATACGCTGCAATTTGCAACACCCAACACGCTATTTCTGCAATGTCTTAAAGTCGCAAGCTTAACCACACAATCACCGCAAACGCAATTTTGTGGAACCGTTGTTGCCGATAAAATTGTTGCAGATCATATTCTTACCAATAGCGGCGGCCTCAAAACCAATTGCTTAACAGGCGCAGGAAAATTATTAAATACCGGAATGTTAGAACTGGCTGGCACCTCAACAAATCCGGCAATTGTCAGCATTAAAGAACTGATTAGCAAGACCAAAAGCAATACCCTTACGGCAACAATTAAAGGCTCACACGTACAATTCACCAAAGAAAATCACTATTTTTATAGTGGTAAAAAAACAGAAATAAATATTGCACACATGACCTTTGAACCATCTCTTTCTTCTTTTGTCACCAAAGGCTCTTTAAAAACTGACTTCATCAATCTTTACCGCACAGCATTAAATCACGGATTTTGGCAAGCAGCTAGAATGTCTGCACAGATTTTTACCAACAAACTATTTGGCCAGGTAAAAATTTTAGGAGAAACCACCATCAATTCTGGTGCATTACTCAATGAGGGCGAATGGCAACAGCAGGGCAAGCTAACCGCTTCAACATCAACCATAGAAAACAAAGGAAACTTTGATTGCGAGCAAGACATCAGCATATGTCCCAAATCAAAATTTTCTAATGCAGGTACTCTTATGTTGCGCAAGCTCACGCAACTGTTTGTATTTTTGGCAAAAATAGAATCACCGGGCAAAGTTACTGCATGGTACAATGCAATTAATTTCCTGAAACCCGCAAATTGTGCCGATGCAAAAGATTATGATTTTGGAAACATTGGCCATCTGGAATTATTGGTAAATGGAGCATTCACCTCTCATTATGTGCTCAAAGCTCCTGCACTTTCATTGAACGTTGCAGGACTGCTGACATTAGGAAAAAGCAATGATGAATTGGGAACTCTTGCAGGAACGCATGGCTCATTGACTGCAATTGCTCACGGTGTTGACGGACGTTATGGAAAATTTTATGGCAAAGAAGAATCACTTATTGAATCAACACAGGGTGATATTACCATTGGCGCTCCCACACGTGGTGTTGATGAAGCGATAAGACAACAATATATTGCCAATGACCCTCGCAGCGCTTCCCTAATCCGCCTTAATCAGAAGATGCTTGCTAGATATCCTAATCATCCAGAAAAACAGATAAATCTAGGTTTTGATTGTACAGTCAATCAAAAAAATAGTGCATATGCTGCTTGCAATAATATTCTTACGCTGCGATCAGCTGCAAATATATTTATTAAATATGGCAGCGTATGGAGTGCTCTTAAAAATCATTTAATTGCTCCAAAAGAAGTTCAGAATTTTTCTGGCAAAATATCATCACAAGGCACCACAACAATTGAGGCTGATACCTATAATCATTTGCGCGAAGGCGTCGTTGAAAAACCAAGAGGACACGGTGATCACGCACAATACCCAGGCTCAGGACCTGCAATTTTAGAATCATTAGACATCATTGATTTTTGTATAAAAAACAAAATCCATAATCTTGCCGGTTCAATGCGCAGTGGAAAAGATATTCTTGTCAACAAATCGCCGTTGCGCGGTTCTCCACAGTACACGGAAGAAACACAAAATTTTTATACACACGGCAATTATAACGTCAATGGCAACCCCAACGCGTGGGCTCATCAATATTATCTTAAGCTTACACAATCATGCACAACTCAAGCGGCTGATAAAATTGATATGAATCTGGGCGATTTCATTATTACGGGCAACATAAGCGCCGGCACCTTCGCTGTCAAAGGAAAATCTGGATTATTTGCGAATACCAGCCTTTCGCGTAACACACTTAACCCAACACAACCTACCATTTTAAATGTTACGCAATACGCACAAGAGCAAGCGCAACAATCAGGATTTTATCGTCTGTGCGCTGACAACAGCGTGCAAACAGAATTTCCACTCGGTGCACCATCACGACCTGCAATCGGAAATTCCGTGCTTCTCGAAGATGGGCAAGCAGCACCACTTAATTGGAGAAACATTTTTAATCCACTCAGCTCAATTAATCTTGATTTATTTTTACAACAAATGCTCGGCAATCTTGCAGGCAAAGTATATGCAGGTAAAGCAAAAGGAAATCAGTTGAGTTCAGTATTGTGGGCAAATGCTGGCAAATGGCGACAACACAATAACAAAGCAATTATGTCACCAGAAGATATGCAGCGCGTTCAACAATCAATGCTACTTTCACAAATACTTAATATCGGTGCAAATGAAGAACAACATACATTGCTTTGTATCGCACCACATGATATCAATCCCTATCAATCACCCGGCGACATTGTTGCCGACACTGTTTCATGCATTACTGAAAATGATCAGACCCATTTAAATAATCGCATTGTTGCAACTGGTCCACAGGGCATTACGTTACAATCAACGGCAGGTGCAATCAATTTAGAAACACAAAAATATGCCGTAACCACCGAAAGCAAAGATTGTAAAATTGTTGAAGAAATTGCCATGCCACAGCAGCAGCTGATCGCTCCTGCCGGACCAGTTACCGTAAAAGCTGATGGCAACATTACACGCACCGGAACATTAATCGCTGCTGCAACGAATGTCACAGAACAATCAGAACATGCTTCTGTCATAAAAAATCCTTTGATCCTACAAAAAACGGTGGAAACTCACCATGAAAAAAAAGGATTTTTCTCCTCATCATGCAGCACACATACAAGCCTTACGCACAGCGCTTTAGCCTCAGAAACAATTGCCGGAGCGCAATTGCATGATAAAGCAAACGTTGCCATAAAAGCTGTTGCATCACGCGATGTGGCAGGACAAGAAATTATTTATGATGCTCCACAGACACATATAGAAGGATTGTTACTTGCTAACCGCAACACCAGCACAACAGAAAAAAGCGGTGCATTTACCGCCTCAAAAACACACTCAAGCAAAGAAACACCGTTTGCAGTTCAGGCACAGATCCAAGCGCCGCTCGTTCGCTTTGTGGGTACGGATGCACAAGTAAATGCAACAATCCATGCTCGCGAGCTACGTGATGAAACAGAACACGGCATACAATTTGTTGCCAAAGTTGCACAGATGTTGTGCTCAGAGCAAAAATTAATTTCCAGTCCTCTTCTTTCTGCAGATGTTGGTTACGAAGCTGGTTATGAGACAATGATTCCGCCAATGCTTTTGGTAGAAAAAATTGTTCGCTTAAGAAATGATGGCTGCATGCATTTTGAGTCTGCAATCATTGATAAAGATCGTACGCAAATTATAGGTAATTTCGTTGAAACAACCTATCACTTAAAACAATGGCAGCGAAGCTGGAACCATGTATCGCAAGTTATTTCTGATGAAGCATTAGTTGTTATTGCATTTGCTATCACACTTGCAACGCAAGGCGCGGGAGCAGAATTTATGGCCCCATTGCTGCAAAATATTACCGCAGTAACGGGAATGCAATTGAGTGCCACTGGCATTGCTGCATTCAATGCAGGATTTAGTGCGGTGTGCGCTGGTATGGCAACATCTGGGCTTAAAACAGGAGATCCAATTGGTGCTGTTAAAAACATTGCATCACCAGCATCGCTCAAATCATTGGCAGTCACCATGGCATCAGCAGGATTATGCTCACAACTTGGCGGCATGCTTGATATTGATATGACTCCCGGAATTAAATCACTTTCAGCACACGTCCAAGAACATGCGTTGCGCAACACTGTTGATACATTGCTTAATGTTGCGATCAATAATGCATCAGTAGACAAAGCGCTTGGCAGCGCACTTAAAGACATCCCTTTGAAAGCAATTGCGGCGTACGCAGCAAATAAAATTTGCACAACATGCACTGATATCATTTCCCGCAAAACTGCTCACACAGCACTTGGTGGTCTTTCTGGATACGCCATGGAACACAATCGTGATGGCATTATTTCTGGTATGACGGGAGCTCTAACTGCTGAAACCATAGGAGATATGCTCGTTGCTGATGCTCAGGAAATATGTGCAGCTGCACGCGCAAGAGTTCTGAATGCACAACGACCGCTTTCTATGCAAGAAGCAATCGATAGTGAAGTACGCCTCAGAACTAACATTGCAAAAATAACGGCAGTAAGTATTGCAGCTCTAACAAAACAGAATCCATCAATTGCATCTGCAACTGCAAGTAATGCTCTTGATAATGATCTTGCTATTCGTAGTAAACTGTATGCCTTGGCTGAATTCCAGGCAATGGTTACGGCTGCAAGCCAGGCTTTTGTGACATTCAATACGCACGAAGAAATATTTGAAACACAGTATCGAGAATTACAAGAATCTGCTCAAGCAGATAAAGATATAATTGAAGCTCTTAATAATCCTGATGGAAGAAAGCCATTTGTTAAAGATCCAAACTCTGGCGTATGGTTTACTGCATGTATTTCCGACGACCTTATTTTAACAAAGGGATTTGGAAAGGTCCGTTATGTGCTTCAGCGAATGCTTTGGCATAAGCATCCAAAATGTCCATTCACGATACTCGCTCATGGGGGCGCTACAAGTGTCACATTAGAAAACAAAAACATTCACCCTGAAGGCCTGGCTGATCATAATATGGAGGAATTACAAGCCAATGGACAAGTGGATCTGAATTATTATGAACTTGCCCAACTCATTAGAACTGCTCCTAACTACAACGAAGGACAACATATCCATTTATTTTCTTGTGAATGTGGTGCTCAGCAGAAAGGGATAGCTCAATGGCTAGCAGATGAAATGGACGTTCCAGTATCTGCTTTTACAGGATTGGCAGCTATGAATGCTGTTGCTTTCGCTTCAGTGGAAATGTCTGGTAATTGTATTCCCAATCTTAAAGAAATTAAGACTTTTTATCCAAGATCAAAAGATATGGAACATTGGATTGAAAATAGGCTTGATAACCAACCTTGATATCAAATTAAAAAGGCACCGCTTTTGCAGTGCCTTTTTTAACATCCTTGCCCATACAATATAATTATCAGATTTTGTTTTCCCAGGCATCAGCTTGAACTTTTTTTACCAGATTCTCAGAAGACTTGGGAACAACATTACGGAATTTTCCTGAATCAGCAGGAATTATTGCGACCATTGCTTCAATCATTTCTTGGGGATCGAACTGCTCTACGAGAGTTCTTTTTACAAGCCGTTCAAAATCAGCTTTTTTATGGAAATTTTTTGTGTCATCCATCCAATGAGAAGCAGTTTCTGCCATGGTATCATTAAATCCCGTTTTATAGGGACCAGGATTGATCGTTTGCACCTGAATATTATAAGGTTTTAATTCATATTGCAGGGTTTCTGCAATAGCTTCAAGCGCGTGCTTTGATGCGCAGTAAGAAGCAAATATAGGCACAGAATATAGCCCCACGACAGAACTCGTGAATACAATTTTTCCGGGACGTTTTTCATCAACAAACTTGCGGATAAATTTTTGAGCTAGATTCAAGCTTCCAAAAACATTTGTCTCAAAGTTATCACGAACAAGATCTAATGGAATTTCAGAGATAGGGCCACCATACCCAATTCCTGCATTATTCACCAAAATATCAATATCCCAATTTAACGCGTTATCAACATCGAAAGAGTCACAGATATCAAGTTTTTCAACACGTAAATTGTTCAATCCCAGAGATTGTGCTTCATTGCGCATTTTGGTCACTTGCGGCCAGATATGAACACCTGCAATCACATCATGACCATTTTTGGCAAGACCAAGAGCAGTACCTTCACCAAACCCCGATCCAGCACCAGTAATTAAAATTCTTTTTTTCATAATCAGATCTTTATTCTATTTTTTAAGACAATTTTTTACTTAGTGACTGTAAAAATTTTTACTTAAAAAAAGCAATAAATAGTACATTGCTTGAAGATATTAAAACTTAGTCGTGCAAGGTCCAATGAAATTTAACCCGCGATTGCACGGCGGTTAACATGTCATAAGGAGATTGATTGGTATAGCGAGCAACATCTTCAACTGCAAGACCGTCGCCCCACAGAACAACTGGATCATTCACTTGCGCTTTTGGATATGCTTGCAAATCTACCGTCATCATATCCATCGATATACGTCCTACCAGTTGGCAACGCACGCCATTCACCAGAACAGGCGTACCATCTTGTGCAGTACGCGGATATCCATCGCCATATCCCATAGCAATAACACCAATCAGCATATCATCAGGACACGTAAAACGTGCCCCGTAGCCAATTGTCTCATTTTTCTGTATGCGCTTTATGGCAATAAGACGCGTCTGCAAAGTCATCACTGGCTTCAAGCCTAAAGCTGTTGCAGATACATTCATAAATGGACTTATTCCATACAAGGCTATACCGGGGCGTATCACCTCATAATGTTGACCCGCAAAAGCAAAAATTGCTGCTGAATTACACAGACTTTTAGGCCCTGTTTTATTTTGTATGAACTGAGCAAAGCTATCAATTTGCACCTGATTCAATCGATGCTCAACTTCATCAGCACATGCAAAGTGGGACATAAGACCGATCGGTTGTTGTATCTGAGGATGAGATGATAATTGTTCATATGCGTGCGTCGCTTGGTCCAAAGTAAACCCCAAGCGTCCCATGCCTGTATCAATTTTAAGCCATGCAGTCAGCGGCAAAGGAAGTGAAATCTTGGCAAGCCATTGCAATTGCGTTTGATCATGAAAAACCACCTGAAAATTTTCACATGCAGCAATCAGTAATTCATCAGCTTCAAACACTCCTTCCATCAACGTGATAGGAATTTTTATACCAACACGCCGCAATGCTAGCGCTTCATCAATTGATGCAACACCAAGACTATGTACGTGCTTTGCTAACCGTAATGCAGTGGACCGTAATCCATGGCCATATGCATTAGCTTTAATCATTGCGATGATACGAGATTTCGGCGCATGCGACTTGATTATTTGCAAGTTATGTAACAAATTTTCAGTTGATAAAATAGCCAGTGCTGCTCTGCTCATACAAAGGTCCAGAAGTTGTGTATTATTACATTCTTAATCTTAGTGCTCTCAAGATTAATGGAATTTCGAAAAAAGAGGAGCTTTCCATGATGAATGCTGTCAACTTAAAGAAAACTATCCCCTCATCCCGTTCGCCCTGAGTATTTTTTGTCTTCAAAAAATGTATCGAAGGGTTCTTGTATTCTTAATTTTTCAAATGAAATATTCAATTTTATCCATAAGATTACCCATTCGATACATTTTACTCTTATCCCCAATTCCGATTTCTCTTCATTGGGGTCCCCATGTGAAGAGAATCATAACATGGGGTCTGACTCAGGGCGAACGGGATGGGGAAACATATTATTCTTAAGCTGAAAGCATTATTTCTCTGATAGATGTACTTTTTCAACAACGTTGTTATTAAAAAATATATACTGATGCGCAAAAGTTTTCTATAATAGCGCCATAAAAAATACAACATACTTTTACAGGATATTTTCATGATGTATACACGCATACTATTGATAGTATTACTCAGCATACATACCCAAGCATCTGCGATGGATTTCGTTTCAAAAGCAAGGTCTTGGATGGAGAAATTCAACCATGCTTCTCCAGAAGACTCAGATAGTGACTCAGAAACTCCACAACCATTTGAACCAAAAAACGAAGGCTTCTTAGTATCATCATCAGTTGGTAACTCCACCTATAAAAATGAATTATGGAAGTTATGCTTAACATGTAATTCTCGCAATGAAGAACGAGTAACGCAAGAAGTAGCTGCATTAATCAGCACAGGTTTGTATAACGTTAACGAAAGAAATGATAACTACAAAAATGAAAATCTGTTACATATAACTGGACCAAGAACAAAATTAACACAACTTTTAGTTAATGCTGGAGCTGAAATCAATGCTCAAGATCTAGAAGGCAACACGCCTTTGCATAATGCATGTAGCTTTGGTTACAAAGCAGCAATCTCTATACTTCTGCTATGCCCTACCATTAACGTTAATATTAAGAACAAAGAAGGAAATTATCCTATATTTTGCGCATTGAAGGCATTGAACGGCAATTTTAAAGCTATAACAACAACGCATAATATTCTTAATTTGCTCATCGATAGTAAAAAAATAAACTTAAATAAAAAAAATAAGCTTAAAGAAACATTTTTTTATCGCTGGTTTTCTAAGTGTTCACTTAGACAATATGATGAACTTCCTCTTAATTTTATTTCTCAGTTTACCGAAGAAGAACGACAAACGTTTGGCTCGCAAGAATTACAGCATGCCGCAGCGATATGTTCTTCAGAGCCAGAACTATATCTATTTATCCCTCGATGCCTTGAGCTAGGAGCCGATATTAATCACAGAAATTATAAACGCCAACGTCCTCTCGAGGTAGCTGCTGAACAATATATGTATGCTACAAAATGCCTCACCGATGACAATAAATCTTTTCAAGCAAAGCAAAATATATATTATAATTTTTTACAAAATACCCCTTATCTCTATGACAAAGGAATACGCAAAAGATTAAAGCACAATAAGCTTCCCATTGATCTTATAAAAAAAATAATGGGCTATTACACTGTACTCAACAACACCGTAGATCGTGTTTGTGTTTTACAATCAAACGGGGACTTTTCATCACCCCTTTTCTCAAAAAAAAACAAAAGGGAACTTTTGAATAAAATATGTAATCACCTTGGATACATCAATCCTATCGCTAAAAAACAACTCGAGCTTCCACAAAACTCATGAATTAACCAGAACAACAAAGAAGGCACTCCAAAAAAGAGTGCCTTCTTTTACGTGAAAAACTTCTATTTAAAAAAATGACCCCGCCGTTTTTTACTTTTAGCAAAAAATGGCGGGGTGGACGGGACTTGAACCCGCGACCTTCCGCGTGACAGGCGGACGCTCTATCCAAGCTGAGCTACCACCCCATATTATGATCTCTACCTTAGTCCCAGCTCTATTTTTCTTTGCAGGGGCGCCCGATCGTAGCGTTAGCGTAGATTGGGCTAAAAGTATGGCTCCCCGGGCAGGGATCGAACCTGCGACCCAACGATTAACAGTCGTTTGCTCTACCTCTGAGCTACCGAGGAACAAATTTCAAAGGAAATCCGCTTAATCCTTCAACAAGCTTCCTACTTCGCCAAGGCTACGTAGGACACCCGCAGGATGAGCGGCTAAATTATCTTCAATCAGTTTAATCAAAGGTCCTTCTAAAAAGGGCGCCCGATCGTAACATCGTGAAGATTGGGCTAAAAAGTTTGGTGGGCGATGTAGGTTTCGAACCTACGACCCCCAGTTTGTAAGACTGATGCTCTACCACTGAGCTAATCGCCCTGTCAATTCCCACCTAAGTTACAGGGAAAGTGTAATGGATATATACTCAAAAGTCAAAAAAAATTATATGCTACTTAAGCTACTATTTTAAAAATTAATCCACGTTTTAGCCCTAGGGCACAATTATGACACTTTTTGAAGCAGTCAAAACAGTACTTACCCTCACCATATTTCTCTCTGTCGCACCCTTTTTCATTGAGAACATCACTAAGCAATATACCCTACTGCTCGAACCACGCACACAGATTGGTGTAATCAATATCAACCAACAATTGCATTGCAGCCACCCGATCATTGATCAGCTCTATTCTTTTTTCAAAGACAGTACCATAAAAGGCATACTCATTAAACTGGATTGTGCCGATGCGGCTGCAGGAAGCTGTCAATCGATTTTCTATGACATCAAACAACTCAAAAAGGAATACCCAAAACCTATAATTGCACTCGTAGAAAACGTATGTGTTTCAGGAGCATATCTAGTTGCAAGCGCCTGCGATTACATCATCGCCCCAGAATCGGCACTTATTGGCAACATTGGCCCCTCATTTAACGCATGGTCATTGCAAAAGATTAATGAAGAAAAAAACGATAACCTGCAAACAATAGAAACTGAATCATATCAGCAATTAACCAAGCAGATTGCTTTGGCTAGGAAATTATCCCTGACCACCACTGCCAACTGGGCTGAAGGGAAAATTTTCACCGGAACACAGGCCCTAGCACTCGGATTAATCAATGAGATTGGCTCATCATCAACTGTCACCAGAGTGATTAAAGAAAAAGCGCTGATTGAAAATGAGATTGAATGGATTGAACATAGCACTCTCGCATGGAGATGTAATCTTCACTGGTGTTAAATATCTTGCTTTGCAATTAGTGTACAATATCGCAACGTCTGAAAATCTAATGCTGGTTTAACCGCAATGGTGTAAAAGAGCTCTCCTTTATCGGCAGAAATAACTTTGCCAAGCGCAAATCCTTTGGGAAAAATCAAGCCCTCACCACTAGAAATCACCAAATCACCAACCTCAACTGATTTCAAGTGGCTGACATATCGCACAGCTGTTGAAACCAAATTGCTATTTCCCTCATGAATACCACTCGCTCCTTTTTTGAAATCATTTTTTGTCAATGCCTTGCTTGATAAGCACAGCGAACAAATTTTGCAATCGGCATCAGTAACTAAACTTACCTTGCAATACCAAGGATATACTTGAACAACTTTTCCAACAATACAGTTACCATAGAGAGCTACCATATCTTTTGTAATACCATGCGCACTTCCTGTATCCACTAAGAAAAACTGGTCTGTTGATGAAAAATGGCGAACTAATATTTGTGCAACATGCCCATCGCACAATGCATAGCGCTTATTAAAATCGCGTAGCTCCTGCGTATCGTGTACATATGATTGCAAAGATTGCAATGCAATATTTTCCTCAAAAAGTTTTTGATTTTCATCGCGCAATTTATTAATTGCGCATTCAAGTTCGGCAATTGTTGCCCGACGCTCAAACCATCCTACCATGGGAACAATTATCGCGTGCTGCATACGCAGCAATGGATATAAGACTGATGATGAAACAGCTTCCATTGCCGACACACCAACCCACACCCCATGACGAATAACAAAGAAAAATATACTCGCACAAACTATGGTGATAATTATCTTATTCTTATGCACAACTATAACTCTTGATTTTGATAGTAAACCATTCTATGGTAAACATCGCTGTAATAATTTTCAATATTATGGCATAGCATATAAAAATCAATGTAAGAAACAAGGAAGTTCCAATGAACCGTTTTCTTCTTTTAGCAACAACGCTTTTTGCACCAGTTTTTATTTTTGCGATGGAACCTACAGAGTATAAAGCTCCGGAAGGCCTTGTCACTCATCGAGAAAAAATCCGTACACTTCATCTTGCAACATATCTAATGCTTACCGATTTTCATCCTAAGACAGAAAAAAGCACCAAAGAGTTAGCCAACGTACTCACTCAAATGAATAACCTCAGATTGTCACGCCCGCCAGTAGAGCCACAAGAAGTTGGTTTTTTTATCCTCAAAAAAAATCCACCCATATCTTTTGTAGAATCATTCATAACTCCCTTCTCTTTCACCCCACATCCTGAAACGATAAGTATCTTTTTCAAGCGTATTGCCGACTACAATACAATTATAGGCAAACAAGCGCTTGTTGCACCCAATGAAAGTGAAGCATGCAACTATTTAAAAGCTCAAAAAATAGCGGGCGTCATCGAAAAAAATGCTCACTGCGGCATCATTATTTCCCAACAAATAATCAATGAAAACACCGTTCCCACACCCGAATCTGTCGATGTAGTAGCATTTGCACAACTTGCACAAGATATTGCAAAAATTCTCAAATATACAGATAAAGAACGTAGATGGTCAACACGATTAATCTATCATCATGAATTAAATGGCAAGATTGGCGCAGTTTGAAAGTGATTCATCAAATGAGTTTGAGGTATCCTTCGATCCATAGAAATTAAATTACATTCCACAAGTTGCCGTATCATAAGACCCATGTTACAATAAAGTCTACTATTACTTGAGCTTTTCAACCTACTGGATCTTTATGCCTTATGATATTTCGGCCAATACGCGGTCTTTGTACATACATTGGCCATTCTGCCCCTACCGCTGCCATTACTGTCCCTTTGTCGCATTAGCATCCCATGATCCATTTATGGAGCGGTATCATAATGCCTTAATAAAAGAAATTAAAGATTTTGGCAAAAATTATCAGGGAAAATTACCCCTAGACACCATCTATTTTGGTGGTGGAACTCCCAGCACCTATCCTGACCATCTGCTACTTGACATGTTTGCTATACTAAGAGAGTTCTTCATTTTCGATGAAAAGACAGAAATAACACTTGAAGTTAATCCTGGAACTGTCCGATATGAACAATTGGAATTTTGGAAAAAGTTAGGTATTAACCGCATGAGCATTGGCGTACAAAGCCTCAATGATTCAGTATTGCACAAACTCAATCGCTTACAAAAAGCGACAGATGTTTATTCTTTACTTGAAAATGCACCCAAATATTTTGATAACATCTCTGTGGATGTCATTTTGGGCTTGCCCGGAGTAACAAAAGCCGAGTGGGAACAGTTATTAGCAACAGTTGTTACGTGGAATATCACACACCTATCGATGTATGTGTTAGAAGTTCACGATAGCACACCACTGTTTTTTAATGTCGCTTCAAAAAAAGTTACATTACCGTGCGATGATGAAGTAGTGAACGGGTATTACTGGTCGCGTGAATTTCTTGCTCGCCATGGATTTGTGCAATACGAAGTTTCCAGTTTTGCTCGCATGGGCAAAGAATCTCGCCACAATACAACCTACTGGGAACGCAAACCATATCGAGGCTTTGGACTTGGCGCCTGTTCATTTGATGGAACAGCTCGCCTACAAAACGAAAAGAATCTGATGAAATATTTGGAAAGCGTCGAGAAAGACGTATATCAACCATCATTTACAGAAATAATAAGCAAAGATCAAATCTATGCAGAAAAAATTATGCTTGGGCTTAGAAGAATAAAGGGGGTTTGCTGGGAAGAAATCAGTAGCGATCTGACTGACGAACAAAAAGAAAAAATCACCGCAACAATTAGTATATTGCAAGAAAAGAAATTAATTGCTGAAAATAATGGCCGCCTACAATTAACTCCGGCCGGTTTAGTTGTAGAGAATGAAATTATAACAAGGCTTTCCTTATAAAAGTCGTTTTTTCTTTAATCAATTAAAAAAAGTATGTTATTTATAGTATTTATTTATGCAAGTTAGGGCGTATTCATGGCAAAACATGTTGGCGTAAAATTACCAGAAGATTTATTGGCAGTATTAGCAAAAGGACAAACAGTTGGAATCCTTGCAACATTCTCGGAAAAAGGATTGCCAAATACAACTCCTGTTCAATGCATTGCAGCAAAAGGTCTTGAAAGCATTTTGCTCACGATTAATAAAGATCACACCGGATATCACAACATGGTATGGCAAAAAAAAGTTATGATCTGCTTTTTGGATGAAGGCAATGTAGCATACAGCGTTCTTGGGCGTGCAGGTGTTGTGCGAGCGCCATCATTAGTCCATCCTTTTATGAACGTTGTTCGTATTGATATTATTGATATTAAATCAGATAGATCAGTGCTCACGAGAGTAGAAAGTGGAGTAAGATGGAGCCATACCTCATCTGATGCCGAAGAATTGTCAGATGCTTTAATGAATGAAATAAAAGAACTCTCCGAGAGTCTATAACATAAAAAGGGAGATAGTGTTATGCCTATGCCTCGAAACATATTAATAACCATGATGATGCTCGGTGGAGTATCTTCATTTATTTTTGGCCAAGAAACACCTGCCACCGATGAGCAAAATACCGAACAAACTTCACCAGCAGAAACTGAACAGGCACCTGATGAAGCAGAGCAAGCACCAGCAGAAAAACCTGCTGCAGCAGAGACTGCAGAACCAGTAGCAACCGAAACTGCTCAAGAGCCCGCACCGGAAGCAACAGAACAAAATGCAACGGAAGAACAACTTCCTGTTGAAGAAAATGCGGCAGCAGCAGAACAACCACAACCAACCGAAGAAGCTCCCGTACAACCTGCTGAACAACAAGAAGCTGCTCCTGCTCCTGAAGCAGAGCCGATATCAATACCTGCTGCACCTGCACCAATAGAAGAACAAGAAATAATTATTCCCGATGAAATTGTTGAACAGGAAGAACCGGCAGGCATTGACACAGTATCTCTTGAAAATCCTCAAGGAAATTGGCTATTCAAACGTATCTGGTGGGAACGCGCTGAAGATCGCTATGAAAAAATTCGCCAACTTGTTGATGCTATCTGGGATTTCCGCACCAAATTTTTCATTGCACGCAATGATTTAGATAGAAATGTGCTCGATCCATTCTATATCAACATTGGCATCGATCAGGGTGAACTGGAAGTCATACTGGGTGAAATTAATGAATTCCTTGAAAAACAAAGTGAACGAGAAGAAGATCTCACTGAAGATGAACGCATGCTCTATCAAGATTATGTCACACAAGAAGACATATTAAAACAATTAAGGCGCGATGTTAATTCCATTGGCAACCTCGATCGCGCTATTGATCAGGCACTTGGTACTTTAATGGATCAGATTAATCGCGTACGCCAATATGAATCAGATGCTTGGAAAAACTTCAGAGAAATTGCCCATATATTGAATGATACAAAAGCACGTGAGCTTTATTATATGATTGAAGGCGCTGCACGCAACATCAAGGGTATTAATACGTATCTTGAAAGAGAATTTTTTACTCACTTTAACAAGTTAGTCAGTGATGCTACGCAACAAGTCAATCGCGTGCAAAATCAGATTGAAGCGTTGAAAGAAAAAGGAATACGTTTCCAACGTCAAACCGATATTTTTGAAGAGCAAAAAAGAAAAGCTGCTATTGCACAAGAAGAAGAAAATGAGGAAGAAGAAGTTGCACCAAAACCAAAACTTGGCTGGTTTGCATGGATTGGATCATTATTCTCAAATGCATTCAGCTATATTTTTTCTCTGATTCGTATGCCGTATGATATGATTTTTGGTAAGTAAAATAATTACCCTTCGATACATTCTACTTCGCTAAAGCTTCGTAGAACACTCAGGGCGAACGGGATGGAATATTCTCATCTATCGAATGAAGAATTATTGCCACTCCTTCGCCCTGATTCTATATCATTCATGTCTTCATTTTCTTTATATAATCCCCCACCCGTTCGCCCTGAGTGTTCTACGAAGCAAAGCGTAGTAGAATGTATCGAAGGGTTCTTGTAGCGTTCTTTTTTAGTTGATAATACGTAATTTATCGCTATACTAAAACACATCGTAAGATTTGATATTGCCGGGGTGGTGAAATTGGCAGACACGCAGCCTTGAGGTGGCTGTGGGAGAAATCCCATAGGGGTTCGAGTCCCCTCTCTGGCACCAGACTACGCCAAGGCTACGTCTGGCGCGGCATGCCCTTCGTAGCTTGTAGAGCGAAGTAGGGCCAGCTTCTTAAATGATTGATTAAGTTTGAAAATAAAACTTGAAAAATTAAGAAGCGAAAGCGGTCCGCCGTAACTTTATTTATTTCCGTTCGCCCTGCCGTGTCCTACGAAGCCTTGCTGAAAGCCCTTCGGAGTTTTAACGGAGTAGGGGCGAAGTAGGAAGTGATTCTATGGAGCGCAGCGGAATAGAATTGTATCGAAGGGTAAAATGAAAAATCGATCTTGTGCCCACGCAGTGGATGCCCATAGTTAAAAGAAAAAAGTCAAAAATTGCCTTTACAAGCAACTGTTCTATGTAGCTCGCAGAGCGGAATAGAATGCGCCGGAAAGGCTAAAAGGAGTATTTTTAAATGAAATCAATGGCGCAACGTATTTTTAGTTCTGAATTAATGATCTGGGTATTAATTGGTGTAATCGGTGCTTACTGTCTTTATCCATTGCGTAAATCATTGCGCTTTGGTATCGATTTGGTTGGCGGAACTTATCTTACTCTTGAAGTTCAAACAGATAAAGCCGTTGAAGCAGAATTATTAAGCAAACTCCAAACTATTGATTCTCGTTTAAAACGTGAACGCTCAATATCTCTCATTTCACGTGTTATTAGCGAAGGTAAAATTGTCCTGACTTTCGAAAATCAACAACAAGCACAAGATGCTACTCGCATACTAAAATCTGAACAACGCGAACTCACGCAATCAGTTAACAAAAATGTCATTACATTAAGCTTTCCTGAACAGGTTGAAAAACAAATCAGAAATGAAGCAGTGTCTCGTAATATAGCTGTTTTACACGCGCGTCTTGATAAATTCAGCGTCGCTGAAATTCCTATAATCGCACAAGGTGAAAAAAATATTATCGTTGAACTGCCTGATGTAGCTGATCCGCAACAAGCAAAAGAAATGATCGGCCGCGCGGCACTTCTTGTATTCAAGATGGTAGAAAAAGTTGGGTCGAGCGAAAAAGAACTCCTCTTTGAATACGATGGTGAACTGCCTGACGATTTAGAAATTTTGCCAGGAGAACGCGAAAATGGCCGTCAACTTTATTACGTTGTGCAAAAGTTTGCAAAAGTTACCGGAAACATGCTCACTAACGCACAAGCAACAATTGGTGGAAGATCCGGTGCTGATGCGATTGTTTCATTCTCCTTCAATGATGAAGGTGGCGAAAAGTTTTATGAGTTAACGAGTAAAAATATTGGTCGCCAGCTTGCAATCGTTCTTGATGGTGAAGTTATCTCTGCTCCGCGAGTGGAATCTGCAATCAGAAATTCTGGCACTATCACTGGGAACTTTTCATCCGCTGAGACAAAAACCTTAGCATATCTTTTAAAATCTGGATCTTTTGCAGCTCCAGTAACTTTTGAAGAAGAACGCCAAATCGGGCCGTCTCTTGGTGCTGAATCAGTAAGAAATGGATTGTATTCTTGCCTTGGTGGCTTCTTGATTGTGTTACTCTTTAGCTTATACTATTACAAATTTTGTGGCTTACTTGCTTCGCTTGCATTGCTTTACAACTTAATTCTTATCCTTATCGGTATGGCATGGATGGGAGCAACATTAACATTGCCAGGCATCGCAGGAATGACGCTGACTATTGGTATGGCGATTGATGCATCGATTTTGATTTATGAACGTATCAAAGAAGAATTGGCAAAAGGTAGTGGATTGCAAAATGCAGTTAATACTGGTTTTTCTGGCGCGATGGGCGTGATCTTGGATGGTAACATTACTACATTTATCTGCGGTATTGTTTTATACCATATGGGATCAGGACCAATCCAAGGTTTTGCAGTGACATTAATGTTGGGAATCATTGCTACATTAATAGCAACACTCTTTTTCCTCAGATCGGCCTTTAAGTTTGTTTTAAGTAATTTTGCTATTCAAAAGCTTTCAATATAGCCCAACCTCCATTTCATTGCGGTCGGGCGCCCATTAAAACATGATTTTTACATATTAAAAGCTTTATATTTAAGAATTTTTTTGATAGAATATCTTACGTTAATGACCTCTCTGCTTGAGAGGTCATTATAAATGTGGCGGCGTAGCTCAGTTGGTTAGAGCGGCGGAATCATAATCCGTAGGTCCGGGGTTCAAATCCCTGCGCCGCTACCAAAATTTTTCGCCCCGTTGGGGTTAAAAATTTTGCCCTTTTAACCCCATTTACGTCTGAAAGACTTCAATGGGGACCCCGGCAAAGAGAATGAGAGCTGGACTAAAAATGGTTCATTTTCCTAATAACAAACCTCATGATTGAAAAACAAATTTCCCTTCCGATGATTTTAACGTATATCAGATTAATTGGCGCACCTTTGGTGTTGCCTTTTTTTCTTGTCTATTTTTTACCCTGCAATACTGCATGGTTCAACTACAGCTTAGCCGGACTCTTTTTTTTATTTGGACTTACCGATTTTTTTGATGGATATTTGGCACGCAAATATAATCAGGTCACCACAACAGGTGCTCTGCTTGATCATGTTGCCGATAAGTTCTTGCTCTATTCAACGCTGATTGCACTCGTTGCCGCACAAAAACTGTATTTCTTCTGGGCGATCATTTGGATTGGAAGAGAATTTTTTGTAATGACGCTACGTCAGATCGCCTTAGAGCGAAATACACTCATTACCGTTTCATCGTATGGAAAATTAAAAACCGTTGCGCAGATCGCATGCTTGACCGTTGTAATCGCAAATCCTTATCACAGTCTGGGAATGACATCACATTGGAACGTAATGGAAATGCTGCTGCTTTTTATGGCAACAGCATTATCAGTCATCAGTGCTTATAATTATTTTGCGGCATTTATGAAGCAGTTTCAAAGTCGATCTTAGCTGCCACGAGTCGTTGAGTATCCACCTCTTTGCTTATTAATCTTTTATACTCAGCAAGCTCTGAACGCTTTCTTACTAATAAAACAATTTTGCTATATGATAGGTTGCTCTTCTTTACTTGAATAAAATTAAAAACAGCGTTCACAACAACCGGCGCTGCTTCTTCTCTGGGAACACCTACTCCCAATGGCGCAATTGCTATTGTTTTATTTGACATGTCTTTCATTTTGTCCCAACCATATTCCAAAGCCTTTTCGTAACATTTTCCTAGATCAATGAGAGCTTCTTTTATAGCATCCTTTGCATAAAATCTTACATATTCTGTAGATCTATACGGAAAATATCCATGTGTCGATGAACCATCAAACACAAAGCTATCAAACATGATACGAGGATCACAAACAACTGCTACGTTAGTCGTTAGAGCCCTTCTTTCTGCTCTCTCTGCTTGTCTGTCCCATGCTATCAGTTCCGATGTATAAGGCTTATAAGTATCATCATCAGAACGGCTATCGTCTTGGGAATTTTTTGTATAGATAATATTACCTGGAACAAGAGACATATACCCTATAGGTCCTATATCACCATAATCGGGCCTTTGGAACTTTCGTTGCTGATTTTTACTCACCACAACAAGGCTATATTGATTAAGATCTACATCTTTCATATTAGTCTTTATAACCTCAATATCTGTTTTCATAAAAGTGCGCTTAAATGAGTTTTGGTTATCGATAATGCGCTGCTCTGCAGCATACAATGAGCCAGTTATTACGCATGCGAATATCATCATACTTCTCTTCATCAGAGCCTCTTTTTTTAAAACATTAAATACCTTACTGTTACTGCTCATCCAACCATAGGCCAAGTAATTTTTTATATAGAGCAAAATCTGATCGTTTTTTTACAAATAATTGTATCAATGCATAGTCATGAGGATTATCTTCTATATATTCTAGAATCATTTCGATAGCAATCCATGCTGCTTCTGCTCGTGGAAATCCAACCTCAGTTGATAGCTGATCAATGGCTATACTCCTATCTTCTTTTTTTATCAAAAAAATACTCTCTCCTGCCGACAGAGCAGTTTCATAACATAATTCTAAATCTTCTTTTGCCTCATGCATTGCCTCATCTCCATAATATACCTCACCAGATTCAGGAAAATATCCATATTGCCGTTGCTGATCTTCCTGTAAAAAACCAAAATGAAGACATGGTTCTTCTATAGGAAAAAATATATTTTCCAATTTTATTGGATAAGCATTCTTCCATGATTTTGAAATTTTTTGCCCGAATGGTTTATATGTATCATCATCGGAAGCACTATCACATTCTTTATGCTTTACAAAAATAGCATCTAATTCACCAGTGATTATGTTTCCTACTCGCCCACCGTCAACAATATTATCAGGTTGTAGTTTGCACTGTGCATTTCTACCAACTATTACCAAATCAGTTGTAGGAATAATAGGCCGACCCAAGGTCCCTTTTAAAATCTGAATAAGCGTACCCCTATACGGAATAATTAGCTGATTGTTATTCTGTATTGCCGCAGGCTCAGCTCCATATACTATTCCCGAAATACACACCAACATCACCATACATTTGTTCATCGCATCCTCCTTTTTAAATTTTTCAAATTTGTTGCAAGACATGTTACTATAAAGGAAGAAAAATTTATAGGAAAAATTATTACTCTGTTGGATACCATACTATGACTGAGATCACTACCATCATTATCGCACTACTCGCTTATCTAGTAGGCGCTCTTCCCACCGGCTATCTGATTGCAAAACTCAAAGGAATCGCCGACATTCGCGCCCACGGATCGGGCAACATCGGTGCAACCAACGTTTCTCGTGTTTTGGGAAAACATTATTTTTTTCTTATTTTTTTTCTGGATGCAGGCAAAGCTTTTTTCTGCATACACCTGCTCAAACCTTATTGTGACTTTAATTATCTGTGTATTTTTGCAAGCATATTATTGTTCGGTAACGGATGCTCCATCTTCTTGCGTGGCAGTGGCGGAAAAGGAGTTGCAACCTTATTTGGATTACTGGTAGCACTAAGTGGATCTACTGCCATCATTTTATTTGGCGTATGGGCTTTACTATTACTCATCACGCATACAGTAGGCATTGCTTCGGTAGGAGCCGCGGCATTGCTTCCGATTTGTACATACGCTGTGCACAATACTCCATTATTTTTATTTTCCATTTTTGGATCTTTGTGGATTATTCAATCACATAGATCCAATATTCAGGCATATTGGAATAATCGTTGAATAAAAAATTCACCCCAAAGCCCCTACTGCTTTGGATTGGTATTGTATATGTGATCGGTGCACTTACCATCGGACTGTTATTACAAAGTTATTGGTATATAAAAACTGGAAGTCATATGAAATTTATTGAAGTTGCTCGTAGTTTTAATGAAATTGAGCCAATCGCTGCACGGCTAGAAATCACCCGCTTGTTGAGCGAATTATTAAAAAAAGCATCACCACGAGAGGCTGAAATTATTACTTCTCTTTCTTTAGGCGAACTACGTCCGCCACACTTGGGAACACAATTCAATATTGCAGAGAAAAACTTAATTAAAGCTGTTGCAGAATTTTTGCAGGTGGGACAAGAGACGATTAAGCATCAAATGAAATCAATCGGTGATATTGGATTAGTTCTTAATTCATATGAATGGCAGCCGACAAAAGAACTTTCCGTGACAGAAGTCTATGATGCTCTTTGTACCATAGAACAAATAGGTGGCACGGGGTCACAAGAAGAAAAAATCAATCTTCTCACACAGCTATTTACCGAACTTGATCCACTATCGGCCAAATTTGTCGCGCGCATGGTCATTGGCAAACTTCGTCTTGGATTTTCTGATATGACCATTATTGATGCCCTTTCTTGGATGGAAGCGGGAAATAAATCATTACGAACGCAGTTGGAAGATGCGTATAACATATGCGCCGATATAGGTCTTATTGCACGCACCTTAAAACAAGATGGCATGAATGCCATTGAACATATGCAGATCAAACTGGGCACCCCCATTTTACCGGCAGCAGCTGAACGTATGCCAACTGCAAAAGCGTTATTTGAAAAGCTTGGCACCTGCTATGCTGAACCAAAACTTGATGGTTTTAGATTGCAAATACATTTGGATAAAACAAAACAGATACCTGAAATTCATTTTTTCTCCCGCAATTTGCAGGATATGTCTGCAATGTTTCCCGATATTGCTAAGGAACTACTTAAACTGAATGTTAAAAATTTAATCTGTGAAGGTGAAGCGATTGGCTTTGATACCAACACCGGTGGTTTTTTACCGTTTCAAGAAACAGTAAAACGTAAACGTAAACATGGCGTGGAAGAGGCGGCTACCGAATTTCCATTGCAACTATTTTTGTTTGACTTGTTATACCTTAACAACCAAAGTTGGTTGAATGAAACATACATCAATCGTCACCGAGGATTAGAAGAATTATTGGATGGGATTACATCCGATCATCTTTTTGTCAGCGAAGCAACTGAAATTGATAGCGCGCAGCAGTTGGAAAATTATTTTCTTTCAATCGTTGAAAGTGGTCTTGAAGGTATTGTGGTTAAGCGTCCTGATGCTCTATACCAACCGGGAAAACGTAATTTTAATTGGATCAAACTAAAACGCCAAGAAGAAGGCCATCTAGAAGATACATTGGATTGCGTAATTTTGGGATATTATGCCGGCAAAGGTAAACGCGCCCACTTTGGCATTGGCGCATTTTTAGTTGGTGTCTTTAATAAAAATTTAGACATGTTCCAGACGGTAGCAAAAATTGGTACCGGTATGACAGATGAAGAATGGCGCACCCTCAAGAAAAAATGTGATGCATTAGCAATAGGAGAGAAACCTAAAAATGTGGAAAGCGCCAAAGAATTAACGCCTGATGTATGGATAAATCCTGAACTGATTTGCCGCGTTCGCGCTGATGAAATTACATTATCACCACTGCACAGCGCCGGTAAAACGGCAACCACTCTTGGCTATGCTTTACGCTTTCCACGCTTTATGGATTATCGTACCGATAAGAGCGCTGAAGAGGCTACAACTGATGAGGAAGTTAAACGATTATATGAAGATCAATTTATTTAGCCCCACTTTGAAAGCAAAAAAAGTCCCCCGATTTTACTCGGAGGACTTTTTGTTATCTTTTAAGCAGTATTACTGCTGTAGATCTTTTTGCTTATCTTGATCTGCTTGCACCTGAGCAACCTGTCGCTTCATTTTGTAGTTTTCTTTTATCTTATTCAATTTTATTACTGCTGCTAATAATAAGCACCCAGTCATAACTCCCGCCGGAAAACCAATTATAGCCCCAAGCACGCCACCTCCAACTGCTCCTGCAGTTGAACCTAATGAAGTTGCAGCAGCTGCTACAGCTCCTTTTTGAGCACCCATGATGAGTCCTACTGTTGCGCCTGCCGATCCTGACATGAGTCCCACTACTAACTGTACAATCTGTTCACCAGATGGAGCTACTGCTCCTGCACCAGCATTACAAGCAACCACCCCAAACATCGCCATTGCAAGCGTCATTCTTTTGATATTCATAGGATTCCCCCTTTTATTACATGATTTAGGCTATTAACCCCTTCACTATTAATTCTACCTGAATTTAAACTTTTTACAAAGGGGTCCTTCTGATGCAATGAAACGCCACCACTGTTACATGGTGGGCTATAAACGATTATATGAGGATCGGTTTGTAAAATAACAATAGCCATAGTATGTTATATGAAAAACAAACAATTTGGACAAGATATGATAACAAGATCAAGCTTATATGCTCTTTTATTCATCATCTGTGGAAGTGGTATAACAGCAATGGAAAAAAAAATACCTCTGAGGAAAAATATGACAACAAGATCAAGCTTATATGCTCTTTTATTCATCATCGGTGGAAATGGTATAACAGCAATGGAAAAAGAAGTACCTCAAAACACACAATTGAACCAACAAACTTCGCCACCGCAAAACTTTAGATTCACCGACAATTTTGAAAGGGCATTGCAAAAAAGATTGCAATGCAACCCAAAAGACAACATCATTCATCGCTATCAACATGATGATAATCCATATCATGACGCTGCAAAAGCAATAGAGTCCTTTTCACAAAAAGTAAATCCTTCAAAATCATATATTCTGCTTTGTGAAAACATTCAGAATCCTGATCAAAATATATTTCATTGTGACATGTTCGCTGTATCCAATCGGGAATGGATCCAAGGCCTCAAGATAGAAGCTCACCGAGATAAAGATATTGAGATGTTCGTTCCAATTGCCTATTCCAATGAAGATGGAAGTGAGTTTTATCCTCTTTCTTGCACTCCCGATATGAACGATTCTTCATTCGCTATTATTAATATGCATGATTTGAATATGCCCCCCTACTTATGTGGCAAGCTAGCTCAAGGATTAAAAGCGCGTGGAATTCCCGTTATTTTTAATATAAGACAAGATTTGAGTGATGATTTATTTTCTCTCGATCCTGAAACGGGTGCTCCTAATCCTGCCTTATCATTATTATTAAAAGAACCTGAATCTTACAAAGCAGATAATCAGCAAGAAGAGCCGTATAATCTAACAAATGAAAAAGATAGAAAAATTACTCAAGTAAGCAAGCAAGAAACACCCACTTCAAAAGATACTCAAGAAAAAACTACATTGACACAACCTCAACCAAAAAACAACAACTGGCGCTTTTTTACTAGCCCCAATATTATATTTGGCTGTGTGCTTGTAGCAACCATCATTTTTTGTTGGAAGAATTTTCATCGTTAATGCAAAGCACTATTTTACCTTTTCCTTTAAAGAAGCTACCAGTACAACCGTTTTGAGCAAAAAAAATCCCCCGACTTATCGAGGGATTTTTATCATCTTTTTTCAAGGATCTCACTGCGACAGATCTTTTTGTTTATCTTGATTTGCCTGCTCCTGCTCAATCCGTTTTTCAGTCCAGAGACTATAACGTCTTTTCGCCTCATATATCATAACATCTAGCACAAATATTGCGTATCCTACGATACCTCCAGTAACCATACCCACTGGCAAACCGACCAGACCACCTGTTAAGCCACCAACTACTGTCCCTTTTGTTGAATTTAACGATTGCCTAACTGCCCACAAAGCCCCTTTTTGTGCTCCGAAGATGAGTCCAGCCGTTGTACCTGCTGCTCCGCCCACTACTATTCCCAAAGGCACTGCAAGATCAATAAGGTCAAACTTTATGCTCATACCCACCATGACGTGAGAATTACAAAAAAGCGCGCCAACCATTGCTATAGAGAGCATTATCCGTTTCGTATTCATATTGATTTTCCTTTTTTATGATTTTTCAGGCTATTTCAATCTTTCTTAACCCTTTATTATTAATTCTACCAGAATTAATAATAAAGGGTTAAGAAAGGGCCCTTCTAATGCATCAATTGCAAAAAAGGCATCCTAGCCATTATTCTATCATTTCATGAGCAGCTAATAGAATACCAATATGAACATGCTCATAAATGATTAAAACAAAAAAATCCTCCGACTTTTTCGGAGGATTTTTTTGTTTTAATTTTCAGGTCTATTTACACATTCTGTTGCGCTAAATAATCCTGTGCAGCTTTGATGCGTGCCTGCGGAGTTGGATGCGCACCAACGAATGTTTCATAATACACTTTTTTATATAATTCCATCAGCCAATGCTCTGCATATGCTCCATAATATCGCAGCAACAAACTATAATAATCCATCATTTCAAGCTGCTCTTTATTCTGTTCAAGCAGGTTATATATCGTCACAAATTCTTCATCTCGCAATACATCTTTCTGCAGGAGCAGTTCAAAAAATTCAATAAGTCCGCGAGCTTTGCCATTTGTTTTATACGCAAACTCATCTGCCTCTTTTTCAAAACGTTTATTAATAAAATAAGCAGACACACAAGACAAACAATCATTGAGCATCATTAATTTCAAGAAATATACGCACTTTTTATAAAGCACGTCTCCTTCGCTATCACCAACTCTTACTCCTGATGTTATTTTTAACATCTTGGTCAATGCATATACAACACCCCATTGAACAGTCAAGATACCAAGCATCTTGTTGACGTGGTCATATTTTATGTGACCAATTTCATGCGCAACTATTGCTTCAAGAGCATCATCTGAAGTTTCTTTCATCAATTTTTGCCCAATAAGAATACCACCCGTGCTCATTAATATTTTCTGAGCAAATGCATTGAAAAAACCATCTTTACGCGTTATGAATATAGTGGGAACTGGAATGTCTGCTTTTTTACAGATATCATCTACGTAGCCATATAGCAACGGCATTGTTTCAGGAGTGACTATAACAACATCGAGCATCAAAAAAAGAGATCGAACAATTCGCTGAAAACTCGTTAAGTTTTTACAAATGATCATATCTCGTTGGATTTCAGCCAATGCAGGATGAATATCTTCATCAAACATTAATTTTGTGACGGGAGCTTTTTTAAATGCTTCCAGTTCTGCATAGTAACGACCATGATTGCTGGTATCTTCCGCACCTGCTAGACAATGTATTGCAAGCAATCCCGATAGAAAAATAGAACATGAATTCACGAACATCCCTCCTCATCTAAAAGATAATAATTTTTCATTCGCCAGAAGATTAGCATAAAAGAGAGAATTGATCGATAACAACGTGAAAATCAATACAAAAAAAAGAATCGGCTACACATTATTGCAGCCGATTCTTTTTTTATTTAAGAGCCTATCCCTAGGTTCTGTTGAGTTTTTGAAAAATCATTAAAATATTTGATTCCTCGCGCTCGTCCTGAACTTGTTGAAGGATATCTTCGAGCGTTCTTTAATCTTCTATCTTTAATTTTTAGAACAAGAATACGGAAAAAGACGCACTCGAAGATATCCTTCAACAAGTTCAGGACGAGCGCGAGGAGTCAAGAAGCATTATTTTTTATTCTGTACTTAAAAAATAAGTAGAAAAAATCAAAGAAATTAAAAACTCAACAGAACCTAAACTCTTCCTAAGCGCTCATTCTGAACCTGTTGAAGAATAAAGCGCTTGATCCTTCAACAAGTTCAGGATGAGCGCGGGAAAGAATTACAGTAAATTTATAGTTTAGGGATAGGCTCTAAGATTCCGAATCGCTCTATTGAATTATTTCTTATCTGCGAGATTATATTGTGAAATTAATGGACCAAATTCAGGCTTTTTACGCATCATCTTAAAAGTTTCTTTATCAGGCTTTGCCCCTTTTTCTAAAAGAAGTTGGGTAAAAGGAAGATCTTTATATACAACACCTTCATACAAAGGATTGCATCCCCGATAAGAAATTGTATTTGGATCAATATTTTGGGAAGCTACCATCTTCTCGACAATTGCTTTTCGCGCTCGAACCCAATCGTCGCCACGTAAATGATTAAGCTTTTGCCGATCACTCATTAAATCACCCGACTTAAGGGCTATTTGGCCAAGCCTGTGACGAAACTCTTCACCAGGTCCAATGATCAAATAACCATCGAGACCGAGGCCTTCTGCTGCTTTATCGTGCCACTCATACAATTCTTTAATTTGCTTCTGAACCGATTCATCTATGCCAGAGACATCTTCATCTTGCTTCAACATTCCACCAATATTTGGCACGCAACTGAAAATCATTATTGCACTACAAAAAATCAATTTTTTATTCACATTCCACCCTTTTTATAATTTATGATTTTTTCTCTGGAATTGTTCGCTGAATGATAGTAACTGCCCGTAAATAATCATGCTCAATCTGCTCTTGGGCAGCCTGAGCATTGGCAAATTTAATAATTTCACTTCCTTGCAGTAAGGCTTTAAGTTCTGCCAGAATATGCTCATCAAAATGATGCTCGTGCAAACATTCAATCACTTCTGCATCAGTTTTGCCCAGCAGATCATAACTAAAACGTTCATGAAAATAATGCTTGAGCAATGCTGAGACCGTTAAATAAAACTCTTTGCCATGAGCAACATCAACTTGGTGATCTTTTTTAAGCTGCGTTAATTTCAACAACGCCTGATCCCAGATAGGTAACTTTTTTCTTCTACGATAGGCAAGATACTTTCTAACGAGTAATGCTATGACAATTAACAGAAGCACACACGCACAAATTTGCACCGCTAGCTTAAATTTATCTGTTTGCCAGAATGGCACATGCCACAATCCATAATTTTCGTAGAGACCGGTTTTTTCATTTAATTTCATAGACGCTCTTGTGTGTGTTCGTATGGTTCGACAGGCTCACCACGAACGGGGACTATAAGAACTTCTTTCTCCGTTCGTCCTGATACTTCGTCAGGCTCAGTAGTAAACGCCCGCTTGCCTGCCCGCAGAAGCTTTAGCGAAGGCGGGTCGAAGGAAACGAACGTTTTTTAATACATCATTCTTCTTCGGAAAAACTTTACCATCTCCGCCAAATAATCAGTCCGATCAGCATCGATATCAACCAAATCAATACCACGCTGCTTAAATAATTTATTTTGCTTTTCAATGCGAGCAGTCAAGAACCGCTTTACATCATTATCACGCGTATCACGCAGATCAAGCTCAACCAGTTCACCCGTTTCCAAATCTTCTACCGTGATGAAACCGACTGCAGGAATTATCTTTTCATTATTATCTAAACATCGCACGGCAATAAGATCATATTTACGCGCTGCTTGCATCAGATAGGTATCAAGCGCATCATCAATAAAATCAGAAATAAGAAATACAATAGCATCACTTTTTTTTGTTGCAAGAAGATGCTGCAATGCAGCGGATATATCTGTTTTTGATTTTTTTGGCTTAAAACTGAGCATCCGCTCCATAATGCGATGAATATGATGCAAGCTGCTGCCTGCAGGAATATATTCTTCAACCTTATCGGAAAAAAGCACAAGCCCAACATGGTCTTTGCCATGCTGAGCCACTAATGCCAAAACGCTTGCAAGTTCAGTAATCCGATCATATTTATTGCACGTGCCAGAACCAAAACTACTTGACTGTGAAACATCAACCATTAAAAAAATAGTTCTGCTGCGCTCTTCAATATATTGCTTTACCAAAAGTTTATTGGTTCGAGCCGATGCTTTCCAATCAATAAAGCGAATATCATCACCAAAGTTATATTCGCGGATTTGATCAAATTCAAAACCGCTACCCTTGATAGCCGACCGGCTATCACCAACAAGCGCACCATTGAGCAATCGTCGAGTAAAAATTTCCAGTTGCTTGATTTTTGCGACAATGTCAGGAGAGATTAAACTCTTTTTTTCTACCATTTTATTCGCCAAGCTTTTTCACCATCAATCTGTTGACCTAAATGATCGCTATACCATCTTATTAATACAACACTTAACAAGCTTAATCGCGGCACATATAAAGATACCAACACCGTAAGTGCAGTTAAACCGAGCAGCTTCAGAGACGCATGAAAGACTGCCTTTTTATCAGAAGAAATAATTCCCACAAATCCTGACGATGTACAAAACGTAGTAAGAATGCCTATTCCCATGAGAAAAAAGAGGATAAGCGATATCTGATATTTTTCAAGTAAGAAAAAAACAGCAGGGATATTCAACAAAAAACCAACTGTCCAAAGCAAAAGAAACAGTTCAAAGGCAAAAACCACTCTATCAACAACTTTATTTTTATACCATGGATAAATTATAATTGGCGATAAGAAAATGGCTGCAAGAACAAATAGCCAGGGCCCTAAATTATACAGGATCCCACTGCTGGCAATGGAATTGTATAGCATAGCAAATATTATAATTACGATACACAGGACCCACAGTCTTTGCATCACTTTCATCATTTTCATCACGACACTCCTTTTTTAGCCTAAGCGGAATTTAAAACAGTCCCTCACCCTTCAGCACATCAGGAATTCTGATACTTCCATCAGGCTGCTGGTATGTTTCCATCAACGCTACCATCAAACGCGGTAACGCCAAAGAAGAACCGTTCAACGTATGCGCAAGTTGCGTTTTACTATCTTGCTTATCTTTAAATCTGATCATGCCACGACGAGCCTGAAAATCGGTACAATTACTCACGGAAGCAATTTCTTTGTATTCATTTTGTCCGGGGCACCAGACTTCAATATCGTATGTTTTAGCTGATGAAAAAGACATATCTTGTGTGGCCAAAACTAAAATACGATAATGTAACCCCAATATTTGCAGAATTTCTTCAGCACATGCAAGCATACGCGCGTGTTCATTCCAAGATTCTTCTGGCGCGCAGATAGATACAATTTCAACTTTTTCAAATTGACGCATTCTGATCAGTCCGCGCTCATTGGCACCATAACCGCCACCTTCACGTCTAAAGCAACTCGTGAATGCAGTCATACGTATTGGCAGCTCATCTTTCATCACAATAGTATCACGGTACATATTGGTCAGATTAACTTCAGAAGTTGGCGTTAAAAAGAGATTATCTTCTGGAACTGCAAAGGCTTGATCTTTAAATCGAGGAAAATTCCCGGTAACTTCGAGCGATTTTTCATTCAAAAGAACTGAGGGAAGCACATAATTAAAACCACGCTTATTATTATGCTTGAGCATGAACATCGCAAGCCCAAAGAGCAGTTTAACCCCATCACCTTTATAGAGTGCAAAGTTAGCACCAGCAAGTTTGGTTGCTGCTTCAAAATCAAGCCATCCCAGTTTTTCTCCGAGCTCAACATGATTTTTTAAGGGGAAATTATATTCTGGTTTTGCCCCATTATAACGTTCAATAAGATTATCTTGCACAGTGCCTTCAGGAACTGATGGATCAGGAAAGTTAGGACATTTGAGGTAAAGTTGCTGAAATGTCTGTTCAAGATCAACGAGTGCATTTTCTTTTTCTTTTAATTGGTTGCTGATTTCAGCCGATTGCGCACGTAATTCATCGGTAATGCCATCACGGCCTCTTTTTGCCAATTCGTTCTTGGTAGATCGTAAACTTTCAACTTCTGAACGGAGAGATCGGACGTGCTTATCAAGCGAAAGAAGAAGGGGAATATCAAAACTAGGATCTTTTTTTTCAATGCAGCCACAAAAACATCGGGATTTTCGCGCAATAGGCTCAGATCAATCATGAATAACCTCGGAAACAATGTGTTAAATATTTTTACCCTATAATGGATATAATATCTCAAAACGACCCATTTTACTACGCATAAAAAATTTACTTAGCCTCTATCTTTTGGTATTCTTTCTCAGAGACAATTATTATAAATACATTTTTTCTTGAGAAAGAAACAAAAATTGAACACATTATTATTAATTGCAATTTTATTACAGGGGACTTTTCTCTGCTCTATGGAACTTCAGCTCCCGCAACTTTATGTGCTTAAGGGACGCCACTCTGATCTCGTAATTCAACCTCCCACTTATTCTCCCTTTGAACCGGGTGAAATGCCTGAACCGATCGAACCTCCCAATGATCTATTGCGTTCATTACGTACCATATTTGAAACTCTCCTGACAAAATATGAAACCTCCGATAAACCTGATAAAATTGTAGCCGGAAACAAGATTCATAAACTATATCTTTTAGCATCAGAACAGGGCAAAAAAGATCTCTCATCGTCTCTTGGATTTGGCCTCAGCCAACAGGTTTATAGCAGCATTGGTGTCAACCTGGCAGGGCAACGCAATTACCTAACAGCTATTGAATTCACCAAAAAAGCTCATCCCAATGATGATGTCGCACTCACCAATAGAGGCATTTATCTGACAAAATTAGCACAGCAAACAACCGATCCTCTTGCGCAATTACAATATCATAAAGAAGCATTTAACTGTTTTGAAAAAGCAGCGCCTTTTGATCACATAGCCCAAAAGCATTATTTTCATTCGCTCATTAATGGTATTGGCTGCACTACGCAAACAATTGCAAGCTACTTCAACCAACAAGTAAAATGTCGCTCCGAGAACAATAGAGAACGAATGACGGCGATTGAAAATATGGAGTCTCTCGCAAACAAAGGCGATATGCAGGTGCAGTGCATGCTGGCAACAGCATATTACAGCGGCACTAACGGCTTGTCTCAATCAACCGAAAAATCATTACTCATGTGCCGTTATTATCTGCAATCGCTTGCGCAGTGTACAAAAATAGAGCAGCTTCCCATGCAGCGCTTTATTTTCGATAAAATTATTAAAGATCTTTCTGGTAGCAACCAAAAAATAATCGCTGATCAGTCACAAAAACTCGCAAGATACATGGACCTTTTTATGGCGAATCTTGCAAAAGATCAGCATAAAATCGAATCTCTTACCCGCAAAAATCCTCTTGATAAGTTACTGTGCAAAAATTACACAAAGTCATCTGCACACCTACAAGAAATAAAAAAAATGACACCCGCTGAGTTAAAAAGTATCGGTGAATTAGAAACGTCTATTATTAAAGATATGGCCAGAAGCATTTCAGACAATAGTACCGAGCAATCCGATACTATTAATTATCTATGCGGAATAATCGCCTACAACGATAAAAATTATAAAAAAGCATATCACCATCTTTTGCAATGCTCAGCGTATGCAAAGAATGATCTTTTGACGCATTCTCTCGTGCTTCGATCACAATATCACCTGCAAAAAAACAAACAAACAACAATTCAACAAGTTTTAGATCAGATGGGACATATCAACGCTCTTTTAAAAGAAACTACTCATAAAAAATTGAACGAAAGAAACGCCACGGCTCAACAAGATATTCTCGCATTATATCAAGATCTGCATAAGTCATATGAAATTACTCTTTTAAAAAATAACCAATATAATCTTGCTTATCAACTTATCGGCCATCTTTTATCACACACAAAAACCACTGAATCGGCACTTTCAATGCTACTCGCAATGGAACGAATAATAAACACGGCAGATCAACAGCTGATCCAACATATCGATCATCAACTGCGCAATACCATTGATACCGCAGTGAATGCTCTCATTCTCAAAAATCTTTCACCTGGAACGTTGCGTGCATTGGTAGAATTTTTGAGCGAAAAAGCAGTACGCCCTTCACTTTCTCCGGAACAAAAAAGTAACTATCTCAAACAGGCTCTTGAGTATTTACCTCATCACGCCAGTTGCAAGAACGCGACAGTAGCAGAATGGAGCAAAGCATTACGCACGAAATTATTGGTCACTATAGGAATACTCGATAAATCAATTCCTCACCTAGACGAAGCCATTGCGTTAGGAAACTTCAATGCCGGCTTACACAAAATGAATATTATCCTTGCTCTCCCTACCAAAACTCCTGCACAAATAAAAGAATTAATGGAACTTCTAGCCATAGTAGGAGAGAGTAATCATCCTGACCGTTCTTATTCACTCAATGGACTGGGTTATTATTACTATAACCTTTCTTTAAGTTCTTCCAACATGGAAGATCGTAAAAAAGCTTTCGATTATTTTCACAAAGCAATAGCAGCAGATAATAATGCCTATGCATATTTACTGGGATCGCTCTATCTTAAAGGCATACCAAAATATGTGGAAGCAGATATCGAAAAATCATTGTATTATTTCAATAAACAAACAGAATTCAGCGAAAGTATCTCACATAACCATCTTATTGCTTTCAAAGCCCATGCCCATTATCAACAAGAAAAATACCAAGAAGCTCTTGATATTTTAATAGCCAATATCCCAACTGAAATGACACCTCTCAGAGCAGAATTCTTATGGCTAATGGGTATGACAAAAATACAAATTTTTAATGCAAATATTCTCGATAATGAGGTCGTCAATTATTGCGTCCAAGCATATAATGCATTTCGCCAATGTCCACACTCAGAACTCGTGCCAATAGAAACTATTCAATCTATTACCGATGAAAAATTTCTCAAGACAGCAGAACACAAAACCGCACACATTCTTTTTACAAACAACAAAACTGCGCTGGCATTGGAATTCTGCAATATAATGGGCCAACTACTGTGGAGATCAACGCAAGAAAAACCTCTTACTGATGAGCGCCGAAAAACTGCCATTCGATACATACGATATGCAGCAGATAACGGCAATGCAAACGCTCAAGAATTTACCGTATACACCGACATCCAAGAAATTCTGCTATCAGATAAACTATATTATTTGGAAACTGCTTATGCGCAAAGGATACAAGAAAATTCTACCAAGGCAGAAACCATTCAAAAACTTCTGGAGCAATTGTATCCAGAAACATTAGCACAACAAGCAAACCTCATAAGCTATTATATCAAAAAGAACAATATTTCATTTTTACAAAAATATATCCAGCAACTCTATAATACTCGTTCCCCTCTTATAACCCTGGAAATGTCGCAAAAAGATGGAGAGGATCTTATTAAAACTTGTTATGACAATGAACTTCTTGTGCAAGCAGCAAACAATTTCATCAAAAATCCAAAGGAAGCAACACCGTTCGAAAAACATGCCGCCATTTTTTTAGGATCTCTCCTTGCATATTCATATGACCAAAAGCAACTTTTACAAGCTGCCCGCTACCTAGAGCAAGCACAACTCGATTCAGCTGAACAAAATGAACGCATCAAAGACAACAAAGGCATTCTCTATTACAAACTTGGATGCTTAGCAGACGCTCCCGACAATCCGCGACCTAACCCACAGCTTGCTACCATGTTTTACCAAAAAGGAGCAGATCTTGGAAACGGCGCAGCGCAAATTGAACTGCTCAGGTTATTATCAGGTTTAAAAGTCTCCTTTGTCCCAAAAGCTGCTGTAAAAAATAACAACCGAAAGTGATAAATCACTTTCGGTTGTTGTGTAAAAACTTATTGCGAGAAGGTTTTTGATTAACCTAGTCTTACGGAACGAACAACTTCGCGCAAGCTTTTGCCAGCTTTAAAACGCGGGATGCTAATTTCCGGCAAATCAATACGTTCTTTGGTTGCAGGATTGATTCCCTTACGTGCAGGTCTGTTCGAAATCCAAAAGCTTCCAAATCCAGTAATAGAAACTTTTTCACCTTTTTTCAAAGCACGGCTTACAACGCGTGTCAATGAATCAAGCACACGAGTGACATCCATTTTACTAAATGTTGTCTCTTCGCTGAGCTCATTTATTAATTCGCCCTTATTCATATGGGACTCCTCATAATGGTTAGTAAAAATGATTGAAATAAACACTGTCTCTTCATTAAAACTTGCTTTTCAAAATCCTATCTCACGCTACACTAAAAATAGGATATTGCTGTAAGATATAATAATTTCAGAAAATTTTGTCAAACTTATTAATATTAAAAACAAATCTTTTTTTCAAAAACATTGTTCCATAAGGATTTTAATATGTTGATCGATACCCACTGCCATATCAATATGATGGTAAAGTCCACCTTTGATACTCCCCTGCAACCTTCAGATTTACCACAAGCTCAGATGATTGTCGAACAAGCTCATTTACAAAAAGTGAATATAATTATTAACGTTGGTACACGTGCAGTTGAAAATCAAAATTGCATTCTCCTCGCTCACACCTTTGATTCTGTTTTTGCAACCGTCGGCATTCACCCCAACGATTCTGATACCTGGCAAGAAGATTTTGAACTCCTTAAAAAATGGTTGCGTTTAAAAAAAGAAAACAAAATTGTTGGCATTGGCGAATGCGGCATTGATATGCATTATCCTGATTACAATCTTAATCGGCAACGGGATGCATTCAAAGCACAAATAGAACTCGCGCTTGAACATGACCTTGCACTGGTTGTTCATAGTAGAGATGCCTATGATGAAACCTTACGCGCGCTCGAAGAATATAAAAATGATAAACTCCGCGCAACCATGCATTGTTTTTCGTATGACCAAACATTTGCCGCGACGGTTATTGACTGGAATTTTGTTCTTGGTATTGGAGGCCCCATTACCTATCCAAAAAATGAAGAATTGAGAAATGTGGTCAAAAATACAGCATTAAAAAACATTGTTTTAGAAACCGATGCACCCTTTTTACCGCCACAAGCAATCCGTGGCAAACAAAATCATCCCAAAGAAATTGCAAATATTGCTCGCTATATTGCAGAACTACGCGGAGATACTTTTGAAACAGTTGCTGAAGTGACGACGCAGAGCGCGATAAGACTATTTGAACTGAGTTATAATCTATAGATGATATTTGTCCTACTCCGTTCGCCCTGAGTGATTCTATGCAGCATAGCGGAATAGAATTGTATCGAAGGGTACGATTTAATCAATCTTTTTTTATTGGATTAATTTTCTCAACTTACCCTTCGATACATTTTTTGAGGACAAAAAACACTCAGGGCGAACGGGGAGATGTAAAGATTGGGTTGGTAAAACTTCATAAAAAGTTTATTATATGTAGAATCATATTATTAATTATATTATTTTACTCAGGAATAAGATGAACTTTTATCTAGTAATTATCGTATTAACCAGCATTTTTCAGACTATTTCGTGCATGGAACTCGTCCAACAAGATTGCCGAGATTCGCTTACGAAGTTAGCAACTTGTAAGATTGTTCTTGCAATATCTCCAGCACCTGTTTTAACATCGCGCCCACAAAATGACACAAAATTTTTACAAGCTCTTGCTCAACTGCACCAAGAATTCCAGATCTCTAAAAAGCCTTCAACCCAGAAATTGTTGGAACAGATTGAACAACAAAGAAAGATGTTTGATATAGAGATAAATCAACAACGTCATGAGCTTCGGGAAAACTATAAACAACTCCCCGAAAAGCGAATAAGATTAAAAGATATTCTAACGCAGCTGACGGAAGAATATGCGTGCATAAAAAATAAGAATAAAAAGATGCTCGCTCAGATTAATTTGCAGGACTTTATGCCTCGCATAACCAAGAAAATAAGCAATAACGATTATCTGCTGTGTAATGAAACAGATAGTTTACAAAACTTTAATACTTTTTATAACGACTACAATATCTCTTCCAAACAAGAAAACGAGCTCAAAAATAAGCTTCGTCAAGACTGCCTTAAAGCACTTATGAAACTACAGATTACTGTAATGGATAATGGAAGCGTAGTCTATTACGACGTTTTAGCCAACACCATTCAGATGATACTGGTGGATTTATCAGATCCAAAGATTAAATCGAAAATTGAAAAACAAAAAAAAGAACTTCTCAATCAAGAGATGAGAGAAACATTTCTCGCCATTCTAGACATAGAAAAAAACATTGCTCTCATTCAATTGCAGGTCGAAGCAAGAGATAAAAAAATTACCCGCTTGATGCTCAAACAACAAGAATTATTGAATCCAACAAACATCCAAGCAATACAAAACCGTGTGGAAGAAAAATTTGATAAAGAAATGTATCAAAAAATAGATCAAGACTTGGAAAAATATATATCCAATATCTCAATCACCAGCAATTAACAAAAATCAACATTAAATCCAGAACGGAAAAAGAAAAAATGAATGCATACCAATTAATTATCGCTATTGTTGCTCTTTCTCAACCATTTTTATGCATAAGTTCAGAGTTACAACCTCTCGCAGAAAAATTAAAATTCCCAAACAATAAGCTACAAGAATTTGCACGCCGTGAACTAGAAAGAAAATATCCTGATCATTCATTTTTAAAAAGAAATCCTATTCCTCCACAAGCAACATTTGCAGATGAATGTAAAAAAAATGAACTGCTCATACAAAAACGAATTGAAGAAACTAAGCGAACTGAAGCAAAACTTGCAGAAAATGAAAAACACTTAGCCATCGCAAGAAAAGAATTGAAAGAAAAGAGCGCATTAGCACAACACCTCATAAAACAAATAACAACGCTTCCTGATAATAAACCTGCTCCACAAACATCTGGGGCAAATCTATCACAAAAAAAACCATTGAATATAGCTAGCATCGCAATGCACTCAAATCACTTTACACTCAATTTAAGACTCGTCCACGTACAAAAGCAGCTCTTTGCTCCCAATTAACAGAACGATGCGACAAGATATACAAGAATCACAAAAAAAATGATTCTGTATCTGGACCTTTCTTTGATCAAATCACACACGTTGTATCGGGAGCGATCAATGCAACTTGGTCATTTGTGTATTGTCCTTGTGATGGAGACTTCAAGCTTCTCAATGATACCTTCTGTAACCTTTCTCAATCCAAAGATTTCATTGATACATATTGCAAAAACAAGAACTGCAAGAAATATGAAATGGATTCCTATACCCCATCGGATGAAGACGATTCTGGAGAGATTCTATTGAGCAAGACAGCTTTACTTCAGGCTCCTCATGCTATAGAGTGGCCGATATTAGGCCATCTATCAGAAGAAACAGACTGTGCAAATGAAAATGCAAGTTCAGCGTCTTCCGAATAATTTTTTGATTGTCTGGCTTGTTCCCAAATCAAGCCAGATATGCGAAAGTGCACCGGTAATGAAAAACAACGTATCACAAAAGAGCTGCTGTGATAAACGGGGCAAAGACCTACTGATCAATAGCCACATAAGCAACGGCATCACAATCACAAACCAGGGATTATGAAAAATTCCTCGATGCCGCACGAGCATGGGGGAAATAATGATAAAGCTGCAGTATGCTAGCATTTCAAACCGCTGCTGTATCACTAAAATAGTCAGAAAAAGTAAAATCACAAAGTAAAAATACTTTTGTCCCTTACTTTTAATATCAATATCGGGGAATAATGCTCCTGCAAGGGTAAACAGCAACCATTCTCCTGCTATCAGCAGTGAGGGCTTTTGCGCGGCAAACACCGCAAAAAATAACACCCCATACGCTATGACCCCTCCAACTAAGTGACCTTTATAATTTGGCATACAGCCTCCTTTTTCATTTTTATGCTTTATAGGCATTTGATCTTCTTGAAAAACCATGATACCATGATTTTGTTAGCAGGTTTTTATCTAAAAAGAGTTTATTATGGAAACATGTATCAATACAACGCATCTACTCAATCCTTCCCAAGGATCTTTGCGTCCATACTCTTTGCTTGCAATATCTTCTTATCTATTCTCCACAGTCTTTACTTACGGACTTTTTACAACTCTGGGGAATGGCTAGTTATACTTAAATAATGAACACGCGAAAACCCCAGTTATCACAATCTGGGGTTTTTTAGTGCGTATTATTTAAGGAAAAACAATGAATTATAAAAATATCATATCTTATTATCTAGCTTTTCTTGCAATAGGAATTTTGCATAATTCTTATGTACTACCAATGCTTATAGGGAGAAGAATACCCATTTCTGGTCGTAACAAATGGAAATATCCAGTTACCATCATGACAGGTATTACTGCAGGATATGTTTATGATAAAAATCGTAAAAAACATACTCTTGCTGCAGAACTACTCTACCTTCATTCTACAAAAAAATGGTCTTCGATTGCAGATCATAATTCTTTACCTGAATGGTCTGAAAACATTCTCAATCAATCTGCAAGTTATAATCATATAGCCGCTCTACATCGAATAACATGTCCCCATGCAATGGAAGAAAATGAACAATCCGTTGAACAAAAATCTAATGATCTTTTAGGCACATATTATCTCAATGGAATCTTCCAACTACCACAAGAAACAAAAAACAAACTATGTTCAACGATAATATCTATGATAAAAAACGAAATAATCTCATCAAATGATCATTACGTTGCATATCATGGTACCGATAATACGATAGAAATATTATTCCGCACATTGCTTCATAAACAGATAAATCCCAATCTTCCTGATGAATGGTTGGTGCTACGAAATCCGGGAATAAGAAATCCTTTTCCTCTAGAAAATAATATTATAGATCATCTCAGAAAAGTTAAACAGGAAGAACAACAGCGCCTGAAAAATGAATACCTCGAAAAATATGGTAATCATGGCAAGTTTGAGTATGTCGGTCAACTATTTGGATCATCTGAAGCGAAATCTGCTGAACGAATGCAAATCAGAATAGCAGAAATTCCTCAAGAATATAATGACGCGTTATTATCGGTCAATTGGGCTATTATGGCCAATAGTCATCCTATCAAACAAAAAGGATCAAACTCTTTACGCTTTTTGACTGACATTCAACCGTATAATGACCTGTGGAGCTCTCTCATGCCATTGGATCTCCAGATGAAAGTCAAACGTGATTTGGTTGCCCTAAAACAAACAATAAAATGTTATGGAGCCGATCCAAATATCATCGATAGATATGAGAAGGAACTACAAGAAACTTGCTACGGTATAGGTGGAATGCTGATACAATTTGAAATACCAAAGGAACAAGCTTGTCATACAATACTGTGTGAATCATTTAACAGACCTATTGGATCTGCCCAAGAAAAGTTAGCATCTCTGCAAAAAACACTCACCGATACTAATATAATGAGCATCGATTCTCGTCATATGGTTTTACCTTTATCTATTTTCAATGATCCGAATAGCCAGGTAAAAATGCATGCCATCATCAGAACTGATGAAGAAACGATACTGAAACTCACCGATATTTTCGACCGTATTATTACAGAAATAAAAACAACTTAAAAAAGTTAAAGAAAAAAAATGAAAAACAAATCTGTTATTCTATGCCTCTTAAGCATTCTTTCCATAAGCTTGGCAATTATTATCATCAAAAAAAGAACAACAAGTAATCGCATTACTATCGGTATTTTACAAACTGCTTCTCATCCTGCTCTTGATGCGGCACGAGAGGGCTTCATAGCGGCACTCAATACCGCGTTAGGGCACGACATTGAATATGTTGTACACAATGCACAAGGCTCCATCATCACCGCACATACCATTGCAGAACGGTTCCATACCGATGATTCAATTGATGCAATATACGCAATAGCAACCCCAGCATTACAAGCCATTGCTTCTCTTGAAAAAACAAAACCTATTTTCATTGCAGCAGTTACTGATCCATATGCACTGGGAATCATAGAAGAAAAAACAAACATATGCGGAACCACCGATATGATTGATATTCCGAGCACAATCAGAGCTATCACCACCATTTTACCTCACGTAACAACGATCGCTTTGATCTACAATCTTGCGGAAAACAACTCAGTCATGCAAATTGCTGCAATGGAAAAAGAATTGCACAAGAACTCAATCACAACAATCCATGTCGGCGTAACAACCGAGATGGAAATCCCTCATGCAATTGCAAGCGCTCTATCAAAAGCCGATGCACTACTCATACCAACTGACAATCTCATTGCATCGGCTCTGCCACTCGTGAGCCATTTGGCACGTAGTGCACATAAACCACTTATTGCTTGTCATAACCAAGCGGTGGAACAAGGAGCTTTAATGGCCCGCGGCATCGATTATTATGAAAGCGGTAAACAAACAGCTCGTATTGCCTTAGCGGTTTTACGTGATGGTAAAAAACCATACACACTTTCTATTACCCCTACCAAATCTGATACAATAGTCATCAATACGGATATTTTGAATGAACTTGGTATCACTATTACCGAAATATCTGATACAATAAATTACGTAACATCACAAAAATAAGGAATATAAAATATGCTTTCTGAATGGTTAATTATACAAGGAATTATCGAGCGCGGACTTATTTTTTCCATCACGGTGATGGCGATTTATCTGACGACGCGCATTATTCGTTTTGACGATCTCTCAGTTGAAGGAAGTTTTGGCCTTGGCGGCGCACTCATGGCACTTCTGCTAATCAAAAACGTTTCCTGGTTTCCTGCACTTATTATTGTCATAATTGCCGGCGCACTTGCCGGCCTTGCAACGGGACTGCTGCATACCAAATTAAAATTAAATAATTTAATTAGTGGTATTGTTGTCACCACCGCCTTATTTTCTATCAATCTTAAAATTGCCGGATCTAATATGATTATCAGCAATAAAGCAACTCTCTTTGATCTGATACCCGGTTTGGCAACCATGAAAATTATTCTTTTGCTCCCCCTTATCTGTGGATTACTTCTTTTAGTACGATGGTTTTTGCACACCGAATGCGGTTATTTATTAAATGCCGTTGGTGATAATCCACAAATGCTAACTAATTTGGGCAAAGACGCAGATACCTATACCATTGCCGCATTGATGATTGCCAATGGATTAACGGCGTTTGCAGGTGCTCTTTTTGTGCAATATGTGGGATATTTTTCGATATGGTCAAGCGTTGGTATTTTAATTATTGCACTTGCAGGTCTGATACTTTCTGAAACATTGGGGCATATTTTTAGTTTTAATCTGATCATTGGTGCAATTATATATCAAGCAATTATTGCAGCAACCTTTGAATTTAATGTTGATCCTGAATGGAACAAATTAATTACCGCGCTTCTTATTGTGGTAATGATCAGCCTCAAAAGATACTCGCGCATTTTTACCCCGGAAAAATCATGATAAAATTTGAAAACGTATCAGTACTCATCGATGGTAAAGAAATTTTGAAAGATATTTCATGCAGCATTAATACCGGTGATTTTATTGTCATTGTAGGACCAAATGGCGCGGGAAAAAGTACTTTTTTTGATATGATCAGCGGCAAACGTATTGCCACAAGCGGAAGAATTCTTCTTGATGGCATTGATATCACTCATCTTGATGAACAGCACCGGGCAATACTCATCAGTAGGCTTTTCCAAAACCCTCAGCTTAATGGTATTGCTTCTATGACCGTTGCCCAAAATCTTGCGCTCAGCAATTATAAAGGCTCAACAGTCAGTTTGCGCAATGGTATGAATAAATTTCCAGTTCATTTAATGCATGAGTTAGATCAACTCAATTTAGGATCAGATAAAATATTGAATACGCCAATGAAAGATCTTTCTGGTGGACAACGTCAGTTGCTTGCCTTTATTATGGCAACATTATTGCCACCGCGTCTTTTTATGCTTGATGAACCAACTGCAGCACTTGATCCACAATCAGCAACAAAGTTGCTCCAATTTGCGATCAAATTTATTAACGAACATAAAATGACAACATTGCTCATTACGCATGATCCTGAACTTGCACTTGCGATCGGCAAAAAGATATGGATTTTGGAAGATGGGACTATTAGCAAACAGTTTGATACGAAAGATACTACGAATTTATCCACAAAAGATTTGATTGGTCATATTGATTATAAAACACTTATTGCACAGTGAGATCTCATCAAACAGTTCGCTGTTATTTTTTTTGCTGCTGCCGTCTCATATAATCGATAGTTTTTTGTGATTCTTCAGCAGCTCTTTGGGCCTCTTCAGCAGCATACTGCTTTGCCCGTTCTTGTTTAATTTTTGATGGAATGTCTCCATAAAGAGATTCAGCTACTGCCGGACCGTATGTTTCCGTAAGATATTCCGTTTGCTCATCTTCTTCTGAAGGCACTCGTTTAACCGCTTGCCCCAATGCTTCAATTACCGGCTGCGCAACTCTTTTTCCTGATTCCATCGGAGGCGACAAAATTTCAGTTGTTGCCGGGCCATAGTTTTCTGCAAAATATTCTTCCGCTTGTTGTTCATCACCCGGAACATTGTGTAATGATGACCCCATTTTTTCTAACTGCTCTTTGGTTAATTGTTCAGATGCAGCATTTCTTTCTTGCCGCAGTCTAAGTTTGTTTTCATTTTCTAATGCTTTTGCTTGATTGACTGCTTCCATATCCGCCCAAATCTTTTGGGCTGCAGATGGCATTTTTCGTGAATTCTCTGCTGCCGCTTCAAATGCATCAGAAATATTTGTAATAGCTTTATTCGTCTCCGTCTTCATAGGTTCTAAAACTTCAGTTACTGCCGGACCATACGTCTGCGCAAAATATTCTTCCGCCTGCTCTGCATCGCTTGGAACTTGCGATTCAGAAATAGATTGCACAACAGGGGCAGAAATTCTTTTGATATTCTCAATCTGTTGTTCTGAATGCTGTTCATCTCGAGCACGCTTTTCTAACTGTTGTTGTAATTTTTCTTCTTGTGCTAACTGCGCTTCACGTTCTGCTTCTTCCATTTGTGGCCATATAATTCTTTCTGCAGCAGATGCTGTTGGGGCCTCTTCATACATTTCACCCAGTCTCTGGTGAGCTGCATTGAGGTCTCCTTGCACATGAGCTCTCAGTTCTTCCCTCGCTTGCGGGGTTCCAAGATATTCAGTATCAGGAGTTCCAAGTTCTTGTTCAGAAGCATCCAGACCACTTGGCATTGATTCAGAAATTGTTCGACCTACTTGCTTTAAAGCCGTGGTAGATGGAGATCCATATGTCTGCGCAAAATATTCTTCAGCTTGTTGTTCATCACCAGGAACATTGCGCAATGATGACCCCATTTTTTCTAACTGTTCTCTGGTTAATTGTTCAGATGCTGCATTTCTTTCTTGCTGCACTCTGAGTTTGTTTTCATTTTCTAATGCTTGTGCTTGATTGGCCGCTTCCATATCAGCCCAAATCTTTTGTGCTGTAGATGGTGATTTTCGTGAATTCTCTGCTGCCGCTTCAAACGTATCAGAAATATTTGTAATAGCTTTATTCGTCTCCGTCGTCAGTTGTTCTGCCATAGGCTCTAGAACCTCAGTTACTGCAGGACCATACGTCTGCGTAAAATATTCTTCCGCTTGCTCTGCATCGCTTGGAACTGGTGATTCAGAAATAGATTGCACAACAGGAGCAGAAATTCTTTTGATATTTTCAATCTGTTGTTCTGAAATCTGTTCATCTCGAGCACGTTTTTCTAACTGTTGCTGTAGTTTTTCTTCACGCGCTAATTGCGCTGCACGTTCTGCTTCTTCCATTCGTGGCCATATAATTCTTTCTGCAGCAGATTTAGTTGAAGAATTTTGCGCATTCGCTACAAGTTCTTCATTCATAGGTATTACTTCAGCCTGTTCAATATCAGAATTATTTAGATTTTGCTCATCATTTTGCACTTTTTGTTCAGGAATGTTTATAGTGCTATCAATTTTTGATACCGGTTCAGTTGTAGGCATTGAACTTTCTTGTACCAATCCTTCTGCAACTGTTTGCTTTGGTAACAACGTATCAGGCGAAAGCACCGGAAGTTTTGGTTGTGCCAAATAATATTGTGCGGCAGTTCCTGCTACAACAGTTCCCGCTACTCCAACAGCTGCCCAAAAGAGCTTTCTATTATTACTCATAGCCTCGCCGGTAATAATCTGTTGGTTATGGATCTCTTCTTCAATTGTTTGTTTGATAGCATTATATTCTTGCACAAACTTATCTTTTTCTTCTTCGCTTTTTGCTTGCTGTTGTGCAACAATAGATCCTTCTTCAATCTCTTTCAACTGAGCATATAATTCAGCAAGCACTGATCGAGCTATTGCTTGTTCTTCTTCAGAATAGCCATAGCCAGATTTAAATGGCGCAATTACACTCGCTCCAAGATTTTGAGCTCCGGATATCAATTGATTCAAGTAACTTTCTTCACTATCGGCAGCTTCAACTTTATCTACTTCTGTATGTACAAGTTCTGCCAACTGTTTTTTTTGCCGCTCAATAACGTAATTATATTCACCTATTTTTTTTGCAGCATCCACCGGAGAGATATCTCCCGTTTTCAACTGATTTTTAACAACTGCAATCTTTTGTTCGGCGTCAGCTATTACTGCCTGAGTTTTTGCTGCAGCTGTTTTTATATCATCTGTTGCTTCGACCAATATTTCTTCAGACAATGCAGGTGATTCAGCTACTTTTTGCACAGAGGACCTAACTGTTCCATGAACCCTTCTGGCAAAACTATTCAGATTTACCATAAGTAGGGCAGCCAAGCATATCACAATCGGCAATTTACTGATTATTTTCATGCAGTCCTCTCACATACCTTCCTACAATTTACCACCACGACGTGGCAGATGTTATTTCTTTATTTACATCACTCAATTTAACCTGTTTTTCATTTTCTTGTTGTTGAGCACGTTCTAAATCTTGCTGACGTTTAGCGATGTCTGCATCGATGTCTTCCACATTTCTCGGACGACGACGTGGAAGTGAGAAGAACGATCTCTTTTCTGTAGCTCTTATTCTTTCGCTCTCTAAATCACTCAATTCTTGGGTAAGTTTAGCTTGCTCACCGCGCGAGGATTTTATCGTAGACATAAGATCATTTTTCTCAGCTTTCATTTCAGCAACATATTCCTTATTTTCTCGTCTTTCTTGTTGCCATGCACCAATTGTTGCACGATTTCGCGCTACTCTTGGTTTTGTTTGTATTTCTTGTTGAATCCCTGTCAATTGCTCAGTTTTCTCTTCTTCATTTGCTCGAGCTAATGCTACTGCTTGACTCACTACATCTACGTCTTGCTTAATAGTATCAATTGTTCGTCTGCCGGTAATCCAGCTTGGAACAATTGCATTCTGAGCTCGTGATAATTCTGTTTCTAACTTCTTTAATTCTTGAGTTTTTGATGTAGTTTCTTTATGCGCTGATTTCAGTTCCTGGCTCAACATTTTTTCCTGACGCTTCATATCAATAAGCGCTTCCTGAATAGCAGTTTTTTCTGCTTGTTCAGCGTCAATCTCAGCTTGCCATTGGCGTTCTTGCTCCAGAGCTTCCTGCCGAGAAGCTAATTTTTTTTCCTGCGCAGTTGCTACCCTCTGTGCGTTTTCCTCATCAGCAGCTTTTTGTGCGATCTCTCGTTCTCTTTCAACACCGTATTCTTCTTTCCATCGTTGCTCCATTGTTGATGGAGCATTTTTTGCAGAAAGACCTTCTTTTACTCTCGTGAAAAGACCTTTTTCTTCTACTTGAGGAACTTCTGCCTCATTTCCTGCTAATACAGCTTCGTCCACTGCTGCAGCGTCGGCAGCTGCGTTCATATCTGCAATTACGCGTTGCTCAAGTTCTTCTTCAGTATATTGAGAACGATTTTCATTTTCTGGGGTTTCAGGAGTTTCAGATAATTCTTCTTTTTTTGAGAAGCTCAATCCACCTGCACCAAGACCTTCAAAGTCTTCCACCGTGCTGCTACCATCATTATAATTTTCTTGTTCAGATGGTTCTTGTTTTTCTTTTTCATTAGCCAGTCCGCCTGAACCAAGCCCTTCGAAATCTTCTATCGTTTTTCCATAATAATCGGGAGCTTTTTCTTCTAGTTTTGTCTCATCTTGCATTACCTCAGGTTTCATTTCTTGCTCAGGTAAATGTTGCGCTATTATTGGTTGCACTACTTCCACTTCTGGTGTCGACACTATTTTTGATGGTGATGCTAGCGGCGTCCCTGATACCGATGGTTCAACTATTACCGATGCTTCAGATGCTGCCGACGTATCCTCATTAGTAGTAGTATTTGAGAAGGAAGGCGCATATTTGCTTGCAAGAGCAATCCCTGCAACCGTACCCCCTGCAGCAACAGTTGCCCAGAATAATTTTCTACTCGTGCTCATTGCTTCACCAGTGATAAGTTGTTGCTGGTATATTTCTTGTTCTAATTCTTTTTTAATCTGATCATATTCACCTACTAATGATGCTTGCTCTTGCGGAGTAGCAGACATGCTCATTTTCTCATCATATTCTCCAGCAATTTGCTTCAACTGATCATTAAGGCCTTTGACCATCAAACCTGCAATGGCTTTTTCTTGCTCAGAATATCCATATCCCGCTTTAAATGGTGCCAAAACTCCTGATATAAGAGCACCCACATAACTCTGCTGAACATCATTCGCTTCAACATTTTCAATTGCTTGAGTAATAATGTTTTTTAATTTTTGTTGCGCTTGAGCGATAATAAGATTCTGTTCCCGTATAATCCGTGCGCATTCTATAGGATTTATTTCATTATTCAATAATTGCTCACGCGCATCATTCATGATGAGCGTTGCTTGCTGTTTTATTGCTTCAGCTTCAGCTGTCGCTTGTGCTACCATTTTTTGTTGATCAATCGTCACCGCATCAATCTGCTGCGCACCTTGTGCTGCAAAACTTGTCTGCCCAATCATGAAGATTGCACACGATAATGTTATAAAACGAATCATATTCCTTAATTTCATTTTTCCCTCATTAAACTATTATTTCCAAAAATTAAAATATCCTTTACTCTGTGCTGGCGCTGGTGCTGGTGCAAGATCTTTTCTCACTTTTCTCAAATCTGCTTTTAGATTTTGAATTTTTGTTTTGTTTACTGGCGTTTTCTTTTCCTCTATACGTATTCTAGCTTGCAATTCAACCTCTTCGTCTCTCAGTTTTGCAATCTTTTCTCTATCAGCTTTATCGTCTGCTGCTTTTTTATCTGCTACTTCCTTTGCCTTTTCGGCAGCTTTTTCAGCTTTTTCCTTAGCTGCTTTCTGTCTATCTTCTTCTGTTTTCTGCTTCATTTCTTCTTCTTTTTTTATACGCTTTATTCGAGCAGCTTCGCGCTCTTTACGCGTTGCCTCTTCTTGTTGCGCTTTTTCTTGAGCCTGTTGTGCTTTCTCTTTGGCTGCTTTTTCTTCAGCTTCTTTCCGTTCTTTTTCTGCCATTTCTCGTGCAATTTTTTCTTCCATTGTTTCTTCTTTTGGAGATATATATTTTTGTGCTAATTGGCCTACTGCTCCACGCGCTTGAGTCGCATATGGCATCGCTGCCTCTTCTTTTTGGACCTGAGCTAATTGAGCCTGTTTACGCTTCAATTCTTCTTTACCGTCATCTATTTTTTTCTGCAATTTTGTTTTATCATTGTTAATTGACATTCCCCAGCGGCTGTTCCACCATGAGGTCCAATCCCCCTCTGCAAGCCTTAATCTCTCCTCTTCCACATCAATGAGCTGATTTTTATCCTCTGCCAATTGTTTCTTGAGGAATGCTACTTCAGATGCCAATTCTTTTTCTTCTTTTAACTTTTCTCTATAAGCTTCTGGACTGTTTTTCCAACGCTCCGCTGCTTCTTGCGCCAACCGATCTTCCCCGGCTTGTCTATAATCAGTTTCCATTTTTTCAAATTCTCTCTCTATTCTTCTTTCTTCAGCTTTACGTTCAATTGCTTCCGCACCTTCTTTTTTTGCGCGAGCAGTCATTTGCTTATCCAATTCTGCCATTGCTTTCTGATCCCCTGCAATTTCCAGTTCCCTTTGTTTTGCTAAATCCTTATCCCACTCTTGAGCTTCTTTTATCAATCTTATGTCTTGATCTAATTTCTCTTGCTCAGCTACTCTTTCAGCTTCCAATCTAGCTGCTTCGAATTTATCTGCTTCCATTTTTGTCAATCGTGCCGTTTCAGCCAATCTTTCTATTTTTAATCTATTTTCTTCTTCCTTAACTGATCGTTCAGCCTCTTGCCTTGCTGCTTCTCTTTTTGCCGCTTCTGCTTTTTCTGCTGCTTGGTTAGCTAATCTTTCAGCTTCTAGCATTGTTCCTTCTGCTAAACGAGCAACTTCTGCTTGCGCTACTGCTGATCGTTCTGCTTCTTGTCTTTCTGCTTCTATTCTTGCTGCTTCTTCTCTCAAACGTGCAGCCTCTGCTCTATTTGTTTCTTCTTGTGCTAAACGTGCAGCTTCTGCTTGTTCAGCTGCCAATCTTTCCGCTTCTATTCTTGCTGCCTCTGCTTTTTCTGCTGCTTGGTTAGCTAATCTTTCAGCTTCCAGTCGTGCTTCTTCTGCCAAGCGCACCGTTTCTGCTTGCTCTGCTGCCATTCGTTCTGCTTCTTGTCTTTCTGCTTCTATTCTTGCTGCTTCTTCTTGGGCCAAGTTATCGGCAATTTCTTGCGCTACTCTTGCTTCTTCTGCCACGCGCTCCGCCTCTGCTTGCTCTTCTGCCATTTGCTCTGCTTCTATTCGTGCAGCCTCTGCTCTATCTGCTTGCTGTTGTGCTAAACGTGCAATTTCTACCCGTTCAGCTTCCAATCTTTCAGCTACCAACCTTGCTTCTTCTGCCAAGCGCGCCGTTTCTGCTTGCTCTGCTTCTATTCGCGCAGCCTCTGCTTTATCTGCCTCTTCTTGTGTTAAACGTGCAGCTTCTATTCGTTCATTTTCCAATTTTTCAGCATCTAATCGTGCTGTTTCTGCTTCTAGTAATCTATCAGTCTCTTCTTGCGCTAATTCTGCTTCTTTTTCTAAGCGCGCAGCTTGGACTTGCTCTGCTTCTATTCGTGCAGTCTCTGCCCTATTTGCCTCTTCTTGTGCTAAACGTGCAGTTTCTACTCGTTCAATTTCCAATCTTTCAGCTTCTGATCGTGCTGCTTCTGCTTCTAGTAATCTATCAGTCTCTTCTTGCGCTGCTCTTGCTTCTTCTTCCAAATGCATAGCTTCTGCTTGCTCTGCCGCTACCCTCTGATCTTCTAATTCTTCTACTTGCGGTCTTGCAGTCTCTAATTCTTCAGCTCTTGGCGCCACTTCAATTTGTTCTTCAGGTAATTCCACAAATTCAGCTGGTTGATTTTCTTCAAATGTTGGCAACGCTGCTGTTTCTGTTGATACTATTGGCATTCTTGTTTCTACTTCTGGCGCAATTGCAGGAGAAGTTACCGGAACTATCTCTGGCTCTCTTTCTGCAACGGGTATATTAACAGTTGGTTTAACAACTGTTTTTGGTTGTTCAGTAAGTTTTTTCACCGGCAATGCCGCAACTTCTGGATTTGCCATTCCTACTGAAGATAAAGCTGCGACTCCCGCAACAGCTCCCCCTGCAGCAACGGTTGCCCAGAATAATTTTCTCTTGGTGCTCATTTTTTCGCCGGTAATAAGTTTTTGTTGATCTATTTCATCATTAAGTTGTTTGATAATCAGATTATAGCGGTCGATCAATTCAATTCGTTTACCTTGCTCTACCACTTTTGTCAGCGCATTTCGATAATCAGCAGCAAGTGCTTCTTTTTGTTTTTCTAAACCTTCAATCATCTTGCGTGCGATTTCTTGTTCATGCTCGGAATATCCATATCCCGCCTGGAACGGTGCCGCTAATCGCGCGCCAATATTTTTTGCTCCTGCGACAAATGAATTCCAATAACTTTGCTCATCACTTGCTTCAACCTTTGCAGCACTTTGAGCAATTATCTCTGCTAATCTTTGCTTCGCTTGAACAATGATACTATTTTGTGCATTGATGGTTTTCGCCACCTGATCGGCATCAGCTTCTCCTTGCATCAACTGCTCACGTGCATTATTCATGATTGCTATTGCACTTTTTTCAATGGCTTCAGTTTCTGCAATAGCCTTTATAATTGCAGCTTGCCCGGTAACTTCAACATCAGTCGTCTGTTCAGGAACTTCTGTTGTAGGTATTTGCGCTTCTGTTGCAGGTATCTGCTCAGGAGCTTCTACTGTAGGCGCCTGCTGAGCAGCTTTTGTTCCGGCTATACGTTTAGCTTTTGGTGATGGTGATGTTGTTCTTATTCGTTTAGAAACACCACGAGCCTCAAGACTCGTATGCTGAAAAGCACATATCATTACTGATACTGCCATGAAGCGAATTATACTCATCAATTTCATTTTATAACTCCTATATATTTAATTCTTTTATCTTAATAATGGCGTTTTTACCTTAGTTGCTGGTTTTGCTTCTCGCGCTTGCTCGGCATTCCTTTTCACTCGCGCTGCATTCCTTCGCTCAAGCGTACCTTTTCCGCGCGTTAGGTATGGCGTTGCTGTAATTTCCTTTTGCACTTGGGCCAACTGCTCTTTTTTACTGCGTTGGCTCGCTTCATCTTCTTTTACTTTATTATTAAGCGCTTCTATATCCTTATTTATTGAACCGACAGTTCGTTTCCCCGTTGCCCATGAAACAACTGATTCTAACGTACCCGTTTTTTCAAGATTCAGTCTTTCTTCAGTCAATTTAATCAGCTTATTTTTATCGTTTTTTTCTTGCTGTCTTGCCTGTTCTATTTCATTATTCAATGCATCTTTTTCATTGAGTAATTCAGCATAAGCTTGCGGACTTGCTTTCCATTGTTCTGCCGCTGCAGTATCGGCAGCACGTTCTAATTCTTTTTGTTGTTCTAACTGCTCTTCTAATAATTTTATGCCTTTAATATCGGCAGCAAGTTCTAACTCTTTTTGTTCTTCTAATTGATTTTCCAATAATTTTGCGCCTTCTGCTCGATCAGCAAATGCTTCCAATTTTCTTTGTCGTGCCAATTGCGGAGCTAACTCTTGAGCTTCTTGTATCAATCTTGCTTGCTCACTCTCATCTGCTGCTTGCAATTTTCTCTGTTCTGCTAACGAGTTTTCTAATAATGCGCCAGCTTCCTGATCTTCAATATAAGTTGTTTCCATTTTTTCAATTTCTTTATCTAATCTTCTTTCTTCAGCCTTACGCCTAATCGATTCTTCAGCAGAATGCTGCCGTGACCATTCTTGCTCCATTTTTGACGGAGCATTTTCCTGCAGCAAATTACTCAATTTTTCTTTAGCCGTTGCATACGTTTTTTTCGCTCTTTCAGACAATGTCTGTGGTACTGCTGGAACTTCCTCAGGTGTAACCTCAGATGGTACTGGCGTTACTGGCAACGTCACTTCCGATGATGTCACGGGTGTAACTGTAGGTGTTGGCAATATAATTTCTGGTTCTGTGGATGTCATAGTTACAGGTACTGTAACTTCTGATGATGGCATTGGTGCAGTAACTGTCGGTGTTACTTCTGACTTATTCGCCGTCGCTGAAGTTATAGCTGATGGTACTGGTAATATAATTTCTGGTTCTATTGGTTGAGTTTTTGGTGCTGGCGCAATGGTTTCTGGCACTGTTGTAACAGGTGCTGTAACTTCTTGTGGCTGTGGCACTGACGGCGTAACCACAGATGTCGCCGTGTCCGCCGTAGCAGCCTTGCTGTGTCCTTCGTAGCCTTTTGGCGAAGTGGGAGCGAAGGAGGATGGCTGAGCTACCGGTGCAACCGGAGTTGGTGTTGTTCCAAAATAACGTTGCGCAAGTGCTCCACTCGTAGCAACACCACCGGCAGCGACTGCTCCCCAGAAAAGTTTTCTGTGTCTACTCATCGCTTCACCAGTAATAATCTTTTGTTGATGTATTTCATTTTCCAAGAGTTCTTTTACCTGCTTATATTTATCTTCTACGGCAATTTGTTCTGTTGGATCAGTGGCTTTTTCTTTATCTTGTTTATAGAGAGGATCAATTTCTTGTAACTGCTTTTGCAATTCAACAATGATTAAACGAGCTTTGCCCTTCTCTTCATCGGTATAACCATATCCTGATTTGAATGGAGCTATGATACTTTGCCCCACGCTATAAGCTTTTGCTGCCAACTGACTCATATAACTTTGTTCAGTTTCTGGCGCGGGTGCTGGTTCCATCGCTTTTTTTATCTGTTCAAGCTCATAATTCTTGTTACCAATAATTTTCGCCGCACTCATCATCAGCTTTGCTGCATCAGCAGGCTCAATTTCGCCATTTTTGAGCTGCTCTTGCGCTTTATGCGTAACTAGCAGCGCTGCCGCTTTACTTGTTTCAATATCAATAAATTCTTCTTTTACCATCTCTTGGGTATTATCTTGCTCTGGCGTCGTTGCCGGTTCTTTGGGTAATTCAGAAGTTTTTTTGGCCACAATAGGGGTCTGCGACTTTTTCACAACAGAGCTAGACCTTTTTACTACCCTGCGAGCAAAAACAGTACTCTGACACAGCACTGTAGCTGCTATGGCAGTAATTAACGCTATTTTTGTAACCTTCATATCCTATCCTTTTGGCTTATAATCCTTATAGCCTAATCTTCTTTTACTTTGATTATATCAGATGGATTTCCTCTTTGTAAATATATTAAAACATGAAATTGTAAAAAAAGCAGATACTTAAAACAATTATTAGGGTAAAAAAGAGATGATAATAACGATAGGAAGGATAAATCGCATGATTATTCAATATTAGATTTTTTCACCGGTCTGAACACGCCATAATTTGGCGTAAATGCCATCCAACTGGACAAGATCGTCATGTTTGCCATTTTCAACAACCACTCCCTTATGGAGTACGAATATGTTATCCGCATGGCGTACGGTAGATAAACGATGAGCTATAACAAATATTGTATGATCTTTAGCTATTTTTGCTAAAGATCGCTGAATTGATGATTCTGTTTCATTATCGACAGATGAAGTTGCTTCATCAAAAATAAGAATAGGAGGTTTATTAACAATTGCACGAGCAATTGAAATCCGCTGTCGCTGGCCACCAGAAAGCTTTTGTCCCCGTTCACCCACAACAGTATTATATCCATCAGGTAGACTCATGATAAAATCATGAATTTCTGCCATCCGTGCAGCATATTCTATCTGTTCATCGGTAATCTGAGGCGTTCCATAGGCAATATTTTCTTTAACCGTACCTTTAAAAAGAAAAACATCTTGGCTGACCAAACCAAATGCCTGACGCAATAACCGTAATTTTAAATCTTTGGTATATACACCATCAAGCAAAATAGACCCTTGCATAGGGTCATAAAATCGCAATAAGAGCTTTATCAGTGTCGTTTTACCACTTCCGGTTGAACCAACCACTCCCACTGTTTGTCCCGGTTCAACTGACATGGAGATGTTATCAAAAATCTGCGAACCACTCGGATATGCAAAAGAAATATCCTTAAATTCTATTCGCCCTTTTACGGTTGCAATCTGATCTTCCACCAATCCGTCTCTGATGCCAATGGGAGTATCAAGCACTGCAAACACTCGCTGCGCTGATGCCATTGATCGTTTATACACATCCATAGACTTTGCAAGATAAATAAAAGGCCAGAGCAATCGCTGCGTCATTGATACCAAAATACTATAACCACCGATTGCAAGCACGCCATGAATGGTATACCAGCCACCCAAAACAATAGTAATAACAAAACCAAAGGCGATAGCCATACGTACCAGAGGAATGAAAGCAGAATTTACCGCAATTGAACGTCCATGGGCATCTTTATAAGCACAACTATCTTTGCGCAGTTGCTCAAGTTCATAGTCTTCTGTTGTATAACTTTTAATAATGGAAATGCCCAAAAGATTACTCGCAAGACGAGCTCCTAAAGTGCCTGCACTTTCTCGCACTTGGGTATATAATACTCCCAAACGCCTTTGGAAAGTACGCGCAACAAAAAAAATAACCGGAACGGGAAGAAAGGCAAAAAGAGCAATCATCGGTGACAAATAAAAGAAGATACACCCAACCACAATAACACTCACGAGAAAGTAGATAAAATCACTCATGCCTTTATCAAAAAATAGTTCTAGTTGATTAACATCTTCATTCAAGACTGTTAAAAGTTCACCGGTACTTTTTTCTTCAAAATATGCCATTTCTAGTTGCTGCATATGCCCATATGCATGGATACGCATTTCATGTTGTACCATCTGCGCAAGATTCCGCCACAAAAAATCACTGAGATATTCAAATAATGCTTGGAATGACCAAATAATAAAAGTAAGTCCTGCTAATGCATACAATTGATGCAGCACATCGCCGATCCCGCAATATGCTAAAAAAGAATTTTGTTTATTAACAAGCACATCAATAGTTACACCAATCAGCACTTCAGGAAAAATATCAAAAATATTTTGGAAAATGGAACAGACTATTGCAGCTATCATCTTACCACGATGAGGTTGCATATATGATAAAAGACGCCGGAAAGAAGAGAAATTTGAATTCATCGCATTCCATTCTTATGAATGATTATCCCTAATGTCATCATTACTGAAAGCTTTTGGTATATAACAAGAAACATATGAAAATTACTCTATTAAGTGCATAAAATAAGTACCTGGGTAATAAAATCGCAAAATAGATTTGTAATCCCATCCATCACTGACCATCTGACGAGCCCCCCACTGACACAATCCGATATGATGTCCAAATCCGCGACCAATAAAGATTATTTTACCTGCTTTTTTCTGCACATCAAAGTGAAAACTCTTAATTTCTTTAAGTAAAGAATAAAGCTTTTTGCCCGAAAGTGTAACTGAATTTTTCGTTCCCTTCAATTTTATCTCCACAGCAAGACCAGCTTTATCTTTTTTTGTAATCTGAATATCTTTCAATAGCGCGATATCATGCCGATAATGCTGTAACTGATCTTCAAAAAGTGAATGCTCATAAGAAACCTGCCATGAATACAAAGAACATTGCTTACAATAGGTACATGCATACTTGCGCGCTAGATAGGGAGCTTTGGCGAAATCAAAATCATTAATGTGCGCAGGAATAATACCGCCACAACAAGAATCAAACATTGCCAAAATTGGTTTACCATCAAATCCAAGGATTATACTCTTAGTTTGTTCGACTGCCACTTTTAATAATGATATATCATGCTTGCCGTGATATGTTTGATGAGCATTGGTATTTTTCACATGAAAAGGTCTTCCGCTCCGCTGCGCTTCTAACAATTTAAATACTACGTAGCTGCGGCACGCAATGGCAAAAGCTTTATTCACCTCTAACGGCCATCCAGGCCAACTTTCTGTGCGCAATACTGCGCAAATGTAGTCTTCTAAGCAAACACAATTAATGCACAAAAACTTATTCTTGTGGGAAGTTATACAAAAATCACCATCATATACCGTTCCATTATATTCCCCAAACCCTGCCACTGATTTTATGCGCAGTATACCTTCTAATCGTTTACCTTTCCAAAAAACAGCTCCCTGCTTAATAATCAACACAAGATTTGCAACGGTCACCGCTTTTTTTGCATTTCCCTTTTTATTACACAATTGCAGTATAAATCCTTGTGGTGATGTAAACCGCCATTCTGTTATTCCTGCATCATTATTCGTCTGCGCAAGAAGCACCTGGACTTTTGTTGAACATTTTTGAGCAGCATCGTTAAATAACTCTTCCAATGCATTCTCCGATAGATTCATTTCTTTCATAATTTCTTCAAAAGAACTCAGATCAGAAAATAGTCCTGCTGCACTATCACGTATCATTAATTTTTTGATACTTGTTCGCGATCGAACAACACGCCGCCCCGATGAGCCTAACGATTTTTTTTTGACATCAATAATAATGATAAAAGGCCAACGAGTGGCCGAGAGGGATTGGGAGAAGAAAAGAAGAATAAAAGCCGCCATCGCAAAAAACAATCCCCTCCCCGTTCGCCCTGAGTGTTCGACGTAGCGCAGCGTAGGAGAATGTATCGAAGGGTACATAATTAAATATTTTTTTCGAATCAATTTCTGACTTTTACCCTTCGATACATTTTTTGAAGACAAAAAACACTCAGGGCGAACGGAGGGAGGTGTTATACTTCTACAAAACAATCCCATGGTCCTTTAACTGTGCAATATAATTTTTTGGAGGAAATATTTTACAATCGACACCATGATTAGCCATCGCGTCCGCTTGCGTATTTTTGTCGCGTAAAACGTGCATAATCGTTGCCTGAAGTTTATACATTTTTTCTTTACACAATGCATGCAATGGTTGCAGATGCGGTTGTCGTACTTTATACACGCCTATCAATTGACGAACAAGAAGCTGAGAATCAGAAACGACATGAATGATATCATTTTTTTTGATATGCTCTTCCAGAATAAAAAGACCCAGTAATAAGGCCAAATATTCAGCCTGATTATTGGTTTTTATACCGACATAATACCCTTCTTTGATCACCAGCACCCCATCTTTTTCGATGTAAACACCAGCACCTGAAGGACCAGGATTATTACGAGACGCACCATCAACAAAAAGCTTCCACACGGATTGCTTCAGCAAAAGATACACCTTTCTTTTTTAAGTTCATGCTTTAATCTCATAGTGTACCTTTTAACTAGGATTTTCCCTGTGTTTTTCTTTAATTTCTGGTGCATATAAAAGACGAAAACATGTCTGACATTGCACCAGTGCCCCGTGACGCGCTCTGACCATTTCTTGACTCGTGATCATCCGAGAGCATACGCTACAACTTTGATGAACAATTTCAACAACAGGATCTGATACTCGCGCACGCATCATTATATATTTTTCTAACCATTCAGCCGGAATATCAGCTTCCATTTCTGCGCGTTGCGCTACCAACCGAGCACATTCATCATCAAGTGCTGCACATTTTTGTCCCAGTTCTTTCATCTGCTCATGAAGTTCACTCAGTTGCTGCACCTGATCGTGCTGCTTTCTCTGCAATGCAACTTGAGCATTTTCGAGCTGATTCCATGCATCCAAAACAATTTTTTCTTGTTCAACTTGCTGATGTTGAATGCTTTCAATTTCGGCCTTTATTCCCTGATAATTTTTATAATCAGTCAGATTTTCCAGATGCCTTTTTTTATCTTGTTCTTTTTGATCGAGAGATTTCATTTCCAATTCTTGAGCATTAACTTTTTTTTGTAACATGAGAACACGTTCGCCTAAATCATGCAAACTGCGTGCATACTCATCTTCCTGCTTTCTTGTAGCAGCAATTTGATGATCGAGAGAGACTTTTTCATTTTCCAGAGATTGGATTTTTTGATCGAAAGCGACAAGATTGATAAATCGTAGAAATGGATGATCATTCATAATTTAGCCCCCTTTTCTAGGTTTATTTCCAGCCCCTGTCTTATTAAATACTTGGGGGCTTCACGCAAAGTAGAAAACTTTCGGCATAATCGACTTTTTATTTTTATAGCCCTCCGTCGCCATCCTCCTTCGCTAAAAGCTTCGGCGGACATAGGCTATGGCGGGCAGCTTTCGCCTTTACCAAACCGTCTTGATATAAATTTTTTATATCAATCATTTGAAAAAACTGGCCGCGCCAGCTGAAGCCTTGGCGAAAGCTGGTGGGCCCACCAGGATTTGAACCTGGGACCTTCCGGTTATGAGCCGGCTGCTCTGACCAACTGAGCTATAGGCCCACGTATAAAACTAAAAACAAAAAGCACGTCATGAATACGTGGATTTCAGTGTCTAGAATAGCCCAAATATTGATACTTGTGAAGCAGAATATGAGGTAATAATTGCGCAATAACTAGAAAGAAGGTCATTTCTTCATATCATCCCACCAACCCAGAAAGCTTTTTTTGCTATTTTCAAGCCATGCATCGGCCATATCAGCAACATCTTTGTACGTTTCAGACAAGTCTTTATTGTTATTAATCACCTTCATCACTGGAAAACATTTTTCTATAAATTTACGCTGCTCTTTGGGCAATAGTAGCCATGATTTATATGCCAACCCTTCTTCATAGAGCTCGAGCATATCGTTATTAGCATGCGCTCGATAAAGCCTACGCAACAAAGCAAGTTGCAGCATGCACGCGTTGCTTGATAAATCACCTAACGCTTTGTGATCTGTTTCAGGAAAAAGATCTATCTTATAACAAAACCCCTCGTCATCCTGAAAAATTAATTCTTTACTATTGGCAGTAAATCCTAATCCTTCTGCATTCCGAGACCACGTACCCAATTCTTCATAAGTAAATGCATTATATAAAGCAATGCGTGGCCTGCGCCTGCCTTTAGCAGGATATAAAGCTGCTATAAAACGACTATCAGGACTATAAACCATCTTGACTCTTGGACTCTTTTTCGGATCAAATAACAGATCCGGCAATGGTTTTTCATACATCACAAACTCTCCATTGATTTCATCAATAAATATCATTTGTCTATTATAATCGACAAACGCCCACTGTCGGCCAGTGGGGGAGCACACAACTTTTAAAGTGAAACCTTCCTCTTCTGATTCAAACATACGTATGACCGATATAGCAGACAAATCACTTGTATCCAAGAAAGTTATTACTGTTTTTCTTTCATCTTTAATCGAGACTATGCACAATCGATCCCCCTCATCATTGAATACGAGGTATCCAACAAGACCAAAATCTTGTTCGAATTTTTTAACGCAATTATTGCTCGAAATATCCCACAAAGCACAGGTACCTTGCTGATCCCAACAAGATAGCGCGATAACAGTTGCCTGCTTATTAAAAGTAGCATCAATAATGTTTGCCGCAGTCGGTATTATAAAATGGTTAGCTGAAAATTGATCATCTTCTTTTCTTACCATGCGCGTTAGCCGTGCCTCTTTTTTTGACCATGTAAGCAAGAACTTATCTTCACCACTTAATTGCGGCATAATTATTGAACATTCAAAGCGTGGCATTGGTATTGATTTTCCGCAGTTTGTTAGGGAATTTACTAACCACAATAGAACTTCATTGTCTTTTTTATTTTCATCACTTACGCAAAATCGTTGGGTTATACGATATTGAAAAGAATCCTTAAGATCTTTGATATAAGCTGTTGTAAATTCTTCACTGTTATTAGTAGTTAAAATCGTAGTCAATGGCCCATCATATGAACCACCTAAAAGACGCGAAGGAACAGTGTACAAATATCCTTCGTTTGCATATTTTGTAACGAGAGAATCAGCGAAAGGACGCTCAGGCAAAATCCATGAAATATTATCCTTAGCCATTTCATTTGTACAACAATCCATCCAATCCGATTGCTCCATACGGCATTTAATGTTGCTATCAAAAAAATCTTTCTTCAAATCTCTCTCAAGCAATAATTCCCATAACTTTGCATTCAGATTGGAATCATTTAATTTTTTTTCGCCGGGGTTTTTTCCATGTTCACCAGCAACAACAAATAATATTTTTTGCTGCGCTGGCGACAACGCGTTAAAGTGCTTTTTCAAATCTTGGGGTTCAACATCACACACTCCACTATAAAGCTGCATTTCTTCCAAATTCATATTGCTGAACAGCAAAGACATATTTTTAACTTCACCCTTGCACGATTTTTGGCGACGCAAATAATCTTTATACAATGCCTCAGACTGATAAACCTTACATTTTTCTATTGAAAAGTTATTTCCATCATCTAAATGGAGCATTACTTTTTGTTGACGATCAAAGAGAACAATTTCTTGCTTTTTTTCAACAATTGCAGGCTCCATGCAATTGTTCTGAAGACTGATACATAAGATGAATGTGGTTATGATATGAAAAAAATACATAGATAATTTCCTAAAGATTTTCATATTTAATTTTGCTAACATTTCCTAGTTCTGTATCAAACGCTATGCCAATAAGAATAATTTTTTTTTTCGATGATTCATATTTTTGATAGTATTGTCTTTTTTTTATTTGAGCCAGAGCCTGATCGGGAGTCGCGTTAATTTTCATTTCAATAATAAAAATGGCCTTTTTAGTTTCTACAACTGCATCTATACGACCAATATTGGTCGCTTCTTCAACGATAATATCCGCTCCCGCCATTTTCAAAAGAATGTAAAAAATAGTTTGGTAATATTTTTCCTGATCAATCTTAATAGTATATGGCACTGTAGCATAGAATCGTGTTAATATCACATTAAGTTGTTCAAAGTCATTATTTTCCAATGCTTTTAATAATGCTGTTACCGTGTTACTCAGGTATGCTTTTGTTTTATGGGTCATAACGGCAAAAACACGAGAAATCAAAGAAGTGGTTGTTTCACGATTGGGATACGTCAAAATATAATTGCCATTGTTGCTATCACGATAGGCAATGGTAAGATAACCAGTCTGAAACAATAATGTTTCAAGTGGAAGAGAATCTATCTCAAATGCACCAAGGTCATCTTCAGCAACCTCAACATGTTCAAAATCTTGGATAGGGTAATCCATTGCCTTGAGCAAATTGATCAAGAATGTCGGAGTTCCCGTTGCAAACCAATAGTTAGAAAACGACTGTTTAGATAAAAATAAAAGCACAGAATATGGATTATACAATTTTGTAGCGTTACTAAAAGCAGTGAAAAGATAGCCATCGTACCATTCTGCTATTTGAGAAAGTAATTGTTTTTCAGAACACTTATTATGATCTGCTGCCTTTGTCAGATATTGCTCAAAATTTGTAATAATCTCATCTTGTGTGTAGCCCAATAAAGTATTAAATTCCTTATCAAGACTAATATCATTAAGATTGTTAAGTCCCGAGAATATTGAAGTTTGAGAAAATTTGCTTACTCCCGTAAGAAAGGCAAACTGAATGTATTGATCCAACCCCTTTATAACACTGTAAAATGCTTTCAATATTTCACGCATTTTTTCTGCCGTGACTTCTTTATGAATATTCTGGAGAATAGGATAATCATATTCATCAACTAAAATAACGACACGGTTTTTCTTCGCTAACTTCATCACAATTTCGCGAAGCATCTCTCCTGGAGAGATTTTTTCACTCACGACTATTTTATGACGTCGCGCAATATCCTGTAAGTATAATTTTAAACCTCTCAGCAGTTCAGTTGCTGTTGAATATGGTATATCAGAAAAAGAAATCTTGATAACTGAGTATTTCTTCCAATTATATGGTAATGAATCTATTGCAAGACCATTAAATAATTCTTTATTGCCTAAAAAAATTTCCTCTAATGTGGAAATAAGTAAAGATTTTCCAAATCGACGCGGACGGGAAAGAAAATAATATGAACCACCAGTAATCAACCGATGTATAAGCTGCGTTTTATCAATATAAATATAATTATCCTGTATTAATTTTGAAAATGTCTGAATACCAATCGGCAATTTTTTCATTATTCATTCCTGTGGCAAAAAAAATAAACAGCTTGTATACAATTATACTGCAAATAGAGCCAACAGAAAATCATCTATTTACATACACCAAAAAATCTTTCATGCGCATACTGTAACCCCATTCATTATCATACCAGCCAAAGACTTGCCCCATCGTTCCATTCACATTAGTAAGCAGCCCATCGATAATCACTGAATTATCATTACCACTAAAATCGGATGAAACCAGTGGTTCCATGGTAAGGGCAAGAATATTTTTCATACCTTTGCGAGAAACATCATTAAATACGTGATGAATTGCATCAACTGATAAATCTTTTTTTGTTTCAAAAACAAAATCTATCAATGAAACTTTGCCGACAGGAACGCGTACCGCTCTGATAGAAATTTTACCTTCCAAATGCGGCAGCACCTTACCAAGCATTTTTGATGCACCGGAAGTTGCAGGGATAATATTAAGCGCAGCCGCGCGTGAAAAGCGTAAATCTTTCGCATCAACATCAAGAAGAACTTGGGAATTGGTATAGGCATGCGTTGTTGTCATAAAACCACGTACAATGCCAAATGCATCATCGAGCGCTTTGACGGTGGGCATGAATGCATTGGTGGTGCAACTACCCAATGATACAATAGTGTGACGCGCAGGATCAAATACATATTCATTAACCCCAGGAATAACCGCAACATCCTCATCATGCGCGGGTGCAGAAATTAAGACACGCTTGGCACCTGCTGCAATATGTTTTTGCGCGCCTTGGCGATGCGTAAATTTACCCGTACAATCAACCACCCAATCGATATCAAGTTTTTTCCACGGGAGTTTTTCTGGATCAAGTTCAGCAATGATTTTTATGCGATGATCGTCGACCAATAATTCATCACCTTCAACGGCAACTAATCCATAAAAAGTGCCCATCAATGTATCATATTTGAACATATGGGCAGTAAATTCTGGTTCTGAATTGCCGATATTAATTGCAACAATTTGTATCTGTTGACTTATGCTTTCGTCTTGCATCATACAACGTAAAAATGTACGTCCAATTCTTCCAAATCCATTAATTGCAATGCGTAACATTGTACTGTCTCCTACATCTTATTTAAGCTTTCTCATTCATTACTTTTTTATATCAATAATATAATTATACTATCCCTCGATACATTTTTGCAGACAAAAATACTCGGGACGAACGGAAAAAATAAATACATCTCGCCTTCCCGTTCGCCCTGCTGTGTCCGACGAAGCCTTGGCGAAGTAGGAAGTGATTTTACGAGCATATATGCGATGTAAAATAGTATCGAAGGATACGAACACCTTTTAGTTCTTTTTCACCACTCTCTCACCTTATTCAATACAACCAACTCATCCTCAACTGATATATCTGGTAATTCTAATAACAAGGGAATATGTTCTAATTGCGGATGCATCACAAAATTTTTCAGCGCATCTTCTCCAATATTTCCTTGGCCAAGAATACTATGACGATCAATGCGCGATCCTCTCTTTTCCGCGGTATCATTCAAATGGATAAGCTTGATACGATCGATACCAATAGTTGTATCCAAAAAATGAATGAATGCTTTTTGATCATCCAATGATATAATGGAATACCCAAATGAATGCGCATGCGCAGTATCAATACAAAAATTAATACGTTCAGGTTGATCAATTTTTTCAAGCAACAGTTTAAAATCCATAATATCGCTGCCAACTACCAAATTCCCATGACAGCTATTTTCAAGTAAAACAATAATATCTTGCTCCTGCGCAAAAAGGTTATTAAGAACACGCGCAAGCGCATCAATTCCTTCCATTTTATCAACTGCACCTTTTGCATTACCTGCATGCACAACAAAATGAGCGAATTCCAAACGTTGTGCGCAATTAATTTCCCGCCGCAATTGTGGTAATCCATTATTACCCAAGCTGGATAGGTTAACCCAATATGATACATGACAAAATAGATTGCTAAATCGTGTACGACGAATTTTTAAAAATTCTTGCGCTTCATCATTGGTAACATGAATTAATTTGCCCGATTCTTGCGGTACAAAAAAGCATTGAAAAAAAGGCAGATCCAAGGAATCTGCCCTAGCCACTAATTCGGTCAACGATGAACGCATACGGATATGTACACCGACTCTACTATGTATCATTATTTGTATCCATTCTCTCCGTGCCAGCAGAAGCTTTAGTAAGGACTGGATCCAGATTTCATAAAAATCTAATTCTGCTTCATCTGCAGCTGCTCTCGTAAATACTCTTCACTAAAATAGCGCGACAATACTGAAATAAAATCTTTTTTCACCTGTTGCAAATCACTCTCTGTATTGGCTTCAAATCGTACTGAAAGCACTGGCTGCGTATTGGATGCACGAATAATTCCCCATCCATAATCGGTAGCTACGCGTACGCCATCAATAGCTAATATCTTTACATTTTTCTTTTGATAAAATAAACCTTTCATCTCCTGCACCATTGCATATTTAGTATGCTCATCACAAGGAATACGATATTCTGGCGAAGTAACCTTGTGTGGAAAAACTTTTAATAATTCTGATAAACTTTTGTTCGATTGCACGAGCAGCTCAAACAATCTAAACATTGCATAAATACCATCGTCGTAACCAAAATGGCGATCTTTAAAGAAAAAGTGACAACTCGTTTCACCACCAAGTAATGCATGATGCTGATGCATATTTTCTTCAATAATCGAATGACCAACGGGAGTGATCACAACTTTCGCACCCCACTCTTCCAACAGCTCTGTTAATCCTGCAGAGCAAACCACATTATAAACAACCGTCATATCGGGATGTTCTTTTATTATTGGTTGTGCAAAAAGAGCAATTAACTTATCCCCAGCAACTAAGTCGCCTTCTTTTGTCATTGCCCCCATCCGATCAGCATCGCCATCAAATCCAACACCAACAACGGCATCTGTTGTTTGCAATGCACATTTTACATCCTGCATATTTTTGGCAACTGTCGGATCTGCTTCATGATTGGGAAATGTAGGATCAACTACTGCGCACAAAAGTTGCATGTTGTTCCATTTCATTGCTTGCACAATTTCTGGTATCACCACGCAAGCAGAACCATTGCCACAATCAATAACTGCGGACATTTCCATGCCCGCAAGATGAGAAAATTTTTCAACATGCCATGCAATATAATCATTTTTTATTGTATGCTCACTATAGGTCCCCGGAGCTTCAGCAATACGGTGTTGTTTTTCTGCGTATAATCTTCCAATTTCTCTAATCTGTTTACCCCACAAAGATGTAGTGCCAAGGCATACTTTTAATCCGTTATATTCTTTGGGATTGTGTGATGCTGTAACCATGATGCCTCCATCAACGGGCATGGTATAGGTGGCAAAATACATCATCGGAGAGGTACAGACCCCAATAAAAATAACATCAAGGCCACTATCAATCAGTGCACGGCATAATTCTTTTTTGATTGCAGGAGAATGTTCGCGTACATCCATACCAACTGCTATTTTTTTTACCGAGCAATTTAATTGCAACAGATAAAAAGCAATGGCACGCCCAAGATCGTAGACATTTTCTAACATCAGTTCGGTGCCGACAACACCACGAATATCATATTCTCGAAAAATCGTTTCTTTCATAAGTGATTAATTTCCTTTTATATTCGTTTTTATTCTCTATTCTACTATACTGTTTGATTGGATTTATGACAAATAGGTTCTCCATTCAAAAAAAACTTCCCTGAAATTCATCAGAGAAGTTTTTTTTAAGCCAGTTCGATCAATAAACAACTTAATTACTTATGAGCTTATTGTAGAAAGGTAGAGATTTAAAATAATAGCACAGAGCTGCGATAGCACCAAAGATTCCTAATGTATAGGCAATGGTGGCTGGAGTTAACCATTGGGCTATTTTCCATCGTGGCACAATATCAGCATTTGTGTTTATGATCATGATTGCTCTGTTGCAACCGTGAGAATCATTGTATTTTTTTGCTATTTCTTCTATCTTTTTATCAGCATTATCTTTAAAAATTTCTTCAAGAGCTGAAGCTTCTTCTTGTTCAGAAAGAATATCTTCTCTAGCATTGTTAGAAGTTATAATTATATAATGATCCTCACCCAATGGGCATTGACAATATTCTGGTTCTGGGGTAATGTGTAATTGACACAAACCCGAATCACCAATTGATCTAGTTACGTAGCCCACGTCTCTACCTTCCTCATCATAGACGTAATTCGCATACCATTCCTGAGCACCATAAAATTGGTAATTTACACCGGTATAATTATGTGTGTTGGCAATTCTTTCAACCTCATTATTATTTTTTCCTGTATGATCTCGAGTAAGACACGCTATCCCATTTTTATTTTTTATAAATATACGACAAATTCCAAGATGCGCGCAATGAATCATCTTATCTTTAATGAAAACAACACCAATAGATGATCCTGAAGTCAAGTCGCCCTCCTTGCCAACTTCAATTGCATTCATTTGCATGCATACAGCCATAATTTTTTCCTGTATGGTTCCCTCAGCTTTACAAAATAAAATATGAAAACGTTTTTCTAAAAGAATTGGTACTTGTTTTCCATCATGGCCTGCATACAATCCAAAAAAATTGCCATCTTCAATATTTTTTTGGACGCAAATATCATGATCATCGAATTGATTCTTTATGGTTTTTGTAACATGAGCTGATGGATAAGTACGTTGTTCATTATGAGCAGAATTAATGTTAATAGCGGCACTAACTACATCAAGTACATAGGAGAAACCATTTGTAATATCCGTTTCTGCTAATAATCCTGGTATTGAACTTATCGTTACGGATTCTTCTTTTATTCTTTTAGAATTACCTTGAGATTTATATTTATATCTAATTGGACATGTTTGAATTTGCAAAGGATAATCACTCACACAACGAGTAATATTTAAACTATATTCTGCTTTTGGCTGCCCACTGATAAGAGGAACAGGATCTTGTACTGTTTTTATACGACTAAAAAAATTGCGCAATTCTATTTTTGTATAAGTGAATTGCTGCATGAATGATCCTGTGGAAACAGACTTCTCGTTTTTAACCCCTGCATATGCATTAAGCACGTCTACAAGGGGTTTCTGCATAAATATTGGTACCGCATACATTCCATGCGCATCAAACAAATGTGATATTATTAGATTACGTATCTCTGGAGTAAACGAATCAATATAAATGAATGCCGAAAGAATCTCATTATGCAAAGCCTTATTTTCACCATATTTTTTTAAGAAAGATTTTTCAGATCCCTGAGGACACCGAGTCATGCTTGTTAAACATAAAAGTGGAAACCCTTCTACACTTTTGTATGTTGGTGTAAAATCCATACTTACAATGTATGCATTAAAAAGAATAGTTGTAGTAACAATTAATAATTTTATCATGAATATATCCAGCTGTACGTGGTTATCGAAACAATAGTCTATAAAAACAAAACAATGATATATGAGCACATTCACTCTGTCTATAAAAAACTTCTCCAGCTATCAATTGTTTATAAAAAATGCATTATTACTGCAATAATGCTATACTAATGTGCCCTTCATTTTACTCTCCACTCAATTGGAAGATTCATAAAAAAGGCAACTATAAATGATCCCGCAAAAAATACAACTCAAAAATTTCTTAAGCTACGGTCCCAATCTGCAAACAATCGATTTCAGCAATTACTCCCTCATTTGCCTTTCTGGTAAAAATGGTCATGGAAAATCTGCCCTGCTGGATGCAATGACCTGGGCATTATGGGGACAAGCGCGAAAAATAGCAGGAGCTACCAAAGCAGATCAAGGATTGCTGCGCCTTGGACAAACGCAAATGCTGGTGGTTTTTGATTTTCTTTTTGGGGGAAAAAAATATAGAATTCGCCGTGAATATATGGAAACATATGGCAAACCTATCAACGTTCTTGAATTTGGCATGATCGATGATGAAACGGATACCTTCATCCCGCTCACTGATAAAACGATCAGAACAACACAAGATAAAATTGAACAAACATTACGCATCGATTTTGATTCATTCTCAAATTCTGCATTTCTGCGCCAAGGGAGTTCGAATGAATTTTCAAAAAAATCACCAAAAGATCGCAAACAGATTTTAGCCACCATTTTGGGGCTTGATCAGTATGAAGTAATTCGCAAACTTGCGCTGGAAAAAACAAAAGACGCTCAGGCAAAAAAAACAGCCCTGATAACATTACAAGAAAAAAGAACCCAAGAATTGGCTGCTCAAGAAACTCTTGATGCAGAACGCACGCGTCTTGCAACCGAACTGCTTATCGCAGAACAACAAGAAAAACAGCTTGCCCATGATCAACGAATGTATGCGCAAACTCAGCAGCAGTACCATGAATTACAAAAGCAGTTTCATAATTTTTCTTTTCAGCTCAAACAGCTGACGCAGCAGGCTGAATCACACAAAAAACAGATACGTGAACAGCTGTGTTCGTGGCGCACGGTCAATAAAAAGAAACGCACCTTGCAAAGCGCTTACGTGTTGGATCAAGAAAAAAATAACATCATTGCCGCAATTACTCATCATCAAAAACTGTTGCAAGAGAACTTAGAGCATCGGCAAACATTATTGAATGTGACACAGCAACTGACAGCTATTGAACAAGAGCATAAAGATATCATCACCAAAAAAAATCATATCCTACAACTTGAACTAGAGCGGTTGAAGGCCGAATATAAAAATCATCAACAGTTAATCATCACCACCCAAACACAGATTGCGCACTATAATAAAGAAATTATTGAATGTACTGCACAGCGAGCTCAGCATGAACAAGAACTTGCCGCCCTACAACAACATCCTGATGAATTGGCACATCATGAAGCACAACTTGAAAAACGTAAAGCCATGTACCAAAATTTTGTTTCTTTGGGCAACTGGATTAATAGCGAATTGAATAGTTTGGCAAATAAAAAGAAATTGGTTCACAAAGATGATCCTGCATGCCCTTTGTGCGAACAAAATTTATCAGCCTCTCGTAAAAAATTTTTAAAACTCAATTTTGAAAAGCAAGAATCATTTTTAATACACCGCTTACAACGTCTTAAACGCATTATTCCTGCGCTCAAAGAAATATTAATTAATCAGCACGCAACAATAACCAAACACAAAGAATCGCTTCAACTGACTACCTCTATCCAATCAAAAATAATGGAACTGGTTGCCGTTCAAACAAAACTCACTGAACAGATTACCCAGCTGACAACTACCTACGCACAACAAGAAAAAGAATGCTTGCAACGCGGGCACAATATAGCAACAAAACAGCAAGAAATTCTTGATCATACAACAATACCTGCTCCTATTCACAACGAGCAGTATGTATTACTCAGTCATCAAAAACAGAGCCTTGAACAAAAAGTGCGTGAACATGTATACAAAGAAGATGATTATAAAAGAGATCAAGAACGGCTGAAGGTAATTGAATTGCAACATACCGAGTATGAAACAATCCAAAAAGATATGGCCCAGCAAGAAAGCCGCAAACACGACATTCAAAAGCTATGCGTTATCCTCAAACAATCTACACAAGAAATTTACCAGATAACCGCACAACGCACGGCTCTGGGCGATCTTGAAGCACAATCAGCATTACTCAACCACCAAGAAAAATCGCTTGAACAACAGCGCAGCACTCTTAATCATTCCAAAGAAGGGCTGCTCCATGCACAAGGCAGCATTGAAAACCAGCAAAAATATTTATCAAAAGTAAAAGCAGAATTTACAGAAGAACTGGTTGTCATTGCTCAATTACAAAACATGATTGATGACTATCAAACGATTGCAACAGCCACCGGCAAAGATGGTATTCAGGCATTACTCATTGAAGAAGCAATTCCAGAAATTGAACAAGAGGCAAATTATTTGCTTTCACGGCTCACCAATAATCAAGCACAAATTTTTATCGAATCGCTGCGTGATTTGAAAAAAGGTGGAACCAAAGAAACGCTCGATATTAAAATTTCAGATCAAGCGGGCATCAGACCTTACGAACTATTTTCTGGCGGTGAAGCATTCCGCATCGATTTTGCACTGCGTATTGCAATTTCTAAATTGCTCGCGCGCCGTGCTGGCACTGCATTGCAGATTCTTATTATCGATGAAGGGTTTGGCTCCCAGGATGAAGAAGGATTGGGACATATCATGGATGTGTTGCATAAAATACAAGACGATTTTTCAAAAATTATTATCGTATCTCATTTGCCCAGCATGAAAGATCAGTTTCCGGTACAATTTTTGATTGAAAAAGGAGTACAGGGCAGCACGGTACAAGTCTTTGAACAAGGGTAAAAATATACTTGAGAGGTGACCTATCAGTGCATATCTATCTCACCTCCGTTCGCCCTGAGTGTTTTGCAAAGCGTAGCGGAGCAAAATGTATCGAAGGGTACGATTAATCAATCTTTTTTATGGAATTAATTTTTTCAACTTACCCTTCGATACATTTTTTGAAGACAAAAAAAGGGCGAACGGGAGAGGAAGAATGATTCTATAGTTTCAAAAAAAGTCTAATTCCTATTTTTTATCTGATCAGTAGCCAACTGTTCGCGCCGTTCTGCAGCAGTAGTGGAACTTGCGTCATTGATCAGATCGCTGTGTTCCCATTCTTCTGCGCGCGATGTTCTTGCTGCATCATTAACAGCATCACGATGTTCTACTTCTTCTTTTTGCTCAGTGCGTGCCGCATCATTGATAAGATCATCATGCCCCAACTCTTCTGAAATTTTGGTGCGTGCCGCATCATCAATACGATCACGATGTTCAGCATCTTCTTGCAAAGATGTTTTGACCGCATCATTGATAAGATCACTATGTTCCAACTCTTCTGCTACTTGCGTACGAACCGCATCATTGATATCATCCCGGTGCTCTAATTCTTCTTCTAAATCAGTGTCTTCATAGCCAGCCGTGATTATTGATGGCATGAATATGCTCAAGATGGTAATCGCTATCAGTCTTAATTTATTTTTCATACACTGTCCTTTGATAAAAATGAAGGTGATAGTTATTTCCTATCACCTTCAGAGTGTTTACTAAAATAGCATGTTATTATTATTTTGCCCAAGGATTAAACTTTTGTAAAAACGCAGGCCCTCTCGATGCTTTTGCAGTTGTTGGTTGTCCTGCAGAAGCAGGTAATTCCGCCGCAGGAGCCTGTGCAGCTGATGGATTTTCCGGAGCAGTTTGTTGAGGCACAGCAGCGCCTTGCGGCTGTGCAGCTGGTAGCGCAAACGGACCTGATGGAGATTGCTGAGGTATTTCTCTTCCTACGAACGGATTAGTATTGGCTTTAGGAGTCGGATTTGTTACAAATGGATTCACTTGTTTAGGAGCTGGCGGTTGATTCCACCAATTTTTAGCCGCTTCTGCTGCAACATTTGTACCTTCCTTTGCAGCCTCTACAGCAACATTTGCACTTTCTTTAACCACTCCTTTTACAGCACCTGCTGCAGCAGTTACACCTTGCTTAACAAATTCCTTAGCATTTTCTAATTTTGCTTCAGCATCTTTAGCTGCTTGCTCAGCTTGTTGTAGTCGCACATCACTTTGCTCTTTATTTGCTAATCCACGTGCAATTTTGTTTTTAGTTCGGGCATACTCAGAAACGTAAGCTTGCCATTTAGCTATACTTTGCTCCGCATCTTTATCCCGAGCAGCATTTTCAATATTCTGAACATAGTCCTGAAGATCACCCTTATCATATAACTTTCTACAATTATTAATTTCAGCAAAAATAGCTGCTGATTCTTTATCAGTAGCACTCGCTGCTGATTTTTTGGTCTCAGCCATGACTACTACGCGAGCTCCATCAAAAATAGGATCCTGTTGTTGCTCTTCAATACTTGCAAGCTCCAATCCTTTTAATGCTTCAAGCTCAGCAGGTATTATTGGATATGTGGCATTGTTTGCTAATTGCGCCCTTAATAAATTTGCCCTCGCTTGAATAGCCTGAGCCTCAGTTAATTTTCCAGTTTGCCAGCTAAACCTAATTTGAGATACTGCAGTACTCAGTCCTGCAATACCTAGTAAAGATTTTATACCAACAGCAAGCGCCACTGCTGGCCCCCATGCCCAAGCTGATAATCCAGCAGCTCCAGCCAAAGCTGCACCTGCTACTGCAGCTCGTCCTGGAGTATTAAAATAGTCAGCCCATTCAGTCAATGGAGCAAACCATCCCCTATTTACCGGCTCAGGAATAGTAACTTCACTGGCAGATTGAAGTTGCTGAGATGGTGATTTTTGACGCTCTGCAAGTTCTTGTGCTATTTTTTTCGCTTCTTGGACTTCCTTTTCTAGCTTTGCTATTGTTTCTTGTTGAGCCTGATCGCGCGTTACCACATTCTGTATATTTTGCTTCAATCGCATCATTTTTTGCCAATGTCTGTTAACCGCATCTATCTGCTTTTCCTCAGTGATAAAGGGCGGTTGGGATTTCAGAACCGTGTTAACTTCTTCTGCAATTTCTGGATCAGATAGATCATCTTGATCTTGTTCTAAAAACCATTCTATCCAACTACCAGGAGTATTACGACCTTCTGGCAAACCAAGCTTTAAAGCTAATACTTGTTTCTCAGTTAGTTTCATTGTTCTTTGTTCTGCCGGTTCTTCTCTTTGTTCCTGGGCTTCGCGAGCTTGTCCCTGGACTCCGCGAGCTTGGCCCATTCGTCTTGGTTGAGCTCTTGGCACTGGTCTTCTTCCGGGTACTTGACGTCTTGGACCTTTTACTACAGCCTGTCCCTTCTGATTTACAGTTCTTGCGTCTACATAGTTCATTGAAAGTATAGCTGCAACAAATAAAATACTTTTTAGCATTTTTTTAACACCTTGCACATCAAGGATTAAATTAGTTTTCATCGCTTCCCCTTTTTATAAACAAATATCTAGGCTTTGCTTCAATCTGAATATATCAAAAGCGATTACCGACAATCAATAGTTTGTTAATTTTTGATCAACGCGATGGGTTTACGTATCATGACGCAGCATTCTTTCTTTGGGTTTGGATATTGTATGTTGTATACCCTGCGCATGCATACGTTTGGTAATGTCTGATCTTTCTCGTTCCGACCAGCCATCCCAACAGTTATCTACCAAGTTTCCAAAAGAAGAAATCCAGGGTTTATTCATTATGTTCACATATGCAACTGTCTGATACTCTGCTCGTGAAATCAATTTTTCTCCTGCAGGTGGGGCTACTATCCCTCCTGGCAATACAGTTTTACCAGCAACACGCTGTGCAATCTCTGCTCTTTGCTGCGGAGACCAGCCCTCCCAGGAAATCTTTATCATATTCTTCATTGGCTCACTCCATGGCTGCGTCATTATGATAGTATATGCAAACGTTCCATAATCAGCCGGTGAAATCCTGCTTTCAGCCGCAAATACATCATAACTCCCAACGCATAAAACGACGAAAAGCAGCGCTTTTTGTACGTTTTGCACAATAATATTCTTCATATATTTCCTTTTATTTAGGCTAATTTAACAAACAAACTTCAATTTGAATATATAAAAACAAGGGTTGCTCGGTCAACAGTTTTAATTGATTTTCAACTGAAACAGCCGATGTAATGTCAGGGACTTTTTTACCCCAATTCCATTACATTCTATTGGGGACCCCCTTTCAAGAAAGAAGTAAGAACAATTTATTCGTTTGCGACTGAAACAATCGATGTAACGACCTCTCCCTTTTTGCCATAAAAAATCGCCCCGCTATCGCTATGATAGCAGGACGTAATTTTAGCTTTATTAAAATGATGGATATTATCCGCCAACTGTTGCTGTTGGAATCACATAAATACCCCAATTTTCTATCTGAGATGGCGATAATAAACCTTGATCTTGCATGCGCTCAAAAATTGCCCGTTTTTGATCGGCAGTCCAATTTCCCCAATCCATGTTAACATAACCTTGGAAACGATCGGCCCAATCGGTAGTCATTATTGTATTAAAATATGCCTGTGCCCGACGATTTGCCGCCGGATTTGCCCGATTAACCCTTTTTGCCTCCATAGATCCCGTCAGACATAGAGCACTCAGCAACGTCCCTCTCAGCATATTGAGAAAAATATTATTCTTCATCTTCTTCCTTTTATATAAACAAACCATAAACTTATTAGTTCAATTTGAATATATCAAAAATAATAAAGGACAATCAATAGCTTGGAGGGGATAATTTATTCATTTTGTAAGAACCTATCCCTAAACTCTTCCCAAGCGCTCATTCTGAACCTGGCGGCGGGGTATTCCCGGTCATGTAATAAATTGACTCAACCACTGTCTTTTCTGATTTTTATTTACAAACAGAACAATAGATTGATAATATTAAGATGAGTATTTAAAATAATGCACATTATCTTAAAACAAATGGAATATAAATGATAAAAACAATACAAAAACTAGCTCTGATAATTATAGTATTTTTTTCAACACAAACAATAACGATGTATAGAACTTTACAACTCCAATCACCAAGAAAAAACGTCTCTCATGAAATAAAACAACAAATTGGTCAAATAATGAGGTTTGCACTAACCGGCTCAGAAAAACAATGTAATGATCTTATCATTATCTTTGATCCTCGAGAAGAAGAGGATGTAACTGGTAGACATGAAGCCATGATGTACACACTGCTTTGTGCGCTACACGAAAAATGCGCCCCCATCATAGCAACACCAAATCTTATAAAAAATTTCTGCTCTTGGAAAATAAATCGAAAACTCATCGTAAAACCAGGAAACAGTTGGTCGCTTGTGCTTCTTGATACTATACATCTAACCAACAATGACTGGCATTGTTTTTTTCATCAAGAAGGAGATCTAGTACTTTTAATACCAAAAAATTATATAGCAACTCATTCATCAGAAAAGACCATTATAAATCAAATGCTTCAATGTGGATTCAGTATGGATAACCTCATAGCCGTTGATGATATGTCCTCTACAAATATATTAGATTATATAGAAAACCATACACCACAAAACGCCGATCTCATTGCTCATTTTAAATCAATGTTTGTAAGTAAAAATACTGCTCATCGATTTTTGCATAATCCTTCATGGAATATTTATTTAACAGGACATGGCCTTACTCCCACAACCAAATTAGGATTGCCTTATTATATCATCGATAAAAAGCCATCCGTACAAAATGTATATAAAAGAAAATTATTTGCTGAAAATTCAAGTCTGCTGAACATAAGCACTGAATTCCCTGATTATGAAATTATATCAGAAACAGCACAGATTTCTGGTATAACCTATAATGATTTCATAGACCTCATTTCATTCTTTAACACCGATATAAAAACATCTTTCCTATATTATTCAACGTGCTATGGCGGTGGATTTAATCAAAACTCAATCAATAAAATTCTTTCTCACCTCAATGTTGATTTCATTACGTGCGCTGCCGGAATAAATGAGAATCCAACGACAGTATGGGAAGCTGCAGAAAAGAGCAAAGCAGAAAGAGGTCAATTGAGATTTACTCCATTTTTCGCACATTTATCATATATTTTTTGCAATCAAAACGTGGCACAAAATATAACACATATATCCTTAAAGGACCCAATTGCAGCAGCTGTCAGCTCTATTGCTGGTAAACATGTTATAAACCAACCCTTTATTCGCATCCCTAAAATTGGTACATTTAAAGCCCTATCCAGCGGTAAAACTGTAAAAATTTTAACAACGTCACTTGTACGAGCGTATGAGTTTGAAAACAAAAGCTTTACTTATAACGATTCAGATATGGACGCCATCATTGTATACCCCTCCTATGTAAGAGTCCCAATGATTATAAACAAAAAATATGTCGCCTTTGTATCACCATCAATACCAAACAGCATTCAGGAAGATGAATCTATTCATATTTTTGAAAAAATTATATATGAAGAAAAACTATCTTCAATTATTACTAATTTTATATCCTTCAATAGCAGTTATACACCAATAATCTTTGTTATTAAAAACTTAGAATGTCTTAATTATAGAAACTCAGGCTTAGCAGTTGGCGATCATGAACCAATTACTATTGAGAATATGATTATAAAAATTCAAGGCTACAAACGCTACCATCCAGAATCAAGCAATAAATTAGATGCCGATGTTGATATTATTTTTTCATGTAACAATCAAAACTACTCTCTTTCAAAAACTATACCGGGCATTGCTGATAACTATGATGATTGGAAAAGGAATAGTACCGATGCTTTTTATCAATTTGATCGAGCACCAGCAACTCTTATTACACCAGAAATACTCCAAGATTTAGCTTTAAAAATCTTAGGCACACAAAATACACAAGAACTTAAAGATCAAACGTTAACTCTGCCTGACATAGTCAAACAAATTGAAAAAAGAATTGATACAACAACGATTGTTCAAGAACCTGGAGGGTTAAAGGATATTCTTTTAAAACGATAACCACGCAGATCGTTAAAAATGCCAATCTTTAATCAAATAATTGAGTGATGAAAGATAATCAAATTACTCGTCATCAACCGAAACAACGGCTTTGATGCCGGGGACTTTTTTTACCCCAATTACACACTAAAGCTTCCTACTTCGCTCCTACTTCGCCCCATTCTTCGCATAAAGCTTCGGAGGGCACGGCAAGGCTCTTCAGAGGACACGGTAAAGCTACGAAGGACACCGTCATTGTGGACCCCTTTCAAGAAAGAAGTAAGAACAATTTACTCATTTCTCAATTGCAACAACTGATTTTACACCGGAGACTTTGTCTTTGAGTTGGGATCCTCTCCTCTTTTGCCATAAAAAATCGCCCTGCTATCGCTATGATAGCAGGGCGTAATTTTAGCCTTCATTAAAATGATCGATATTATCCACCAATTATTGCGGTTCGGGAATCACATACATATTCCAACGGTCTACTTCAGATTGTGATAATAATCCTTGATCGCACAGACGCTGAAGAATTGCATATTTTTCAGCCGTATTCCAGACGCCCCAAAAGGAAAAAACATTGCCTTGCTTGTCAGAATCCCAGGGATTTGTCATTATATCCTCAAACTGTTCATTGCTCTTTTGAGCATCCGGAGCAACATTTAATCGCTGCGGACTTTTTAAGAGCCATTTCGATAATAAACCCTGATCATACAGATGTTTCAGAATTGCCTTTTTCTGAGATTGATGAAAATATTCCCAATCATTATCAATTTTTTCCTGATAAGAAGAGGAATCCCAAGGAGTTGCTATTATTTGATTAAAATCAGCTGTGATCTGCCCCTGCTCAGGTCGTTGTTCTCCAGGTCGCCCTGCGTCTATTGGATCAGGTCCCATTTTTTTCATTGACCCAACTGAATCCATCCCTACCAGGGTAACGACCACCATCAAGCCTCTTAACACATTATGAAAAATATTGTTCTTCATCTTCTTCCTTTTATATAAATAAACAACAACTTATTAATTCAAAAGGATCAGTATTATCCACCCATCGCTGCGGGTTGTGGAACCTGATACATCGGCCAAGTATCCACCTCTTGACGACTTAATAAGCCTAGTTTATACATATGTTCTAAAATTTCTTGTCGTTCCGCATCTGAATAGTCATTCCAACCAATATTCAGATAATGTTGTGCTGCATCATCCCATGGATTATTCAATACATAAGGCGGTTCGCCTGCATAACTAGAACCAACTACAAAGCTCAATGCCGATAAGATAGTAACCACAAAAAGACTTTTCAGCATATTTGAGAAAATATTAGTCTTCATCTTCTTCCTTTTATATAAACAAACCAAACTTATTAATTCAGTTTGAATATAACAAAAGAAACAAGAAACAATCAATGGTTTTATTCGTTTTTTACCCCAATTACGTCATGGCCTTCGTAGCTTAAAAAGCGAAGTAGGCTGACACTGAATTGGGGACCCCGGCATAGAGAAGAAAAGCAAAAATGGGAATGGAAAAGAAATATACAAAAATTGATATTTAATTTTTCATGAAAACTATTATTCATTTTCGACTGAAACAACGGCCTTAACGCCAGGAACTTTTTCTTTGAGTTGGGCTTCAACGCCCATCGTGAGGGTTATAAAGGAGATAGGGCAGCTGACGCATGCACCCTGTAATTGGACAAAGACTGTACCGTTTTCATCAAACCGTACAAAATGAATATCCCCACCATCTTGTAAGATAGTGGGGCGTAATTCTTGCAAAACTGCTTGTATCCGTTCAATTGTTTCAGCATGAGGCAATGTGGATGGATACAATGACATATAGGTTTTATTTCACCCATTCAAGACGAGCAACTGTTGCAGTATCACTCATACGTTTGCCAAGAGGGATAATGCGTGTATATCCACCCGGGCGAGAAACGTATTCAGGCGCAATTTCTTTAAATAGTTTAACAACAGCATTCATATCATACGGCAATATTGCCTGTACACGACGACGTGCATTAAACGTATTGCCTTCTCGTGCAATAGTCACGATGCGCTCAACAAAACGTTGTGTTTCTTTAACACGCGCTTTGGTAGAAACCAAATGCCCGTAGTTAATCAAATGAATTGCTTGGTTACGCAACAAAGCTCTTCTATGAGGCGCTTTAAGATTTAATTTTTTTCGACCATTTTGATGTATCATTTTATATACCTATTTTCTACCCCAAACCCAAGATCTTCTTAACATTTTCTTCATTGATATTCATACCAAAAGAAAGTCCAAATGCCTTCATACTTTCTTTAACTTCATTCAATGATTTGCGACCAAAGTTTTTAATTTTGAGTGCATCGTCTTCTGCAACATTAACAAGATCAATAACCCTATTAATTCCTGCATTGATCAAGCAATTATGCGCTCTGACTGAAAGCTCAAGTTCTTCAATTGGTTTGAGTAACAAATCAACAGGAACGCCTTTAAGGCTTGAATCACTTGTTTTTAATGGTGCTTTTTCAATTTTTTCTTCAGGAAGACGCGAAATTTCATTAAACGGAATTTCAGCGCTTTCAAGGAAATGTTCTAATTGCGTACGCAATACTGAAACTGCATAATGTAATGCATCAACAGGATTTTCTGAACCACTCGTATAAATACGCAAAATCAATTTATCATAATCAATTGCTTCACCAACACGTGTTTTTTCAACATCAAACATAACTTTTCGTATCGGAGAAAACATCGCATCTAAATAGATGCGAGCATCATCTTGGTATGGCTTATCAGCAGGCCACTGCGCTTGTTGATATCCTCTTCCTGATTCAACAAAAAATTCAATATCAAGCTCACCATCAAAGGCAACATGAGCAATACACATAATCTTTGTTGATTAACTCGAGATGGTCATCAGCAACAATATCTGTAACGCTTACTTCTGATTCACCTTTTTTCGTTACACGCATTTTACCAGGTTTACCCTCTTTATTGCGAATAACAATATTTTTGATATTCAGAACAATCTGCATTGCATCTTCAACAACACCAGGGATTGCTGAAAATTCATTGTTAACACCTTTAATAATGACTGATGTTATTGCCGAACCTTCGACGCCACTGAGCAAAATTCTTCGTAACGAATTTCCGATCGTTATTCCAAATCCCGGTTCAAGCGGTTGAACTACTAATTCGCCGCATGTTTCACTGAGCGTCTTTTTTTCCCATTTCAATTGCGGGATAATAAGTGGTTTGTATTCTCTGTTCTTAGTCATTCAACCTCCTGCCTTGCCCTTCAACTATCTATTACTTCGAATACAATTCTACAATCAAATGCTCTTCAATTGGCACTTGAATATCGGCACGAACTGGAAGACGAAGAACTCGTCCAAATTTGTCTTTTTTATCAAGTTCCAACCATTCAGGAACTTTAATGCCAACCTTCATTCTTTTTTCAATAACGTCTCTCAAGAATGTTTCCATTTTTGCAACACGTTCTGAAAGCGAAATGACATCTTCAGGTGAAACAAGAAGAGAAGGAGAATATACTTTTTTCCCATTCACCAGAACATGTCCATGCGTAATGACTTGACGCGCTTGTGTGCGCGTTGTAGCCATTTTTAATTTGTAGATAACATTATCTAATCTGCGTTCGAGCAAACTTAATAAGTTTTCCCCTGGACCGCCATCACGTTGTTTACTTGCTACCGCAAAAAAACGTTTAAATTGACGTTCGCGCAAACCATACATTTCTTTAACTTTTTGCTTCTCTTGAAGCTGTCTGCCGTATTCAGAAAGCTTTCTACGCGGAGCTTTTTGTTGCTGCTTTTCCGCTGATTCTTCTCTTACAACTGCCATAGCACCTTATCCCACTAAAAATTATTAATTTTTTTACACACGGCGTTTTTTAGAAGCTCGGCAGCCATTATGTGGTAATGGAGTAACATCACGCAACATTTAAACTGACACACCTGCAGATTGGAATGCACGAACAACAGAATCTCTACCAGATCCTGGTCCTTGCATATTTACTTCCAATTCTTTAACACCGACCATCTGCATTTCTTTTGCCAAAGTAGATGCAATTTGTGATGCGGCAAAAGGAGTACTCTTACGAGATCCTTTAAATCCTAAGCGTCCTGCACTTGATGAAAATAACACATCACCTTCCATTGTTGTAATTGAAACAATGGTATTGTTAAATGTTGATTTTACATGTGCAATAGCTGAAGCTATTCTTTGCTTTTGTTTTTTTGGTTTTTTTTTGTAAGCCATCTAATCAAAGCCCTTACTTATTATTTCTTAGTTACTTTACGTTTAAGCGCTATTGGGTTTTTCTTTGGACCCTTGCGTGTACGTGCATTCGTTTTAGTGCGTTGTCCACGCACTGGCAACCCACGTTTATGACGCAACCCTCTATAAGAACCAATTTCTTGTAAACGCTTAATATTGAGCGTAATTTCTTTGCGCAATTCACCTTCAACTTTGTAGTGATCGGTAATCTCTTTTTGAATTGCAGCTATTTGACTATCGGTTAAATCTTTTACACGTGTATCAAAGTTGATACCAAGTTTAGTTAAAATATCTTGTGAACTCACAAGACCTATTCCAAAGATATACGGTAGACTGTATTCTACTCGTTTATTCGCTGGTAAATTAACACCTTCTATTCTGGCCATAATCTATTGTTCCTCTTACTAACCTTGTCGTTGCTTATGCTTAGGGCTCTTAACGCAAATTACGCGAACAACACCTTTACGCTTAATAATGCGACAATCGTTACAAATAGCTTTTACTGATGTCCGAACCTTCATGATAACTCCTGCCTAATCCTTGTATCGCAGTACAATTCTTCCGCGTGTTAAATCGTAGGGCGACAATTCTAACGCAACTCTATCACCTGGTAAAATACGAATATAATGCATGCGCATTTTACCCGACACATGCCCTAAAACAACATGCCCACCTTCAATTTCTACCCGAAACATTGCGTTCGGCAATGTTTCTTTGACGATTCCATCAACTCGTATAACTTCTTCTTTTTGCTTCATGAAACACTCGTATTGTTTTGCTGTTGAGAATTGCTCGTCAAAATAACTGGGCCCGCACTCGTAATAGCGATGGTATCTTCTACATGTGCCGCCAGACTATGATCAACCGTTTTGACTGTCCAACCATCGTCGGCAACATATACATGATATTTGCCTGCAGTGATCATCGGTTCAATAGCCAATGTCATTCCCTCACGCAATACCGGCCCTTTACCAGGTTTACCGTAATTAACTATTTCAGGAGCTTCATGCATATTTTTTCCAATTCCATGCCCGGCAAAGTCACGAACAACACCAAATCCATGTTTTTCAACCTCTTCCTGTATTGCCGATGAAATATCAGATAATCTGTTACCTATGCGTGCTTGGGCTATCCCTTTTTTCAACGCCTGATACGCGACATCAACTAACTTTTGTGCCTGTTCAGATGACTGACCGACAAAAAAACTACGCGCCATATCAGCACAATAGCCATTCCACGAAGCACATACATCAATCTTCACTAAATCACCCATTTGCAAAATACAGTTACTATTTGGTACCCCATGTACAACAACGTCGTTGACAGAAATACAACTGACATGACGGTATCCCATGTATCCTTTAACTTGGGAAACCAAACCCTTTTCATGCAATTGAGATTCAATCCATGCATCAATCTCGGCAGTAGAAATTCCTGGCTTAACCAATTGCTCCACCGATACGAGAATATCAGACAACAAAGAGCCCGCATGGGCCATTTTTTGGATTGAAAGTTTATTTTTTATATGAATCATATATGTACGTATCTACTATTCGCCTACAATATTGCCAAAATCATCAAATACCTGACTCAATTGCTTTGATGCATCTAATCTAATTATTTCAGTACCATTATCACGGTAAAAATCAATAAGCTGTTGTTCGTGTCGATGATAAATTTCAAGACGTTTTCGTACGGCTATTTCACTATCATCTTCTCTTCTGCCCAGAATCCCCGAGCACAAACCACATACTGCCATACCCGTTGAAGCAAGATCAGAATCAGCAGAGAGTGAATAAACAGCCTGACAATCTTTATTTTGGCATACATAACGAGAACATAATCGATTAACAACTACATCATCGGTAAGATCAAATAACACAACCCGCTCGCGGATCTCAGGAAATTTTGCAGTGAGCATTCTATCAAAGGACTCAGCCTGTGCTACTGTTCGAGGATATCCATCAAAGATAAATCCCGTAGCCTTATTAATATTTTCATTGACCCACTCAAAAACCATAGACGTCACAAGGTCATCATTAATTAATTTACCAGATTTGATAATTAAATCTATTTCTTTGCCTATTTCTGTCTGTTCTGCAATATGTTTTCTACATAAATTTCCAGTAGAAATCTGTAGCCAACCAAAATGATTTACACAGAGACTCGCCAAAGATCCTTTTCCCGCTCCAGGAGGTCCCATAAAAATAAATATATCCCTAACCTGACGATTCAACGCATACCCCTACCTCTTAATCGTCCTGAAGTGAGAAATCCTTCATAGCGATGTTCAATTAAATATGATTCTATTTGTGCTGCCGTTTCATTCGCTACACCAACAACAATCAAAAGCGCTGTTCCACTCAAAATGCCTGACAAATAAAAAGGCATTCCTAAAAGCCAATGAACAAGGGCCGGAACAAGAGCAAGAGCCGCTAAATAGAGTGCTCCCACTGATCCTATGCGAGTTAGAATGTAGCTGAAAAAGTCTGCCGTTTGTCTACCTGGACGAATTCCTGGGATAAAACCGCCACCTTTTTTAATATTGTCAGCCAACTCTTCAGGATTGAATACCAATGCAGTATAAAAGAATGAAAAGGCAATAATAAGAACAAAGTCTAAAATGCTATAGGCAAATCCACCGGACGTAAAACTCTCTGATATAATTTTAAAATATGGCCAGCGAGATGCAAGCAACGTCAACATAAACATTGGAATATTGAGCATAGCACTCGCAAGAATCACGGGCATAACCCCAGAAGGATTAAGCTTAAATGGTATGTAAGTACTTTGCCCACCATACATCTTACCGCCAATAACTCGCCGAGAATATTGAACAGGAACTTTGCGATCGCCTTTCTCAAGAAACACAATAGCTGCAGATATAGCAAGCACTATGGCAAACAAAAGAATACCAATAGCAAGAGGGAGGTATCCTTCTTGAATTGCTCCTATGACTTTGATGATATCATCAGGAAAGCGTGCAACGATACCAGCAAATATTATCATCGATGTTCCATTGCCTATACCAAACAGTGATATTTGCTCACCAAGCCACATGACAAACATGGTGCCAACGGAGAGCGAAATAACAAAAAGAACTCGCGAACCAAACCATGGATCAATAACAAGTCCGTAGCGTTCAAGTAAAAACACAAATCCTGTGCTTTGCACGACTGCTACAATGACTGCTAAATATCGCTGATATTGATTAATAATCTTACGACCATATTCCCCCTCTTTGGATAGTTGCTCAAGAGTAGGTATCGATAAACTTAAAAACTGCATCATGATAGACGCAGTAATATAGGGACTAATACCCAAGGCAAATAAAGTACATTGTCGTAAGTTTCCCCCAGAAAAAAGGTCTAAGTATGAAAAAATCCCACTGAGCCCTGTACTTTGATTCATCATTTGCAAAAGCTTATCAATATCAATACCAATCACGGGAATGTGATTGCCTAATCGATAAATTACTAATATTGCCAACGTAAAAAAAATTTTTTTACGCAGTTCTGGAATATTAAACATGTTAAGAAAATTTCTGAGGAGCACCACTGCTTACAACTCCTTTATTATAAGTGCCTTACCACCAACTTTTTCTATTGCTGCTATTGCTGACGCACTGAACGCATAGGCAGAAACCGTGAGCTTCTTGCTTAATTGTCCTTCGCCCAATATTTTAACAATAGTTCCTTTTTTTAGATCACGCGCACTTATTTTAGGCTTTATGATGCCTTTTTGAGTTAACGTGAGAACATTTACTTCTTCACCATCTGCAAAAGCACGTTCTAAGCTATGCAAATTGACCAATGAAAATTCTTTTGAAAAGGGCGCATTACTAAAGCCACGTTTTGGAAGTCGGCGTTGTAATGGAGTTTGACCTCCTTCAAAACCACGACCTTTTGGTCCACCAGAACGAGCGTTTTGTCCTTTGTGTCCACGTCCAGACGTTCCACCATGCGCTCCCCCACGACCAACTCTTTTTCTCTTTTTTCCCGATGATTGTAAATTGTCTAAGCTAAACATTACGATCCTTTGATCATTTCTTGAATTGTTTTTCCACGCAACATACTCAAACGATCTGCTGAACGCAATTTTGCTAGAGCATTCATCGTTGCTTTCGCTACGTTAATACCGTTGCTTGAGCCCAAAGATTTGGTGAGAACGTCCTCAACTCCTGCTGCGCTCATGATAGCACGAACAGCGCCACCGGCAATGTTTCCCGTACCTTTTGATGCAGGACGAACGACTACTCTACTTGCTCCATGTTGACCAACCGCTTCATAAGGAACTGTTGAACCGCGTCGAGCAACTTCAATCATTCTTTTGCGAGCTCTATTGGTCGCCTTAGCAATCGCCATAGAAACTTCACGGCTTTTACCAAGACCAAGACCTACTTTTCCTTGTTTGTCTCCAGAAATAACAAAAGCGGCGAATGAAAAACGTTTTCCACCTTTGGTCACTTTAGTAACACGACGAAGGCTTACCACGTGATCAACAAAACCGGAATCTTTTTTATCTCTACCGTCTTCTCTGTGTGTTTCTTTTTCTCTTTGCATAGTCATTCTTTAATTTCCTGCTATATCTAAAATTTCAACGTACCTTCACGTAATCCGTCAGCGAGAGCTTTCACTCTACCATGAAATTTAAAGCGACCTCTATCAAACACAACCGCCTCAACACCCTTTGCTTTTGCACGTTTTGCAAGCTCAAGACCTATTGCGCGAGCAACTGCAGTCTTATCTCCTTGCAATTCATCCAATTCAAGCGAAGAGCATGATGCCACTGTTTGATGATTCATATCATCAATAATTTGAGCATACATATGCTTCAAACTTCTAAATACTGAAACACGCGGTGGCATCCCGTAGCGTTTCACTTTTGCACGAACACGCAGTACTCTACGAGCTGCGGTAATTCGATCTTTTTTATTCGTAGCCATTCACATCCCTATGATTTACTTCTTACCTTTGCCGGCATCTTTACGGAAAATAACTTCTGACTGCAACTTAATGCCTTTACCCTTGTAAGGTTCTGGTTCTTTTAAGGCTCTGATTTTACTGCAGAACTCTCCCAAAAGTTCCCTATCGGAAGATCTTGCTTTTACTTTCTGCCCGCTTTTATCTATTTCCATAAAAACGCCCGCAGGAATATCTTCTTCAATTTTATGGCTGTAACCAAGCGTTAAAATAACTTTTTGACCCGCAAGCGCTGCTTTATATCCCAGGCCGTTAATTTCAAGTATTTTTTCAAATTCTTGAGCTGCTCCGCCTAATTTATTAGCGAGCAAGGCACGATGAAGTCCCCATTCACGATTAATATTACGCGCCTGCTTTTGCTGCATTTTCTCCATGCTCTTTGTAGGAGCAAGATATAAATTTGCATCTTCTACGCGAGCAGTAATATCAGGAGAAAGGTGATAAACACCTGAGGATTTCGGTCCTTTATAGTGGACGTCATATCCTTTAACTTCTACCGCAACACCATTTAATTTTATCGGCTTTCTACCAATTTTTGACATGTGCGTGTTCCTTTACCAAACGGTACAAATGACTTCACCGCCAACAGAAAGTCTTTTTGCCTTCTGATGAGCCATGACACCACGACTTGTTGTTAATATTGATATACCAAGCTTTCCAATAACCGGTTTAATTTCTTTAATGCCACTATAAACACGACGTCCCGGTTTGCTTATTCGCTCAATTTCATGAAGAGCAGATTCGCCATCAACATACCTCAAGACAATTTTGAGTCTTTTTTGCGCATCTGAATCAGTATTAATAATAACAAAATCATTAATAAAACCTTCGCTTTTCAAAATTTGCGCAATAGAATGACGCATTTTTGAATAAGGAGCGGTCACAGATGACTTAGAGACCATCTTACCATTGCGGATGATTGTTAAAAAATCACCAATTGCATCAATTGACATTAGTCACCCTTTACCAACTTGTTTTTTTTACGCCCGGAAGTAGTCCTTCTAGCGCATTTTTTCTAAAACACATACGACACATTCTAAACAGCCTAAAGTATGCACGCGCACGGCCACAGAGCTCACAACGATTGTATGCTCGTACTGCAAATTTTGGCGTTTTATTTGTTTTTTCGATCAATGCCTTTCTGGCCATTTCAATCCTGACGTAAAACTGAATTAATTTTTTGATTTTCTAAATGGTATATTGAAAGCCTTTAGCAACGCTAATCCGTGCTCATCAGTATGAGCAGAAGTTTGAATGGTAATATTCATACCATGCGTTTTTTTACTAAGGTCAAAATCTACCTCAGGGAAAACTGTCCAATCTTTTATACCAATATTATAGCTACCTCTTCCATCAAGCTTGGTGGAGAGTCCCTGAAAATCGCGCACCTTAGGAAGTGCTAAAGAAATAAAGCGGTCTAAAAATTCATACATCATTGCCCCGCGCAACGTTACCATTGCACCAATAGGCATGCCTTCACGAAGTTTAAATCCCGCTATAGATTTACGAGCCAAACGCTTGACAGGGCGTTGGCCTGAAATTTTTGCTAAAATATCAACTGCACTTTGCAATGCTTTTGAATCAGAAACCGCTTCTTTTGATCCAACGTTCAAAACAATTTTTTTAAGTTTTGGGACCATCATGAGATTGCTCAGATTCAATTGCTCTTGCAATTGAGAAACGATCTCATCGTTATATTTTTTCGCCAATCGAGTCTTGTTCATAATTGCAATTCCATGCTAAAAAATTTCCTTACACCGATTGCATACTCGTGTACTTTTGCCAGTATCGAGCTGCTTAACATTAATACGCGATGGCTTTTTGCACGAAGAACAAACTGGCATAACAAGAGACATGTCAATAAACTTTTCTTCTTTGCGAATACCACCAGGCTCGCCTTTTCTACGAGGCTTGATATGATGAGTGGCAATAGCAACACCCTTAACCATAACTTTACCTTTTTTTGGTAAAATTGCAATTACAGAGCCTTGCTTGCCCTTATCTTTTCCTGATACAACAACAACATTGTCGTTTTCTTTAATGCGCGCTACCATGATATACCTTTATTACAGAACTTCTGGAGCTAACGATGAAATTTTTGTGTACCCGCGCGTTCGCAATTCACGTGCGATCGGGCCAAAAATTCGTGTTCCAATAAGTTCGCCTTGTTTAATAATAACAGCCGCATTTTCGCTAAAACGAATATAGCTACCATCCGCACGACGAAATTCTTTTGCTGTTCGTACAATTACCGCTTCAACAACGTCGCCTTTTTTTACCATACCACCTGGAATAGCCTTCTTTACCGCACACTTAATACGATCACCTAAATAAGCGTAGCGTTTACGTGTACTACCGATTATGTGAATACACTGTAATGCTTTTGCGCCGGAATTATCAGCTACCTCAAGATACGATTCTTTTTGAACCATACCAAAATACCTCTTACTTTATGATTGACTACCCGACGATTGACTGTTTGTTACAATCGCAGCAAGGTACATATGTTTTGTTTTTGATAATGGACGACATTGATAAAACTTAACGACATCACCCATTTTCGCTTCATTTTTTTCATCATGCACTTTGTAAGACTTTGTTTTTCTCAAAATCTTACGAAACTTAGGATGAATATATGTTTGCTCCGTTTCCACAACAATGGTTTTATTCATTTTGTTAGAAACAACCTTGCCTTCAAAAAGCTGCTGTTTTTTTTCAGCTTTTACTTCTGCCATGAAAACCTCGTTCATTATTTGCTAACCATCGATCCGCTTGCTTTCAACTGCATAGCAGTCAAAAGACGCGCAGCTTGTTTGCGTAGTTTTTTATACTGAGAGTAGTCCTTAACTTGCGCTGTAGCTGCACTCAGACGCAATCCCAAAAGATCTTGTCGTGCACTATCCAATCTTTTCCGCATATCTTCAACAGATAACTGTTGTAACTTCTGCATGAGTCCCATTTGTTTCATAACATCAACTCTCAATAATTAATCTGCCGCAACCGGCTCTTGAGTACTATACGATTCTTGGCCTTTCTTGACCACTCGCGTCTTCATTGGAAGTTTATATGCAGCAAGTTTTAAAACCTTTCTTGCCAAAGCTTCTTCAACACCAGAAACTTCACATACAATACGACCACGCTTTACTACTGCAACCCAAACCTCAGGGTTACCTTTACCCTTACCCATACGGGTTTCTGCTGGCTTTTTGGTAACTGGTTTATCAGGGAAAACACGAAGGAATGATTCTCCGATCTTTCTCAAATGTCGCGATAACGTAACACGCATCGCTTCAATTTGTTGCGCGGTAACTCTGCTTGGCTCAACAGCCTCGAGGCCATATTCACCAAAGAATACTGATCGCGCACCCTTTGATATCCCCTTGATTCTACCTTTTTGAACTTTTCTAAATTTTATCTTTTTTGGCATCAACATGATTTAATCTCGTATTTAAAAACATTATCGGATATGTTGATACTCGCCTTTGCACACCCACACCTGAACACCAATTACTCCATATGTTGTGTGTGCTTCTGCGCGACCATAGCCAATATCAGCCCTCAAGGTATGAAGAGGAACAGACCCAACACGAGTCCACTCTCTACGAGCAATTTCTGCACCTTGCAACCTGCCAGAACAACAAATTTTTATACCCTTAGCTCCAGCACGCATCACTGTTTGCGCTGCACGCTTCATAGCACGTTTATAACTCACTCTTTGCTCTAACTGTGTTGCTATATTTTGAGCTATTAAAGCCGCATCAAGTTCCGGCTTATCCACTTCTTGTACTGAAATTTCAATATTTTGCTTTTTTAACAAAGCAGAAAGTTGATTACGAAGGGTTTCAATTTCTTGACCCTTCTTTCCAATTACATGGCCAGGACGACCTGAGTGAACGATAATACGGATATTGTCTGCAGCTTTTTCTATTTCGATACGAGAAACTTCGGCTTTTTCAAGAGCAGATTTTAAAAATCTTCTAATAGTGATATCTTCGATAAGAAGCTTACCATATTTGTGCCCTGGAGCGAACCAGCGAGCATCCCAGCTACGATATATTCCTAAGCGAAATCCTATAGGATGTACCTTTTGTCCCACCTTAATCCTTCTTTGTCTTTTTACAAGGCTCTAAGATAACACTTGCGTGACTGAATCGTTTACGCTGAGGATTTGAACGCCCCATTGCGCCTGGCTTGTAATATGTAAACGTAGGACCGCCATCAATGCGTATATCAACAATTTTTAAATCTGACATAGCGATATTGTGAAGATCCTTAGCATTAGCCGCCGCCGATTCAATCAACTTCTTAATTGGTACAGATCGTCTTACCGCTACGGTAGAGAGCCATCTGACCGCTTGATCCACATTTTTACCACGCACCACATCAGCGAAGGGGCGTAATTTAAATGGAGAAATACTTAGATATCTATTTTTTGCGCTAAATTGCATCAGCAAAACCTCAACTAGTTACTTAAGATTCATCTAACTAATACCGTTTGAATCTTATTCTTATTCTACCGTAAAGATAAACAAGTGACAACCCTTAACTTACGCGGTCATGCCAGCCTTACGCTGTCCGCTATGAAGTCTAAAGGTTCTTGTAGGAGAAAATTCTCCTAAACGATGCCCAACCATATTTTCAGTTACAAAAACTGAAATAAATTTCTTTCCGTTGTGCACTGCAAAAGTTAAGCCTACAAATTCAGGCGTAATCAAGCTTCTGCGCGACCAAGTTTTAATTGCTTCGCGTTTTCCGCTGTCTTTAACTTTAGCAACTTTTTGTGCCAACGAATCTTGTACGTATGGACCTTTCTTTGCAGACCGTGCCATATCTCACTCCGTTAACCTTATGGTTTTCTTCTCTTTATAATCAAACTGATTCACGTTACGTACGCGACGTGTACGTGTACCTTTACAACCTTTACCCCATGGAGATCGTGGATGAGAACCAGATTTTGAACGGCCTTCACCACCACCGTGAGGATGGTCAACTGGATTCATAGCCATACCCCGCACAGAAGGTCTAAACCCTAAGTGTCTAATACGACCAGCTTTACCCCATGAAATATTTTTGAACTCTGCATTGCCAAGTTGTCCAATTGTTGCCCAACATCCGTCAAGCACCATACGAATTTCACCTGAAGGCATTTTTAGTGTTACATGACCATCTGTTTTACCCACGATTTGAGCAGCAACACCTGCACTACGCGCAAATGTTCCACCGCTTCCTGGGCGAATTTCAATGTTATGAACCATAAAACCATCAGGTACATTTTTCAAAGGCATTGCATTGCCAACTTTTGCATCTGCTGATTCACTCGCCATTACAGTATCTCCTACGGAGATATTTTCAGGTTTGAGCAAATATTTTTTTGCGCCATTTGCATAAGCAACAAGCATAATACGAACGTTACGATTTGGATCATATTCTACCGTAAGAACTTTACCCAAAACATCACGATCAGTACGCTTAAAATCAATTATGCGATACTTTTTATCAGCACCGCCACCACGATGACGCGTTGTTATTCTTCCGTAACTATTACGCCCACCTGATCGCTTTTGCAATCCGGTAACCAAACTTGCGTGTGGTTTTGTCGTCGTAATATCATTTGTGCTTACAAAAGATTGAAAGCGCAAAGAAGCGTTTCGTGGTTTTCGTTTTATTATGGCCATTAGAGCCCCGTCTCTTTCTCAATTAAACGTACTATTCTTTATGAAGCGAATTATGCTTTTCCGATTGACCGAATAGATCAACAGAATAACCTTCTTTAAGAGTTACTATAACACGTTTTGTTGTTGAACCTTGTACAATCCTACGACGCACTCTTCGCGTCTTACCAATACGATTTAAGGTATTAACTTTTTCTACCTTAACATTAAATACTTGCTGAATCGCTTCTTTAATTTGGATCTTATTAGCCTGAGGATGCACTATTAACGATAGCTTATTTGATTTGTTAAGCTTTGTTGCTTTTTCCGAAATCACTGGGCCTTTGATTATCTCAAATACATTTAAATCCATAGTGAAACCATCCCTTTGAACTGATCAAAATCTTTTTTCAAAAACAACCAACAATCACTATTTGCTAAATCGTATGCATTTGCTTGATCAAACGACAAGGGGCGCACATTGGGAATATTGGAAAAAGATAAAGCTGAGTGAAAATCATATGGCGCTACAAATAAAATTATTTTTTTATTTGCAAGACCTACAGTATCCACCAGCTTCTGTGCTTCTGCCGTTTTTGGTTGTTCGCTTGAAAGCTCCCAATCAGCACAAATTATATTTTTTTGATCCAAATTATTAGCCAGCATTGTTAACAAAACTTTATGTTTCATTTTTCTAGCCATTTTCAAGGTGCGTACACGCGCCTGTGGACCAAAAATAACACCGCCACCTTTCCACAATGGTGATCGCGCTGAACCAGCACGCGCACGTCCTGTGCCTTTTTGCTTCCATGGCTTACGGTTGGTGTAAGCAACGTCAGCACGTCCCTTACATGCAACAGTCCCTTGTTGCCAATTCTTCGCTAATACACGAATCCATGTTGAAAATGAAGCGGTTGTCGCTTTTTCAAATGTTGTTGTATCAAGATCTAATTCTTGGCTAGAAACTGCATGCAGCATATTTGCCATCGAATTATTTACTGTTTCTTTCTTACTCATTATTCACCTACGCCTTACGTACAAAGACCAACGACCCTGCTTTACCAGGAATCGAGCCTTTTACTAATAACGTTTTGGTTGCTGCTTCCACCATAATTACTTCTAAATTTCTCATCATTCGGTTATCGCAGCCCATATGACCAGGAAGTCTTTTTCCCTTAATAACGTGACCACTTTTCACCAAAGAACCAATTGACCCCGGTCTTTTACCCATGGTTGAACCATGACTGGCCGGAGGTCCTGCGAATCGGTGACGCTTAACAACACCCGCAAAAGATTTACCAATTGTTTTGCTACGAACGTCAACCATTTCACCAAGTTGTAACAACTGTGAAAAGTCTATTTTCTTACCAACAACAAAATCAGTTGAAGTTTGCTTGAGAGGAATTTCACGAATAAAACTAAAGTAAGAGCTTGGGCTTTTTACCCATTCTTTACTATATTTTTCGTCTTTAAAACGAGGCTTTACGCTGCCCACTTGGAGAGCGTTATAACCATCTCGTTCCGTTGTTTTAATATTGGTGACATACCAATCTGCAATATTAATGGCAGTCACAGGCACTACCTTGTCATTTGCAAATACTTGTGTCATTCCAATTTTTCGACCCCATATCCCAGTTACCATATGATGTCCTTACTTAATTTCCACGTCTACCGACGTTAATTTCCACGTCTACGCCGGAAGAAATATTGAGTTTCATAAGGTTTTCCATTGTCTTATCTGATGGGGAGATAATATCAAGAATTCGCTTATGCGTTGTTAACTCAAACTGCTCGCGTGACTTTTTGTCTATATGCGGAGATCGCAATACTGTGAAGCATCGTCTTTTATTAGGCAAAGGAACAGGTCCCATTAACTGAGCCCCTGTTCTTTTTGCGGTCAAGACTATTTGCTTGACCGCTTTATCTAACAAACGATGATCGAACGATTTTAATTTAAGTCTAATACTTTGCTTTGTCATCGATCACCTATTTTTAATCTAAAATTTCAGTTATTACACCGGATCCAACAGTTCTTCCACCTTCACGGATGGCAAAACGTAGATCTTTATCCATTGCTATTTTTGAGATCAATTCAACAGTAAGCTCAACAGTATCACCTGGCATTACCATTTCACGACCAGCAGGCAATGATACAATACCGGTCACGTCTGTAGTTCTGAAATAAAACTGTGGGCGATATCCAGTAAGGAACGCACTGTGTCTTCCACCTTCGTCTTTTGACAAGATGTAGGCTTTGCAGTGGAATTTTTTATGCGGCTTAATGCTACCTGGCTTTGCAATCACCATACCACGTTCGATTTCTTCTTTCTTTGTACCACGAAGAAGTAAACCAACGTTGTCACCAGCTAAACCTTCGTTCAAAAGCTTTCTAAACATTTCAACGCCGGTAACGGTTGTTTTGATCGGTGTATCACGAAGACCAACGATTTCAACTTCTTCACCAACTTTAACTTTCCCTGTTTCAATACGTCCAGTCGCTACAGTACCGCGACCTGCAATTGAAAACACGCCTTCGACTGGCATAAGGAAGGGCTTATCAGTTTCACGAGCTGGTTCTGGAATACTTGTATCAAGAGCCTCAACCAATCTTTGGATTGATGGTTCTCCAAGATCACTTGTATCGCCATTAAGAGCCTTAAGTGCTGAACCACGTACGAATACAATTTTATCTCCAGGGAAATCATATTTTTTCAATAGGTCGCGAATTTCTTCTTCAACCATATCGATCATTTCCTGATCATCAACCATATCGCATTTATTGAGGTAAACAACAAGAGCAGGAACGTTAACGTTTTTCGCTAACACAATATGCTCACGAGTTTGAGGCATCGCACCATCAGCAGCAGACACAACAAGAATAGCGCCATCCATTTGAGCGGCACCAGTGATCATGTTTTTTACATAGTCAGCATGCCCTGGACAGTCGATATGCGCATAGTGACGTTTTTCTGATTCATATTCAACGTGCGTTGTGGAAATAGTAATACCGCGCGCTTTTTCTTCTGGTGCGTTATCAATTTCATCATATCCACGCGCTTCAGCAAATCCTTTTTTAGCCAAATAACTCGTAATTGCGGCAGTCAACGTTGTTTTACCATGATCAACGTGGCCGATGGTACCAACATTCACATGCGGCTTTTTACGCTCAAATACACCTTTTGCCATCGTTCATACTCCTACGATTAATAACACAAAACTTATTATTTTTTATTCTTTGCAACTATTGCATCTTGTACGCTTTTAGGAACTTCTCTATAACATTTAAATTCCATGTCATAGCTTGCCCGTCCCTTAGTCATTGAACGAAGAGTTGTGGAATAACCAAACATCTCTCCGAGCGCAACTTCCGCAGAAATGATTTGTTGATTAAACTCTGTCTTAGAGTCTAAAATACGACCACGTCGAGAATTAAGATCTCCAATGACATCACCAATATTTTCTTCTGGTGTGTATACGTTAACCGACATAATAGGTTCAAGCAATACAGGACTCGCCTGCGACATAGCTTCTCTAAATGCCATAGACGCGGCGACTTTAAATGCTATTTCAGAAGAGTCAACGTCATGGTATGAACCGTCATACAAGGTTACCTTAACATCAACAACCGGATAACTTCCCAATATGCCGCCAGTTAAGCTCTCACGAACACCTTTTTCAACGGCAGGAATAAATTCCCTTGGAATCACACCACCAACAACTGCGTTAACAAATTCAAATCCTTTGCCTCGCTCAAGCGGTTCCATCTTGATCCATACGTGACCAAATTGACCACGACCACCGGATTGACGAACAAATTTGCCTTCAGCATCGGCAAGTTTTTGAATAGTTTCTCTATACGCAACTTGAAGTTTACCTTGAACAACTTCAACTTTATGCTCTCTGCGTAAGCGATCCACAATAATTTCCAGATGCAACTCACCCATTCCGGAGATTTCGGTTTGCCCTGTTTCTTCGTTATAGCTAAATCTAAATGATGGATCTTCTTGCATCATCTTACGCAACGCAAGAGTCATTTTTTCATAGTCAGCTTTTGCTTTTGGCTCAACCGATGTAGAAATAACCGGTGTCGGTATTGTGATAGATTCAAGGACGACAGGAACTTTATCTATACATAACGTATCACCAGTTTGAGCATCTTTGATACCAACAACAGCAACTATATCACCTGCTCTTGCAAATCCAATTTCTTCACGCTTATTCGCATGCATTTTAAGCAAACGACTCACGCGCTCTTTTTCACCCGTTCTTACGCTATACACATAAGAACCGGCCTTCAATTCACCTGAATAAACACGAACGAAGTTTAAGACGCCCACAAATGGATCGGCCATAATCTTGAAAACAAGACCATAAAATGCTCCATTGGGATCAGATGGAATTGGAAATTTTTCACCTGTATCAGTGTTGGTTCCTTCAATAGCAGGAACATCAAGTGGTGACGGCAAATAATCAACAACACCATCAAGCAACAACTGAACACCTTTATTTTTAAACGCAGAACCACAAAAAACAGGAACCACCTTTAATTCAGCGACCCCTTTGCGAATAGCTGCTTTAATCTCAGAAATAGTAATTTCTTCTTCCATGAGATATTTTTCAGCCAACCGCTCATCCAAATCACACGCGGAAAGAACTATTTTTCCGTGAAGTTCTTCCAACTTTTCTTTGTATTCATTCGGCACATCAACCCACTCAATAGTTTCGCCATTTTCACCTTTGAAAATGGCCATCTTGCGAGTGAGAACGTCAATGATAGAAGTAAAATCTTCTGACATACCTACTTGCATTTGCATGGCAACAACGTTTGCGCCAAGCTTTGCTTTAATATTTTGTACCGTACGTAAATAATCAGCACCAATACGATCAAGCTTATTCACAAAAACAATACGCGGAACTCTGTAACGATTAGCTTGCTTCCATACTGTTTCCGATTGTGGCTGTACCCCTTCAACACCAGAAAAGACAGCAACAACACCATCAAGCACGCGCAATGAGCGTTCTACTTCGATGGTGAAATCGATATGTCCTGGGGTGTCAATAATATTGATTTGATGATCGCGCCAAAAACTTGTTGTTGCAGCAGCGGTGATAGTAATACCACGCTCTTGCTCCTGCTCCATCCAGTCCATCGTTGCTTCACCTTCATGCACCTCACCAATTCTGTGAGAAATACCGGTATAGAACAAAATACGTTCCGTAACCGTTGTTTTTCCCGCATCAATATGAGCTGCAATACCAATATTACGGTATTTTTCTAACGGATATTGTTTAACTGACATAATGATCCTGTCTTACCATGCATAATGAGAGAATGCGCGATTTGCATCTGCCATACGTTGAACATCTGCTCTCTTTTTAACCGCGCCACCCTTGAGCTCGGTTGCATCTAACAATTCGCGCCCAAGACGCAATCCCATCGTTTTATCAGAACGAGTTCTTGCAGCTCCGACAAGCCAGCGAAACGCAAGCGCTCTTCTGCGCTTTTCGCTAACTTCACGAGGAATTTGATAAGTACTACCACCCACACGACGAGAACGGACTTCAATGAAAGGTGCAACTTGTTCAAATGCACGATGAAAAAGCTCAACCGCTTTTTTATCATCGCCATTTGCTTTTTTAACGAGCAAATCCATTGCATCATAAACAATTGTCCGTGCGCAATTTTTTTTGCCACATTTCATAACAACATTGATAAGCTTTTGAATCAACGCTGATCCGAATCTTGGATCAAGACCAACATCTCTTATAAATTCGACTTGCCTACGCCTTGGCATAATTCAATTCCTTATTTAGTAGTTGCCTTAGGACGCTTCGCTCCGTAGAGAGATCGCCCTTGTCTTCTTTTGTCTACGCCTGCGCAATCGAGTGCGCCTCTCACGATATGGTATTTCACACCAGGTAAATCCTTAACGCGACCGCCACGCAGAAGAACCACAGAGTGTTCTTGCAAATTGTGGCCTTCGCCTGGAATATACGCTGTTACTTCGAAACCTGTAGTCAACTTAACACGAGCAACTTTTCTAAGCGCAGAGTTAGGTTTTTTAGGCGTCGTAGTAAAAACACGGGTACATACCCCTTTTGCAAAAGGCGCCCTCATGAACAACCCTCTTCTGAGAGCTGGACTCTTTGGTTTTGCCTTAATCTTATTCCTACCAAATCGACATAATTGATTAATCGTTGGCATGTATAAAAATCCTTATATTTATCACGTTATAAAAAAATAATTTTATTATATAATCGCAACTTTTAATCCGACGCACTACATCAGGTACCTAAGTTGACTAATTGCTATTTTACCCTCTTTGTGAATTTTTTCAAGAAATAATTCATCGCTTGCCATCGGAAAAGCATAGTACTTTTGGCTTTTTAACAGGATAGGAGCATCTTCATGGAAACGATATTTCAGTCAAATCAGCAAGCCATTGGACTTATGTTATTATTAATGATACCTTATTTTTACACAATTGGCAAAATCGTTTTTCACCTTTTAATCATGTACAAAAGGACTATTTATATGATCACTGCATTTTTAACCCAGATAACCCAGATTGGCCAACAACTTTTTTTTATTCTGCTTGGATTATTCGGAATGGGCTTCCTGATCGGATTTCATGAACTGGGACATTTTCTATTTGCTAAACTTTTTAAAATTAGAGTTCCTTCGTTTTCGTTAGGATTTGGGCCTCGTCTTATCACTAAAAAAATAGGTGAAACCGAGTTTTCCCTATCGGCAATTCTCTTTGGTGGCTATGTTGAAATAGCAGGAGCAGCCGAAGTTGGACAGGGAGACCAAAAAGACGCGCACGCGCGAGATGCAGGATCTTTCGCCACAAAGCCATTTTATCAACAACTTGCGGTGATGCTCGGAGGAATTTTTTTCAACCTTATCTTTGCTTATTTCGCCATGATCTTATTGTTCGCGGCAGGTATCCCCAAAACCCCTCTCATGCCAAATCCCGTAATTTCAGCAATTCAAAGCAATTCATGCGCCGAAAAAGGCGAACTCTGTATCGGCGACCGGATTGTCTCTATCAATGAAGAAGAAGTGGGAAGCAACCTTGCACGCCTTCAACACATAGTCCAACCATTGGCATTAAAAGAAGCAACCATCCTTATCGAACGCAATGGTCAACAACTAACCAAAACAGTTATCATTGGCAGCAAAGAAACCGAAACTGAAACAATTGGTGTTCTTGGCGTTGAATTTGATTTTTTACCAACACCCGCCCATTCTTTTAAAGACGCCGTAACGTTAGGCATTACTGCCTGTAACACCTGGATCAAAAACACTTTTGCAGGATTTTCTCACTTATTCAGCAAAAAAGGCATCAAGCAAGTTGCTGGTCCGGCTATGATTGTTGCAATGATGGTCAAAGGCGCTGCTGCAGGCTGGCAGATCTATCTGCTTATATTAGCAATTATTAGCATCAATCTGGCGGTTCTTAACTTGATTCCTCTGCCGATACTTGACGGTGGACAAATACTATTTTATGGCATTGAAGCGGCGATTGGTCGACCTTTGCCTATCAAAGTTCGCGAATATATTCATATCGTAACATGGATCATGTTCATCATTTTGTTTGTTTATCTAACAACCCAAGATATCGGCCGCATCGTCAGCCCCTATATTGATCCAGTACTGAAATACCTTAAATTACGATAAAAATGAAGACCCTGACAAATGATACTGCAAGGAACGAATTATCCTCGCTCCTTGCATCCTTACAGGAATGGAATATGATCATGCTTTGTGATCGAAACAAAGCAGTTAAAAAGTTTATGGAAAATCTTTTTGAGCTTTACTCACAGTATTTTCAATATCATCCTCAGCAAGTAGAAGTTTATACCAAAGACTATTTTCATCTTCTTGCTTCTTGCATGCCACTTATCAACGATCAAATAGAAACCCAATATAACGAAGCTACATGCCCTTGCTGCAATGACAACGACGCCTATCTGACTGATAATGAATGGTTTGAGCTGTGTAGACTTAGCTCAACAATTGAAGCGTTTCACGACATGTTTCAAAAACATGTAGGCTTTTTAGATGATGAATATATTCGTAAGCATATTTGTGATCATTTTGGAGAAGAGATTTCAACCTCAGATATTCCTGAAAACATCCCACAGGATCATTGGTGGTGGTTCAATAAACGACTGCCAACTAACCCAAATGAAATAGTACCTCCTTGGATCCGATACTACCATTGCCAGCCAGATGATTTATTTTGGCAACAATCGGGTAAAACTTATCTTTATTCTTTATGGCTTCCCTATTGGAAAACATTATCCCAATATGAACGGAGAATGCTTGTAAGCCGCTGGCCCCAACCAAATAGCTGGCGGATATTTTTAACAACCTTATAGCACATATAATTGAGTGAACTCGCCTGCTTATTCTCCGCGCTCATCCTGAACTTGTTGAAGGATTAAGCGCGTTTTTTTAGATTAAAATCAATTAATTTTTTCGAGAACAAAGAAGAGCGCTCGAAGAAATCCTTCAACAAGTTCAGGACGAGCCTAAAAAAGAATTGGACTAATTTATAGAATATACGGTTTAGACGTGCAAAAGAGGCAGGACCAAAAATCCTGCCTCTTTTTTTAATCTTAAGTAAAAAACTTATCCGCGTGGTTCTTGAATTTCTAATTCAATCATTTGTGGGCTTTGTGCAAAGTGAGGATGCTCAGATCCTGCATATACTTTAAGCTTGTCGAGCATTTTATCGCTTAACTTATTTTTAGGCAACATGCGCTTAACTGCAAGCTCAATCAGACGAGTTGGATGTTTTTTGTGCAAATCTTTAGCCGCTGTTTCTTTTTTACCACCCTGCCAGCCAGATACGGTAACATATTCTTTATCGTCCCATTTATCACCAGAAAGAACAATTTTATCAGCATTGATAATCACTACATAATCACCACAATCAGTATGAGGCGTATAATGCGACTTATCTTTACCACGTAACCTATCGGCAACAAACGTAGCCAAACGGCCAAGAACCTTGCCTTCAGCATCGATACAACACCAACCAGCTACGACATCTTCTTTGCGGGGATAAAACGCTCTATTCATATCCATAAACAATCACCTTTATTAGTAACAATTCTTTGTCTTATAATTTTTAAAGAGTGGGGCTCTATATCCTCTAAGGTAGCCAATAATTGCAAAGCGGTCAACAAAAACACTGTATTTGAGCCTATTTTTTACTATAAAGTAAAATTAAAAACAACACCGCCATGGTGCCAAGCCCTGCTCCACTGGACATCGCAAAACTCGTCAATAATCCGCCACTATACGTCATTCCTGCAACAATAAATGATACACACGTCCCAACCATAACAGGTACCGCATAGATAAATTGGGATTTTGCATGCTCGAGTGGCTCAACACCCGTGCTTGCCGCTGTCATCATAGTCGTATCTGCAAACGGTGAGAGATGATTCCCGCACGCAGCTCCTGATAATATTGCCCCAAGCACCGGGAATATAATAGAAATCTGATCAATGCCAACAGGAACTGATAACTGCAGGAACGATACTACCATTTGGGTTCCAATAGGAATCAGCATAGAAAAAGCCCCCCAAGCCGAACCGGTCACCAGCGTAGTGCCGAGCGAAACTGCAAAGAAGAGCACGGGAAGTAAAAAAAGCGGCGTTTTACCCAATAATAGAGATGCCAAATAACTTCCTGTTTGCAGATCAGTCCGCAAAAAAGTTCCTAAAATTGAAGCCAGTGCCACCACCACAATCGAAGATTTGATTAATACAAAACCTTCCCATATGATTGTAGGCAACTGCCGCATCGTAATCATCTTTCTATACAGCACCAAAACAAAGCTTGCGCTAAACGCCACAACCGATGATATAAGCAAAACGAGAAATGTTTTATTATTGTGCCGGAACGCTTCAGCTAACGAATTTTTTCCGCCAAAAATAAAGTAATCGCCCGCATACAGTATCCCAAAGAATACGCCTCCAATCAGCAAACCTATCGGCATCAACAGTTCGATCAAAGAATGATGCTGCTTGCCTTGCTCTTCAAATTCGGCAGCTTTTTTGTGTGTCGCAAGAGCTTCACGCTCTTCTGCTTTTATTGACCCTAAACCGATCCTGCTCATTACCACAAAGAAAACAGCAATCACCGTAAAGAGTGAATAAAAAATAAAAGGAATTGCAGCAAGATACACATACAGCGGATCTGCAATGATCTTACTTGTTGCTCGCTGACCAACGCCTGCCGCATCTAATTGGGCCAAAATTGCAGCTGCCCAGGTAGAAATAGGAATACTAATCACCAACGGTCCTGCAAGCGCATGAATAATATATGCTAATTTTGTTCGCACAATTGCCAATCGGTCTGTCAGAGGAGTCATAACAAGACCTACCGTTAAAACGCTTAAGTAATCATCAATACTCAGCACAAAAGCAAGCATCATTGCCATCAGTTCCCCGCTGCGCGCCGTCTTCATTTTTTTACTGATGATACGCGCACAACTAGCAGCACTTCCTGTAGCAGTAAGCAGCACAACAAGCGAGCTTATAACAATAAGTAGCGAATAGAGAAAAATCATATCAATATCAGAAAAATGATCGATACATTTTGCCGCACACAAAGTCAGCGCAGGAACCAATTGTCCCTGCGCTGCAATTAATGCTGCCGAAATTATACCAATCATAAGAGAAATAGACAGCTGTTGCGTCATCACCATAGCACCAATTACAATCAGAGGAGGTAACAACGATAGCCATGTCAACTGCATAAATATCCTAATTTTTAATTAAACATATCATCATCTTCGTCTTATTCTTCATCTTACCACTCATCTTCATCAGAAACTTAAGAAATCTTGCTCCTCACAAAATCAAAAATCTTTTGCGCAATTTTAATTGCTTCATCAACATTTGCTTGATTTACATGAAAAAAATCATTTGGATATCGTGAATCACTTCCGTAAGGATCTAATACGATGATCTCATTACTAAGGATTGCAAACTCGCCATCGAGCTTAGAACATGCAATTAAAAGAATATTTAATGAATGAGTTTTCGGTATTGGTTGGTGCATAGAAATAAGAAATGCCTTAAAAGATTTTTCTGCACATTGATGAGCATGAAAGACTGTATAGTCAAAGACTTCGGCATCGTCCATTAATTTCATAGCAACTTTTAAATCACCAGCAGCTTTTGCTATCCAATTTTTAACCCCTGGCATATAAAATCTTGCCTCGATTTTTTATTTCAGAGCTAGTAGAAATTGGATCTTGTGTATAATTATCAAATTCTTTTTTAGTAAATACCGTTACCTTCGAAGGAATTGGTAACCCTAAAAGTGCTTCAAATCCTTTATAGCCACGTTCCAAAACAGGTTTATCAGATGAATCCGCAATAACTAACAAATTAAAATTGCTTTCCTCATTGGGAATACCCCACGCATAATCGCCATACAAATAAATGCATATAGGATCATAAACTTTTACTAAACGCCTTATTGCCTCATCAATGATACTTTGATCTGTCATAATTTCCCTTGTTATCATTATTAGTACACCTCTGCGTCAAGACCGATTTTAATTAAACATATCATCATCTTCGTCTTCTTCTTCATCTTCCCACTCATCATCTTCATCAGAATCATCCGATTGGTCACTTTTTACTTGCTGCATGTATAGTTCGATATCAGCAATTTCTTTAGGTAAATTTTCACTTAAGCATACCGCGCCATCTTTGGTAATCCAGTAATTATCTTCAATACGGATCCCAATATTTTCTGCCGCGATATAAATGCCCGGTTCAATGGTAATAACATCACCTTCTTGAAGTGGCGTGGTATAATCACCCACATCGTGCACATCAAGCCCTAAGTAATGACCAATGCCATGAGGGAAATACTTATCATATCCCCGTTGTGCTAAAAATTTTACAGCCAAATGATGCAACGATTGATCTTGTTTATCTTTATTTTTAAGCCACATGCCCGGCTTTGCAAGCGAAGCAATATGTTCTTGTGTTTGTAACACAATGTTATACAACTCTTTTTGACGTTTACTAAACACCCCAGACACTGGATAGGTACGCGTTAAATCGGCACAATAATTATTTAATTCTGCACCGATATCAACCACAACCAAATCGCCATCCCGCATTGTTCCACTATTCTCGTTATAGTGTAATACTGTACTGTTTTTGCCACTTCCCACAATACTTGGGAAAGATGGCCGCGCATGCGATGCGATCATGATATATTCAAGCGATGCTTGCACTTCTGATTCTAAAACATTATTTTTAATTGCCTGAAGCGCTGATTCATGAGCAAGTTCAGTAATTTCTATTGCACGATATATGCGCTCAACTTCACCAACATCTTTACGCCTGCGCGCAGCTGCCGCGATTGATGAAATATCAAAAACATTCTGACCCGAATGGAAGCCGTATTTCACTCCCAAGTGAATCAATTCTGGAATAAAATTTTGTAAATGCTCTAAAATAAATCGTGAATTCATGTATTCATGACCATTCTTTGGCGCTGTAGTAAACAACACGCCACCAGCGGCAATTACGTTCTTAAGCAGCGCAATCATATGCGCATACTCATTTTCAGAAAAATAAGGATCTAATTCATAGCCAACGCATTCATTGCCCAGAAATTCCACTGCATCAACTCGCAATGCCTTTGCATCGCGTTTGACAAGAGCTTCTGACAGCACCATCCACTGCGCACGTTTTTCAAAATAATTAGGAAGATACAAGGTAGATTTGCCATTTAAATCAATAACAAGAACGGCACCTGGTTCATTCAATCCGGTGTAATAATAAAACGTTTTATCTTGTCTAAAACGCTCAGAGCCCTGCTCGAATGCCGCAAATAAAACTATCAATCCCTTATGCTGAGGAAATTCCATTTTTATTGCTTCAACAAGCTCTTTACGGCGCGATGAATAGGTAATGCTCTCATCAACACGTGGCGCTAATCCGCCAAAAAAATCTGTTTTCATAAAAAAACCCTAAAATTTTTATATATTCACACCTAAACCCCCGTCTTTCTTTAAACGGGGTCCCCCATTTGGAATGAAATGAAAATGGGGTCTTTTAAAATGGACGTCGATCTGAAAGCGCTTTAAACACCGTCAACCGATCCATGCCTTCAAGCGAGGAACCAACCGGCAATCCGCGCGCCAAACAAGAAATGGTAATATTTTTCCCCTTGAGCTTGCGCGCAATATACGTAGCAGTGGCCTCACCTTCAGGAGTTTGATTTGTAGCTAAAATTATTTCTTTTATATCGTTATTGCCCACGCGATCAATGAGCGCATCAATGGTAAGCTCTTCAGGCCCTATTCCTTCAAGCGGAGAAATTGAACCGCCCAGCACATGATACATGCCAAAGTAACCCTTTGTCTTTTCTATCGCAAGAATCTCCTGCCACGTTTCAACAACACAAATAATTGTTGCATCTCGCTTTTCAGATGAACAAAATACACATTCACCAGAAACTTCTTGCCAATAAAAACAAATCATGCATTTTTTCAATTTCTTTTGAGCCGCTTCCAACGTTGCACAAAATTGTGCCGTTTGCTGCTGATTCATTTCTAAAAAATGTGCCGCAACGCGATATACATTTTTGGAAGCAAGATAGGGAACTTGCTGCAATACTTTAAGTAAATGATCAAGAGTTGGCAAATCCTCTAACATGAAAATCTCATTTTTTTATGTTATACCAGTTTAAAATAATTCATCAGCTTTGATTGAATAAAACCAAATATTCTACTTGCGCAAATATAGAGTGTTAATCCGGCAGAAAAGGTTGCGGTTAGCGCACCAAAAACAACTGCCATAACTATCTTACTCATTCTTTGTTGCGGATCACCTTTGGTATCTTGCGCAAGCATCGCTACGGTTAGTAACACTGGCAAAATAAAATAAGGATCACGCTGTGAAAGATCAGGAATCCACAACATAGGCGCTTGATACAATTCAAAAGAACTTGAAAGCACGCGACTCAATGCAAAAAAGAGTGGCAACTGAATCAGCAGAGGAATAAGACAACCAAATCCCGGCAATCCCTTTTTACGTATCAATTCCGTACGCTCTGCAAGCAACTGCTCTGGTCTATCTTTAAAGCGATGTTCTATAATAGCCAATTCTCTTTGATATTCCATCTGTTGTTTTTTCCACTTTTCTTCATTATTGCGTAATGAAATAGGCAATAATAATAATTGGATTAACAATGTTAATACAATTATTGCTAATCCATAATTATGCAGATATATATATAACCAATTGAGTATATATAAGAGTATTTTAGCAAGCGATGAAAGCATTCCTGAATAATCCAAAGTCTTTTCTAAGCGACTATCAACTGCAGCAATCGCTTTCAGTTCTTTTGGACCAAAGTAAAACGAGAGTTGCCACGATGTTTTTTCGGTAACACTAGGCCCTTCAAGCACTGAAAATAGTTGTGTTCTATCTTCCAATTTATAATAAGCGCGCTGAGCAAAATGATTATCATCTTTAATAAGAGCATGGATAAAATAACGATTATCACTACCAAAAAGCTCTGGCTTAAACCATCCGCGCATGACATCGATTTGATTGACTGCCTTTTTTGCAAATGTATGCTCTTGATCAATCACAATTGATGAAATTACATCAGTATCCGTGAGATCTGGCATGTGAGGAGTTGGAAATACAATCCGCGGCTCAATTTGAATTTGTTTGCCGGCTTTTGGCTCAACTTCAATTAACAAATCAATTTTAGGACTGTTTTTATCAATAAAGAATGCCTTTTTTACCACACATTCATCATTACTGCTCGCATAAACTAATTCGTAAGCAGTAGCCGATTCATTGTGTGCAAGAAGTGTATAGTAAAACGGTGTTGCATCTTGTAAGGCTACTAATAAACAACGATTTTCACGCTGCGTAGAAGTTACGGGAAAAACGGTACGTATTATTTTATTTTGACCATCCGATTCGCGATTAACATCAATACTGTCAAGAGATGCTCCATCTGTTGAAAAGTTCAAGGTTGCCCATGGGACTATAATTTCTGTTATTGTTGTAGGAGCAGTACGTTTTTGATCAAAAAAATCAACCTCAACATTGATTGGTTTATATTCTCTTTTTTCTCTTGGTACAACAAAGGTGGATTCCACTTCTTGCTTAGTTGTACTTCCCGGGAAGAAAAAATTTAACGCAAGCACCATAACTACTGCACAACTGACTGGTACCACCAAGTCTCTGATATTCATACACAACCTCATACATATATTGGAGAAAAACTCTTGAAAAGCAACTATCACCGGATTACAATTTAAACGAATCGAACTTGCAATTGACTAATTTGGCATAATGATGATACCATAAAAATGATTTTTTATCTAGCAACCTCCTGCCAAAAGGACTGACGTGGAGATGTGGGGATTAATAAAAGTGCACCTCATAACCGTAATAAGAAGTAAAAAAGGATAAATTACTATGAAAATGCAAAAAAGAAAATTCCGCATCGGCGAACTGGCAAAAAAACTTGAACTTGAACGCTTTGTCGTGCGCTTTTGGGAAAAAGAATTCAGCATAAAAACAAAACGCTCGCAAGGCAGCCAACGCTTCTATGATGAAAATGATCTTAAAAAATTCGAACTCATCAAAAAACTTCTCTATGAAGAAGGATTCACCATAATTGGGGCGAAAAAGAAGCTCAAAGACAAAATTTCTACTAAACCAGAATCGATTATCGCATCACAAAAAACCACCATGGAAGATACGGCAAAAGCACCGCACAATGACATTGCAGCTGAGAATGAAAAAATCGAGCACCTCTCACAGCAAATTATTGATTTGAAGAATAAGTTGCGTAAATTGCGAGAAATGCTCTGATTTAAATGACAAAGATCAGCTTTAATGCTATAATACAAACTGTATAATTAACCTTGCCAAAAAAATAGCATTGAGACCATGTTATTACATTTTATTATAAAATTGACCCTATCTATAAGCATTTGTCATTTTCCTCTACTCTTGAGCAGCGTGAACGATCCATCTAAACAATTGATTATTCCGCCTATTATTAAAGAAAAAAGCAAACTGGTGAAAATGCTCACCAGAAACAAACAAGAGGATTTTAGTAAAAATCCTCTTATATGGCCTGATGGATCACTCATTAGCCAAGAACATCTGAATGAATTTGCAAAAACATACGAACCAAATTTCGATTATAGCCAACTAGAATCGGATGAGCTAATAGCCACCACTCAGTTTCACGACCATTTCCAAATGAAGCTCCCAACTAAATGCTTGGAACAAGCGCTATATAACAATCTCAAAACCCATAATTTTCCCAAAGAAAATCTAGAAAATTTGGCTCCAAACTGGCATAGCCACCTCATTCCCCTATTAGTCCAAGATAGACGCCTAGATGTTCAGCTATTACAACCATATAACGACTCTCTCATCTCTCAGGGGAAATCGATAGCTAATTCATACAAATACACCGAAGAACGGTTGTTATTTTCAAACGATACAACCAAAATTTATGGTGCGTATAATTCAGAATGGTTCATCGTTGTACAAGGATCTCCACGCTTTACTAACCTTCTCATCAAAAACCACCAAAATACCATTCAAAAAGAAATAGCTATATATGATATTCAGGTAGGTAATGATACTTATTGGTTTGATGACATTAGCGAAGTACACCCAAGCGGTCTTCATGCCATAGGACGCTATCTTGACCATAGCTGTACGAATACCTTTTTTCCTCTTATAGATCTGACAACACAAGAAATATCCCTTCTCTGGAACACATTGTGTATAACTTCCCATGCTTGTTGTTTTTCTAATGATAAAATATATACCGCTGGATGTAATAATGCTCAACAGATTATCGTAAAATCAATAGCCCTTGAGAGCAAACAAGAAAAAGAAATTGTTACCCTTGCAAATCCTTTAAAAGAAAAAATAGCTGGTATATCCATCAATAAAGATGGCAATCGTATTGTTGTTGCCACAAAAAAAACACTCTTTATTATTCAGAACGATAATGAAAAGAAGAAAATACAAACCATCACTCATGACAATCTCATTAAACATGACCATGACATAGTGCGAATATCATTGAATAATAGCGGAACACTACTTGGCATCATTATCAGAGGTCCCGGGAAAAACGACTGGGATACCCCTGCTCACGCATATTTGTGCAATCTTACAACAAACGATATCCCTTGGACCAACATTACCCAAGAACTAAAGGGCAATCTCTATGTAAGTAAAGAATACGATTCACGACCTGCTCATCTTCAAAAATTTCAGTTGACTAATATCTACACTTTACAATGGAACCATGACGACTCTTTATTGATTTTAGATTGCTCTTATCGACATCAACGTTTTTATAAGGATGGAGGTCTCTCAAGCTCGGGTCCTATTGGAGATCAGTATGCTTTTATTTGCCCTACCACCTGCAATGGATGGAGTGAACAAACAATTCGCAATGGCACATCAATCACCAATTCCGCTGACAATGAAAAAACAATAACAGAAACATCAGGATGGTTTCGACAAACAAAATTATTAGAATGGTCGGATAAAAATATAAGAGATGCTTTACGCTATCTACACGGAAAAGATAGCAAGTCAGAGAAAAAATTTTCTGCAACTGAAAGATTGTTTGAATTACTTTTATTAAATCGAATTTTGCAGAATGAAAACATCAGTGAATTAGATGAAGATGAAACAAAAACGTATAAATACAAGCTTCATGATTCAATAAAATCAATGTTAAGTAAACTACGAACCGTTGTATTATCTGAAGAAAAAGGCTCTTGGAAAGCATCTCTCACAAAATCATTGCACATCTTATCAATGTTCAAAAAATCATTATACGCATTAAGTAGGGGACTTGTACTTTTCTTAGCCACTTGCTATAGACGCATATAAGCAATCTTTAACGTTGTCTCTTATGCAAAATTACGGTATCTTACTGCCATATAATTACCTTTTTAACATCAAACACAACTGGTTACATGTATACAAAAAAATCACACATTCATTTTGTCGGCATTGGCGGCATCGGCATGAGTGGCATTGCAACCATCTTAAAACAGCAAGGTTACATCATTTCCGGTTGCGATGCGGATATTAAACAAGATACCACCGTATCATTAAAAAAAATTGGCTGCTCTATATTCCATGGGAACAATTCCCCTGCATGCGATGATGAAACTATTGATATTCTGGTTTATATCCCGATGTATGCAACAACCATCCCTGCTGTAATGGCAGAGATAAAACGCGCACAAGCGCGCGGCATTCCCACCATTTCACGCGCGCACATGCTTGCAGAATTGATGCGCACCAAATATAGTATCGCAATTGCAGGCGCGCATGGCAAAACAACAACCACATCACTCATTTCCCATATTTTGATTGAAGCAGGCATTGATCCGACAGTCATCATTGGCGGACAACTGAAAAACCTTTCTTCAAACATCCGCATGGGCAATGGTGATTTTTTAGTTGCAGAAGCGGATGAAAGTGATCGTTCTTTTTTACAACTATTTCCCACGCTTGCCGTTGTCACCAATATTGACCTGGAACATTTAGAAACATATAAAGATCTGGATGATATCAAACAAACCTTTCTGCAATTCCTGAGCCATCTTCCTTTTTATGGTAAGGCAATTATCTGCATCGATGATGAAAATATTCGTTCATTATTACCAATACCCACCGTTAAAACAATTTCTTATGGAATAGAACACACTGCAGATTTTTATGCACGAGACATTATCCTTAATGCTGACCATTCAATTTTCACCGTGCACCACAAAAACAGTTCAAAACCACTCGGCACAATTATGCTCCCCATGCCTGGACAACACAATGTCTATAATTGTTTAGCTGCAATTGCACTGGCAACGGAACTGGCAATTGATTTTGCCACGATTGCACGCAGCTTACAAATTTTTGGAGGCATAGAAAGACGCTTTTCATTTCGTGGCACCTATAAAGGTGCCGAAGTATTTGATGATTATGGCCATCATCCCAAAGAAATTGAAAATACCCTTCTTGTCGCGCGTAAACGTGCAAAAAACAAACTTATTATCGTTTTTCAACCACATCGCTATACCCGTACCGAAAAACTTTGGTCCCAATTCTTATCAACCTTTGCCACCAGCGCAATCGACACCCTCATTATTACCGATATCCACTCTGCCGGAGAACAGCCAATTGATACAATTAGCAGCAAACGCTTGGCCGAAGAGATCCAATCACTCAATCCACCATTTTTTGTTCACTATGTACCATTTGAAGAACATTTTGCACAAATAAAGTCGGCAATATCTTCATCTGTTCAAGCAAATGACCTTGTCCTATTTTTGGGGGCGGGAAAAGTGTATCACATTGCCCAGGAAATTGCAGAATAACCTTCTCATCGCTCTATCCAATCCTTTTTTATTGATAAGACTCTAAACCATTGCCTTTGAGTCGATTCTATTTGTAATATTATAGAGAATAGAATAATGTTTATAACAAAGGAGATTTCTCATGATGAACAAAAAACTAATCGCCCTCTTACTTGCTGTTTCAGCCGCTGCAAACATAGCAGCATATTGTGATGGCGATGGATATTGCGATGGAGCGGTAGAAGTAGCTGACGATGCAGTTGTAGGCACTGGTGACGCAGCTTATGAAGTTGCTGCAGTTCCAGGCGATGTTGTTACGGGAATATTTGGCGGAAGAGAAAGAAGAGAAGAAAGACGTAATAGAAGAGAAGATAGACGCGACAGAAGAGCTGAAAGACGTGCTGAACGCCGCGGATATAGAAACTAAAAGCAATACATCATGAATAAAAAAGGAATTGTTCTTTTGATGATCATCTGTTTAGGCAGCTTGCCAATAACAGCAGCGACCATCCGCAGAAAGCAGGGCCGCTGGTATCTATACAATGAAAAAACTCGTCGATGGGAACAACTGTTCCCATCGACAGACATTGCAGATCCTCGCTATCGAGAAAGAATATATCCCGATAATGAAAACTCAAAAACTACCTCGTTTGGCCTCGATCGAACCTATGTCGATCAAACGAATAGAAATATGGGAAATAACGAATGAAAACAATCAATAAAATTGCGTTATGCATTATTACCTGCTTAACGCTTTCAAATCTATCAGTGCACGGTTTTTATTATGGCAACGATCCTGGTGCCAATTTTGTAGGCAATGCAGGGACTGCTACCTTCTTTGCCGGAGCGGCAACGGGAAACAGAGCTGCGCTCGGTGCTGGAGCTGGTCTTATGGCAATAGGCGCAATCCAAGGAGCGGCTGCCAACAGAGAACGCCGCCGACGCGAACAACAGTATCAATATGAACAAGAGCAAAGACGCCGAAATACACGACCTTCAAGAAGTCGACAGCAACTTGAAGACGACAACGCTCGATTACGCCGACGCTTACGACAATACGAGTAAATAATAAGAAAAACTTATGGGCGAGCTATTCAGCTTGCCCTTTTTTTATGTAAATGAAAATACGAGAATGATGAGATTCAGCACCTTCATCTTGGACAATAACAGTGCAATACCGATCCGGACTTGCAAATTGCATCAATGATTCAGTTGTTTCGAAGGTTACCAAATGTTGCCATCCATAGCGCTCCATCTGATTCATGAAAAAATCTATTGCTTGTATGCGAGAAAGAGGACTTTTATACCCAAAAATTAATGTATCTGATGGTTCATGAGCAGAAACTGAAAGAATACGCTCATCATAGAGAGGAATGGGAATGTCGATTAACATCGCTTCTTGTTGGATAATAGTATCAAGTACGCGATTTTCAAAAATAGAATCCTGACGATCAATTTGCTGATGGTCAGGATTTGTTTGCTGAACTGATTGATGTTTAGCACATGAGGAAAGAAGAAGGCATAACATCATAAGAAAACGAACCACTATTAAATCCCTGTATGTAGGATTCATAATTTTATTCAGCAGTAGCTGCTTGCCCTGTTGCTCGTTTTGCCATTGATGCTTTAGTTTCAACAAGTTGTTTAACTTGTGCAGCTTTACCAACCTTGTGACGAAGGTAATAAAGTTTTGCACGACGTACATCACCCTTACCCAAAACTTTTACATCTCTCACCATTGGTGAAAAATAAGGAAAAATACGTTCAACAGCAATTGAATTGTCTGCTATTTTACGTACCGTGAATGTGCTTGATGCCCCACATTTATGAATTGCAATCACGTTGCCTTGAAAAGCTTGCAAACGCTCTTTGCCTTTTTCTTCTTTAATAACTTGTGATACAACAACCATGTCACCAATTCCAAATGTTGGAAGTTCACGGTTTTGCATACCTATGCTGCGAATTGTTTCTTTTGTATAAAATGATGCTTTTGACATGCGAGATTCCTATTTTAGCCCCATCCTCCAACTTATCAGGTGGGAACTGACCATTATGCTACAGTTAAATATAACCCAAAAACCTTGTTTCTACAAGCTAAAATGCTTATGATACTATCCGCTGATTGATCCCCATCCACCTATCAAGAATAATAGCTACTGCTGATCGCACCGATAGATGGTTAAATGCAGGAAAACCCATGATAGGAAGCAAAAGATAATCACATCGTTCAATCACCTCAGGAGATAGTCCTTGTCCAGTACCAAAAATCATGAGTACGGGACGATTATGGTGCCATACCTTCTTTTGGTCATAGTACGAAATAAGTTCTTTTGATTGAGCGATTTGGGCCGAAGTTGCTATAATTAAAGGCTTTTTGCCTTCTTTTTTTTCTATTTTTTCAATTACTTCATCAAGGCTATTAATCAGGTCAACAAGCTGAATAGCATTATACCGACATTGGTTATATTCAACCCCTGCCCCTTCTTTCCAGAAGTGAAGTAACTTTTGAACAATTTTTTGCTGATCAATCAGTGGAGTAACAATAAAATATTCTTCTATCCCGTACGTTTTTGATGATCGAGCAATATCATGAATATCAAGCGACGTAACCGATGTCACACCAGGCATTCTTTCTTCACCCACCAACACGTCAGCATGCATCAGCGCAACATAATGCGATGGGATATATTCCAGGGATCTTTTTTTATCAAGATCGGTCAACTCCTGTGATCGCAACCACTCAAAATGATCACTGACAGTTTTTTGTACCGCATGTTCAGTACGCCATTTTTCAATAGCTGCATGATTGCCTGAACGCAGCACATCCGGAACACGCATTCCCTTCCATTCAAGAGGCTCAGTGTACGATGGAAAATCAACGAATGGCCCAGCAAATGATTCACGCGCAATTGATTCCTGTTTACCCACAACATCTGGTACTAGGCGCAATACACCTTCGAGCAGCAACATTGTTGGCAAATCGCCACCCATAATAACAAAATCGCCCATGGAAAGAACCATATCTGCATATTCCTCTTCCACGCGCGTATCCATTCCTTCATAGCGTGCAGGAATAATCATCAAATGTCCGCATTCTTGTGCGCGAGCAGCTATCGTTTCAAAAACATGTTGATCAACCTTTTGACCACGAGGAGAAAAGAAGATTTTGAATGCTTTGCCATATGCTTGTTCTTTATCCTCAACTGCCTTTTGGATAACATCGGGACGAATAAGCATCCCTGCACCGGGACCAAAAGTTGGTGCATCAATGCGTTCTTTTGGCTGTACATACGAAAAAAACGATTGCACATCTATGTGTACAATCCCTTTTTCTTGTGCACGACCAACCAAACTGGTGTGCACGAACGAATCATATAACTGTTCAAAAACAGTGAGAATGGAGATGTTAATCATATTACCGAGCTAATTCAAGTGAAAATTTTTTACCATTGGGTTCGGCAGCATCGATCAAAGCACGTAAAGATTTGATTGTATGACCTTCTTTTCCAATCACACGCCCCCGATCTTCAGGGGCTACTTTGATTTCAAGAAGATTTCCGTCTTCTTTTTCAGTAACGCTCATCACAACATCTTGCGGATGCGCAACCAGTTGCTGTACTACAAAAGTTACTAATTCTTTTATCATAGTAACCTTACGCTACTTGCTCAGCTTTTTCTGCAACGACAACTTGCTCAGTCATCGCTGGCGTAGAAACTGCTGTTTTACCAGCTTTTTTATATAATCGATACATTTTTTTTGCTGAATCGGTCGCGATTGCGCCTTTAGCCAACCATGCGTTATAGATTTCTTCGTGGAATTGAATCACTTCACCCTTGACAGGATCAAAGGTTCCCACATTTGCAAGCACTTCACCATCTCTTTTATTACGCGCATCAGTTGCAATAATGACGATAGAATGGTCTGTTTATTGTTCCGATTCGAGATAGACGAATTTTAACTGCCATAAAAAAATCCTTTAAATGTGACAAAATATATACCAATTTTTACCCCATACGCTTTCAAATTCAACTCCATTTCTCTGCGTTGGGGGTACCCATATGAAACAAAGTGAAAGATGGGGTATTTACATAGGCCCAAATTTATTTAATAGTTTAACATATTGTTTCGCTTCTTCAAAGCGTTTCAAGAGCTGAGCAACATCTTCAGAGCGTACGCCGGCCCCTTGCGCAACCCGATTTATTCGCGAACTATTCAAAATACGAGCATTCAATCGTTCTTTTGGTGTCATGGAGAAAATGATAGCTCGGAATCTGATCAATTCAAGTTCCCCTTTTTGGAGCATTTCAGGTGAAATTTTTGTGCCTCCCATACCCGGCATATATTTCATGAGTTGAGAAAGGGAACCCAACTTATTCATCATCGCCATCTGATCGGCAAAATCTTGTAATGAAAACTCTCCTGACTTAAGAGCTTTTTCTGCTTTTTCTTGTTCGTGCTGTGCAATTTTATCTTCTGCCTGCTCAATCAAAGTCCGAATATCTCCCATTCCAAGAATACGTTCTGCGGCACGGTCAGGATAAAAATTATTCAAATCGGTCGTCTTTTCACCTTCGCCAACAAATAGAATCGGCTTTTTGAGTACAAAGCGGAATGAAAATGCTGCACCGCCACGCGTATCGCTATCCATTTTTGTCAAAATAGCCCCATGAAAACCGATCGTATCATTGAAAGCCTTTGCGACCGTCAATGATTCTTGCCCTGTCATTGCATCAAGAACTAAAAATTTGTTGGTTGGTTGCAGCAGCGCATCAACTTCCTGCAGTTCTTGCAACATTGTATTATCAATATGCAAACGACCAGCTGTATCCAATAAGATAACGTCGTAGCCACCCTCACGACCAACCGCTGCAATTTCTTTTGCTGCAAGCACGGGATCAGTCGTTTTTGCGCGATAGAAGGTAACACCGACTTGTTTTGCTAAAATCTCAAGCTGATCGATTGCCGCAGGCCGATAATAATCGATAGATCCGAGCAAGATCTTTTGTGCTTTTCCCGCCTTTTCATTTTCTTTTTTTATTTTATAGGCGATCTTGCCGATCGTAGTTGTTTTTCCTGATCCTTGCAGCCCCATTACCATAATGGTTGCAGGAAAGGTGAAAGCAAAGGCCATATCCTGCCCACCTAAAAATTCAATGATTTTATCCTCAACCACCTTCATCAATTGCTCGACTGGCTTGAGTTTTGCTATTATTTTTTGCCCAACAACTTCTTTTCTGACCGATTCAATAAATTGCTGTACCACGCCATAGGGAACATCTGCTTCCAGAAGGCTATTTTCAACGGTGATCAACGCCTCTTGAATATTGCCTTCAGTAAGTTTTTTTGATTCCTCAAGCTGAGAAAACAGCGATGAAAATTTTTGTGAAAGAAAATCAAACATGCCAAAATCCCTTTGTTTATTGCTGATATATGGGTTATTTTACCATAAATATATAATTTTTCTAAAAAATAGTGGCACATTTTCAACGCTCTATAAAAAATGGACATTTGGTGTTATAGTAAAAGATGCTACCTATAAAACTTTGGCCTTAAAAATCAGAAATCTATGAAAAAACAAGCAACCGCTACTGTTACTTACCCTAAAACCCTTCTTTTGGGCGTACAAACACCAGAACATTATCTCACTAATCTGGAATCTTATTTTGAAGAATTCCGTAATTTGGCACGCACTAATGGCGTACAAGACCCTGACGAAATGATCGTTAAAATTAGAGAAATTGATCCTGGTTATTTCTTAACGCGCGGAAAACGAGAAGAAGTGAAAGCTTTTTGCGATGAACATGAAATTGAAGAAGTTATTATTTCAGAAGCTCTTTCATCACGACAAGTGGGCAACTTAGGTGAATTATTGCATTGCAAAATTTTTGACCGCACGGAATTGATTTTAGAAATTTTTGAAAAATCCGCACACACTGCAGAAGGTAAAACACAAGTTGCTATTGCACAACTGCAGCATAAAAAATCTCGCCTAGGAGGCAAAGGCGTTCACTATGCTCAGCAATCCGGTGCAATCGGTGTCCGCGGTGGTTTTGGTGAAACAGCAAAAGAAAAAGAAACGCGCCACATTGAAGACAGCATCTTACAGCTCAAACGCCATCTCGTTAAGCTTCACAAAGCACGTGAAACACGTCGCAAACAACGTCTGCTGAGCAAGGAACCGAACATCTGTCTTATCGGATATACCAACGCTGGCAAATCTACCATTTTGAATATCTTAACCAACAGTAATGTACTTGCTGAAGACAAACTCTTTGCAACGCTTGATACCACCACGCGCGCTCTATTCATTGATGGCCAAAAAAAGGGTACCATATCTGATACAGTTGGATTTATTCAACAACTGCCGACACGATTGATCGATGCATTTAAATCGACACTGTCTGAACTTGATCATGCAGACTTACTGCTGCAGGTTGTTGATGTTGCAGATCCAGGCTGGGAAAATCACATCCGCGTAGTACATGATATTTTGACCGATCTGGAAGTGAACACACCAATGCTCTATGTATTTAATAAAGCTGATAAAATTGATACAACGCTTTTATATGGCGCACTTGAGAAATATCAACCGCATGTTGTTGTATCTTCTCTTTCAAAAAAAAGTATCAATCCGCTGATTGAATATATTAAGAATTGGAATCCGGTCGAAGAAGAAAATTCAGAATCTGAATAAAGAAATCGATAAATTGCTTAAAACTCCTTTTTTATGTATAACAACAACAAAAAGTTTATACACAAAAAAGGAGTTTTTTATGAAGCTATCGCGACCCATTATGCTCGGTCTCATCGCCTCATCATGCCACGCTCAAACCCCCATAACCTTCCAAGCAATAGAAAATTATAACAATAAACCACAACCACATTCATATGTTGATTATCTCTCATTTGAATCTCTGTGCAAACATGCACATGGATTTTTTTCTTCCGAACAGTATGATGAAGCAATTGCGTTCTATAAACAAGCTCTTGCTTTAAATCCTACTTGCGCACAGGTTTTTTTTAATTTAGGACAAGCATTATATTATGCAAAAAAATATTCCGATGCATTATATGCGTACAAAAAGACAATTCAATATAAACCAGATCACCATCGCGCCTTCATGCAAATTGGCAAAATAATGATTGATGTTAAACAGCCAGAAGATGCAATTGAACCCCTCAAACATAGTCTTACATTGGAACCAAAAAATGGCGATGCGCGCATTTTGCTCGCGCGCCTTTATAACGATAAGCATCTTTTTAATCGATCAATAGATCTTCTTCTTGAAGGCCTCAAACAGGAACCAGATCATATCAATCTCTATTTTGAACTGGGCAATACCTACAATTTGGTGAATAGACTCGAAGAGTCGCTCGCAATATATCAAGCACTTGATAGTCAAATACCAAACAATCCTGCAATTTTATATAACATTGGTTTCACCTTTAAGAAAATGGGGTTGTTAGCAGAATCCCTTCCGTATTACAATCGTGTTCTTGCAATTGAACCTCACCACGCAGAAGCAATTTTTAGTCGCGGTCTTGCCTATCTGGTGATTGGCGATTTTGAAAAAGGATGGGAAGGATATGAATGGCGCTATAGCCGCCCTTCACAAGGATCATTACGAACCTATGATGCTCCACGCTGGGATGGATCTGATTTGCAAGGTAAAACTATTTTGCTTCATGCCGAACAAGGCCTTGGTGATACCTTCCAATTTATTCGCTATGCAAAACTGGTGAAAGAAAAAAACGGTATTGTTATTGTTGCAGTGCAAAAACCATTAGTCACTCTGATGAAACTGTGCAAACATATCGATCACGTTATTTGCGTTGATGAAACTCCACCTCATTTTGATGTCCATTCACCACTCATGTCCTTGCCATTCGCACTCAAAACACGCATTGATACAATACCAGATGAAGTTCCATATCTATACGCTGATGCAAAACTGGTCGCAGAATGGGCAGAAAAATTAGCAGCGGATAAGAATTTCAAAATTGGTATCTGTTGGCAAGGTAACGATAATTATGCAACCCCACTATTACGCGCAACAGTAGCACAAAAATCTGTTCATCCGCGCGAATTTGCACCAATTTGTGAAGTTCCTGGTGTCAGTATATATAGCTTGCAAAAAATGTCTGGAACAGAACAGTTAAAAGATCTCCCTGCATCTATGCATATCATTACTTTTGATGGAGATTTTGATCAAAGCAATGGTCGCTTTATGGATACCGCCGCGGTGATTTCTAATCTGGATCTTGTCATTACGGTAGATACTTCAATCAGCCATCTTGCTGCATCACTTGGCATACCGACATGGATCATGCTCCCAAATCCTGCTGATTGGCGCTGGATGCTTGATCGCACCGATTCGCCATGGTATCCAGAGATATTACGTTTATTCAAACAACCAACACCGGGCGATTGGGAAACGATGATACAAGAAGTTGCACAGGAATTGCGTAAGCACATTACTAAGAAATAAAATATGAAAAAAATAATATTAATGGGTTTGCTATTGCAAACCCTTCTCACTCACCCCATTCCATCAATGGAAACAGCCGCAGAGTATCAAAAAAACGAACAATTTGCCCAAGCAATTGCGTGTTACGAAGATATTCTTCAGCATGACCCTATAAATCTGAACGCGTATTTTCAAGCAGGATGTTGCTATCTTGCAATTGGTGACAAAGAAAAAACCATTAATGCTTTCACCAAAATTCTTGAATTCAATCCTGATTTATTGTCCGTGAAATATAATTTGGCATACGCACATAAAACATTTGGTGATTTAGATACTGCCATTGCAATGTATCAAGAAATTATTGCAATCGACCCTACCTATGATCAAGCACAACTGGGACTTGGATTTGCATACGTAACGCGCGGCAATTTGCAACTCGGTTGGCAACAACATAAGCGCTATCTTATTCAGAGCGGAAAAAATGGAGATAAGCTTCGCCAACTTCTTGAAGATGATGATATTGTGTATAAAACAATTGTGTTGAGCTTTGAAGGAGGATTGGGCGACACGTTGAACTTTATACGCTATGCACAAGAATTGAAAAATATGGGAACGAATATTATTGTTTCTTGTCAACCACAACTTATTCCACTCCTTTCCCGCTGCAGCTACATCGATCAATTAATACCTTCCGGAAAATCAGTACCAGCACATGATGCGCAAGCAACACTAATGACACTACCGGCAATTTTTTCAGATGCTGCCTTTTGCATACCAAATGAAATTCCTTATCTTTTTGCAGATCCAGCATTGACGGCACATTGGCGACAACAACTTGCGCACGATACCAATTTTAAAGTTGGCATTTGTTGGCAAGTTGATGCACATAACGATTTATCAAAACTACCTATTGGCCGACGCGGATATCCATTGGAACAGTTTGCTGTGTTAGGTGACTTGGAAAATGTCAGTTTTTATAGCTTGCAAAAATATGACGGCGTTGAACAGCTTACTGCGGTACCATCGCATTTTACATTACGCGTCCTTGATGATCTTGATGAACATGCTGGACCATTTATGGACACTGCAGCACTCATTAATAATCTTGATTTAGTCATTACCGTGGATACTGCCACAGCACACTTGGCAGGTGCTCTTGGATGTAAAGTATGGTTGTTGCATCCTTATGCTACAGCTGATTGGCGCTGGATACATGGCAGAACTGATTCATATTGGTATCCCACCATGCGTATTTTTAGACAACATGAACCATTTGGATATGAGACAGTGCTGCAAGAAGTGAAAAATGAATTGAGTAAGCTCACGCAATAAAACTGCAGGTTAATAACAATACGCCGTGACCATCATCGTAACAATGCCCGCAACAAGTTGCGGGCCTATTATTTTAAAAACTGCCTTCACCGGCGAGACAAAAACTGTATTGTTTTCTTCCAAATTAATTTTTTCTCCACTTGCTAGCATAAGAATATTTTTTCCATTTTCTTCAACAACCCTATTTCCATCTTTTAGCAAAACAGTCTTTTTTCCATATTCCAACGTAACAGATAAATCCCCGTTGGTTGACGTAACAATGCCATTTCCATTTCCGAATGAAAGCATTTTATCTCCGGTCAATTTATTCTTATAAATCTCTCTGGTGCGTGTGATATTGCTCTTTGCTAGGTAATCACTTTCTACCAGATAATTCAAAACTTTTCGGGTACACCAATTAACGGTGAAATTAGCTGCTATACCAACAGGATCGATTCTGCCACCCGTCTGATCGATCATAAAACCAGCGGTTTCAAGCACCGACTTTATACTATTTCTATATTCATGTTGTGGCAACATGTGCGATAACGCCATTGCACCACACACAAATTCATTGCCCGAAAAATGAGGAGAAAGTGAATACTGACTGGTATATGCGCGATTAAAGAAAAAAACTATTATAATGAAAAAACGTACTCGATAAACTGATTTCATTTAACTCCTACACAATGATTAATTGCAGCAACTCCAGCCGCCCCGACAATATGCGGAACAATACCGCTGAACGCTTTTTTTCCCGAAGATTGTGCAGTTTCTGGCACAATGCCATCAACAATAGCATCTAATTCATATTTTTCCATAATTTCACGTGTTGCCCAATCAATGGCAAAAAATAATGCTGCATCAATATAGCAAACTTCATCATTTGTTGCTGTCGCTTTTGTCTTTGCTGTTGTTGTTCCTGTTTGCGCTCCACTAGCATCGTAATGATACGCTCCAGCATCAATGAGAGCTTTCAGGGCATTATTATCTTTTGGAAGAGCGTTCGTCACAAGAACAGACATCATTTTACCGTGATGATTTTTTAAAACATTATTCGCTGCAGTTCCTTTACCCACTCCGCTTATCCTTGCAGTAGATAGTACTATCGCAACCATTAATACACGTAAAAAAATACAATACGCTTTCATCGCAAACTCCTTTTTTAGAGAACAAATTATACAAAAAAGAGGAACCTTTTGCAAAGTCCCTCCTTGTATGCACTATTTTTGTTATGTTTTACTTGCCAGCAACCATCATCACTACTGCACTCGCAATTACCTGTGGAGCTACCGCTCTGATAGCTTCTTTTACCGCAGGATTAACATGATCACCAACAGTTCCTGGTACAATACCAATAGGATCCAAGTCATATCCATGTTTTGCAAGACAATGGCCTACTTTACGAGCAGTAAAATTAACTGCAAAATTGAGTGCCAATGCAGCAGCATCTAGATTAGCTTGATCATATGCAGCACCTGCTGTTTCAAGAGCAGCTTTTGCAGCATCTGCGTTTTTTGGCAATGCAGTTGCAACCGCTATCGCACCAGCTTTTCCTTTGTTGGCATTCATCTTATCAGCATATGGACACTTTGCTGAAGCATCTATCATCACGGCAACTGCTACAGCGGCAAATATACGAGAAATCATACGAAATGTATTCATGAGACACGTCCTTTTTTTTGAATTTACTACTTCACCAAAAAAACTCTATATCATTCAATACAAATATCAACACAAAAATAACAATAAAATTGCAATATAATTTTGACTTTACTTTGCCACTGTTTTTTTGTACGAATTAACTCAGAAGAAATAGTTCCATGATTAATTAAGGAGAGTCATGAAGCAACAAACCACTTTCTACTCTATAGGCTTTTTTTTATTTTTATTTATTTTTAAAACAACCTGTCAAGCTGTCTCTGCCGAGATTTCTTATGGAGAGCTGATCGATAAAATAACTATTCTTACCATTAAATCTCAACGTATTGCCAATCCCGATAAATTAAAAAACATCTACACTGAACTCGCATCATTACAAGATACCTGCAATCATTACATTGGTAATCGTATCGATATTGCAGAACTTCAAAGATTATTACAACGCATTAATGAAGAGTTGTGGGATATTGAAGATGAAATTCGCATCAAAGAACGCAAGCAGGAATTTGATGCAGAATTTATTAGACTTGCACGCGGAGTATATGTCACCAATGACCGGCGCTGTGCCATAAAAAAACAGATTGATACCATTTTAGGATCTCGTCTGACCGAAGAAAAATCGTATGAGGAACTGGTGTAAACCTTGAACTAATTATCGCGTGTTATAAACTGTTAAAACAACCATCACTCCACAACAGTCATCAAGGCACAAAATAATGCGCGATTCTTTTAACGATTTCTTAGAAAAAAACCTGAACCCATCCCAGCACAAAGCCGTACACCATGAAACAGGAGCGCTCCTGGTTGTTGCGGGCGCAGGATCAGGAAAAACGCGGGTTATCACTGCCCGCATTACGCATTTAATCATCAATAAGAATGTTCCTGCATCCTCAATTGTGGCGCTTACTTTCACCAATAAAGCTGCAACGGAGATGCGCGAGCGCATTGCCTCTTTTTTGGGTCATCAAGACCAACTTCCTTTTGTTGGCACCTTCCACTCATATTGCGTACAGCTGCTCAAAAAGTATCAAGAATATCTGCCTCATCCTTTTCTTTCTATTTTAGATAGTGACGATAAGCAGAAGATGATCCAGGCAATCTTGGTGCGCAGTGGGCTCCAGAAACAGTTTACGGCAAAAAATATTGCCCACATGATCTCACAAATGAAAAATCATCTTGATGATAAATCGCAGCCGGCAACTGAATATCTTGCCCATCCCATGCTGACTGATATTTTCAATACCTATGAAACAGAAAAAAAAGCTTCTCAATGTCTTGATTTTGATGATCTTTTATTACAAGCACTGAACCTTTTTAAAAAAAACAGCTTTATTAAACATAAGTTTCAAGAAAAGATTCGTCATATTTTGATTGATGAATATCAAGACACTAATATTGTCCAGCATGAATTACTTAAAGCGCTCGCTCTTGATGAAAAAAATCTTGCCATAGATTCAGTATGCGCCGTGGGCGATGAAGATCAGTCTATTTATTCATGGCGAGGTGCCACTGTTGCCAATATGGCCAATTTTAAAACCGTATTTCCCAACACAACCATTGTTACAATTGATCAAAATTATCGTTCTGTGCAACACATATTGACTCTTGCCAACAAAGTCATTGAACATAATACCTGCCGCACACCAAAGAACCTATGGTCAGAAAAAAAAGGCAAGAACCGCACTCAAAAACTTCTTTGTTTAACTGAATACCAAGAAGCACGCGCAATTGCACAACTTGTTTCCGTTGCTCAATCAAAATATGGGCTTAATAATGTGGGAATCCTCTATCGCACCCACACGCAATCTCGCGCGCTTGAAGAAGCATTGCTCAAAGAATCAATCCCCTACCGCATCATTGGCGGTATTCAATTTTATGAACGTAAAGAAATTAAAGACTTGCTTGCCTACTTAAAAATTATTGTCAATCCATTTGATCGCACCTCATTTTTCCGCATTATTAATGTTCCGACACGTGGTCTTGGCGATAAGTTTGAAGAAACATTTTATATGGAATGGGCTGCTGAACCATTTGCTACCTGGCAAGATATCATGAAGCAATTAGTTTTAGGTAAAACGCTCGGTAAATCAAAAACGACAACGCTTGAAAATTTCGTTTCTATTATCCAAGCAATTGAACCGACAACATTACCAAGCAAAGCCCTTGAACATATTATTGTTAAAGCAGAATATATTTCATACATAAAAAATAGTGATGAACCGCAAGAAGCACAGGCACGTCTTGATAACATCAAAGAGTTACTTGATGCGATAAATCATTTTCAAGCAAACGGTATTACCACAATTGCCGATTTCCTTGATGAAGTAGCACTTATGCAAGATAAAATGAGCAAACAGAATAAAGATTCTCAAGCTGTTTCTTTGATGACTTTACACGCAGCAAAAGGATTGGAATTTGATGTAGTGATTTTACCAGGTATTGAAGAAGGGATCATTCCCACTACCCGTTCTCTCAATTCCAATGATGCCATTGAAGAAGAACGGCGCTTATTTTATGTTGGCATTACACGGGCACGCGAACATTTATTGATCACTACCACTAAACATCGATATTCCTATGGTCAAATGGTTGACCAACTGCCCTCTCCATTTTTGCGAGAAATTGATGAAAATCTTGTTCCTTTTGAAGATTGCTCATATTGGAGTCCTGCACAAATACAGCAGTTTTTTGCGGGATGGTTGGGTACCTCTGCTTCCGCAACATCTAAAGCCACCTCACAAGTATATATTCCTACCTATAAACCATCTTCGCCTCAAAAAACTGCAGAAAAGCCTCTCGTGCAAAAAATAAGTTCTTCATCACCATGGAAAAAAAATCAACCAGTGAAACATACAAAATACGGCATTGGAACGATTCAAGAGATTGAAGAAAAAACGAGCGGTGAAACCCATATCACCGTCAAATTTAAAAATAGTGTAAAAAAAATCGTTGCACAATTCTTGCAGCGGTTGTGATAATGATATCCATGAAAACGCCAACCCTCTACCTCAGCCTCTGCACCGAATTTTTCGATCTTGATAAACCACAAGCATCTCCTGAAGAATATGCTTTTTTTCGTCATTACCTAGCAGCAGCAACCGGACCAATTTTAGAACCTATGTGTGGCACCGGTCGATATCTTATCCCTTATCTTGAAGAAGGATTTGATGTTGAAGGTTTTGATGCATCACCATTTATGCTCAGCGCATTGCATGAAAAGTGCGTAAAAAAAGGTTTAAAGCCGAAAGCTTGGGAACAGTTTTTAGAAAACCAATCTGTAGCCAAGCTATACAATCTCATCTTTATCCCTGATAGCTCTTTTTGCTTATTTTTACAACCAGATCAAATCGTAACCGCTCTGCAAAAAATATATGATCTTTTGCAACCAAGCGGAACTTTTGTTTTTGATGTTGAAACCGTACATGCAATACCAGCAAAAAGTGGCTTCTGGCATGGCAAAGCATATAAAAAAGCAGATGAGACAACCATCATTTCAAGCACCTTGCCACTACCGATAGAAAACAATATTGCAAGCGTCATCTGCCGATATGAATTGATGGATAAAACTGAAATTATCAAAACGGAAATGGAATATTTCCAAATTAGATTGTATTATCCCAATGAAATGGAACAAATCTTAAAAGATATCGGATTCAAGCACGTCCAACAAATTGAAGCTTATGATCGTCAATGCGCCCCTTCTGTGCAAGATTATACTGTTGTTTTCGAATGCATTAAATAAAAACCAAAGCAACTGAAACATCATGATAAAACGAAAAGTTATTCTGTTACTTCTTTTTGCACCCACCATAATACATTGCATGGAGAAAGATCGTGATATTCAAAATGGTGACGTCTGGCTCAAACCACAAGCTCTGAAAAAAATTGAACCGCAAGATCCCCCATCAAAAACAGAAATCATTCTTAATCGCGTAGGCAACTACCTGTGTTGCCGTGATTTCATCGCCCTTGGAATGCACAATAGAGATTTTAACAAAGCTCACCAAAAATATACATTTTATACTATTGATACTTATTCTCATAAACAAGGAACTTCCGCTTCTCTTTTGGTAGCAGGAAATAAGCTCAGCCATGTGGTAACGAAAGATTGTTTTAATTTCTCATTACCAAGCACCTCGCTGCACACATCAGCAACAACATCCCTTCGCCACGCAATTGCATCATACAAAAATATTAATGAAGCCATACGAATCACCTACAGTAATAGAAAAGACCCCGAAGGAAATCTTGAAGAAAATAAACAATTAGCTCAAGAATGCGAGGCGATGATACATAGTTCTTATGTGATGCTTATCCACAAACTGATCACTGACCCTATTATTGATATCAACGAAAAAGACGAAAATGGCAACACATTCCTTCATGATGCCATTACATTGTTACTCCCTCGCCCTACTGGCAAATTACTGCAAGAATTCAGAAAAAAAACCAACCCTACTTATCTGAACATGATAACAAAAATAACGCAGCATCCAAAAATTGCTATCAATGCTGTTAATAACAAAGGACGCACCGCACTTGATTATGCATGGAAGGATGCCGTTGTTAAACTACTCAAACGACAAGGAGGATCTTATTCTCAATTCGCCGCTTACTCTCAATCCATTGTCAGACATAAAAAAATAATAGTCTTATGCCTCTTTTCTGGTATCTTTACCTTGATTTATGTTTTTTATCGTTCATTACCGAAAATAATAGAAGCTTATGCACACCACATACAAACTCCCTGCCTATGTCGGCATCATCCTTAAAAAAGACAATCAAGTTTTACTCGTCCAACGACATAACACCAATTGGATGTCAGGATATTGGAATTTCCCCGGCGGATTGCTTGAAGCAGATGAAACATTAACGGTTGCTGCTGCACGAGAAACAGAAGAAGAAGTGGGCATTATTGTTAATCCATCTGATTTTGTTTTATCTCACATTCTTCATGTACGGGCAAATAACAAAAATACACAAGACATCATCGGGTTCTATTTTGTATCAGAAAAATGGAATGGTACACCGATAAACAAGGAGCCAGATCGGCATAGCAATGTAGCTTGGTTTGATTTAGATAATTTACCAGACAATATTACCGAACATGCATTGTTGGCGATAGAAAGTATCAAGACTAGCAAAAGATATTTTGAAAATGGTTGGTAACATTTTAACCGTATTACTTTTTCTCAACTCTTACATTGGACCAGGGTGAAATACTTTCCTTCAATAACGTTGCATCAACATCTTTTAAATATCGATCAAAAAATGCACCTACATATGAATGAATAATAATTTGTGCTTCCTGTGCATCACGTATCCATGGGATAATGATCGCATCGGGATTGAGAGCTTCATTGGAAAAAGTGCCATGTACAATTTTATCTATCATTATTTTATATGCGTCCCTACTCAACAACGCAAAAAATTGATTGAGCTGCGGCAACCAGTGAGTATTAAAATACCAGCGCCACACAAATTCTTTATGATACGGAATGCCACCTGAAGAAAATGGAGAATTGACCACTACCGATGAACCGATCAACATCATCGATGGTTTTTCAATCGGAATCATTGCTTGATCACCATACAATGGCCCATCAAGATTGATAACTGCACTCATACGACTATCCTGACGCGCGAGTTGTAGTGCAGCAGAACCACCCAGAGAATGCCCCATCACCCCAACGTGCGCCATATCAATTGCATTATGCAGCAATGAATTTTCTAATGTATTCTGTCGTTCGCATTCATCAAGCGCATACCGCATATCCTTAACCCATTCATCTGTCTCCACATCAAACATATGCTTGCCTGTTTGATAATGAAACGGTGCAGGAAAAAGATAGGGTGAAATATATCCATCAGAAAAACATACTGGCTTGCAGCCATACGTGTGGGACACGCTGGCAACAACGTATCCCTGTGATGCCAAAAACTGGCACAAGTAGGTGTATGTCATACCATTAAAATTGTCCCCTAATCCATGAGAAAATAGGATTAAGGGACATTGTTTTTCAGAAATTGGAATCCAGACATGCATCATCAGTTGACGATAGGAATGTGCTCGATCATGCGGATAAAGTTCTTTGCGTGATGTATCAACCAGATGGTATTGAGCAAAATTATATGAACATGTCATCGGCTGAGCGTATATACCACATACCATGAACGTTAATAATAATTTAGAGACTACTCTCTTTGATATCGCGCAAAGCTTCTTCTTTGTCACAGAATCGTTTCACCTTTACCCATTTGCCCGGCTCAATGCTCTTATAATTTTCAAAAAAATGTTTGATCAGATTTTGAGTAGCTTCATCAAGATCAACTAAGTCATCAACATAAGCATAAAATGGATCAACCTTTTTGGTCGGCACCGCAATAATTTTATTATCAATACCGGCTTCATCTTCCATTTCCAGCATACCAATCACACGAGATGGCATGACACAACCTGGCTGAACCGGATGAGATGAAACAACCATGACATCGACAGGATCACCATCTTTTGCAAGGGTATTTGGAATATAGCCATAGTTGAATGGATATGCCATTGCTGTGTACATAAAACGGTCTACCACCAGCATGCCAGTCTCCTTATCCACTTCATACTTGACCATTGAATTTTTAGGAATTTCAATTAAAACATTGATTTGTTGCATAGAGTAAACCTTATAAAAAACTGACTAATTTATAATAATTTTAACAATAAAAGCAGTTTTTATCCATATTTTTGCCAAGCATTTTATGGGAGGTCATTTTCTTGCACACAATCAGTGGTTATATTTTTCAAGAAGATGCATCTGATGGGGATCTGATGGGAGCTTTTGTTTCTCATGAACAAAAATGGCATAATAATAGCAAAGATATTTAAATATCACTACATGTAAGGATATTTTTATGAAAAAAATATTTCTCATTGTCTTGACAACATTCTTTCGCCTTAGCGCGAGTTCTATGCACCCCACCCAGCCAGCTCAACCGACTGCACCCGATCCCACTAATATTCCAGTTTATCTGACTCCAGCTTATATAGAAGAAAAATCAAAAAGACCTGAATCTATCAGACATGGAAAGCATCCAAATCCTTTCGTGGGCTTCGTTTTTAACTTTTATAATAAACGTATTTTCTTTGGTAGAGATATATCAGGAAAACCCATTCGTAAAAAGATCTCCGAGCATGCCACCGACAACCCTCAATTCGGTGAAATTATCTTGGTTATTTATTACCCCAATAAAAAGTATAAAAAGCAATTCGTGATTCTGGGGACCTATTCCGATACGAGCGCCCGTAAAAAATTATTACGAAAAATACAAACATTTTTTGGTTACTATAACGGAGGAGCGTTATGGGTGCCCGAACAAAATGCCATGATTGCCTGCGGAAAGGGCCATATCGCCAACAACGTTTATCATCTAGAAGATCTAGAAGTAGTCAAAAAATTTGAGCAATGGCTTAGAGCCTATCCCTAAACTATAAATTTACTGTAATTCTTTCCCGCGCTCATCCTGAACTTGTTGAAGGATCAAGCGCTTTATTCTTCAACAGGTTCAGAATGAGCGCTTGGGAAGAGTTTAGGGATAGGTTCTTAAGTTAAAAAAACAATAACATTTCTATTCAACCAATGCTGCATATTTCCCCAACTTATTTTCTATGACCCAAAACAACCGAACTTTTTCTTACTTTTCTTCTTTGGCAGAACCGCCTCTGGATGCTGAATATTATATCGTTGAATAATTGCATGACGAATCTTTTTGGATAGATCTTCAAATGAGCCGTACTTCGGCTTATTAAAAAATTGCTGATGCCTATCATAATCCTCGGGTATCGTAACTCCTGCAAATATAAATGTTTTATATAACCCCCCAACCGTATATGCAGTCGATTTTGACTGTAAAAATGCCTCCAAAAGCAATGGGAATTCCAAAAACTCTGTTAGCGGAACCAAATCTTCACCTATATCTGTTATGCAGATCATGGCATATGATTCACTCGGGAGTCTGAAATGATATTCTAATACATGCTCATTAAATGCTTGAAAATCAATCCCACCATACCCATGAAAATAAATATCATACGCACCTTTAAAAAATGCTCGTGGTTGATGAGGCAACACATTAATGAAAAGATCCCATATTCTGTAAACAGGATTATACTGAGAATCCCAGATATATCGACATTCAATCATTATCTCTTTTACATTACCATAAGGACGATTTGAACGAGTTCCTTGATGTAAGGTAAACTTGACTCCATGCCCACCAGAAACAAGAGCGCATACGTTTCCATGCTCATTCCAGATAAGATTGGGTATGGTTCGCAAATGAGGACACTTGTGCAAAAAATATTCTCTTCTTTTTTCTTGCGACTGCAAAACTAAGGCCCTGCAATCTTTATTGTATTTTTTTCTATACTGTATTGTTTGAAAAACACTTTGGAAATAAGATGCGCTGACTGCAGACAGCGCCGCAACTGTTTTGCGATCAAAAAGAGCTGGCCGCGCCATCAATGCACTATACAATCCCTCATCACGCAATACTATCACTCTTTCCATACTATATGCATAGGAACAAAAACATAGCCCCACAACAAAAAAAAAACTGGCTAAACAAAAAATGATATTTCTGCTCACCCAATTATCCATATATTTCCTAACAATAGTTTTTTTGTATTCCCCTCTGATAAAATTATATACACTATTGGTATTTGAAAAATCAAGGTGCACAGCGATTACTGAATGTGTGCTATTGATAAAAAACAAGGGGGAAAGCGTGAATATTCATAGAATCATGTTAAACATACTTATGTGTATACATAGTTCCATCGCGACAGAACAACCCCATTTAATATATTCTCCCGGTTTTGGAGGCAAACACAAAAACGAATCTACCGCTCAATTTTATCGTAAGAAATTCTTTATTGATGAAACCAATTTTTCTATAGTCCGCTACGCTGATGCAGGAGGCCATCTGCATAATGCAAACTTTTATACCAAACCAGCAGTTCATACCCTTGCACACGCATTGTATGATAAAGTCATTGCCCAGCAACACCTATCGCTCATCTTGGTAGGATTTTCATGTGGAGCAGCAACTATTATCAACGGCTTGGCTGAATTATGTAATAACACTCACGCACAAGAACACTATTTTAAAGAAACATCGTTGACCAATACTGAAGACATGCACACCATTCTTGAAGCTCTCAATAATGGCGCATTGGTACTTAGCTCTCCTTTGTTGCATATGCGTAAAGTGAAAATGATACAACACGCAGCAACTTTTCTGCAATCTGCAACATTGGGAACTGGGCTTGCAGCAGCATATTATCTCGCTTTGCCACGCTTTAAAAAGACTATATTACCCCTACGATTAGCTGCCTTTTTAACGATGGCCGGTGTGGCATATTATAAAATGAAAAAGCAGATGCACGATCGCTCTATCTATACTATTCTTCATCATTTATTGCCTGCTATTACCCATTATCATTATGATCCTTGCCACCTTAGTCCACTTGAAAATGTGGAAAATTTGAAAGGAAAATTAACGTGTCCCATCTTGTTGCATTTTCACTTGCACGATGGGGTTCTCGATGATCCTGATGAAGATGTTATACAATTTTATGATGCAATAAAAAATGATAGAACTCATATTATAATCACCACCGATGCGTGGCATAAACAACGTTCCTTACAGTGGAAAGATGCAATTGAAATATTTCAGTCTCATTATTTCCCGACTTCAAATGAAACGACTGCTCTGACTGATGCACAGTGGATCTCATGGTGTAAAAAAACGCAACCGACAAGCGCGCAATTGCGCGAGCAGATGAATATGCTTAACTGATAGTCAATTATAGCCTGAGCACAGAAATTGAGATCATTAGCTATCTTTTTATTATCGCAAGCAATGCGTTGCGTTCTGGGAAATAAGATCTTACTTCCACGGTACCATTTCTTCCCCAATAATAAGCAGTATCAGCAGCTAAGAAATTATTGGAACAACATCCTGATTTTTTTTCAATTCTGTCTATCACCATGAAAATTATACTATTCAAAAAGTTGTCTTCATGATCCCTAGAAAAAGTCTCTTTAATCACGAATACTGGAGGCTTTAGAAAATGTAATTGCTGATCGGCAAAATACTGACGGATTTCTTTCTCAACTGTACTTTCTCCGTGCCTTGTTACTGCTCGCAATGCCAATTGTCGTGCAAAGAAACTTGGCGCACTATAGGAACATTCGGCTGGTTGAAGAGAATGCGGAATCATTAAGATGATCATTATTCTTGTTGCTTTGAACAGATTCATAGGTTGTTCCTTCCTTTTTTAGATTTTAAAGCAGTCCAAGCCAGTAATTCACTATCCATCAACCTTTGCTCCATGCATCATCAATCTGTTGCTCATGAGGTTGACCAAATTACAAAAAATAAGTAGCTTTATGCTATAATTTTTTTATAAACACTATCTTTTGAAGGAGTAGCATGAAGGCTATAATGAAGCTATGCGTTATTGCAATGCCATTAGTATGTGGATCAATTTATTCAGCAGAAAATCATGGAGTACAAATACCCACCACACAACAGGAGCATCTTAAAAAAATTCAGGAAATAAATAAAAAACAAACTGAGGACCTATATAAAGCTACAGTAGAAGGCTATATGGGAGCAGGACAACAAATTCCATCACGTTACCTGAAAAACCTTGATCAAGAAACTCTGACATTAGCGCAGCAACACAATCAAAAATTATCGCAAGACCTTCAAAGAAAATAAAAATAAGCTAGCGTTATAATTATATAACGCTAGCTTATAATCTTATATCATTAATTATTTTTTATTATTTCAAGCAGCGATTCTCTATCGACAAAGTTTGATTTCACTTCCACCACACCACACATTTGTTTTTCTTTATCTTCTTTTACCCAATAATAGCGAGTATCCGTGCCTAAGTAGTTGGTACAATTTGCAACTTCAGGATCTGGGAAATATCCCGATTCTTTTTCTATTTCATGTATTCTATCGAAAATAGTTTTGGCAAGTGAATCTGTTCCCATTTGACTTTGTGAAAAAGTTTCTTTGATTGATAATTTTGGCGGCCTTGTAAAACAAACTTGCCAATTTTTTTTATCGTAATACATCTGATCATCGCGCGGCTTAAGCACTTCACTTTCCACCACATCTTTACCTCGCTTTGCCACTTCTCGTAAGACTAGTTGTTTTTCAATTTCGCTCAATCGACTTTGCTTTTGTTCCATTGAATGAAGAAAATGCGATGCACTAAAAACACTTATTATTGCGATCACCTTGAATAGATTCATCTATGCTCCCGTATTGTTTTGTATTACTTCAAGCAATGGCTCTCTCTCGATAAAATGAGATTTCACTTTTACAGCACTAGGCAATTGTTTTTTTTTGCCTTCATTCACCCAATAATAGCGAGTACTATTACCCAAGAAATTAGTAGGTCTTCCTGCTTTTATATCTTGTTTTTTTGCGATTTTAGGTTCGGGACTATATCCCGCTTTTTTTTCTATTTCAGTTATCTTCTCGAAAATAAGATTGGTGAGTGGATCTATATCAGCCTGATTTTGAAAAAAAATTGCTTTAATTTTGAATAGCGTCGGCCTTTTAGTATAGTAAAGATCTCTTTCTTTACTATATCCCTCTTGAGGCTTTTTTTTAGATTTTTTGTCTATTTTATCCAACGCCCATTGTGCACTATGATGTGCTACTTCTCTTTTTAGCAATTGTTTCTCTATTTCATTCAATGGGCTTTGATAATTTTCCATCGATTGAAGCAGATTTGATAGCATCAAGATACTTATTATTCCCATTACTCTGAACACATTCATCTACTAACCCTTATTGTTTTTTATTATTTCAAGTAATGGTTCTCTTTGTTTAAAATACGATTTTACTTCTACCACACCAGACTCTTGTTTTTTCTTATCTTTTTTTACCCAATAGTAGCGAGTATTGCTACCTAAAAAATTGGTATCATTATCGGGAAAATATCCTGATTCTTTTTCTATTTTAGTTATTCTCTCGAAAACAATTTTAACGAATGGATCTGTAGCTACCTGATTTTGCGAAAAAGTTTCTTTAATTTCCAATTTTGGCGATATTCTAAAACGAACTTGATCATCTTCTTCATCGTAACGCATCTTGATATCATCAAGTTCCTGGAGGATCTCTTTCTCTACTGCATCCTTGCCTCGCTTTGCCACTTCTCGCAAGACCAACTGCTTTTCAATTTCACTCAATCCGTTTTGATTCCGTTCCATTGAATGGAGCATATGACAAACCGCTAAGATGCTCATTATTTTTACCATCTTGAACACATTCATCGACTACTCCTTTTTTAGATTTTAGATTTTACGGCATTACATAAAAGAATTATTTCCCAAAATAATTTAACATTTTCTTATCTTTTTCTTTTCCTGATATCACTTGTTCTGAGCGCTGCGCAGTATGCTTCCTAATAATTGCGATACGTATTTGCATTGGTAAATCATCAAAAGACTGGTAGCATGGTTGAGAAAAGTATTGTTTATGATCTCTATAATTATCAGGTATCGTTACTCCTTCAATAGTATATATTTCCCTATAACAATCCCTATCCCAATTCCACGGTTTTTGATCAACTATGGAGGATTTTAAAAAAGCATTAAGAAGCGGAGGAAATTCCAATAATACTTTAAGGTTTATCAACTCAGATTTCTCATTTTGAATGTTCATCATACATTCTGCTTTGCCCAAATTCAATCGCCATGGTTTGTGAGAAGAATGCGAAGAATATTTCATAATATGTCCCGTCTGTTCTTGCCCAGGACCAAACTTACAATGACCGTAACTATAAAAACAGAACGCATTTTGAGCATCAAAAAATGGTCTTTGCTGTGGCCATAAACAACTATGAAAAGGACTGTAGTATACCGTACAAGGCTGCCATCTTGGCCCATCTTCATCCAAATAAAATCGTGTCATATATAATCCATCCCGAAACCTATCTAAAAAAATGTCTCGCTGTGGCAAACATATTGGACACATCTCATGCGTTGCACTGCCACACATTGCACCATATTTATGCCATTCAACACCATCTTCCAGCTTAAGTTGTTCTGTAAGATATTTTTGTCGATAAGCAGCAGTTCTGCGTAAAATGAGATCATGATCCGTGCTCACGGCTAAAGCATTAATCATTATATAATCAAACCACTTAACCCCTTTTTCTAATATGACATCCCAAGCAGATGATGACTTATTCGAAATGGGCACTTGATGCATACTATGCACTGTAAATACAGAAGACATCAATAGTATAAACATTAAAACCGATGCATATTGCTTCATTTTTTCCTTATTTTTAATATACATTTAAACTGTTATTTTTTGACAATCAAAAGTACCATTGCCACAAAACTCAAAATAGCTGCATACATAAGACCACTGGCTGGTCCTACAGCAGACCATAAAAGACCCACTATAAGGCTAGAAAGCAAATCACCAATACCATCAAGCGATTGCAATATTCCAAGCCCAGTGCCGCGAATTGCTTGCGGCAAAATGTAAGCAGCATGAGCTTTTTCCAATGCCTTCACCGTACCTGCACTTAATCCCGCGCAACCAAAAAAAACCAACCATAACCACAAGCATGTCGTTTGCATCATAAAGCCAACCGCAGTAATACCAAAAAAACCAAATCCAAAAACTGCTAACAATAACTTTCTATTCACATAATCACTCAATGTTCCCATGCCCAACTCACTCAGTGCACGGATAATGTTAAAAAAGGCATACAACAAAACCCCTGATGCTGTTGCAGCCATAAATGAATGCTCCTGGCCGAGGAGTGTTTGAACACGATAAATAAGTAATGTTTGATTAAAATTGCCTAAGCCAAACAAAAAAATTATCCATAAAAAAGAGATAAACTCTGCCGGTAACATTTTAATTTGATCAATAAAATGCACCTCATGCTCAGTACTTACTTCTCGTTTTTCTTCAGATGTTAAAAATACAATGGAAAGAGCGGCGCACATACCAGGAATAATTGAAATGAAAAAAATTGATGGTAATGAAACATTCATTCTCAACAAAAAAAATACGGTCAACGGACCGATTAATGCGCCGAGCGTATCCCACGCTCTCTGTAGCCCAAAAGCACGTCCATAAAAAGCTGATGGAACAATTTTCGCAATCCATGTGTCACGCATCGGCTCTCTAATTCCCTTTGCGAGCCACGCAATTACTTTGTACACAAAAACAACAGAAACTGTTTTGGCAAAGCCAATTAATGCAAGAAAAATCGCCGCAATTCCATATCCTGCAATTAAAAATGGCTTATAAAAAGGAACTCGATCAGCAAGCCAGCCTGACAGTAGTTTTGTCACCGTAGCACCAGCATCAGCAAAACCTTGAATTGATCCCAATGCAAATGGTGCATACGATGAACCTACCAATTGCGCAACAAACATGGGCAAAATAACCGTGCCCATCTCATGGCACCAATCACCAAAAAAGCTTGCCGAACAAAAACCAATGACATTTCTATTCAACCAGCTTTTCATATTGTTCCCTTTATGCAATAAAAACCATTTATGAAATTATATAAAAGAATTATTTCCCCAAACAACTTAATACCTTCTTATTTTTTTCTTTTTTTGGTATCTCAGGTTTTGCGCGCTGCTCGGTATATTTCATAATAATTGGCATACGTATTTTTATCGGTAAATCATCAAAAGACTGGTAGCATGGTTGAGAAAAATACGGTTGATGATATCTATAATTTTCAGGTATCTTTACCCCTTCAATAGCATATATCTCAGTCCCATGCTTTTCCCGAGGACCCGCAGGCACTTTCTGAATGCAAGAAGATTTAAAAAAAGCATCCAAAAGCAGCGGGAATTCTAAAAGAACTTTAAGCTCTATTAATTCAGATTTTTCATTTTTGATATTCGTCATGCATCGCATCCCACCTAAATAAAAGTTAGGTGGCTGGCAACAAGTTTGCGATTCATACTTCATGATACTTCCATAGTGTTCTTGTTCGGGACTATAGTTCCTACAACGGTAATTAGTGTAATTATAAAAACAGAAAATTCCTTGAACATCAATATATGGCCTTCTCTTGGATACACAACCTGGCAAACAACTATGAAAACTGTCGTACTGGACAGCACAAGGTTGATTATAGTTGTTATATAAATAGAAACGTCTCATACACAATCCCCCTTCTCTTCCTTTTCTTTCTCTATCAGGAAAACATTGTGGGCATATATCATGCGTTGCCCTTCCACACATGGCTCCATATTTATGCCATGCAACATCATCTACATTAAATCTTTTTTTGAGGTATTCTTTTCGGTAAGGAGTGGTTTTTTGCAAAATCAGATCCATATTTTTATTCACGAGCAACGATCTGATCATCAGAAAATCAAACCATTGAACGCCATTGCGCAAGAGAACAGTCCACACCAAAGAATCATTATCCATCAGTGTTTGATCCATGCTGTGGATTAATGGCATGCAACAAATTGTTGCTATACAAATCAACCGAGATACGTGTCGCTTCATTTTTCCTCATCCTAAGCAATACGATTAAATAAAAAGATGCTAAAGCTGTAATTCGCTACAACTTTAGCATCTTTTTTTAGATTTATTGAGATTTTATTTTACACAAAATCAAGCAAGCGCTTCATTTTATATCTTCCATACAACCAACCCACAATAATAAATCCACACACTACCATGCAACAGATTTCCCACGGCAAACAATCGCCTTGGCCAAGCAATGCTGCACGCGTTCCTTCCATCACATACAAAATTGGGTTGCATAAAAGTAGATATGCCAACGGTTGAGAAAATTTATAAATTGATGCCCATGAAAATTGAAAGCCACCCATAAACCAGAGCGGAAAGATAAAACGGCACCAAACATTTTCCATTTTTGAGAGTGCACCAACATGCGCAGTGACTGCCAAAGTAAAGATGCCATAAAAAATGTTTGCCAATACCAAAATAAGGGCAAGCTTAAACCATGATACCGTTGCAAAGCTGAAGCTATTCCACAAAAGCAATTTACCAAACGGAAGCATAAAAATACTGACAATAATCCCCACAAAGGTATAAGAAGTTACTAAACTCCACATGACAACTGCAGGGCTTGCTGGCACCGTTAACAGATAATTAATGTGCTGATCACCTTCAAAATCAGCAATCAATTTAAAACAATTGCCATAGATTTCAAAAAGACCAACGGTGGCAACTACAGTAGCCAATTGAAAACAACCATAATCACTTGCAAGACCAAATTCTTGCATGATATATCCCATCACAATCAACGAGCAAAATGCCCAAATATAAAGATTGAAGGTCTTACTAATCAGATTTTCTCGCGCAATATAAAAATGTGTACGTACCAACTTCCAAAAAATATTGGTGAAACGAAATACGGTTACGTTCATCACGTTCCTTTATTCTTTATCAGGTGCATCTGCATCCATCAATGCAATAAATACATCCTCTAAGTTTTTCATATTAAAATCAGCTTTAAGCTTATCCGGTGTTTCAATCAATTTAATTAATCCACCATCGAGCACACAGACACGATCTGAAAGCTGTTCTGCTTCATCGAGATAGTGCGTTGTTAAAATAACGGTCACTCCAAGTTGCTTTAAATCCTTAATCTGCTGCCATAATTGTCGTCTGATATGCGGATCTAGCCCAACCGTTGGTTCATCCAAAATAACCAATTGCGGATTGTGCATTAACGCACGCGCGATCATAAAGCGTTGTTTATATCCGCCAGAAAGCACATTAGCTTTTTGATGCAGATACTGCTGCAGACCAAATTGTTGCACCAAACGATCAAGACGTTCTGTAATCTGCTCATGAGTCATCCCATAATAACTGCCAGACAGCCGTAAATTTTGTTCCAACGTTAATTCGGGGTTAAGATTTGGTCGCTGCGGACAGAAGCCAATTTTATAGCGATAAGTTGCAACATCTTCATAAATTGACCTTCCTTCAAACTCAATATCGCCTTCTGTTGGCGGATGTAATGTCGCAATAATCGATGACAGCGTAGTTTTACCCGCGCCATTAACACCAAGCAGCCCTAAAATCTCACCCTTATAAATATCAAGCGAAACACCCTTGAGCGCTTGCTGAGAAGGATATGTCTTTTTAATATTTTTTATTTTCAATAAAACGTTATTCATAAATTTCCTTTAAGATAGTTTCTTTCCGTTCATCCTGAGTGTTTTTGTCCTCAAAAATGTATCGAAGGATTATACAAAATCAAGCAAACGCTTCATTTTATAATATCCATAGAACCAATAGACCACGATATAAAAACAGAGCGCACCGCAACAGAATTCCCATGGTAAAAAATCTGCTTGTCCTAATAATGCTCCGCGAACTCCTTCGGCAACGAATGTAATGGGATTACACAAAACCAAATAGGCAAATGGAGCTGATAAAAGGTAAAGGGCTTTCCATGAAAACTGGTAGCACCCCAAAAACCATAGTGGCCAAATGAAACGCATCCAAATATTTCTCATTTTAGACATTGTCCCCACATGCGCTATCATCGCTATGGCGAATATGGCAAAGAAACTATTGGCCAAGATTGCGATAATTGCAAACTTAAACCAAGAAACAGTCGCCCAATTGAAACTTTTATATAAAACTAATTTACCAAACGGTAATAACACCACCGTCAACATCATGCTTATTAAGGCATATGAACAGGCCATGCCCAATAATACCGTTGCTGGTCGCGCAGGTAAGGTCAGATAGTATGATATATTGCGATCACCATCGATATCCATAATGGTTTTTGTGGCCATATTATATACCTCAAAAAGCCCTACAACCGAAACGATTGAGGCAAACTGGAACGCGCCATAGCCACTCATAAGACCAAATTGCTGCATAATGTAACCCATTATCACCAACGTTATGCACGTCCAGATGTATAAATTAACGATCTGATCGCTTATGCCCTTACGCGCAATCAACAGATTGGTTTTTACCAGTTTGCACAAAATACCAAAAAACCGAACACAACCCATGTTCATATCCTTATCCTTAGAATGTTGAGGTGAAATTATTTATGTTCACATAAAAATGCTGAAACAAAAAATTCTGCGTATAAATAGACGCAAAAAATAGTCGAAATAGTTAAAAAACCGAATTTGGTTAATAAAAAGAAAACGCCATACGATGCCCATAAAAGGCCGTCTGACAGGTGATTTGAGAAAATTACTGAGTGATTTCCATGATTGATGTCTCCTTCAAGAGGAATAAATATGATATTACTTATCAGAATAACAGACAAAACAACCACGTCAAGCGACTTTCAAAAGGCAATTATTTGTCCTTTTGCCCCTTCAGAGGTATCATAATAGCTACCGCATACCCTTACCCAGAAAGTACCAAATGAAGAAAAAATATGAATGCTGCTTTTGTGGCAAAGAAATTATTAGTGATACGGTAGACATTACCGGCTTAATTGTTATCACTAATTTTGATAAAAGTGAGAAAAAACAAGAAGTGCAACAACTGTTTTGTCACATTCGGTGCCTGAAAGATAAGTTGCCCACGACAATCTCTTTATATGGACTTACTGCAGAAGAAAATTAACTAAACGTTACATCCAATTACGAATCACCACAACACTGATAACACTTGCGACACCACACCAGAAAGTTCCCCACAAAATATCAACGGTGAGAAACGATAATGGCCACGACATCAATGTTGCATGATTGGTGAATTCATATATACCATACACACAAAAACCTATTAATGCCCCCTGTGCAAATACGATCATTAAGGGTTCTTTTGCCAATGGCATAACTACAAACCATGCTAAAGCGACTGAGATTAACAGATATGCTGCCAACGCCGATGGGTAATTAATAATTATTCCATTACTGGTGACATTCATCAGATGTTTAATTTGTGGAACAAAAAATCTGTTCATGACCAAAGATAACCAGATCAGATCTCCCACCAAAAATACTCCGGTGGACACCAACCATGCTTTCAAAAAATCTTGTATCATAGCTACTCCTGCAGGTAATGCTTTATAAAACAATTGATCTTATATGACAAATCACTTAGTATTTGTTCAAAAACAGTATGAAGCTCTTAAAAATATTTCCTACTTTCTTATGCACCTTGTTCATATTCTGCAACATAACGATTCTTACAAGCGAATATAAATATCATTATGTAGCTCTTGATCTTAAGCCTCAAAACAATACACCGAACATAAGTCTTACCGCACATGCAACCCTCGTCGGAAGCACAAACTCACATTACAAAAATCATTATCCTACGCCCCAACAATTGGCAATTGTTACCAATTGGATGCGACAGTTCTATCCCGATACAACCGCTCTATCAGCACCACCAAAAAAGCCTTCTCCTCTGCAAAAAACTTCAATCAATACTGCATCACAATCTTCACCCATTCCAGAAATAACTACCCATCAAAAATATAGCGCCACTAGCATCACAAAATTAGAAGATCAATTTTTTATTTATCAGCAATCTCCCGAATGGGACACTCATGCGCATATTATAAACCAACGCGTTAATGCCCTTGAGCAGATTAAAAATGGTAATCAACAAAGCTCGACCAAAAATTATGCCGTTTCTGAAAAAATGCGGCGCTATTGCAATACTCATGCCATAAACATTCAGGAACTTGAACAATGTCAAGGCGATATTCTCCAACGCACCATTCATGATGAATTTGCAGATATCACAAAAAAAAGCGCTCGCATCTGGCACAAAAATACGTACCCTAAAGCATTCAAAAAATCTACCGGCATTGTTGCTGATTTTACCGATGCAGGTGTTGCGTTTAACAAAGCAAACGATGTACGTAAAGCACTCGTACTTGCTGATGCCTGTTGGATGATTCTTGATTGCATTCAGGCAGCAGGAGAAGGTTTAGCTGAAGGTGTATATCATACTATTGATGATATAACCCATCCGGTGCGCACCATACAAAGCATTGCAGAAAGCATCGCAACATGTGGTTATTATATCGGCAAAGTAGCAATTGAAGTGGGAGAATTGAGTTATTTAGTTATTGCGGAACATCCAGAAAAGACATATCAAAAGCTTGATGAATGGTCCGATACGTTCGCAGTTATCTACGCCGGCATACAAGCAAAATGCACTACCCTTAAAACTCGCGATGTAATCAAAGAAACAGTTTCATTTGGCATGCAACTTTATGCAACACCCAAAGCATTGCATGATGTTGGAAGATTGTTTAAATACGCTCATAAAAATGCAATCAAACTGGCTAAGAATATATCTCATTCGGCCAAATCAAATACATTAACTACGCCGGAAGGAATTATTATTCGGATTGCTGATAGTACTGCTGAGTTCATGAAAAATGAACAAACTCTTTCTTCAATAAAACCGCTGCAAGCAGCGAATATGTCTGAGTTCTTTCAACACCCTTTCGGTCAAATGTTATTGAAAAAATCTAAAAAGACTCCCTACAGATATCAAAACCCTATATATCAATTGACTGAAAACATTCCTGGGACAAACTTAAAAAAGAACCATTTTTATTATCTGGACCGCTTGCATGGAGATCATTTAGAAATTTTCGATCAAGCCTATCAGTGCAGTGGCGTTTACAACCTAGATGGAACTTTTAATCAAATTAAATATGATTTAGCCAGAAAAAATGGGCGTAATATTAGAAATCTTATAAAAGGCAAATAATGATCTTGAAAAAACTGCATACATTAAATTTCGAAGACAATGATATTTATCGAATAGAATCTTACCAAGATAAAATCATTGCAAATGAAGACTATCACGGCATTAGGATTTTAGATTTTTCACTAAACACCATCAAAGTGATACCCCTTTTTGAAGGTCTTATAGTCGATTTTATTTATAAGAAACTTGATGGGAACGCCATTATAGTGTGTGATTTGGATAATAATCGGCTGGTGTTAGTTGATTTGCAATTCTTCACTCATTCTATTATTCAAGTCGAGCCGCCTAAGAACGGTTATTTTTTTTCTCGTAATTATTATTGGCGAGACAACATTTTTATACTGGCAATCGAAAACAAAAATATCTTTTATCAACTCAACTTTGAAACCCTTACTTTAAATAAAATTTCTCAAAAGAAAGTTACAGATCTTGTTCCCGAATTTGTTATTTTTTCCAACGCATGCAGAAAATATAAAGCAGTTACGATTTATCCTGAAAAAGAAGCCTTCATTTTTAAAAAAAACCGAAATTTGATTGGATTTTACGACTATAAAAGCAAAAATCTCATTCTAACCAAACATAAACTAGGCGACTTTGAAGATGTTGATTATCACAGAAGCGGCTTCATATTCTTTTATTTATGGGAAAAATGCATAGCATTTCAAAAGAATAAAGTTTTCATAAGTTCGGCAGATCCTAACTACTATTGCCTAAGAACAAACTTTTTAAGCAATGACACTATACTTATATTAGAAACTAATAGAGATGATCATAAGTTCTGCATTTTAAGCGTATATCAATTAATTGATGAGTAGAAAACAACAAAATAATCCTGCTCATAAGAAAATTTGATATACTAAACATATGAGGATATATCAAAAGAAAGGCCCCTATGTTTAAAGACCGCATAGCTGAAATTGACAATCTCAAACAAGAAATTGATTCTTATAGGCCGCTTCCGGCGTCATTAAATCGCCATGAAAATTAAGGAACATCAAATGATTTTTAAACACTCTATTTCCCTCGCTTTTGTATTAATCTCAACTCACGCCACCTTCCCCATGGAAGAATATCATATTGCAACGCAAAAAGAGATTAATCCCCATAATCAATACACTGACACTTTTAAGCCTCAAGAGGCTTTTAAAATGAATATACCTTGGAAAAAAGTAGTTCCTGAAATCACGCTTACTCCTCATCAAACAATAATTATAACGAGAGAAGGTGAGATCGAGACACTCAAACTGGGTCCCTCATTTGAGCAGCCCAAACCATTTTTTGAACTTTCTCGAGTAAAGCATCCTATGATTGCAGTAGCACAAAATAAAGGTGATCAACAGTTGCTCATGGTTGCTGCGGGTAACTATCGACACCAACACACAAAACAACATGTTGCTAAATATAGAATATTTCGCAATGGCCAGGCAGGTGAACCTATAAAATTAGATTATCCCATTAATGGCATTTGGCTTCATCACAAGGGAACTATTTTAGTAATAGCAAGCCATTCTCGTACAATGATAAAGAATCTCGAAAATAATAGTTTTGATCTCCTTTTATCAAAAGGCAATTGGATAGCAGATGTTGCCATTAATCAAGATGGCACAAAAATATTATTAGCCGAAAATCAAGGAATTATAAAATTGTGCAGCGTGAGAAACCTATTATCTTACAATGCTGCCACACTTACAGAGGTAAAGAATACTACTGTATCAATAGAAAAGCAGGTAGATACCGGTGATATTATTGAAAAAATTAAGCTTTCAGATTCAGAAGAATCGATATTGTATGTAACACCCAATGGTAAAGTAAAAAAAATCAATATGTATCACTTTCTTGAAAATAGCTCTGTTGATTTACCACATCGAACCATTCAGACCGCTCCTTCTAAGTTACAACATTTAACACCTCAAAAAGATACACTTGCAACTCAGCTTGAAACTCATGATCTATCCTCCGTTGAAGGCGGAGACGTTAAATCGTCTATTTTTTCTTATTCACCACATTCTACTTCAGTTGCCCTTGATCAAGGTTCAGACTTTTGCACAGCGCATTGGACAAAAAGTGGCACTCCAGAAGAATGTAACCGAATAGAAATGTATCGCCAAAACGGCGAACTACTCGAAAAATTTATTCTTACAATACCTGCTTTAGAAAAGACATATAATTACATAACAAAATCTGGTCAACGTAAAATTGGAATAGGACATATAGTATGGGTTTCATTGTGCGGCAATCGTCTCGTTGCGCTTTGTACCGATGGAAAAATATATCCTTGGATGTTACCTGACAAAAAACATCCATGCTCTGAGACTATGCAAAGTCAAGAAACTTTAAATCCAAATCAACCAGAGCGACAACGCAGAAGACGCTCAAGAACTTACTCAGGAGGAGAGAAATTATCGGAGGAATTATCGTGGATGGTAGATTACAACAAGATGTCCACTCTTGCAAAATTATCTGAAGAACCCGAACTTGTTTCACCAAAGGAAGAGATTGTGTCTAAAAGAAAAGGATCTTCTTCGAGTATGAATAAACCAAAAAGAGTGACAACATCTCCTCGAATCCCAGGGGTTTTTAGAAAAAATCCAGGTCCTAAAAAAGAAAATTCTAGTCCTATATCTTTACCAAAATCAAAACCTGGTAGTCCTCCTCATTCCCCTCGACGTAATGAAAGTGAAAATAAGGAATCCGATATCTCTGAAAGTTCCCATCGAGGAAGGGGCAGAGAAAAAAAGTAGAATAGTTAATTTTTTATATAAGAAAATCAAAAGACATAAAAAAAGAGGCGCATCTTTTTTTAAGAATGCGCCCCTTTTTGTTTGTTTATCTATTTTGCGACTATATCCATGGTATCTCGATATGTTCATCTTCTGTTAAGTGTGCTTTGTCATTACTAATCCAACGCGGGATCAGTTTTTTTGCATAGATAAGATAAGCATACAGACCATTTTTGGCTATCTTGTGACCATTAAAGATTCCGGTCGGAGGAAACGCTATCCCAATACCATATAAATTTTCATCAATAATGCCCGTATTTTCATCGAAATTGACATCCATCGATCCATTAATCAAAAGTTTGTTTGATTCATAGCCAATGGCATAAATAACTTTGGTACACTGACAAAGAAAATTTTCTCTATTTTCAGCAGTATTTAATACGCGCAGAATATTAGCTGGTGGATTTTTTTCAAGAACATTTTTTACCCATGCAGCAGTATCACCTTCCAATCCGGGAGAACCATAAAAATAATCGTATAAATAAAAATTTATTATCTGCTTAACAGCGCAAGAAGCGGAAGCAATACAACATTCAGATAAATGCTTTAAAATAAGCATTGCTGAATGCATGCCACCAAAAACCGCAACACAATCATCAACAACCACATGCTGCGCTAACTTATCATTATTAAATGCATCATGCAGAGGAATTTCGGCAATATTATAATCGAGACGTTTAGGTTGCGCGCCAATTGCCAAAATAACTTTTTGCGCTTGTAGTTGACCACCGGGAGTTTCCAAAACCCAGTAGTCACCAAGACGCGTCATAGAAGTGACTGTATCTTGTATCGGTACCACCATATTCTGCAGGTAGGTGGTAAAATCAAGCAATGGATCGACAATCACTCGAAGATGCTGAAACTTTTCTAGTTCATAGGTATAAAGCATATCCAACGAGGGAGAAGTGATTTCTTTAAAAAAAGGACAATCTTCCACATATTCTATCAGATGTTGCGTCTGTACATTACCGGGAACTTCACGATAATATTTCCCTACATTTCCAACATTAAATTCAGGATCGATCCACGCAATGGTTGAAGCTTCAATTCCCGCATCAATCAAAACTGCCAGCGCCGTGATTCCTGCAAATCCTGCACCAATAATGGCCCATTCATAAGAGTTGGTTTTATTTTCAGTTTCTCCGGAGAATAATAAACTGCTTTGTGGCACTCCTACAACTATCATTACGATAATAAAAAATATTTTTCCCATGTCATTACCTATTCACTTTTAAAAATGATGAGGACTTGTTTCTCTTTAATTTATACAAAGCAAATAGTGTGAAGCAAGAGCATGCGGAGTTTTACTCGATCGAGATTGAATCTATCATAAACGATTATTATTACCGCAATTGATCATCAGATCGTATTTTCTGAATAATACTGCATATTTAGGTTATTTTTTACTTCCGAATACCATATTCGCAAAAAATCTTGAATAGTACGGGACTTTTAAGCTATTATGTAATTAATGCACTACAAACACATTATTTACAAAACCAACCTAAAGGAGCCATCTGATGAAGATTAAAAGAGACATAACGCAGCATTTAATCGATCTATCGAAACAATTTAGTGCTATTGCGATCTTGGGACCGCGCCAATCGGGCAAAACGACGCTTGCCAAAGATACTTTTCCCGATTATGCCTATGTTTCCCTTGAGAATCTTGATACAAAACTTGCTGCCCATGAAGATCCACGTGGTTTTTTGCAGGCTTATGCCCATCACAAAGGACTTATTATTGATGAGGCTCAAGAAGCTCCTGCTTTATTTTCGTATATGCAGGGAGTTATCGATCGAGAATATCGTCCTGGCTTTTTTATCCTAACCGGATCACAAAATTTTCTTATGCATGAGAAAATTACACAAACCTTGGCAGGACGCATTGCGCTGCTTACATTGTTACCATTATCTACTACTGAATTGAGCAATGCCAACTTACTGCCAGATCAATACGAGACCCTTCTGATAAAAGGTGGTTATCCACAATTGTATGAACGTGATATCGATATACATACCTGGTGTTCAAATTATATCTCCACCTATGTTCAACGAGATGTTCGTCAACTTCTTAATATTACTGACATACTTACCTTTGGGCGCTTTCTTAAACTATGTGCGGCACGCGTTGGCAATCTTATTAATTACGCGGAATTGGCACGCGATTGTGATATAAATGCACATACAGCCAAAGAATGGATGGCTATTCTAGAAACAAGTTATATCGTCAAATTGGTACCACCCTATTATAGGAATTTCAATAAGCGTCTCACCCAACATCCCAAACTTTATTTTTACGACACTTCTTTGGTATGCGAACTTCTTAATGTACGCACTCCTGATGAACTTTTTAATCACCCGCTGCGAGGTGCTTTATTTGAATCATTTGTGATCAGTGAATTCTTTAAATATAACTATAATCACAATGAAACTCCTCAGATCTATTTCTGGCGCGATGTTCAGGGACATGAAATTGACTGCATTATTGAAAAAAACCTTATAACGTTAATTCCCATCGAAATTAAGGCAAGTAAAACAATGTCCAACAGTTTTTTTGATGGGTTAATGGATTGGGAAAAAATTACCAAGCAAGAAAATGTGCAATCATATGTTCTTTATGGAGGAGACGATTCAATCAAACGAGAAAAAGGATATATCTTCTCGTGGAAAAATATTGAAGAGATGTTGAAATTAATTTATGGAAGATAAGAACAATTGATAGGTCAAAGAAAATGCCCTTTTAAAGGGCATTATATTATTTATTCTAATTTATTATTACAATTTCTTAACAGAAGCCTTTTTGGAACTGTCTACATCAACGACCGGACTGCCTGCATACATAAGAGAGCCAGAACCGGAAATGCTTCCTGCAACAACATCAGAAACATTACAGTATAGATACGCATTACCAGATCCATCTACCTCTATTGATTTTCCGTCAAGATTCCGTCCATCAAATGTACCGCTGCCAGAGATTCTCACTGTTTGTGTATTTACACAACCGATTAAAGTAATGCCACCCTCGTCAGATGAGTCTACTGTTAACTCATTAGCTGAAACTGAACCCGATACTTTGGAGGCACCACTTGCTCTCACTAATAACGCAGGAACATTTATATTGGAAATTTCGACAGAAACGGAATCAGCAACATCAATCTTGGAGAGCGTTGCTATATTGAGACGGTAGACAATTTGCTCTTTTGACCAAAAAGAATGTGTTTCTTTTAACGTTACTACGAGCGTATTATCATCAATTCGAACATCTAAATTAGGCATATCAGCCTGAATACATTCAATAACAAACTCTTCAGCCTTACTGGTATCTTGCGTGATGAGCAATGATCCGCTGCCTGATACTTTAATCGTATCTATACCAACCATCGGCATGTGCCTAGTTGTAGGAATTTCTTCTTCCTCAATCTCATCATCACTTTCTGATGGAACCTCTTTTTTTTCATTTTTTACGAAATAGTTTTTGACATTACCAACACTCTCTACGACTGTGTTGATACCATGAGATAGATCAGCTACGATAGGATCCCAATTTACCCATCTGCCTGGATAGGAATGAGACGAGATGCATAAACATGCAACCAAAATAAAAGAATTCCGTGAATTGTTCACCATAATGGTATCCTCCTACTAAAATTGTAGATTTTCTTTTGCGTAATATAGGAATTAACACTAGTGCAATTCAATAACCATTATAACACGCATATCTCATAAGTCCACCGCCCCCCCAAGGTGTCTCTTTTTGCATAAAAAATACCGCTATAAAAATATTTGTTTTTGCAAACCATCAAGCATCTCCGCTGATCGCCTCACAAATTCTTTATCAAACCCCTTTTCACGCAACACAGCAAATACAATATTTTGATCAGCTCTACCCCGTTCAAGTTTATACGGATAACAAACCTTACCACACTCATCAAAAATAACTGAAACCTTGTAATTAACAAACGCTCCTGTCTTTTCCAATTCATGCACCAGTGGCAAATGCGTTGTAGTAAGGCACATAGTATGATCACATTTCCCAATAGCTTCAAACAATGCGTATGCCGCTGCCTGTGATTCTTCATATGCCGCACCATCTAATGCTTCATCAACTGCTGCAAGTACAAAACTTTGCTGATTTGATTGTTTTGCAACACCAAGCACTTGCAATGCTCGCTCTACACCAGCAGTGAATTTTGAATTACCCTGTGCAAGATCATCGGTAATATTGAGGTAGGTAATAATTTTACTGAATGGTGTGAATTCTAAAGATCGCGCTGGCGCTATTCCCAACGATTGCGCCAAAATAATACATATTGGTAACCCACGTATTGTAATAGTCGTTTTACCTCCCGCATTGGGACCAGATACTGCAATATTTCTGCAATGACCATATGCATCACCAAGATGCAATGTATTTGGTACAACACGCTCTGCATCAATCACTGGATTCCAAAAATCAATAGCCGCTATGGCTGGTGTTGCACACCTATCAAGACATGTAGGAAAACAAAAAGTAACCCGTTGATCTTGAAATTCTTTATACAACCGCACAATAGACATCTGCGCATCCAACTCCCCCACTGCCGCAATAAGTGGCGTTAGCTTATGTTTCAATTCATGCATAAGTTTATATGCGGATAACACTCTTCCTTTGTATGAAAAAAATGAAGCTTGCCCCTTGAATGTCTTAGTAGACAATAAATCGAATAAATGATTCATATCGGAATCATCTGAAAGTTGCAAAAATGCTTTGCGCAATTCCACAATGACTGGCAAATGAGCTAACGCTTTATAACACGATGCTTCTCTGATAACCTGTTTCATATTGTTCATATAGGTCGCAACATGAATGAGCTTTGTTTGAAGACCGCGAACAAACACAAGATTGGTCTTTATATTATTACGCGACCAATACAGTCGTTGTAACCCCACTAATCCATCACTTACGTTGACCAGGCCATTCGTTGCTGACGATTCATATGCATATTGTAATGCATAAAAAACACTACCGAAAACGACAAACTTACTCAATTGCCCCAAATTAAGACCTACACTATAATTCTTCAAAAATTGTGGCGATGTAATCCCCGCTAGTTGAGTTGCACCATATGCGCACAAAAAAGGCGCTCCAATTGCGTTACGCAGATCATTGGCAAGGCTCAGCATACATGCTGTTGATCCATTCACCTCAAGAGCAACTTCACTGGTATTTAACCAATCGGAAAATTTTTTAAGAGTGGGAATGCTATCTTGTCCCAGAATTTTAATGAGACTCTGCAACAAAATAGAATGAAACAAATCTTCACCAAAAAATGATAGAATCACGTCTTCGGTTTTTGACAGTCCCTTCAATTTACCATCAACAGCATTGAAAAAATCTTCATGCTCCAGCAACATTCTAATCGTATATTGTTGCTCGGCAATTGCTTGGCTGCTCGATAATGGCTGAATTATTTTACGATACAATACCGCTCTACCGGCTTCGGTATAAGTACGATCAATTTTCTCTGCTAAACAAAGCGCCTGATTTGTTTTTGATCCACACAATATTTCCAAATCTTTCCATGACAGTTCATCAAGAACATCACTATGCCGCAAAGACTTATAAGCTTTTTCATGGCTCGCAAAAAGATTAAAAATGGCAGCTCGCTTGATTGTTTTTGGCAAATGCAGTGATTTTTCAAGTGATTCCGAGAGCATCTGGTGAAACTCTTTTTCATCGTTAATAAGCGCACTGAGCGTTGCCGTTCCTGACGCTTCTTGATGATCAACGACTGCTTTAAGATTTTCTTGAGCAATTTTTTCATATAATGATACGTGCGAAAGTGGCACATTTTCAGCTAACACCTGCACAGCAAAAAAACAACTGAGAATGATATAACAATACTTACGTAGCTTACTCAAAAAAAACATAATAATACCTATAGCTAAAAGCACATTTGAAGAATATTAATCAATAAAAATTTATTGATATTCGATAATTAATATGATAAGGCATTTATCAAGAAGCGTCAATAATACATGCCAATTTTTACTAAACACAGAATGAGTACAAGAAACATCAAAAATAAGAATATCTAAGAAGCTATTACCACGGTAATCCCTACAATACTGATTCAACCATAATCCCATTACCAATCATAAATACACGTTCAACACCGATGGCACGTAAAAAATCTGTATCATGGGATATTACAAGTAAAGTTCCTGGGAACTGATTTAAAACAGAAATAATATGGTTACGCGTTGTTATATCAACATTATTGGTCACTTCATCCAACAATAAAAGCGATGGTGATTGGGCTGCAATGTATGCCAACGCTAATCGTGCCTTTTCACCACCAGACAACATTGGAATAGGAACACTTACTTCTTCATTTTTAGAAAACAGAAAATCGTTCAGAAAAGAACGAATATCATTAGTAGACCACTCAGCCCGTACTGTTTTAATCAAATTAAATGGTGTATCTGCAACTTCTAACACCGTATATTTTTGATCAAGATACCCGATCTGAGATGGTACACGCCACACGCCACTCTTGCGCAGGTCTTGATCTAGTATTGCTTTAAAAATAGTTGACTTACCTGAACCATTGCCACCAACAAATGCAACGCGTTCACCTGGCTGCACGGTGAGGTTAATATCATGCACCACCACCTGATCATCATAGCCAACTGCGCTGTCTTGCATGGTTAACAATCCATACTGCTTATGTCCACCCATATCAAATTTTGGAACAATAATTTTATGCTCATGCATTTCTTGCAAATGCCGTAAAACTTCTTCCTGTTTACTTGTTATTGCCCCGAGTTTTTTTGCAGTAGTTCTTCCCGCCCGTTCCTTTTTTCTCTCCCGGAAAGCTTTATCAACATTTTCATACTTTTTTTCACCAATTTTTTTACTCTGTGCCTGTCGCTCACGATCATCTTCTTTTGCTTGTGCTAATTTCTTCTTTTCATGCAACAACCGATCAATAGTATCCAGCTGCTGTTGCTCAACAATATCTCGCTCTTGCAGATAATCAGTATAATTGCCATCAAAAATTACTACGCGCCCATATCTAATATCCCATATTTTTTGTGGCCACGTTCGCAAGAGCTGTGTGTCATGAGATACTATAATTGCCGTCCCATTCCACAATTGTAAAAAGCTGAATAATTTCTCACGATTATCACGATCAAGGTGATTCGTCGGCTCATCAAGCAATAAGATATTTGGCTGTGTTGCTAAAATACGCACCAACCCCAGTAGTGTTTGCTGACCACCACTTAATGTAGAAATAAGATCAAACTTTTTATCTATCAGGTCCATCTGCTGCAATAATGAGGTAATTTTATTTTCCACACTAAACGCATCTGATGCAACCAGTTTTTCCAGCAATAGATCATACAAATCATCACTCTCATCAGATTGTCCTAGCTGCTGTGCTAAAAACTCAAATTGCTGCAAATTTTTTATTATATGCGCAACATCAGTCGTTGCTACTTGCCAGACAGTTGTAGCTTGATCCAACTGCATATTTTGCGGCAAGTAACCAATTACAACATCCGCAGACTTTGTAATAATTCCTTCATGCGATAAATCAATTGTACCCGCAAGCAAAGAAAGCAATGTTGATTTTCCTGATCCATTATCACCAATCAAAGCAATATGCTCACCAGGGTAAATAATCGCACTAAAATCTTCAAAACAGATTTTATGTAAAAAAGAAACGGAAACATGGGAAATAATTATTGGCTTGTGTGAGTTCATAGATAATCCTCTCTACTATTTTGAGGATGTATTACGATATTTGGCACTTGGACACCCACACATAAGAACGTTCTGTGACGCTTATGAATGAGTTATTGGACGAAATGTATTACTATCATCGTTAAAATCTCTATTATAAAAGTTAATTTTAATTATTCTAATAGTATCAAATGGCCAAAGCAACATCAAGCAAAAAAATATTCTCCCCTCATAAAAACATCTTAATTCAACAAAAATTTATTGATATTCGATAGCTTCGATGATAAGGTATTTATCTATAGACGTCAAACGTGAATGTTGTTACAAAAGGATTTTATCATGAAAAATATCTCTTTTTATGCTCGTCTCGTGAAATATATCTCTTACGCATTCATTCCCGCCATTGGTATTGGATTTTTCACTAAATGGCTTTTTCCAACATTTTCATTCGCCAATCCTCATATCTTTGGATTATTTTTTTCCTATACTTTCGACAATTATGAGATTATGAGTTCATCAGTTCCAAGCATGCCATTGATTCATCGCCTACTTGCTATGCTCATCGATAGTGGTGTATACATATTGCTCATCGCTATTCTGTGGCTTATCGCCGCTATCATGAAAAAATTTGAACAGAACGAAGCTTTTTCTGCATCAACAGTTGCACGTTTTGCGTTGCTCAGTAAATATGCTTTTTATCTTGCCCTCTACACCCCAATCAATAGAATGATCTTGAGTATCGTTACCACAATGCACAACGCTCCAGGACACAAAGTTCTTACTGCATCACTCGGATCAGCTGATCTATTTAATATCTTTATTTTTGCTGTTTTTATGGTTATGACATTATTAATGCAACAAGCAACTCACTTACAAAACGAGCAAAATTTAACGGTATAGGAACAACATGAAAATTGTCGTAACACTTGACCAAATGATGGCAAAACGTAAAATTCGCCTCAATGAACTTGCAACACGCGTGGGCATCACTGAAGCGAATCTTTCAATCTTAAAAACAGATAAAGCGAAAGCAATTAGATTTTCTACGCTGGAAGCATTGTGCCGAGAATTGCAATGTCAGCCAGGCGATATATTAACGTGGAACAAAGAAGAACAACAATGAACACAACATACACCGCCGCATTCCTTCTATTGCTTACCTTTATTTCCACAATCACCACCATTGCAGGACAATCCATGCACAACAGTTCACAAAATACACATTTCGCTTTCAAAAAATTAACTCAAGATGATTGGCCGCTCATGTTACAATGGTTCAAAGAACCACATGTTGAAAAATGGTGGCCTACGCCTAAAGAAAATGAATTGATGGAATATTTTTTAGAAAAAATAAGATCAAAAAACTCGTTTGGTTTTGTTGTATTTTTAGAAGAAACCCCAATGGGCTATATTCAGTATTATTATATCGATCGTAAAAATGAAAAAACAGGATTTTTTTTACCACCACTTTCTGACGAAACAACAGTAGGTATTGATCAATTTATCGGCGATCCCCATTATCTTCATAAAGGATATGGAACTCTTTTTATCAAACAATTTATTGCAGAATTGCTTACCATAAAACCAGAAATTACCACTATTATTCTTGACCCAGATATAAACAATATCGCCGCTATCAGATGCTATGAAAAAGTAGGATTTACACGCGTATGTACCTATGAAAAATCGGGAGAAACGTCTCTTGTTATGAGATATGATTATTAAAATTCACAAACGCAAAAAAGAAAGAGGCACTCTTGCAGCGTGCCTCTTTCTTTTTTGTATATTAAACTCTAATTAACACACAACACGCTTCTCTTCAATTGCTGTTTTATATTTCTTGCCCAAAAACATCGCCATAAATACCCATATTATTACCAATGCAAAGCCAAAATAACCTGCAAGAATTGCATGACGCGCACGTCCTGCAATTGCCCCAAGATGTGCTTGTAACGGCCCAAGACCCATATTAAATATTGCACCAACTTCTTTTGCACCACGAGAACCAAATGTTTCTATCCATGCTTGTGATTTAAACCGAACATTATGCGTAGTAGGAATGTATAACTGTTTAATTGCCGGCCCGTTGAGTGCATAGTTGATTGCTTTTGAACTTGCCATCAATCCAAATAGGAATGTCAGACTGTTCAATGTTACAAAACCAAAAAGTGCACTGCCATAAATAATTGGCATCAACAGAAGTGAAATTCCAATACCTAAAATACGCGTAATATTACTAATACCACAAATCAAAAAGAGAAATGCCATGACGTTAACGGCACTTCCATACATACCCAGATATTCGGATAAAAGAACGCCTGAATAATGCTGCGATGCCAAAGAATTAAAATGAAGATCAAAAATTGTTCCAATAATTTCAGGAAATGAGATCACGGCAAAAATGGCAAGCAGATATTTATGGGTAAACAATAAATAGAGCCCTTCCAAGAAATGCGGCTCTTCTTCTTGCCGTTTTTCTTCTCGATCTTCATTGCCTCCACGGTATGAAGTCAGCAATTCTTTGGGTGTCGCTTTGAAAAAATTCCTAAAAAGGTACATGGATATTACCATAGCCCCTGCACATACATAGAGCGATAGTGCGTTGGTACTCAATCCTAATCGCCGTGGCAATGAATTAATAATAAATGGTCCAAAAATGCCACCAAACTGGGCAATTGCCACCACCATTGAAAAACCCTTTTTTGCTGATTCTGGAACAGTAGTATCTGATGCGATCGCCCAAAAAAGAGCAGGCATTAACGATCCATAACTTTCAACAAAAAGGTAAAAACTATATCCAATAACCATCAATAATAGAGACATCCAACCTTCAATATTGGCATGATCGAGACCTTGCGTATAGGCAAAAGCTATCCCAAATAGTACTGCAAAAATACCATACGCCGATGATAAAATATAAAATATTTTCTCTCTGCTGTATCTATCGAGCAGTTTGGTATACATCATAATCACGGGGAGTAAAAAGAAAAGCGACGCTGTTTTGGCATAAGGCAACTGAGTTGCACCAACGAGCGTCATAAAAAGAGCATTTTTGAGTGTACGAATAGTCCAATATGAACCGATAATGAAAGTAAGAATGGAGCCCATGCGAAGAAATTTCTTAAATTCTTCCGTTTCGAATGTTCCAAAACTACGCCTAGCGAGCCGTTGCAAAAAAGAAAGTATCATAAAATAATCCCGGTTTAAGAATTTTGGTTATATTCATCCTCAGCTGATACCAATGAAATAAAAGCATTGTACTGACTATGTCTGCTTAATTTCAAGGCATTAGCATAAAACCGGTTTTACTTTTATATCTTACATCTTTTTAGATAAATGCACAAAAACAAATTCGTTCAGCTTCCATATAACTTTAAATTCCGATTATATCGACGAATCTCAGTTTGCCTTTTCGGATTAAACCATCTCAACACCGCTTTGGGAACCTGTTCATGGCTGTTTCGATAATATCTTTCCGAATCGGTCATCACCGCTTGTTTTCGACAAATTTTTACTAAATTACGATCTATTGCTTTCAATTTTTGAGAATCTTGTTGTTGTTGCAAAGAAGCATCATTCACAGATGACATCATCATTACGCTTATACATGCTAAAACACACGCGTATACCATATGTATCTTCATGAACAACTCCCACTATTAAAATCTTTGAATATCTTTTACTACTCGATTTTAACACACAAAATAGTTGTAAAAAAATAGAAATTTGTAATTGCTCGACTGCTGCCATCGCTCTGAAATATTGTTAAAACTAATCTCACTATGAGTAATAGTCAACAAACATATTAATAATCGTTCTGACTGCCATGGATGGAAAGTTCACGATTACTCAGGCACACCAGTAATAACCAGTTTTTTTTGCTCGTCTTTGGGTACAGTTTTTTTAGGCTGACTATTGATATAAGAACAACCATCTATATTGCTATGCACACAACGATTGTGCTTATGAGCTTTCTCTGTATCTTGTTTGTCCAGCTTTTTTATAACTTCTTCAGGAATTAATTCATTACGTGATATGTACCAGTAATAACCTCTGTAGGAATTAGATGGACTAGGTGACGAATTTATATTCGGAGCAGTTTGCTTTCGGCGCTTGACTGCAGGTGATGACAATTTTCCTATAGCTTTCTCAGGTTCCATAGATAAAATCCCCAAGCTTGTACACAGCATAGCACACGTAAATATCATATTTGTCTTCATAAAAAACTTCTTATAATTATTAGTTTATATATTATTTTTTTAAAACTTTACTATTAATATTATATATTACATCCTAAAAAAATCAAAATCTAAACTGCTCATACCAAGAATTAATAGCCACAAAAAAGAGGCACCATTTAGTGCCTCTTTTGAATTGTTTAATGAATCCATTGATAACATCTGCTCCACCGAACACGCTTCCAATAATCAATCGGATTTTTGATTAAATCAATAATCCACCAACCTTCATCACTATCAATTGACCATAAGCGCGCAATCAACCTACCATGAATCTCTTCTCTTTTAACTGGTCCAAAGAAACGACAATCTTTACTGCCCAAACGGTTATCACCCATACCCCAATATTCATTTTCACCAAGTTTTACAAAAAACACGTCTGACTTATTCCAGTTATTACGCGTTTCATCGGGAAACGTTTTCCCATCACGAGAGTTCATTGGTGTTCCCGGAATAGTTAATATAGGATTTCCTTGATCATCACGTAAAATGCGATCAGCATTGAAATTATAAAATGGCTGCTGATGAAAAGGCTTAGTTGAATCATATGAACGTGGTGGCAGTGCTGCTTGTGATAATTTTTGCATGACATACTGATTCAGCATGGATTCATCAACTTTATATCGCCGTTGCAGCTGATTGATCTCTTTTTCTATATCGCGTATCAAAACATCCGCATCATCAGAAAGTTCACTCAACAATGGATATTGATTAATATACGGTTCATTCAATTTTTCACCATTGCGATAAACAACAGGCTTTCCATTTTCAATTGCACCCCGAACGGTATCACCCGGAATTCCAATGATTCGCTTGGTCCAATTCTGCGGTCCCCATACATAGCGCTCAAATAATTGTTTAAAATAGTTATCAGAATATTCATATTCAGGATCATTCATAGCAATGATTTCTCCATGACGCGGCCCCCGAAAATTATAAGTCAATTTATCAGAGATAAAGCGCTCACCAACGAGTATGGTCGTTTCCATGGAGCCAGTCGGCACTTGATATAATCCAAAAATATACGTACGGATGAGAAAAACGATAATGAGTAAAAAGATAAATTCAAGAATACTGCTCAGCGTGCTCTGTTGTTTTTTGGTTTGGTGTGTCATATAAATTCCTTGTTTTTAAGACGTATTTATGTAATGATTTTCGCCGATAATGATAAAAAGCACAAGTTCTGATATTTACGCAGGAAATAGGATGAAGCACATACTATGTATCTATTCTTTCTTCATATCATTTTTAGCATATTCGTATGCGTATAACATGGAACCAAAAGCAGATCTGATCAAAAAAAGAGTGATTCTTGCAAAGTCAGATCTGGAAAAAACAATAATAACATCCGATGCCGAAAGAGCTCTCTTTGACCAAGTAGTTAATATGCTCGACAAGATGCCTGAATTATCTACTCAAAACTCAGACAAAAAAAGCATACAAAAAAGCATACAATTGTTTGAATCCCCATCTTGTCCCATTGTTTTGGCAGGATTACCCGCGGAAATGGGTGGAAAAATATTAGATATGACCATTAATAATACCGACAATGACCTCAAAAAGGTAAAACCCAATATTCATAAATTATATTCCTTATGTAAGTCCATGCAACACTTTATGGACGATCAAAAAAATAGTCTACACCTTATTAAAGAACTTTCTTTCATATCGGGAGAACCAAATGATTATGTTGCAATGATGATCCCAACAGAAGGCGCGCGAAAGCTCCTTTTTATACAGCAATCATTTGATGCAATGTGTCAAGGACAAAAAAATAGACCGATTTCTAAAAAGAATTTTTCTACCTTAAAAGATTTCGGTTATGATATTGATTTTACCTATGGAAGGGAAACGGAAACTCAACTCGCCAAAGCCTGCAGATCCTACAGAACCTGGTCTGTCCAACCTTTAATGGTTAAACCTCTTCTTGAACAAGGTGCTGATTATACCATCTGCCCCAAAAATAGGGTTTACCATGACACCATCGAATCAATTATTTTCAATCTCTTAGAAAATGTAAACGCAGAAGCAGATGAAGCATTGGACTATTTTTTTGCAAGTCCCCATTTCAATATAAATCATTATTATGAGGCATGGAATTTTGACGTAACCGCACTATGGTTCCTCGTGTGCTCCATCGCAGAAGAAGACCAGCAAAAAACATTCTTCGATCAACCAAACCCAAGATACACATTAAAATTAAGACGATTGCAAAAATTATTAGATAATGGAGCTGATCCAGAATTGACAGGTTCAACCGAAGTAACACCACTGGTGATGGCACAAGCAGCTAAAGATCAAAACATTATTGACATGCTTGAAAAAGCAATTGCTCACAAGAAAGCTCAAGAGCTTAAGAATAAAGAAGTGATCAAAAAAGAAGATACTCCAAAAAAACGCGCTCACAAAAGACATGCTTCCAAAGAAAAACAACACAAATCAAAAAAGCATCCTTCAAAAAAACAACTGCCGCTGCCCTCACCTGAATAAATACGTATGCACTATAGGAAATTGTTAAATCTTGTAGTTCACCTTGAATACCAATATGCAAAGATTGCTGCAATACTGACAACACCCGTTATCAATAAACCAATCTTACCTTTATTTCTCCACAAAGATTGCCCAAATCCAGTAGTTTTAATACCATCAATTAGCTGAGTCGATTCTGTTGGTTTCGCTTTTAACTGGTCTTTTTCGGATTGAGCATCATGCACCGCCTTTTGGCTTTCCCTCATAAATTTTGACACGTCAATAGCGATAGAGGCTACGTTATCTTCACTACCTTTTTTTATAGCTTTGGCACATACAATACGCGTTATGATTTGTAATTTTTCATCCCCATCCTGTTGAATCATATCCTTTTGTCCCTCTAACTTTCCATCCTTCACCAAAGGCTCTGCTTCTGCTCCAGGCATTATTTTCAGTTGTTCCAATGAAAACGCCCCGAGGTCCCCAACGATGCGAATGGCTTTTTCATTGGTAATCGCTTTTTCACTTAAAACACCATCAGATGCAAGAATGATAAATGGATTTTCTTCCGCTGTTAAAATAATCTGCTCAGTTTCTGGAACACTTGTAATTCCATACTCTCTGTAATCGTTATCTCCCAAAGCACGGGATACTTCTAATGGACCAACCCTTGTACCATCCCTTGAAATTATACCCCCAGCAGCAAGCACACGTTTTTTTTCGTCTGGATCAAGAGGTGTATGATCTTTTGTTTGATAAGCAACACTCCAACAATCGCTTTTCTCTTTTGCAACTACAGCACGAGAATCACCCAACCAGGCAACAGTAAAGCAACACCGAGCATCATCCATTGGTTCTAGTAGCGTAACTAGCGCTGTAGATCCCATATAACCGAAATCGTAGGTTTTGCTAAATACATCAATTTCCTGAGAAAGTTGTTTTATGACTTCATTCAATTTAGTATACGAATCAACTTCTTTTTTTATCCCATTAAAAATTCTTGCAATATTTTTAGATGCGTAATTGGATATAGCATCGCCACCGTGACCATCAAAGACACAAGAAAGCAATGCGATTTTGGGATTAGTTAATGAACTATTTTTCGTTAGTATACAAACAACTTTATCTTCATCTCGCCAAGCAATCTTATCTTTCGTTTTATCAGCTCTATCTACAACCTCTCCCATTGTCCATTTACCATTAGCTCTTACACACCAACCATATGGCACCGAATCTGGCTTTTTTTGCCCTAATTCCATTCCGATCATAGCCGTTCCACAAAGAGAAACGAGTACGAGTGATAGCAAAGATTGTAGTTTCATCATTTATCTTATATTGCATCTATATATCTGCAATTATTATTACATTTTATAAGAAGTAAGTTTATTACATAAGAATACAAGCCAAACCAATAGAAATCAAACGATATAACCAAAAAAGGCGCCACTCAAATGTGACGCCCTTCTTCTAAATCAGTAGCAACCTAACGTTGAACCTGCGTATACCACACACCTTTACCCTGACCATGTCGAGCCAAATATTTTTTATCAACAAGAAAGCTTAGCTGTATTTTTATGGTACTGCGTGGTACACCAGTATGCTCAATTATATCTGCCATCGTGATTCTGCCTCTCTCTTCTACCAATCGCATAATATCACTAGCCAATTGTGGTAATGAGGCGAGGATAATATGTTCTTTTTTAATCTTAATTTCCAACTGCTGAATTTGCTTATGCAACGAACGCAAAAAATATACTATCCATGGTTGGAAATCAGAATTATCTGTTTTTAAGGTTGCCTGTGTCAACCGTAATGCTCTGTAATAAGCTTCTTTGCTATGCTCGACAACCGTTTCCAAAGAACTATAAAGAACGTATGAATACCCATGCTGCAACAACAATAAAGTAGTCAATACACGAGATAGCCTGCCATTACCATCTTGAAATGGATGAATTGCTAAGAACATCACAATAAACATCCCTATAATAATTAAAGGATGATACTCTTTTGCTTCAAATGCTTTATTAGTCCACTCAATGAGATCTGTCATTCTCAGAGGAGTATCAAATGGTGATGTTGTTTCAAAAATAATGCCAAGAGATCTTCCTTGTACATCAAATGCTTCAACATTATTAGGAAATTTTTTGTACTCACCACGATGACGCATATCCTTAGCAGAATATTGTAATAACATTGCATGCAATTGCTTAATATAATTTTCTGTTAATGGGATATAAAGATAACTTGCATAAATTTCTTCCATCACATAGGCATATCCAGCAACCTCTTCTTCATCCCTTGACTTGAATGATTCAGTTTTAAGTCCTGATAAGATCTTCTCCACTTCACTATCGGACAATTTTGACCCTTCAATCCGCGTCGAAGACCCCACACTTTCTATAGTTGCCACTCGCCTCAATGCCTTAAGTTCCTCTGGCCTAAGATTTATACCATCCTGCCAAGCAATCTTAAAATGATCTATATATGCAATCAATGGCTCTAATTCCGATGAAAACCCCATCTTTTTATAAGGAATCATGCAAAAACCCTTTCCCGTTGGAAAAAATGCTATCTACAGTTAATGATAGCTAAAAACAACCGCAAATGTCCACAAGTAGCCATATTTGACCATAAACGACCACATATTTCTTGTAAAAAAGGCGCCACTCAAATGTGACGCCTTTTCAATGTACAGTAATTTTAAACATATTCACGGAACATCTTGAACATAGAACTGCTCTTCATCTATACCATAATAGGTTACGGTCCTTTTGGCCATATCAACAACGTATCGATCAACACCAGCATGTGCAATCTGCTGCAAAAATTGAATGTAGGTTATCTCTTTTTCCATTCTCCGATTCAAAACTTCTAAAAATGCTTCTTGATTAAATTCCGCTCCCACCGGAGTATCAGGCATATCATCCGGTGCTTGATGAGGGCGCCATATGCCAAACGTCCCATAAAATACGGCATCATACGTTGAAGGAATAACTTCATATGAGGTGACGCCAATTTTTTTAAGCGCTTCAAATTGCTTGGGGAACGGCCATCCCTGATCATGTGATTGTTCGAGAATAAGTGCTATATCATTCGGTTGTGTCATAATTGTATCCTATTTTAATTACGTTGCTTTTGATACATATTTATGTGATAATTTTCCCCGATAATGATAAAAAACACAAGATAACTCGTATTAAAAAAGGCAACAGTATGAATCGCAGATTATTACCATTGGTTTCAGCATGCATATTCACCTCTTTTATTAATGGATCGGAAAAAATACTCTTTCCAATTATTAGCCTGTTACCTACACTGCCGTTGGCAATTTCTACCATTAAAACAAGCATGCCTTATTCTGAAAAAATAAAAAATTTGGTTGATCGAAACCCACTATCAGTAATCAAGTTATTATCTCAACATTATCATGTATCAAGAAAAAAAGTTGCTGAACAATTCGGCGTTAAATCCGCTGCTGTTGCAAAAAAAAAGTATTAACACCTGCAATACACCAATGCTCTCAAAAAAACCCCCATGATTCTTACCTTTTTGACGCAAGATTCTCTTTTGAAATCCATAGAGAAATATTTGAGAGAGCTCTTGCGCTGAATACAACATTAGAAGATTCTGCTGTATGGATCCATAATCTTTCGACAGTTTCTCAAAGATTTGATGCGTGGCTTAAGATCTATTTTAAGAGAAACACGCTTTCCTTAATCAAACAGTTATCTAACATATTCAATTGCTCAAATGAAATTGCCGCACAAACATTGCGCACTAAATCTGCAATCAATATCTATATCAATCAATTAGCATTTGCTGCAATATGTTCATCTCGAGAGGTTTCACCAATAAATGCCTGCATCATCAAGAAAAAAAATATCGATCTTGATTTTACATATAGCGATGATAACGCAACTCAACTTATGTTGACATCTTATACCGACAGACCGTCCACTTTGGTTGTGCAGTGGCTTATTGAAAATGGAGCTAATATTAACATTCCCGATAATCAAGGCTCGACGGCTTCTTCTTATGCAATCTTAAAATATATTCCTTTTGAAAAAAAATATTTGATTGAGTACTTTTGGGATCATCCTTCACTTGATATTAATCAAATAGCACCTGGAAAATGGTCGAATGACGGGAAACAAACTCTTTTGAGTTATTTAATTTCTGATAACTGGCCAACCCGACGATATGGATACCCTTGCGGTTGGAGTAGAGAAGAAAGAACTTTAAGATTGACTGTTGTAAAAGGATTATTGAAAAGAGGAGCAGATCCTGAACTAAAACCTACAGGTAATTACCAAACACCTCTTGAAATTGCGCAAGCATCAAAGGATCCAGAACTGGTGAAAATACTAGAAGAAGCGATCGCAAAAAAACATGCTCTTTCATAAACCTTTGCGTTTTATTTGAGAATAAGTTTAGATGAAACATAAAAACTTCTAAAAAAGGAACCTATATGTTTCATCACATTGTATCTTTCACCATGCACCATTCACCTGCATTGCAACAATTGGGATTCACTCTTATCCGCATCGGCTTTGGTACTATTTTACTTATTTTTGGCTACAATAAATTAATGTCAGGGACAGAAAATCTGACTCAAATTGGCAGCGCTATGGGATTTTTTGGAATTACGTGGGGGTATCTTTTTTGGGGATATTTGGCAGCACTCACCGAATTATGTGGCGGAATGGCTTTTATGCTTGGATTTGGCACACGCATAATGTCATTACCACTCATGGTACTTTTAATTGTGGCACTCAAATTCCACCTTCAAAATAATGATCCTTTCATGAAGTGGAGTTTCCCAGCATTGTGCTTATGTATTGTTATCGGTTATTGCATTGCCGGTAGCGGTCTGTATTCTGTTGATCACCTCTTACAGAGCTGTTATTCATGCCGTACACCATCGCAAAGTCATCACCTATAGTTCGCCAATACCGAAAGCTACAAAAAAATGCAAACAAAGACAACATCATCAATTAAAAAATGGTTACTCACATTACTCATGCTTGTATTGGGAATAGCTTTAATAGGAGCACAAAAGAAAATATCTGCCATGGAACCTGAAGTTCAACAACCATCACAAAAAAAAACACCAATAGCGCAAGCAGCACCACTCAATTTACAAGAAGCAGAAAAATATACCTATGCCCCTCAAGCAATCCTCATTTTTTTAGATGAGCTTGAAAAAAAAGAACTTGTTTGTGGAGCAATAAGCAATATCATTCTCGCTGCACTAACACAAAAGGCAGGCCCCTTCATTACTTCCACTTCTTCACTTCAGCTTATATTTGAAGAATATAACAAGGACATTCCCACCAGTTCTTGCTGTTCGGATCTCTTTGAGAATGCTGCAAATAAAAGCGGTGAAGAAGAGACTGAAGCTTTGATAAAAATTTTTGAGGCAGAAAAAAACAAACAAGTTAAAGGAAAAAATACACCCGCTAACATCGCGTGTAAATATATCACATTAAAAGCTATACAATTTAAACCAGATGAATGGATCATAAAAAAAATAAATGATCATCTATGCCTCTTCGTGCCTATCATTTATCTTGAGTCTCGCAGCATCAATCCCGATGCTGTTCGCCAAGATTCTACCCTTACTACCACAGCCGTTGAACTACAGATGGGGCTTAAGGTTAATCACATGAAAACAGTAACAATTGAAGATATTCTCCAAAAACAAACTGTGCCACAAAGAAGTACCGCGTACTTTACTAAAGCTCTGTATGATGGATCAACGCAAGCAAGCACTATTTTCTGTATTCATTCTGACTATCGCAATCAAAATATCCCCTTGCCACTGTGGACGATTTATCTCACAGGACATGGAGGGAACATAAAGATTGCTGGTATGTCCACAGAAGATTTTAAAAAAATATTAGATCCTCTCGAAAATAAAATTAATTGCAGACTTTTTATTTATTCTTCATGTTGTGCAGCAGGTTTAAACATTGAATCTGTTTATAAAAACGTTACGTCCAATCTTCAGAATAGATATTCTTTTCCTATTATTGTAATAGCACTAACGGATGCAACAATTATTGGCATAACGACTAAGCTGGCAAATGATAATTTTAATAATCTCACTTTGCACACTCAAGACACTCTTTCTTTTGCTCAATTTTTCCAAACGGCAACTCAACAGCGGGAATCTTTTAATTATCACAATATTATCAAACAAGTTGAGCCATTACCTTCAGAGCCAAATAATATGCCACAAGTTAAATTACCGGGATTAGAATGGTTTTTACCGATAGATAAAGCATCTTTTGTTTCAATAGGAGAAACCTTAACAAAAACAAGAAAATCGGATCAACCGCTCAATATCAAAAATTTTTTCAAAACTGACCCAAAAGTAATATTACTTTACGCAGCCAATATTCCCTTTGAACTTAAACTCGATGATACCCATCTTGATGCAATAGTTTCAATGATACCGGGTAATGCAGCGCACATCATAAAAAAAATATCATCTACTACACAGCCAGCTATTGCTCTGGTAGATACATTTATGAAAAATACAATGAATGCACGGGAAAAAATAATATTGATTAAAGAGATTCAAGGTTCTGATAAAAGCATTAATGATGTAATTATTTACTATAAACCTTTAGCAGAGAGCTGTGCAGCCTATTTTGTAGATGGTAATCAGGTATGGTTTAAAAGATCGTTAAAAAGTTCATTAGAAAATGCAAGCATAAAATCACACAACGGAGATATGCCCTATATAAAACGATATCAATCATATTTAGAAAAAGTAACCGGAGAGCCACAAAGAATAGAACGCGCTTATTATAATCCCATTATTTTTACTGAAACTGAGCTTGATTATCAAGAACTAAACGGCAACTTTCTTGAAGAAGAACAGATCCGATTAGATGGACTACTGCCACTCGGCAAAAGATGTATCATTAATATAATAGAAGAGCGATCTCAGCCGCTTACAAACCTTTTCCAAGCAGTACGAAATACCCAACCAGATGATGCAATCACTTTAATAAAGCAATGCACTGGCATTAATGATATTCTTGAGTTAACTATTCCTAATCCAATAATCACCATCAACAATGTTATTATTCAAAAAAATAAAGACGAAGCCTTATTCTCTTTTGACGGTAAATTTTATCAAGATGGCTTACTCTTACATCAAGACTATCTGCCTGAATATATTCAAATTCTGACACAACATATTCCTTTCGATCAGCGCAAGGGATCTTTACTGCCTTCCACCATAACGAGCGAAGGCATTGAAAAAATTAAAGCAATTGCACCACGCGCAAAACCTGCAAAAATTGAAAAGCAAAAGTATCAGAAAAATCCACAGGGAAAATGGAGACAAAAAAAAGAAGAGCTCACCAGTTCCGCGCCTCAAGAAGCTGAGCGCAGGTAATAATATCATCAAAATAGGCACGCTTGAGAAGTGCGTCTCAGCACCTTCGCTGTAGCGGCAAAAATGTTCAGACGATCAACTATTTTCTTTTAACAATGCAATCTCTATGATGGATAGTATCTTTTCAGCACATGCACATACCACCCCAAAATCATCATATGTAATCGTAAATAACCTGGAGTTAAAAAGATGAAAACAAAGACGGCATCATTAGGCAAAAATTGGTTACTCAGATTACTCATGCTTGCATTAGGAATATGCTTAACGGGAATACAAAAACAGATATCTGCCATGGAACTGGAAACGCAACCGCCATCACAAAAAACTGCAATAAAGCACATACAGTTGGAAGAAGCTGAAAAATATAATTATTCTCCCAAAGGATTACTGATTTTTTTGAATGAATCTGAAAAAAAAACAAAGACTAAGATAACATTAAGTTGTAACGTCTTCAGCGCATTGCAACAAAAAGCAGGCCCTTTTATTGTTTCCACCTCTTTGCTTCAAAATGTATTTTCAGAATATGGAAAAAATCTCTCAACATATGCCGATGAGGTTTCCGATCTATCTGACTTCCAGTTTAGTTCATTTAAAAATGCCTTTAACAATGCAATCGATGACGGAAAACTAGATAATTTGATAAACACATTAGAAAATAGCCTATACGCATCGGATACTGTAATCAGCATATATAAATATCTTGCTCTCAAAGCTTGCCACTTTAAACCCGATGAATGGATTATCAAAAAAATAAATGATTATCTCTGTCTTTTGATCCCTACCACCTATCTCAATTCATGCGATATAAATATTGCAGATGTTGGCGAAGATAACGCTCAAGCAATCACCCCAATAGAACTGAAAATGGGACTCAAAGTTAACCATATGAAAACAGTAACCATTGAAACTATTCTTCAGCAACAAACTTCTATACAAAACAAAGATCCGATAACTTATTTCACTCCCGCTCTTTACAATGAAAATACACAAACAAGTGATATTTTCTGTCTTCGCTCTGCGTACAGCAATGGCATCATTCCTATCCCAATCTGGAGTATCTATCTGGGTGGTCACTCTGGTGGTGGTGGCACCCTTTTGGTGAGCATGACACCATCAGATGTAAAAAAGATATTGAATTTTTTAGAAAATAAAATTAACTGCAGACTTTTCATTTATTCTGCATGCTGCGCCGCTGGTATGCAGATTGAAAATGTTTATAAAGATATTACTTCCGCAATGCAAGACAGCTACTCGTTTCCTATTATCGTAAAAGCGTTTGGCGATGCAATAACTACTGGTCTCATACTTCGTCCCGGGATGGATCAATTTAACCAACTGACTCTCAAACCATCAGATAACTATTCTTTAACCACATTTTTAGAAAAAGTAACCCAACCAAAAATCACTCATTACCAAGATATTATCGACTTGGTCAGCCCTGTTGAACGTGATAAAAGAAAACCAGGCGATAGGGCACAAATTAAAATGCCAGGACTTGAATGGTTTGTACCACTCGACAAAGCTGATATCGTTTCTATAGGAGAAACGTTGACCAAAACAAGAGATTACAATAAACCCCTCAATATCGAACAATTTTTTAAAAGTAATCCTAAAATAATTTGCCTCTACAGTCCAAACATCCCTTTTGAGCTGAAACTGAATGGCACCAGGCTTGAAGCTATAGTTTCTATGATACCTGGCAACAAGCTCTGCGTCATAAAAAAAATATCATCGACTACATATAATATCGATTCATTAACAAAAATGTTTATGAAATTATCTGAACCTCTCTATGAAAAAATATTTTTCATACATGAAATACAAGGCACTGATAAAAGCATCTATGATGTAATCGTTCATTATAATCCTTCGCACAGATATGAGTCCTCTGCTTATTTTAAAGATGATAACACGATATGGATCCTATCTGGCGATCATCTCACCGATGCACGCAAAAAAGAACTTACTGGCCATACGACCGATTTAAGCGAATATCAAGCACTCTTAGAAAAAATAACCGGTGAACCACAAAAAATAGAGCGGGCTTATTACACCAAGCTTGTTTTTAATGAAAAAGAACTTCTTATGCAACAATTTTGTTCGGTACCATCAGCAGAACAGATCGTATTTGATGGATTACTACCCGTGGGCAAACGGTGTATTATTAATGTTTTAGATGAACCTTCTCAATCACTCACTCACCTTTTTAAAGTAATGCGAGATACGCAACCCCAAGATGCAATTGCTTTGATAAAAAAATTGACCGGCACAAATGATCTTCCTCAGCTACTCTCCAATGGTCCAATAATCACTCTTGATAATGTTATTATTCAAAAAAATAAACCCGAAACATTGTTTTCTTTTGATGGTAAATTTTATCAAGATACAACCCAATTAGATAGAGACTACTTACCTGAATATATCCACATGCTGACACAACATATTCCTTTCGATCAGCGCAAGGGATCTTTACTGCCTTCCACCATAACGAGCGAAGGCATTGAAAAAATTAAAGCAATTGCACCACGCGCAAAACCTGCAAAAATTGAAAAACAAAAATACCAGAAAAACCCAGAAGGTAAATGGAGAAAAAAGAAAAAATTGTCTACCAATTCCGCGCCTCAAGAAGCTGAGCACACGTAATAATATCATCAAAATAGGCACGCTTGAGAAGTGCGTCTTCTGCACCTTCGCTGCAAATGAGAACCTTGTGAATTGTCTTGTTTCCTTTATTGGGGAATAAAGACAATTTTTTTTCAAATTCAGCAATCACGCTGGTGCCCACCTTGCCCTGCAGATATTTCATCTCGCAAATGGTATACACATTATCATCACGATCAAATATCAGATCAATCTGATACCCTGGGTTTTCTTTATCTGTTGAACGGCTAAAAAAGACACCGGAACGATAATGCACGCCGGAGAAATATAAAATTTTTGCAATCACATAATGATATTTACGACAAAAGCGTTCAAATGCAAAACCAAGCCATTTAATATAACTATCAACTTTGAGTGCCGCGCGCGGATTATTATCATATGCACCCGTTTCAATATTTCTCTGCAATGGCTTGATAAATTTACAATAAAAATGAAGATAATTATCATCAATTGCATACCGCGTCAGCATGGTAGTTTCTTCAAGATTAAATGGATAATAATGGATAATAAAACCAGATTTTTCCAAATCAAGCAACACATTGGTTAAACTGCCGCCAGAAGAAGCTCCCAACAAATCTGCAAGCTCGGTACGCGTGGCAAATTTGCGCGCACTTAAAATATCAATAATTGCGCGATAATATTTATTGTTGGACATGCTGCTGGTGAAAATACGCTCATATTCCCGCAAGAAAAAACTTCCTGACATAAATGAACTTTTACAGAGACTAATAAAAACCGAAGAATCTTTGTTGATCCATTTGAGATATTCAGGAACACCACCGATGGTTAAATAAGCATCAAAAACTTCTCGGTTGCTACGCTTTTTTAGAAATTCTTTTGTTTCATGGACATTAAATTCTTTTAAATGAAATTCATATTGAGATCGGTTATACAGTGCCTTAGAATGGAGCACATGATCAATCATAAATGAAGGAGCAGATCCGCACAGAATAATAATGAGTTTGGGATTGTGTCGAAAATAGTTATCCCAGACATATTTAAGTTCAGCAATTAAAGTATCATCATAATGCGCGAGCCACTGCAACTCTTCCAGATAGATTGTCCACGTCCCTTTTTTGGTATAATCGTATAAGACTTCAAAAAATTCACGCCAACTGGTAATGGCCACTTTGCCAAGCAAACGACTTTCAGTATATTTTGCAAGTTGTGACATGGCATGAGCCAATTGTGCTTTGTGAGAAAGCCCTTCAATACCTTCAAACTTTAATAAATTTCTATCTCGGAAAGCCTGCTCAAGTAATTCCGTTTTTCCAATTCGTCTGCGGCCATACATAATGATGATACTTGCTTCTTTTGATGCGCCAATCTTATGCAAACGGTCTAATTCAGCAACTCTTCCAACAAAATTACTTTTTATTTTTATACGTAATGGTTTCATAATCTTAAAACTCCATTGATGCCCCCATGCTCCATTAAATTACTCACGGTGGGGGATTCCTATTTGTTAGCCAACTAGCTCTATTTTACCCCATACTTGGCTAAAATTGCAACTAAACATTTAAGCCAAGTAGTCCCCTTTGCTGCCCTACTTGGCTACACCTCCTCTTTTAATCAATAGGAAATATTTCTTGAAAATCGCGATCTAGAGCCAAACTTTAAAAAAACGCACTTTCTTTTATGACAGATTTATTATATACTGCTGACAATAAAAACTGATTTTTTTAAAAGGATTTTTTAGTGAAAACAACATTATTTGCTATAGTTTTGTGTATATGTGCAAGCACCGCCAATGGTTCGGAATCAAAAATACAGGTTCAACCATTAACTCCCAACAACAATAGAAGTTTACCCCTTCCCAAGCCAAAACAACCAAGAAAACCAAGCTTATCGGAAAAAGAAAAAGCAAAAGGAAGATATTTGGAACGTAAACAAGCACGCCAACGCAAAGTTCAATGCCACCGTTAAAATTACCGTTGAGCATTGACTTAATGCGTTCATTTCCATACCTTAATGTCAATTAAGGAAAAATCATGAGATATCTCATAATCAGCTGTGTAGTAATTTTGCCATGCACTGTCTCTTCCATGGAATTGGAACCAGAAAAACCGGGCATCACCAATCGACTCCAACTTCTACCCCTTGATGCCAATCGTCTTATCGCCCGCTATATTGCACAAGATTTTTTAACAAAAAATCAACCAGAGTTTGAAAAAAGAATACTTTGCGAAAACAATCTCGCAAGCCCTGCCGAAAAAGGTGTATTGAGCGAGGTTGTTTTTCACCCTCGTGAAAAACAAATTGCCATTATACAGCAACAACCACTATCATTTGATATCACATTATTCGATACAAAAAAGACAGAAAAAACTATCCATCCCATATCTCACATTATTCATTGCTCTGAGGCGCCGATTCATACGATACGTTTCAATGAAGATGGCACACAATTTGGTTTTGCAACCAAGAACTCAACAACGGTATCCATATTTGATGGAAAAAAAAGAAATAAAATCTACGCTCTCCGATGCAGCGGTCGAGCGTGTAATAGAAATGCAACATTTTCATTCAATCCACATAATAAACTTGTCACCTATATACATGCTCCTTTTATTGGTGAATGGAATGGCCCAGGGACTAAAGCGCAGCATTCAGCAACATTTCTCGATAATGTACCCGATATTGAGGAGCCAAGATGCATCGCGTATAATGCAGATCCTGAATACGTGATAACAATATATAACAAACAAGTAGTTAGTTTGAATATCGCAGCACAACAATATCTCCCCATTTTCCCTTTTACTGAAGAACTTACAGCTTTAGTTGCTGACAAAGACATTATCGCATGCACTTCACGCAATACATTAATAATACACCACAAAGAAGCAACAGTCAGAGATACTAGCATGGATAATTCTTATATATGCGCTGCAATACATCCACATAGCCCACTGATAGCTCTGTTATCCGCTGATGGAACAGTACATTTGTATGATATAGCAAATCGTACTTTTATCGATACTCAACACCGAACGCCTCAAGAAATTATTACTCAAGAAATTTTTTCGCAAACTAAAATAGCTTTCAGCCCCTGTGGCTCTATGTTGGGCATTGCATTTCAAAATCAGTATGAACTATGGTATTTCACAACTGCGTCAAAAGATTGGCTCAGAACATATATGCAAATACCCCTAGCAGCCCTTATCTGCCGAATGCAGACAGCTCAAGAAGAATATAAACTCGTAGAAGGATCAGAAGATCATGAGATTTTTTATGACACTGAAATACCCAATTACGTTCAGGATTTCTTGCGTCATTATCTTAAGAAGCTTGGCTTATAAGGGTATGACCTGCTTTTCCCTTGTAAATACAATCCTAAACACTATACTGAATGCGAAAATATATATTCATTTTTAATTATACAAGGGAGATTTCATGAAATATATGTACAACGGATTACTTATTGCAATTACATTGTGCAGCAGCACGCTCACCTTTACTATGAATCAAGCACGAAGAATAGCACTTGCTCCTCACCACATTAATACATTCAAATCAATTATTAAAAAAAATAAACCTTTTGAATGCGCAGTTCCAAAAATAAAAACCCTTGCGCAACAAGATCCAGAATGGCAACAGATTTTATCGAGCAGTCATTGTACGGGAAAACTTATTACAATGACTTCAAGCTCTTTAGATGTTCGGCAAGAATTCATAGCCGCGATGTTGGCAACGCCTGGCGCAATTAAGTGGGGAAAGAAATATATTAAGGACAAACCTGAATGTAAAAAAAATCTCGACGGATTGTTAATAGATACAGCACAATGGAGTATCGAAAAACTGGAATGGGAAAACCAAGATCTGGATGTTGCAACTGCTATTTTACAGATGAGCAACAATGCGAATGCTCTGTATGAAGGAGATATAGTCTATGATGAAAATCCTGGTGCTACTGCGCTTACATCTGCAGCCGCACATAACAAAACAGCTTTGGTAAAGTTACTTCTTGAAAATGGTGTTAATATAGAAATTGAAAGTCCCGCGGATGGCAGAACTGCTGTGATGGCCGCAGCACTCTACGGCTACGATGATACTCTCAAATTGTTAATTGGTCATGGCGCAAATGTAAATGCTAAAAATTGTTTTGGCAATACGGCACTTTTATGGGCCTCAGGATATGCTCATGTGCAAACTGTAGAAATTCTTATTGCTGCCAATGCAGACGTTAATGCACGCAATGAAGACAATGAAACTCCTCTCAAATTAGCGCGTACATCTAGATCCTCGCAAGATAAGGATCGCTATAAATTAATTGAAAAAATGCTTATAGATGCTGGTGCAAAAGAATAAGATAATATAGGCGGCTCCTCAACCAAGGAGCCACCTTTTTTTAATGATATATTTACCACAACTGAAATGTCACCCTGTGTCCGTGAATTTTTAAAACATTATCTCAAGATTTAAACACACTCATACCAAGGTTATTTACGATGAAGACAACAATAAGAATTTCTCTATGCTTAATGATTGTATCATTTGCTGCAGATTGCAAAGACGCTGTAGGTCGATCCCGCATAAATCCTAAAAAAAAATTGTTCAACAAAAGCTCTTGCTTAATTAAAGATCAGATTTTTTTACCAAAATACCCATTCCTATCAATTAACAACGCAGATGATCCTTCTAAAAAAGATAAAACTAAAGGCAGAAGGAGTTATACAATCACCCCAACAAATCCCTATTTCACCTAAGTGGATAAAAATAGATCAAAGGATTTTTGATGAATAAAAGACACATCTTAATTTGTTTATGCATCACATCATCCATTTTTGCAGCAGAAAAGAAAGAAGAACCTCAATCAAAAATTGATTTTCTCAAAGAAAAAGTAATTGGTTTGATGGATACACAAAAAGAAGATCAAGCTAAAATGGCTAACCTTCTGCGATTAAACCAAGAATACGTCCAACTTGCCGAGGCAACAATGATACATTTGAACAATACTGTTAAAAAACAAAAAGAAACAATAGAACAACTGGAATCACAACAATCCTTAACTATGCACCAAGAAGAAATAATAGCCTTGAAGGCTACTGTTCAAAAACAAAAAACAACAATAAATCAACTGAGATCACAACAACCTTTGATTACGCACAATGAATCTTCTAAAAGTAAGTTACAAAGAAGGCTCACCAAGTAGATTTCTTTTTTAAATCCTGAAGAAAGTATGTCCTTTTTATGACTTTTTTTGCTGCTCTTCATAGCGCCGTACAAGCGCATATTGTAGCTCAGATGGAAATTTATCAAATGAAGAATAACGAGGATGTTGTGTCGATTGAGCAAATTCTTTGTAATTATCGGGCAAGGTAACATTCTCAAGATCCCACAAAAGGCACGTATAGGGAAAATATCCCTCTGAAGCAATTCTTTCTTCTATTGGCAAGTGAGGGTAATCAAAAATAGCCTGCAAAAGATGGGGGAAATCTATGAGAGATAAAAGAGAACAATCGCAAGGTATAGAATTTTCATGTTGATCCATCGCAAAATAAAATTTCTAACATTTGATGATGAAAATGATTACCATCACTTATCTCTGCCGCCTGAATTTGAGCACCGCACATTAGCAAGCCGATCAAAAGCACACTATTTTTCATACGCTTTCCCGCTTGTATGGATGCCTTATTATCTCCTATCACTTATGGATTATACTATTGTTTCTTATGATTTTCATAGATATAGCAATTCTTAGTAAATCTTGAATTGGTGTATTTGAGAAATATTAGTAATGAAATCTTTCCAGAGCTGTCATAAGTTCTTGTAGCTCGTAAGCATTGCGAACCATGTAAAATTTTACCTGAGGATAAAATTCTTGCAATATTTTCAACTGAAGAGAGAGACGATTATTAAGACGATATTCAAACGTCCACATATATTTGATTAATTGCCAACTAACTCTTTCTTTACAGCCTTGAGCTCTATCATCGATATCAGCATTTTTGTTAAAACTACGTTTGATCAAACGCCAGAGACATAATAACCGTGGGTAATTAAAGTAAATACACACATCGGCTTCTGAATAACGAATAGATAACGATTGTAAAGAATTACCATCAATGATCCATTTTTTTTGAGCAACGATTGCATACTGATCTTCTAAAAAATCTTCGTACGCACGTGGGATCCAGTTGGCTACAAAAAAATACTTATCTAAATGATACAATGGTAAACTAAATTTTTTTGCCAACTTTAATGCAAAGGTTGATTTACCACTTCCAGGCCTGCCAAAAATCATAATGCGCATGAAAAAGGCCTCTCTTCCTTGACAAATAAATACTCAGATGCCTATTATATCTATAAAAACACCCTCTAAAAAAAGGAATTTGCCATGATAGCGCCAATGCTTATTTTTTTGCTCTGCGGTAACAATTCAGATGTCAATGCACCAAAGCTTGATAATCCTGCTCTCAATCAAATGCAACTGCTTCTTCTTAAAGATAAAGCACGCGAAGAGTTTAAACAGATGAAAGAAAAACAAAACCAAAAACCTATGTTCTATATCTTTGACTGATAAAAATAAAATCAATACGTACGAACAAAAAAAACCGTGTCAAAAACACGGAGTTTTTTTATATTATTTACGCCTCATCGCTATCATCATTCATAAAAAACTGAATGTTCATCGGTGTTCCCAATTCAAGACGGGCAGCTAATGGATGATCTTTATACATCAATTCTTGTGGATTGAGCATCATGGTATCAATGTGAGCCTTTTGATCAAGAACAATATCTTTACCAATAGTTTTCCCATTCGGCAACTTCACCCCATCACCGGGAGTGATGTAATATCCTTTTTTCGTGGAAACCACTTGATAGGTAGTATGGTAAATTGTCGGATTATCTTTCAGATATGGCCCTTCCCATTTTTCCGGATAAACCAAATTCATCGGCCCAACTTCAGATCCGGCAAACTTTTCAACATTTAAAAAATTAATTGGATTTTTTTGATTATCAAAATCGATAATCTGACAGGTTTTGTGGATACGATGGAAAATATCTCGCAACTCAATAACTTCATTTGCGATTAATATACCAGCATCGACTTTTCCACGATACCAAGTATCCATAAAGGTAATGCCAACAAAGATTGCGATACCGATGATAACGATTATTGGTAATAAATGGTATTTCTTCACGATTTTCACCTTTTTCATTTATAATTCAGATGCATCACGCGTCGCACTTCATCCATCGTGCGCGCAGCAACTTCGCGCACTTTTTCCGATCCTTGCAATGCAACCTCCATAGCCGCCTGCGGATCTTTTTCAAGCTGCACACGCCGCTGCCTGATGGGTTCAAGCAATGTATTGAGCACATCAATCAAGCGCCGCTTTAATTTGACATCTCCAAGACCACCGCGCCGATAATGTGCTTTCAATTCTGCCACTATTTCAACTTCAGGATCAAAAATATCTAAATAACTAAATACCACATTACCTTCAACCTTTCCTGGATCATTCACGTGAAGATGATCAGGATCGGTATACATTTTCATTACTTTTTCTGCCACCACATCAGCTGGATCAGAAAGATAAATTGCATTACCTAGCGACTTACTCATTTTTGCTTTACCATCAATTCCCGGCAAGCGCGGCACTTGAGAAACTCGACCAGTAACATGACCAAAAACCTCATGATTATACATACGATTAAATACATGAATAATTTCGTTGGTCTGTTCAATATGAGGCAACTGATCTTCACCCACCGGAACAATCGTTCCTTTAACAATTGCAATATCGGCCGCTTGCGAGACAGGATAAATTAAAAAGCCTGCAGATAGTCGTTCTTCAAGACCTTTTTGCGCAACCTCTGTTTTTACCGTTGGATTACGCAAAAGCCTATTCACGGAAACCAAATTAAGAAAGAAAATGGTTAATTCTGCAATTTCAGGGATCATGGATTGAATAAAAATGGTAGTTTTCTGTGGATCAATACCCACAGCTAAATAATCAAGGCATACTTGCAACACATTCTTGCGCACCATTTCGGGACGATCAAAATAATCAGTAAGCGCTTGTATATCTGCAATCATAACGTATTGTTTGTATGTAGACTGTAATTCCACTCGTTGCTTAAGAGAACCAAGATAATGCCCTAAGTGTAAGGGACCCGTTGGGCGATCACCAGTTAGAACAATGGATTCATGTTTCATAAAAACCCCCAAAATAATATAGTTATGCTCCATCATACATCTACCTTTGAAAAAAACAAAATGAAACAGTCTTGCTAAATAATCATAAGATAAGGTAAAAACAGAGCAAGGATCATATTGAAAGGAAGCCATTTTATGTTTCAAACCCTACTCATACGTGATTTCATTGAAATCATTATCTATTCATCATCTATTTTTGCCTTTTGCAAATGGCTCCAAGCAGATAAAACAAAAAATATTCTCATCTATTTTTTTGCATATTGTGCACTAGCGCTCAGCGCATGGGTAGGGCAACTACCAACCTTGGCACCATTTTTATGCACCTATGCTCCTATCGCCCTCTTACTTTTTATTGTACTCCATGAAAGAACTTTACAGCGCAATTTGGTTGCTCTACGCACCATCACTCCTGCACATGCTGCACCAGAAGATTGGCTCGACATTGTGATAAGCAGTTGCCTTGCAATAATAAATACTAACAAAACAATTACCGTGGTAATTGAGCAAAAAGACTCATTGGATCATTTTTTAACCGTACCCTTTGTTATTAATGCAGATATCAGCAAACATGTTCTTGATATATTTCTTCTCAACAAATCGTATAGTGAAGATAAAATGGTATGGATTGATACTAATGGAAAAATACGAGGAATTAATGGTGCATGGATCGCTGACAAAGATAATAATGAAGATGCACTTTTTTATACCTTGCAAACTGATGCCATTATATTGAGTGCCCATCCTGCAAGTAGAACATTTACCATCATCAGCAATGGTAAAGAAACTAAAAATATTGCTGCTCATCAGGCTCGTACATTCATCAAGAAACAACAGTATGGACCATCATCACCAAAGCAGAAAGGAGCGTACCGTGAAAACAACTCGCCTGAAAAATCTCTTCCTCTCTAATGCACCACTGTTGAGCATCAGTATTTTATTGGGCTATAGTTTTTGGTACATCGCCAGCTATAATCAGATGGTTACCCTCCAATTAAATATTCCTTTATGCTTTTCTTCTTTACCGGATGCATACCAAGTGAAAGCTCCTGAAAAAATAGCCGTGACTATCACCGCAAAACGTTCAGACATTTACACATTAGATGAAACAAACCTGGCCGCTCACATTAATATAAACAAGCTTTTGCCCGGAAATCATGCTATAATTTTGACCGAACAGCATCTTTTTTTACCCAAAAACATTGTACTCACCAGCTATAAACCCGCCAATCTTTACATTACCATTGCTGAAAAACAAAACAAAGAGGACTCTCCATGTCTGATAAAAGAAAAAATATATTCATCACCTTTATAAATTACGTAAGTTCTCTTTTTTTAAGTGGTCTTTTGCTTATCTTGCCCGTTACGCTCACTATTGCCGTATTTACTATCACTTTCCGTATAATCGTGAGCTGGCTTGAACCTCTTAAACGTTTTGGTTTACCTTTTATTGGCACCATTCCTTATTCAGAAGTACTACTCGCATTTGCTCTTATTTTGATTGCAGGTGCGTTATACAATATGTTTCTTTTGCGACCAATTATCCACGCCATAGAACGTCTGTTTGAAAAAATTCCACTTATCCGCCCAGTCTATTCTGGCATAAAAAAATTAGTTCATGCTTTTAGCTTTCAAGATAAAGCATCGTTTACTCAAGTAGTACGCGTTGAATTTCCTAAAAAAGGTATTTACAGTATCGGTTTTCTTGCAAGTCAGATTGACGCACATATTGCTCCCAATACTGACAAAAAATATTTTAGTGTTTTTGTTCCCACTACTCCTAATCCGACCAGTGGTTTTCTCGTTTTGGTGCCAGAAGAAGAAATTGCTATTATCGATATTTCCCGACAAGATGCGATGGCTATGATCATATCTGGTGGAATTATTCAACCTGATTTAAATAAGTAAAAAATGCTTTAATTTTCTATTTTTTCATGATAGAAAAGAAGTAGTACTATATAAAAAAGGAATTCATAGTGGAGAAAAAACTACTTATTGCGTTGAATTTATTTTCAGCACTCCATGGTATGGAAATTTTATATGAATCACCCAAGCCTGAAATTCGCTCTGAAATCCCCTTTGATTTGTGGGATTTTTTTTCTGAACGTAATAGCTTGGATAAACTGGGCGCTCCAATACCATTGCAGTCCAAACAATCATTGAAAAATGATCTCAGTAATTATCTCAGTATTGATGCAGTAGCAAATCTTCATATACTCAGAAACAGCAAATTGCAAACTAAGAATCGAATAATTTTTGATGCAGGATGTGATAAAGGGCATATATCGGCATTTCTTGCTCAAGATGCCCATAGCGTTTATGCGTATGATGCAGATCGTAGTAACATCGCTTCTGCAAACACAAAATACAATTTAGAAAACCTTTTATTTTCTAACGATCTCTGGGACGTATCTCGACCAAATTCTTATGATCTTGCAGTATCATGCGTTCCCTCAACTGATATGGAAACATTCCAAAAATTAAGCACGCTACTCAAGCCCCAAGGTGAAATCTTTTGTTTGTTTACAACCCGCTCAAACCCTGAGCCAATAGAAGCAACGGTATTACGAGAAATATTTCCCAAAATAAGAAAATGTATTTCTCCTTTTGATCAACATGCGTTACACAATTTTGCAGAAGAACACAAAAAAAAATATCCCCTGGATGAATCACTCAAAATGATGATTGCTACTTTTGGATTTGAAATTATCACTTTTGAACAAAAAAACTTTAATATTGAGATTCAGGATATCCATAGATTCAAAAGCTTTCATGCATCTTTAATTATGAATCTTGAGATAATGAATTTTATCAATCCAAAAAAACGTGAAAAAATAGCTGATTGCTTTATGTGCCGAATGATAGCAAAATTAAAAAAAACTAAGCCAGGACATTTTATCTATCCATGCAGTAAAACCATTGTTCATATCCGTAAAAAGGATGTTTGATGAATAAATATGTAGTACTTTTCATTGCATGCTTAGCAAGTTCGCTTACCGGTATGGAAGCACTAGACGATGCAATGGATATAGAAGATACAGCATCATTGCAAGAAGATAGTGGGCTCAAAATAAGCGCATGGAACAAAGAAAGAAATTCGATACCTTCGTGCAACGTTATTCCGCTTCAACAAAACCACAATTTGATAAAAATAAATATACGAGCATGCATTCATGGCAAGTGGTATCCATATATTGATTCCTTTCATTATAGACAGCTTTACAATGAGGTACTGGCGAGTCTTGAAAAAAAACTCATGAAGAAAAGAATTAAAAATTTAAACCGAGCCTGGGGTTGTTCGAGTCATGAAAAAAACGGAAATAATCTTGATTAAAAAAAATGAATTGTAAAAAATCTAATGAAAAAACTGCTTTTCATATGTTTTAATTTGGTATGCGCTCTCAATGCAGAAAACAAAACAATCGAATGGAATGCGGCAGATTATGCCAAAGGAAATGAAGTGCAATATCAAGCTGCACTTCACTTTTTAAAAGAAAATCAAATAAATATACTCGATAAAGATATCCTTGATATAGGATGTGGAACAGGGGAAATCACCACATTCCTTGCTCTAATGGCTAAATCCATTCATGGGCTTGATCCAAGCAGTAATATGATACATTGGTTTCAAGAACATCATATACATAAGCACACTAATATATCTCTTACCCAATGCCGCATAGAAGATTGGTCTTCAGAACCCCAATATGATTTGGCAATTATGTTCTTTTGCTTTCATTGGTTTACCGATAAGCAGAAAGCTTTTGATCAAACAGCTGCAAGCCTGAAAACAAATGGGGAATTATTTGGCACGTTCTCAACATCAGATATGCCGCAACCTCCAGGACTTGCCATTGTAAAAAAAATGATGGCAGAATGGAATGTGCAAACCAACTTACAAGAAAGCCTCGGGCGATCCACTGTTAACACGGAAGAATTAAAAATCATGCTGGCCAATGCAGGCTTTGATATCATTACATGCGAACTCCAAACCAAAGATCATATTTTCCCAAGCCGTAAAGATGTGGAAGATTTTACTCGCCCGGTTATGATGAGTCGTCCTTTCATCCAAAGCATGTCATCAGAGCAACGAGAACGATTTTTTGTAGAATATATTGATACTCTTTTACCGGTAATCCGCAACAATGAAACAGGAGAGCTCATACTGAAAATGTTCATGACAATCGTTCATGCTCGTAAAAAATAGAGAATTATGAAAAAGGAATTTGATGAAAAAATATATCATTATCACACTATGCATCTTAGGATATCTCAATGCAGCTGAACAACAAATTATTCCCGCTGCAAAATGGAATGCTCAAGAATATAATGACGGCAATAAGGTCCAAGAATTGGCTTTTTTAAGTTTCGTAAAAAAACACAATATCAAATTTGATGAAACACAACGTGTTTTAGATGTTGGATCGGGTACTGGCAATTTAACATACAAAATCGCACGACTAGGTTCAAAGGTACATGGTTTCGATCCGGATGAAGGCATGATAAATTTTTCAAGAAATAATTACCTACACAAAAACCTTACTTTCGAAAAACAATATGCTGAGAACTTTACCTCACAAGAAAAATTTAACTTCGCTATTGGATCTTTTAGCTTCCATTGGTTTCATGATAAACCGCGTGCACTTCAGAGGATTTGTGAATGCCTAGCAGCTGGCGGTCACTATTTCTTTACCGCTCACACCAGCGAAGATCCCAAACCACTTAACTTAGTAGTAGGTGAAGAAATAATGGAATCGCCCATTGTATCAACCATTAAATCAGTCGTCGATCTTTTTCAAACCAATAAACAAACCGCACTTGGCAGCTCATATCCAACCAGAGAAGAATTAAAAACTATGATCGAGAATGCAGGGTTTGACATCCTCGTTAATCAGCAAGAGTCATTTCAAACTCCTTTGAATCGTGAAGAAATCGCAGCTTTTCATCGTCCTATAGTAATGAGTAGACCAATGGTAGCAAGCGTACCAGAACTTTTGAAAGAACCGTTATTCGTCTATTTTATTAATAAGATAATAGAAAAAATGGAATCAACTGCTGATGGTAAGTTTATGGAAAAGCTAACCACCACCATCATTCTCGCTCAAAAAAAATAATATAATGAAAACAGATTTGTTCATTAAAAATAACATCACCATCCCTGAACATGAGTTAGAAATAACTGCCAGTCGCTCAGGTGGGGCAGGCGGTCAACACGTCAATAAAACCGATACCAAAATAACAATACGCTGGAACGTAAAAAGTTCCAGCGCATTAACTGATGAACAAAAACAGATTATTATAGAAAAACTGTCATCGCGCATTACTGAAGATGGTGATTTAATTGTACATAACAGCGAATCGCGTAGCCAACAACAAAATAAAAAGAATGCTTTGAACAATCTGGCTGCAATAATTCGAGGTGCATTGCATGTACAAAAAAAACGCCTCGCCACCAAAATATCCAAGTCACTCAAAGAAGCTCGATTGAAAAGCAAAGCGCATCGAAGTTCAATTAAGCAGATGCGCGGTAAGAAGATATCATTTGATGAATAGAGCATTTTTTATAAATCGCGCTTTCTCCACCATTCATCTGTGTTAAATTCTGTAGGTATTAGTTTTGTTTGTACTTTTCCCCATGGATCATCAAGATGATATTCTTTTTCAAGAATGGTAAACCAATCCGAAGACTTTTAGGTAATTTTGTACCGCACCAAGGACACATATAAATAAGTCGTACAATTGTAGGATCTATTGTTCCAATATAATATTCTCTATACTTTGGGGCATAGCATATAAATACTCTCGGATCACTAATTTCTTGTTCTAAAGCATTACAGCAGTATGTTAATGGCCAATTCATTGTTTTATATCATTGAGTTGAACCACGAATACGTCCAAGATGAAAATACTCTCCTCTCCATCATCCCAATTATCATCCTCAGATTCTTCGGTGATTTCTTCTAAGTCTTGCCAAGGAATTTCCGGATTATATTGGGATTGTAAAAAATTTTTTAAAATTGAATGTGGCAATTCAACAATATTTAATTGACAGCTAAACGGAAGTTTTTTATTAGTATCGGATATAATATTGAAACGCAGTTGACCAGCCATTTCATCAAACCACATATAGAAAATTACAGGACAAGAGATATTTAATTGAGATACTTGTTTTGTTTTATTTAATAAAAGAAAGGTAAGAAATTCAAGTAAATTATCTATAGATGTACTGTTTAGCAGTTGAGGAACAATCGATATTGCCCACATATTTGTAGACATTTCTATATCTAATGATATTTTGTTGCCGCTTATAAAAATTGGACTCTCTATTATCTGTTTAAAATCATTCATATTATGTATTGTGATAAAATTTATGGACATCGTATGAGTTCCTTATATGGAATAAATAGGCCCGTTGGCCCTTTATGCTTTCCTATAATTTCATTACCTAACCTATCAGCATCAAAAACCCATTTCAGTCCCTTTGACGTTTCTTTAAAGACTTTAAATGCAGAACCACCATGTCCAGCGTTATCCTTTGACCATACTAAGTTTGTTTTTGGATCACGATAGAAATTTCCAAAGCGATTATGTCTGAATTGTTTGTGAAATTTCGTCTTTATGCATATATAAAAGTCACTATTGTTTTCATCATCATCAGGGTCTGGACAACCATAATTACACGGAACATCATGGAAAGAAAATTCACAGCGTTGTTCTTTGTACTTTTGGGCATTATATACTTGCACGCCAACATAACTACCCAAAACTGTAGTGCCGATTGTTATGCCCGCGAATTTCAAGCCTTCACCGAATAACCATGCAAGACCAATAACAACAGGGCCTGCATTATGTGTTAATAGTTGCGGAGTTTTGATGAGAGTATCAACAAGAACAACAGGAAGAACGTTATTGGTCCATAAAATGAAAATAAGTAGCAAGACTTTGCAGTTTTTAAAGAACATTTTTAATACTCCCCGGTAACTTTTTTTGATTATCGTACCGGGGAATAATTTTTAGGTAAAGCAATCGTGCTTATCTCAATTTATTATCAAAAAACTGGCCATAAAAATGTTCAAGTCCAATTTCAGAGCCGCCATTTTTGAGCCGAAAATCAAGATCAGTTAAAAAATCATGAGCCGCCCGTAGTTCATTCAAACTATACCTCTGCCAATCGCGATTAATAAAAGAGAAGGGCAATTTGTATTGCACTTTTTTTGCTTCAGCATATTTTTGCTGCTTCATCAAATCACAATAAATATATGCCCGCCATAACTGATCAGCCCAAAATGTAGGCCAAAAAGTCGTTGCATAGCTTTCAGACATTGTTGCCCACTGCCGAAAGAACGGTTTTAATTTTTTGCCAAAAAAATGTTGACTCAACACAAATAAAGAACTGGTTGGATCGATAATACGGGTTATCCATTGTGCAAAAAAATCATCGGCGCTTTTTCCTAACACCAACTCATAATGCGCAAGGAGACACACATTATCCAAAGAAAGATAATCAGAATACATTGTCAGTTGTGATGCAAAAGAACTTTTGCTCTGCAATTGATCACTCACCAAAGAGCGCACGGCCAAAAAATCGTGCATCATAATATCGCGCGGCAGTTCAACAAATTGCATTCCATCATTTTCTGCTGACTGACTCATAGCCTCAGTCATTTTATCGGAAAAAAAGAGTACACGGTGGGGTCCGTGATATACGCGCAAATAAACAAGCAGTTCTTGCTGTTTTTTATCAGAAAGCTCAGAAAATCCTTCTAACCAGTAGACCATCTCGCCCATAAAACTCATGGTTGAAAGCAATGCTTTAATTGCCCCCACATCCCCATGCTCTATATTAATTCTTGTTATGGGAAGCTGATTCCGTTTAAAAAATGCAAAAAGATGGTGAAAAAAAAGTAACGGATAAGGAGATGTTGCAGCAGAAAAGCAAAAAACCCTTGCGAGTGTAAGGGTTTTTGTATGTTTAACTTGTTCAACAAAGGTTGTTAATATCATGAGTCCTCAACAATTTTTCTGGCATTACGCATATAAAGGCTGGTTCAGGGCGAGCACGGGAATATGTTACACAAAATAAGTCAGGACTTTTGATTTACTACTCTATAGCCGATTGTAACCGATTTTTTAAGCTAAACAATGGCGCGCGTTCAGATTCAGATTGTTCAGAAGCCTTCTTCCGCTCAACGACCCTATCTTGCACAGCTTGTTCTTTGGTATCTTCATTATACAACGCAAATAATTTTTGTGCACCAGAACATGCCATAAGGCGAATCCCTTCAAACGTATCCCATGAAACGGGAGCCGTTTCAGCCCCGCCTTGCATTTCTATGATTTTATTGGACTGAGTAATGACAAAATTAAAATCGGCCGTTGCAACACTATCTTCTTCGTAATTCAGATCAAGAAAAACATTGTCTCGCACAACGCCTACTGAAACCGCCGTAATATGATCAGTAACGATAGGCTTAGCAATAATCCGTGATTGCAACCATTTTTCTTGTGCCATCAGCAGTGCTAAAAAAGAACCAGTGATTGCAGCAGTACGCGTACCGCCATCAGCTTGCAATACATCACAATCGATGGTTATGGTACGTTCACCAATTTCAGATAGATCGACAACTGAGCGAAAACATCTGCCAATAAAGCGTGCTATTTCAACAGCTCTGCCATCTTTACCCTTTAATGCACTTTCGCGCTGCGTACGCGTGACCGTTGATGTTGGTAACAATGCATATTCTGCAGTCAACCAACCCGCACCTTTTCCACGCAGGAATTGTGGAACACCCGGTTGCATTGAAACAGCACAAAGAACTTTTGTTTTACCCATTTCAAACAAAAAAGATCCGGCTGCGTATTCATAAATACCACGAGAAAAAGACACCGGTCGCAATTGCTCCGGTGTCCGTCCATCATTTCTAACAATTTTTTGAGAATTCATAACTGCTTCAAATCCTATGCCAATAATTTCAAACTTGTGCGTCCAGTTACTTCATCATGATCTAATACTTCAACTTTAACTTCATCATTCACTTTAATAGTTTGTGCAAAGTTTCTTTGCAACTCACGTGGCATATTGGATACGTGTACCAGCCCATCAAAACCAGGAACCAGCTCCACAAATATTCCAAAGTCAACGATGCGCCGCGCTTTCCCATTAAAGATTGCGCCTTTATCAATTTGACCTGCCAAGGTTTTTACCCATTTGACTGCAAGATCACTATCTGCCTCTGGACCACCAAATATTTTAACCAATCCATCTGGTTCAATATCGATTGATGTTTTAGTGGTTTCAGTGATTTCACGAATCGTTTTACCGCCAGAACCAATAATTGCACCAATCTTATCTGGATTAATCGTCAATGTCACCACTTTTGGAACGAGATCAGAAAGTGTTGGGCTTGGAGCACTCATTACTTTGCGCATTTCACCTAAAATGTGTAAACGTCCAACACGCGCTTGTTCAAGAGCTTGCTGAAATACTTCGCGGCGTAAGCCACCTTTGTATTTCACGTCCATCTGGATTGCGGTGATACCGGTATCAGTACCAATAACTTTAAAATCCATCAAACCAAATGCATCTTCGAACGCATTGATATCAGTAAGTGGTATGAATGTACCTTCAGATTTTTCTAAAAGTCCCATCGCAACACCTGCAACCATTTTTTTAATTGGCACACCAGCCTGCATTAATGCCATTGTAGTAGCACATGCTGTTGCCATGGAAGAAGATCCATCAGATTCTAAAATATCCACAACAATACGGATGGTATACGGAAATTGCTCAGGAGTTGGGCGAAGGTAATCAAATGAAGAACGAGCAAGATACCCGTGACCCGTTTCGCGGCGACTTGTACCACGCATCGGCTTAACTTCTCCACTTGCAAACGGAGGGAAATTATAATGCAACATAAATGAACCTGCATGTGATTCATTTTCCATCAAGGTATCAAATTTCTGTTCATCTTCTCCGCTTCCCAGTGTGATACTCGCCAACGCTTGGGTATGACCACGCGTGAACATTGCCGATCCATGGGTACATGGTAAAAGACCCACTTCAACTTCAATACCACGAACGGTTTTAAAGTCACGACCATCAACACGCTTATTTTGCACAAAAATAAGACTGCTTAATTTTTCTTGAAGTTCATCACCGAATATATAATCAATCACTGATTGCGGAGCTCCCACTTCATCAATTTTTTCTTGATATTCAGCAGCAAATTCTTTTTTCATTGCATCAAGATATGCATATCGTTCATGTTTATCTTCAATATACATACGTTCAACACGATCTTGAGTAAGGAATTTGCTGACTTTATCTTTCCAGATTCCAAACCCATAAACATCTTCATTTTCAAGATGCTGATAATTAAGAGCTTGTTGAATTTCTTTTTGCCATGCGATTAATCTTTTAATTTTTTCATGCGCTTGGAACAAAACATCAACAAAATCTTTTTCGCTTAATTCGTTTGTTGAACCCTCAACCATGACGATACCTTCTTCGGTACCTGCAACAACAATTCGCATATCAGATTTGAGTTGTTCTGGATGTTTCGGATTGAATATCCAAAGCCCATCAACACGACCAACCTCGATAACGCCAATCGGACCCATGAAAGGAATTTTTGAAATAGATAACGCCAAAGAAGCGGCTAAAAGAGAGATTGTGTTTGGCGTGTGTTCTTTATCAACAGAATAAACTGTCGTCAAAACTTGCAATTGATCGAAGTAATTATAAGGGAACAACGGACGAATGGCACGATCAATGAGGCGACTTGTCAAAACTTCTCGATCCGAGAGCTTACCTTCTCTTTTAAAATATCCACCAGGAATTTTCCCTGCTGCTGAATATTGTTCACGATATTCTATAGTGAGAGGTAAAAATCCTGGAAATTCTTTTGACGGCGCAGAGACGGCTGTTGCCAATATGACAGTTCCGCCTTGTTTTAAAAGTACCGCACCATCTGCTTGACGAGCTACTTTGCCAATTTCTACCTCAAATCCAAATTCTTCATTTTTAAACGTTCGTACCATTCTCAGCTAACCTATACATAAAATTTTTATTGAGCAAAGTATTGTTTTCTTTTATTAACAAATAAACTTGGTTTACGCAACTTATCTGCGTAAACCAAGCTCTGCTACCACTTTTTCATACATATTTACATCTGTTTTTTGTAAATACGCTAATAACTTACGACGACTACTCACTTTTTTAAGCAAGCCTCTACGGGTGCTAAAATCTTTTGAGTGTTTTTGGCAATGTCCTGTTAACTTTAAGATATCCTGAGTTAAAATCGCAACTTGTACTTGCGGGGAACCAGTATCCTGAGGCATTTTACCAAATTTATCGACGATATTTTGTTTTTCTTGTTTTGTTATCGGCATCGATGCTCCTACATGAAATGAGAGTTCAATAATCTTATTATTTTAACTTAGTATACCACAATTTATAATTTGGGCCAACGCCAATAACATTCGCGCCCGATCGTAGCGAAGATCGACTCTTTATTTTATCGTCCTACTTCGCTATTTCTCGCATTACCTATGTCAATCATTTAAAAAGTATGGCCGCGCCAGCTGAAGCCTTGGCGAAAATTCTTTAAATGACTTTCTATTTTATAGCCCTCCGTCGCTAAAGCTATGGCGGGCAGACTTCTTAAGTCTTCTACTGGCTGCGCCAGACGAAGCCTTGGCGAAGTCTGGTAGGCGCGAGCGGAATTGAACCGCTGACCCTTGCTACGTCAAAGCAATGCTCTGCCCCTGAGCTACGCGCCTATAAATTCAATTATGTCATCCTTCATTAGGGACCCCAATAAATCCGCAGGCCCCTATGAAAGTATTTTCTTATTACGCAGCAGATGCTGGCGTATTATCACCGTCACGACGCTCTCCTTCCTGAGCTTGTCGCTCAAGATCAGAAAGATCGTCACCGATGTATTTTTTTCTAAATGATTTAATACCAGTACCAGCAGGAATCAATTTCCCTACAATCACGTTTTCTTTTAAGCCAAACAAATGATCGATTTGTCCGTTCATCGCTGCTTCTGTCAAGATTCTTGTGGTTTCTTGGAATGATGCAGCAGATATGAAGCTTTCTGTTCCCAACGATGCTTGAGTAAGACCCATGAGTACTGGTTTGGCAACTGCTACGCGTTTTCCTTGAGCGCGAAGTGCTGCGTTAACTGTTTGGAAATGAACATGATCAACACGATCTCCAATCAGAAAATCGCTTTCTCCGCCTTCAACAATACGCACTTTACGTAACATTTGGCGAACGATCAATTCAATATGGCGATCATTAATATCCACATCTTGGAGTCGATAAATTTCCTGAATCTGATCAACCAAATAACGCTGTACTTTTTCTGGTCCTAAAATGCGAAGCATATCATGCAACACCGGAGCACCAGAGGTTAATGGATCACCTGCACTGACATGCTCTCCATCAACAACGTTTAACTGCTTACCACGTGGTACTAAGTATTCATGGCGATCTGCACCACTTACTACGCTAATTTTTCTAAAGCCACGATGTAATCCACCGATAACAACTTCTCCATCAACATCAGAAAGAATTGCTGCATCTTTTGGACTACGAGCTTCAAATAATTCGGCAATACGTGGAAGACCACCCGTTGTAATATCTTTCGATTTTGCAACTTCACGAGGCATTTTCACGAGAATGTCACCAATTTCAACGCGCTGTTTTTCAAGAACGTTGACGTAAGAACCTTCAGGTAAGAAATATTGTGTTACTTCTTGTCCTTTATCATCAACAATACTAATTGCTGGTTGATGCTGTTCACCACGTGTCCCCATGACAATAGATCGTGATTTACCAGTTGCTTCGTCAAAGCGTTCATGCAACGTAACATTCTTGATCAGATCAAGATAAACAACCGTTCCTGCTTTTTCAGTCATAAGAACTTTGTTGTTCGGATCCCAATCTGCCAGTTTAGTACCCGCTTTCACTTCTTGTTTATCTTTTACATGGAGTATAGAACCATATTCAAGAGCATGTTGTTGTAGTTCACGACCATCTTCGGCAACAATGAGAAGTCGAGCTTTTCTACTCATAACAACCATTTGTCCCTGAGGATTGATCACGACACGAACTCCATGCCATTCAATCGTTCCATCATATTTCGCATTAATAAACGGTTGCTCACTCAGACCACTCGCCAAACCACCAATGTGGAATGTTCTCATGGTAAGCTGCGTACCTGGTTCACCAATAGATTGTGCTGCAATGATACCAACAGTCGTTCCTTCGTCAACCAGTCTTCCTTTAGAAAGATCATAGCCATAACACAACACGCAAACGCCACGTTTTGCTTGGCAGGAAAGAACTGACCGAACAAGAACTTTAGATACTGCTGATCCATCGAGTTTGGACATCAGTTGACGCGTTACCACATCGCCACGACTTAAAATAAGTTCGCCACTCACCGGATCTTTCAGATCGGATGCAAGCACACGCCCAAAGACACGTCGACCCATTGGATAAACTGTATCCCCAGCTTCTTTTAAATCAGCAATTTCAAGGTAACCCAACGTGTTACAGTCATAAATAGTAACTACAACATCCTGAGCAACATCAACCAATCGGCGCGTTAAATAACCAGAACTTGCTGTTTTTAACGCCGTATCAGATTGTCCCTTACGGGCACCGTTTGTAGAAATAAAGTATTCAAAAACACTCAATCCCTGTTTAAAGTTCGATTTAACCGGGATTTCAATAATTTCACCCGTTGGTTTTGACATCAGACCACGCATACCAACCAGCTGTTTAACCTGATCTTTTGTACCACGAGCACCTGATTCCAACATCATGAATACGGGACTGAACGGCTTATTTTCGCGATCTTCATTCGTAAATACTTTTTTATCGGCAGCATCGAGTTCATTGTACATGGTTTGAGCAACTGATGCCGTTGCATCACGCCAAATACCAATTACTTTATTGTAGCGCTCACCATTGGTGATGACACCATCCATATACAGAGATTCGATTTTTTCAACTTCTTTTTCAGCTTTGTGTACAATTGCGTCTTTTTCTTGGGGAACAATAAGATCTTCAATTGAAAGAGAAATACCAGAGATAGTTGCATAGTAAAAACCAAGGTGTTTAATCCTATCAAGGCATATTACCGTTGCATCTTTACCAAACTGGTAATAAATCTGTTCGATCAATTTACCCAGATCACTTCGTTTTAATATCTTATTAACTGCTTGGAACGCAGAGCCTTGCGGCAATGCTTCGTAAACAAGCACACGACCAACAGTTGTCTCAACCATTTCTTCTGGTGAAAGGCGTACTTTTATCTGTGCATGAAGATCTATACTACTACATTGGAATGCAGTAATTACTTCAGCTACGTTAGAAAATACGATACCTTCTCCGCGAGATCCTTTACGAATCTTGGTCATATAATGCAATCCAAGAACCATATCCTGCGAAGGAACAGTTACCGGACGACCACTTGATGGAGAAAGAATATTGTTGGTTGAAAGAATTAAGCGATCACTTTCCAATTGAGATTTTTTGCTCAATGGTAAATGCACCGCCATCTGATCACCATCAAAGTCAGCGTTAAACGCAGAACAAACAAGAGGGTGAATTTTAATTGCTTTTCCATCAACAAGAATTGGATAAAACGCTTGAATACCCAGACGATGAAGCGTTGGAGCACGGTTGAGAAGTACTGGTCTATTGCGTACAACTTCTTCTAAAACATCCCACACTTCTGGCTCTAATTCTTCCACCATACGGCGAGCAACGCGCATATTTGATGCCAGTTCTCGCTCAATAAGTCCCGCATAGATATATGGTTTGAATAGTTCAAGCGCCATAGCTTTTGGAATACCGCATTGATCCATACGTAATTCCGGATCAACAACAATCACTGATCGGCCTGAATAATCAACACGGCGACCAAGAAGATTTTGACGGAATCGTCCTTGCTTACCACGAAGCATTTCACTTAATGATTTAAGTGGACGTTTATTAGATCCACGAACCGCTTGACCTCTTCTACCATTATCAATAAGCGCATCGACCGATTCTTGGAGCATGCGTTTTTCGTTTTTGATAATAACGCCTGGAGCATCAATTTCTATGAGTCTTTGTAAACGAATATTTCTATTTAAAACACGACGATACAGTTCATTCAGATCAGAACTTGCAAAACGACCACCCTCAAGTGGTACTAATGGACGCAAATCTGGAGGAAGAACTGGTAACACCGTAAGAATCATCCATTCTGGGCTAATCCCACCATTAACAAGACCAGTCAGAACTTTCATTCTGCGAGTGATCTTATGGCGTACTGCTATAGACGCTGTATGTGCATAGTCAGAATGAAGCTTATCAAGCTCTATTTTAATATCCATGAAACTTAAAACAAGACGAACTGCTTCTGCACCAATTTCTGCATGAAATTCAAGATCATCAGAACGCTGCATAATGTAGTTTTCATATTCAGTCGAACTGAGCAACGTCTTCATTGGATAAGGAGACTTACCTTGCTTTACAACCATGTGCATGTCGAAATAGATAACTCTTTCTAAATCTTTCACCGGCATATCAAGAATCAAACCAAGATAACTTGGAATACCCTTGAGATACCAGATGTGACACACAGGCGCAACAAGCTGAATATGTCCCATTCTTTCACGGCGAACACGGGACTGAATAACTTCAACGCCACATTTCTCACACGTGATCCCACGATGCTTCATCCGCTTGTATTTTCCGCAGTTACATTCCCAATCCTTAACAGGACCAAAAATGCGCGCACAAAACAATCCATCTCGTTCTGGTTTTAATGTTCTATAGTTAATTGTTTCGATTTTTTTAACTTCACCATACGATAAAGAACGAATCTTCTTTGGAGAAGCAAGACTAATCTTAATAACATTAAAGCGCGTAACGTTTATATATTCTTTAAAACGTTCTAGCATTTGATTACTCACTAACGTTCTCCTTCCCCAACTTAAGTAGATCCACCTGTAAGTTCAAGCTTTGCAGCTCTTTAATAAGTACGTTGAATGATTCTGGAACACCTGGTTCTGGTACATCATCGCCAGCGATGATTGCTTGATACGCTTTATGTCGACCGGTGACATCATCAGACTTAACGGTTAACATTTCTTGAAGCGCATACGCAGCACCATATGCTTCCATCGCCCACACTTCCATTTCACCAAGACGCTGACCACCTTGCTGCGCTTTACCCCCAAGAGGTTGTTGCGTCACCAATGAGTAAGGTCCGACTGAACGAGCATGCAACTTATCATCAACCATATGATTCAATTTCATGACATACAGGTTACCGATTGTAACCGGCTGCTCGAAATATTCCCCCGTTCTACCATTGCGAACCCAGAATGATCCAGATGTTGGTAGATTAAGATCTTGTAATAATGGAACGATGTCTTTTTCGAGCGTAGCACCATCAAATACTGGTGTTTTGAAATGAACACCGTCTTCTGCTGTTTTACGCGCAAGTTCCATTACGCCATCTTTACCATAATTATTTTCGTAATCTGCAATAACCTCTTTACCAAAACAGTAAACGAGATGTTTTTTGACCGCTTCGTAACCATCTGTTTCCAAAAGATGTTGAACTTTGTTTCCAAGTTCTTTGCCGGCAAGACCCAAAATTGTTTCAAGAATCTGCCCAACGTTCATACGAGATGGAATACCTAATGGATTCAGCACGATATCAACCGGTGTACCATCATCAAGATATGGCATATCTTCTCGAGGAACAATTGCCGATACGATACCTTTGTTACCATGGCGACCTGCAACCTTATCTCCAACTGAGATATGACGCTTCATCGCGATGTATACTTTTACCATCTTAATAACGCCAGATGGTAACACATCACCTTTTTTGAAGTGATTAATGCGATCTTCTTTCAAACCTTCCAAGATACGAAGCTGATTTTCATATGAATCTTTTAATCGCTTCAATTCTTCTTGTACTGATTTGTCTTTAAGCTTTAATTTAAACAGATCATCAATAGTGAAATCTTTAAGTTCTTCTTTATCGAACTTGCCACCGCGCGTACCTTTTTTCACATCGGCTGCAGCTTGTTTACCGTCAACGATATTGCAAGCTTTGTTGATGATCATATTTTGAAGGAACGTAACATGATGTGCGTTATTGATTTCTAATTTTTCAATCTGCTTTGTTACTTCTTGTTTATAACGAGCATCTTTTCTGACACCACTGCGCGAGAATATTTTCACATCAATCACCGTACCTTCTATTCCAGGCGGTACTCGCAACGATGTATCTCGCACTTCACGAGATTTTTCTCCAAATATCGCACGCAAGAGCTTTTCTTCAGGAGAATATTGGATGTCACCCTTCAAGGTTACTTTACCAACAAGAATATCTCCTGGTTTAACGCGCGTTCCCACGCGGACAATACCATCTTCATCCAAGCTTTCAAGCGCCGCTTCACTGACATTAGGCAAATCACGCGTCAGTTCTTCAGGTCCGAGCTTGGTATCACGCGCATCAACGATATACTCATCAATGTGCACTGAAGTAAGTTCATTATCACTGACCAAGCGCTTGTTCAGAACAATAGCATCTTCAAAGTTGTAACCATGCCATAACATGAACGCTACTGAGAAATTTTTCCCGAGCGCCAACTCGCCATCGGAGATAGAAGCTCCATTGGTAAGAACATCGCCCGCTTTGACTGATTCGCCAACGCGAACGATCGGTGCATGGTGAATCCATGTGCTATAGCTTGAACGTTGAAATTTCTTCAAATGATAGGTGTCGATTCCATGCGTTACCCAGTCTTCAGTATTGGCGCATTCATCTTCGTCAACACGAATAATGATTTTATCTGAGGAAACATACTCAACAATACCACTGCGCTTAGCTAAAACCAATGCGCCTGATGATTTAACGATTTCTCGTTCCATACCAGTGCCAACGATTGGTGCTTTTGTCGCAATCAATGGAACCGCTTGCCGTTGCATGTTTGCTCCCATAAGCGCACGAACAGCGTCATCGTGATCAAGGAACGGAACTAATGCCGCAGAAACAGAAACAAGTTGTTTTGGCGATAAATCGATATAATTAATTTTTTCTGCATCAACATATAACAAGTTGTCATCATGTCGCGCAAAAATCTTTTCATTTTTCAAATGACCTGTTTTTGGATCAATTGCATCCGCCTGAGCAATATAGTTGCCAGACTCTTCAAATGCATCCAAGAACACTACTTCATTAAGAATTTTACCATTTTGCACTGGCCTATATGCAGTTTCAATAAATCCTAAATCATTCACCATTGCATAGGTTGCAAGAGAAGAAATCAAACCAACAGTCTGACCTTCCGGCGTTTCGATAGGACAAATTCGACCATAGTGAGAAGGATGAACGTCACGAATTTCAAATGTCGCACGATCTTTTAACACACCGCCTGGCCCGAGAGCAGAAAGACGACGTTTATGTGCAAGCTCTGCCATTGGATTCGTTTGATCCATAAATTGAGAAAGCTGACCAAGACCAAAAAATTCCCTAATAACTGCACTTAGTGGCTTAACATTAAGAAAATCTTGAGGCATTAATGCACCATGTGCTTCTTGCATTCTGAAGCGTTCACGAACGATACGCTCAATACGAGTGAAGCCAAGATACATCTGATTATTTAATAGTTCACCAACCAATCTCACGCGACGATTACCCAAATGATCGATATCATCAAGTTCGCCTTCTCCACGTTCTCTGAGATTAACCAGGTAGCGGATAGTTTGAACAATATCATCTTTAGTTAACGCCAGTTGATCGCTTGGTGTTGATAATCCAAGTTTTCTATTCATACGAACGCGGCCAACACGCGTAAGATCATAAAAACGATTATTGAAGAGCAAATTATTAAGGCGCTCTCCAACTTCTTTAATAGAGGAGTTGTCACCTGGCCAAATCTTTGCATGCAGATCTTTCAATGCAGCTTCTTGCGTATGACATTTATCTTGCGCAAGAGTAAGCGCAATGGTTGGTTGCAATGCATAACCATTTGATCTAATCAGTTCAAACTGAAGAGAATCAATTTTTTTCAACACCTTAAGATGATTCTCAGAGAACAATTCGCCCTGCTCAACAAGCACTTCGCCTGTTTCTGGGTCTACAACTTCCCGCGCAAAAACACGTCCAACGAGACCTTCAGGTTTAAGTGTTAAAGCTTTAATATCAGCTTTTTTAAATTTAGTAATTAGTTCTTGCGTTACTCGACGCCCGACAAAGTCTTCTTCATCTTTTGAAGGAACCATACCCTTTTCAATACGTAGACCAATAAGATGTTCATCAATCGCACGGAAATATTGATCTTTCTTAAGGGAAATAATATCAAATTCGTAGAAGAGAGGAATAATTTCATCACGAGAAAAACCAAGAGCTTGCAAGAACGTGGTTACGTATAATTTTTTCTTTTTATCGATACGTACGTATAAAATATCGTTGCTATCGGATTCAAAATCAATCCATGATCCGCGCATTGGGATAATACGTGCAAGATAGTATGGTCTTCCACGGAAATCTTTTACCTTTTTGCTTTGAGAAAAGACCACACCAGGAGATCTGTGCAACTGACTAACAACAACACGATCAACACCGTTGATCAAGAAAGAACCGAGATTGCCAAGCTTGAATCTTCCTTGTTCTTCATAAAGATCCGCCATCACTGGCAAATCAGCAAAGAAGATATCTTGCTCTTTGATATCACGGACTATCTTATTGCCCTCAGCATTGGTCGTCCAATTAATCAGCTGCACTTTAATTTTTAGAGACATAGAAAATGTTTGACCACTCGTCCGACATTCATCCAGCGTAAGCGGTGCGTGCACCGTTGCGCGGACTAAACAGTTGGAGCATGTCATATAACGTGCTGTTTTTTCTTTACAGAACGTACACGCCTGATCTTTAGACAAGCGAGAACAATCGGATTTATTACATGAAGAACAACGCCACTGATAACGACTTTCAATGCCAGTTAGCTTTCCACACGTACAAGTCCATCGTCCCAACTCATAACTAACATACTCCAGAGAGAGCTTATCTTCATACTCAATAGGAAAAATATCCCGCAATACTTTCTCAAGCCCAATAAGCTTCCGTTCTTGCGGCAAATAGTCAAGCTGCACAAAATCATTAAATGATGTTGATTGTATTTCGATTAAATTTGGTACCGGAACTACGTCCCTTATTTTACCATATTGTTTACGAAGAGTACTCTTGCTTATAAGTACATTAGACATTAAGACCACTCCTTACCTAACGCCAAACATGTGGCCAATCCAATTCCATCCCCCACTATACCAAAAAAACTTATCCTCAAATCCTCTGCTATTAAAAAATCAGAAGGCAAAAATCCGCTTGAGCACAAAGCGAAGCGGATGAGGATAAGCAAAAAAGCCAGCATAACAAACGTTATGCAAGCTCTACTTTTGCGCCAACTTCTTCAAGTTTCTTTTTCATCTTTTCTGCATCAGCTTTGCCTACTGATTCAGCGATGACTGCTGGCGTTTCTTCTGTAAATTTCTTCGCATCAGAAAGCGCAAGATTTGGAATAACTTCGCGCAATGCTTTAATTACTTTAATTTTTTCAGAGCCTGCGTCTTTAAGAGTTACTTTGTATTCGCTCTTTTCCGCTGCTACTGGAGCTGCTTCTGCTGCCGCTGCTGGAGCTGCTGCCATCGGAGCTGCTGCTGAAATACCGAATTTTGACTCAAGAGCTTTAACTAAATCTGCAAGCTCAAGAACAGTCATGTTGCCTATTTCATCAATGAATTTTTCGTAAGATTTTGCTGCCATTGCAATCCCTAAAAATAAATATTAAATAACCACTATTCAACTATCACAAAAAAACAAATCTTATTCTGCCTGCTGTTTTTGCTTTTCAATCTCTTTTAAAGCAACAAGAAGCTTCACAGGCATTGAATTAAGCATATATACAAACGAGGTCAATGGAGCATTCATAGCACCACAAAGCTGCGCAAGTAGCACTTCTCTTGATGGAAGAGATGCAATACGAAATATTGCTGTCTTATCCAAAAGCTGCGCATCCATACAACCAACAATAAGACCAAGCGCTTCATTCTTTTTTGAAAAATCACCAAGCGTTTTTGCCACGCCGGAAACTTCAGCCGCATCGCGCGCAAATACAACACCCACTTGATTTTTACAATAAGGAAGAAGTTCATCGGAACCCTCAACGTCTGCCAAAGCTCGTTTTACAAGCCGCATCTTGGTGACTTTGAGCGTACCGCCTTTTTCTCGTAACTGCTTTCTTAATTGCTGCATCTGTCCAACAGTCAATCCAGAATAGTTAACAAAAAAGCTCGCCTTATTTGCTAAAAAATCTTCATGAAACAATCCAACAACCGATTCTTTTTGTTGCCGATTCATCGCAACCTCTTTACCTATAAGGAACGTACAAATTCGTCAGAATTCACTGCAATACCAATGCCCATTGTTGAAGCCACTGTTATCTTTTTTAAATACTTACCTTTAGCAGTTGCAGGCTTTGATGCCACAACAGCTTTGATTAAAGCACTTAAATTTTCATGAAGTTTTTGAACGTCAAATGAAACTTTACCAATCGAAAAATGAACGATACCTTGCTTATCATTTCTAAAGAAAGCTCGGCCTTTTTTTAAATCGGTAACAATTGCGTCTACATCAAATGTAACGGTACCTACTTTTTTATTCGGTAACAGCCCACGAGGCCCTAAAACTCGTGCAAGCACACCAACTGCACCCATAACGTCCGGCGTTGCCACTGCATAGTCAAAATCGAGCCAGCCGCCTTGTATCTTTTCAATCAGGTCTTCCATGCCTACAAAATCAGCGCCAGCCTTTTTTGCCGCATCGGCATATTCACCTTTTGCAAATACAATAACGACCTTCTCTTTTCCTTTGCTGTGAGGTAAGACAACCGATCCTCTGACCGTTTGCTCACCTTTGGCCGGATCTATGCCTAAATTGATGGCAGCGTCAACTGACTCATCAAATTTAGCAAAAGAGAGACTTTTGACTTCCTGCAGCGCTACTTCTACGCCAAGATCACTACTAGGTTTTTTTGATACTGCAGCCTGATATTTTTTTCCATGCTTAGCCATTATATTTCCCTAGTCCAATCAAACAACATCTATTCCAATACTCTTCGCACTGCCGGCAATAATTTTTTTAGCACTATCAAGATCAGTAGCCGTCAAATCAGCCATTTTGATCTTTGCGATGTCTTCAACATCTTTCCACGAAATTGTTCCAACTTTTTGTTCGTTTGGACGAGCAGAGCCTCTGGTGACTTTAGCTCTATCTTTAATATAGTATGTCGCTGGAGCTGTTTTTGTTCGGAATTCAAACGTACGATCTGTATAGACAGTAATTTCTACCGGCACAGGTTCGCCTTTACGACCAGCTGTTTGAGCATTAAATGCTTTACAGAACTCCATGATATTAACTTGGTGTTGACCAAGTGATGATCCCACTGGAGGAGCTGGAGTCGCGCTACCACCCTGAATCTGAAGCTTAATTTTTGCTTTAACTATTTTTGCCATGATAGACAATTACCTCACTGATTATCGCTTAATTTGATGAAAGCCAAGTTCGACAGGGGTCATTCTGCCAAAAATACTAACCATAACTGTCAACTTTTCGTTATTATAATCTACGCTATCAATAATACCGACAAATCCAGCAAATGGACCCTCTACTATATCTACCTCACTACCGACAGAAAACTCTTCACGCGTAACTTCAACCGCAACCTCTCCCTTGACTTGAGAAATAATGCGATCGATTTCTTTTTGTGATATCGGCTCAGGATTTTTGCCCCCCAAAAATCTCAATACACGAATGCTCGCCGTTACAACACGGAGCGATTCTGGAGTCATTTCCATTTCGGCTAAAATATAACCAGGAAATAGCTGTTGATCAGCACTATCATCGACGGCAAACATTGGCTTTGACTTAGCGGATGGGACAAGAATTTCGCCAAAGTAATCCTGCATTTGTTCTGCTTGAATTCGCTTTTCAATGTCAATTTTAGCTGCTTGCTCATACCCTGCATATACTTGTACCACATACCAGCGTTTCATATACTATTTGCCCTGTCAAAACTAGTAACCACTATACAATCTAACTACAAAACGCCAGAGCTCCGTGAGCCCTTTATCAATCAATCCCAAATAAACCGAAAAAAAAGACATGAGAAGCAGAACTACAATCATAGATCCTGCAAACTCATTAAATTTAGGCCAAGTAACTTTCGAGAGTTCAAGTTGCACTTCTTTAACAAACTGCGTTACATCTTTTATCATCTTTTTTCTTCTTTCTAATGGCAGGCCAGGAGGGACTCGAACCCCCAACCGGCAGATTTGGAGTCTGCTGCTCTACCAAATTGAGCTACTGACCTATAAAAAGGTCTATTTTGTTTCTTTATGATCATTGTGCTTCTGACAGCGCGAGCAATACTTACTCAGCTTCAAAGAACCAATCGTTCTTTTTTTTGAAACAACCTGAGTATAGTTACGCTCTTTGCACACTTCACAAACCAAATGAGTAGTTTTTCTATTTTTTGCCATAATTATAAAGATACCTAAAAGACCTTGAAAACAACTTGCTATCTGGAGCCCGCGACCGGGATTGAACCGGTGGCCTCTTCCTTACCAAGGAAGTGCTCTACCTCTGAGCTACGTGGGCGAGAACCGTAATCCTTACGGTTTATAATAGATTAATTAAAAAAACAGAAAAAGACAAACTTTTTGCACACCTATTGTGTATTAGAAATCAGAAATGTGATGCAAACAAGAAACATGGAGCCGGCGGTAGGACTCGAACCAACGACCTGCTGATTACAAATCAGCTGCTCTACCAACTGAGCTACACCGGCATTGTGCTTTTCTGGAGCGGGAAACGAGGGTCGAACTCGCAACCTACAGCTTGGAAGGCTGTCGCTCTGCCAATTGAGCTATTCCCGCATAAATTCAACTTAACTTCTTCATCATTCTTAGCGAAATCGACTTTTTATCTTACCGCCCAGCCTTTATTCCCCAACTCCGTTACTCTTCGCCGGGGTCCCCATTGAAGTCTTGACAAAAACGGGGTCAAACGGGCAGCTTTCGCCACTTTTTCAAATACATCAATCATTTAAAGAACTGGCCGCGCCAGACGTAGCTTTACGCGAAGTCTGGTGGTGAGGGCTGGATTCGAACCAGCGAAGGCATAGCCGATGGATTTACAGTCCACCCCCTTTGGCCGCTCGGGAACCTCACCGCACCCAAGCATCTTCCACTAGCTTGTTCCACTATGATATTGCTTTTTTCAATGGATTTCAACTTAATTTTAGCAAAAAATCGATTTTTTTTATAAAATCCTTCAATTTCTGCTCATTTTTCTGCTAATCATCCCATTTTCTCCTCAACAAAACACTCTTTATGCCTTTGACCAAATAGAAATTTGCAATTATAATTAAAGTTGAATGTTAATTATAGCTTATAGTGTGGAGTACCTGAAAGGACCTACCATGTTCAAACGTGTAATTGCTACCTATATCGCATGTACCATCCTGCTCAATCCTGCCTTACTTCTTTCTCGTGAAACCTCTTTACATAAAGATATTTGTGGAAAATATCTTACATCCACTTTTGGAGCGGAGGGATCTGTTGTGCCACCCACTCCCCGTAAAGATCTCACACTTTTTGAAAAATTTAACAAAAAATTTGATGCAAAACGGCAAATACTTTCACCTCGCGAAGCACAAGAAATTGCTTTTGATTTGGTCGCATCGCATAACAACTTTGCCCTTGATAGCATCGATAGCTCATACATCGACAAACTCAACCTAGTCAGTGGTGGCGAAAATAGCCAACAACACTTAATTAGCACTATTCTCAGTGGAATAAATACTGCCACAGGCGCTGCACATACAGCCCTTTCCCTCTGTCATCCGATTACCGATATAGCCTTATTACAAAATCGACAAAAAGCAATCCTCTTCTTGAATGAAAACGAATCACTAACTGAAGATATTGGTTTTATTTTAAAAAACACTCAACAATATGAAACGAAATCTTTAATGTCATGGTCTTCAAAAATTCCGGTGAATCAAGACATTCTAGATTTTTTTTATTTTGGCAAAAATATAGACTATAAAAACATTCTGAAAAGTATTAATACATGCACGCCGCTACTGGAAATAACCAACAAAACAATACAAATGGGCTGGCTTGCATTTTCCGCTCTCTACGGCCCTTGTCTCGTTGCTTATTCATTCTATAATTTTGCTCGCCAGCGAGGCCTTACATGCCAAGAACTGTATGCCACACTCTCATCAGAAATGGCCAAGCTCTCACCACGCGATCAAACTACAGTGAAAATATGTATGATAGCTCCCTTCGCAATACAAGTACCCTTCTTATATGCGGGAATTAAAAACTTACAAGCGACGGGAGAAACGATTAATCACGTACAAAACATTCTGATTGCCACAGCATCACATGTTCAAGAACTTAAACGGCTAAGCTCTCTCATTAACCAAAACAAAGAACTTTTAACCTATCTACCATCCTTGCAACCATTAGCTGACCTGAATAACCCAGCAAAACACTCGAGAAAACTCAATAAATTGCTCAGCATGCTTAACACTAACACCTTTAAGGGAGATCCTTCTTTTTGGTCTATCTCTGGTCGCGTGCTTGCCGCATATGAACTGATGAAACAGGTTAAAGACGAACTTGCTCCTGTTTTTGCAGCAGCTGGTGAACTTGATATGTATGTTACCCTCAGCAAGCTCTATAGCTCACGCGAAGGAAAAGAAGCTCGCTACTGTATGGTAAACTTTGTTGAAAATAGCCCAACTCCAATAATTAATGCGCACAACTTTTGGAACCCTTTCATCAATCCCGATACCGTTATTGTTAATGATGCAACCTTGGATGCATCATGCCCGAACAGCATCTTAACTGGCCCAAATACTGGTGGTAAATCGACAGTGATCAAGGCGATCACGCTCAATGTTCTTATGGCACAAACATTTGGTATCGCTCCATCAGAGAGTTTAACTATAACTCCGTTTGCCAAACTTAATTGCTTTATGAATATCTCAGATGATATTGCAACAGGAGCATCCCTCTTTAAATCTGAAGTAATGCGCGCTAAAAAACTTCTTGATATGGTGCAAAAATTACAACCACATGAATTCAGCTTTGTTATCATTGATGAAGTATTTACGGGAACATCTCCCCAAGAAGGCGAGATGGCGGCATTGCAATTTGCAAAACATTTGGGAACATACAAAAACAACATTAGCATCATCGCAACGCATTACCCAAAAATGGTTGACCTAGAAACAGAAACTAATGGCAACTATCGCAATCATCACGTTGAAATTTTGCGGAATGAAGATGGTTCATTAAATAGAACATTTAAACTAAAAAATGGCCCATCGTTCTTGAATGTCGCATTTGATATTATTGAAGAAGAAGGGTTGTTCATCTAAAAACAGCTTTTAATAATCATTGAGAAGCAATTATGGCTTACATGAGTAAACGAAAAATAATAATAATTTGTTCTATAACGTTAGTAATGATTTTTATTATAATCATGGGAATACTGTATTCACCTACTGCACAATTACACTATAAATCAACGTTGGACTTCCCACCACATTGCTATCGATAAATCAATTTCAACAAGAGAGGCTTCATGCGTTTTGCATGGAGCCTCTCTTGATTTATATTTTAACTTTCCCATTCTTTTAAAACGATTTGATGGGGGCTGTTGTGGAAATAGAAGGTGAATGTTACTCTGAAATTAAGATTTAATATAAAAAATCGAATTTAAAAACGGAAATGTATATGAAAAAACAGATGGCGCTTAGCTTGATATTTTCCTTATCACTCATTTATCCAACAGCAACTATAACTCAAGACATCCAAGAGACAAAATCCAACACAACGGAAAAATGGCTTTCAAGAGTGTATGCAGCAATATGGGCAGGTACCGCGATTACCGAAACTCTTTCTTTAGCGTTTGCTCCGATTAACTGTTTATTATATGGCAACACTCCAGCTTCAGAAACATCAAAAAAAATTGTTTTTGATGTCATTAATGCCACAAAATTATCACACCCGCTTGATATCAAAGCTTCGCGTAGCTTTTGGACCAGCTTGGGGGAAAACGCATTTTCTCATCAAGGCACACTTTTCATTAACCCCACGATCTTCAACGATCCAAATTTTGCCATGTCAGACAGTCTTAAAAAAGAAATTGTCTCTGCCACTGTTGCTATGAATAATAATTATGATAGCAAAATCCTTGGCGCCTCAATAGTTGTCCCTGTGGCAGTATGGGCAACCTTATACTGTGCAGATAAATTGCTCAAGAAATTGAATACACCGCAACAATCTCCTTGGATACAAAAAGCATCGGAACTTGTCGATCGATACAAAAAATCATTTTACTTTAAGGCAGGTACTTCATTGGCAATAATTGCAGCCTACATATTGTACCAAAAAAGCCTTATTACAAGTGCTACCAATATTCTACTTAGCTAAAATCTTACTACTTTGAGGAACAAAACATGCAATTAACGCGCCAACAGACAAGATCAATCATCAGCCTTATAATCACGAACGCCGTAGGACTTGCCATTATTATGCCAATAGCAATATATATAGGCGCATCAAGAAATAGTCTATTTATAGCTGTAGGCGCAAGCACATTTAGCATGATTTACCAGATACTCATTCTTTTGCGACAAAAGAAGTAAACGTGAAACTTTTTACTTCTGCTCTATCTTCACTACCCTTTTTTCAGGATCTTCGTGATAATCAAACAGATTTCAACTGAAATTTAGCAAAAAATCTATTTTTTTATAAATTTCTTCAATTTATGCTCATTTTTCTGCTAATCACCTCATGTTCTCGTACGGCAAAATGCCATCTTTATCTTTGACCAAAGAGAAATTTGCAACTATAATGAAAGTTAAATATTAGTTTATTTTCTAAACATCACAGAACTTGAGGCAATTATGGCTTACATGAGTAAACGAAAAATAATACTAATTTGTTCTATAACTTTAGCAATGATGTTTATTATGACCATGGCAATACTGTATTCACCTACTGAGCAATTACACTATAAATCAACAGACTTCCCACCTCATTGCTATCGATAAATAAACCTTGGAGAAAAACATGTCATTAACTAATCAACAAAAAAAACAATTCATCCGCATTTTAGGCTCTATCATTATTTGTAGCATTACGCTCTTGGTATTGACTTACTTTGATGCTACAGACTTTACAAAACGAGGCGCTATAGCAGGTTCTGTTGGGGCTACGATCGCGGGAATGATTGCAGATTTATGGAAAAGTAAAAAATCGCTTTAGTAGTTATCGATAAAAAGGAAGAAATCAGTTTATAATTGTGAGTTACATAAAAGAGGCTTCATGCGCACCATGAAGCCTCTTTTTATTTAGATTCTATCTTCACGACCCTTTTTTCCGGATCTTCGTGATAATCAAAAGATACATAACAAACGCTATGCGTTAATAATGGATCAATCACCTCCACAATGTTTTTGATTTTTTAATTGTAGCATGCTACCGTAATGCACGAATTCTTTAAACACAAACAAGGAGATGAATGTATGAATAATATACGTACAACATCATACGTGGCAATCGTTGCAAGCCTATTAACGTCCAATCTTAAAAGTATGGAGCCAAAACAAGCACAAGGCACTACTTTAATGACCTTATCGAGCAAACCTTTTAAAAGTGATGCTGACCATATATACGACAAACGCGGTACAACTACCTTTTTAAGCCTTACTCCCGATGGTGAGCGATTGGTACATGCAAAATATGACAGCATAGCCAATTTTGTTGTTACCAATGTTAAAACAGGCCAAGCTATGTCCAGCGTGATTGGCGTCCCAATGAGCGATGGTTCTCTTATACCCATAAAGAATCGCATCACAACGATCGCTTGTAACAATATTCATGCCATTGTAGGAGCCAAAGATCCATCTCCTCATTATAGAGAAAAATCTTATCTTTTTGATGTAGATCTAGCATCAGGTAAAGTGCTTAAAGATTTTCTATATGGTAAACAAAATATTGATTATCTACGATACGTGGCATGTAGCCCCTGCGGACGCTCTTTCATCTCAGCTTGCTATATATTACAGAATGCCAATTTACTCTACACCCTGTATAACAACCAAGGCGACCAGGTACAAGAATGGTTCGATACTGCCATGAGCGACAGCGACAGCATTTCTTATAGCTCAGATGGAAAATTTCTTATTCTATTAAACAACAAACTTGTTACTTTATGCGATGCAGAGAATGGAAAAAAAATATGGGCGAGCAAAAGAGAAGAAAATAGTATAACAATTGTGTGGCACCCTCAAAAACCCAATATTTTTGTAATAGCATCCGATAGCAAATCATATGCTATCGATAGAGAAACAAGAGATATCGTTGCCACATTCGATAACAGTAAAGATGGTTTCTCGCCAGTGGACAACGTACTCTTTGATCAACAAGGGAAATATTTTATTTCAAGCTTATATTCATCCGGATCTGATAAAACTACATCTATGATTGTGATACGCGATGGAAACACCTTCCAAGAGCTCGATTGCATTACAACAAAACTATGTCTTAATATAGCACTCAGTTCCAATGGAAAATATCTTGCATTTAATCCCGGCAATGACCTGGTAGTATATAGCCCTGAAAAACGCGCAATTGTCGCAAAGCATACCCAAGATCAATCCTTACCGATACTCACGCAGTGGATTCCTGGCACCACTGATTTTATTACCATAAGCAATCTTGGTCTCAAAGATGGAGAATTGATGGTATGGAGTCTCGAAGACAAGAATGCTCCAGAACACTCTTAACTTGAATAATGTCAATTTCAACAAAAGAGGCCTCATGCGTTTTGCATGGAGCCTCTTTTATTTACATTCTATCTTCACTACCCTTTTTTCAGGATCTTCGTGATAATCAAAAGATACATAACAAACGCTATGCGTTAGCAATGGCTTAATAACTTCTGGCCATTCGATAAAACACCAAGAATTACTTTGATACAAATACTCATCAAAACCTTGTGATTGAAACTCTTCCACACTCCCAATGCGGTACAAATCAAAATGATAAAAACGTTCACCCTGATTATTTTCATATACATTCACGTAGGTAAACGTCGGACTTGTAATGGGACCAGTTACCCCGCAACTGCGCAATAAGGCTTTGATGGTTGTCGTTTTTCCAGCACCGAGCGGACCACTGCATGCAAAAATCTGATAGGTGCCCATCAAGGCCTTCAGTTCATCAATGACTAGGTGATGTTCATCAAGAGAATATATTACTTCTTTAATCATAATTTATTTAATTTTTTTAATAATGATCGCTCATTTTTATCGACAGGATTAGATTTTTTCCCTCTTTTTTTATCATGAACAAAATCTTCACTTTTGATGAGCACATTTTTACTTGCCTCCATCATAAGCATATCAATATCATCAGTCGTATCATCAGCAATTTTGATCAATTGATCTCGTGGCACACGTATCGATGACGATTGTTTTACCGATAATTCCTGATATACCAGTTCATAAAAAGCTGCTGAATCGATTGAAGGAATAGTAAGCCGTGCCGCAAAACGATTTAATTCACCGTCGGAAGAGACCAATAATAGATCTTTGGATCGATTCTCTTCAAGGCATTCCTTGATATAATCATCTGCACTCTCATGGATGCCAGAATAAACCACTGTTACTTTTTTTGTGCTTTCTTTAAATGGCCATTCATGAGAACCTCCATCAAAAACAATAATTACTTTATGTCCTTTACGACGACCGTACGTACCAAGTTGAGTGATAAACCTCGCTCTTTCTTGATCTGTTATTGTTTTTTTATAAGGCGGAATCGCGCGTAAAAGATTGTAAGCGTCAATAATAATAATCATATGCCCACAACAAAAATAGAAGATTTTCTTATTTCCCTCTCTATTATAGCAAATTAATATATAATTATGTGAACCATTACACTAAAATAAAGGATTTTAATGAAAAAGCTTTTCCTTGTTCTTATTTCTTTGGCTCTCTTGCCAACCCTGACGTATGGACTTACTGACGATCAAAAATATGGACTTTATTTCTGCGGCGCTGTGATAGCAATAGGAGGCGTGGGAGGAGCACTATATCACATTCATAATTCTTCCTCCACACCAGCCCCTCAAGAACTGCTTGATCAACCTAATAAATCTGAAGATGACCAAAATAATCAGCAACCAAAAGAAGATGCCCCTCAACACAAAGTCTATGAAGCATCAGAAGAGCAATCAGTAGCGAAAAAAAGATTCCAAGAATTTAATGCTCGCGAACGCGAAGCATTAAAAAAACAAGAAGAACCAAAGAAAGAACCTGCGCCAGAGCACAACAATAAGCCAACTCAATCAATTCTTTCTCCGACAGCTCCGAACCAAAAACCAGATTTGAATAATCTTTCTCCACTGAATAAACCCATTGATGGAGTCGCCAAACCAGATGTCAGCGACCAGAAAAAAACCTACTTTGACCGATTAAATGAATTGGGCTGGGATTAAATTAGAATCATTTTTCTTATCCCGTTCGCCCTGCATCAGGGCGAGCGCGGGGATGAAATTTTTCATTTTTTACTATGCCCTTAGTCTCGAAAGAGGTATATTAAAAAAAGCTAACATTCATAAATCATTTTTTTTGCTGGAGCCTCATGTCCAAACTTATCCAAATGCGCAATCGCATTCAAACAATTGAAACAATCAGAAAAGTTACCGATGTCATGCGCATTATTTCAATGTCAGCCCATTCTCGTCTTAAAATCAAACAAGAACCTCTGAATGGGTATTTGGCAACTCTCAAGCAACTTTTCATAAAAGTTCAGCAAGCAACTCCATCGTGGTCGCATGAACAGCTTATGCCAACAGGTGCCAATAATAATCGCCTTATTATTGTTATTGGATCGCAAAAAGGCCTTTGTGGCGGCTTCAACACCCAATTATCAAAACTGTTAGATGAGTATTTGGCACAAAATCCATCAGGACACTACCATTTTAGCGCCGTCGGCAAAAAACCGATCGATTATTTGATCAATAACTATCCTGATAAATTAATCTGTTCATTCCCCACACTCACTGCACGCAATTTTCTGAACATTGCACAAGAATTAATCGATCTCATCATGACGGCAACACCTGTGTATACATCAGTTGTTATTATCAGCAATGTTTTTAAAAATTTCTTTGTTCAAAAGGCAACTATTACTCGCCTTATCCCCTTTGATACAGCTCATATAGCAGCCAAATCTGATATGTCCGCAAAAGAATATACCTGGGATGAAGAACCGGGTAGGATCTTGAATAAATTGGCAATACAGTATATTGAAGCGCAATTCCAGAATTTGCTTTTTCAATCGCTTCTTTCAGAACACGCAGCACGCTTTATTTCTATGGATAATTCAACGCGCAATGCCAATACATTACTGACCAATTCGAAATTAGAATATAATAAAGTCCGACAATCGAAAATTACGACTGAAATTACTGAATTATCGGGGAATTTCTAAATAAAGTCTTTTAATCATCGGATCTTTATTATCCTGACCAACCTCAAAAAAATACCGCAATTGCCATGCTTGGCTTCTTTTGGCCTGAGGATTATCAGCAATATCCCACAGAGGATAGACACGGATTGCCCGTTTGCCTCCGATTCCTTTTTTAGAGATAATTCCCTTTTCTTCTAATACCGCTTTTGGAAAAACAAATTGCCCAAACAGCCCGTTAGCAGAAACATTCACTACAACTAAATCAAATGGATCATTCACGTCATACGGCATAATCGGACCTTTGCCAATTCGCTTCCACAAGGTAACAAACTGTCCCACTTTGGTTGGAGTAATTTTTGCTACGCGAAAGATAATACGCTGTCCATTCATTTCAAAAGTACAAGCCCCATATTCGCTGCTTTCAGCTTCTTGCTGTAGATTATTGCAAATCAATCCGAGTGGTTCATAAATCCGTTGCTGTGCTTCAAAAAAATCAGGATGTAAATCTTTTATTGCCATTATATCTCTCTCATTTGAACATTTGCGTTTCTGCTGCTTTTAATTCATGAACAACCACATTCTCATCGCTCTGCTCATGCACACTCACTCGCGCTCCCAATCGTTGCAGCTTTTTCTCCAAGGCATCATATCCTCGTTTCCAATGATGTAAACCTAAAACAATGGTAGTGCCATGTGCCATAAGCCCTGCAACAACCAAAGCTGTTGATGCCCTAATATCGGCAGCAACAACTTCTGCCCCACACAAATGCTTAACGCCGGTAACAATCGCCTTATTATGTTCAATTTTTATTGAAGCACCCATCTTGATCAATTCATGTGCATGATGAAAACGATTTTCAAACACCGTTTCTTCAATAATGCTTACACCTTCTGCTGTGCACTGCAGTGCCATCATCGGCGCTTGCAAATCAGTGGGAAATCCTGGATATGGACCAGTTTTGAACGACACCGCCTGCGGAGCTTGGGTCGCTTTTAAATGGATTCCCTGACCATTTTCGCCAACAGTAATTGCATGCCCCATCTCTTGCAGTTTCAACAAAAACACATCCAGCAGATCAGCTGAAGCGTTTGGTATATATATTTCTCCACCCGTTGCAGCCGCTGCAATAAGTAATGATCCTGCCTCAAGACGATCAAACATAATCGTATGTTCTATAGGTTTTAAAAAGGGAACCCCTTCAACCGTGATTGTTGCCGGAGCATCAATAGTTATTTTTGCCCCCATTTTTTTGAGTGCAGCGATTAAATTGAAGACCTCAGGCTCACAAGCGGCATTGATAATTTTCGTCGTTCCGCGGGCCATTGTTGCTGTCATAATCAGATTTTCTGTTGCGCCTATACTGGGGTATTCAAGAATAAGACGAGTGCCAACCAGTTTTTCAACCTGCGCGCACAAGAAATCTTCTTCATTGGTAAGCACAACCCCCATTTTTTCAAAATTCTTCAAATGATAATCAATAGGTCTTTTACCAATCGCATCACCGCCAGGAAGACCGCCAATGCGTGCCTTACCAAAGCGTGCAAGTAAAGGTCCCATTGCCAAAATTGAGGTACGCGTTTTTTGCATAATTGCTCTGCTTACCTCGCAATTATGTAATTCTGTTGTATCAACAAAGAGTTTATGATTTTCACCATCAAAAGAGACAGTTGCTCCTAATTGCACAAGCAATTGCATCATCTCAAATACATCTGCTGATGCTGGGACATTATGCAATACCGATTGCCCGCTTGTTAAGATAAGCGATGCAATGGTCACCAGCACCGCATTCTTTGCCCCCGATAATAAAACATGCCCGCTTAATGCGGGCGATTGTTCGACTTTTAAATAACCATCATTATTTTTCGCTGTCGCGATTTTTCCAGATTCATTATTCATGAGAAAGATTCCTGATCATAATCGGTTTTAACCCTACTTTATCATCGATTTCATTCTTCTGCTGGGGTCCCCATATGAGGAACTCTCATATGGGGCTAAAGCAGTTTACTCTAAATGGACGAAATAGTAAGCATTCCCTTTAGTTCAGATTCAAAATGTTGACTTTTTATGCGCAAATAACGCATATTGAAGGAAGAAAGTTAAATAAAGCATTGAGGATGTCGATGAAAAAATCAATTTTATTAATTATATTTGCCGCACTATTGCCATTGCAAACATATGGAATGGAACCAAAGGCTAGAACACGTCCAAACAATAGAAAAACTGAAATACTTACTCTTCGAGAGTTATCTCAACGAACATTCATGCAACAAAAATTCCTCCCTATCTTGGCAAAATCTATCAATGATTTCCCTACTTTACAAAATGAAGTTGAAAAGTTTAAACACATAACAATCGATGAGCTTATTGCAGAAACACCTCGAACAATCAATAAGCTTACTCTGGACACACCTCCTGACGTTCTGAATTTACTAAGAAACCAATTTTATGATATGTACAAGCCAGCTATAACAAATATTTTTCTCAAACAGCCTCTCATAAACTTTGCGCCAAAAGAATCGGATTATTTCATCAATGACATTGCATTCGATCCAAGGGGAAAATATTGTATGACCATCAAGCAACATGTTGACTATGAGCAGTCCGCCGACTTTGAACAGTACCTTGGTTATGAACAGTATATTGATTACGAGGATGAGGAAGAACAAGTCAATGTGAAGGAAAAACAAGTCAATGTGCATGCCCTACCAGACTTTAGCATACAAAAAACAATCAAAATAGACTGTGATTATGCTCAATTCAGTCCTCGAGGAAAATTTTTAAGCACATATCACCAAAAATCGGGTCTCTTGACCCTCTTTGACATCCAAAACAACTTTGCCAAATCTACACTCACTATTCCTAAATCCGTATATACATTCAATACCACAGAAACAACTTTATTATCCATCGATGCTCAAGGATCCTGTCAACTGTGGGATCTCACCACTCAAAAACAGATAGAAATCGATATGAATATTCCCGGAGAAATGGGGGGAATAATGGTGAAAAAAAATTATATTATATGCTATACCACCTCTAACCGACAATTTATAGACAAAATTATTATCATAACACCACAGGAACAAACAACGGCAATCTCAGTTATTGACGCTCGTTTATATGAAATTAGTAATGGCTATTGTAATTTCGCTTTATATCCAGAAAAAGACTTACTCGCAATAAGTTCTTATAGTAATATCTTCCTATGGAATTTTAAAACAGATACTTACATCAATAAATATAATCATGCAGATCACGTTAACGGTATGTCGTTTGATGCTTCCGGCCAACTGCTTGCTTCAGCTTCTGATGATTGGACCGTAGGCCTATTGAACATTACAACTGGCAAAAAATTTGAATTATCGGTAGAAGATTCACGGCACATTGTACACAATGTTACCTTTTCTCCACAAAACGATATTCTTTTCTCTAGTGATGAAAAAATTCGCTTATGGGATTTGTTACACCAACCAAAACCACAATTGCTCGCAACTGCTGAGGATTATGGACCATTAGAGATCACCACATGTCCATCGACCAGTCAGGGATTATTATTTGCCGGAATTAATTCAGAAAATATCTGGTGCGCCCCCACACGCAATCTTTTTACATTCAATCAATTGATATGGCTTTACGCAGCGACTTGGGCACAGAAAAATCTTAAAGGGATAGCATTAGATACTTATATGGAAGAATTAGAAAAGAATATTGATATCATTTTTCCTGAACATACTGAGCTCATAAGAAACCATTTACGTACAATTCTTAAACCAAAAAATGTTGAATAATCATCTGTTTTTCGTAATGGATGAACTTGATGATACAAAAGATTGCCGAGAGTGAATGATTTGCAGCCCTTGTTGTAAATTGACCTCAGTCATTGCTTGATAACTCTCAATGAATTCTTTTCCATAACCCGCTATCGATAGTCTCGTCATGTTTTGATACATAATCTGACGATGATCTTGTACAAATTTCTGCGGATTAATCCTATGATCCACAGAAGGAAACTTAATGAGTTGAGGCTGCTCCATGGCAGATAGAGAAAACTGTGTAGTTGCAATAACGATTGCACAAAGCAACATTACTTGTTTACTTTTAATCACCATTATTTCCTCAATATGTTAGAATTAATCATCATTTGATATTTTAATGCTAACATAAACCAAGGATATAGCAAAAAGCTGTTTATAATCCCTTCTCCCGTTCGCCCTGAGTGTTTTTTGTCTTCAAAAAATGTATCGAAGGGTAAAATGAAAATAATTAATTCATAAAATGTTTAATATCCAAACCCTTCGATACATTTTATTCCTATCCACAATTCCGCTTTCTCTTCATTGGGGTCCCCATGTAAAGAGAATCGCAACATGGGGTCTGACTCAGGGCGAACGGAAGCGAGATAAAAATTACTTATAGCTCAGAACCTGAACTAACCTTACAACTCTCCCACCGTCCAATCTTGATCTTCAGAAAACAATCCACATGGCGCACATATCGATTGCAACATATTTAACCACTCAGAAGACTGTGCAAATACTGTATCATAATATGAACGATCAACGCGGCTGAAAGGACAATAAATAGCAGAGCCATGAATAAAATCTTGCACACTATAACCACCGCAATAAGCAATGATCATCCGTGAATGGGCATTACGCAATTCTTGTAAAGCAGCATCAAACTCAGGACTATCCTGAACATATTGTTGGCACATTTCAAAAAATTGAATCATATCGGTATATATGGGCCACATACAAAGGCGCGGTGAATCTTTACGTGCCTCCTCTAGAATTTCCAATGCATTTGGCATATTCATAACAGATCTGATTACCGCATCCATCGCCCAACCAACATTCCAAACATACTGCAAGTCGAATGCCGAATTAGTATAAATGCCTTTATCATCATGCTCATTGAAATACGCATCAAATGTTTGCACCATGCCTATTGCAACATCACGTGCATCATTATCTTCCGTTTTAAGCAAATCCATGATTCCTTTATACTCAAAACCATCTTTTAAGGCACAGCTTTGGCATCCGATCATGAAATTTACATAAGGCGCTATCTGATATGCAACTTCAATCATCGCCCCCATGCAGGTATCAAATGCTACAATATCAATGTTTTTACCTAATACCTGATTAGCAACATAATCAAGCCCATCAATAAGAGCATTATTCGTTAAATACGTACGCGATCCATCATTAAACATAAATCCACGATGATTTTGGGCATGATCAATTATTTGTGAACGCTTTACCGTGCAGCAATTGGTGACTATATCGCTATCAACCACCCATTTTTGCGTTGCTTCATTCCACCGAGGATCTAAAATGCCCCAGCCGTGATTTGATAAAATCAGCATGGTATGATCTGCAGTATTATCATTGAATCCCCATGCAGCTGCATTAATAAAATCGTCTTTACCATTACCAGTAAGCTTAATCTGCTCAATAAATTGCATACCTTTTTCTTCTACTTTATAACGCAACGCGATATCATAATACGCATGGATTTGAATAAAACATTCAACGCTCTGGCCCAATTCAGCTTGCATCATTTCAGTAATGCTTTTGAATGCCATATCGCTGAGATTATCGCTTGAATCCATACAAAATAAAACACGCCAACTATCTGCTTTTGCAACTGGTTGGCACAGTAAGAATACGAACAATAGAACCTTACCCCATTTTTTGACACACATTGAAAATCCCCCCTTATTGAATTTTTAACTTTTAAAAATTAACATAAGGGTCAACACTAAAACAAGCAATATGAATAAAAAACAGATAGCATTTTACATACTGTTCCTGACTCCCCACATCAGCATGCATGGCATGGAACCGGAAATACCCGCACACCTTGCTCACGCTGCACAATATGAAAGATTTCGACTCACGCGATTATACGGAAAACTCAACTCGAGCTTTGATAATCTTTCCACGGAACTTTTCACGCAATTCTTCAGACAGCCTTTGGCACATAAAATAGTGCTCAAATTTAAACATGCAATCTTAGAGCATAATTATCAGCAAAAAATAAGTCTCATCGGCAATAAAGAATTATTAAAAGTTATCTCGATGGAATCGCAAAAAAAGAAAAATTTTGTGTGCCATGATGGTAATTACAACCTATTGCCTGGCCTAGAATATGAGTATGCTATGTGTGATGAAATAATGGATAAAATGGTTACCATCACAACAGTTACCACGAAAAATGATACAGACACAGTTCAATATGTACGATTATTGCAGGGCGCTCAAAAGGATCAGCCTAATTTTTCTATACTTTGTCCAAACCAACAATGCAAGGATAATAATAAGAAAAATATAGTGATACTTACAGACAATAATGTGAAGAATTATGAAATTTCATCAAAAATAACACATCATCTTTTAAGTCCTAACAAACAATGGCTTGCTTTAGGATCTGGGCACAATGAGATCTTATTATGCAGCCTTGATTCGCTGGAGCTGGAAATCAAATATACTTTTTCATTACAATCTCCTCTGAGCATATTGTGTGCTGCTCACAAATCATCTCTATTTACTGCCTGTTGCGAAAATGGTGAAATATTCTTGCTAACTCCCATGACTGAAGCACTGGTGATACAAATTGATATCACACCTAGTGGCGCTCAATTCAGTCCCAATGACGATCTGCTTATCATCTATCAAGGAAATAAGATCTATTTTTGCTATTTCAATGAACCTACCCATCATTATCTCAATAAACCCACATATGATAAAGCTATAGAAAAAACAACATCACATTCCATTCTAAAAACAATTTTTACTGAAGATGGAAAACTACTCATAATAGCAATGGCAAATGGAGAATTTGCTTTTTATGATACTCTAATCCAACAATGCATCCCTCATTATTCTACAAAATGGCGCAAAGAAATGGGCATTAGCACTGAACCTCCACTTATGCTTTGCAGCCGCAAGCACAACGTATTAATTTTATCCGATCCAAGCCCCTACAATAATCGCAATCTAAGCAATTTTTTTATATGGAAATTAAGCAACTGCAGATTACTCACTGCATATAATTTTCATCATGATAATCTTATTATTCCTCACGCAATGGGTTTAACAAGCGATGAGAACACCATTGTGTTCTCATCGCATAATGATAATAAGGCATCAATTCTTCATTTTTATACCGAGCAAGACACGGAAGATTTTAACTTTATTGAGGATGAGGCAAACATATATCACCTCTGCGAACTGTTCGATATATGCAAAAAGCTTAAAATAGACAAAAAATTAAAAACAGCATTAGATGCTTTTGTTCTTGTTAAAGCGATTCGTTCTTATATCAGGAATGTGAAAAAGTCGTATTTGACTGGTACTGCTGAAAAAAAGTAAAAAATGATCTCTTGCCGCAACACCATTTTTGCTATATCTTGAAAAATAATGGCAGTTACCTGCTACGCAAAGGAATTCCAATTATGAAAAGTCTACTTATCATTTCTTTTTAAATAGTTCTTCTGGCAGAATGCCGGATAACTTTTTCTATTTTTAATCATTATTTTTTAGGTATCAATACCATGAATTATATGAACTATACACTCTTTGGAGTGATATCAGTTATGGTATGCTTAACTCTTATTTCTATTGAAAGAATCAATACAATGAATAATCATAAAGAACAAAAAAGTGGATTTTTTACCGCCCAAGATAAGTCCGGACGCGTGGTAGTAATCGAATGGCATAAAACCAATATTATATCGCAAGAACTTGCAACCTTTAAAAAAAAAGTAAGCGATCTTGCAAGCAAGATAACAGCAACAGCAGAAACTCAATTTCTCCAAAAACATCCTGAAGCCAGTTCCAGTGGCGGCTTTTTAAGAAGTTGTGAGCCTTTATTTGCAAACGAAGTACAATCTGTGGATTGGCTGCAAGTTGAACAAACCTTGCAAGCTTCAATTACGCAATTTTATTTAGCTGATATATCTAAGTTTGGAACTGAAATTATCACCATGCTGATTAATGATGTCTATTATTTTGCATCAATTAAAGACCAAACAACAGATCAGCTTTTAGGATTTCTCATGGCTGCCATTACACCAGCACTACCACAGGGCACCATTAAGCTCATTAATTTAGTTATCGCTGCGGAAAATCGCCATCAAGGTCTCGAGATGTTGCTGCTCAGCTCGATTATCAGGGTACTACCCGATGTGATGCGTATTTTCACCATGATTCGTCCAACCAATCAGAATGCACGAATAGTCTTTGAATCATGTGGATTTGAAGAAGATAAAGAACCAGTTCAAGATCCTCATCATCCAATTGATGAAAAATACTTGCTTGTTCTTGATTACAGAACGGATCGATCTGATATTTTGCAAAAAATGGCACAACAACTGAGTGAGTAAAGATGAAAGGCATCGCTTACGCGATGCCTCTTATTTTATTATCACATAAATTCATGTCTCATATCAGGATACCAATCACTGACTTCCAAAATCATCGCGATCAATTCATCTTTATTTTTACGCTTGAGAACTTTTTCGAATTCTTCATAATCGGCAACATCATCTTCAAAATCTTTTGCTAAGGTATCAAATTTACCTCGATGATATGCAATGATAGCAAACCCCAAAGCCGCTAATGCTTACATGGACCAAAATCAGTGAAAGCAGGACATGTGCATCTTCCACTTAATCCGGATTTGCCAAGAGACAGTTGAACAGAGTAAACATAACTACCTACAATTTTTCCCTTAACAGAAGTTTCTGTGACATCACCGATTTTGATTGATCGAGACTCAACATATTCTCTGCCTCGAGAAAAATAAGGTTCACTGATAAAAGATTTAATATCTCGTTCATTTATTTTCATCATAAGTTTCTTACCTAATAAAATACTTAACCAATCGCTTCATCCCCTGAGGATCAGGATTGTTTCGAATATAATCCATTATTTTTTGTGCACAGGTAGTTGGATCAGAATCGGTGGTGTCAACGATTATATCGTAATAATCAGCATACTGATGAATAGTATCAAATTGCCCCCGCGCAAGACCCAATTCCCTATTTCCCCTCATGCGTTCACGTCTTTCCAATTCTTGCAGATTACACATAACCCCGACGAAATAGATCATCTCATTATGTAAGCATTGAACGTAATTGCGCAAAATAGTATCGCGGATAACCACTTCATCAATCACCACATCATGCCCACAATCGGAAAGACATTTAACAACATGCGGCATGGTATCATCCATATGCTGCCCAAATGCGCCGGTCTGGATAGTGATCATGGGATTATTTTCTGTATCAACTGTCTTAATAAAAGAGTAACCTTCAGCCGCCTGAGAACCAAACTCTTTGTATTGATCTGGTACCATCTTCCAAAAATGATCAATGCCAGTATGCAAAAGGGGTTTATCGTGTAATTTTTGTAATTCTTTGGCAATGGTTGATTTGCCCGCTGAAGGACAGCCATTGATGAGTATAATCATGATTTTTATAATTATTGATGTGGTTTTTACGATTTCCTAAAATGTACTGTGTAAGCAACCCAACGGCCAAAAAACTTTTTTTCAGAAAAGCCAACAGATTGCGCCAATGCAACAACCGATTTTTTTGATTGAAAATGAGGATCAAAAATCATTTCCGAAACAGATACTATTCCGCCTGGTTTGAGAGCAGCGTATATCTCTTGCAATGCCGCACGTTGATCGGGAATTTCTCCCAATACCATTACTAAAATTGCCCTGTCATAATAATGATGTTCCAAAGCACCACTACCAACGCCTGCGTGCAACAATCTGATATTGTGCAGCTTTTCTTTTTCTATTTTTCGTTGAATAACTTCTAGCATACCATCTTGAATATCCATTGCCGTTACTTGCCCCTGCGGACCAACCTTTTTTGCTAAAGGAATAGTTACTCTGCCAGCACCAGCTCCAACATCCAGCACTTTCATGCTAGAAACAAGATCTAAATGTTCTACAATAAATTGTGCATGACATACTTTTGCAAATGGATTATCAAGTTCAACCAACCAAGACAACCATGAAGGACATGGTACATTAATACGTTGCGATAGTAAGCGCCATGCAATACTCACAAAAATAATAATACTTATAAACCATGCACCGAACTTAACAATGCTGAGCATACTATTTTTCCTTTATGATACTTTACAATGATCGCGTATCAAAAAAGAGCTCATTTTTGATAATAAGCCCATCTTTAAACGTCATCAATGATGCTGCTCGCAGTGCAGTCTCAGATTCACCAAACCCCAATAAATCATATGAGATAGCAACGTGATCATCTGAACCACACTGTGAATGAATTTTTATACTCTTGAACATATGCATAAATTTTTTTGCTGCTTCAAAAACCGCCTCTTTGCCGACTTTTTGGCCATACGGCCCAATCAAATGAATATCTGGATGCAAATATTTTTCTACCAACTCGCTATTTTTTTCAGCCATTGCCGTATAATATGCGTGTGCAGTGGCTACATTTTTATTTTGATTCATCATAAACAACCTCAATATTATGTCCGTTAGGATCTATAACAAAAGCAGCATAATAACCTTCTCCGTACGCAGGCCTAAACCCCGGCTTACCGTTGCATTCAGCACCATTTTCGAGCGCGACGAGATAAAAAGAATTAACCATTTTTTTATCTGTTGCATTGAATGCTATATGAACAGATTTGGATAAAGGTGCTAATTCGCTCGTTTGGCGTATTTCAAACATATCGTGTACACTTGTGCCATAACCAATAACGACGTCTTCGATCTCTAGCACCATACGATGCCCTAATACACTCATAACCGAATCATAAAACTTACGACTATGTGCTAGGTCTACAACTTTTATTTGCACATGATTGAAAATCCCTGAGGACATGATGATTTTCCTTTGAACCTATCTTATGGCCATTGATAAATACATTTTTCACCAAAAACTTCATTAATTTCATACAATAGCCCATCATCATCTTTTTTCAAAATACTGATGACAGATTCCACTGCACCATCTTTGAAAAAAATCTCAAAACGAATGATTTCTATTGAATTATCAGCATTGGAGATTGATTCAAGCAGATCAACCTTTTCCACCCCACCACTTGCATCCCAAACATTGAACATCTGTTGCATCAATTCGTTTCTGTTGTTGCAGATTAGTTGCGAATTAACGATCTTTTTTACGTTTGAAGCAAACAAAAGATTTGATTGTTGTAGAAATTGTGCACTATCGAGGTGCACAATAAAGTCGAGATATTGCTGACCTTGCGAGCCAGTATGTTGATAACTCATAATATTCCCACTGAAAATGATCCCTATGCATAGTACTACTTTAGATAAACGTGCAATCATTTGATCTCCTTAAATACCTTAATCTGATATAACTCAAGCACGACCTAGCTAACCCACAATGCTGTCAGTTTAAGAGAAATTATTACCCCAACCTCCGTTCGCCCTGAGTATTTTTTGTCTTCAAAAAATGTATCGAAGGGTAATCCTTACTTAAATTTTTCTTCAAAAGGAATGTTCAAAAAATATCCATAAGATTGACCCATTCGATACATTTTCCTGCGTAGGAACTTTCGGAAAACACTCAGGGCGAACGGGATGGGAAGATACATATTTTTATTAATTTTTTATCTTTAACTGCATTGGTTTTTAATTCTCACTCTTAAGTTGATAGTATTGAGTTAACCCCCGACTGAGATACTTCTAACATACGATAAAAATGGAATAATCTTGCCATTGCACATTGCTGTGGTGTGTCATTAAAAAGTTTACTTTCAATCTCTTCTGCAATGGGACGAGCTATTAATACATCAACAGCATTACTAACTCCTGCAAAATATTTTGCAACCATTTCCTTTGTTTTGGCCGCGCCTTGCGCATTAGCTATAAAAGCAATCGGATTTTCATCGGTTATTGGCTGTCGAAGCCCATTCTCAATGAGCTGTTCAAGTAATTGTTCCGTCCGAAGGGACGGAGCGTCATTTCCAGAAAAATAACGGAATTTGTTTCTTAGTTGAGTCATGACAGCATCGCATGAAACCAATTTCCATGCCATTTCCATCCCATCGCGATGAATCCAATTTTTTTGTGTATTTGAAGACTCAACAGCTTTTTGAATTTTATCTTTATCAAATACAGTAAGATCAAAATCAGTTTCAAATAAACTGGGGAGATTTAGTAAATAATGAGCATCTCTCAAATCTTGCCGATGAGCGTGATTACCTACTAAAGCTATAATTTCATCCGTTTGCACATTATGTGATTTCACCAATCTACTGAGATAAGCTAATCGCTCGGTAAAAACATCGATTCCAGAAGTAATGAATATTATTGCCTGATATTTTTTTTGATTTTTTGGAACAACATCAGTTTTGCTGAGATTAAAAAAGGCACCCATTTTTTTATTAAACTGCTCTGGTTGATCAAAGATATTAGTTTCTCTTCCAAATTTTGCTGCAGCAGCATCATCTTTGATCCCCTGTTTTTTAAAAAAATTATCCAATGCTACAAAAGTATGTTGCATTGAAGGTGAGTCTGCTGACAATTTACTCATTTCTAAAACATAAGGACACATATTCTTTGTGGCCGATAATTGATGATTTTCGGCAGCATTCGTGATACAAAATAATGACAAACTCAACATAAAAACAAAATTAAGACAATTCTTGTTCATGCAACTTCTTTCTTTTTTTAAACATTACTTATTTTTTTCAAATTTTTTACGCAATTATTTGTTGTGCATAAAACTCCTTCCAGCTTGATATAAGGAATAATATTACTTTATGTCTCATCTTGCAATTTAAGGCGCCAACCATGCCTGTATTGCCAAAAACATTCCCATCAATGCTCCATTTAAACACAGACCTTCAACTTGGTAACATAAACTGAAAAGAACCAGGCTTAGCTTTTAAGATCGCCTCCACTAGCAAAGGAAAAGCGCGCACTCTGCGCATCAAATCTGATTCTGACCACGGATAAATTCCTTGATCGGTCAGAAACTGAATTCCAGAAATAATAAATTCGGCGCATTCGAGTGGATGATCTGTCTGAAAAATACCTTCATCACAACCTTGGGCAATAAGCGTTTCATACAGATGCGCCTCATTATTTATCATCACCGCAAGCAATTGCGTATGCATTGCTGAATTTTCCACATTGTGAAGGCTTTCAAGGATTGTTGGATATTTCAAAGCCATGCTATCCAGCTGCATCACTGCACGAATTTTATCCAACGCATTACCACCTGTTTTTTCTATAAGCAAGCGCTTGCGGGTAGAATCTTCTTCGATAATATATTCAACAACCGCCTTGAGCAGTTCTTCTTTGCTTTCGAAATAGTAAAACACCGTTCCCTTAGCAATACCAACTTCTTCAACAATCCGCTGCATCGTAACTTTGTCATAGCCTTCTGCTTCAAAAAGACGTCGCGCCGCTATTACTATTTCTTGTCTTCGCTCTTCCGGTCTTTTGGTGATTCTAACCATTGATTTCCTTTGATTTTTCTAAAAATTGTTAATGGATTTATTCTATCATTTGACTGACTAGCGGTCCATTAAGTAGGGAACAAAGGCATTTATGCTTTCAATAGCATTGATCGGCTCCATTGCTTTTCACGAACTGATAAATTTTTAATAAAACTTTCATCTAGTTTTGGCAATTCAAGGTTAAAAGTTTCCCGCATTCTCCTACGTGGAAGACCTTTATATCCGATACGGCCAATCTCACTTATTGAGAATAGCATTGCACCAAGCAACGCTCCTGCTCCTGTTCCAATTAATGCCATTTCGCAAACCTCATTTTCCCGCATTGGTATACCAGTTGATATTGAGAATAATGGAACCATGAATAAATCTGCTCCACCAACACCAACTCCTCCAACAACTGATAATAGCGGAATAAACAGTAAATGCTCTAAGCACTCCTCATGCCAGGGCATAGTAACAAAAGCATCTTGTTTGCCCAAAGCAATTCTGAACACAGAAGGAACTATTTTCATCTTGCTATACTGCTCTGGCGTAAAGACTTCTTCTTTATTCCTTCTGTTTTTTATCAGATGCAATAAACCTTCTTGCTGTTGTTCATTCAGTTCAAAAATCCGTTTTTCCATAATCTGCCTTTCCATAGCAGCAATTCCATAATCTGCCTTAGAAGCAATAAACTTATAGTAATAGAGTCTTTCAAAAGAAAATCTAAGCTCTCTGATCTTTATTATCGCATCTTTCCATGCAATACGGCTTATCTCCTGATTCAGTTCGCGCGGACATCCGTGCACCTCAGTCGCCTTATTCATCAACCAATATCTTTCAAGAATTCTTGCCCCTTTTTTCTGCACCCTATTTTCGCCCGCCAAAACGGCAATGCAGAAAAAGCCTGCCAAAGCATATAATATACACCTTTTCCCTATCATGAGCCCCCCTCGCTCTCAAACCCCCTAAAAAATCGCCTATTTGTCGCAATATATCGCTTTAAATCAATGAAGTGCTGCTTTTTTATTTTTTTGACATTTTTGCATATTGTTCATTTTGTTATTGATTTCTTCACATAATATAATTATCATAACAATTGACCAGCAGTCGGTCAACAAGTCAAAAAAGACAAAAAACGCCCTAAAAAGCAGAAATGGCTGGAAAATTATAGAAATTATCTAATTGAAGGATTTTATCGATGAATAAAAGACATATAATATTGTGCACATTGCTTTTAATTGCTCAATCATACACACAATGTATGGAACTTACTTCTAGCTCCCAGTGTATGAAACTTATTTCTCCTGAAAAATCTATTATCACATTCGACCATCTGCGAATAAAAACACTATTACCTGCTTATCCATACACACAGGTCATGGAAAATAAAGCATATCTCACTACTTCTCCCGAAAAACCAGCTATCACATTCGACCATCTGCGAATAAAAACACTATTACCTGCTTATCCATACACACAGGTCATGGAAAATAAAGCATATCTCACTACTTCTCCCGAAAAACCAGCTATCCCATTCGATCATCTGCCAATAGAAACAATACGTCATATTTTTTCTTATTACGTCTGCGGCAATGATAGCGCATATATGCCGGGAGCTCCATTACTCGATCGATTTTGTAAACTCAATCGAGTCTGTAAAAAATTTCAGCAAGCAATCGAGTTTAAAACCATTGGCACCATATTTCAGCATTGCAATGAAGTGCTAAATATTCTTATTTTAGCCCCTACTATTCTTAAAAATGAAAATGCAGCCATTTCGGCCATTGACCCGGCATTTTATTTATCAAAACGTAAAATTGCTTTGGGATTACTATGCTCAAGTACAAAACTGGACAATGAATCAAGAAAATACATCCTCCAGTCTGCCATGAAAGATAATGAATTAGGAAAGCTCCTCTATTCTGCCATGGAATATGATGATAGAGAGCTCATTGAGTTTTTATGCCATGAGAAGCATATCGATATCCCTGAAACGTATTGGGATGGAGTCCCGGTTTTCTTTTGGGCAAGAACAGTCCAAATGACCCAATTATGCCAGAGCAATGGTATGAAGCTCGATGCAACACCTTTGCTAGGGCAATCTTTCCCCAATATCTTATGGCCAGCGATTACCCATGATAGTATTCCATCAACAATGGTTGAATTTTATCTACAACAAAATATTCCCATACAACCGCGCGACCTTGATGGGAGATCTTTATTGCACCAATTAGCTGGCTGTTGTGGTTCCGCCAAGGTAAACATTAACAACATGCTCCATAAAGGGGAATTACTGCTTGCAAAACAACCTCTTCTTATCAACGCTCTCGATAACGCTTCCAAAACTCCTCTTGATTATGCCGAACAGGCTTTAAGTTTAAATCGAGAATCTGCTTTAAAACTTATCACATTTCTCAAGGAAAAAGATGGAATGACATCAAAAGAATTATTGCCGCAAAAAATATCGAACGATTCATGCATAATTTCGTAGCCACTATTAAGGATCAAGCATGACTAAAAAATATACTTTATTGTACGCCCTATTATTAATTATCTATCCATATGCACAGAGCATGGAAAATATGGAAAATTATGAAAAATTTAGATTAACAAGACCCTATGGAACATTCAGATCTAACTTTGATTGTTTACCCAAAGATGTTTTCAAAACTCATATCACGCAACCTTTAGCGAATATCATAGCAACCAAGTTTAAACACGCTATTTTAAATCACAATTACAATCGCAATAATCACGCTATTTTAAACCACAATCATCAAGAAAAAACTAACCGCAATAATAATGAGCCATTGAAACTTATTTCCTTGCGTTCAAAGAAAGATGTAGTTTTTCAGCATCATGATGGCAACTATACCTTAGCCCCCGATATAGGGCGTAATTATGCCATGTGGGATAAAACGTTGAATAATATAAAAACGTCCTACGGGTGGCTCGATCTTGAAGATGATTATGCGCCGCAGCTGCTTTGTGTTAAAAAAAAAGAAAAACCAGAAATTGGAATATATTCCCTGGAGCAAAATAACAATAAAACAGCGTTAGCGATAGTCATAGCAGGTAAAGTAGTGCAGAATTATTCATCTATATTGAACATAACAGATCATGTAATAAGCAATGATGGCGAATGGCTTGCTCTACGATTAGAAAATCATAACTCTATCAGGCTGTTCAGTCTTGCCTCGTTCACACCCTACAATATTTCGCCTCCGTCCAATAAACCAATTACAACACTATGCGCTGCTCACAAATCACCGTTATTTATCGCATGTTCGTCAGGTGGCAATATCCAGTTGATTGTAGAAAATTATTTCACGCATAACGTGTCATCACATAACAATACGATAATGGGAGCTGAATTTAGTTCGGATGACCAACGATTCATTACCTATGGAGAAAATATAATCGAATTGTCTCGCATATTGGAGAACGAACTATGCCAAAAATACATATCAGACATGAGTGTAAAGATAACAACGCCAAAACCGATACGAAAGGCATTGTTTACCCCAGATGACAAGCTGATAATAGTAGCAATGACCAATGGCCACTTGCGTCTTTATGATGGATTTACTGGTCAATTACCCAAGCAATATGGCGCTACATGGCGTTGTGAGGATGTAGCAGCTATTGATAAGCAAGCACCCCTTATACTCTGTAGCACCAAAAACAAATTGGTACTTTCATTAGATCCGGCACATCATACCGATAATACCATTTATACATTCATCGTACGAAAAATGTCAGGGAGATTTAATTTTTTAACCGCATATAATTTTTATCCAAACAACCCCAAAGCAATTGGGTTAACAGAAGATGAACGATCAGTAGTTTTTATACACCAAGATAATACCTCATCCATTCTTCATCTTTATGATGAGCAAGATGTAAACGATATTGATTTTATAGAACAAGAAGCACACATATATCAACTCTGTGGACTTTTTCAGATGTGCAAACATTTCAAAACCGAGCAAGATACCTCGACCAGAAACTCAAATGCTTCCAAATTGGTTAATACAATGCGTAGCTACATTAAAACGCGCAAGACTCAACCGCAAAACCCACAAGGATAGCGCATGAAAAATAATTTCTTTTTAGCCTGCGCATTATTGCAATTAATGAATGCCTCCGGCATCATATGCATGGAACGTTTCGACCATATGTCAGTAGAAACAATACGACATGTTCTTTCTTATTACGATAACGATGGCATCCATGCTACGACAACATTAAGAAAAGTTACATTACTCAATCGAGTCTGCAAAAAATTTCAGCAAGCAATCGATGGTAAAACTATCGGCCGCATCTTTGAACATTACGATAAGGATCAAAAAGATCGTCTTTTAACGTGCACTATTCTTAACGGTGAAAAAACATCTCTTTCTGCTATCAATCCGGCATTTTATCCATTAAAACGTAAAATCGTTTTGGGATTAGTATGCTCAGGAGCACAACTAAAGAATGAAAGCGCAAACATGCTCATTCATTCTGCTATGCAGTACGATGATAAAGAACTCATTGCATTTTTATGCCATGGAAAAAAGATCGATATCTCTCGAGAGCATTGGGATGGAATACCACATTTCTTTTGGGCAAGAACAATCCAAATGGCTCAACTGTGTCAAAGCAATGGTATTAAGCTCGATCAAATCCCTTCGCCAAGACTCAGAGACCTCTACCCCAATATCTTGTGGGCAACGATGCATCATGCTATTCCATCAGCAATGGTCGAATTTTATCTTCAACAAAATATTTCTACACAGCCACGCGCACTTGACGGAAAATCTTTATTGCACCAATTGGCTGCTTGTTGTTGCGCCAATATAGATATCAACAATATGCTCAAAAAAGGAGAATTGTTACTTGCTCAACAACCACTTTCCATCAACGCTCTCGATAATAATCAAAAAACGCCTCTCGATTGTACCAAGGATGCTTTGAAACAAAGATTTGCTTTGATCGATGATACCACGCCTGCCGAAAGACTTATCACCTTTCTCAAAGACAAAGGTGGAATGACATCAAAAGAATTGTTGCCGCAAAACAACATTAAGACACGACAACAAACGGATGAATGCATAATTTCGTAGTGGTTACCGATTAGATAGGGCTAACTTAATGATTCATGCTCTATTTCAAAAAAGTTGATTAAAAACAGCATCTGCATAAAACACTCCTTGCTATCAATATTAGGAAAAATATAGCATAGGTAACATACAAATAACTCGTTAATAAAATTCACGAATATAAGGAAAGTAGCATGAACAATTCAATACAGTCTTTTGCTCTTGCTTCTTATGTATGCGTAGTTTCAATTTTCATATATGCAGAAGAAGAAAGTCCCTTATCATTAGCCACTGCAGATAAACATCGCAAACCGCAATCGGCAGATTATATTATTGTTGGTGTTGGCACTGCAGGTGCTATCATGGCAAAAATATTGAGTGATGATTTGCACACCTCAGTTATTGCATTGCACAATGGCACTAATCTTACACAGGATCCATTAATTAAATTTTCTGAAAATGCTCCTATAACTGTTGTATCTGCTTTATTTAATGCACCGTATTATGAAACAGGAAAAACAGTAAAGCAACCATATGCCGACAATCGTAAAATAGAATGGGTCCTTGCATTACCAGAAGGAGGTGCATCCTCTATTAATGCAGGCGCCTATTGCCGTGGAACAAATGCCATCTATTCTCAATGGGAAGCTATTGCCGGACCAAACTGGTCAGTTAAACGCATATTGGACATATACAAGCAGCTCGAAACATATTCAGGAACTACACCAAATCCAAGCGCACGTGGTTTTAATGGGCCACTTACGGTACGTCAACCACAAAATCCAACCACAGTTTCGCAGAAATTTACTCAAGCAATGATCAATGCAACGGGCCTCCCATTTGTGGTCGATTATAACAATCCTGATACACCGGTAGGCGCATCAACACAATTGCAATATACACAAAGTGTACCTGATGGAACTTTACGAGTGAGTAGCGCTACTGCTTTTCTCAATAAACACGTAATGACCCCTGATGGTTTTGGAGTTGGGGGTAGACAATTGCGAGTATTGTTTGAATCGACAGCTTTGCGAATATTGTGGAAAGGAAAAAAAGCCATTGGCGTGGAATATATACAGAATGGAGTTACAAAACAAGTCTTTGCACATAAAAAAGTCATCGTATGTGCTGGGCTTTTTAGCAGTTCATTTTTGATGCATTCCGGAATAGGTCCGAAAAAATTACTGAAGTCACTCAATATACCAGTAAAATTTAATAATCCATTTGTTGGAAATCTCGCTGATCATAACATCGTTCCTTTATTTTTTAGTACTAATCCAGATGATACCCCAACCCCTCCCATTGATCCAAATAACTTCTTGAATAATATTGCATGGTTACCAGATCCAACTGGTGATCCTACAATACGAGTAGGCAATTTTTTTACTACCAATCCTATACCAGGCTTTGCTTTGGGAGTTCTTACTCTTTCGCCTACACAAAGTCGTGGCACTATTATTATTAATAGCGCTAATCCTTTGCAACCACCAGTAATCAATCTCGGCATACTATCCAATTCTCAGGATCTATCGGTATATAAAAATCTATTGATGATCACACTGAAAAATCTTAATAACTCCTTACAAGCAATCGATCCTCGCTATCAACTTATATATCCAGATCCTGCGATACTCAGCGACCCCGTAGCAGTTATTCAGTTTATACGAGAAAATATCATATCAGCCGAATCCTTTCAGAGCCATTGTCGCATGGCCCCCTTATGCCAAGGTGGTGTTGTTGATAGCTCAGGAAATGTATATGGGGTAAAGAACCTTGTAGTAGCAGATAATTCTATAGTTCCCTTATGTATGGATGGTGCGCCTATGGCATCAGGATATTTAATTGGAGCAAACATAGCACACTTGATACTGCAAAATAGATAACGCTCTTATGCATTGGAATACTCGTGATGTCACCGCTCAATTCTGAATCTCTATAAAGAAAACCTTTATCTCATTTGGCGCATAGGAAAAATATGTTATAATTGTCTTTATATATTGGGACAAAATACCCATGTATATTATGCAAATAGGACAAAATTTATGCCTTCTCGTCGGCTCACGCCCATCTTCTTAATGATCAGCTTTTCCCTGTTCCCCATGGCGTGGTCTATGGAACAAGCAACTATAGCTCCTGATCAACCCATACAACCCCTGCGCATACCGCCTATCCTACAAGAAAAGAGCCGCCCGATCCAAATGCTTATCGAGCACAAAACAGACTTTACCAAAACTCCCCTCCGATGGGCTAATGAATCCTTGGTAACACAAGAAGAACTGGATCTCTTTGCAAGAACATGTGACCCCCACTTTCATTGGGACAGGCTTTACTTAGATGAATTAATGACGATCGCGCATGAAGTTAATGCACCGGGAAATTTCTACGATTACTTTGAAATCGATTTTCCACAAAAATTTTCGCTGAAAAATATGCTCTGTACCAAAGTCAAAGAAAATAAGCTGAAATTGAATAATCTACCTCCAGTAACGCAGTTTTTCATTACCAACCGCCTCATTAGCGATGCAGATCTGCGTACCCAGCTACTTAAGCCATACAGTGATTCTATCCTCGCTCACGGAACAACTATTCCTAACAAACAAACCTACACCACTGAAAAATTATTGTTTGCGAGCGATACAACCAAAATATATCGCGCTAATAACCCACTGTCGCTTGAGACCGTAAAAGATGGTACTTACTTTCCCCGTTTCCTGATAAAAGACAGTAACAATGTTATCCAAAAAGAGATTTCGTTTGACCTGTTGGATTTGGATGGTTATATATGTAATGACATAAAATGTATCCATCAGAGTGGTCTTTATGCCATAGCAGGATCCAAATTTAAAAATGACCGTATCTATTCCTCTTTTGCACTTATAGATTTTAAGCAACAAAATGCATCCCCTCTTTGGGACACTGCCCAAAATTTTTATACTCATGCCTGTTGCTTTGGAAAAGATAAACTTTATACCGCTGCCAGAAGTGATGGTAATCCCACGACAATTATTATTGATTCAATAGAACTTGCTGATCAAAAGAAACAACATATCGTATCATTAGTCCATCCTACCAACGAAAAAATTGTTAATATAGCAATCAACAAAGATGAAAATCGCATTGTTGTTGCAACAGCCAAAACATTATTCGTCATTAACATAGATGGAAAAGGTCAAATAACAACAATTCCTCATAATTTACCAGAGAGTAACAGACAAGATATAATAATCAAAACATCTTTGAGTAATAGTGGCGCATTGCTCTGTGTGGTTACTACCGATATCATCCTCTCTAAATATGGCCATACTGGGAGGCCAGTTCGGGAATATATATGTAATCTCGACACTAAGCTAGACTTGTGCTTCTGGCAAAACATTACTCAAGAATTGAAAGATAATTGTTTTTCAAAAGTAGATTCTCTATGGCCCACCGGATTACAAGAATTTCGACTGTCAGATATTCCAAATATCATCTGGAGTCATGACGATTCTCTATTAATTTTGGAATGTGAATACTCCTTTTATCATAATGATCTGAGCACCAGATCAAGCAACATAAGAAGCCAATATGCATTTGTTTATCCTCGTGGCGGTAAAGGATGGAATGCAGATGCTATCCACAAAGATGTATCGATAATTAATGATGCAAATCCAGAACAAGCAATCAGTAGATCACAGAAATTGTGGGGACCTTCAACAACATTACTTCCTTTGTTCGATAAAAATATGAAAGAATGCTTGGATTATTTCAATTTCATCAAAAAAAATGATGGTAAATGGAGCATAAAAAAAGGACGCCAAAAAGGCCTCTGGCTCTTAAGCAAAATCCTTGCACACGAAGAAGACGAAATTGTGGACCTTAATGAAAAAGACACAGAAATATATACAAAAAATCTCACCGATACAATCAAAATATTGCTCGCCAAAATACGAAAAATTATATTGTTCGAAGAAAATCCTTCTGTACTCTCATCGGCACAAAAGAAGTTATATGTGTGGAGCGTACAAGGCAGAAATTTATTCCGCACGTGTTGCAAAAGAATGTATACAGGTTTTACCGCAATTCCCTATCGTAAAGAAATCTGCTATGGAATTGGTGCAGCGATTGCACTTTTCATGGCAGGCAAATACATAGAAAAACATTATCCACAAGCAGTTAAATTTTTCAAAACAATGATATACCTGGCAATGTTGCAACGAGAATTGGAACTACAAGCAAGAATGGGTCACTATCACGAATAAGCCAGTGGTATGCCCTGTTTCCAGGTAAAAATATTGGTTGGATCCCACGCTCTTTTAATGCAAATAAGACGCTTCACATTACTTCCATAATAAGCATGGAGATAATCTTTACCAAGTTCATAATCAATTAAATTGGCATAGCTATAGGGCGAAGTATATGGCTCAACATCGCGATAGAACTCATTCAGTAGACGTATTGTTGAAGCTGATTGATCCTCATGAAACCAATACGCAAACTGATAAAACCATGCAAATGCATCACGAGGAAAATATGAACTATTTGGGTTATGCTCTGAAATTGCACCATTGAGCGCTGAACCAAAGAAACAGTTCACTCGAATATCTTCAGCATTTTCTTGAAGCATGCTATAAAAGTTGGTCACCACCTTGAGACCTTTTTTTGATAATGGCTTAAAGAGAAATTTACTTTTTACTTTTGAAAATGGTGGCGTTGGTGTTGATGAAATTTTAGCTGCCGCTTGTGTGTAGTTGCCTTGATAATTATTGGTGATTGTAGGATCAAATTGGCAAAATGCAGATTGCCATTCATTAAGAGGATCTGGTCCAACCTTAAGCGCATTGATAGTTACGCGAGAGGTTCCTGTTCGATAAGAAAATATGCATTCAGACGTGATACTTTCTGGCAATGTGGTTATCCATTTTTGCCATGTTTTGAAAATTTTTTGAGCCTGTTGGGGATCCCAACTCCATTGTAATGAAACAAGACTCACCGTAGGAACATAATACATTTTGAACGTAAATCCCAGAACGATACCAAATGAATTTGCCCCAGCACCACACAGCGCCCAGAACAAATCAGAATTATTATCGGGGGTAACATCAATAATGATTCCCGGTGCAATCAGAATACGAATACTGATAATAGAGTCGCAGGTTAAACCATACGCACGAGCAAGATAACCAGTCCCACCACCCAATGCCAAACCGCCTACACAAACAGAAGGGCATGTTCCGGTTGGAATAGCATAATCAATATCGCCCAATGCCGTGACAACATCTCCTAAATGATTACCAACACCTATATACGCAGTATTGTTAGTTGTATCAGGCACGATGGAATTAAAATTACGCAGATCAAGAATATATCCATTTGATAGTGATCCCGGTCCATAGCAATGGCCACCTGAACGCACCGAAAATGGTAGATTATATTGCTTAAGCGTGCGGAACGCATAAACCAATTCTCTTTCAGATGTTGGCACAATGATTGCTACGGGAAAGTAATTGAATCGTTTGTTGAAGCCGAAGCGATTAGTATTATAGATATCAGAACATGGATACATGACATAAGAAAGATTTTGCAATGCTGCAGGTATGCTATTAAGCAATACGCACATATTTTGATTGGGATAAAATTCTTCCAATGGATTTGGCGTGCAGGTATAAGTACAAGGATATTGGGAACCCATCCCTAAAATCATCGTTGGCATAAAACCAATAATCATACTCAAAAAAACGATATTGTGCAGATTGTGCCTAAAAAAATTTTTCATTCCAGTTTCCCTTTTTATATAAAGCGTTTTGATGCTATAAAAATCAGTCTGCTGGAATCAATAATTTTTTTATATGAAACATAATTAATACGTATTCTTTTTTGGCCGCTTCAACTTATTTCGCGGTTAATAACAAAGTTGATACTGTTTTATTAGACTCTCTATTCTGTTTTTTGAGAGTTTCAATTTTTGATTTGAGATGATTGAGTGGAAGTTTGGGAATCATTACGCTCAAATAAGATTCCATTATTGCTTGAGCTACATCTCTGGAGGGGTATTTTTTCAGTAAACATTCATATAAAGTTTGACATGACCACGAAGGTGTTTCCTTGAGTAGTTTATAATAAATTTCCCCTTTAAGATTGAATTTTTTGCTTTCATCTAAATACCACTTGCTTGTTATATCTAAAGGACGAAGCCCCTCATTATTCCGTCTATTCAAATGTTTGCTGGTGCACGGTGTGGTATGTAGAGTTGCAAGCCATTGCTTTTCAGTAATCTCTTGACGATCACTCAGCCGTTTAATAATATTCGCGCTACCACCGTTCACAGCTTGTTCTAATGGGACTTTCCAATATTGAGGATAAATATCTAACCAGTCTTCTAAATATTTTGCCAAATATTTAAAAATTTTTGTGGCATTACGTGAGGCTGCAAGGGATAAGAGCATTATGAGCCCTATATAATCCTTTTCATTTACAGGCATTAGTAATGGATTAATTAATAACTTAAATCCATCCAACCAGTCATCACTTATAGCTTGGGCCATAGGATAATTGATTTCGCTATGACCGGAAAGCAAATTGATCGGTGCTTTTTCGATACTAGGATGCTTAAGGAGTAATTTAACAAGCTCCAAATGTTGTTTGCTAACGGCAACCTGTAAATGATCGACTTCTTTGATTTTGATATCAGGATGCTTAAGGAGTAATTTAACAATCTCTAAATTTTGTTTTTCAATAGCTATATAGAGAGGATCAGCCCAACTGAAATTGATACCGGGATGCTCAAGGAGTAATTTAACAATTTCTACATTTTGCTTTCTAGCAGCTATAAATAACAAATAGGGATAATGCTTATTGACATCGATATCAGGATGATTGATCAGCAAACTCACAATCTTTAAATTTCCCTGTCTAACAGCTCTTTCAAGCCGATCAGAAAGCCTAAATAATTTAATTATTCGCGGCCAATTATTATTACACGCGTATTCGAATAAATCTTCCTTTAAAAATAATAAGCCCAATCCTAAAAAAATCATCGTTGCAGACATAGCTACTACATCAGATGTAGTAGCTATGGAGGATAGATCATTCGTTACAGCATTCCACTCATCTTCAGTCAACCAGGGTTGATTTAAGGTCTGATTAAAAAAAGAAACGCAATTAAGTTGTTCGAAAGAAAATAATAATAAGCAGAGAATAATTTTTTTATGAATCATGAGAGGAATAACTATTTACGATAATTGTATAATGCCTCAATCTCATGAAGCTTATCCAACTACCGATGCTTTAAGAAAGCAATTTCTGAATTGGCTAAATGGCGCCACTGGCCGACGTCTAACTTACCTTTAGTTAGCCCTGCGTAACTTGCACGGTCAAGCTTTCTGACATCATAACCCAATTTTTCAAAAATACGTCGAATTATGCGGTTCTTGCCGCTGTGAATAACAACCATAAGATTCTGCTTAGTTCGATCAGCAAAATAATGAGCTTCATCAACTTGAATAAATCCGTCTTCTAGCTGTAGGCCAGCAAGCATTTTATTCATATCAGCACGGGCTAAAGCTCTATCCAACTGGACGTGGTATAGTTTTTCAACTTCAAAGCGAGGATGGGATAATTTGAGGGCAAGTTCGCCATCATTAGTGAGAAGCAATAAACCCGTTGTATTGCGGTCAAGGCGACCGACCGGATATATGCGCTGCCGTATTTCTTCTGAAATCAGATTAATCACATTATGACGACCAAAATCATCAGAAACGGTTGTAATGCAGTTTTTTGGCTTATTGAGCAAGATATAAACCTTTGATTCTGAGCGCACGAGCGTCTCTTTGACGCGCACACAGTCACCCGAATTGACCTTAAAGCCTGGCTCATTGATCATAACGCCATTAACGGTTACGACCTTTGATTTGATAATATCCACCACTTTGCGGCGGGATGCAATACCTGCTTGGGCAAGGTATTTGCTCAGGGAATTATACCCCATATTACGCTTCGCTTCAGATGGGGACCCCAATAAAGATTGAGGGGAAATGGTTTTCGCTGAAATTGAATTGGATGCATTTTTATTTATATTCATACCTTCAGTATACCCGATTTTCTAATTTTTTATAGAAAATCAACTATGCAATTGACGTATGATGCAATAAATGATCCCAAGTAACGCAGAAAAAGATAAAGTTTTTGCTATCAGACGTCTTTTAGAGAGTTGTTCTGAGATGGCTTTTGCTTCTCCTATGGAAACCAAAAAGTATTTTTCGTTGTCATCTATCGTAGCTGCTAAAACAATATTCTTACTACTTTCATCTCCATCTTTTATAGGCGTTTTCCCTATTTCATCAACTATGTTGCAAGAAAGGGGTAATGCCAAGCGATCACCTAGTTTTAAAGCTGGTTGCAACAACCACCAAGGAATAATGAAAGAGCTCTCCTGCATCGTTATATTTTTGTTAATCAATCCACCGCGTAGGTCCATTATATTTGAAGTATCATCACCAAAACAACCTATCACCGAGGTTGGTTGAGACTTCGATGCATCTTGCGCTTGACCAATTATCTTTGGAGCAACTTTCTCTTGCTGTAACATCTCTGATAACTTCTGTAGATGAGTTATGCGTGTAGCATTCTCATTTGTAGTCCAATATGGAGTCCAATATACAGTTGATTTTTTTGTTCCAAACCGAACATCGAACACGATGAGTGGTGCATTTTGTTTCATAAGGCTATCAATCTCATTAATCAATTCATTCTTCCCAGCTGCGATAAGATTTTTATATTTTTTCTCGCTTTCATTGGGCTTAGTGAGTAAAACAGCACCAATTGTAGCTTCTTTAATGCCATAAATAACATTCACGTGTAGATCAACAGACCCACCCCGCACTTGGAACTTTCCCCCAGGTCCCGCTTGCCCTGCCCTTGCAAGCACCGTATCCGCTTCCATCCCAAAGACTATTCCTGAAGACACAAGAAGAATAACAGAACACAGCATTCGATAATTCATCAAAATCCTATCTATTTTCGACCACAACCAATTGACTTTTAGCATTACTTAATCTTAACAAAAAAACCTATTGCTATCAATAGCAAAAAGCCCCGGCCTTTTTAGCACCGGAGCTTCTGTTCGATGACACAAAATCTACGAATATTTTTGAGAGGGATCACCACACAACACCGCCCCAAACTTATCCAAAATTGAAGAATTTTTAAATAAATGCTATCATTATAACGATTTAAATATTTTTAAAAAATTACAATGAGGATTTTTTGGTGTCTATTTCTTTAAAAACAAGCGTTATATCGCTCGTATTGATGGGTAATACCGTATCCTTTGGAATGCTAAAGCCCTTTGCAACCTAATGCAAAGACACTGGATAATCTTGAGTTCATTTACAACCACTTAACACCAAAAACATCCTTACTTTTAATCAATGAATGCTTTGAAACATCAATGCCAAAATCCTCTTTAGCATGCTCCTCATTACAAGAATCACGCGATGAAAGAATCCATCGCAAATGTACCGTAGACCAGTTACAAAAAGAAATGTACGCTCTTTTTTCCACACTGCCAAAAGATATAGCTCAAGAAGCAATCAACAATCAATTCCAACAGATAGAAAAACGTCTTCTGAACGATGAACGTCATGCATGGAAAAACTTGATACAATATTCTACTAAAATCTGTGAATTTGATGAGACCGTGATACCATCATTCGATGCAATGAAAAAATATAGTCGTGCATGGATAAACCAAAAATGGGCATGTACAGGATGTGGTAATGATGTACCTCAAGAATGGAAATCTCTTTTGATAAAAGCAATGGCCGACAATGACGTTTCTGCAAATAATATCAATATTATAATGTCATCCCTGACACCCTTTGCATGGTGCATAAGCCCATCTTCTGATAAACCAGGCACAATTGCCCTCAACAAAAATTATTATAAGAAAAATTATTCAACACGCCAAAAAGAAAAGTTATCTCATACAGCATTTCACGAAGTAACACATCTCATACAAGGCCATTATTTAATGTTTTCAGAAATATTCGAGATTATGCTTCTTGCCAAGACCACTACTGATGAGTCTTATCTAAAGTTGGCAACTGAAATAACAAATAGTCCTGCTTATATTAGTTTTATTCTTTCGCAAGAAAGAAGCGCGGATTTTTTGCTTGGATTAAAAAATAGTCATTTGACTCGCCATGCCCGCCATTGCGGACTGCCACATTCTTTATACCCAGGAAGTTATAATTATTTGGCTTTAATAGATACTCATACGAGGGCGCTTGAATTAATAACAACAAAGAAATGGCCCAATGCAACAGTAGAAGAGCTTGCAACAACTCTCATGTCAATTGTCAAATCACGTGGTATTGCTACTAAATTTAATCGCTCAGAAGCATAAAAAAAATGTGCTTTCTTCTTAAGGACTTGCAATCTCCCTTCCTCTTCTCATTTTTACCTTACATTTCTTTCAAAGTTTGCCTTTTCGCCCGCCTGTGCTATAATGACTAATTGTATATAAGGACAGAAGAAGATTATAATTTTTCGATCAAGAAAGATATTTATGTCAATTGCTTCCAATAAAGCTCTTGTGGAGGCTTGTGAACAAGGCTCTATTGACACAGTAAAATTATTATTAGAACAAGGTGCTGATATTAATGCCACCGATGAAGATGGTAAAATAGCTTTGTTCTTCGCCTTTTATAGTGGTGACATTAAAACCGTAGAATTATTATTAGATAAGGGTGCTCATCTAGATTCTATTAATAAACATGCTAATACATTACTGAGAAAAGCATGTGTTTATGGCTACGTTGCTAACATAGTTGAGTTATTATTAAAACAAGGTGCTGATGCTAACCTCATTGATGATTCTGGTAATGCAGTACTCATGGCAGCATGCTATGATGGCCGTGCCGAGCACGTTGAATTATTATTAAAATATGGTGCTGATATCAATGTAAAAAACAATGTTGGCAATACCGCACTGAGATATGCTGCGAAAGAAGGCTGCTTAGATATTGTTAAATTGTTGCTAGAAAACGGTGCCGATATAAACGTAAAAAATAATGATGGGCACACAGCTTTTATGTATGCTGTTCAGAAAAAAGGCAATGGAGAGATTGTTAAATTGTTGCTGAAAAATGGTTCTCATATACATGCGAGAGATAATAATGGCGAGACAGTTCTTATGTATGCTGCTGAGGTACAAGGTAATTTAGATATTGTTAGATTCTTGCTAGAAAATGGTGCCGACGCTGACTTTATTGATGAAGATGGTTTTACAGCTCTTATGGCAGCATGCTATAACGGCCGTGCCGATCACGTTGAATTATTATTACAATATGGTGCTGATGTCAATGTCAAAAATAATGCGAGTGACACAGCTTTATTTTTCGCCTTTAATAATGGTGACATTGATACAATCAACCTATTATTAAAACATGGCGCCCATCTAAATTCTATTAATAAATATGCTAATGGACTACTTGGAAAAGCATGTCGCCATGCCTACGTAGCTGATATAGTTGAGTTATTATTAAAATATGGTGCCAATGCTAATTTCATTATTGATAAATATGGCGATACCGTACTTATGGCAGCATGCTATAATGACCGAGCTGATAATGTTGAGTTATTATTAAAATATGGTGCTAACGTGAATGCCACCGATAAAGATGGTAAAACAGCTTTATTTTTCGCCTTTAATAATGGTCACATTGATATAATAAACCAATTACTACAACGTGGAGCTGATTTAAGCTCCATTAATAACTATGCTAATGAATTACTTTTGCACGCATGTCGTCGTAACTTTGTAGCTGATATAGTTGAGTTATTATTAAAATATGGTGCTAACGTTAATTATGTTCATCAAAATGGCTATACAGCTCTTATGCTTGCACAAGATCGAGATGCCGTTGAAATAGTAAAATTATTGCTCGATAACGGCGCTCATGTTGCCCAACAAAAATGAAAAAGACGATTGCAACACTATGACCCAGTTAAAAGACTCACCACAAAACCCTACCCCCATTTTTATCTGTTTTACTGATAAGAAATTTGAAGTTAAGACTGAAATTATACAATTTTCTCCTCTACTTATGGCGGCACATGAGCACAATGCACAGGTAGCACAACGCTTAAAGGAAACTGACTACCAACCAAAAACAATTACGCAGGCAATACAGATCGATGAACTCCTTGCTGATATACAACCAATTTCAGTTGAGGATGTTTTTATAGTATTTCACTTATTAGATACCATTTACAATTCCTGCAAGCCGCGCGCTGATGGTGGATACATAGCACAACAGATTCAATCCCTTATTGATTTTGTGCTCGTAGAGAGAAGCAATATGCTGATCAGTAACATATGCCTCATCGCTGAAGCGCTTAATATTCCATTATTGCTCAATGCATTCATAGGCACCATTTTTGCAAAACCAAATATTGTCTCTATTATTGCAGAAATAGAAAATGTTGATTTTTATCAAGCAGCCGATGCGGAATCAATCGCACAAATATTATTTAACATGGATTTTAGGCTATTTTCACAGCCACGCATTTTAAAATTATTAAAAAAACATTATTTTCTTAAAAAAAATGATCTCGAAGAATTAAGTGTTGCTGATTATATAGAAATACATGGCCAACCAGGGATACTGGATGGATTAGTGGATCTGTGTGAAAAAAATTTGACCAGTCTGTATGGTATTGATCAGATAGCAAGCAAAGATAGCATTGCCTCCTTATTTCTTGGTGATAATTTTCTTGAAGCGTGCATTGAAATGGAAGATGCAGATTTATTTGCAGGTTTTACCCATCTCAAAGGACTTAGTCTTTCGGGAAATAGACTTACGAATTTACCAAACAACTTCTTTAAACATCTTAATTCATTAGCTTTATTAAAATTAAGTCGTAATCGATTAACTACCATTGATCCGACGACTTTTCAGGAGCTAACTCATCTGAAAGCGCTATGGCTTGATAATAATCATATTCAAACATTACCAGCGAACATATTTAAAAATCTTCTTTCTTTGGAGATGCTGAGCTTAGAAAGCAATTGCTTAGATTCTCTTGATCCAGCTATCTTTTGCAATCTTGTGCATTTCAAGAAGCTTGATCTTAGGAATAACGAACTAACGTCTTCTTATGGGCTTGGTTTCATACCAGAACTTATTCTTGAAGACCATGATCCATGTGGTTGCCCAGGCCGTTGTGAAAGTGCAACGGATGAAGTTATTATTTCATATAATGGTCAAAAATTAGCCATAAAACCTGAAATTGGACTGCTATCATGCTATATTCATAGGCATATGGAATCAAAAGAAATTACAAGGCTTGATGAATTATTGGCCAGTACACAACTACTTTCATTTGCGGAAGTGACAAAAGTTTTTTCTCTTTTGCAAACCATTCATTCTACTTTGATTCCACGTAAAGATGGTGATTACATAGCCCAACAAGTTCAACTCATTGTTGACCATGCATTTCAGGATCATGAGCCTATTTTTATTGGGAATGTTTGCAGAGTTGCTTACAAGCTTGGAATTATCTTCTTGGTTAATGCGTGTGCTTCTACCATTGTGTCACGATTCGATATAGCACCCAGTGATATGGTTACACTATCCACGGCATTGGCACTATTATCGGAAAGCGCTTCTGCCAGCTGGGAAGAACCTATTCTCAAACTCCTCACAAAACATTTTCTTCTTAAAAAAAATAACCTACAAGAACTCAATGTTGCAGATTACCTGTATGCATATAGCCAACCTGCTATAGAGAATGGTGTTCTTTCTTTCGAAAATAAAAAATTAACTAGCTTATATGGCCTCTATCAGATAGCAGATAAAGAGAGCGTTGTTTCTCTTCGTGTGCGGAATAATTTTCTTTATGATGGGCTCAATATAAAAGGTCTTTTTTCCGGTTTTACCAATTTGCAGGTACTTGATCTTGCCCGTAGTAACCTTATAATGCTACCCGATCTTTTTCATAATGGATGGGGAATTGCTACATTAAAAGACATGCGACTTTCTGATAACCAATTAAAACATCTTGATTCAGCAATATTTTTGGAGCTGGATAACCTGGAAATGCTCGATCTTTCTTATAATGTGATTGAAACGTTACCAGCAAACGTCTTTGAACATCTTATCTCTTTAGATGTGCTTCGTTTAAATAGTAATACAAATTTGCAAGAGATCGATCCAGACGCGTTTATCGGCTTGCGCAATCTGCGAGTCTTGGACCTTGCTTTTGGTGATTTATCAGAGTTGCCATCAACAGTATTTGATGATCTTAAATCACTTAATAATCTTGATCTGCGTGGCAACCAGTTACAAGACCTTGATCCTCTTATTTTTTCCAATCTTTTTAATTTAGAGATTCTTGACTTACGAAACAATAATCTTGAAATCTTACCGCCAACCCTTTTGAGTCAAAATCCTTTGTTGGAGGAATTATATCTGGGAGAAAATAGATTAACATCTATCGAATCGATGTTTGAAAGACCACGCCATTTACGAATTCTCAGCTTGGGACATGTGCATCCACTTTGCACAGATCATTCTGAATGTTGCCATCTCATGGAATGTTGTCACGATTATGAATGTTGCGATAAAGAGCCATTTGATACTTCTGTAGTTAAAAATAACAGTATGAATACATTGCCAAAGCAGTTGTTTAATAATTTTTGCCACTTGGAAGAATTAGATCTTAATAGTCTTGGACTCACACATCTTGATCAAGATACTTTTTCCGATCTGACTACTTTAAAATCACTCAATTTAAGTAATAACGAACTTAAAACATTACCAGCACATATTTTTAAAGATTTGAGAAATTTAGAAACCTTGGATCTCCGTTACAATAAATTATTATGTCTTGATACGCATATCTTTGACTCATTGCAGGAATTAAAAGAGCTTAAGTTATGTCATAATCTATTTTCACATATACCTAAAAAACTATTTCAAAATCTAAAAAATTTAGAATTGCTTGCTATTGAACATGATAATTTAAAAGAATTTGATCTGGCGGTGCTTGAAGGGCTTACGCAATTGAAAACTGTTTTGTTGAGTAATTAAATGAATATAAAAAAAAATGTACCATTGTATCATTCAAATGAGTCACAATCGGTATTTATTGTAGATATCAAGCTAGCCATTGATAAACAGATTCTTAATTTTTCAGAAAAGGAAATGGACGATCTTCTTGTTAGAATTCATAATTTTGCAGAAGACACAATAGATGAATTTACCATAATAGCCCGCTTATTGGTTCATGCTGATGCACAAAGAACTTACTATTATAACAAACAACATCAATCATATAATTATGATGCCTTAAAATATGTAATACGATGGCTCTGTGTTCTTGCTGTCTTAGGCTTGTTACTTTATTTTATATTTGTTTGGTATGAGCTGCCTAAAAACAACGAACTAGCTGATCTTATAAAAAAACTTGAAACATTTGGCATAACTGTCACCAGGTGCAGCAAACATTCCTATCACTCCACAAGTTATTATTTAGACGTGTCAGTAAGTAAAGATCTGAATGAATATCAGTATATAATTGCAAAAAATCTCTTTAAACAAGCATGCAAAGTTCATGGAGATATATATGGCTGGATCCAATGGTCACTCATCATCACGAGTGTCTTTATTTGTCTGGCTATCCGCGAATCATTTGATTATATACGTAATTTTTTGAGGCCGCGCTATAAACAACGCTTTGAAGCTTGGGATTTTATAGAAAAAAGATTGCATGAGACAGAAGAATCTTTGGCTGAAGAGATGTGATTTTTGCTTAATCAGGATTTTTCTCCAATAATAATTGGACTATATCCGTATAGCCTTTGTTAAGCGCCATCATAAGGGCTGTATCACCATCATTGTTCTTTGCATATGTACCAGCACCATTTTGTAGCAAAAGTTTGACCATCTCCACATTGTTTTTTTTAACAGCATGTAGAAGAGCTGTGTTTCCATTCTTGTCTTGTGCATTGATATCGGCACCATTTTTTAGCAACTGTTGGACTACTTCCAAATTGCCTTCGTTAGCAGCCGAGATAAGTAGATTTGTCATCAGAATCTTTCACCAAGACTTTTAATAATTTTACTGCTTTGCTGATTATATTAACCATTATAATCATTTTCTGCATGTTTATCTATTTGATTGAACTAATAGTCAAAAATGATACAATTTCATAACTCCTCTCTATAACACACCCTCCGGCAGCTTTATCCAAGGAAGAGGACATTAAAAAAAACCGTAAAATTTTCTTAAAAACAAAAAAAGGATTTGTCATGAAAAAAGTGATGTGGCTACTTATTACATCTTTTACACTCTGTTTTTGTGTCGGGTTTCTCTCGAAAGTAAATAAAAAATCATCTCCCGGAACTATGCACAATGTAGTACACCAAGAAAAATTTGAGGAAAAATCAGATCCATCAGGATTAAGCATTACTGATTTCATACGTCTTAATGGCCAACCAGATATAGCAAATGGAGCATTATATTTATGGGATAAGAATATAGTCAGTTTAGAGGGCATTGAAAATTTACCCAACAAAGAGAATATTATCGCTCTATGCTTAGATGGCAACAATCTCCAACTTTCTTGCAAAGATGAAGAGAGGTTTTCAGGCTTTATAAATCTTACCCACTTGGGCCTGAGTAATAATCAACTTACTGCTATTCCTGATGATATTTTCAAAAATTTGAATACGCTCCACTCATTAGATTTGAGTTATAACAAACTTAAAGAGCTTCCTGCCGGTATTTTTAACAATTTATCATCCTTGGAGCATTTGAATTTAAACGTTAATGAATTTACTACTCTAGATCCCAATATTTTTTCTTACGTATGCAACTTAAAGAAGTTAGATTTGGCGGGTGCTATGGATATGAATGGCGGATGCTCCTGCATTGAAATAATACCAAAGGATTTATTTGCAAACCTTATCAATTTAGAGGAATTAGATCTGAGCGCAAATTTTAATATTAAGGAACTTGATCTTGCTACCTTTAATAATCTTACACGTTTGAAACGGCTTAACTTATCGCATACTGTTTTTCTCTTAAAAAAAGGATTACTTCATAATCTTTCTTCATTAATATTCTTAGAGCTGAATGGCTGTGGAGAAAATGTTGAAACTGGTAGTTTTGATGGATTAATAAATTTAGCAGTGCTTGAGATGGGACTCGGAGAGCTTGGTCGTAGATTTTTCTGGATCAAAAATTCCTTGCCTAATCAATTATTTCAGCCGCTGGTTTCTTTAGAACTACTGAACTTAAGTTTTCATGACATACAAGAGTTGGATGCATCAACTTTTCAAGGATTGAAAAATTTAAAATATTTATATTTAGATTCTATTGGGCTCATATCTTTTGATCCAGAAGTATGTGAGGATCTTATATCGTTAGAATACTTATCTTTAAAAGGAAATAAGCTTGTTTATATCGATCCGCGTGTTATATCGCAGCTTGCGAGCCTAGAGACTATTAATGTGCAAGGAAATTTTTTATTTGAGTCCAATAGAAAAGAACTACTGGCAATGAATGCAGATCTCACCTTTAAAGATATTTTTACTGTTTGAAATTCATTATGGCACAATTTAGGAATAATGTCGAGTCGCTTCACGTATTTTTTAGTTCTATAAGATAATATTGCTCATATTATTGAAGGGAATAGTTAAATCGTATTTGTGAAATAGAATATGACTTCCTGCAAATGCATACTATCATGTAAGGCTTTCTGTTGTTTCATTTTTTTCAGAATTTTGCAGTGCAGCAATAGCTTCCCAAACATTTTGCGCAAAGTTTTTTGATTCTGCAACATTCAATGTCTGTTTTCCTACATCAATCGATTCACGTGCTAATTTATAAAAACAAGCCCCGGCATCATTTTCATCAGAACCTCTATCACATTCATTCAGAAAGGAAATACCTGAAAAAGCTAGCTTCAATTGAGCATCATCGAGATCTACTTCATAAATCAACCATAGACCATCAGAAAGAGATGAATGTGGCAAATCTGTACTATAAGGGGATGATATTATATTTTCAAGTGAAGCAGGCGTTGCTATTTGTTTAAAGCGCAGAATATTATCCTTGAAAGATAGAACCTCAATCGTTCCACCATTTGCCCTATCTCCACCAGTTATTTCGCCAGCATTGCAAATCGTATCGCCATTCCTTGTAATAAGCCCCAACTCCGAAAATCTTCCTGTACCATCCGTATCATAATGTTGCGTAATAACTATATGTTTATTTTTATAAGAACCTATGTACCGATACTCATTTGAACAACATTCTGTGGATTGATATTCATCTTCTGAGCAACTTTGATCACCACAAAAATACTCACAGTATTCTCTTACCGTTTTATCTGTAAAATAGATGTCATATCCATAGCGATGAATTCTATGTCCCCAATTTCGATGCTCATCCGCGATGGTATAAATAATTGACTTCGGCTCCAATCGTGATGAATCACCAAACTGTGTTGCAACCACGCATGATGGATGAATGGGGGATCCATTATGCATCAAATCTTGTGGGAAAGGATTTATACGTGATTTTTGATGTTCACTGCTCGCCAAACAAAAAGCAGCAAATACCACGGGACAAAGACAAATTAATAATCTCAATAATGATTTACAGTTCATATTCTTATTTCTCTTTTAGGGTATGTATTTACGTATAGTGATGATATTATTGAAAAATAAGTTGGTCAATTATAAAAATCATTGCGATGTTTATCCAAAAAAGATTGCTCATGAAGTTATTGTTTTCCTTATTCGGATTACCACTATATGTTTGTGGAACTTTAGTAAACGAAAACTCGATCTTACTCAAACGGAATCTTTTGTAAAAGAAGTGTGGCAATCTATTGCACAAGCAGTTGCTCTTAACGAATGTGGCGAAAAATAATCTATATGCTTAACCATATTTGAATACATCTTCATCTTTTGGATGCAAAATGGCGCCATACGCTTTCAGTAATTGAACCATTTTTGAATCGCCCCATTCCAGTGCATATTGTAAAACTGCTTCACCCCATTGTGATTTTGCATAGATATCGGCACCATGGTTGAGTAATAATTCAGCCGTTTCTCGATTGCTGCTAAAAACAGCCCCAAAAAAAGCTGTTTGACCATTATCATCTTGTGCGTTTATCTCTGCGCCATATTGCAACAGAAGCTGCGTTATGCTTGGATTGTCCCAAAAGCTTCCGGAAGCCCACATCAGGGCTGTTTCTCCAGAGCCGGTTTTTATATTTACATCAGCACCATGTTCCAGCAAAAGCTTAACTATATCTAGATTGCCTTTTCCAGCCACAATCATAAGCGCTGTACAATCCTGTTGTTTTTGTACATTTACATTAATATTTTCTTCTAATAACCGAGTGATTGTTTCTATGTTGCACTCTCGAGCAGCAGACATAAATCTTTGTTATTGCATCATGTCTTTTTATGTCATCTTTAAGAAAAGCATTTATCGTGTTGGCACAAGCTACAAACTCAAGCCAGCGTTGCCTTTTGGAGAATCCTTTTCCGCCATCATAATAATAAACATCAGATAACATTGTGCCCAATTGGTTTAATCTAAAAGCATCTGGAAAAAGAATCTCAAAAGGAAGGGTCTCTATATAAGCTATATAAGCTATTATGCCTTTTGTATAACATCCCAAAGAGAAAATCATTTTTTCTTCAATAGAAGGTGAAGTAAAAAAATCGAGCACGGCACATAAATGACTCATAACATCAAGATATTTTTCTTCTTCTATATGTATGTTTTTTGAATTCATTGTATTATCTTCTATGTAAAATTGCTTAGATTCTTTCAGGTGTTATTTTAGAGCGGTAAAGTCATATTTCTTATCAACTAGATTAATATTGGCACCTTTATCTAATAACCATTTGATGATCTCACTATTACCCGAAAATTGACATGTCGCCATAAGAGGGGTTTGCCCAGAATGGCTAGGCAAATTAACATCAGCTCCATGTTCGAGTAATAATTTTACGATATCACAATAACCATAACCACATGCTGTTATAAGTGGTGTGCCATATGAGTCGACAATATTGACGTCAGCACCATTTTGCAGCAATAATTTGACTATTTCAGTATGACCATTGGAACATGCCAGCCGAAGAGGTGTGCCGAATGCAGTAGAAATACTATTTATATGAGCATCGTTTTGTAGCAATAGTTTTACTATTTCCGTATGACCAAAACGACTTGCTATTCCAAGAGCAGTGTTGCCGGATTCGGTAGAAATGTTTGATTCAGCACCATTTTGAAGCAATAATTTTGTTATTTCAGTCTTGCCAAAAAGACACGCGACCATAAGGGCTGTATATCCATTCTTGTCTCGCGCATTGATACCAGCTCCTTGTTGTAATAGTAATTGTATTACTTCAAGAGAGCCGCCATGACGGATCGCATTCATGAGAGCTGTGTAACCATCTTGATCTTTTCTATCAATAGAATTGATATCAGCACCGTTGTCTAATAATAATTGGACTATTTCAATAAAACCACAACGACGCGCTTTCATAAGAGCTGTAAAACCATAATATTCATTGACAGAGTTAACCTGAGCGCCTTTATCTAATAACAGTTTTACTATGTCAATATAGCCCCCACCACAAGCTTTCATAAGCGCCGTATCACCACAATAATAGACTTTTGTATCTATATCGGCACCTTTATCTAATAATAGTTTTACTATGTCAGTATGACCATTATGAGAAGCTGCTATAAGAGCTGTATCACCGTCGAGTACCCCATCATGCGACATTTCTTGCGCATTTATATTGGCACTATTTTTTAACAAATGGGTAACTATATCTATGTTGCCATATCGAGCAGCGTATATAAGTGCTGTATTATTCACATTGTTTTTCTCATACGTATCAGTACCACTTGCTAGCAAAGCCGCGATGATTTCTGCATTGCCAATCTTAAATGCTTCTTCAATCGTATCGGCCTTAGGTTTTGCGCCGTGATTAAGTAATAATTGGACTATTGCCTTGTTGCTTTCTTGAACAGCTGCACCGAGAGCAGTATCGCGTGATTCATTTAAATCAGTATGCTGGAGTTCTAAGTTAATATCAGCTCCTTTACTGATGAAATATTCCACCAATTCTTGATCATCATTATAGATTGCCAGCAAGAAAGGAGTTAAGCAAAATCCACCTTCGGCATTACTATTTGCACCATGTTCAACAAGATATTTAACAAGCTCATGGTCAGCTTTGCTTCTATGCACATCACCAAAGCCTGCTATCTGTATTATAGATTTTATTGCGTGCATTGCCGCATGCAAAGGAGTTTTACCATCACCTTTTGTTGCAACGTTTACATCCGCACCCGATTCCACTAAAAGTTTTACTATGGCCATATGCCGATTTTCTACCGCATGCAGCAAAGGATAATATGTTTCCATAAAATCCCATCCAATATGTTTTTTTAATACGGGAGTATTAGGATTTACTCCTTGCTCAAGCAACTGTTTTGTTTCTTGATAATTGCCCTCGGTAGCAGCTTGTAAAAGTTTTTCATTATTCTCATCAAGGATGTTGGAAAGTTCATTCGTCATAAAATTACCTATTTAAAACCCAATGGTCATTTCAAAAGGGTCATCATCTTCAGAAGTATCTTTGAATAATGTTTCTAGTACATTCTGCAATTGTTGTTCACGTATTTTATTAAGTTTTTCACGAACTGTATCATCAATAGCGGTGATGTCAGGATTTTTCTCTAATAATAACTGTACTATATCTGTATAGCCTCTACTCAGTGCCATTATAAGGGCTGTAAATCCATATTTATTATCGACTAAATTGATATTGGCACCTTTATCGAGTAATAATTTCACAATTTCACTATCGCCAACAAAGTTACAGGTTGCCATCAGAGAAGTGAGGCCATATATATCGTAACTATCAACAAGTGCTCCATGTTCTAGTAATAATTGTGCGATGTTGAGATAACGGTTGGTGCATGCTATTAAAAGAGCTGTACCACCATCTTTGTTGGAAAGATTTACGTCAGCGCCGTTTTGTAACAATAGTTTTACTATTTCAGTACAACCATTACAGCACGCTATCATCAATGCAGTATATCCATCATCAAGCGCATCATTGATATTAGTACCTTGTTGTAATAGTGATTGTATTGTCTCAATAGATTCGCCCTTGTCAATTGCACTCATAAGAAAGGTGAAGCCATTTTGATCAGAGGTGCGGGAGAGGTTCTCGGTCATGAAGGTTACCTGTCATATTAATAAATTTAAAATTCTGCAAATATAGTTTTACTGTTTGAAATTCATTATGGCACAATTTAGGAATAATGTCGAATTGCTTCATATTTTTCATATTATTATTCATATTGGACAAAAAAATCATGGGTATTATAATGTATATGAATATTATAATATAAAACAATTGGCAGGAACACTCGCAGGATACTCATATGAATCTAAAAAACAATGCTTTTGATTTATTACTCATCTCTGCTGCAAGTGAAAATAATGCAGACCAAGCTAGGCTTCTGCTAGAAAACGGCGCTGATGTCAACGCAAAAACCAAAAATGGTAATACGGCGCTTTTATGTGCTGCCAAAAAAGGCAATATAGATATTGTTAAATTATTGCTGGAACATGGCGCTGATATTAACGCAAAAAATAAGGAAGGGCATACAACCCTTATGTATGCTGTTCAAAAAAAAGACAATTTAGAGATTGTTAAATTCTTGCTCAAAAATGGTGCCGATATACATGCAAGAGATAATGATGGCGACACAATTCTTATGTACGCTGCTCTCAAGCAGCGTAATTTAGAGACTGTTAAATTGTTATTGAAAAATGGTGCCGATATAAATGCCAAAAATAATTATGGTTCGGGAGCACTGTTGAGAGCCGCTCATGGCGATAAAAAAGGTGATATAGTTACATTCTTGCTCGAAAATGGTGCTGATGATATACAGACCCGTGGTGTTCATGCTGCAGTTGCTATTGCTACTGCTACCAGTAATTGGAATGTGGTTAAACTATTGCTCACAAAGAGTACTGATAAAAAAGATCGAGAGGGAGCACTTCGTACAACACTTAAGGAGGCTGCTGGAAAAGGCAATTTGGAAATGGTCAAATTCTCATTCACAAATGGCGCCGATGTCAACTTAAGGTGTAATGAATGGGATGATACGCCTCTGATAAGAGCTGCCATGGAAGGTCATGTTGATATAGTTACATTTCTACTCGAAAACGGTGCTGATCCACAAGTACAACAAGTAACAATCGCTTATAATAAACATACAGCGCTTAAACTTGCTGCCATGAGAGGTCATTTAGATATTATCAAGTTATTGCTGAAAAATGGCGCTGATATAGGTGACGATGATAAAACGGCTCTTATGTGGGCTGCTGCATCAGGTTGGTTAGATGTTGTCAAATTCTTGCTCGAAAATGGTGCAAACATCAATGCAAAAAATGTATATGGAGACACTGTTCTTATGTGTGCTGTTTGGTGGGAGAAGTATAGCAATATAGATGTGGTGAGATTTTTGCTCGAAAATGGTGCTGATATCAATTCAAAAAATATATATGGACACACTACTCTTATGTATGCCTGCCTCGATGATCGGTACAGTCTCACTCTTAAGTCAGGGCATTTAAATATAGTTGCTCTTCTACTAAGAAATGGTGCTGAAGTCAATGCACAAAACAAGCATGGGTACACAGCTCTTACGTGTGCTATGCGTGCAGGTCAACTTGATATAGTGGCCCTTCTGCAAGAACATGGCGCTAGCAACCTCTTGCAAATAAATACTACTATGTAAGAATTTCTATTGTTTCATCTTTTTCAGAATTGTGCAGCGCAGCAATAGCTTCCCAAACATTTTGTGCAAAAGTTTTTGATTCTGAAACATTTAATGTTTGTTTTCATGCATCAAATGATTTACAGTTCATATTCTTACTTTCTCTAGGGTATGTATTTACGTACAGTGATGATATTATTGAAAAATAAGTTGGTCAATTAAAAAAATCATTGCGATGTTTATCCAAAAAAAGGTTGTTCATGAAGTTATTGTTTTCCTTATTGAGAGCACCATTATATGCTTGTGGCGCTTTAGTAATTCTTTGTTTGGTGGGATGTAAACAGCCAGATAAAAATATATCACCCGACGTACCCCAAGGTATAGTAGCCCCATCTCAGAATGTAGATATATTTGAGAACCTCGTGAAAGATCTTCCACAAGATTTATTATATCAAGGGGTTCCTATTCACCCTTCATGCATTATCGCTACATTCCAAGATAATTTGCCAAAACCTGTTAGCATACAAGAGCTTCACAAAAATATATCAGAAGACGATCGTGGCATAGATTATACATTTTCATACGATTCAAAAAGAAAAACCTGCTCTGCTTCATGGAAACTTTTCCCCTATGGCTATGACCCAAAAGATCCAGAAATTGCTGATATTTATCCGGCATGGTTTGATGGATATGAGCACGAAGCCAGCTATACCTACATAGGCTCTTACAAAAACCAACATATAATAGTAACTCGACAAGATTGTTCTGGTAGCAGAGGCGGGCCAAATTCAATGCTCGGAATTATTACTAGAGATGACAAAACAATTTGTTGTGCTTGGGGTCGCGACGGTGACTTTGCAGAGTTATCATTTGAGGGGAATTTGCTGCGTTTTGAAAAAGGATCAGTCCCTGCTCGAATTGATGACATAATGCCTCGAGAAAATATTGTTGGTATAGGAAAAGACATAATGTCTATTGCTAATGAACTACCAGAATACGATGAGGCTTTTTATTGCCTGTATCAGGTAAACCTTGATGATCCTTTATTAATACCGAGCTTGTACGGTATTTCTTTTGGGCCAACAGGTAATTATTGGAACTTTAAATTTGAAGATGAGATAGATGAGAAAGGTAACTATTTGTGCCCTAAAAAAAGACAAGAAGAATGCTTTAATACTGTTGTAATGCAATACATTGATGCAGGCAATAAGATACTCGATCTTGCTCAAACAGAATCTTTTGTAAAAGAGGTGTGGCAATCTATTGGGCAAATGATTGCTCTTAACGAATATGCAGAAAAATAATCTACATGAACTCTTTTGTCGTTGCTTTATATCTTTTTACCGCATCTTTAAGAAGAATATTAGTCGCACTAGCAAACGTTACAAAATCAATCCACCGCTGTGTTCCTGAAAATCCTTTACGGTAATCGTCAGGCAACATTTCATGCAGTTGGCACAAGGCTTTTAATCCTGCCTTTCCAATAATAGATGAAGTCTCATCAGAATTAATCAGAGTCTCTATATCATGAGACAAAAGAGATTCTATACTATCCTCTAATTCTTCTTCAATAGTGGGACAAGTAATAAAATCAAGCCTGTGGCATAATACATCAATCATATCCAGATAAGCCTGAAGCAAGTATATGTTATTTGGATTCATATTTATTCTATGTCGTGTTCGGATTCATGAACAGCACCATTTTCTATAAGCAGTTTGATCATAGCTGAACGATTCAGCTGGCGAGCGAGCGACAGAGCTGTTTCATTATGTTTTGTTTTTGCATGGATGTCGGCGCCATTTTCTAACAATAATTTAAAAATATCTAAATCCTTTATAAGAACCGCATTGATAAGTGCGTTTAGACCATAATGGGCTTGCGCATTTATATCAGCGCCATGTTGTAACAAGAGTTTCACTATATCTGCATTATTAGGAACATTACTAGCTCCCATAAGAACTGTAAATTTACCATTACTTTTCACATTGACGTCAGCACCCTTTTCTAATAAGAGCCTGACTATCTCCAAATTGCCCTTGCGGGCAGCAAGCATGAGTGCGGTATTGCCATCGGGATCTTGCGTATTTATATCAATCTTTTTTTTCAATAATAAGGTAATAGCGGGTATATCGTTATTTTGAGCAGCCGATATAAGCTCTTTTTGGTCTTGCGTGAGGGGTTTGTTCATAGAAATAATCTTTGTTGTCTAAGAATGAATGTTTTCTCGTAATTTTTGTTCTATGAGACAGTATTTTTCATACCGCTGTTTATATTGTGGCCAAAGAAACTTACGGATACGATCAAATGTTGGCTTGGATAATAGAGCAATAATAATAGTTATAATAGCCGTTGCCCATCCAACAAGACCATCGTGCAAATTCGAATTAATGTAGCATATTTGGTCCATAAGATCTCGAGCAACTAAATATTGAGAGTGATTAAGATCTGTATTTTCTGATATTTGCCCAAAATAACTTGTGCTTGCGGTTTTGCCTTTTATGAAAGTTATACCAAGAGGTTCAAGTTTTTTTATCAGAACAGCAAGTTCTCTTTTTAGAGGCGCGTCATAATGAATGTGGATAAAACACAATAAATACACGAATATCATGATAAGCATTATACATATTGCCGCTGATTTTAAGGCTGCATAATCATAGTCATTTTGCTTATGAAAATAATAATTTTTCTTTTTTTCAACTTCTATTAATAGCTGCTCTAATATAGGTTCATCAGGAAGCACCTTAATCATTTTCTCTATTGGACATTTTGAATAAGAAGATATATTTCTATCCATATCTGCTACAAGAATTTCGCAGAATTCCTCAAGAGGTATTAGTTCTATACCATCGCCAAGAGTGTCTACTAAATCATCGTGATCTGCCATTATACATGGCTCCTGAGCATGTCGAATTTCATGAGCAATTCAATCATCTCTTCATTGCCATTATATTCCGCATGCATAAGAGCTGTCTCACCATCATCGTTTTTTGCATGTACATCGGCACCTTTTTCCAGCAAAAATGTAACCATATCGAGATCATCATTTCTTGCAGCATCCGTGAGTGCCGTATCGCCTCCACTATCTTTGTGCTCTATATTAGTAATATTGGCACCATGTGCGAGCAAAAATTCGATCATCTCCAACTTGCCATGTGCAATAGCGTATATAAGCGCTGTACGACCGTTATTATCTTTTGCATGGATATCAGCACCATTTTTCAGTAAAAGTTTGGCTATAGCTCGGTAACTAAGATGATTATTGCAAGCAGCATACATAAGTGCTGTTGCACCATAACTGTTTTGCATATTTACGTTAGCGCCATGTTCGATCAAAAATTTGGCCATTTCTACATTGCCAATAATAGCAATACACCTGAGAGCTGCGCCGTTTTGTGCATTGATATCAGCACCTTTCTCTAGTAGGATTTTAATCATATCTAGACCACGATTTTTGGCAGCACAAACGAGCAATTCATTCATGACGTTTTGATTGTGTACGGGTATATCAGTGCCATTCTCCAGCAATAATTCGACTATATCTAAATTTTCTTTTTGGGCTGCAATTATAAGCGCTCGATCATCACTTCGTGGACCGCCTTTTTTCAATAATAATTTGACTAAACGAGTATTATTAGTCCTAGCCGCAATCATAAGCGCAGTTTCATCATTTAAGTTGTCGTTATTACAAACATCAATCAATGGTTTATTGATATTATCTGCCATTATGCATTCCTTATACATAGCTCGGTGACTTTTATGGAGTAGTGATACTTTCATTCGCAGCTAAAAGTAATCTAAGAATACTCAATCTATTACCCCTGACAGCACGCATAAAAACAGTATCGCCATTATTGCTTTGCACATGTATATTGGCACCATGTTGCAGCAAGAGCTTTATCAATAATTCTGTACTGCTGCGATATTCGACAGCATATGCAAGAGGTGTATCACCAGAATTATTTTGGGCATTGACATCAGCACCGTTTTCTAGCAAAAATGTCGCGATATTGAAATCATGAACACCATATAAAAGAGCTGTATCGCCATTATCATTTCGCGCATGAATATCAGCACCATTTTTTATCAATAGTTCAATCGTCTCCACAGAAGCCCTGCTCTGAACAGCTTTCATTAGTACATTATCACCATATTGATCTTTCGCATTGATATCGCCAGCACCATTTTCTAATAAAAACTCAAGCATATCGAAATTTTCACGATGATGGTAAGCGGCAAGCATCAGGATTGTTTCGTTGCCATCGGTTACGACATTGATATCAGCGCCATTCTTTAGTAAGAACTGAAGCATATCAAATTTATTTCGCTGAGCAGCGGTCAGCAGAGGAGTCCAACCATCAGTAGTTTTTATATTGACATCAGCACCATGCTTTACTAAAAATTCGACCGTTTCTAAATTGCTATTCTCAGCAGCATGCTGTAATAATGTGCACCCATCTCTATCTTTTAGGTTTATATCGATATTTTTTAAAACAGTGATATTCATAATAATTTCCTTATATCCTTAAAAATTTACTGTTTTGCGACTATATAATCATTATAGCAATTTTTTTATTTTTTTATATAAAGCTGTCTGAGCGGCTGGACTTCTATTAAGACATCACCCACGATGTGCTATTTGTCATAATTTATTGTTTTAGTCGAAAAAGCTGCATGGGAAATGGTAAGACATGGATTAGCATGGAAGACATCATTCTATCTCTTAAGGATTTCCATTGTCGCTTTATATCTTTGTACCGCATCTTTAAGAAGAGCATTTACCGTGTTAACAAAGCTTACAAAATCAATCCAACGCTGCGTTTTTGAAAATCCTTTTTCTTCGCCATGATAATAACAGGCATCATACAACGTTTTATCCAAGCGATGTAAAACTTCTAGTTCTGCATCTCCAATGATAGATTGCGTTTCTTCAGTACAAGAATTAATGAGAAACATTATAGAATAACTAACTAGAACGCAGACCAGGGAGCAATTTGTTTCTTCTTCAACATTCGGTGAGGCAAGACGATCAAACATTTCGCCTAGCTTCCTAATATCATTAATCTGTCCCTCTACCCTGTTTATCTTGTGTGAATCCACCAATATAACCTTCTGTCAAATATTGTAAAAAAAGTTATTTTTGCCAAAAATACCAGATTACTCCAAGCAACAGACTAAAAGAGAAAACTCCTGCCATCATGTATCTTTGTCTGATTACTTTTGGAATCGCTTTTGCATCTTCTATGCTGAGCGAAAAATATTTTGCTTTCCCTCTATATGAAACTTGCAAAATAATATTGTCATCACCCTTATTATGCACAGATACCCCACTCATCGCAGCCAGCATACCAATGCCGGGAGAAATGGTGGAAGTTTCGGGTGAAAGACATTTTGCTTCTCCGTTAACGGTACGCACCATATCAAGTATCTTCCAAGAAATCGGCAATACCAAGCGCTCGCTCAACTTCAGAGCTGGTTGCAACCATCCGTCAACCACGAAAGAGATATTCTGTTTTTTTACCTTTAGGTCAACTGGTAGATTTAATTGGTCTGAAAGATCATCACCAACAGCTACTATTGAAAAGGATGGTTGAGATTCACCTAATTTTTGACCAATTATCCTCGGAACACTGGTCTCTTTCTTCCACTCTTTTGATAACTCGTTCAAACGAATCACGCGTAAAACATCAGCTTCGTCAATGAGGTTTGTAGATAGGCAGTTAGTTCCCTCGATCGAAACGTCCAGTACAATTTGTCCTTTCAGTTGTGCCAAATCACCAATCAAACTGTTGTTCCCGAATGCAAGAATATGCTTTCCTTGGCTCAAGAAACTGCGGGCGGTAAATACAAGCCCACCTGCTTTTACCTGCTCACCTTCAATAACATTCAATTGTACATTAGCGGTGTACATGGTTCTTTCTTCTGGTCGTCGCGCCCTTATTTCTAGTTTTTGCTTACCTTTTCCCTCCATCCCAAAGATGACTCCTGAGCACGCCAGCAATACGACCAAAGACACTATTCTATAATTCATAAAAACCTCACGTATTTATCGATTGAAATTAATTATCTTTTAGTGTTACTTAGTTTTAACAAAAAATCAATTGCAATCGATAATAATAAAAGACCGGCGATCAGCTATTTAAATTGTTTCCATTGTTTGCAACAGACCATGACACTGCTCTATCCACGTTTGAACACGTTGTTTTTGCAATTCAACTTATTACTATTGGTTTATAGCTATTCATTACTCGTCAACTTGTAGACAAAATAAAACAATTGAATAGGCTGTACTACAACTAATCGGTGAGAATTCTTATAGCGGTGAGGATAGTTGTGAATAAGTTATTTATAATGACGATATGTCTTTTTACAGTCTGCCTTTCCTTGGGTATAAAAAAATCATCTCTCTTTCAGGAAAAAAACACACGAGCGCAAGAAAATAATGCCCAAAAAGTTCCATTTATTATTGTAGTTGATAATGATACTATTCAAATAACGCCCGAAATTGCGCAGTTTTCTTCTGTACTTAAACAACAGCTCGCAGTAAAAAACACCATTAACTTGAATACACTTCTTGATGGCACATCGCTCACGCATGTGGAAGCATCGATCTTATTCTCAACATTAGAAACAATTCATACGAAACTTACTCCACGTGCTGACGGTGGCTATGTTGCACAACAAGTTCAGCCGCTTGCTGATTGCGCGTTTAATGATGTGAAAAATCGCTCTTTGGGAAACATCTGCAACGCCTGCCACCTTTTGGATATTCCATTATTAGTTAATGCATGCGCTTCTACCATTATTTCCAGGGCATCCCACAAGGATGCAACAGGATTAAATAGAGATACCGTACGCAGTGGCATTGGTGATTTTAATTATGAATTGAAGTTCTATGAGCGTATTGCTTTTGATATCACTGATACAGATATTGCACATATTTTAAATAATCATGGATTTGAGAAATTCACGCACGAACGAATAGTAACATTGTTGCGAAAACATTATTTTTTAAAAACTGGATATTCTTATTGTATGAATGAAAGCAATACTCCAGAACTGAGTATCGCTGATTATATTCATCTTAATGGGCAACCGGTTGTTGAAGATGGCGTGCTTTCTTTTAGAGATAAAAAAATAACAAGTTTGTATGGCATCGATCAGATACACAATAAAGATGATGTTGTTACCATTACTTTTCGTGAAAATTTTCTTGGCTATTCTGCTTTTGATGAGCAAAACATATCATTTACTTCCTTTCCTCACTTAACAAAACTCGATTTGCGTGATAATGATTTAAACATTATCCCCGATGATATTTTTAAAGGCTTGCATACATTAAACATTTTAGACCTTGGCAAGAATGAGTTTACCACTCTTAAACCAGATACTTTTCAAGATCTTGTGCATTTAAAAGAATTAAACATAGAAGAAGCACCGTACATCACTCTCCCAACAGAACTTTTTGAAAATCTTAATAATTTAGAGGTTCTTGTTTTTGATCCAATTCCAAATATCGATCCATCAATTTTTTCTGCCCTTACTCGTCTCAAAAAACTGACTATGAGACATAGTCTTTATTCATTACCTGGTAAGCTATTTGAAAAACTTACAGCGCTGGAAGAACTCGATTTAAGCGATCATGTATTGGAAAATGTAGACTCTGATAGTTTTTATGGTCTTGCCAATTTGAAAAAATTAGATTTATCAGCAGCAGAACAGCCTGGCGATTGGGACTCTTTTACGGAATTGCCGCCACACATTTTTCATCCATTAATTTCTTTACAAGAATTGAACTTAGAATTAAATCGGTTAAGATTCCTCGATCCTGTCTTATTTCAAGGATTGAGCAATTTAAAGCAACTCAATCTAAGTTTTAACCATTTGCAAGTCTTGCCGACTGATATATTTAAAGATTTAAACAATATGGAAAGATTATATTTAAAGTATGCTGGAATTCAACAACTAGACCCTCTCCTTTTTGCCCATTTGAGCAATTTAAAGGAGCTTGATCTGAGGTCTGAATATATTCAAGTTTTACCAGCTGATATATTTAAAGATCTGAATAATATAGAAAGCTTGTATTTATCTGGCAATTTCATTCAACAATTAGATCCTCTCATGTTTACGCACATGAATAATTTAAAACGTGTTGGATTAACGGGAACAGATATTTCTTCGCTGCCTGTTAGTAATTTGCAAGCGATGCTTACGAATGTAGATTTTAACATCTATTAATAACATCCACTATGATAGCTCTATGATAGGTCAAAATTATCAATTATTAAACACTGTTTCTATTTTCTGCAACAGAGTATCACACTGATCTATCCACGTTTGAACACGTTGCTCTTGCAATTCAACTACGGCTATTGGTTTATAGTTATTCATATATTCATCAAAAGAAATAGTATCATTTGGTAATGCAACTATGACTATTGGCTTATCGTTATTGATATGCTCATCAAACTGAGGGGTTTGGTATAACCACGGATAGATCGGACTTATTTCAAGATATATTTTATTATCTCTGTTATATAGCCATGTGTGTATCTTACTCTCAGGCGATGACCAAACCGAATATTTGGTGAAAATACTATCCATATCATCAAAAAGATACGAATATTTCTGACTGACCTTACCAATAGCCAAAGACTTATCCAACGACAATTTATTCTTAAGTGATTTTTCTAGGCTAGCAGAAAAGACACTTACTATTTCTCGCACAATATCTTTCGCTAGAACAACCTCTTGTTCGCCATCGATGTACCTTACTTCAACCTCATCAAAAACATGAAGGTCATCCGTTTCATACCCATATATATTTACCTTGTCATTTTCATCTATAATTATTTGTATGCTCTGCGATTCTGAAATGTGGAAAATAAGTAATGATTTCATTTTTTTGGCCGTTTCTTCTTTTTCTTATTCCAATCTTTACCCCACATCTCTTCTCCATTATTAAATTTAAGATAAAGCACTATTGTTACCACAACAAAAAGTATGATGGCCCCCATAGGGCTTTGGGGCAAACTGCTTTTCGGTATATAGGGTACGATGATATAACTAATTGCGCTAAGGATCGAGTTCATAAGAAACTCCTCACATTACTTCAACAATACATTTTGATTTTTTTGTAAATCTTCTTTGATAATCTAACAAAAACGATTGTTGCAGTAAAATGAGGAGTATCTTACAAAATTCTAAAAACTATTATTTATATCAGCTGCTTTAAGCGTTTTTTGGATGTTTTGATCAGTTTTTCAAGTATAGGAATAAGTCTTTGGACATCCTGATAACTCTCTTTGATCATTCTTCTGTTTCTATCCAATTCCAAGGCTATTTTTTGAGTGTAAAGAGATGATCCAGGAACGAACCCTGCTTTTTCAGTAAAATAGTTATATTTTTCTATGGTATCTTCTGGATGACACGTATCGATCAAAAATTCCAGATATTCTTTATAACGTGCTAATGTTTTGATCTCTATTTTACTGAATCGAAGACTCTTATCATTAAGCATTTTGGTAAAGTTTTTGCATGCTAGAGAACAGAGATTATATTTAAATGCAGAATCCATATCAATAGCACAGAAAGAATTTGTCCTTGAATCATAAAAGAGATTACCACGATGACGATCGTGATTACATAAGAATGTATCCATCGCCACAATGATTAAAAGCGTTGGATGCTTAGCCATCCAAGCAAGCATATCACGCCTGAAGCCGATATCTGCTTGTTTGATATCCATACGGTTATACGGACTATTTTGCGCTTTAATCATTTTGCCTGGTGCAATAGTGTGTACCGTTGCTGGCCAATCAGTGCGTGGCTTTCCTGCATATTTTGTACCTGCAGGAATGATATCAACTTTGTGCGCAATATCACCAAACAGTTCTGCGGTATCGGCAGTAATGGAATCTCTGACAACACTAACAATTTTGCGAAAGCAGTTAGATTTTTTTTGCTTAACAATATATTCATTGCCATCAATACGGACAAAACTGATAAAGCAAAAGCGCATTTCCAGCATGCGCAATAAGCTCGCGGTCATCGTATCGATATCAACAGTTTCTAAGCGTGCATAGGTTGGCATCATAGATAAAAATAACATCAACACAGATGTGCGCATTATGGCATTCAGCATTTTCATAACAACTCCCATAACAAAAAGGCCCCGCAATATTATTATTGTGGAGTATGTGATAAAAAAATGCGGACATGCAATATTTTGCAAAAAGAGCAACGCTCATTTATGCTGATTAATTATGAATAAGACAAAAACTTCTTTTAAGTGCTCAGAGTGCAATTACATCACCGTCAAGTGGCTTGGTTGTTGCCCCGAATGTAAAGAGTGGGACTCGTTGGTGGAAAATATTGTTTCTATCCAAAGCGGTCCTCATAAAATGTATGCGGGTACCAAACCAGCACAACTAACTTCACTTGCAGCAATAGATACCCAAGAACAGCCACGCGTACTTTCAGGCATTGGTGAATGGGATCGTGTGGTCGGCGGCGGACTTGTCCCCGGATCATTAATTGTTATCACCGGTGATCCCGGCATTGGAAAGTCAACATTACTGTTGCAAGTTGCGTATGAAATCGCCAAAACCAAAACAGTCTTTTATTTTTCAACTGAAGAATCGCTCCAGCAATTAAAAGGCAGAGCGATGCGTCTGAAAACAACCAACAACAATCTCCTCTTCTCTGATACGGCAGAACTGACCAGTATTACCGCAGCGGCACAACAAGAAAAACCAGATTTGATTATCATTGATTCAATACAAAATTGTTATATCAATGATACACATACCTTACCAGGAAGCGTGGGGCAACTGCGCGAAGCTGCGTTTCAACTCATGCGCTTGAGCAAAGAACATAATATCACCGTTGTCATCACGGGACATATCACCAAAGAAGGCATTATTGCAGGACCAAAAACATTAGAACATATGGTTGATGCAGTCTTTTATCTGCAAGGCGAAGATCGCTGGCAAACACGCATGCTCAGAGCGGTAAAAAATCGTTTTGGCGCAATTAATGAACTTGGTTTCTTTAATATGGAAAATAATGGGATGCAAGAAGTGCCGAATATTAATGCTCACTTGATTAGTGAAATATCTCATGCACCAGGATCTGCAATTGTCAGCATTATGGAAGGTTCTCGCCCTATTTTATTAGAATTACAAGCATTGACTAATGCTTCAAAGCTTGCCATGCCACAGCGCGTTGTATCAGGCTTAGATCACAAGCAAGTTATCTTGATTGCTGCCATTTTAGAAAAATATGTAAAAATAAAATTGAGCATGCAGGATATCTTTTTTAAAGTCAGTGGTGGATTTAAAATAAAAGGAAGCGAAAGCGATCTTGGCACTGCATTTGCATTACTTTCAAGCTATTTCCAAGAGCCATTGCCAGAAAAATCGATTGCTCTGGGCGAAATTAGCCTCACTGGGCAAATCAAACCAATTAATAATATTAATCACCTGATTAAAGAAGCAGAAAAATTTGGCATTACCACGCTATTGATCGCAAAAAATCAGGTCATAGAAAAAACCTCCTGCACTATCAGGAGGTTCCATAATGTCTATGAATTGCTTTCGCTCTTTGGGCAGTGATAGTTATCTCTTAGCAGGAAGCCCAAATAGTCTATTCCAAAAGTAGTAAGCAGCCGCAGCTGATGCTAACGAAATGCCAGGTTGCTCTATGGACATGGTATATGCTGATTGAACAGCCCATTTTGTCGCATTAAACACACCACTACTGACATCGCGTGCCATCTTCCATTTAAGCCGCTTATCTTCCCAATATAATTTGTTTGCTGCGAGTGTATCATGAGCGATTTGTAGTTCTGTTTTTTTCTCATCTGCTTTAATCTGCTTTATGATCTGACATTGAGTTCCCAATAATCCTTTATTCCCCTCAATAATTTTTAAGTATCCATATTGTACAGGTCGTCCAAATTCATCATTCTTTCCGTTGATAGCATCATACCATTCCTGTTCTTCGATAGTTGATATGCCAATTTTGGCCAGTAAAGCAAGTGCGCAGTCTCCTTGTAGTTCTAAATTTTCAAGAGCAAGGCAGATAGCGTTAAGCTTCCAATTTGCAGGAACCGCCCGTATTAGTTCATTTCCGCTATCAAACCATTTATTTGCAAAAACTATGCTTCGACACACCCTTACAAAACTTCTAATTTTTTCCCGCATTTCATTTCGAATATATTGACCAACAAAAGGAACCGCTGAAAATGTCCATCTATTCACATCAGACGTAGTTAAATTAGAATATTGTTGAATAGCATGTACGATTCTATCTTCACCCACCGTTTTTACTGCAATTTTGTAAGGAGGCTCTACTACAGCCCAGTAAGAACCATAACTTCCAAACAAGATCATCGATAGAATAATGGTATGACGCTTCATGGTTACCCTTTTACTAATTTGCATTTTTTTTAATCAAATTGTTGTATTTTATTACAAAATAGCATTTGCCAACCGTGAAAAGCAAGACTTTAATTGCTTTAGTTCAGTACCCTGCTACCCTGATAATTAGGGTATTATATTAACTTTTTATAGAGGAAACCATTCCTATGAAGAAAATAAGTCACGTTTCTTTACTTGTTCACAACCAAGACGAGGCAGCGGCATTTTATACCGAAAAGCTTGGATTTGTCGTAGTAGAAGGCCATAAAGCCGAAGACGGCACCTGGTACTGGTTGACTGTTGCTCCTACCAAAGATGCTCCGGTTAATCTTACTCTTATGCTCCCGCAAACTGAAGAAGATAAGGCATTGGTTGGCAAACAAAGCGGAAGCATTCCTTTGCTTGTACTATCGACCGATGATTGTCATGGAACTGCTGCTGAATTTATGGCAAAAGGCGTTACGTTCACAAAACAGCCTACCTCAGAGTTTTGGGGAATTGATTCGGTCTTCAAAGATCTTTACGGTAATCTGATTGATCTTTGTCAGCAACCGGAAGACGAACAGTAATCTAATCCATTACCGAATAAACACCAACCGGCCCAACGGCCGGTTTTTTTATTACAAAATAATTTGATAAAAAGAAGAAACGATCTATAATCTAGCTCAATAATCAGTGTTCGCTATATCTCTATTTTAGTTAATACTATTTAGTCACATTATTGCATGCTCGTCATCATGTTGTGACATGTGTTTTTTATATACAAAATTAACCTGCCCAAAGGAAAAACAATGTCTCAACATTCTTCTTATACATTCAGTCTCATTATTCTTTTTGTTTCAATAAATGTGCTGCCTATGCATGATCAAAAGTTGAGCAGAGACCTTGCTTATTCAAAAAACGCTGAACAAAATTGTTTTAATTGGGATTCTGTAGACAATTGAACACAAATAGACCATAGCCCACTAAAATTGAAACAATAGCAAAAGCACCCACACAGTCGGAAATAACCGCTCGATGCTTATCAATAAATTCAGAGACAGTGAAAGAAGATGGTAAATTTGAATTTTTTACCACTGTATTTTCCGATGGTTTCTGAACAGTAGAGTTTGCCAAAGGATCAGAGAAAAGAATCGGAGTTAGTTCAGGATTAGATGTGGACTCTTCGGGTAAGTTTTTATCCCATATAAATTGCACTCTAATTTTTTTTACGTTCGAAATAATTATTTTTTTTGTTGTTTGATTATCTTTAAAATCAATCTGACCATTAATAAGCGTAGGGTATTCGGGTTGATCGTGAAATATAACTTGAATCACTTTATAATCTGATTGTGGATAATCTCCTACAATGCTTAGAACTTGAGGATTAATGAGGAAACAATCATCAAAATTCATTTCATTACCAGTAATTGAAATATCTGGAGATCTGAGCACACAATTAACAAAATTGAGTGATTTTTTTACTCGAAGTTGTATACTTTCCTCTCCAATCATATAAGACAGATTATTATTCATAATATTGCCCGATAAAACTAACGATCCTTTTGAATTAAAAGGACAAGAACTGTTATCCATGACTTCTTGAAAAACTTCTTGTAAAGTGCCAATTTCCTGAATTTCATAACAGTTTATATTAAGATTACCATTTTCCATTTCCAACACGATATAGTTGTTTTTTCCTTCCCAAGTACTACACAGAACTTCGCCTGGAGATATAATCGTATCCAAAGGCATATTATTAACTGTAACAGCCCCTAAAGAGCTGCTTAATAAGAGGCTTAATGCTAGAGAAAAGAATTGCTTATTGTTTTTAATAAGGCTATTCATGAGTTGATCCTTGTAGTAAAAATTGAATTATTATGCATATAAACGCCATGATTATAACTTAATATGGACAAAAAGATAAGTATCGATAGAGTTAAAAATACTTATATTTTACCCGTTGCTGCCTCTTGAAATTTATTTTCTTGCTGCTGCATCAGATATGTTAGGAATTTTCATGATGAAAAATCTCTCTCGCTCTCGCCTCTTATGGACAAGTGCAACCATCCTTTCAGCCCTGCTCTATATCTGCGCATTTTACATTTTCCCTCAAGCATTTCCGATTGTGCATGTTGATATCACCATGGATCTTGAACAAGCAATTGAACAAGCCGATATCATCGCACAAAAATATAATCTCGGACCCGTCGACTATCGCAACGCAGCACTCTTTAACACTGATAATAATGTAAAAACATTTATTGAACTTGAAGCCGGTGGAAAAGACGCTTTTGTTGCCATGATGGATGAAAAACTGTATATGCCCTATACCTGGCGCATCCGTCATTTTAAAGAGCATGAAAAAAATGAATCCACTATTACATTCACTCCTGATGGCAAGCCATATGGATTCATTGAAACCATTTCAGAAAATAGTCCAGGCGCACAGCTTTCAGAACAAGAAGCGCGCATTATTGCAGAAGATAGTGCGATACATGATTGGAATGTAAATTTAAGCCTCTATAAACTCGTTGAAGCATCTCAAAAAACAGAAATGAGCAAACGCATTGATCATACCTTTGTTTATGAACGCATTTATGAAAAAATAGGTGAAGGTCAGTATCGTCTTAAAATTGTTGTTAGTGGTGATAAAACTACCGAGTTAACCCATTTTGTGAAAGTTCCAGAAAGTTTTATGCGCCGCTACGCACACATGCGTTCAGCCAACACCACCATCACCGTTGTAGCATCTTTTATCATGTACCTTTTGTATGTATTGGGAGGATGTTGCATTGGTCTTTATTGGCTTTTCAGGAGACGCTTTCAGATTATAAGACCCGCAGTTATCTGGGCATTCATCATTGCATGCTGCACAACACTTGCATCAGCTAACCAACTGCCTATCTGGTGGATGAGTTATAACAGCGCTGAATCAATCAATGGTTTCTTGGGACGATTATTGTTGATGTTTTTCATAGCACTTGTTGGACAAACTGCGCTGCTTTCACTCATTATTACAACAGCAGAAGGTTTAACACGCCGCGCATTTGGCAATCATCCTCAATTCTGGTCTCTCTGGCTATCTGATAATCGTGCTTCATTGGCAGTTTTAGGCAGAACCTTTGGTGGCTATCTTCTGGTAGGATTTAATATTGCCTTTGTGGTAACGTTTTATTTATTTTCTCTGCGCTATTTAGGCTGGTGGTCACCATCAGAACAACTTTTTGATCCAAATATTTTAGCAACCTATGTTCCATGGCTTTCACCAGTTGCACTTTCTCTGAGCGCTGGATTTATGGAAGAATGCCTTTTCCGCGCAATTCCACTTGCAGGAGCAGCGCTTCTGGGCAACTATTTTGGCAAAAGAAACTTATTTATCGGTATTGCATTTATTATGCAAGCGATTGTTTTTGGAGCAGCACACGCCAACTATCCCGTGCAACCAGCATATGCACGCTTGGTTGAACTGCTCATTCCATCATTTATATGGGGAGCCACCTATCTTAAGTTTGGTCTGCTGCCTACTATTATTGCGCATTTTACCTATGATGTAATATGGTTCTCTCTTCCTATTTTTATTGCAAAAACAACCGATGCTTTTGCGTATAAAATTATCATTATCATCATCACGTTGCTTCCTCTTTTATACATACTCGCTGCACGATTAAAACGAGGATCATGGCATGAGTTTGCGCAAACAGTGCGTAATGCTGCATGGCAACCAACACCTTTCATAGAAGAAAAAGAAGAAATAACAACTGCAACTCCTGAAGTAGTTGCACCCGTAGCAGAGCGTAAAAAAATAGTGTGCGTACTTGGGCTACTTGGTCTTATTGCATGGATAAGCCTGACACGCTTTGATCATGATGGCATTACCTTCACGGTTAACCGGAATGAAGCTGTTGCTTATGCCAATGCAGTGTTAGAAAAGAAGAATGTTGTTTTAAACGAGCAATGGAAAACATTGCCACTCATATTTGCTCATTACAATCTGGTACCTCATATTGCAGCACAACATACATTTATCTGGAAAAAAGGAAAAAAAGAATTATATCACCAACTTTTGGGCACTTATCTTGAGCCAGCACATTGGACAGTTCGGTATGCGCAATTTGAAGGCGATCTTATTCAACGAGCAGAAGAACATAAGATCATGCTCTATAATAACCATGTTCTCCGGTATTCCCATCAATTGCCTGAAAGCTCTGTTGGCGCAGCACTTTCACCAGAAGAAGCACGCGTAATTGCTCATGCAGCATTACGTGAACAGTTTAATCTTGAGCCAACGGCAGTAACTGAAATTTCAGCAACACAAGCACAGCTTCCCAATCGAGTTAATTGGTTATTCCTGTTTTCCCATGATGCACTATATCCTCTGGAAACTGGTCAAGCACGCATCGCCATTATGATTGCTGGTGATAAAGTAGTTGATGCAGCACGATTCATTCATGTACCTGAAGAATGGGCACGCAAAGAACAGAATAAGCAAAATATGCTTCTTATCATTCGCTTTGTATTGCTTATTCTGTTGGTATGTTCGCTGCTTGTTGCAATAATAATTGCCGTGCGCCAGAAAAAAACATTTTTATTCTCGCCAAAGATATTCATCGGTGCAACGGGAACAATTCTTATCTTGAATATTCTTGATATCATCAATGGTTGGCAGACATTAGTTGGCGCATTTAATACAAGCATTCCCTTGAAGGATCAACTCTTTCAATTAATAATAGGGCTTGGCGTAAGCATTCTGGTGAGAGCACCATTGTTTGGGATACTTATTTCCTATGTGATGTCGTATACACATCGATCCAGCTCAACTCGTGCAATTACAAATATTGGTGCCGGTATTGGAGCAGGATTTTTAGTTGCAGGTGCGTTAACCTTTGCACACAAAATTGTTGCATCCCACCTACCACTGTGGCCGCAGTATGATATCCTGGGCTATTCGGTTCCGTTACTGGGATCTTTATCAAGTATAATCATTCAGTATGCAATGCTCACCAGTGGACTCTCTCTGTTATGTATACTTATTGATACGACAACAGCACATTGGCACAAACATCGTATCATAGGCATATTTATCGCACTCTTATACAGTCTCACTATGATCAGCTTGCCATCACTGAAGATGATACCATTATGGATACTGATGGGGACTGGCATTGGTTTATTGTTTGTTGCACTGTACCATTATATTGTACGATATAATTATGCTTTGATTCCGTTAGCAACAGCAAGTTTCATGATGCTGCAAGTTATCCAACAAGGAATATTCAATGCATATTCAGAAGCGATGCTTTCTGCAGTAGTAAGTATCTGCGCGGTGATAATTGCATCGGGAATATGGTACGGATATCTGACCAGAGTACATAGATAAGAGCTTATCCGAAAATTAATTTTTTTTCCCTTTATCTTATAAAATTCTTCGCGCTCGTCCTGAACTTGTTGAAGGATATCTTCGAGCGCTCGAGGATATCCTTCAACAAGTTCAGGACGAGCGGAGAGAAAAGATCAATAATTTTAGATAGTTTTGAGCTTTCGGATAAACTCTAAAACTTGCAAATTAGATCAATTTCATATTAAATAGACCTCATCAAATAGTGATGAGGTCTATTTAATATAATGAGAACAATGAAAAAAATAATTGCCTCTTTAACGTTCACATTCCTGTGCACGCAACTTTCAGCAATGGAAATTGAAGAACAAACTAAGCCTTCAGAACGCACACCGCTCAAATCAGAAAAAAGATCAATAGTTCAAAAACAAACGAGAAACAGTAATCATATTAATTTCTACACAATACAAAATGCCTCAAATTATGGCTCATACATGGCGCAACTACCAAAGGAAGTAAACGCGATTATCTACAGAAAATTATTTGAAATAGATGCAACGTGTGCCAAAGAATTTGCAAAAAACCCTGCGGATATTTTGATTCGTCATTTTTTACAAAATATACGTCCTGTTATTCTCGGTAATAAGAAGTTTGGTATTGTTGACATGCTAAAGTTATCAAAAGAACAGAGAGATCAACTTAAGAACATAGCCGAACCCCCTTTTATTAACCGGTTATACGGAATAAACAACCAGGTAATTGAAGGACACTCCTTCGCAAAGCCTTCTGAAAATCATACAAATCTTAAAGCAATGCCTTCTCATATCACTCAAAATCTTGAAATTTCCATGATAGGAGGAACGACCAGCTGTATTTCCAGTTCAACCCGATGCATTGGTAATTGTGGTGTGGTAATAGGTTTACTCATTGGTTGCATAGCATGTATTGGTGGCTGTGATCTTTGTGGCATCGTAAGCAACCCCTGTATCTCTAAACCCGTTGGAATGATTCTGGTGAAAGTTATGGGAGGATTAACAGGAAGTATTCCTGCATGTGAATGCGTTAATTGCCTACAAATTCACTGTTGCCCTGATTTTGAAAAATGTGATTTTTCACCCAATGATAAAAATGGAAAAATTAATTAATGAGAATAATGAAAAGAATGATTGTTTATTTTAGTTTATTGTTTTTGAATACACAGATTTTAGCGATGGATTTAGAAGAAATACTACTCTCTCCTTCACTAGCAACAGATCCCTCTTTACAACCACTGGTAATCGGCAATAAAACAATAAATATGGACGATTTATCGCAGCTACCAATAGAACAAAGACTTCAACTGAGAGCAATCGCCGAACCTTGCCGTATAGATCGATTATATGGAATAAGTAATCAAGTAATTCGAGGATATGATTTGACAGGAAATGGGTATGATAATAAAGATTATGATAATCTCAAAAAGATGCCTCCACATATTACGAAAGAGCTTGATGTTTCTATGATGGATAAAGGAACGTATAATCGTTCCACTAAAACAAGACATTGCAGTTATTGTGGCGTAGGATCATCAACAGTGCTTTCACTGATAGTATGCTGGGGCAGTTGCGGTTGTTGTGGCATTATCCCTGGGTGCATAGCCAAATCAACTGCTTTATTCTTGATGAAGATTTCGGGAGGGCTACTGGTAGTTCCTGTTGCATGTGAAGGTTGTAATTGTTTACATATCCATTGCTGTGCACAAACGGAAAAATGTGAATTTCCACAACATAATAAAGATTTAACAATTAATTAAAACATTAGCCCACTAATTGATAAAATATCTGTTCCAATTCTTCCACCGTCTTTTTCATCTCAAATTCATCTTCAATTTTCTTACGTGCAGCCATTCCAATCGATTTCCATTTTTCTGGATGCTCAATGACATATTGAATCTTTTCCGCCAATGCCTTACTATTTTTTTCAGGAACCAGAAAACCTGATACGCCATCTTCAATGAGTTCAGGAGTGCCCGCATGCATAGTTGCAACAGGAATAACTCCCATAGCCATCGCTTCTTTCAATGTATTAGCAATTCCTTCTTGATCACCAGTTGATGATGTTATAGAAGGAGACAAAAAGATGTGCGATGTATCCAATATTTTCACGATATCTGCATGTGTTCCCCAGCCAAAAAAAGTAATTTTATCCGCAACATTCAATTGCTGGGCTAATTCTTCTAACAAAGGTTGTAAAACACCTTGTCCAACAATGGTGAAATGAAGATTATATTTTTTAATCAATCGCGCAACTGCTTTAATTGCAAAAGCAATGCCTTTTTTTTCAATGAGTCTACATACAGAAACGCATTGAATTGTCCCATTTTCTTCTTTCTCTCTTTCTCTAAAAAAGAATTGGTCACAATCAATTGCTGAGTGATGCACCATTATTTTCTTGCGAGGACAACCAAGTTCAATAGCACGTTGTTTGAAAAAATCACATACCGGTAAAAACAAACGTGCTTTCCTAAATAATCGCTCATAAGGATTGTTATCGGGAGAATATTTTGAAATATCGGCTCCGCGCAATGCAATAACGAGCTTTCTTTTATCAAGCCATTTCTGGAGTGATTTATTTTCAATAAGTTTTTTACCAAGTGATGCTGACTGACAAAAGATAATATCGCAATCAGGCAACTTTTTTGGCATTTTGTCATAGGTAACATGATCCATCAGGGAATATTTTTCTACATTAGGCTGAACAATATTCTCTGCAACATCATTTTTCCGAAATGCAAAAATAGAGACCTTGTGGCCTCTATCAATAAGACCGGTTATTATATTAAGAACATATGTTTGAGATGGAGCTGGAAAATATTCAAAAACAAAAAGTACCGTAAAAGGTTGTTGTACTTGTTCTATACGATCTATACGCTCTATTGCCTGTTCCTCCGCCTCACCCATCATTGGGCATGATACAAAAGCAATCAGTACCAAAAATAATTTTTTACGTATGTGCATCATATTCTTATCCATCTCTATCACCTCTTGATCAATGCATAGAATAATTTTTCAAGATCAATAATTGATTTTTTTATCTCAAATTCATTTTCAATTTTTTCTCGTGCAGCCAATGCAATCGATTCCCATTGTTCTGGATGCTCTATGATATACTCAATCATATGTGTCAATGGTGATACTTTTTTTTCGTCAACCAAGAAACCACTTATTCCATGATCAATTAATTCGGGCGTTCCCGCATGCCATGTTCCCACTGAAATCAATCCCATCGCCATGGCTTCTTTTAAAGCATTGGCTATACCTTCTTCATTACCATCTGGCCCTGTTCTGGATGGCAGCAGAAAAATATGCGATCTGCCAAGTAATGCTATAACTTCTTCCTGAGTTCCCCACCCATGCAGAGTAACTGTATCATGCAAGCCCAACTGATTTATCAACACCGTTAACTCATGCCTTTCAGGACCATCGCCTACAATCGTAAAATGAACATTGGGGTATTTTTCAATAAGTTGAGCCACTGCCTTGATTGCATAATCAATACCCTTCTTTTTTACAAGTCTACACACTGAAATTAAATGAATAGTATCGGCAAGTGGCATCTGCCTCTCTTTAAAAATAAAACGCGAACAATCGATAGGAGAATGCTGGACTATTATTTTTTCTGCAGGGCATCCAAATTCAATGAGCCTCTTTGTAAAATAAGAGCAAACAGGTAAAAAAAGATTGCCTTTGGCAAAAAGCTTTTGGTAGATATGAATATTCTTGTGAATATATGCGGAAATATCATTACCCCGAAAACAGGTTACGACTTTTCTTTTTTTAAGCCACGAAGCTAATTTTTTAATTTCGAAAATTTTTTTACCAATGTATCCAAACTGACAAAATACAATATCTATGTTCGATAAATGCTTGGGAAAATTAGTATAAATGACCCGATCCAGCAGATTATATTTTTTTATATTTGGATGCAGATATTCGCGATCTCCCTTATTAAATGAAAAGATATAAACATTATGACCTCTATCGATAAGTCCGGTGATAAGATTGAGAACAAAGGTTTGAGAAGACCGGGGGAAATGATCCATCACAAAAAGAATATTAAGAGGATCTTCAGTCTGTTCACAAGAACTATCTACTGATTTAACCCCTTCTCCATAAAGTTGTTCTGATTGTGTCGGACAAAAATATAAGCATATGATAACAATCATTATCTTATGAAACATTTATATCCTCCATTGCCCCCATTAGACGTAATAATCGTATCAAGTAGGGCTATCAATTCATACGCATTATAATAAGTAGAAAAAATGATTCTTTCGTAGTGCAATAATTTTTTTTCAATGCTTGCACTATACAATTTACTTCCCTTGACAAATCCTGCCTTTCGAGCAAATGTACGTAATTTTTTGATGGTATTTTGCGGCTTATGGTGCTCAACTAATAATTGCAAGGTATCTTTGAGCCGCCCAAGTGCAAGCAGTTCCTGCTTGGTAAAAATTATGCGTTCTTCCCGAATCATAAATTGTAATTTTTTACAGGTGAAAAGACACAGATCCTTATTAAAGGTATCATCCATATCAATAGCACAAAATCTATCGGTAGCAGGATTATAGAAAAGATTTGCACAATGGCGGTCAGAATTACCAATAATAAGATCGAGCGCAACTATTATCGGCAGCTGCCAATGCCATGTCATATGCGTAATAATATCCCGGGTAAATCCTTTTTCACGGTATGTTGTTGCATTTGCCCAGAACTGCCGTAAGCGAAGTGCATTATATACAATATTCCGCTGTACGCGCACCGTTTCTCCTGGAGCAATTGTATGCAATGTAGCCGGTAAATCATTTTTTATTTTTCCAGGAAAATTATCTTTAAACGCAATAATCTCAACTTCATGCGCAATATTACCAAGACATTTTGCTATATACGCGGCTAACGCATCGCGCACAACAGCTAACTGTTTTTTTATATCTTTCTTTTGCTTTAAAAGATACATCTCATCATTGATCATCACATAACTGACAAAAGAATTTTTTGTATCTCGGGTACTCAGAACAGAGACATTATTTCTATTTATGGCATCTAATTTTTGACCCAACAAAGCGATAGTAGACAGATGAGCACAACAGACTACGGCAAGGCAAAAAGTACGTCCTACCATAATTTTCCCAACATTGTATCAAATTAATCTCTACCTGGCAGCATTAAATAAATAGTGTTTCTAAGTCAATATTCGCCAGAATGCATGCCTTAAAGAACTTACCGACTATAATCATTAACAATCTTATTAATAAGAGTTATTAATGCGTATGCACTCGTACGGCTTTGAATGATTATTCTTTTGTGACGTGCAATTTTTTTTGCTACTTTTTCTGTATAAAACGGATCATCTTGAGCAAAACCTGCCTGCTTACAAAAAAACAATAGCTTATCTATTAAATGCGTTGAAGAATAACGATCAAGCAAGAATTGTAATGTATCCCGCATACTCATAAGAGCTTTTATCTCTGCATCCGTGAACTTTTTATTGCGTTCAATCATTAATTTTAGTTTCTCACGTGCAAGCCCCGGTAAATCTCTTCTAAAAATATTATCCATATCAATAGCGCAAAAAAGATCCGTTTTTGGATCATAAAAAAGATTTGCTCGGTGACGATCGGTATTGCAGATAAATAAATCTAATCCGATAATAATTGGCAATTGCCAATGCCATGTCATTTGATACACAATTGTTTCAGTAAACCATTGATTAATCTCACCTGGTTCACGTTGTTTGAGAGATAAATTATAATATTTACTTTCCGGTTGAGAACGAACTGTTTTACCCGGAGCAATTGAATGGAGTGTTGCAGGCCATTTTGGATTCATTTTTTTCGGAAACTGTTTATTTGCAGGAATAATTTTCACCGTATGAGCTATGGCAAGATCTTTGGCAATATATGCAGCAAGTGCATCTCGCACAACGCAGAACTGCTTACTTACTGCTTTTTTTTGTTTCAAAAGATATCGTATGCCATCGATGCTTACATAATTAATAATAGAATTGTGTGATTCAAGTTCATCCAGAACAAAAATTGATTCCTCATATCTATCATATTTTGGATAGAGAAAAAAAGTCATAGCAATAAAAGGAAACACCAGAAAAATTCTTGCCCCTACTACCATTTATTATCCTCTTACTTTATTCTTCATTCAGATACACGTGCGCAACGGGCAGGTATCGCCGAGAATCGACAATCGATAAATAGTTGCGTAGATACCATTCATACATCTGCTCTAAACCATACCGTACTGAAATGTGAGGATCATAATTAAGCAATACCTCTGCCTTTGCAATAGAGGCATGAGTTTTTGGTACATCACCTGAAAAATGAGGTTGATAGGTAATATCAGCTTTTTTTTGCATAACCATTTCCATAATGTGAATAAAATCACTCAACACAATCGGTTCACCGCGACCAATGTTGAAAATTTCATACCCAAAAGGGGTATCAATCGCTTTCAAAATTCCTTGAACGATATCATCAACATAGGTAAAATCACGAATTGCACTTCCATCTCCATAGACTATTATAGGTCTATCATGATACAGTGCATCCATAAAAATGAAGGGAGCCATATCTGTTCTTCCCCGCGGCCCATAGACGGTAAAAAATCGAAGGTTAGTAACAGAAATACCAAAAAGATGATGGTAAACATACGTTAATAATTCACCCGCACGTTTGGTCATACCATAAGGGCTTGATTGTTTATCCACCTGATCAGTTTCACAGAATGGTCCATTTTCTCGCACACCATACACACTACTACTTGATGCGTATACAAAATGAGGTATGTCATATGTGCGCGCAGCTTCAAGCATTACTAATGTTCCATTATTATTGGTTCTAAAATATTCATGAGGGTTATCAATACTTGTGCGAACTCCCGCGCGTGCAGCAAGATGGCAGATTACATCAGGTTGTTCTTGTTCACATATACTATTCACCACATCGCTATCACAAATATCAATAATATTGATTGAAAGATGATTGTCTTTATCCGCTTGTGCAAGCAGCTCGAGATTAGATTCTTTAAGTCGTAGATCATATGCATCATTAAGATTATCGATGACAATAACATAATCTCCGCGTTCTAATAATCTCTGTGCAACATGGCTACCGATAAAACCTGCAGCTCCAGTCAAAAGAATTTTTTTTGCTTGTATTGATGATGGGAAAATACAATAAAAAATAATCACAATAAGATAAATCTTATCGATTTTCATTTTAATCCTTCTGATAAAACAAGATGGCTCATCTTTTTATCAAAAATGTAAATAAAGGCACTCGTTTAAGTCAAGGACAAACATAAAAATAGAATGGTGAAAAAAGTTAGATGAGAAGATAGGACAAATTGATGAGTAAAAAAACAGTAAAATGAGAAAGCAAACAAGAAATTGGATATAAAATCGGTATAACAAAGAAAAAAGCCTCATCGTTTGATGAGGCTTTTTAAATTAATCCTGGCGCTACCTAACTTCCCGGGCCGTTACCAACCAAGTATTCTCGGCGCTGTGGACTTTACTACCGTATTCGGAATGGGGACGGGTGTTTCCCCACAGCTATACACACCAGAAATTTTTCATAATCTGTCTGTGATCTTTAAAATATATGTATTAATGAATGCTGAATGAGTTACCTAAATTTTTTAACTTTCATGGTTAAAACGTTCGGTCTATTAGTATTGGTTAGCTTAACACATTACTATGCTTACACACCCAACCTATCAACCTCGTAGTCTTCGAGGGACCTTAATAATTTGTTAAAACCTATCAAATCTGCAAACCGAAGTTTGTTTCATTGGCGCATTTTAACAAGGGGTATCTAATCTTGGAGCGAGCTTCCCACTTAGATGCTTTCAGCGGTTATCTCTAATAAGCTTGGCTACCCAGCATGCTCTTGGAGAACAACTGGAACACTAGAGGCTTACCCATCCCGGTCCTTGCGTACTAGGGACAGCCCTCCTCAAATACCCTGCGCCCACAGAGGATAAGGACCGACCTGTCTTACGACGGTCTGAACCCAGCTCGCGTACCACTTTAATAGGCGAACAGCCTAACCCTTGGGACCTTCTTCAGCCCCAGGATGTGATGAGCCGACATCGAGGTGCCAAACCTCCTCGTCGATGTGGACTCTTAGAGGAGATCAGCCTGTTATCCCCGGCGTACCTTTTATCCGTTTAGCAATGGCCCTTCCATACAGAACCACTGGATCACTAAATCCTGCTTTCGCACCTGCTCGACCTGTATGTCTCGCAGTCAAGCTCCCTTATGCTTTTGCGCTCTTAAGATGATTTCTATACATCTTGAGGGAACCTTTGAACGCCTCCGTTACATTTTAGGAGGCGACCACCCCAGTCAAACTGCCCATCAGACACTGTCCTTAGCCCGGATTACGGGTCAAAGTTAGATCTTTAAATTTATAAGGGTGGTATTTCAAGGTTGACTCCACTACAACTAGCGTCGTAGCTTCAAAGTCTCCCACCTATCCTACACAAACAAACTCAAAAATCAATGCCAAATTGCAGTAAAGGTGCACGGGGTCTTTCCGTCCTTCTGCGGGTAGCCGGCATTTTCACCGGCACTACAAATTCACTGAGTATATCATTAAGACAGCGCCCAACTCGTTACGCCATTCATGCGGGTCGGAATTTACCCGACAAGGTACTTCGCTACCTTAGGACCGTCATAGTTACGGCCGCCGTTTACCGGGGCTTCGGTTCAATGCTTTGCTCCGAAGAGCGAACATCTCTCGTTAACCTTCCGGCACTGGGCAGGCGTCAGACTCTATACTTCCTCTTACGAGTTTGCAGAGCCCTGTGTTTTTGTTAAACAGTCGACTGGGCCGATTTATTGAAACCCGTTAATGCTTCTGAAAGCGTACTTTCATAACACCACCGGGTACCCCTTCTCCCGAAGTTACGGGGCCAATTTGCCGAGTTCCTTAATGATACTTATCTCAACGCCTGAGCATTTTCAGCTCGTCTACCTGTGTCGGTTTGCGGTACGATCACCCAATAACATCGCTAGAAGCTTTTCTAGTCAGTGTGGGTTCAGTCGAACATATCTCTTCTTCCGAATTGACATGCCCATAACATTTCAGAGCTTGTAGCTTCACGGATTTTCCAATGAAGCTCTCCTTTATGCTTAGTTTGGCATCCATGCGCCAAATCAACCTACCCTCCTGCGTCACTCCTTCACTCAAGCGCTATAAGGTGGTGCAGGAATATTTAACCTGCTGTCCATCGCCTACTCCAATTGGCCTCGGCTTAGGGGTCGACTAACCCTGAGTGGATAAACCGATCTCAAGGAAACCTTAGACTTACGGCGAACAGGAATTTCACCTGTTTTTTCGTTACTTATACCAACATGCTCACTTCCTTGGTCCGACACCTGTCCTTACGGTCAAGCTTGTATCTACCAAGGAACGCTCCCCTACCTCTACGTTAAAAATAAATTTCTAACATAAACCATAGCTTCGGTGACCCGCTTGAGCCCCGTTTATTCTTAAGCGCAATAACACTTGACCAGTGAGCTGTTACGCTTTCTTTAAAGGATGACTGCTTCTAAGCCAACCTCCTGGCTGTCTGTGCGTTTTCACTTCTTTTCCCACTTAGCGGATACTTTGGGACCTTAACTGATGGTCTGGGTTGTTTCCCTTTGGACTATGAAGGTTATCCCCCACAGTCTGACTCCTGTCTTCAGCGGAAACATGGCATTCAGAGTTAGTAAGAGTCCTGTAAGCTTGCGCCCCAAAAACTCAAACTGTGCTTTACCACCATGCTCCATTCGACAAGGCTATACCTAAATATATTTCGGGGAGAACCAGCTATTTCCCAGTTTGATTAGCCTTTCACCCCTATCCACACCTCATCCGAGCAGTTTTCAACCTACACCGGTTCGGACCTTCATCTCGTTTAACCGAGACTTCATCCTGGACATGGATAGCTCACTGGGTTTCGGGTCTATCTCATATTACTAAACGCCCTATTCAGACTCGCTTTCGCTACGGCTCCGCTCTTTCAAAGCTTAACCTTGCAATATAAGATAACTCGTTGGCTCATTATACAAAAGGTACGTGGTTGCGCATACGTATATCGCGCTACCACCGCTTGTAGACATTTGGTTTCAGGTTCTATTTCACTCCCCTCCCGGGGTTCTTTTCACCTTTCCCTCACGGTACTAGTTCACTATCGGTCATCAAGTAGTATTTAGCCTTACCCAATGGTCTGGGCTGATTCACACGGGATTTCACGTGTCCCATGATACTCGAGACTATGTTTATTGGCTGAATTATCCTTTCGATTACAGGACTATTACCCTCTTTGGTTGCTCTTTCCATAGCAATTCAACTAAAATAATCAGCTCAACTTCGGATACTGTATTATCCAAAACAATATAATCTCACAACCCCCATATCACAACGCACACAGGCTATCACGTAATATAGGTTTAGGCTCTTCCCCATTCGCTCACCACTACAAAGGGAATCACTTCGTTTTCTTTTCCTTGCGTTACTTAGATGTTTCAGTTCACGCAGTTCGCCTCGCTACCATATAAATTCTGATAGCGATACCTTAGGTTTACCCAAGGTGGGTTGCCCCATTCGGAAATCTCCGGATCAAAGCTTGATTGACAGCTCCCCGAAGCTTATGGCAGTCTTCCGCCTCCTTCATCGCCTCTTGATGCCATAGGCATCCACCAAATGCCCTTTTCAATTAACCATAAATTTGCTTGGTTACTCAAACATTGAGCACTCATTAATACATATATTTCAAAGATCACAAATTTTTTGTTATTACTACTAACAATTTTTACGACTTCATACACAAGAAAAGTTAAAAGAGAAAAATACTTAGGGTTTTGGTGGAGATGAGCGGATTCGAACCGCTGACCTACCGCGTGCAAAACGGTCGCTCTGCCAACTGAGCTACACCCCCTTCTTATTCACGTGGTCAACCACTTATTTGCTGCAAAAAACCAGCTAATCATCGATTGTGCCTATGACTATCAATATTTTTTTGAGCAAATATTGCCTATAGCCCACGCATGGTTAATTTTTTAACCACCAAGCATAAATGCTTGGAAAACTTTTTAAAATTAAAACCTTATGGTGGGCCTAAGTCGATTCGAACGACTGACCTCTCCGTTATCAGCGGAGTGCTCTAACCAGCTGAGCTATAGGCCCATAAGCCGTATCTATCAATTTCAGTAAGACCTTAAATAACACCTTATATAGAACAGACATATAAATGCTGTTCAAGAATCTCCCTCGAAAGGAGGTGATCCAGCCGCAGGTTCTCCTACGGCTACCTTGTTACGACTTCACCCCAATCACCACACATACCTTAGGCATCCGCCTCCTTTTCAGGTTGGCTAAGATGACTTTGGGTACAAGCAGCTCTCATGGTGTGACGGGCGGTGTGTACAAGGTCCGAGAACGTATTCACCGCGTCGTTATGATACGCGATTACTAGCGATTTCAACTTCATGAGGTCGAATTGCAGACCTCAATCCGAACTTAGACTAACTTTCTGGGGTTTGCTTGATCTTTCGATTTTGCTTCCCTTTGTATTAGCCATTGTAACACGTGTGTAGCCCTGGACATAAGGACCATGATGACTTGACGTCATCCCCACCTTCCTCCCGGTTTCCCGGGCAGTCCCATCAAAGTGCTTGATCCGAAGATCAATTGCAACTGATAGCAGGGGTTGCGCTCGTTAGAGGACTTAACCAAACATCTCACGACACGAGCTGACGACAGCCATGCAGCACCTGTGTACCCGTTTGAACCGAAGCCCAAAAGATCGTATTTCTACGACTGTCGAGTACATGTCAAGCCCAGGTAAGGTTTCTCGCGTAGTGTCGAATTAAACCACATGTTCCACCGCTTGTGCGGACCCCCGTCAATTCTTTTAAGTTTTAGCCTTGCGACCATACTCCCCAGGCGAATCACTTAACGCGTTAGCTACGACACTGATCCAGCTAAGCCGAACCAACATCTAGTGATTATCGTTTACGGCGTGGACTACCAGGGTATCTAATCCTGTTTGCTCCCCACGCTTTCGTGCCTCAACGTCAGGAATGAGCCAAGAAGCTGCCTTCGCCATTGGTGTTCCTCCTGAGATCCACGCATTTTACCGCTACTCCAGGAATTCCACTTCTCTCTCTCACCCTCTAGCACGCCAGTTTTCATTGCGGAACTCCGGTTAGGCCAGAGTCTTTAACAACGAACTTAACATACCGTCTACGCACCCTTTACGCCCAATGATTCCGAATAACGTTTGCACCCTTCGTATTACCGCGGCTGCTGGCACGAAGTTAGCCGGTGCTTCCTCTGATGGTACCGTCATATTCCATGTCTATTAAACATAGCTTTTTCTTTCCATCTGACAGGAGTTTACAATCCTAAGACCTTCATCCTCCACGCGGCGTCGCTGCGTCAGGCTTTCGCCCATTGCGCAATATTCCCCACTGCTGCCTCCCGTAGGAGTCAGGCCCGTATCTCAGTGCCTATGTGACCGTACACCCTCTCAGGCCGGTTAACCGTCATAGCCTTGGTGAGCCTTTACCTCACCAACAAGCTGATAGTCCGCAAGCTCATCCTATAGCAGCGACATAAAGACGCTTTTCTCCCCGAAGGGACTTATGCAGTATTAACCTCAATTTCTCGAGGGTATTCTTCACTATAGGGCAGATTCTTACGTGTTACTCACCCGTCCGCCGCTGTACTCATCCCCGAAGGAACTTTCTCGCTCGACTTGCATGTGTTAGGCACGCCGCCAACGTTCATTCTGAGCCAAGATCAAACTCTTCATCACTGATTTGAATTGGGTCCTACCAAAATTGATAGATACGAAACTTTCTTGTGTATTTCAAAGAACTTTTTTTGCGCCTTCCAGCTGTCTGCTGGGAGGACTTGAATAACTTGCGAATTTTCTTAAAGTAACGACTGATTCGTCGGTTGTTGAAAACGTTTTAATCAATTGTTAATGAAAATTATACGCGTATTTCACACTAAGTCAACACTTTTTTTAAACTTTTTTAAAAAAAAATGTGTAAGCCCTAGTGGTGGTCTGGATTTTTAATGAATAATACGAAACTTTTAACCGTTACCATATCACTCAAAACATCGACCAGATCGATGATTTCGTAGCATTTCTGCCACATTTCAACGTACAAAAGCACGGCATTAAGGCTGTGGTAATTTTCAGCAAAACAACCTTGCCGAGCTGCTATTTTTACAGAAATCCAGTAATCAGGGGATAGTAGTAAAGACAAAGTTAGCCCCCTTGAAAAAAGGGGACGATTTTTTACTATTAATATGTATAACTATATAGCGCCTCAAAAAATAGGCAATCATTCCTTTGCTCCCCATGCAAAGTCCATTCCAAAAATCATATATCGCTTTGTTGACAAAACAAGTTCACATTCTGCTATATATCTATAAAATTATTCATCTTTTTACGTGGAGTCTCTTATGAAACGTTCCCTTTTTCTGTTACCCCTCCTATTTATGCTTTCACTTACATCTCTTTCTCATGGTTTTACTGACCAAGATTTTGATGCAAAGCTGAATGCGCTCCAAGATTTTTTGAGCGATGTCATCGAGCAATCTAATATTGACCCACAGACTGCTCAGGAACTTCTTGAAAAAACCAATGAGCTCAATATGTTCGTACAACATAACATCCAACAAAATGCACAAGAAATACGTATTGCCTCAGCAATTACCAGTATTTTAGAAACAGTTGATAGCATGGCTCAAAGTTATAAAATGACTCAAGTCCATTCAATACTTAAAAACGTTAAATATGCCGCTCGAGCCAATGTTATTCAAAAACTATTAGCAGGAATGTATCCAGAAAAATTCAGCGATGATATGTATTATACCAATCCTTATCTTGAATCAGTTGGTTTTATTTGTAACGATTGGGCATTCAATACCTTATTTGCCGCACTATTAACTGCAATTGCACCAACTTCCCTTGGAAGCGCGCTAAAACTAAACCCTGCTTCTAATCCACAAAAAGCAATCAGTAGAATTGCTGCTGGAATTACTGCTTACTGCGCGTGGATGTTTGAAAAAAAATCTGCATTCATGCAGCTTGCTGCTCAATAAACGCATTTGAGACTTTTCCTGACAACAAACAAGAAGAGATGCCTGAATCAAGGCGTCTCTTCTTGTTTGTCATGATATGCCTGTTTATCATTGCCACCCCTTATGTTATGCTCAATATAAAAATATCTCGTATTTTATTAGCGGAAAAGGTTATTCATGCTTATAGACGATCTTGCCGAATCACTGAAAAACATAGAACCTGATATTCAAACAATTATCTCTTTCTGCACTAACACCCAACTTGAAAAAAAATTTCATGATCTTGAAAGTCTTTCACAAGAAGAAGAGTTCTGGAAAAATCCAAAGCAAACAGAAATATCAAAAGAACTGCAACTCGTGCGAACGTTAAGAGATCAGTATTTATCCATCGTGACAGCATATAAAGATCTCAATGAACTTATTAATCTTTTTGCAGACAATGAAGATGAGTTGAAAAAAATAAGCCCTGATGTTGCCGATCTTCAAAAAAAAGTGATTGCGTTTAAAATACATCTTTTATTAAACGATCCAAGAGATTCAGCAAACTGCTTTGTGCATATTCATGCTGGCGCTGGCGGCACCGAATCACAAGATTGGGCAAACATGCTCTTACGCATGTATTATCGATTTTGCGAACGAAACAATTTTCCCGTAGATACCATTGATTATCAGCCCGGAGAAGAAGCGGGAATCAAATCTGCAACACTCTTTGTGCATGGAAAAAATCCGTATGGCTATTTTAAAAGTGAACATGGCGTTCATCGATTGGTCAGAATATCCCCATTTGATTCAAATAAAAGACGTCATACATCTTTTACAAGTATCATGGTAACACCAGAAGTTCCTGATCTTGAAATCAACATCGATCCGAAAGATTTACGTATCGATACCTATCGCGCCAGCGGCGCAGGTGGACAGCATGTTAATAAAACTGATTCCGCCGTACGAATTACCCATTTGCCAACCAACATTGTAGTACAATGTCAAAATGAACGCTCGCAACAACAAAACAAAGCTTTTGCCATGAAAATGCTCTATGCAAAGCTTGCACAAAAAATGAAAGACGAACAAGACGCCAAACTAAATGCAAGCATTGAAAAAAGAAAAATTGAATGGGGATCACAAATTAGATCATATGTACTTCATCCGTATAAAATGGTGAAAGATCACCGCACTGATTTTGAATCACCACAACCGGATAAAGTTCTTGATGGGGAATTAATCGATTTTATTGAAACCTTTCTCGTCTGGCATCATTCGACACCAGCTTCATAAGATCGTAATATAGCGTTTTTTTCAAAATTATAGCGCGAAAATTATATATGTGATAGGGTCAAACTCGTTATTAACTATAAAAAAAAGGAGTGTTAAATGACAGTTATCACAAAAAAATTATTTCTACCAATAATGTTGGCAGCTTCAGTAACTTCAGCAAATTCCCCCGAAGTTATTGAAGCAGTAGAAAAAGCACAAGACTTACTCTGCAAATACACAACTCTCAAATGCTTACAATCATTCCAACCTGACAATAATTGCTGCGAACCATTTTATATTTCAGGCCCTCTAGGCCCACGAGGCCCACGAGGTCGTAGAGGTCATCGAGGGCGACCAGGAGATCCGGGAGCTACTGGTGCAACAGGCGCAACGGGAGCAGGAGTAACTGGTTCTACTGGTACTACTGGACCTTCAGGAAGCACAGGAAGTACGGGATCAACTGGTTCAACGGGAGCAACCGGACCAATCAGTTTTACTGATGAGCTCTTCATTAACGCTGATATGATGGCAGATGGAAATGGCACACCAACTCCAGATGCTTTATTCAATAGTACTTACGGTGGCTTTACCGATCCACTTGATGCATGGAGCATGCTCGTAGGTGGTGAAGAAGTTACTTTCATTGGAGGACAATTTGTTATACCAAGCACTCTGGATACCACACAACCGGTAATGCTCACCCTTCATTGCTTCCAAGGATCAGGTCTTCCTGATGATACAGGAGCTATACAATTTCAAATACAGCTCGATTATAAAGCTACAGGAGAACTTCTGGGGGTTAATTCTCCTGCAACTGGTTATGCGCAAACTGTTTTATCGGATGTATTTACCATTACTACTCCGATTTCAGAATCAGACACAAACTTGATGTACTTTACCGTATCAACGCAAAGTGCAATTGATCAAACGTTAATGGCAGGAAAAACATGGGGCTTTATTTCTGTAAGCCGCATTGGGCAAGGCTCAGGTTTTGATGGAGAACCGATTTATTTAACAGCAATGTCACTCCAATATACAAAAACAAATTCGTAGTAAAGAGGAGATTTAGTGAGCAAAAAATTATCATTTATAGCATTAGTCTGTATGACTTTCTTCTATAACACCTTATTCACACATGTACCTCATAATTCATCTTCCCATATTCATATATCAGAAGAATATGCATCTGCTATTAACCTAATGTATGATTTGCTCGATTTCAAAGAATTATCACCATCATTGAAAGCATTATATAATCTGCTCAAAAAAGACAAAGCGATAAGCCCCCACTCGCTCACAATAATACAACAGGCAACAAATGATGCACTCGAGATCTTACAAAATCTTCAACATCAGTTTGAAAACGAGCAAGATTTTATATTCATCCATAATCAATTGCAACAGTACAAAAACATGAGCAAGGCACCAATTGATCCAACACAAGGAGCAACTGGTGCAACTGGCCCACGAGGTCATCGTGGCCACAGAGGTCATCGTGGATACAAAGGGCATCATGGGCACAGAGGTCATCGCGGGCATACTGGCGATACTGGTGCTACTGGAAATACTGGACCAACCGGACCAATAGGATCCATGGGTAACACTGGCCTTACTGGCGCAACCGGGATGATAGGAGCTACTGGTAACACTGGAAATACGGGAGCTACGGGAAATACTGGTGTTGGAAATACGGGTCAAACAGGATCTACTGGTGCAACAGGAGCAACTGGACCTGCAGGAGGTTCTACAGGAGCAACTGGACCTACAGGATTAATGGGCAACACGGGACCAACGGGTGCCACTGGTTCAATGGGCTCTACAGGACCAACTGGCGCAACTGGTGCAACAGGACCAACTGGCGCAACTGGACCAGGACCGGTAGGCCCAACAGGAGCTACTGGTATTACTGGAGCAACAGGAGCAACTGGCAACACTGGCTCGACAGGACTGACTGGACCTATAGGAGCTGATGGTAACACAGGCGCTACAGGAGCTACTGGCGTAACCGGAGCAACGGGAAATACGGGAGCAATCGGTGCGACCGGTGCGACTGGCGCTATAGGTGATACGGGTGCAACAGGATCCACCGGAATAACAGGCACAACCGGACCTACAGGAGCAAATGGTGACACAGGCGCAACTGGTGTCACCGGAGCAACTGGAAACATCGGCGCAACGGGTGCGACAGGAGCAATTGGCGCTACGGGAAATACGGGTGCAACTGGTAATACTGGAGCTACCGGAGACGCAGGCAATACTGGAGCCACAGGGGCAACAGGAAATACAGGTGCCACTGGCGCAACGGGATCTACGGGAGCAACTGGTGACCCCGGACCTACTGGTAACACTGGCGCTATAGGTGATACGGGTGCAACAGGATCCACCGGAATAACAGGCGCAACCGGACCTACTGGAGCAAATGGTAACACTGGCGCAACGGGCGCCACAGGTAATACTGGCGCGACTGGTGCAACTGGTAACACTGGAGCTACCGGAAATACTGGACCTACGGGAGTAACTGGAAATACCGGGGCAACTGGCGCGACTGGTACTACTGGTGCAACGGGAGCAACAGGAAACACTGGCGCAACCGGACCTACTGGCGCGAATGGCAATACAGGTGCTACAGGAACAACAGGCAGTACTGGATCGACTGGCGCAACGGGTGGTTGTGGAACGGATCAATTTTTTATTAATGCTGATATGATGGCAATTAATTCTACAAGCACTCCAAATATAACGTTCACCAAAGTCTATGGCACTGTTGAAACTGGTCCATCTCTTAATGCATGGAAAGTACTGGAGAGCTCTTCAACTCAAAGTACTATCTGCACTCAATTTGCAATTCCACAAGATCTTGATACTTCTAGTCCAGTAACCCTTCAAATCTATTTCTTGCTTGCTGACAATGGCGGATCAGGAACAGTCGCCAATGTTCAAGTACAAGCAGACTATGAAGCCTCTGGGGTTCAAATTGGAACAACTTTACCGGCAACAGGATTTGCTGATACAGTAACATCAGGAAACTTTACTATTACAGAACCAACGGGAAGCACAGGATCACAAGCAAATTTAAGCCTTGTTATTACATCAGTCGCACTGACTGGTTCAGAAATGGCGGGGAAAGCTTGGGGATATTTTGCTCTTACACGCGTAGCGCCGACAAGTGGAACTGAATATAACAAAGATATTTATTTGACAGCATATGCTTTCGATTATACGAGAATATGTACATAAACTTTAAAACATGTGGATAAAAATGAAATATTTATTATTTTTATTTTTTATAGTGGGCACAACTCAATTTTTTACCTGCTCTGGAATGGCAACATTTGAAACAACAGCTATTGTAATTTCATCAAATTCAATAGAATCATTTCCTGCTTACTTGGTGACAGACCAACAAACATACACTACGGGAGGTGTGGTATTTACCTACCCATCAAGTCTTTTTACTCTTCCACCAACAATAAGTGCAACTATTCAAACGCCATCACATGCAGATACCATAACATATACCGTTGAAATATCTTCGGGAGATGCAAACTCTGCAACAGCCATGGTATATGAAAATAATTCAGGAGCACTAACTGAAGCAGGCGATGGATCGGTAACTATTCACTTTACTGCAACGGGAACATAGATAATCAAAAAATGCTTCCTGATGGAGCCGTCAGGCAGTTAAGAAAAAATTGATTGCTTTTTTTTTAAAATTTTTATTAGCTCTTTAACATAGTTAATGTTTTCATAAAAAAGGAGATAGAGATGATAAAAAAATCATCACTCTTATTGTTATTATCATGCGTAGCTGCAAGCATGCAACAAGCATCTGCTGCACAGTTATCAAAAAAACAAGTCGCCACGGTGAAAGTAATTGCCGACATCAATGCTGATGCAAATGCAGCAATCTCACGCCAACCAATTGTTGATCCTTTGTGCCCGTTACTTATAGGCCCTCGTGGCCCTCGCGGTCATCGTGGCCATAGAGGACATCGTGGACACACCGGAAATACCGGAGCAACTGGCGCAACTGGTGCAGGAGTAACAGGAGCCACTGGTGCAACCGGTAATACCGGTGCAACTGGTGTGACTGGTGCAGGAGTAACCGGTGCTACAGGCGGGACTGGCGCTATAGGCGGGACTGGCGCTACTGGTGCTACTGGCGCTACTGGTACGACTGGCGCAGGAACAACTGGTGCTACAGGCCCTACTGGACCCGGTGGAGGAGCAACTGGTGCCACTGGTGCTACAGGAGCAACCGGAGCAACGGGCGCTACAGGAGCAACCGGCGAAACAGGAGCAACTGGAGCGACGGGTGTTACGGGTGCCACCGGACTCGGCGGAATCGGAACACTTTTCATTAATCCATACATGATGTTCCAACAAGATGGTAATGGCATTCCTAATGCAGGAACAAGTACTATCGTACCTGATCAAGTGTTTGGTAGCAGTTCTGTATCAGATGAAGATAACCCTGTTTGGGGAACTGGCGACAACACTCCGATAATGAGTATGTGGAAAATGCCTCAAGCAGCTGGTAACAGTGCTGATGACTTCCACATCTTTAACACGCAATTTATTCTTCCCGAAGATCTTGATATCACCCAACCAGTAACACTCACCTATCACATCTTCAATCTTGCTGCAGGTGCAACTGGTTCTATTGCAATGCAAGTACACTCAGCATATGTTCCGAACAATACTGGCCTTGGTACTACCGGTTCAGCAGTAGGTGGATTCAGTGAAACCGTATTATCTCCAGACGCTACGATGACCGAACCAACAGGAACAAATGTGTTATTCCATCAAATAATCACGGTTAACCTCAATAACACATTGATGGCTCCAGGAGATTGGGTCTACTTAACATATGTTCGCCTTATACCAGCAGCGGGAGCGGGAGCAGAATACGGAGCATCCAACTATCTTGGCGCGCTCGAAATTAATTACGGCAGAATAGGTGGCTAATTCGATACGATAACCATACTTAAAACATTAACTCAGCAGAAGAACCATTCTCATTTTATTGAGAATGGTTCTTCTGTTATGTGCTATGAAAAAATTAATTGCTTTTTAATACACATTTTTATTAGACCTTAGCTATAGTTAATGACTTAATAACAAGGAGATATCGATGATAAAAAAATTATCACTCGCAATAGCATTATTTGGCATAATCATAATGCCTGATAATCTTTACGCGCGTGCCAAGGCAGATCAGCACCATCATTCGGTTATACGATTGCCAGAAAAATATAAGATCGCTTTACAATTAATTTGTGACCTCAGTAATCCTGAGGAAATATCAGAAACATTGCAATCTTTTTACATTGCACTTGAAAATAATAAATGTGTTCATACGCGTGGCTTAGTAAAAGAAACTACCCAAGAAGCACTCGTTTTATTAGAACGCGCCCAACCCCATTTTACAAAAAAATCTTATTTTGATCTTATTCACGATTACCTCAACACTTATCTGGCTGCTCTTGATACTGCCAGCGCAATGCTAGAAACTGACGTTGATATCGATATTGCAACCCCTGAAGAAGAATTAGAATTATCCGATGAATATTTTGAAATAGAAGATGAATATTCTCTTGATGCTCCTATTGCTGATGACATATTCATTATACGGCAAAATGAACGTCCTTTTACGCCTTACCCAGACCCATTAAGAGGGCCTCGTGGACCTCGCGGCCCGCGTGGACATCGAGGACATAGAGGACACCACGGACACACTGGTAATACCGGAGCAACAGGACCAACGGGAGCAACGGGTGCAACAGGTAGCGGTGCAACGGGTGCTACGGGAACAGGCATAACTGGTGCAACCGGTCCAACAGGACCTTCCGGCGCAACTGGACCTGCTGGCGCGCCTACTGGGGCTACAGGTGCAACCGGTGCAACGGGTGCCACCGGACATACTGGCGCAACAGGTGCCACAGGGACAGGAGGAACTGGTGCGGTTGGACCTCAAGGACCTACTGGATCGCAAGGCATTCCTGGTCCACAAGGATCTCAAGGCAATACTGGAGCGAGTGGAGCACAGGGACCTACTGGATCGCAGGGCATTCCTGGCGCACAAGGACCTGCTGGCACGGGTGCTACCGGTGTAACAGGCAATACAGGAGCAACCGGTGCGGCAGGATCATGCGGCAATGCATCTTTCACTTTAAATCCATACACCATGTTTGGACAGGCAGGAAATTTCCCATCACCAATCATCACAACCACGGTACCCAATCAAGAATTTGATACGGTATATGGAAACACATATAATGCTCCAGCTTTTTCGGCATGGATACTGCCACCATCAACGGTAAGTATTGATTTTCAAGATTTTATTGGAACACAATCGGTGATTCCAAATGATCTTGATACAACCATGCCAGTATTTCTTGATTTTCACCTACTCGCTGCACAGTTTAGCGAGTCAGGAAATGCACAACTACAACTACAAGCAGATTATGTGACCAATAATCAGGAATTTGGAGCAAATCCCCCCGCAACGGGATTTGCACAAACAGTACTTTCAGGAGACTTTGCAGTTCTTGAACCAACTAATGCTACCAATTTGATACAGACTATTGTCACAGTACCACTCAATGAAGCACTTATGCTTAATAGCGATTGGGTCTTCTTTTTAATTACACGAATAGCGCCGATTGAATCTGAGTATCCTGACAATATTTATTTATCATCAATAACCGTTCGATACACGAGAATGTGTCCTTGATTATAAAAATAATTTAAATAAAGTAGCCGCTTTGATTAACAACCAAAGCGGCTACTTTTATGAATCACCATACATTAAGCAAACATTGCCTCCAACGATTGACCTTTACGCCCAAGGTAACATTCCATATTAATCCGCGCATATTTATAATCAGGATACGCTTCATATGCTTTGCGTGCAGCGTCTTCTCCTTTTTCAAATTCACCGATGTACCATGCGCACCGCGCAAGTAGTTCATAACGATAATAGGTATATAAATATTTTTCAATAAACAAAATATCATCTGCTGGATACGCTGCTTCTGCCGCACGCCGTGCAAATAAAAATGCTAGATCCATTTCATCAAGTTGTACGTAATAATCAGCAATGGCTATCAAAGGCTCGATGCGATGGGGACGCATTTTATATGCTTGCAAATAATATTCAAGCGCTTCTGACCAATGATAATCAGGATGTTGTTCTCTAAAAACTAACTTTTTGATGGTTTCTGCAAGGCGATAATGCGTGATAAAATCTTCTTCATCCCAACCAATCATGGTGACACGTTTTTTATAAAAATCATACGCAGAAACATAATCCCCAAGATCTTCACAGGTGCGTGCAAGATAAAATAATGTTCGCGTACACCATGGCTTTTTGCAATGTTCATTAAATAGAAGCTCACGATCCCTGACAAACCGCGCCATCGTTTTTTCTATACCATTCGATTCTGGTAAATATTTAAAATAAATGTTAGTAGGCAGGTATACACGAGATGGACTCGTTATAACTTCATGTACCACGCCACCAAAACGCGCCCCGCGCCCACATCGCAAAAGACGACATACATGATTATCAAGCGCATCGTTAATAATACGCATCGAATATGAAGCATAATTATCATTGCGACATAAACATAATTGACAATATTCAACTAATGCCTGAGCATCATTCAAATACCATTCAGCATCCAACATCACCATAAATGCTGCATTGGGAAATATCTCTTCCGTTAAATCCAACGCGCGGTTACGCGATGTTGCAAAATCGATAAACGGTTCTTGCATAATATGACCATCAGTGATGCCATACTCATCAAAAACCTCTTGCGTTACTGCAATCGTTCTATCAGTTGATCCTGTATCAAAAATAAAATAGGAATTGATGCCCGCATCTAAAAATGGTTGCAGCGTTGCACGCATAACCGTCTCTTCATTTTTAACCATTACAACAACGACAAGAAGTGGATCATAGTTGATGAAAATTGTGTCAGCAGCAGCAATATGCTGCATAAAAAACAGAAAACAAAAAATAACTCGAATAATATTCTTCATTACATCCTCGTGATAAATTATCTGTATTTCATTACTGTTTTTGCGCAAGTACCAACAGAAGTCCTAAATCAATATTGATTTTTCCTTCTACAGTATTTGGAATAATTCTCACATATTGAGTCATAACATCGGTAATAAAATCTTTATATGATTCTTCTGGAATTACGTCTTTCACACCAGGGGTTGCAGCAAGCGTTTTAATAAAGCTTTCTTCATCCATCGTCATTGCAAGATCTACTTCTTTTACCGTGATTGCTTCCAATTGAGCATCATGTAACCATTGCTTAACTAATTCTTTGTCGCAAGGATAATAAGATGGTGCGTAGTTAGTAAAATAATTTTTCCAACGATCGAGAGTAAACGCTCGGTAATACGCTTGTATGATGGGAGCCTTTTCATAACTAACCACACCAACAAATTTTCCTCCCGAATATAATGCCTCGGCAATATTTTTGAATGCCCTATCTTGTTCTTTAACCCAAGACAAAGAAGAAAAAGCTGTTCCCGCATTAAATTTTTGATCAGGAAGAACAAAAGTAGTCATATCACCTTGATAAAAACTGAGATTTGGTTTTTCATAATCGGATCGCGCTTGTCGTATCATAGCGAAAGAAAAATCAACACCCACTACAGAACCATTTACTTGTTCTGATATATTGTAAGTATTTTTACCGTTTCCACATCCCCAATCTATAACAGAATCATCTGCTTTCAGTTCTAAATGGCTTAATGCATACTGAGCAATTTTCTCTTGTAGAGATGAATTTTGTTTATAATTTTTTGCATTCCATTTATCTATTTCAGCACTTTGAATTTGATGAGCAATTTGCATTAAGATAAGTGTATAACACAATACATGATATCTATTCACGAAATCTCCTTTTTTTAGAAAAAATTATTTCGCAATAACCATACATCAGCCCTATAAATAATCAAGAAGCAGATGAATGTTTTGAGAAGATTAACACTACTTGACTTTGATCATAATCGCTGAACTTGCTGTGCCCTCCGAAGCTTTATGCGAAGGATGGGTTGAAGGATATCTTCGAGTGCTCTTTATTCCTTGCATTCTAATTTTTTGGAGCATGCACAAAAGAATATATCCAAAAGAATAAGATGCGCTCGAAGATATCATCTTGCCCCAATTTTGCTAACGCTTCATTGGGGTCCCCGTGTGTAATGAAAATGGAACATGGGGTTAAGCTGACGAGCGGGGGGAAAAGATAGGTATGAAACTACAGTATAGTATCTTTAACTGATCGGGTTTAGAAAAGATTAAAACAACGCCCTCACCAACATCCAAAGAGAATTGCTTGCAAATACTCCAGACCAAAATGGATAAAAATCCTCTTTATCTCTGGCAATCATCGCAAACAACCCACCAACAACAAGTCCTAATGTCATATCAAGTGGCATCAATAAGCCACCAAGCACTAACATTGGATTAAGATTATTTCTGTAGCAACAAACCAAACAATGCGCCAATAACAACACAATATAATCAAATTGTTGTGCTTGAATAAGCAATTGGCGTGATTGTGCACGGTATGCAAAAACTCCGCAGAACCCAGACCAAAATGATTGATTAAAAGCCAAAAAACAATACCAATAGTCAGCGATCAACAGCTAAGCCTAGTAACTGATACTGTCGCATCGTTGCACGTGAAATTCCAGAAATTGCGCAATTTACGTCCAAATAAAACATCTGCTGCTACTCCCCCACTCATTTCAACAAAAGTTGCAATCAATACCATGTGCACATAGTTAATATTAAACATCAACATTGCTGGAACCATGACAAATGTTGCAAAGCGCCCCAGAAGCGCAAGCCCGATACGCCCTGCAATTGCTGCAATTTGATACGTAGTAATAGTGCTGCAAACGATAAGATATAACTGTACATACCATGGAAATCCAAAATAAGAAAAAAATAAAAGTAACCCTGCTACAATCATTATCCCGTAAGCAATCAATCGTGGATTGCAATAATTTTTCATCTGATTGGCATGTCTGCAAGTGATAAGATTTTTAATACTATTTAAAACCTGTTGTGGCATGCCAATAATACTCATCAGTGTGATACACAGAACAATGCCACTGCAAAATGCAAGCGTGAATTCCATTGGAGATAAATGTGCAAAGAAAATCCTTTGTACAGGATTTACGAGAAAAATTGAAGTGACTGCTCCAGCTGCAAGTGGCAATGCAATAACATGACCCGTTACAAATCCAATTGCCCAAATCATAGGTGTGGTATCAAGATTAACAACCAGACGAGGAAGTGAGAAAATAAAGCATTGTACAGCTGGCACCAACGTGATGGTTTTTGGAATAAAACTACGCGATAGTATAATACCCCCCTGCAAAAATGAAAAGAATACGGTAGCACAGAACCCTACCATCAGTTCATATGCTTTGCGTATCTGATTTTGCGTAGAAATCATTTTATGAACAAGTTGGCCGACCGGAAAAGCCAAGTTCTGCCGATCAAGTAGCGCACTTTCTGCCATATCGGCAACAAATAACCCAAAAAAACCAGCCAGAAAAGAAAATATCCCCAAAAAACTCACAAAAAAGAGGGGGGCCTGCATCCACTCATTAAAAAGAACGGGATTTAAAAAGTAGATCGTTGGGAACGAGAAAGCACATGCAGTAGCTAAGATTCCACCAATTGAGCCCGCTGAAACGCTATAAGCCATTGATGTACCATTCAGCTGAATACACAGCCGAGAGCATAAAAGAGCGATAAACACGAGCGTTGGAGCAATCCAGGGACCAATCGGCGTTGCCAGAGCCACATAACTCATGACGATTGTAGAAAAGCAGGATAATAGTATACTTATAATTACAGATATAATAGCCATCGATTTCTCTTTGTCTTTAAAATTGTATAGTAGGACTCCCAAGATACCAAAAATTGTGGGATTTGACGTCATGAAGATAAAAAAATTTTTTACTTTCACCGCATTATTTCTTTCATTGTATGCCTCTGGCCACAATGATACAGAGAAATTCTATTCAAAGTCTTTCTTAAGAAATTATGATGCGGTCAACAAATCTTTAAAAGAAATCGGCTTTGAAGACATTTCTTTTGAAACTTCTGACGGTCTTACGCTCCGTGGCCTTTTTTTGGCACGACCCAATGCAACATGCAATGCTATCATCTGCGCTGGATGGCTTCCTGGAAAAAAAGAAGGAATGGCCACATTCTATGCGCTTCTTCCTGAATACTGTAATATTTTATTGTTTGATGCTCGAGGACGGGGAGCCAGTGATGGATCACTGCTCTGGAAAATCTGGCGTTACGGAATGGATGAATATAAAGACGTGTTAGGGGCTATATCATGGATAAATCACAATAATGAACTGCCAATTATAATTGGCGGCACTTGTTCGGGGGTATTTAATGCCGCGCATGCAATTCTTAAACTAATACAAACGAATACTATTGCTCAATCACGCGTCAAAGGACTCTTTTTTGATAGCGGATGGGGATCAGTAATGACCATGTCGCAAAGTTCTGCAATCATTAATATCAAAAAATCCATCGGAAAAGTCGTTAAACTATTACAAGGAACAAAGCAAAACCTTAAAAACAGTATCTTGTATCAACTATGCTCATCGGCTGCGATATACTGCTTTAAAGCTGCACACACGGTGTGCGCACGACCATTGATTATGCAATATGAAAAAGCAACAAATCTATTTGATAAAATAAATCAAATTACGGTACCTATTCTATTTGTTCATTCGTATGATGATACTCATGCAGATTTTTCAAATGCTAATAGACTTGCAACCTTAGCGCCAAATAAACAATGTTGGTGGATTAATGAATCATCACACGCTCGTCATCACCTCATACACAAAGAACTTTATAAAGAAAAATTAATCGCATTTATTGATAAAGCTCTTCAACAATAAATGCGATTAAGCACAATTCTTACGAGAGCAAATTTTGACTTATATCCTTATGGAGCCGCTCATTAAATTCTTCAGTATCAAGTCGACCTCCATCAGTCAATCTCCTCCTACTTTTTGGAGAAAGAGAAGTACTTCTTTCTCCCTTACTTTCCACATCTGGATTCTTTTTTTTGCTTGGAGCACTTTGAATAATACTCCTTATTGAACCTCTCTTTTTATCCTTATCTTTACTATCTTTTTTTTTATTACCTGAATTACATCGGTAGAAGAAACAGAACGTCGCCTTGAAAAACTATCTTTATCTTTCTGCGCAAGAACAGGACGACTTTCACGCGCCTCGGCTTCTGTAGGCACTGTTGTCTTTTTAGGTAATTCCCATATGCTCATATACCCATCTGATGTTATTGCAGCAACCCGCACTCCGCATGCAGCAGCCTCTATTACCCAGCTAGGCGCTGATGCTGTTTGCCCCATTTTTGTTACATAATTATAGGTTCGTGGCAAATCAGGCACTCTCAGCATATATTCTTCAACAGCCGTGTTATTTTCACGACGAATAATAAGTTGCGAACGAATATCATCCGAGTTCGTTTTATTTTTAGTCCAATGGATAGTCGTATGCTCTCCTTTTTGATCAACTGCTGCCCTCTCGCATGAGTTGACATGAGAAAAAATATGAGATCGCACATCTCCTCCAGGATTTTCTAAACAATCAACAAGCTTAATTATTTTTACTACACCCAGCTTTGTTACATAGAGCAAATCGACCTCGCGATCACCATTCAAAAAACACACTTTTTGAATACTATCGGTATCATCGGCAAGAGTAACCGCTTTCAAATCCAAAAATGAGATAGGATTATCATCAGAATCATTCATGGTGAGTCGCTTAAAATCAAGCATATGAATCCTATTCAATATATTAAGTATTACTACACAGGTAGCAGTCTCATTCATCGCAACATCTATCAATTGATTGCTTGAATCACGAGGAAAAAACTTATTTATTTTATTACGCCATGTTGCAATATCAATAATCTCCACATCATCATTATGACACATCGCCAACAATGTTCCGGCTTTATTCAAAGCTATTGCTTGCACAGCAAAGGGAAAATCTTTTGATTCTTGGATAATTTTACTGAACACATCATGCGAGGTATTAATAACTTTCGCTGCGAGCGTACAATGTGCAACAACACATTTAGCGCAATGCTTAATAATATCTGCCTGATTCTTAGCATAATTCCCAATAGCAACAACGATCAAATCATCCCCATTCCGAGCAACCGCATACAAAGGAAAAAACGTTGTACCAGGAATTTCAATGACAGGATGTGGATCTTTTGGGGTAAAATTATGAAAATCAACATAATATATCACTCCCGGCATTGCAAAGAATGCTCCCCTTCCATCTGGACGCATGACTATATGTCGTGGATGTATCCAGGATATACCAGCTTTTACCCAATCTTCAGGCTTAAAAACAGGGATTTTTTTGAGAATCTCTAAAACTTTCTTATTTTCTTCACCGACAGCTTTCTTTTCTTGCAATTCCATTCCTTGGAGTAATGAATTAGCGAAGAAAAATAAAAAAAAGCTCTTTTTTAGCGATACAGTTCCTATAAAATATTTCATAATATTTTCCCCCTTTTTTATTTGTACTGTATACTATCTTTAACCCCGTCCTTTTATATCCAGCCTCGATTTCATTTCGATCGGATATCTGACCGCAATAAGGGACGATGTATGAATTGAAAATAGCATAAAGCTCATTTGTTTTACTAAGGTATACGTATCATGACATTTATTATTGTCTTACAGGCACTCTTTGCCACTTCCTTTCCGATGGGAAAATATCTTCTTAATTTTGTCTCTCCATTATTTTTATCAGGAACAAGAATGCTTGCTGCCGGCAGCATTCTGCTTATCTATGAATATTGCGTACGACCAAAAGAATTTAAATTTAAAAGAGAACATTGGTGGATTCTTGCTCAAATCACGGTACTTGGTATGTATGCAACTTATGCATTACGCCTGTATGCACTCGATGTGTTACCGGTATGGAAAGTTTCTTTCTTTTATAATTTTTCACCATTTTTAACGGCACTTTACGCATACCTGTTATTTAAGCAACGCCTATCGGCAAAGCAATGGACTGGACTCTGTATCGGACTTTTAGGAATGCTTCCCATATTGGTATCCTCAAGCCCAGCTGAAGCAACCTTAGGAAGTTTTCTTTCCATTACGAAATATGAACTTTTCCTTATAATTTCCGTTTCCCTGCATTGCTACAGTTGGATATTGATCCAAAAATTGGTTAAACACGAAAACTATCAAACATCCATTGTGAATGGTTTTTGCATGGCAGCAGGTGGCACGCTTTCCTTGATCAATTCTTATATGGTTGAACCAATGACCATATCTGAACCGGCTACCTTTTTCAAAGGTTTACTTATTATGATCTTTGTCAGCAATATCTTATGCCATAACATTTATGCAGGATTACTTAAAAAATACTCTGCTACCTTCATGTCTTTCACCAGCTTTTTAAGTCCTATATTTGCAGCACTTTATGGGTGGGCATTCTTTCAAGAAAAAATTTCGTGGCATTTCTATGTATCAATCGTGATTGTTTTAATTGGTCTTTATATTTTTTATCGAGATGAATTACAACACAAAACTAATTTTGAAGAAAAAACAGTAAAAATCTAACAACCGATAGATAGCAAAAAAAGAGGCCGATCTGACTGACCGGCCTTCTTTTTATTATTTCATCTTTTAGAACTAATCTCGAGCAATATAACCACTTGTCGGTGTTGGTATATTAGGATAATTATCAGTAGGGATTATACTATGGATCAACACATTACTACCACGCTTGAGTAGGTATTCGGATGCTCCATAAGCAGCACGCTTACCAGCAGCTTTTTTTAACGAACCCCAGTCATAGGTGTAACCAAACCGTGTCCATGGCATTGCCCACTGGCCGGTATATTTAGATTTTTTCTCGTTCTCAAACCATGCTTTATGCTCAGGTGTCATGGCAACAAGTTGCGACATATCACGATACACCGGAGGTAATGAATCTAAATCAGATTCGTGCGGATCTATCATACATGAGCTATCAATCGTTTCAGCATCCAGACATGGTCTGAAGACATCTTGTGGACGAACCCACATTTCAACGAATAGTTTATTTTGAGTAACGGCATACGGTGGTTTACTTGGAATAAGACCTAACAATTGCTCTGTTCTATCAGTCAGACCAAAGCCATTTCTATTTTGGCTATATTCTCTCAGCTTATCTTTTACTTCAGGAACTGCAGTAACCCATGCATCCCATGAAATATTCATCAGTTCTCCACTGTTCAAACATTTTTCATAGGTACCCTTATAGGCAGCGGGGATCCATGTCAACATTAAAACGCGCGTCTGATCGGGGCTCCAGACTATTTTTTTATTCCAAGGAGAAATAGCAAATAGTTGGTCGGAAACTTCATGCACATAGGTTCTATCAGCAAGGTCAATCGATTGCTTGAATATATTGGTTAAGGTTTCATGAAGTACTTTTTCAATATCCGCTTCAACACGGTCAAGATCTATGCTTCCCATACCAATTAATTGGTTTACTGCTGTATCAATTTTTTGCTTTGCGGTGGCTCCACCAACAATACCACTAATATCAGTAACTGCTCGGGAAATACTATCGATACCATTGATTTTTCCCTGATACTTTTCTAAAAGCATCGCCTTCAATTGATCAGGCGACATTTGCTCACTGGTAACAATTTTTTCGCACGTAGTGCTGGCATAAAGCCCTACTACGATGATAGATAATAATAGCTTCTTCATTTTACTCTCCAGCTATTAAACAGTTTTAATCAGTATTCTCTTCTTCTTCGTTACCTTCTTCAGTGTCAAATGTATATCTGCTTAAATCAGTATTGCCGCTATAGTCTTGTCCAGAGTAGCGAACATTTGAAACATTCGCACGGTTTCGTTTTTCTGCTCTAGCTCTTCTTCTTGCAGCCTTCTGATCTCTTTCATCAGGCATCTGATATTTGCTTAAATTTTTCTCATATGAAAAATGCGATGCATTGATACCAACAAATAGACCTAGAACCACTAATGCATATAATTTCTTCATTGTTATCCCTTAATCATAAAAATTTTAATAAAATACTAATATAATTATAAATAAAAAAGCTCTGCAGTTGCAATATATTTCTAATAGAAAGAATGCAAACTAGGGGTTTTTCTCAGAAAAATAACAATCTTAAGTCGATTGGATCGGCTTTTACACCTGAACATGATCTGAGAATTTCATCCCAGCAAGGAAATGGAGATGGAGGTGGAAAACGACTTGGCCAGCATCCGGACCATTATTAACAGAAAGGCGAAACGCCTGGGAACCGGAAAGGCCTTCAGATAGCTGCTTGGCCATTAAAACCATATCACCTGCAAGCTTGGTATCTGCTTGGGTAAGCTCAGTTATATCGGTAACATGCTTTTTGGGGATAATAAGATAATGGATGGGGGTTTTGGGAGCGATATTATCGATGACAATAATATCATCAGTTTCTGCGATTACCTTGGATGGTAATTGACGAGCGATTATTTTGCAAAAAACGCAGTTTGATTCCATGGGGGTTATTCTTTTAAGATCGACCTTTATTTTACCCTTCGATACATCCTACTCCGCTATCCTTCGATACATTTTTGAAGACAAAAACACTCAGGATGAGCGGCGGTGGACACTCAGGGCGAGCGGAAATAAGTAAAGCTATGGCGGGCAGCTTTCGCCTTTACTAACCATCTTGATATAAATTTGTTATATCAATCATTTGAAAAACTGGCCGCGCCAGCTGAAGCCTTGGCGAAAGCTGGTGCCGAGGGTCGGACTCGAACCGACATGATGTTACCATCGCGAGATTTTGAGTCTCGTGCGTCTGCCATTTCGCCACCCCGGCATAGTTATTTCAAATACACCCATTAGAATACTGCAAAAGACGCTCTCCGTCAAATAAAAAGCCCGGTATAATGTTAGATTATACCGGGCTTTTGTTTATTCAAATATGCCAATTGGTTAGCGACTGTGTCTCGCCTTATGTTTTTGTGCAATCTCAACAAATCGTGATGCACCAGGCTTTAACCTTCTTTCCATTGTTGTGGAATCCACCGAGAAAAGACCAAATTTGTTTTCGTGGCTACCCCATGCAAATCCATCTATTAAGCTGTAATGATAATAACCTTGAACATTATAGCCATCTTTAATCGCCTGAGATACTGCATATAAATTACGTTCATTGTGAAATTTGCGAAGATTATCGTTGGTTGTAGCAATACCATTTTGCGTAATAATTATGGGAATATTTAACGTGCTTGCCATTTTATCTGAAACTTCTTTAATTGCGTAATATAAGCCCTCTGGATACACGGTAATACTTTCAATATCTGTTTTAGGCTCATGAGAGAATGGAATACGTTTAAAGTTTCTTATGTGATTATGACAATGATAATTGATCCCAACAAAATCGATCGATTGTGGTGCTAATGGATGAGTATAGCTTTTTTTAACGCCACCCCATTTTTTTGGCAAGAATACTGATACTTTAAATTTACCTGTCGTAAAGAATTCATAGAACGGATCATTAGTGAGTGTGTTTGCCATTGAAGCAGCCCATTTATCCCATAAAAATTTTGGTTCCAGCTGAATAACATGCTTTGCAATACCAATTTGAATCTTGTGTTCATCATCAGCTTTTTTAAGAGCTTGATACACGCGCACGTGGGCAGTCAATTGATTTTGAAACACATCCATGGCCAATTGCATATTTTTCTTATAGGGCGGATGTGATTTATTCCAGTACGCAAGCATTGCATAAGATTCTGGGTTCCAGAACGTAATAAAGCGATACGCTTTGCCCTTAAGCACGTTAAATACCTTCAGACAATAACGCTCAAAAATAGCAATATTACTACTATGTTCAAAAGCTCCATCTTGTAGAAACCAAGAAGGGTCAGTGTAATCTTTCAGAACAACTACTGGCTCAACGCCATTTTTCATAAGAGCAACGCAAAAATCAGCATAATGCTGCAGCACCTCTTCATCAAACACACCAGGAGCAGGCTCTATTTTACTCCAATCAAGCGAAAAACAGAATTCGGTCAACCCTATTTCACGAGCAAGTGCAGCATCTTCTTCATAGTGCTGCCAATGATCATGATCTTTGATTTCATTCGCAAAAATTGATGCACCAAAATTGAACCCTTTTGGAAAAGCTATAGCGCGGACATTCTTACCATTCCAATCCCAATAAGGCGCTGTTTGAACTGAGTTTGTGACAAAAAATGTCAAAAAACCTAAAAAAAGCGTCATTTTTTTAAACATATAATCCCTTTCAAACTAACAATATGTACTATTAGTAATTATAGAGCATAAGACAGGGAAGTCAAACGGTCCTATGTTTCACTTCTGAGTGCTGCTTTTAAGCGTGATCCAATCGACAAATCGACCACGTTTTTCTTCATCTTCAAACCACCATAGAGCAGCTCCAGGTTCCAGTTTAAAGAGCCGCTCAAAAATACCTGGACGTATTTCATTAATTTTGACCTGATAATTACTAAAAATACCGTTAGTGTCTTTGGCTAGTTGAATTGGTTTAAATGTATGAGTCGCTACAACAACCAAAGACTGCCAATATTGGGTAATATCTCTGCCAAATTGATAAATACGTTTGGCAGCCTCTGCATCGACCATACCACTATACGGTTCATCGATAAGTATAAGCATAGGATGGCGATCATCAGCTTGATAGATATCTTCACGCAGTTCATCCATTATTTGAATTCCTGCCATACCACGTGAAAGTTGCCGAGTGATATCTTCCTGTGCCATAAAATTAGTTTTTATAGCAGAAAACAGTGATTGCTGTGCCTCACGTGCAGGAAAAATGGCCCATGATTGAGCCAAAACCGATCCAACACCAAATTGTTTTAAAATTGTTGATTTGCCACTGCCATTAGGACCAGTGATAATCATTTTTCCTGCAAAACTTCCACCAAGAACTAGATCATTGCTCACGGCGTCTTTGCTCGGCAATAGTGGTAACCACGCATTTTGATAATTCACGAATGGTTTTGAGCTATCTACAAATTCTGGAAAACAGAAACAAACATCTTTACTTTGAAACTCTTTGTATAGTTGTGCAATTGAACAATAGGCATCAAGCAGGGCAACGGTATGCAACAAAGGAATTAATGTTTTTTTCTTCTGTTTCATCGCTAGATGAGTGGTCAACACGTGACCACGAGAATACAACATAGTTGGTTTTTGCAAAAAACGTTGTGCTAATAATTGTTTGAGAAAATCTTCTCGTTCAAATTCATACACATTATCATCAAAATACGCCGTTAATTCGGGAGCATATTGAACAATTAAAGCACGTAAATTTTCTATGCTTTTGATACATTGTGCAATGTCTGATATGCGCACTTGTAAGCTATTAAGATCACTATTCATTGATTTAATTCGAGTCACAATGAGATCAATACCATTAACCCATTGATAATCAAAAAGAAGTGTTGAGAATGTTGCGGCAAAAAATGCACCAAGCGAACCAATCCCAGAGAATGTTTTTTTATTACCTTCTCCGTAGGTAAAACCAGCTTTTATAACATTATAGGTATCCCCCCATGAAGCGGCGATGGCAGCATCGCGTGAACTATAGGGACCCGTTCCAACTTTATATAAATAAGGAGAGTGACGCATCAAAGGATCCATCAACCCTGCACGCACTCCCCGCCACCAATCAAATTTATCTTGCACACCAAGCGTCCAACGCATCAATTCCTCACTAACGCCCCATAATGCAAATTGCTGCAGCAATCCTTTAGCTGAACTGACTGCATCAAGAACAGTACTGACATTTAAAGCAGCACTGTTTGTATTCAATACATCTAAGCCGAGTGATGAAAAATAAAAACGCTCACTACTGCGGTTCAATGCATCTGATGGATCCCAATATGCCAATAAAGATTTTTCACCTTGACGCACCAATGCCAACTGTTCTTGAAAAATTTTCAAAGCAGTTTCATCTTCAAGCAATAAAGTAATAATTTGCTTACGACGCAGCAGCTCATCTTTATCTGCTATGGGATGGAGAAGTTTACTCAATCCCCATCTGCCGAAAGATGTTGCTGTTCGATCAAGCTTGGTAAGCAGAAGATCTAATTGTAATTCTTTCCATTCTCGATCACCAATAATAGATGGTGCTGGCAAAACGTAGGCAATAGAATTCAGAATATGCTCGGCGTGCTGACTTGATGATTGATCTGCAATCGCTATCTGAAATAAAGAAATAATCATTACAAAAAATATAACCAGCATAATAATCCCCCTAAATATTATTTTATAATGCCTGAGAAAGCTGCATAATTGGTAAGTATACCGCAAGAATAAGCGTTGTTACTAATAAACCAAGAAGAATGATAACGATCGGTTGCAAGAAAAAGACAAATCGTTTTAGCTGTTCTTCCAATGAATCATTATAGACCAATGCCGCACTCTCAAGCGCTTGCCCTAATGTTCCCGACTCTTCTCCCACATGAATGAGTGCAATAACTTCAGGTAAGAAATTCTCCGCCGTCACCATTGCAGCGCTCAATAATTGGCCTGATGCTACATCATGATGCAGTGATGCGAGGGTCGATTTTATAGAAAAATGCTGTACCGATTGGCCAACAATTGCAAGACCCGTCACCAAGGGAACTCCACTGTTGACGAGCAATGCTAATGCTTGTAACGCCTGACACATATGATGTTGCCACATCACCTTTCCAATACAAGGAACATGATCAACAAAAGAATCCCAACGTTGTTTACCTATGCTGATGCAATAACGATAAAGACAAAAAGCAACAATTGCTAAAAAAATTACCAGATATACCATCGCAGAACTTCGAATAAAATTACTTACCTCAATCATTGTCCGCGTAAGTGCTGGAAGTTCTTGCTGCAAAGAACTGAACATATCTGCAAATCGCGGAATAATGCATATAAAAATAAAACAACTAATGCCAATAAAAAAAAGCAATGTAAGAAATGGCATTGCAAGTGCTGCACGAATATTTTTATTGAAAACATGCTGCTTGTGAAAATATATCGCTACATTTTCTACTGCATGGATTATATTGCCCGATTCATTACCAGCAGTTAGCATCACCGTAACAATAGGATCAGCTACAATATGATGTTTTTCTAATGCTTTACCCAAAGAAATTCCGTGGTGGATATCATTATTCACCGCACAGAGAATATCATACAAAATTGGATTGCCTGATTGTTGTCCAACAATTTTCAGTACAGTTGGCAACAATACCCCTGCGCGCAATAATTTTGCTTTACGGGTAAATAGATCACTCTTTGTTCTTGCGTTAATGGGCCATAATGCTGATACCACATATAAAGGTCTGCACCGCAATAATGCTACGTTACGCCGAAAGAGAAGCTCTGACAATTCTTGAGGTGAGTGCGCAGCCTGCTTGCCCTTTTTTGTTACCCCTAATCTATCAACACCAACCCATTTAAAATATGGCATGCGTTATCCCACATTTATAAATCCTACATTATCTTTCTCTTAAATTGGGCACCCAATTTATCCCCAATTCTTTTTTTATTGGGGTCCCCATGTGAAGAGAAGCGTAACATGGGGTTAAAAGTATGGGTTTTAAAACATATCCATTTGCCATTCAATTCCAAGAAGTTCAAGGAATTTCTGGAGCGTCATATCGGCATCAATCTTGATCCGCTTTGAGCGAGATGTTTCTCCTGAGATAATTGCTATCCGGTCTTGGGTAATATTCAGAGTCTTTGAAAGATTCTTAATAAGCTCAGCATTAGCTTTGCCGTTCTCTGCCGGATTTTTTAAATAACATTTTAAATTACCCGATTTATCCATTGCCCAGCCTTTTTTTGAAGAATTGGGAGTAACTTTTATTTCAACAACAAATGCCACGAGAGCCTCCTAATCGGTTGATTGTAGGGTTATTGCGAGCTTAACTTAGCTTAAAATTAATATACAATAGTTTAAAAAATGTTATATTTAAACAAAAGATTGATAAAGTTACTTGAAAAATTAGCAAATGACAGTATTCTTTTCAGTATATTGATTGCTTTGAAATAATTATCAGCCCCTTATTTGGGGTCCCCGCCGAAGAACAACGGCGCGTGGGATATAGGAGAGATGGCTGAGTGGCCTAAAGCGCTTGCCTGCTAAGCAAGAGTCTGGGAAACCGGGCGCGAGGGTTCGAATCCCTCTCTCTCCACCAGCCTACGCATAAAGCTACGGCTGGCGCGGCCAGCTTGTTAAAAGTAAATTATGCGCCCGTAGCTCAATTGGACAGAGCGTCAGACTACGGATCTGAAGGTTAAAGGTTCGACTCCTTTCGGGCGCGCCAGACTACGCGTAAAGCGTCCTCCTTAGCATAAAGCTAGGGCGGACGCAGTCAGCTGGCAGGCCATATGTATATGGTGTGTTCTCTAAAATTATGATTTTTGACAATATTTACTTCTCTGCTTCTCTTCATTGGGGTCCCCCATTTGAAGCGCAGCGGAGAATGCGGTTAGGAGAGATGGCAGAGCGGTCGAATGCGGCGGTCTTGAAAACCGTTATTCCGAGGGATCGGGATCGTGGGTTCGAATCCCACTCTCTCCTCCATTTTTTTAACCCCATGCTGGGGATAAAAAAATGCCCTTCGTCCTTCGACAAGCTCAGGATGAGCGGCGCGTAGTAGGGCAATTCTTCCACTTCCCATTTTCACATTCTTTACATTTCTGTATTAAAATGAGAGCGTAGTAAGCTACAACATTATTAGTTTCCACAACCTCTAAATTTTAAAATACTATGTTTAATCTATTACTTGTTCTTATCTTAAGTATCACTCCAACAAATTCTCTCAATTGCATGGAATTAGTTCCGAAAAAAAATAGTAAGTCTCGGTCCGCCGAAACAAAGGTTGGTCTTAAACGAAAAAATTACAGGAACAGAAAATCTGTATCCTATTCTGACGTACTTAAAGCGCCCTCAAATACAAAACAAATTGTACCAATCTCTCCCATAAATAAGTCAGAAAATGGTTTTATAACTGCTGTATGCAACAACGATCTTCCTCAAGTTTTGGATTTCTTACATAATAATTGTTGGTTCAACCCAAATATCAAAGAAAATAACAAAGACAGAGGGAATACCGCTTTGCATTATGCAGCACTGCGTTGCCATCCGGAGATACTTGAGCATCTTCTTAAAGATCCTCGTGTTGATTCTTCTATACGAAATGCTCAAGGAACACTTGCGCAACAACTTCTCACAATCAAAAACAATGATGATGAACTTGATCCAGTTCGCGTATTCCATCGCCAATTCTTTATTCGATATCCTCTTGATATAGCTATCAATAAAGCAGCAGACGATATGCGATCTGATTATTTTCAAGGTAAATATCCTGTTAAAGCTCTCGATGCAAAAGCAGAAGAAATAAGAACAAAAATAATCAATGTTCATACAAGTGAAACTCAAGATGCAGAAATACCAAAAGCTGCTCAATTCTCCGATTGCGCCACCATTGAATGGATACGCAACATGCTTGTATTCAGAATAAGCAATAAGCAAGGATTCAACGGCAACTAACAACCTGCTGCGGCTCTTGCTCTCTCGTTTTAAAAATTGCCATAATATTTCTAATAATACATCCAACGATTTTTATACGTTCTTTTATTTGCAAGGATATGTTATGTACAAAATCTTATCTATGCTTTCTATTTTGTTGCTCTTTACTCAATTGATATATGCAATGGAAAAGGAAACACCAAAACAACCACAAATAATTCAAGATTCACGCAAATCGAGAAAAGGAAAGCCAACACAGCTTTCTCATTCAGCACCGACTAATCGAACCGATAATGAAACATCTGATAAGCATCGAAAACCAACTCGTTCCCTCTCTCCTTCACCTTCCGTTTCTCCCGAAGTTGCAAAAAGAATTATCGAAGAGCCAACCTTAGAAAAAAAGCAATCACCCACTATTCAAAAAATCACCGGAAAAGATCAAAAAAGACGATCCTATCTTTTGCTCCCACAATCTTTTGCTAAGGAATCGCCTAGAACGGTTGATTCATCGCCTAAAAGTTCTCCGCGAAAAATAGGAATCATGACAAATGATACAAAATTTCCCACCGTTTTAAATTCAGAAACTCTTCCGATTCTGACAGCAGCACTCCGTAAAAAAGATAAAAAAATAGAACTTATCATGCATTGTCTTTCAAACCCTGAAAGCCTTCTTAATTGCCAAGATATAAGGGGAAATAGTTTCTTACATCATATCGTACTGCAGCACGATTCTCTCCTATTTACGCTGCTTAAAAATCAAAAAATATATACTTTGACCCAGAATGCAGACGGGAAAGCAGCTTATGAATACCTTTCTGAATTAGATATGGAATACAAAGATTGGTATCAAGCACTTTTAGAAAGAGCAATATTAGATCATATTGTTGATGCACTGATTATATCACATCCAACATTTATGAATCCGGAATGTTCTGATGAGACTATTATCACTGCAATAGGATTGCTTCTTGAAAGAATTTCTCAACCCATACTCCCTTTTTACAGCAAATGTAATCCCGATTTTATATTTGGAATGGTTCGATCTCGCTTAAAAGATCTATCTTTATTGCAGATTACTCATGATGAATATCTCACTAATCCAAAATATGAAAAAGAACGAATACAGCATGCCATCTATCTCTGCAATCAAGATTTTTTGAACAAGCCCGCCAATAACCCTAATCTTCACCATCTGCTGCATAATGCTATAGTAGAAGGAGTTGAACACCACAAACCACAACTCACATTATTGCTCAGAAGTCCTTATATAAATACTCTCATAAAAAAAGATGGCAAAAGTCCATTCCAATACATAACTCACGATGCTGTGAGAAATAATCCATCTTTATATGCTACCTTCCAACAAAGAAAAACCTTAGATCACATCATTACCGCACTGCTCATTCTTAACCCAGAACTGGTCAAGAAAAAATGTTCCAATAAAACTATTGATGAGGCAATAGATAATCTTCTTAAAAGAATTTCTCTCAAAATAATACCACCTTACGCGCATAGGCAATTTATTGCTCACACGATCCATACACGGCGCATATATGATCGTCTTACCTTACAAAAATTACACAAAGCCTATAAAAATAATCCTAATTATAAGAATGAAAATGGTGATACCTTATTGCACCAGACAGTTTATGTACGCGATGAAAATATGATTAAAAAATTGGTAAAAGATCCAAGAGTGAGAAGTCTTAAAAATGATGATAAGTTTGCTCCTCAGGGATTATTATATTCTCTAGAGAATGAAGAAATCCGCGCGCTATTATTCTTAAGAAATACTCTCGAATCAATAGCGTGTGAAATTATTGAAAATGATGCGACCCCCATACTCATGACTGATCCAAAAATCGACCCCGCAACACTAACAAAAGATGATATCCATGATGCTGCGCAAAAATTGACAGATATTCAAAAGAAATTCGAAGAAATGAAAAAAAAACAAGAAGGAAAGTCTCCTGATGATGATGACAGAGCCCTACCAGCAAGTACCACCGCGCCAGATTATCTTATTGAGGATTTTTTGGTAACTGCTTTGCAAGCTTTCATATCCGAAAAGCAATCAACAGAAACTATTTTTTCTGAGAATTCAACTGATTTTGTACAAACATATGATATAACAGGTGTGATTCCAACATCTGAATCAACAGAAGACCCTTCTGTTGAAACAACTGCTTCCATCGATACATTAGCATCAGCCATAGAAGCACGAATTATGAATGAAAAAAAAGTTGTTCCAATAATTTCTGTTGTGGACCTCGATGAAAAAATTGATTTAATACAATTCTTAAGCCATCCGGAAAGCAAAGATTAGTTTTCTTAACCTATCGCAACCATACTACAAATTGACGTTCCACAAAAAAAATAGTGTGCTAAATTGTACCCCAAAAATCAAACCTATCGACTAGAAAGGAGAACAAAGGAGAAAAAAGGAGAACATAAGTACACTATTTTTTTATATCTAAAAAAGGAAAATGAAAAGGAAGAGTAAGCATGAAAATTGTAGCACGATCTTTATTTTTTTTAGCATGCACAACGTATGCACATGATGAATCCCTAGAACTGGCAACTGCTGCCCTTAAAAAAATTGGCGCTTCCTGCTGCGCTAGACCATGTCCCGGTCCTCGTGGACGCAGAGGCCATCGTGGTCGCCCGGGAGATCCTGGTGCAACGGGAGCAACCGGTGCAACTGGCGCAACGGGCAATACGGGGGCGACAGGTGCAGGAACAACGGGAGCAACCGGTGCTGTCGGTCCTACTGGCCCAGGAGGTGGAGCAACGGGAACTACTGGTGCTACAGGACCATCTGGTGCGACAGGCACTACAGGTGAAACTGGTCCAACAGGAGCTGGAATAACGGGTAATACTGGCAATACTGGTGCTGCAGGACCATCTGGTGCGACAGGCACTACAGGAGCAACTGGAGCCACAGGACCTACTGGTGCGACCGGTTCGACTGGCAACACTGGCGCAACTGGTTCAACAGGCCTTACTGGCCCAACAGGAGCAACAGGATTTACCGGATCAACCGGTGCAACGGGCCCTCAAAGCTTTCCTCAGGAAATTTTTATCAATGCTCCGATGATGACTGATGCAACTGGCAATCTCCCCAATGTAATTTTTACATCGGCTTATTCATTAACAAATGCGACTATTCAAAGTTGGATCCTCAATATCGGTGATTATATCGGCTCACAATTTGTTATACCATCTACCCTCGATGGAACCCAACCAGTAACACTGACCCTCCACTGCTTCAGCATTATACAAGGAGAAGAAGGCGAGGATAACGGCAATATCCAATTCCAAGTACAAGCAGAGTATGCATCTAACGGAAATCAAGTTGGCGATATACTCCCTGCAACAGGGTTTCAAGATACTGTTGATACCGCCGTTTATACAATCACTAACGCTAATACTGGAGGCAATCTGATTTATTTCACCTTAAGCGTTCCATTGACTCCAACAGCACTTGCGAGCAACACATGGGGTAATATTAATGTAACTCGTATTGCTGCTACCGGCGGTGATGATTATCCTGATGGAATTTTCTTATCAGAAATTTCAATTGATTATACCGCTACTGTTTAACTAGAAAAAAAGGATTATTGATGAAGCGAATAATTATTTCTTGTGTATTGCTCTGTACTACATATTTACCTCTTTTGCCATTTGTTGGCACAGTAACTGAGGATCTCTTTCTACCCACATCAAGTGAAACAACGGTAGTACAATTCATCCAACAACCATTTGAAGCTACTCAAATGCCTTATACACCTGGTGGGTTGATTTTAATATATCCTACCGGATTGTTTACCATTCAGCCGCCATTAGTATTTGTTACAATACAACTTAATCTATTGTCTGATCCTTTATCCACATATCTTGCTGTGGTCGATGCAAGTTCAGATACCACAGGTTGCACAATAACTGTTTATAAAGTATTACTGATAGGAGGAGTTTTTACTGAAGCTGGTAATGGAGAAGTGGATGTTTCTATATTAGCTCTCGCCAATCCTGCAGAATAATATTTTCAAGAAAAATATTTGATATTACTGTATGTGAAAAAAGCGATGATGTTCTCATCGCTTTTTTCACTTCAATCTTTTTTGATCACCTTAAAGCATTAATTTCATACTCGATCATCTCTTTCACCAGCTCCTGAAAAGTTATCTTTGGTTTCCATCCCAATTGTGCATAAGCCTTAGAAAAATCACCAATTAAAAAATCAACTTCTGCTGGCCGAAAATATCGTGAATCAATAAAAATTAATTCTCTTCCCGTTAGGCGATCATAGCCAATTTCATTAACGCCCGTCCCTTGCCAGGCTATTTCAAAGCCAATTTCAGCAAAAGTACGCTCAACAAATTCTCTCACCGAATGATTCTCTCCGGTGGCTATAACAAAATCATCAGGCTGATCTTGTTGCAATATTAACCACATTGCCTCAACATAATCACGCGCGTGACCCCAATCACGCCACGCATCTAAATTTCCTAAAAATAATTTGTCTTGCACTCCATATGCTATACGTGCTGCCGCACGAGAGATTTTGCGCGTTACAAATGTTTCTCCTCGGATAGGAGATTCATGATTAAACAGGATTCCTGAACACGCAAATGTACCGTATGCTTCTCTATAATTTTTAGTAATCCAATGACCATACAGTTTTGCAACGCCGTAAGGAGAACGGGGATAAAAAGGAGTTTTTTCTGTTTGCGGTATTTCCTGCACAAGACCAAACATCTCACTCGTTGATGCCTGATAAAATTTTATTTTTTTCTCATCGGATAGGCTGCGTATTGCTTCAAGGATACGTAATGGTCCGAGTGCATCTACATCTGCGGTATACAAAGGCATTTCAAATGAAACTTGCACATGACTTTGTGCAGCCAAATTATAAATCTCGTCAGGACGAATTTTTTCGATAAGATGCATGAGATTAGCGCTATCAGTCAGATCACCGTAATGCAAAAAAAATCTTCCTTTGTAATGAAGATTTTCATATAAATGATCAATGCGTTGAGTATTTATAGTAGAAGTTCGTCGCTTGATGCCATGTACTTCATATCCTTTATCAAGCAAAAATTCAGCAAGATATGCACCATCTTGGCCATTCACGCCGGTAATCATTGCAATTTTTGGAACAAGAGTGTGTACACAAAGAAAAAGAATTAGCATCAAAAGGTAGTTCTTGCCTTTAGCCATGATTTTCCCCCCATCATTTGATAAATGCATTATTCAATGCTTAATCGAAAACTCCATTCTGATGACACCATGCAATGGTTTCTTGCAATCCATCTGCAAGAGCAATTTCCGGTTGCCATCCCATGCTCGTTAACACATCTATATTGAGTAATTTGCGCGGTGTACCATCAGGTTGAGAACTTTTCCATACAATTTCACCCGGGTAACCAATAAGATCTTTGATGAGCATCACCAGTTCGCGGATCGAAAGATCCACTCCCGAACCGATATTAACAATTCCTTCCTGATTGTATTCATTCATTAAAAGCACTACCGCTCTTGCTAAATCATCAACATGCAAAAATTCTCGCAAAGGATTACCCGTACCCCAAACTTCACAAGTAAGACTGTTATTTTTATACGCATTATATATTTTCACCAAAAGTGCAGGGATAACATGGGATGATTCTAAATCGAAATTGTCACCAGGCCCGTATAAATTAGTCGGCATCACCGCAATGAAAGATGTTCCATACTGTTTATTGTAGTATTCACACATTTTCAACCCGGCAATCTTGGCAACAGCGTATGCTTCATTGGTTTTTTCAAGCGCAGAAGTTAACAGATATTCTTCTTTAATGGGCTGAGGACATGCGCGAGGATAGATACATGAAGAACCAAGAAAAACTAATTTCTTGACTCCATGCAGATAAGATTGATGAATAACATTTGTTTGAATTGCTAAATTATCATGAATAAATTCGGCAGGATAGGTGTTGTTGGCGTGAATACCACCCACTTTTGCAGCAGCAAGGAAAACATATTCAGGCAATTCAGTATCAAAAAATTCTTGCACTGCCTGCTGATCTCGTAAATCAAGCTCAGATGAAGTTTTTCCAATGATATTGGTATAACCAGCATTAATCAAACAGCGAACGAGCGCTGATCCGACCAATCCATTATGACCTGCAACATAAATTTTTGCATCTTTATCCATAACCGCAAAAGCCACTTGACTCAATAAACAGATTATTAAAGTAGCGCGATAATAAAATTGAATTCTTATCAAAGTATTCCCCTTCCTTCACAGCGATTAACAATTTATTGAAATTACTATCCCGTTATATCTATAACAATAAATAGTATAAAAATTCAATGTATATTTCTTTCGGGCTGGTGTATCCATATAATAATTACAACAAATCAAAAAAAGGATCTACAAATGACAAAACCTATGTTACCAATTTTTTCTCTTTTTTTTTATTTCTTGCTCTTATCTGTAACGCCGAGGATGCCTATCTTTCTCACAAACACTTTGTGATTGTTATTCCTTCCTACAATAATAAACAATGGTACGTACGCAACCTCGCATCAGTCCTTTCTCAAAATTATGATAATTTTGATGTCATTTATACTGATGACCGTTCTCCTGACGGCACCGGAGATCTCGTTGAAAAATATCTTGAAGAATATGATCTTGACCATCGAGTCATCCTTATCAAAAATGAAATCCGCCGTGGTGCACTTCATAATCTTTATTTAATGATCAATATGTGCCCTGATGATGCAGTTATCGTTACTCTTGATGGTGACGATTGGTTGCCTGATGATGAAGTCTTAACACGATTGAATGCGGTCTATGCAGATGATGTATGGTTGACCTATGGACAATTTAAGCTGCATCCATCAGGAATACAGGGATGGGCATCAGCAATGCCCGATTATATTGTTGAGAATAATGCGTTTAGAGATTTTCAACATCTACCAACCCATTTACGTACATTCTATGCATGGCTATTCACAGAGATAAAATTAGAAGACTTTTTATATCTTGGGCAGTTCTACCCTATGACCTGGGATATGGTTATGATGTTTCCGATGATAGAAATGGCAGGAGAACGTCACCGTTTCATTCCTGATATTATGTATATTTATAATGATGAAAATAGCATCAGCGATCATCATGTCAGTAGACAATTACAAGCGTACTTAGCTCAAATTGTAAAGCAAAAAACACGCTATAAAAGACTGGCTCAGAAACCAATAAAAAATCGCACTGATTCTGATATGCAGGCAGATGTTATTATTTTTGCTCAAACGCCTGAAAAACTCATCGCAATTCTTGATTCATTACAAACGTATGTTATAGGAGCGGGCAAAACTTTTGTTATGTATAGGCCAACCTCTGCTCTGCAAACAATCGAATATGATGCCATCATAGAATCATATCCGAAAATGGAATTTCACCTTATTGGTGAACATAGGGCTAATTTTATATCAATGCTCTCCACCATTTATGAACGATCACACAATAACTATATTCTTTTTTCCAAAGGAGATGTGGCATTCCACAAAGAAACATCGCTCACGCAGGCCATTACTGCTCTGCAAGAAACAAATGCCTATGCATTTTATTTTAATCTTAATGCCCAGTATGCACAATATCATTATCCGCATTTACCACTTGTAGAGTGTAGAAATGATGTTTTCGCTTGGAATTTTTCTCTCGCCCGCGATAAATGGTCGTCTGCTAATTCTCTTGATGTAGTATTACACAAAAAAAGTGCTGCCTTGGAATATATCCTACGATCTCATTATGATCTTACTCCCGCAGGACTAGAAGCCGTATGGGCTAATGAAGGAAATTTGGATAAAATTGGTCTCTGCTTTGCTGAAAGCAAACTCACTGCATAACAAAAAAAGGTTACTCGTGAAAAAAATTATTTTTTTAATACTTATGCTAGGCAGTTGTGGTACTGTAGTATCCTTGCACAATAAGTCCGATAATTTTACTGCAGATCTGGTTATTTTTTCGTACGACCGCCCACTTCAGTTATATGCATTACTTGAATCAGTGTATCGCTATGTAATAGATATTAATTCTATTGCAGTCATCTATCGCACCAGTGACGATCGTTATGAGCAGGCATTTCATGAAGTAGCTTTACAATTTCCTGAGGTTATTTTTTTGCAGCAACAATCGATTTATGATTTTAAACCGTTGACCATACAAGCGATTGAAAATTCAACATCTGATTATATTGTATTTGCTGTTGATGATAATATTGTAAAAGATTATACCTCATTACATGAATGTATTGATCAGCTTGAACAAGCAGATGCGTATGGTTTTTATCTCAAACTTGGTGCTCATCTTGATTATTGTTACACAGAAAATGCCCCACAAGCGGTTCCACCATTAACACACATCAATGGCACCATTTTTTCATGGGATTTTGAAGAAGGCGAAAAAGATTGGCATTATCCAAACACCGTAGATATGACACTGTATAGAAAAAAAGATCTGCTTGATATCTTCAAATTGCTCGATTACCGAAACCCCAATCTTTTAGAAGCAAGATGGGCAGGATGGTGGGCACAGCATGGAGCTCCAAGTAATCTTGGTCTTTGTTATGCTGATTCAAAAATAGTTAATATTCCCCTCAATAAAGTTCAAACAGCTTATGTCGAGAATCGAGACATGAATCTTTTCACTCCGCAAGAACTATTAGAAATGTTTGAAAACGGATACAAAATGGATATCAGGCCTCTGTATCTCATGCAAAATAAGGCAGTGCACACCGAATATGAACCAACATTCATATCACGCGTATAATTACAACAAAAAGGATACCTATGATATCAGTTAAAAAAATAACTCATGGCGCATTACTTTTTATCTTGTGTGGATTATCGTCTATTCAAAGCAAGCAACTTAATATCGGATTGTGCATCGTTGCCACCGGCAAATATATAGCATTCGTCAAATCCTTGCTTGATTCGGCAGAAAAATATTTTTGCCCTCAGCATGCAAGAACATATTTTGTCTTTACTGATACGCTCACCTCAGAAAACCCCGCATTGACGCAAGCTGCAATAAATGACTTACAACAGAGTTCTTATAATGATCATCTCATCATTGTTCCTCAAAAAAGACTTGGTTGGCCATATGATACCCTTAAGCGCTTTGAAATATACAATCAACACAAAGATCTTTTTGCAGAAATGGATTATATGTTTGCAACGGACGCAGATATGCTTTTTGTTGGCATAGAAGGCGATGAAATCTTACATGAACGTGTTGCGACACAACATCCCGGGTTTGAAAACAATAAACCGTTATGGGGAAGCGAAACACCCTATGATCGCAACCAAGATTCTACCGCATATATTCCCTATGGAATGGGTACCTATTACTTTGCCGGAGGATTTTATGGGGGAAAAACAACTGAATTTATAAAAATAATTTCAATGCTCACGCAACGTATCAATAGCGATCTTGAAAAGTATAACTATATTGCAGTATGGCATGATGAAAGCCATCTCAATCGTTATTTTATTGATAATGAACCAACTCTGATGCTTGATCGCTCCTATTGCTATCCCGAAAACGGTTTAGCTAAAGGATATCCAAAATGCTCTCCCAAATTGCTTGCCCTTGATAAAAATCACAGTGAAATTAGGAAATAAAAGGATGATATCATGAGATCAGCAATCATAATAATGTTAATAATTTTTTTGCCGTGTTTTTCTGCCGATAATAGTTATGAATGTATTGGCCTAGGGAGTAATTGCACGGTTGCATCAGCACTGGAAGCATTTGAATTGAGAAATGCGGCATACCCATTTGATTGGATCGTCTCTAGATATGAATCATTATGCGCCGTCTTGGAACAGGATTTTTATGATTTTTTAAATCCTGATTTCTTATCGGTTGATGCCGATAACTACGGAATTATCAACAAGTATGGACTCGGTCTCATGCATGATTTTCCTACTGTTGAGTTTGTAGGAGATTTTGAACAAGTTGAGGGACCCTTGGGACACGGAAAACTTCGTCAAGATTGGATAAAATTTGTGCCAGAAGTAGAAAAAAAATATGCCCGACGAATACAACGATTCCGCGATGTGTGCAGTAATAATAAAAAAATATTTTTTATACGTTACGGAGGAATAAATTCTCGGGAAGAAGCATGTATTTTGCGTAACATATTAAAAACAGCTTATCCTCATTTAGATTTTACGCTCGTTACTGTTGGTAATGATGAATCCTTTGCTGAACCATGGCAAGAAGAAAATATAAAAAATTATCATTTAAAAATCACCACGGCTTGGAATGATGTTGCTGAATGGAAAAAGATCTTTCTTGATCTGGGCCTGGTCACTCCATTGAATCGTGCAAACCTTCAAGAAAAAATGAACTATTACTACCAAAAATATGTTACTGATTCTGAGTAAAATTTCAGAAGAACGGAAGCAATATGACAAAGAATAATGGTCTTGACAAATGAATTTACCATATGCCTAACTACAGACAATGGTCAAAATTGGAACTTATTTAAGACTTATTAACAATGGATAGATATGAAAACAAATCTTTTTTTTACATTACTTTTTTTTACACTTTTTAATTATAGCGGCTTAATTCTTTCCGAAAATCTTTTAATTATGACTCATAGTTTTAATAGGCCAGATTTCATAGAAATTCAAGATAAAACCTTTAAAAAATTTCTTAAAGATGACTATACCTTTATTGTTTTTAATGATGCACGGCAAGAGGAAGTTTCTAACCAAATTATAGAAACCTGTAATAGACTCAACCTACCTTGTATAAGAATTCCTCAATCAATCCATGATGCACCTTATCTAGAGAGATGGCCTGGTGAAGATTATCATCATCCCTGTGTTCGTTGCGCTAACGTTGTTCAATTTTCTTTAGATACTTTAGGATTTGACCATGATGGCATTGTAATGATCATTGATTCAGATATGTTCTTAGTTAAAGAATTTTGTGTGCAAGATTTTTTAGATGGTTTTGATATTGCGGGCGTTCCTCAATGGCGCAAATATGTAGAATATATTTGGAATGGACTTGTTTTCTTCAATATGCAAACACTACCAGATAAAAAAACGATCAATTTTAATTGTGGACAAGTTGATGGGATACACGTGGATGCCGGAGGACAGACATATCATTATTTGAAAAACCATCCGGAAGTGATGAGAAAACCAATTGATAATCAGTACTATCCATCGAATTTTATTGTATCAGAAACTACTCATGAGAATGTAAAATTTCTTTTTTCTCGTGATTGTACTAATTTTGAATTCCTATTAAAAAATTCTTTTTTTCATTATCGAAGTGGGGGCAATTGGAACAATCAACCCAAGGAATATCATGAAAAGAAAACTATCGTTTTAAACGCGTTTATAGATAACTGCCTAGGGTCTATGGAATACGTTACCAATAAGGATTAGTTATGAAAATTATACCAATGTCGATTATTTTTTTCTCTTGCTTTATGTATGGTGCCGATTATGAATGTGTTAGTCTTGGTGAATCATGTACTACCGCAATATCTTTACGAGACTATAATTTAAGAAATGCTGCATATCCTCTGGATTGGAATGTTACTTCTTATCAAGCATTATGTGAAGTTTTAGAACAGGATTTTGATGGTTATTTCAATGATTTATCGCCTAATCATCGTACAGATTGGGGATTTGATTGGGGATTTGTCAACAAATATGGAATCCTTCATTTGCATGATATTCCTCCGACTGATTTTGTAGGAGATTTTACAGTTGAAGGCCCTATGCACCTTGGACCACTCCGCCCAGATTGGAAAGAATATCTACCGGAAGTGCAAAAAAAATATACTCGGCGGATACAGCGATTCAGAAATCTGTGTAACATTAATAAAAAAGTATATCTTATGCGCCACGAGAACCTATCGAAACAACAAGCTTGTACTTTGCGAGACATAATACAAAAAACTTATCCAAAGTTAGATTTCACTTTGATTATCATTGCAAATCTGCCCAGCTATGCTACACAATGGGGAGAAAAAAATATTCAAAGCTATTATATTCAACCAACAAATGCTTGGAATGATCCTATTATGTGGGAACCTATGTTTAAAGATCTTGGTCTTATCACTAATGCAAAAAACATAACACAACGGAAATACTATTATGATATGTTCCACTAGGTCATCAGTAATCACCACATCGCTCTTCATCACCTATAGTGCTCTTCTATCATCTATTTTATTGGCACAATCTTTGAATATCTTGCATCTCAGCTTCCACGCCGGATGTTTGCATGAAATTGAAAACATAGCAAAAGAATTAGATTTTAAAGTAACATCTATTTTTATTCCCCATATCCCTCCACAGGAATTTGATGGATATTCTGCAGGCAATGCGCTTTATAATATTGGTCACGAACGAGCAGCATGCATTTGGAATAAGCATAAAGACTATTTTAGTCAATTCGATGCAATCATCACCTCCGACACCGCACCACTATCACGAATATTCTTGCAAAATAACTATGAAAAACCACTGGTTATTTGGGTGTGTAATCGTTTTGACTATGCAGATACGGGGAGTTTAGATTGTGAATTTCCCCATGAAGAGTATTATGAACTTTTACGACAATCTTACGATAAAAAAAATGTATTCATCGTCCCCTACACTGCATTTGAATCATTTTATGCTCAACAAAAAAATGTCACTTTTAATAACAATGTCATTCAACCCAGCGGAATTTTCTTGCAAGCAGAAGTTCCATCTTCAATCCCACTTCATGTGAATAAATCAGTTACTTTTTTTATTCCTCCGTATCTTAATGATACTGCCGCTCAGATCCAAGAAAATTGCGCCCTATTAAATATTCCAACTTATAAGAGCCGCTATAATGGACCAAATGATTTGACCAGTTTTAAAGGCATCATCCATGTACCTTATTCTTGGTCAAATGTTGCTTTTTTTGAAAATCTACACAACGGATTACCTTACTTTATTCCCTCGCCAAAGTTCATGCTTTCTCTGTACCAGGAAGGGATAGTATGGTGGCCGAATGGTAATTTTTTTCCGGAAAATTATCATCTTGCAGAATGGTATAGTGCAAAAAATAGTGAAATCATTACCTATTTTGATTCATGGGAAGATCTTAAGCACAAAATCGATTCGATCGATTTTCTACAGTTGCGAACAAAAATACAACAGTTTGCGCAATCGCATCACGCAAACACATTAAAAAAATGGCAGAATATTATTTCTGCCATTATACCTTGAAAAATATCTTATTGAGCTCTCACATTTTTCATAATATTATTTAAACTTTTTAGAATATCAGCTTCGTTTATTTTACGACCTTCTGATTTACTCTTTTTATATGCTTCTTCAAAAACATTTACTATTTGGCGAAAGTATTCAATAGTAGCAAAAATATTTTTGATATTATCCGCCATGACACTCGAATCACACGGATAACTCTTCAAAAGACCATCGATAATGTTCTCTTGCTCATCCAACATTTCTCTTTTCGTGTTCAATAAGGCATATTCAAAATTTTCCATACCAATGATTGATTGGTTTTTTGAACCAGCATCGCGAGCAGCCTCTCCAAAAAGAGCATTAATATCGGCAGGCGTCATTCCATCGGTCAATTTTGCTAGCTGATCTACAATCACTGTTTCATCACAAGGATATTGTTTCATATACAAAGCTATTATTGCGCGACGACCATCTTCATCTGGTTTTTTAACTTCTATAATCTGATCGAATCTTCCAGGACGAATCAATGCCTTATCAAGATTTTCAGGCACATTTGTTGCTGCAAGAATAACAACATCAACTGATACTAATTCTGATGACGGTTCCTGCGTAAATATACGCTTATACCAGGGAAGATCTGTTTTTATCTCTATCTTAAATGTTTTATTGAATCCATCCATTTCTGTTAAGAAAGTTTCCAGTACTCCATGTGGAGTGCCTCCCATAGTAGTTGCTCCTCTTCTGCCGACCGCATCGATTTCATCAATAAATATAATTGCCAGCTTTGATGGATCATTTGCTGCAGCAACTTTTGCTCTTGCAAAAAGATCACGAACCATTATCTCGCCCATTCCCAGATATGGATGACTAAATTCAGTAGCAGTTGTTACAAAAAATGGGCATTTCAATTCACCAGCTATTGCACGAGCCAAATAAGATTTTCCGGTACCAGGCAAACCTGTTAATAAAATACCTTTAGCAAAAGGTGCATGTACCTTTCGGTATGCCTCTCGATTCTTTATTTGATTAACAAGAGTTATGACGGCAGGTGGTATGGTCCCTGCATAATCAGCTAACGTAGTATCATCAACAATAACAGCTTTTGTCTCTTGAGATGATGATGGTACATCTTTTGCTTGCCCCTTGCCAATAGTCATGATAAGAAAAAGAGAAAGACCAATGATGCTGATTTCTACAGGATGACCCAATATCATATTGCCCAGAAAAGTCTTTCGTGCATCATTATATTTATTTTCCATGAACTTATCGAAGGCATTGAACATACCTATCGATTCTGCTTGAGGTAAGGCTATTGATTTTTCTAGCACCACATTTTTTTTTAAGTCTTCTCTGCCCCAGTCCTTTGACTCATTCATGATTTCTGCTATGGTTTCTTTCCAATGCGAATCTGAACCTTCTTCAGCCAAAACCATCATAGGCCTCATCCCCGCAAAAATGGTGAATAATAAAATAATCACACGATTTTTCAGACGATATGACATGGTAACCCCCTAATGGATACGTTTTGCAAAAAACATTACAAATATAAACATATCAAAAATGTTTATATTTGTAATGTTTTTTGCAAACAATGAAATAGGCTTATTTCTTCCGCAAAATCACTTGATATTCATCAGCAATAATTTCAAAACCATGGGCAAGAAAATAAGAAATTGAGTACTTTGCCTTGCCCAATGGTGATGTTTCTCCAAATTGCAGCGGTGTTTGATTACGCACATCATCAATGAGAATTATACCGTTAGGTGAAATCAAATCATTTGCAACGATCACTTCTGCTTCTTCAAGCTGTACTAAAGCTGTTGGTTCTATGGGCGTCATATCGCCGGTGTCTACATATAACAAATCAATGCTTTGCGGAGCACAACTTTTCAGAAAATTCACGGAAGAAGAAACATGATATACAAGATTATCTTTGAAATCTGAGGTGATGATCTTACAACGTTCAATATGAGATGCTGCTAAATCAATGGTATTAATAGTGGGGTTAAGATGCTGCAAAGATTCAGCTGCCATTCGGGTAAAAAATCCAGCACCCCAATCCCAATTTTGTGGTTCACTGGGCGTCCAATAACACGGATCGTCTTCGTTGCATCCAATAAGCCCACCATGCACAAAACTTCTTGAGGTGCCCAATTCCACCACCACCTGTCCATTATTATTTTTAAAATGTTCAAATGCCATCTTAAACGTGTAATAACGCGATTGAGGTTTTGGTATATAATGTGACCAATCAAAACCAACATAGGTACCATCTTCTAAATAGTTCTTATATTTATCCAATACGCTATCAATTACTACATCAGCATTGATAAATACAAAACCACATAGCACAACTAATCCAAGCATCTTATTGCACTTCATTATTTTTCCTCTATGTTGAGAGCCTTTTTCATAAACTCTAGCAATGTTTCAATACGATTTATATAGGTATGATTATCTCTTACAAAATCCATTAATTCATATAATTCGCTGATGGGAGTATTTTCTATGTATTCTTGTGCATCATAAAAAAGTTGATAGGTATCGGGGTTATACGTTATCTTGCCTTTAAAAAGATCATAAACTGTTTGATTATTGGTAATACCCCATTGACCATAGCTGATATTTTTAAATATCCTGCAGGGAATATAGCCTTTTTCACATTGCCATATCCCTTGCAAAGCGGGTGCCATATATGATTTTACAATCAAATCAACCCCCTCCTCTGGCGATACATTACCCCTTTGCTGAAATTCAATATTGTTTTCAAAGCATGCACATGCAAAATCTTTTATCTCAGGCTGATTACCAAAAAAACCTCCACCAACCGTACCAACCCAATATACAATAGGCTGTTTTTCGATATGTGTATAAGAATATTTCATGGCATCAATTTCATGTGGCAACAGATCTGTTGCCCATGGCATATAGATCATTTTTTCTGCACTGTTGCTATAAATATAATCATCCCATTGCTCAGTAACGTAGCGTAAACAATCATGAGTGTATACTTGAAGTACTATATGAGGATAATTACGCAATTCCTGATCACAATTATGAAGAATATAATAACAATCACCACGGCGAGGAATATTATCAGCTACTTGCCCCTCGGTGATAAATAGTGTACCCGATAAATCCACATCTTTAATTTCATCACGCGTACTTACCCAATAAGTTTCATAACCAAGATGCTGAAAGGCACGATAAAAAGCATAATGAATATACGAATGGGTATGAGAATGGAGCGAATGACCCCAGATAATTACTTTGGAAAAAAAATCTGATTGTGCTACCACAGGACAAACAATGCATAACAGCAATAAACAAAAATTATTCTTGCGAAATATCATACTAATTCCCTATATTTAAATAAAAAGGGGGTACTTTTATGAAAAACGTTTTTAATTTCAATCGACGCATTCTTATCATAATAATCTTCTTGATTACACTACAAACAAGCGCCATTTTGCAAGCAAATCCATTGTTTGACGAGCTCACTTCTTTTTATAAAAATGTTCCGGTTCTTGTCACCGGTGGCTGTGGATTCATTGGATCTCATCTGGTCGAAAAATTGGTTGAATGTGGTGCACAAGTAACCATCTTGGATGATCTGAGTTCTGGTAATGAAAATAATATTGCAGCGGTAGCAGACAAAGTAACGTTGATATGCGGCAGTATCACAAACTTTGATACCTGCCTGATGGCCACCATGGATCAAGCTATTATTTTTCATCTCGCTGCCTTTATTTCTGTACCCGAATCAACCAAAAAACCTCATACCTGTCATGAGATCAATGTTCTCGGAACGCAAAACTTACTTGAAGCTGCGCGTATTAATCAGGTGAAGCGATTTGTTTTCTCATCGACTTGTGCCACATATGGCGATTCTCAATCGGAATGCGACGAAACAAAACAAACCGCACCAACATCGCCCTATGGATTTTCAAAATTAATTGGAGAAATTTATTGCCAAGAATACGCGCGCGTATTTGACATGGAAACAGTTGCAATGCGTTACTTTAATGTCTATGGACCACGACAAAACCCGCACAGTTCTTATGCGGGCGTTGTCGCAAAATTCACCTATAATATGGAACATAGTCTGCCGTTGACCATTTTTGGTGATGGCACACAGACACGCGACTATGTCCCGGTTACTAAAATTATTGAAGCAAATATTCTGCTGGGGATTATCGATAAAAGTTATATTCAAGGAAAAACATTTAATATAGCAACTGGAAAAAGCATTACGATACTTGAATTGATAGACATTCTTAAAGAACAATATCCTTCATACAACGAAGATATTATATTCATGCCACCACGCCCTGGTGACGTGAAGCATGTGGTCGCCAACTGCGTAGAATACAATGCATTGTACAATTATATACTCAATATCCAACAATAATGATTTCATGAAAAAAAGAACCTCACCACAGGAACATGATGAGGTTCTTTTGTGTTATCGACTGTCTTATTCCTTAGCAGTATATTTGAAAGTAGCAGCTGCCAAGAAAATATTTCCCATATATTCAGCATGACCATGATGAGGTGCAATGCGAGTCAGAGAATATAATGCTAGTTTATGTTTTGCGATTACATCTTTATCTAAAGGAATAGATACATAAACATATCTTACGCTATTTGCTGAACCTGGCTCTGTAATACGAAAATCATCTGACGTAATTGTTTGAGTAAACGATGGATTGACAGCAGAAATATTAAAGGTATCGCCATCCTTCATATATTCTGCATTAATTTGAATACGCGCATCACCAGATGCCATTCCTTGCTGTGAGACTAAGAAGGCTAATTCTAAGCTTACTGGTTTCTTTTTTTGGTAGTCTGCTGGTATCATGAATTGAATATTAATCGGTGATTGAGGCGCTGGAAGACGAGTAACGCCGCTTGGGGACATTATCCAGGAATTAATACTTGGAGATGCAACCCCAGTACCGAAAATCATATTCGGAGTAGGCGATACTGCGTTTGTCATCATAGCTGCATTAAAAGAAAGTGAAGCTTTATTAGCCGGAACATCTGAACCAAACCCCGCTAGCTCACCCAATTCAACATCAGCAATTCCTGATAAATCTAGATTTTGACGACTAGCAACTTCAGTGCTGATTCGCATCATGTCTATATCTTTTGCGTGAGCATTAACCGCATCAGCTATCAATCCCATTGGCACTAAAGAAAGATATTGATTATCTCCTTGTAAAGACAACACGATTGCTCTGTTGTTCAAACCCTCAAGATATTCTTCCATATACATACTCATATTTTCGTATGCAATAGAATTAGAATTTTCGAATAAGCGTAATGCTTCATTTAAAGCTTTACGCATCACTGACTCAGAAATAAGAATTCTTCCTTCATTAATCATTGCATCAAGTTCTTGCAAGTGAGTTGCTTTCCCTCTACTTGCTAGTCTATGAGCTGCCTCTACGCATTGCTTAAGATCACGAGGAATATAAGAAGCTCGAGCAGATAGCTGCTGCACACAAGGCAACGCTATCATTCCTAAAATCAGCGAATATTTGTTGAACATTTTGTACATGGATCTCTCCTTTTGGATATGTTATTGACACTATAGAAAAAAACCTTACCACATAATAATTGGTTAGATCAACTGTTCTAAAGATGAATAATCTAAAGATCATTTTTTATCGTTACTAATCGCGTAAAACAATCGATCAAGAGAACTTCGTCGTTCCCTTGACCTACTCATAAAAAAATAGTTTGCTTATCCTAAAATTAAAAACCATTAAAATAGGAAAAGAAAATGAACAACGGCAAAATAATATTTTTTGTCACATTTTTACTTCTCATTCAGTTTACTGCACCTACTCATTATCACAACGCTCCACAAATCGTCCGCAACAATAAGATGCCTGATGAATGGTATTTTTCTCTTTATCAACTGATGAAAGATACTCATGAACTTTTCACGATCAATAAACTTGAATATTGGATACAAGGAGGAACATTATTAGGAGCAGTGCGCCATCAGGGCATAATTCCCTGGGATGATGATATTGATATAAATTTGAAACTAGAAGATGAAGATCTTTTTATCTCTTTAATTCCACTCCTCGATCAACTTGATTATACCGTAGAGCCGGTGTGGTTTGGCTATAAAATAGCAACGAAAGATGTCTTTAATTTTGGAAAAGTGTTGGGATCACCATGCATTGATGTTTTTTTCACCGTCCAAAAAGATAATAAAATTTATTATGATAGACATTGGATGCAACGAGATGACGAACCAATCTATATTACCCATAAAGAACTCTATCCTTTAAAGCTCTATACCTTTGGAGAAACAGTAGCACTTGGTCCAAACAACCCTGTCCCCTACCTTGATGCATCATTTTCCCCCAGCTGGACTTACATGGCATTAATTTGGAATCATTTTTTGTCTATCAATGAAGATCGTCTACTGACACCAGAAGATACAGTGCCAGCTTGCCCAACCGGTCCATTATCTGATCGCGTAGTAATGATCAATCAAGAAAATCCTATTCGCGTATATGCAAGCATGGTGGCAGATCTATTCCACTATGGACATGTGGCATTTCTCAAACGTGCTCATCAACTCGGCACATATCTTATCGTGGGAACAATAGCTGATGATGTTGCAACTGCGTATAAAAGAACACCAATTTTATCTCAAGATGAAAGAACCAAGGTTCTAGTAGGATGCAAATATGTTGATGAAATTATTAATGATGCACCACTTATTATCACCAAAGAATTTATTCAACAACATAATATCGATCTAGTGGTGCACGGTGATGATTTTAATCCTGCCAAATTGCGCACCTCTTTACGTACTTATTTCCCCGATCCGGTGGCCATGAATATTATGCGTATAATCCCTTATACTGAAGGAATATCGACGAGTGAAATTATTACGCGAATAAAAAGATCCCCAGCGCTTTAATTATCGAAAACTTTAAAAAAAAGGAATTTGTATGAATTTTAAACTATTTGTTCTTGCAACCACAATGATCCCATCGCTTGCTTACACCATGGAAAAAGCGACCATTAATGGTGACACCCTAGATAAAGATCCATTTTTTGCCCGCTTATCAGCACAGGTTCAAGATATAAGCCCTCGGAAATTATGCATGGAAGATAACATACATACGATTGTGGATCTTGGAACAAAAATTGACTTTAACAAAAGAACCCGAACTTTAAAAAATTGGATAAAGCACGTACAGGCAAAAAAATCACCACTTTTTGGAAACACTCCTCTCTTTGAATATCACTATAACGAAAAAAAATTGGTGTCGACCGGAAACATCCATACCATTTCTTTTACCCAAATGGAGTCCCTACACAACGGAGCCTGGTTATACGTAAGTAAGGTAAGAAGATATTATATTGATCAGAAAACATATGTCAGCATGGGTGCTTTTTTAAGAATTATTGATGGTGACTTCGCCAAGACCCAAGAAAACGTTGTTTTTGGAAATAGTATTGCCGCTACCTGCGCCCATGGTATCAATAAAACTGATTTATTACGTAATTATTATGAAGAATATGGAGCTATCCCATATCTTTCTCAAAAAAAACATACTGCCAAGCATGATAAAAAGGATCCCAAAAAACCAGACTTCCAAGGCGCTATAGGCTTGGATTAAAACAACTCTTCAATATCTTGACCAAATAATAAAAAAATAGTGTGATAGTTCCAATGAAAAAAATTCACCACCAAAACTAAAAAAAAGGATGTTCATGAATTTGAGATATTTCATTCTCACCATGGCACTTGTGCCATCAATTGCTTACACAGCGGAAATCACAAAAAAAGAAGACCGTACTCTCAAGCATCAAGTAAGTACATCACAACACCGAAAAAATTCACTTGAGAAAAGAGAAAGCTCATCAAAGCCACTCAAAAAACATCCCAAAAAAGAATCTGCTACTCTGCTTGATAAACCAAAATCATCATTACCAAGAGAATCGGTATCAACGGCTGCTACACATATCGTCTCACTAACCCAACTTATAACATTCAATGGATACAAACTATCACTCTATAAATTGATAGATGATCGGGAAAACAATAAATTTGGTCTTACTCGTGTTATAGAGGCGCATTACCAAGCCGCCATATTCACCGATAATAGAACATTCACCGACAAAGGAACCGTCAGCTTAGCCAAAGATGCGGACAAGTTGAAGAAAATGATTGCTGAGCAAAAAGCTTTCTACATCTCTAATATTGAAGAAAAAGAATCTATTCAATACGGAGCAATAGTATGCAAAGATGATCTTAACAATCCACCATCTCAAATAGCAGAAGATATAACAACCACCACCAATTTCTTCCTATTTTGGTTGATAGATCAACGCTCTAAAGAATTAAAAAAATTAGAAGATGAAAAGATAGATAAAAAGAAAGAAGAATTGCAAGATACCAAAAAAATGGACCTACAATCTAAAAAATCAAAAAAGACTGCCGATAAAAAGAAAGAAGAGCTGGAAAGTTCCAAAGCTGAAATGCTTGCAGACGCAGTAAAAGAATTGAAATCATCAGTTTAAAAATAGCCACCTTCAATTAAAAAAAGAAAGCGGTGACAAAAATCATCGCTTTCTTTTTTAAGAAAAATCACATGCAATTCAAATATTTTATCTTCATCATAGCCTCCATCTACTTTAACATCCATTCAATGGAGAATTACACAGAAATAAAAAATCCAGACAACTCTCCATCTATTTTGGTAACAAAAATAACACATTCAGTTGCTACACATATCGACTCATTAGAAACAGTTATAACATTCCATAAACGAACCAAACCTATAGCTGAATGGTTAAATGATTACAACAAAAATCATCATTTTGGTGATACTCCCATCATACGTATGGAGCAAAAATCAAACGAAATTCCTTACCCAGAACAAACAGGACGCTTGATAAATGGGTTTTATTTCACTCATGATGACAATGTTAAAACTACAAATAAATCTTCAATCTGCGATTCCATAAAACGAATGAATGCTATTTATGTATCCCATACATCAAAAAAATATGCGTCTAGAAAAGGTATTAGCTATGGAACCATACTCTTATGCCAAAATCTTCTCTATAATTTTGATCCAACGCAAAATATGTATGACAACGGTATAAGAAAAGATTATCAAGATAAATTTCAAAACTATATAATACAAATCAAGAATCGTCTTTTGACATATTTATCGGATAGGCAACAATCTACCTTGATATACAGAATTAATAAGCCCTGTGTTAAACATATGTGCAGCTTAACTGAACCTATAACATTTACCAAGCAAACCAGATCAATATATGATTGGTTAAAAGATAAGGAAGACTATTTTGGCGATACTCCCATTATAAGCATGAAGAAAAAAGCTGATGACGAATTATGCTTCACACATCATGGCAATATTAAACATAATGAAACGCTCACACTCTGTATTGCTGTAAACATAGACCGCTTTATCTATGTATCTCACCTATTAAGAAAATATACTCGGCCTAAAAAATATTTTAGTCTTGGAGTAATACTGCTCGTTGATGCTCATTACATACCCGACTTCATAGATCACTTCTTAGCCTATATAAAAACACAATGCATGAGTGAATCCAACAACGAATACCCACTCACCATTGCACAGGTAATTTCTCTGTCTTAATGTCCTCTTTACGCAACAGCCTCTTCGTCATTATGATCAAGCAAGAACCCATCGATTTGTGCTTCCCACAATTTTTTATATACGCCACCCTTTGCCAGAAGTTCTTCATGAGAACCATCTTCAACAATACTACCTTGATCAAAAACTAAAATACGATCCATGTTGAGTAAAGTAGAAAGACGATGAGCAATAACTAAAGTAGTTTTATCTTGCATTAAATGCCACAAGCTATCCTGTATCTCATTTTCAGTCACTGAATCAAGCTGGCTGGTTGCCTCATCAAGAATTAAAATAGGAGCATTTTTTAAGATAGCACGCGCAATAACAATGCGTTGACGCTGACCGCCCGAAAGGCGCACACCACGCTCACCAACTTGCGTATCATAACCCTGTGACAACTTTACAATAAACTCATGTGCATACGCGCGTTTTGCCGCCAAGATTATTTCTTGGTACGTTGCATTCCTGCGGCCGTATTCGATATTTTCCAATATTGAACGGTGAAATAACGAAGGATCTTGAGGAATCATGGTAATTGCTTCATGGAGACTATCTTGCGTAACCTGAGTAATATCCTGTCCATCAATGGTAATTTTTCCCTGCGTAACATCAAACAAACGCAAAATAAGATTCACGAATGTTGATTTACCACTTCCTGAATATCCAACCAATCCCACTTTTTGTCCCGGTTTAATCACCACTGATTCATGTTCAAATAATGATTCTGCATCATGATACTGAAAGAGAACGTTATCAAATGCTATTTCACCCTTGGTCACTACTAACTGCTTGGCATTGGGACTATCTTTGATTTCAATAGGGCTTTGGATAATGGTAAGGCCTTGTACTATGTTGCCCATCTTTTCCCAAAAATCACGCATATCTTTGGCAATATTCCAAAAATTTTCAATAATATGCAAATTCAGCGTAAGTACTAAAACAAAATCACCAGGACTCATTGTTTTACTCACCAGACCATTGAGTAACCACCAAAAACAGACTGCCTGAAACAACCAAAATGAACATGCTTGAAACGCATGTAACTTTAAAAAGAACCAATCCCTTGTTTGATCTTTTTTAACTGATTCATTTATCCAACCAGTCAGATAATTATTTTCAAATTTTTTTGCTGCAAAAAGACGAACGCTCGCCATATTACTCAAAATATCCACAATACAACCAGTTACTGCAGCACGCGCATCAGCGACCTCATATGCCAAATGCTGATTGCGAAAAACGAGCACCACGGAAATACCTAAAAATAAAATAATCCACAACCCTAAAGCGATGGTAAATTTGACGTGTATTTGAGAAATATTATAAAGAACAAAGAGTAACATCAGAGAACAGGCCAATAAGCGATCAATAACAATTCGTATAATATCAGGAATTGATGTTGCGATATCAATAATACGCGTTGATAAACTACCCGCAAACTGACGTTGATAAAAACTGTGAGAGTGATCCATCATTCTATTCATTAAAATGAGTGTTATATATTTTTTTATATTCGGCCGGAATTGAATAACAATCCAGTCGTACCAACGAAAAATAGAAAGATAGACAAACTCAGAACAGATATATAATCCCATCAACCGTGCAAGATTATAATATAAATCAACCTGATCTATATCCATCGCGGTATTAAGAACAAGTTTAACGATATAGGCCTGCACATTCAGAATGAGGGCCCATGTCACTGCAATGATTGCCATTCCTACAAGATATATCCTAAACGGCTTGGTAACCATTCTAATAAAGGCTAATGCTCCTTGAGATTGCATACATTTTCCTTGTTATTTTTTCACTATAACTAAAACTTCATATTGTGGAGCCAAAGCATAACTACGTTTTTTGTTTGAAGGATCCACCACCACCAAAAATCCTTCTTCAACCCAATCTTGACACAATTGCGCACTGGTACGTGGTTTAAAACCAAAGATCTCTCCAATCTGCGCCGATGTTACTGTTGCAAATTGCTGAAACAATTCAAGCACTTTACGTTTTTTTGGATCAAGTCTACGCAACAACGCCTCATGATTATCTCCATCTTTCATTGCAGAGCGGCTCATCTGTTTTGCTACACTCTCAAATGCAGACGCCATACCAGCAACAAAATATTCAACCCATTGCGTAATATCAGCCTCTGCTCTACCTTCATAGTAATTATGAGATGGCCCCACGCTGATCGCTTCATAATAAGCAGTTAAATTACGCGCATAATATTCTTCGAGTGAATATAATCCTTTCAAATCATAACCACCAAGATGCAAAACCAATGTTGTCAATAAGCGTGCTGTTCTCCCATTACCATCATAATAGGGATGAATTGTTGCAAACTGATAGTGGGCAATAGCAGCAACGATAGGACACGGGGTCGTTTTTTGCGCGTTAATCCAACTGACCAACTCGCTCATCAACACTGGAACATCCTTTGCTTCTGGTGGAAGATACACTATTGAACCACTGCGACCATCACGAATAACATTTTGCCCATCTCGATAGGGATCTTTATGAGAACTTTTTCCATCATTGGACATAACGAGCCCATGTAATTTTTGGATGATATTTTCAGAAACAGAAGCTCGTTTTGCTGCGCATTGCTCAACATAATGCAGCGAAGCATAATAACCTTTGACCTCACGCTCATCTCGCTCACGGCCCGGAAAATGCCCTTGATGCTTGATCACTTCCTCAATTTGCGCAGTACTTAAACGATTTCCTTCAATCATAGTAGAATAATGGGTGGTATAAAGGCGAGCGGTCTCACGGAGTGAGGCCAGCACCGTCACGTTAATGGGAAAATGAATAACACTCTCTTTCAGAGCTTCTATGCGCATTAAGTAAAGGGCTATAAGAGGGGTAATAGTATAGGAAGGTTTGAATTTTATTGTCACTTTATCTGTTCCTCATTTGGATCTATATTTATCTTAGTCTGCAGATATCTCGCAAATAAATCAAGAGCTTTCTTGCCAAAAAACATTAAAGATCCTTGCCTATCAATCGATTTGATGCGGGCTTTTGCAATGCCCCCCTTCGCCATGCTATTTTGATTATAAATAGTCGATTATCCAAAACAAGGGACTTCTAATGAAAATAATGCATAAATTGCTTTTATTACTGAGCATTTTTTGCTCCAGCCCGCTGCTGCAAGCATTTAACTTGCTGCCTTCAAACACCATCATATGGTCGGATGTTGATGACGTGATCATATCAAAATCATTCTTTTTGAACGCTGTTTCTGGATTAAAATCTCTCGTGGGTGATTATAAAAAAGATGTTAATGGCATTCAAGAATCATTGAAAGATAAAAAAGGGAATAATATAAATGGAATGACTTTCCATCTCTTATATCATGGCATGCGCAAACCCTATCTGACACGATATGTTTCGTGGATGGTCAATACGCTAGAAAAATCACGTCGCATGATTGAGGGAACTGAAAAAATTTACCGCTACTTGAAAGATGTCAAAGGCTACACAATCATTTTTGCAACCAATAAAGATCGTATAGCTTACGACATCACCGCAAATCAACTCGGAAATAGATTCACGAACCTTGCAAGCAAAGTATTTGTTGCGCACCCGGGAAACAGTCCTGAATTTATTGCACAGCTACAAACATTTGCGGATCTACCGTCAACACCTGCAAGCTATAAAGAATTGCTCCAAAAAACACTCACTATCCAACCAACTTCATATATTTTGCATGTACCGAGTAAAAAACCAGATCGTAAGTACTATGAATATGTGGAAAGTCATCTGGACATAGATAAAAACATGGTATTTATTGATGATAGAGCAGATAATGTTGCCAGTTTTGAAACATTGCAAAGCACATCATCTGCAGCACGCATTGGCATCGTATTTAAAGATCCAGTACAATTGGCTCAAGAATTTATTAATCTCGGCATTTTATCAGAAGTTGATGATCAACAATTACTCGAAGATATTCGCTATCCAGGCATTTGGGGAAAAATTAAATTGTTCGGCAAAAAACTTTTTTCAAAAGAGCAGTTGCCACGAACATCATCAATTTTATAACAATCAAACAATTAAAAAAGGGATGCGTAAATGCATCCCTTTTTTTAATGTTTATTGCTCGGTAAGAAAAAGTTGTTTTTTCAAAAATGATCGATCACAAGGCTCAAACATTGTGAATGTTTTGGATAAAAATTCATCTTTTATCATCAACGGCTCTTTGCGCTCTCGCTTATAGAAGCGCACTGCTTGAAGAAACGCATACTGACCTGTCGTTAAATTGTTATTGATCGCTTGCAGTTGTTGAATTTCTTCTTTCTCAGGAAGCTGCCAATAGGGAGTAACCTGTTGACCTTTTTCACCAAAACGTTCGCCAGTTATAGCATTATCAATACCACGTTCAAGCGTTAGACACTGAGAACTATACCATGAAGCCATCAAATCAGGACTATGATCAAAAAGATAGACCGTATTATTGACATGTTGCGTAAGAACGTACTGCTCATTAGCATCACCATTGTACACGTTATCTACGTATAACCTTTGTGGAAACTCTAAGAGTTGACCTGTTTTAGCGAACAGTTTTACCTGTTTCCCTTGTTTTGTGCAATATTGATAAAGAATCACATCAGAATGTTCAGGAAATATATTCACTTGATTCCAAACTGGCATTTCTTTCATCTGCTCAGGATTATTAATATTAAGCACTATTCCTGATGTGTGTCTCGCATTCAGAATGCAAACGTGTTTATTATCCGAATTGAAAATGACATTAATGCAATGCATAGTAGCCAATGATTTTGAAGTAGGCTTATTAATATCGGTCAAATCCCACATAATAACTTCTCCCACCCCCTTAGCCCAGACAATAAGCTTAGATCCATCAGGACTAAAAACAAACTCATCCATATTAATATAATCAAGATTGGCAACTGATTTCATGCTGTCCAGATCGGTTATATCATACACCTGAATAGTATTTATTTCAGAACAAGAACAAAAAGCGATGTATTGTCCATTGGGACTAATGGCATATTTACAAAAGTTTCCGTCAAGATATCTAACTTCTTCTGTTTCAAGATTATGAATAATAATTTCTTCCCCTGTGCTTATAAGAATAGTATTACTATCATATGCGAGCATAAAGGGTTTCCCATTGCTCAAAAATACAACATTTTTCAACTTAACGCTTATACGCTTATTATCTTGATTATAAAAAACAATGTTACAAAAGTTATCGTCAATGCTCTGCCAATAAAACTTTTTATTATTAAAAAAATTCTTTACGCGATAATTATTTTTTAGACACATACGATGAAACAACACATGACTAAAAAGACTCGATAAATTACCATCTTCATGTAATTCTTGTATGATTTTTGCAATCTTTCTATCAACTTCAATCGGCAATTGAGAAAATATTGTTTCAATTATATCGGCTTTTTCATTATCTATGCACAGTTCTTGAGGTTTTCTCGCCGCTTTTATTTTTTGCAGAAAATCTTCTACCGTGTATTGCGATAAGCAGTTCAAAGATTCTTGACTTGCAATTTTCACCGGAGAATTTTCCTTGGCGTAACCAAAACGGTCAATATAGTATCGCAATACCGGATATATTGTGACATCTGGAGCACACAAATATATAATTTTTTGAGTATCTTGCGGCACAAAGTAAAACTGAGGATATTGACCACCATTACGGTCAGACCACCACATATCCATTCCATGCAGCGGCACAAAGCGAAACTGAGGATGAGAATATTGACCACCAGCAGGGTCACGCAACCCCGCCTCCATTCCATTCAGAGGTAAAAAAATATAAAGGCCAAGCATTACACACATGTTTATTTTTTTCATATACTGCACTCGCATAAAATTAATGAGTAAAAATATTTTGGTATACAAGACTACAATATACAATATTCTTCACAAATGATAAAAAAAACATCATGCACATAAAAGAGGGATGCTCAACGCATCCCTCTTTTCAACTCATCACACTATTGTTTATCGCATTTTCTGTTCTTTATAAAAACCAGAAAAGACCAGGTATGTTTTTTCACCTTTTTCAACCTGTTCGCAATAATTTACCCGCACTCTTTTATTAAATTTATAGGCAAAATGGCCTGCGCCTTGCATTGATTGATCGATCATTTGCTTGATGAACGGCTTACCTTCATCATCTTTCCAATTGATCAGATTCTTCCAAATCAATTCGTAATCATCGCCCCATGCGTAGCAATAGCCATCAAGATCAACCACACCTATATCAAGATCACCGCGGATAAATTCACCTTTTCTTAAAATAAACTTTTCAAAGGATTCATCATCTGCATGCGTTTGCAAATAGCCAACGGCACTTTTGACAAGCAATGTCATTGTTTCAGGTTTAGATACGGGGAACATCCCTGAACCGATAACATAACTATCAACACCCATATCAATTTTTTCTACATAAATTGATTCGAATGAATTTTTTAATTTAGCATCTATCCATCCGCCACCAGCATTTGCTTGATCAATCATTTCACGTACGTAATAAAAACCATCTTGGTCTTTTGCATCAAATTGGTTTTGCCCAACAATTGAACCATTGGCCCCATTGGCTATGCATTTACCTTTCATATCATATACAAAGATATAAAGGTCTCCCAAGCGATATGTATCAACTGTTCTATCGGTAAAATCTTTTGTAGCAACTGATGTTCCACTTGCCTTCATATATTGATATGCACGGTGAACTAAATCTACTGTTTTATCACGATCAGTTTCAGGATAATAACCACACGCAATAAAATAGTACGTTCCTTTTTCATCTTTCACTTTTTCAGCATAAGTATATTTGAGTGCATTTTTTGATGTGTATTCAATCCATACACCTTCACCTTCATTTTTCGCCTTGAGCTTATTAATAATTTCTTTATTAATCTCTTTGCCTTTGGCATCTTTGCGATCTAATACCATGCTTCCGATTAATTCAGGATCTTCACCTTGAGCACGAATCATGCCATCAAAATCAAGTGCGTATAAATACAAATCTCCATATACAAATCGCTCACTCTTTGCATAGCCCATTGCCCCGAAAGAGTCTCCTACTGGATATCCTGCTTTTCTATCTTGGTTAAAGAGCCCAACTGCTCCTTTAACAAGGCCAATGGCTCCATACTTTTTAGAATGAGGATAATAACCGCAACCAAGAACATAATCTTGGCCTTCAATAATCACTTTCTCTACAAAAGCAACTTTCACCGATCCTGCCCATTCATACGTCAGCCAACCACCGCCAGCACGCGCTGTTGCAATCATCGATTGTATTGCTGGTGAACCAAAACTATCGCGATAATCCCACATGTTTTTCCAGACAAGATCTTCTCTATCGCCATGCGCATATACCACGCCTTTGATATTTATTAAAAAAAGATAGAGCTCGCCTTCTATAAACTCTTTCGTATGAGTCAATGCATGACAAACTTTTGGCATAGGAGCGCTGAGGCAAAATTGAACACCACGCGCCATTAAATTGCGAACTTCTTTTTGTTTTTGTTGAAGATCAAATTCATCAATTGCAATTTCTTCATCTTCATTATCTTCATCACCATTATCATCTTGCCGATCGGCAGCAACATGAATATTTGGTTCTCTTTCAACTGTTTTTGGATTTGGTTTCTTATACGCAGCACACAACTGCCTATTAATTAAACTGAAACCGATTACTACAACCACGCTACTCACTATCAACCATTTTATGCGATGCTTCATACCTACTCCTTATTTTTATTCCCCACCTTGTTATTTATTCTTTACCGGGGTCCTTAGCTCACATTCCATTTCTTTTCATGCGGCCACCCAATCAAAATGAAATGGAGATTGGGTATAAAAGTATGGGGTTATTTTATTGATCGCGACGATTACCCATAAACCGTAAAAGAAAAAGAAAAATATTAATAAAATCAAGATACAATGTAAGCGCACCGATCAAAGCAATTTTATTCATTGTATTTTGATCTGCAATCAAAGAACGCCCAATCTGTTTTATTTTTTGCGTATCAGATGCCGTTAAGAGCACAAAAACAACCACGCCAATACCTGATAAAATATAATCTAATTGTTCACTTTGAAAAAACATGTTAACGAACATTCCAATGCATAATCCGATCAAAATCATAAAACTCATGTTGCCAACACTCGTTAAATCTGCTCTTGTTACATAGCCGTATAAAGACATTGCTCCAAACATTAAAGCTGTCGTAAGAAAAGTAGAGATAATCGATGCGTGGGTAAACACATAGAAGATTGAAGACAATGTTATTCCAACGCTCGCAGCATATAACAAAAAAAGCGCTAACGCGGTGACAAACGTCATACGAGTAATAAATGCACTTATTCCAACAACTAATGCAATTTGAGCAATACATAATCCCAGTATCATTCCCTGATGCATGCGTATATACATGAAAATAGCGGGAGTAATTCCAATATAATAAGATACACCGGCAGTAATTGCGAGCGCACAACTCATCCATCCATATACACCAGCCATAAACGACGACATGCGTTGCTCAAGCTCATAACTATTTGAAAACATACAAGACCCTTCATAGATTATTGATAGATTTATGCTATACACTATGCAATTTAGCATGCATTATGCAATGATTTTAATAGAGCATGCAATACACTTGCATAAGAGCTTTCGATTGTAGTAAAAATAGCTTAAACACGCAACCTTAAAGGAATAAAAAATGATACGCCTACTCCTACTGATTGTTTCATTCCTCTACTCCACTGCCACTCACCCGAATTGGAGTTCAACTGCAGCAAAAGATCTCAAACAGCCAGTTAATTTTTCGGGAAAAATTACCACTCATCAAGATCAAGAATTTATCGTTGATAATATTTCTGTGTATGGTAAATATGAAAAAGTTCCCGTGATTGATAAACCGGGCACGTATGCAGAGCCGGCTATGAACACAGAAACAAAACAACTTGAAATTAAACTTCAGGTTAATCCTAACACTGAATTTACCAAAACATATCTCGACTTGAATGAAATTAAAGAAATGAGCGTTCCTTCTCCTGATACCATCTGGGTATACCAAAAAAAGGAACGCAGTCCAAGAGTGGAATTTATAGAATTAGATGTCATCACCAAAAGTGGCACAAAATCTTCTTATCTTTTAGAAGCAAAAACACCCATCTATTGTGATGCAATTGACCCTGCAGGTCCGCAAGAAAAAACAGTTCCTCTTTCTGCCGTTAAAACATTGACCATTGAAGGTTATACTTACCGAGATACCAGTAAAGATAAAAATAAAAAATGTGATGCTTCAGGTTGTCCTCCGTGCGAGCAAAAACAACAATAAGTTACAAAAAGCCCCTCTACTTTCGCAGAGGGGCTTTTATTTTTAGCATGTGCTCGCCGTTACTACTGCGACAAAGCACCTTGATCATCTTGATTTTCTTTTGGATTTTCATCCTTACTAAAAATTGAATGCTTATCTTTATCTTCGCCAGTTAAATCAAGAGGCGGAGTAACTGGCTGCGGATTTAAAATGCCGTTTCTCGTCTTTTCTGCTTGCTCTCTAACAGTAACAAGTTCTTTAGCAAGAGTTGCTGTATCTTTATTTTTATCAGCAAGGCCGACCATATCATTCATAGCTACCGTGATACCCATTTTTTGTGCAGCTTCTACAGTATTAAAAAAAGCAGCTTGAGCTAAGTTATTAAAATAGTGTGAATCATTGAGAGCTGCTTCTAAGTTTAAACCATTTTCTTGAAAACGTTTTGCATCTTTTCCATAGTGTTGCAATGCATACGCATATTTCTTCATGAAAAAGACTTTTTCATCCAATTCATTTTTCAACGTACTCAAAATAGTATTTTTATTGTTAACTACCAAGTTACAATTGCTTTGAATAATTTCATCTTTTTTGCTCTTAATGACACGAATCAGTTTATTGGCTTGTCCTGTCCTCGATTTATCAGTTGGCTGAGCTGCAAAATACCCAAGAACAGCATCGGATTGTATTTTTTCAAGTTTTTCAACTTCTTCTTTATTTGCTTGTGCTAATTTTTGAAATTCTATTTCTACTGCTTTATCTTTTCCAGAAAATTCTTCCACCAATGCGCGTTCAAAATCTTTTTTAGTGTTTTGCTTATAATCATGAATACGTTTTTCAATAAGCGCTCGTTGAACTATCAACAATTGCGTTGCTTTTTTCACTTCAATAGCTTTTAATTCGTCTTCATTCATATGCTCTATCAAACTCCCAAGACTTCCAATTTCTTCTGCTAATCTTGCTTCTATATTTTCTAGTTTTGGGACACCATACATAGCGGTATAACCGACAATCATTCCAAGCAATAATAATTTTCTTTGCATAATTAATCCTATAAAAAAAGTTGTTTGCAACATGTCTTTCGCCACTATTGTTTCAGTCAGAAAGTGTAACATAATTGTACGCTACTTCAATTTTTTTTGTAATATATTCCCTTGTGAACATATTCATTACACGATATCATAATTTTATTATAGAGTGTTTATTTATTAACCATAAGGATCATTAATGGCTGTATCAATTACTCCCGAAAATCATGAAGCTGAAATCAAAAAATCGAATAAGCCAATAATATTAGATATTTATGCAACCTGGTGTGGGCCATGTCAACAGATGGATCCGATTCTTGAGGAAATTGAAAAAGAATTTGGACATCAATATAAATTTGCAAAATTAAATGTTGATGAAGCTCGCGAAATATCTATTAAAGAATATGGCGTAACATCTGTTCCAACATTTGTATTTATTAAAGATGGCGTTGTAAAAGGTAAAGAGACTGGCTACATGAGTAAAGAAGCTTTTGAAGCTAAGATGCATGCGGCATTAGGAAAATAACTCGCGGATAAAAGATAGGCGAATATCAATATGATATTCGCCTATCTTTTTTTATTCAGAAGAACAAGATTTAGCAATACAATCTTTACAAGCATCAATACATATCTTACTGGCAATTACATGATTGTGACAAGCCTCAGCACATAAATCTCTAAGCTCTAAGCCGCATTGTTTTTCACATTCTTGGCATGCTTCAATACATTTTTCGCATTTTTCAATACACACTTGGCAAGCCTTGATACATTCCTCATCTTTGCACTCTGCTATATGTTCTTGACATTGCTTTATGCATTCCTGACATGCAGCGATACAATCGGCACACGATTGAACACAAGCTGTCATTTCAGACCAACATTCCTCCAACCTTCTGCATTGATCGCCACATGTTTGGGAAATGGCAGCGGTATTCATACACTCTTTAATACATTCATTACAAGCATCAAGATGTCGTGACATAGTCCTTCTCCCCTTTTTTATGAATAATATAAAAAAATATACAAAAGGAAGATCGTATTGCAAGTCTTTAAAACAGTATCTTTAAAAAATTGAAGGTTATAATTTCTCATCATGCACATCGACGCCCATTGAGCTTAACTGATCACGTAGCTCATCAGAGCGTGCCCAATTCTTTTCGCGACGAGCTTTATTGCGGGCATCAATCAATTCTTGAATTTCAGGTGTTAATGCAACCTTTTGTTCTGGTAATGGTTGCAAGGTCAAACCAAGCACATTCATCAATATGTTTTTAACTGCAGCCAATTCATATTTATTTTGGGCAATATCTGCAATATGTTCAAAAAGCACGCCAAACAATCCAGGCGTATTCAGATCATCTGCCAAAAATTGAATCATTTTATCAATTACTTCTGAACGATACTGTGATAGATCAACATCTGAACAATCGGTAGCACATAAACGAATTAAACGTTCATAACTTTTTTGTGCAACAGTCAACGCATCAAAACTAAAATCTGCTGGCATACGGTAATGGTGAATCAAAAAGAAATAGCGGATAACCATCGGATCAAAATAGTTAAAAAGATCACGCAAAATAAAAAAATTGCCTAAAGATTTCGACATCTTTTCTTTATTGATATTGATCATACCATTGTGCATCCACATACGAGAAAATGGTTCTCCAAATAAACTTTCAGACTGCGCAATTTCATTTTCATGATGAGGAAAAATCAGATCGAGACCGCCGCCATGAATATCAATATGCTTACCTAAATTGATACGCGCAAGCACTGAACATTCAATATGCCAACCTGGACGACCATATCCCCATGGGCTTTGCCAAAATTCCCCTTCAGGCTCACCTTTCCAGAGTGCAAAATCGAGAGGATTTTCTTTATCCTGTTTTGCTTCAACACGGACGCCTGCGTATAAATCTTCTATTTTTTGCTTTGAAAGCTTGCCATAGTCAGGGAAGGTGGAAATGCGGAAATAAACATCATTGCCCGCTTGATAGGCACAGCCCTTTTCAATCAGTTCTTCTATGAATTGTATAATCTGGGGGATATTATCAGTCACGCGCGGCTCATAGGTAGGAGAATCGCAATTGAGACGAGCAATATCGGTATGAAAATTAGCAATATAGCGATCAGCAATTTCTTTAAATCGCAACCGGTCCCCGAGCTCTTTTTCCGCCCGATTCATTATCTTATCATCAATATCGGTGAAGTTTCTGCAATAGATAACCTCATAGCCCAGAAATGAGAAAACTCTGCGCAATAGATCGAATGACACATAACATCTGCCATGCCCGACATGGGCATCGTCATAGGGGGTAATGCCACAGACATACATCTTTATTGGCGTGTTGACGGTAAACGCTTCTTTTTTTCCGGTGAGATTATTGTGAAACTGCATGAAATATGCTCTTTTTAAGGTTATTGTATAGATATTTTCTTTTATTTTAGCATATTTTCTGCCTTTTTTAAGGACTATCTTGGGTCAGAGTTCGAGATTTAGCCATGCTTACATTCAAAGTCCTCGTTTTTTCCACCACTCATCTGTCTTGAATTCAGCAGGCACTTTTTTTTCTTGCTCAGAGCCAGCTGGATTATCTAATCCATACTCTTGCTCCAAAGTATCAAACCATAGATCACTCAGGCCTTGGGGCAATTTCGTACCGCAATAAGGACAATAATCTATTTTCCCAGCGCCTACTCCAATTGTTGCTTTTAAATAATATTGTCTAAATTTAGGGCGATAGATAAGCGGAGATACATTTTCTGGATCTGTTTCATCGACTGAATAATCCATGATTAAGCAACAATGTAGACCTCTGTAGTTCTTTTTATCTTCTTCCAGTTGCTTATCTCTTCTTTCCCAGTATTCTTCTAGCGTTTCTGTAGCTTTATTCATGCATTAAAACCTCCCTATATAATATCTTCGATACTTCTAACGTCTTTATTTCTCACTGCTTTTGTTTTGGCATGATTTTTTGAGCCATCTAAATTAGCAACGCCAATCCAATTTCCTCTTTTATCCCAAACTTCAAAATGGTCTCCTTGGTGGTATCTATCGAGAGCAAAAAAATAATCTTTTTTTAACATTTCGGTATCAGGAATATCTTTTGATAGTTGCCGAATAGGAGAACCATCTTTTGGATTTTGCTTTCCCATGTGAATAAAGTATTTACCATATTTTTGACCGATAGGACAGTTCGCTTCAAACTCTTTCCAATTACGAGCTGTTGGGACATTGTATCGTCCTTTATCTTTTGGCTCGGCATTTTTATCTTGAGAATAACCTGAATCTTGTTGATTGTGTTGTGTCGGTTGAAAACAACCACCATTATGTGTTTCTTTCTGATCATGATGTCTGCTGCATTCATTTAGAGGACGATCATTCGAAACATTGACCCCTATTTCTATGCAGCCAATTGCTATTTGAGGTAATGGGTTTTCTATTGGATACACATAAGATGTATCTATGGAATTTTGCACTGTAAAACATCCAGATGGTTTCGTATTCAAATCATTTTTGTCCAATGGTATGCTGTGACAACTATTCTGAATGTATGCGATGTTAAAAATGGGTGAATCATAATGTGATATTCGATTTTTACACAAAGCTTTGACGGCAACTCCGACTACCCCACCAACAATAGCGCCTGCTACCAAGCCAATGGGACCAAAAAAGCTTCCAATCGTACTTGTCGCAACAGTGCCAAATGGAACAACAAAACCAAGATTAACCGCAACTGGTAAAAAAATATTGTGCGTCAAAAGAGCATATTTACCGACAAAAAACGTATGCGACTTTGCAATTTCAAGCATGTAGATATTCAGCGATTTTTGAACGAAATTTTTATGAGTGATTTGTTTTGAAATCATCTTTTTGGTAAGTAACGCATCTCCAACTTGCAGCAAATATGCAGAAACCCATCGATTCATCGCAGGCACATAAAATTCTTGTGTTGGTGTGCATATAATGTCATCAACGCTGTTAGGTTGATTATCAAAACCAAGCTGAATATAACAATTGGTTTTGCTATGCTTTCCTGTTACTACCGGTTGATCGGTAGTACAACCATGAAATATGTCATGACTAGCGACAGAAATAGTTTTACGTAATGCACCAAGACAAACAGAATAGATTGTTTTTTGTGAATCATCTGCCAATTGAATGAGAGTGTGAGACCCAAAACCATGTCCATGGATAACAGAGAAGAGAATACAGGAGAGATAAATTATTTTTTTGATTATGCATTGCATCGATTTTCCTTTTTTTTATGATCATATCAGATAGAATATGATAAAAATCTTGTCTTGTTAAACTTTATCACCATTCGCTTTAATCTCCTTAAAAACATGCGGATGCAATCGAAAAACACTTATACAGAAATAAAAAACCAATCACACAAACAAAGGAAAGACTAATGAAAAGCATCGTGAATAAAACAGTTATCATTTTTACCTTCTGCGCAGTAAGCACGCAATCTTCATACCCCATGCAGCTGGTGACTCATATAGTGCGACCGAGATTCCAAACGCATGCCCCCCGTTTTGCCGCATTGCAAAAAGTGCATTATTGCACTATGCACAACACCGCTGAAGTAGCATTAGATAAAAAACTACAGATAAAAACAAACAGGCTACTTTTGGGAAATGCTGCAATGTGTACTGCAAATGTTGTTGCTGCGTGTGCAACGAGCAATCCTTATTTTTTACTGCCGTTGGTCCCGCATGCTGCGACCATAGTTGGCATGAGCAGTATCAATGCATGCATGAAAGATACATCAAAAGAACCAGCTCTTATTCGTGATCTTGAATTTCTTTCGGAAAAAAGAACGCCAACTATAGAACATTTATTATACGATATTAAGCTCACCGATAAGCAGATACAATGGCTTAAAAATGCAATAGCAGATGAAAAAATCCTTAAAGCTATCGGAACCAAAACTGAATTATTGGAAGAATGCATTGCTGTCCTCGATGAAAAAAAAGCATTCAAGCATGGTCTTGAACATAAACTCATCGAATACATAGCACCTATTTTTAATACACATAAAGATACAAACTTGAACGAATGTCTGCTATACAATGAAAAAAAAATAGCCACCCTGAATAAAGCATGGTTGTTTAAACTTCCAGCCCTCCCTCTGGCGCTTCTGCCCAAATTCATTCGCAACACAAATAAAACCTTCAGTTCTTATAGTGATGCATGGCAATTTCTTATTCTTTTTGATGCAACTTGGATGATCGTTGGAACAGTATTTGCTGCATCTATATTTCCTATTCATGTTGCAGCAAGCATTGCAAATATGGAAATGGCCTTTCAAAATCAGTCTTTTTTTGAACAAAAAGATATAGCCCATAAAAAAGACTGCCTCAAGCTCATCACAACGCTTATTAAATTCCAACAAGAACATGCAATAAATAAAGCTGAAACCACCACACCGTAAAGGAATTTCATGAACATCAAAAATATAGTGCTCCCTTATACACTCAGAAGATAAAAAAAGTAACTCTCTTGAGCCAAAAAGCTCATTACTTTTTTAAAATCAGAAAATAATAAAAAAATAGCGCACAAAAAACAATTGTGCGCTATTTTTGCCTTAAGTTAGCCATTATTAAGAGTTATTTTTTTTGTTTTTTATCGTTTAATACTTGTCTTCATACGTAACAATCTTGCAAACGACACGCCCTACGCTAGCAAAAAATTAAAAAATGAGTAGTATGTTTTACTAATTCCTCATAATTAACTGTGTCAAATCAAAAGCAACGTCGGGCAGCGAGATCACCTATGACTGAAAATGTAAAAAAAGGACAGCTCCATTACTGTGTTACCGCACTCTTTTTGCTTATTTTAACCGGTACCACTCAACCACAACATCTGACAAATACAAACGCACCAGCTCCTGCTATCCGGGAACAGGTGCTTACGTATGATGAAACAGATAATCCATCTGAGTCGACAGACGAAGATGATGAAACAGATGATTCATCTGATTTCATAGATGAAGATGATGAAAGCGAAGATGATAATGAAGATGATGACGATGATGATGAACAAGATATACAAAATAATACTCAGCAACTTTCTCAAGGTGGCTCACAATCTGTCAACCGAACACGCCGCATCAATGCTATAAAAATACATGGCAACACATCGACGTCACAAGATGCCATTCTCAGCTATATCCCTTATAAGGTTGGCGAAATATTTGATTCTCGTAAAACACGAACACTCATCAACAATCTCTACCACGGCATCAAAAAATTCCGTACCGTAAAAGTTATGGGTGAAGCGGTAGAGAGCGATTATATGAATCTGCATGTTTTTGTTGAAGAAAAATATCAACTCAAAGAACTGAAAACATCAGGCAACAAAAAAGTATCTGAAAAAGAAATTGCAAAAAAAATTGGTCTTGAAAACATTAACGCAATTGATCCAGAAGAACTGAAAATAATCGCCAACAAGATTAAAGATATTTACCTTGAAAAAGGCTATCACCAAACCGATATTGAAACAGCACTCGAAATTGACGATAACGATCGAGCAACAGCGATTTTCACGGTACATGAGGGTAAATCCGCTACCGTCAAACAAATTCACTTCACGGGTAACAAATCAATCACCAGCAAGCAATTACGCGCTGTCGCCCTGACTAAAGAAGATTGGATACTTGGCTTTATGGATAAATCGGGTAATTATCATCCCGATCGCCTTGAAGGTGATAAGCATTTCATAGAACAATATTACCAAAATAACGGTTTTCTCCACGCCAAAGTCGTTGATATTGATATCAATATCGATCCTGAAACACAAAATATTATTCTGACATTTGATATAGAAGAAGGTGATCGCTACATTATTGATAAAATTAGCGCACCGGGCAAAGAAAACGTTTCTGAAGCATTTCTTCTTGCCATGATTCCGATTCGTCGCGGCATGTATTATTCCCGCGAAGCAATTGCCAATGCAATTAAGCGGTTAGAAATGATTTGGGGTGATTATGGTTATATTTTTGCTCACATAGAACCATCAATTGAACCAAATGAAGATGATAAAACTGTCTCTATTTCTTTCTTTTCTGAACTTGGAGATCAAGTTTATTTAAACAAAATTAATATTCGCGGCAACAGCAAAACACGCGATAAAATAATCCGCAGAAAAATTCTCCTGGATGAAGGAGAGTTGATAACCCAAAACAGAATGAATGCATCAAAACGTAACGTTGCATCTCTTGGTTATTTTGATCCTCGTGATGGTGTCAATTGGAAAATCAAACGTGTTAACAAAGAAGAAGCAGATCTTGATTTAATTGTTAAAGAAACAAAAACAGGTCATTTCGGTGCCCAACTTGGATTTGGTGGATCGGGAGCTGATTGGCAATCACCGATTTCAGGTATGTCGGTAAAGGGCGAACTGTCTGATACCAACCTGTTTGGTAGCGGTGTTCACTTGAATGTCAGCACCACCTATTCAAAAGATGAACAAACAGCAATGTTACATGTCGCGCAACCATGGCTCTTTGATAAACCAATTTTAGGCGCTTTTGATATTTATCATCGCAGACCGGTTTATGATGAGCTACGATATGTTCAAACAATACATCAAAAATTGAGCGGTGGTTCAGTTACACTCGGATGCATTACTCAATCAAAAAAACCATTTTTCCATGATGTAAATATTCTTTTCAGTACGGGCGTTGAAGATCTTAAATATAATCCAGCAGCAATAGCACGTATTGAAGAACCACTTGCACGAATGCAATACCAAGAAATCTTGAACAAAGAATTCAAGCCAGGAACATTTGCCTTTGTCTCAGCAAAAATGGAACAAGATACGCGTAATCATCCTATTCACACCATCTACGGACACAAATGGCGCTTTTCGAGCAAATTTGCAATTCCTACGTTTGGTAATGATATTGGTTTTTATAAAATAGAAGTTGATGCAAGCTGGTTTACACCACTTATCATGGAATATGATCTTGTTCTGAAGCTCCACGCTTATTTTGGCGTATCTTCACCATTTAAAAATAGAGTCGTTCCGTTTGGTGATTTATTCCATATCGGTGGACAATCAAGTGTTCGTGGTTTCTTGTTTGGACAAATTGGACCAGAATTTTTAGGCGATACCATCGGCGGATCACGAGCATTCTATTGGAATGCTGAACTTATTGCACCAATCACTGCCGATATGAACATGAAAGTACTTGCATTCTATGATGGCGGTACTGGATTCAATAATCCATATGTTACAGCTGGAGATAAACCGTTTGTTACCGGAAATAATTTTGACTATCGTCATGCTGTTGGTATTGGTATTAGAATATTACAACCAATGCCAGTGAGCATTGATTGGGGCTTTAAAATCGATCCTCGTAAGAATAAATTGTTCCCTAATAGAAGTGAATCTGCATCTGAAGTTCATTTTGGTATGTCATATGATTGGTAGGAGCTATCGTAGGTTTTTATAGTTTTTTTCGGAACAATCGACAATGCTCCCCCCCCTTTTGCAATAATTTCTATTTGTGATAGGATTATAAGTGTGAACATATAACTTACCGTTTTTAGCAAATTTATGCTCTAGGGGGGCACAATGATGACTATAAGACAAATCACGCTACTAATCGGCGCAACTGTTGCATTCTCGCAAGCGTATGGGGCGCAGCAGCCCGGCAAAATGCCACATGCAACACGCACCCAGGTCCCAGGTTTTACCAATACCGGGGTAATAGAAAACTATGGGAACCTCACCGTACAAACACCCAGTTTTGTAAACAATGGGGAAATCTCCAATTTTGGACATATGAATATACATATAAATCCCTCACGTAATCACCGATACTATCCTCAACCAATGCAACAATATGCACCAGCATATAATCGAAAAAATAATACCAAACAAGTAATTAAGATTACCTCAGAAGGTTTAAAATATGCGGGGCAAAACCAGAAAGTTCATCAAGAACAATTGGCAATAGGTCAAGGATATTGGAAAAAAATAGAAACAGAATTTTCACATTTAGTATACTTGCCCGATAAAAGAAGAAAACAATTTACCGATCTTTTACAATGTAGTGAAGCCGAGCGATACAGCGTTGCGCCTACAATATATGATCAATGGCAAGCAGATCTTCAAGTAAAAATCGCAGTTGAACAAGAAAAAGACGCACAAATAGGAAAAGTATATCTCGAGAAACTGCACAACGTGTCAGCTCTGGCACTCTTACCTGATGAAAAACAGCAAGAACTCACTCAAATATCATTAATGCCTGAGCAGCAACAAATCCGAATTGCTCAAAAAACATATAAAGAATGGCAACAAAATTCTGAAGTGAAATTTGCTCAAGAATTGAACATAACAGCTGAAGATACCTTTGTCCCACGACCACACAAAGAAAAGACATTCGGAGGAGAATCATTAGTTGAACCATCACCTAAACTGGCACCATGGAGAGACATGAGCTTTGGATGTGAACAGTTAGGATTAACAGAAAAGCAGACGCCGCAAGCAAATTGGGAAAAAATTATCGCAATCATCTAATACGCTCCTGAAAATCTTATTTTAAAAAGCCGATGGTTACCAAAAAATAACCGTCGGTTTTTTTTATTTTCTGTAACAATTGATTCTTATACTCCGCTCAGATTAATCTACGTATAAAATATATGCGGAGCTTTCCATGAAAAAAATATCTTTTCTTACCATTTTTATCACTGCTCACATTCTTCTCATTTTTTTACAAATTCACAAATATACGCTTTTCATAAAAAACAGCTACAACTTACAGCAATGCGAAAAAACCATAGCTGCTTTTACGAGTAAAAGACAAACACTCACGCAAGAATTATATGCTATGAAAGATCGTGAAAACATCAAAAAATATGCCCAGAACAAACTCGGCATGCGGCCTTATGCGCTTAATCAAGTGAAAAAGTTGCATCATGATACATAGCTTTAAACTGCGCTCAACCATTATTTTTTTTGTATTCACCCTTCTGTATGCATGCGTTGCAATTAATTTATATTTTATTCAGATTAAACATCATGATTTTTATAAAAAGATTGCAGAACAACAATATCATGTCACGGTAACACAAACTCCTGTACGCGGACCCATTTTTGATCGAACTGGCCGCAACTATCTTGCCATGAATAAAGATTATGTTGCGGCATTCATATTACCCACACAACTGACCGATACAAAACGTACACTCCATTTTCTGGAAAAACAGTTCCCCCATGCACGCAAGCGCTTTGGGCATAATAAAGATAAACATTTTATGTTCATCAAACGAAGATTGCAACCACAAGAAATAGGCCTGATCCAAAAAGAAAAAAATCCCGATATTTTTCTTCTTTCTGAGCCAGGTCGGCATTATCCACTTGCATGCGCAAGCCCCATTATTGGATTAACAAATATTGATAATAAAGGTCTTCTCGGAATTGAATATGTCTACAATAGCTTACTTGCAGGAAATCCGACCACATGCCACTTGGAAAAAGATGCACGATCCGGTTATTACTATTTTAAAAAACAAACAGCCATTCAAGGTGATGATGCAGAACCCCTCCAATTGACCATCGATGCTGATTTACAATTTTTGATTCAAGAAGCAGTTCAACAAACGGTTGATAAATTCAACGCTCATCAAGCGGCCGTGATCATTATGGACCCAAATACTGGCGAAATAATTGCCATGCTCTCATACCCTTATTTTGATCCAAATAATTCACAGACATCACACGCTGATAACTTTCGCAATAAAATTATCACTGATGCTCATGAATTAGGATCTGTCATGAAAGTATATGCTGCTCTTGCTGCATTAGAAGAAGGTGTGGTAACAGCTGATGAACTGATAGATTGTAAAGATACGCTGACAACTCAGATTGATGGACGCACGATCAATACCGTTCAAGCACATGGCATTATTCCATTCACCGATGTTATTGCACTTTCAAATAATATTGGCATTGCAATTGTAGCTCAACGCTTAGGAACCAAACTGTACGATCATTATAAAAATTTAGGATTTGGGCAAAAAACAGGCATCAGATTCCCTGGAGAAAACCCAGGATATCTTAATCCACCAGAAAAATGGTCAAAACAATCTATTATTTCACTTTCGTATGGATATGAAGTTTCTGCAACTCTTTTGCAACTTGCATGCGCCATGTGCACCATTGCAACGGGGCATCAGGTTACACCTACGTTGGTGAAAAATGAGAATTTATTAAAAGGTACTCCCCTATTTTCTTCTACCCCATGTTCCATTTCATTTCACACGGGGACCCCGGCAAAGAATAACGAATCTGAGGATAAAGATCAGACTCCTCAAGAACGCGCTAAGCTATTCTCAGACACATCACGCAACACCATCAAAGAAATATTAGAAAAAACAACCCAATACGGCACCGCACGCCGCGCAAGAATAAAGGGATATCGCATTATGAGTAAAACAGGTACCGCAAACATGTTAGTCGATGGCGAATATGATAAAAATAAAAATATTTATACCTGTTCAGGTATCGTTGAAAAAGATAATTATCAACGCGTTATCGTCACTTTTGTCAAAGAAACGCAACAAAAAAATATATACGCCTCAAGCGTTGCTGTACCATTATTTGAAGCAGTTGCTGAGCGCATGTTAATTCACGATAGGATCATCTGCACTGATCATGATAAAAAATAATGTTATTAAAAGATTTTTAAGGAGAAAATAATGCATAACAATAGTAATTTTGTTCCTGCAGACGTTCCAGAAAAAAAACATGATACTTTTATAAAAAATTATAATGCCATCACGCGCAACACCAATCGTCTTTTTTTATTTTCATGTGACCACAAGATAGAGCATCTGAATAATGATTTTTACGGAGACAACATAAGCCCACAAGCATTGCATCCTGAACATCTTTTTCGTATTGCATCACAAGGAAATGTTGGTGCAATGGCAACGCATCTTGGCTTGCTTGCACGCTACGCACATCATTACCCACAGGTACATTACATTGCAAAATTGAATGCAACAACAAACCTTGTTTCACAAAATGAGGAAGATCCTAAAAGTGCACTACTATGGTCAGTTGATGATGTTGTTGATTTCAAAAACAATAGCAAATTGTTAGTAGCAGGAATAGGCATTACGGTGTATCTTGGAAGCGTTTATGAAGCTGAACAATTGTGGCAAGCTGCACAAGTGATCACGCAAGCACATAATGAAGGACTTGTTGCGATAGTTTGGATGTATCCCCGTGGAAAAGCAATTTGCGATGAACATAACCCCAATCTGATTGCAGGAGCAACTGGCGTTGCACTATCGCTGGGCGCGGATTTTGTAAAAATTAAAATCCCGGCAGCAACTGAAATATTAACACGTGCTCAATCACTCAAAATCGCCTGTGCAGCAGCAGGAAACACCAAAGTCATCTGTTCCGGAGGAAAAACAAGAACCGCTCAAGAATTTCTGCAAGAGCTCTACGAACAAATACATGTTGGAGATGCAGCAGGCACTGCAACGGGACGAAATATTTTTCAACGTCCTCTTGCGGAAAGCATTGCATTAACGAATGCAATTGCTGCAATTGTATACGATAATGTCGATCTTAAAACAAGTATTACGATGTTGCACGAAGAACCATCACAAAAGCTCTGAACAATCTGCTCTTGAATTTATGCTCATCATGTCCTAAGCTAAGAACAAAAAAAAGGATATCGTGAATGAAAAAACTGCTCGTGCTTTTGTTGTTTGTTATATCAACATGCGCAACTTTATACGCTAAACGCAATGTATTTGCGCACTCTTTTATGTACACAAAACCAGCGTATTATGATGTTGTCATGGAACAAGCACTATGGCATGATATCGAATTTAATAAACACGGTCCCATTAAAGGTGGCGTTCAAGCAATTCCTTTTTATCAAGGATCTCATGGTCTTGATAAAAACCAACGTTATTTTTTAATGAATGGCAAAACAGAACTACTCGTTTCTGGCGATGAAAATACGGCTGATCTAGAAATTCGAGACATTCGCGCTGAATGGGTAAACTTGCCGAGCAATTTCCGCGGATTTTTGTCTGTTAATCCTAAACAACAACAAGCAGGTTGTCTCTTTGAATATCATCAAGACTTTAAAAACTGGTGTGATGTTCCCTTTCTGCGTGATATGTATATTTTGATTCTTATGCCCGTTGCTGAAGTAAAAAATCATATTCATCTGACTCAAACGTTCGTACAGAATCGACAAGCAGAATTTCCGCAAGATATTTTACAAGCATTCGATCAACCAACCTGGTGTTTTAGCCGTATCGATAATTGTCAAAAGAAAAAAGTTGGTGTATCGGAACTTACGATAAAAATCGGAACCAGTTATGTTTCTGAAGATTTTTTACAACTTAATTATTATAGTGTGCTTGCAATCCCTACCGGCAATAAACAAAATGGCAGAACCATGTTTGAACCAGTCAATGGCAACAATCATCATTTGGGTATTGGTGGTGGATTAAATATTCAAGTTCCTCTCAACAGAGACACAACAGATTTTGCATGGTGCGGATTTCTTGATCTTGAATCATTCATTTTGATCAGAAATAAACAATATCGAACCTATGATTTATATGATAAACCATGGAGTCGCTTTCTGATGATGAATGTCATCGGCGTTGAAGATAATACTAATCAACCTGGCGTGAATTATATGACACAACGTATTACCGCAAAACCATTTAACCTGGTTGATTTTTGCATCGGATGGCGTCTGCATGCTCATTGCGTGGAAGCAGAAATTGGATATGGTATTTGGGGCCATCCAAATGAAAGAACAAACTTAAAAATACCATCATCAACTCATATTTTTGGCCAAACAACAGCAGTTCCTGGCATTCAAGTACCAGTAGCAACTGATCAGCGTGTTGCGTTTGGTATTGCTGGCAGCGGACCGGGAAAAACAGCAAGTAAAAGTACCATTGCCTTTAAGGCTCCCGATGATCTTGAATTTGTACCAATAACAACCTATGATCTTAATCCACAATCGGGTGAAAGTTTTGGCGGATTTTCGCAGCGAGCTATTGCAAGTATTGGTTGGATTAATAAAGGTGAAACATATGACACCATTGTTGGTCTTGGCGGATCTGTTGATGTTCCATTTCATAACTCTTTACTTGAATGGTGGAAGATCTGGGTTAAATTAGCAGCAACATTCTAAAAAAAGCTCTCCGTAGCAATCGAAAAAAATCGATTACTACAGAGAGCTTTTTAATATTGTGAAAAAATTATGCAACAAATCGTTGCGAGAGATAATACGACAATAATCCCACCAAACCCGCCACTCCAACAAATTGAAAACTCCGCCATATATTCGACTTCACTTCCCGCCAACGGTCAAATTCTTTTCCCAGAGATATTGTCATGCATGCTTCATTGTAGCTTCCATCATCTTTATAGACACCGCCGTTTAGCTTGTCGCTTACATATTTTTTCAAACCCTCAGCAGTCTGTCCATCCCGTTCTGTTGGAAAATCTTTCCAAAAACCATAAGATCCAAGAATTATTTGTCCTTCGGGATCCGTTAATTTAAAGCTCTCAACCTCAGGCTCAGAAGTAATTGCTTCTTGATTGAAGAAGAGATGACCTCCAATAGATCTCGTTACATCACTACGCCAATCATCTTCTTGATAAGTACGGTTATAACGAGAATCTAATCCCGCCTCTGCAAACATCGCATCGGTAATATTCAATTTATTGATTCTCGCGACCTCTGCCTCATTCAAAGCCGTATGCGCTTTGGTGATCTTTTGAACAATTCCATTTTGTATCAATGCAACACCGCAATCACCAAGATGCGCAATATGAACAGTCTTATCTTTATCAATAAAAACAACGGCAACCGATGATCCTGCCTGACCATAACCATCTTGACGGTTTGCCTGAGCAAAGGCATCTTTCATTTTTTTTACCGTTGCACCACTTGCTTGCTCAAACCACGTATGTAAATTGGGCACCAAACGCTCTACTACTTGTTTCCCATCATTGCCACCATAAATCGCATACCACGTTCCCCCCTCTATCGATCTGCGAACAGCGCAATCCATTGATTTTTCACAGGAATTACTTATCCAGGAATCGGCAAGGGGTACCGCCGCTACTGTTTTTGGAGCTCTTTCTGATGAATGCATCACCATGATGCTACACAACAGCAATAATGCCCATTTGTTATTCACGACGATTCCTTCCATAGACGATTAGTTATTTTTTATCTCTTAGAGAATAACAATTTGACTAAATTTGGGCAAGTATGTTTTTTTAATAGAATGATCCCTAAACCTACTCTTGCGAAGGAATTTTTATTCTGTTACAATAATGATGTTTAATTGTTTATTTGGCCAATAAACGGTTTGAGTTATTTGTTTTATTTTTTATTAAAGTGATGTTTATATGAACATTTATGTTGGAAATCTTCCATATTCAGCTACAGAAAATTCAATGAAAGACCTTTTTGAAGGTTACGGCGCAGTAACAACTGCTAAAATCGTTACTGATAAATTTACCGGATCATCTCGTGGTTTTGGCTTTGTTGAAATGCCAAATGCTGACGAAGCTCAAAAAGCTATTGATGAACTTAATGGTAAAGATTTCGGCGGACGTAAAATAGTTGTTAATGAATCTCGTCCACGTGAAACAACTAGTCGTGACAGTCGCCCTCCACGTCGTGAAGGTGGTTATAATGGCGGTCGTGACGGTGGCAGCAGAGGTCGTTTCTAATCGACTTTCGTACCTTAACATAGCTAAGAAAAACAGGCAGTCCTTTTTGGGCTGCCTGTTTTTGTGATGATTATGTTTTTTTATCCAATATCAAGTAAGTAGTCATCGAACAAGCCTTGTTCTGCCTTATAATTACCAACAAAGGCAATCATAGCAGCATTATCAGTACAATAAGCACGTGATGGATGGAAGAAGGGAAGATTGTGCGCTGTAGCGCATTTTTGAAGTCGCTGCACGATATATTTGTTGCACGCAACGCCACCAACAAAAGTAGTTGCTTTAACTTGAGGATAGCTCTGCAAAGCAAGTGTTATCTTTTGCTCAAAAATATCTGCCATGCAGACCAGCAATGAACTTGCAACCTCTTTTTTCAATTGTTCATCATTCGGACGCAAAAAGGTTTTTGTTGTCAGATCATATGCACCACGCTTAACCAAATCATACAAAACAGCCGTTTTAAGACCAGAAAAACTAAAATCTAATGTTTTATGTTTTGACCGCGGATAATGATAGAAATCCTCAAAATTGACGTCACGCGCAAGCGCTTCAATAACAGGACCTCCCGGATAAGGTAAATTCATCAGCTTTGCAATTTTATCAAAAGCTTCGCCTGCTGCATCATCTTGCGTTTCACCAAGAACCTCATAATCCCCGAAGTCTTTCATTAAATATAATGATGTGTGCCCTCCAGAAGCGGTCAAACAAAGATAAGGGAATGGAACGTTATGTTCAATTCCCGTTGAATATGCATGTCCTTCTAAGTGGTTTATACCTATTATTTTTTTGTTTTTCGTCCATGCAAGCGCTTTTGCAAAACAAACCCCCACCAGCAAAGATCCAGGCAATCCTGGCTTATGCGTTACGGCAATTACATCGACATCATCTAATGTCATATTCGCGTTATTCAATGCAGCAGTAACGATAGAATTGATCTTTTCAAGCTGGGATCGTGAGGCAAGCTCGGGGACGACACCACCAAAATTTTTGTGCAATTCTATCTGGGAATAGAGGGTACTTGAAAGTATACCCTGCTCACTGTGATAGATTGCAGCAGCCGTTTCATCACACGATGTTTCAATACCAAGGATTATGCGGGAAGATTTCATGATTTCATGCTATTTTTATTATTTATGACAGTAAATCCATAATAAGAACACGTTTATCAGAAATTGGTTGTATTTTACGGCGTATAGGCGAATGAATGATTTTAGAATCAAGCGCGGTAAGCTCTAATTTTACCAATGCCTCTTCAAAATCTTCTTCCGTTGTACCCAATTCATCAAGGGTATTATTCAGATAGAGCGTCGGCAATTCTAAGGCCGATCCTCCTTTAATATCAACAATCCATTCCGGATAGCATTCAATAATAATAGCCCGATCAGGAATTCTTCCCGTTTGAGGGAGCTTTTCTTCTTTGATTTGCCATGCGTCATCAATAAAATCAAGTGAATAGTATCGATAAGATGATTGCGGATCTATTTTCAAATAATCTATAGTGTTTTGGATATCAAGATCATCGGGGGATTGCTTGAGCTGAAATTCTATTGTTGCTGAAGTGATCAGCAAATCGATGTGAGTTTGGTCACTATTTTTGGGAATTTCAAGCGTTATCTTTTTTGCAGCTTCATGAGCTACAACCGGTACTTGATTACCACTATGATCCACCTTGGGAGTAACTACTCGCGAGTTTTTACTAAATTGGATCGTAAGTCCTACAATCGCCGGGGCACCACAAAGAGGATACCCTGTTGAAAGAAACCCAAAAATAAGAGATAATGCTTTATAGGACGTTATTTTTATTTTTTTCATCTTGTGTACCTAACTTTATGAGTTAAAGAATGTCCTTATTCATCAGCAACCAGGATAACTGAAAGATTTTTGAATTTCAAACAATTATAACCTATTATCCATGGTTCTTTCCTGCTATGCTTTTCCTAGGCAGTCCTATGGGGCCTCCAATAGAGCGTTAGCGATATTGAGGCTGAAAAATTGGGGGTTAAAAGGGTTTTTATATGATTTCAACTCGTATTCAGCCACTGATCAAACGAATGATCACCTATGAACGCTCTCCTCGCCGATTGGCACTTACCTGCGCCTTGGGAATATATATCGGCATTTCCCCTTTTGTTGGGCTACATACGGCAATGGTATTTATCTTTGGATGGTGTTTTGCATTGAGTATTCCGGTTCTTTTTACGGTATCTGCAATGATTCACAATCCTTGGACCATGATGCCCGTCTACGCACTCGATCATCTTTTTGGAAAATGGCTCTTTACCCTGCTTAATATCGATTGCCTCCGCTGGGATCCAGCCTGGATTGAATCATGTAACCTATTCTTGCAAAAACACACGGGAATTGCTGGATTATCACTTTCAGCCTTTCTGATCGGTGGCAATTTGCTTGCCATTAGCATGAGTGTTATGATGTATCCATTAATGAAACGAATCTTCACTAAATATTTATCTTAAAAAGCAATTATAACGAACTCATCATACCTGCATAAAAACTATGAAAATAATAGCTAACAACAAAAAAGTAGCCCCACACTACATTTCATTACGCATGGGGACCCCTTATACAGACTTAAGACAAACAATATGAAAATAATAGCTAACAACAAGAAGGCCTTTCACGATTACGATATTTTAGAAAAAATTGAAGCCGGTATCGTGCTGACTGGTGATGAAGTCAAATCGTTACGCGCGGGTCACGGTTCTTTAATCGGCGCATTCGCCACCATCCGCAATGGGGAAATGACGCTCGTCAACTGTCGCATTGCTCCCTATGAAAAAGCCTATCTTAAAGATGAAGACTCTGCCGCGCGCACGCGTGTCCTCTTGCTCCACAAACGTCAAATATTAAAATTACTTGGTGAAATCTCACAAAAAGGTGTCACGGTTGTACCTCTTATGTTTTACCTCAATGACAAAAGCAAGGTCAAAGTACAATTAGGTGTAGCAAAGCATAAAAAAGCTCCGAGTAAGAAAAAAGAACTTAAAGAACGTGATATTAAGCGCGAGACAAGTAGGGCTTTAAAAGAACATAGGTAAGACCAGTTTCACCCTTCTTTTTTGACCTCTTTGGCAGCTTTATCTCTTCTCAATCCTAAATAACTCGGATGACGTAATTTATTTGTTTTTGTCCATTCGGTAAATTGTACTTCACACACCAAATGAGGCTTTACCCAAAAAACACCTTCCAGTGAATCATCAAAGTTCACAAAAGGATTTTTTTTCGTTTCCAACGCTTTTAACTCTTTACCCAAATCTTTTAAAATTTCTTCATTAAAACCGGTGCCAACTTTTCCTGCATAATGCAATTTTTCTTTTTCATAATACCCGAGCAATAATGCTCCAAAGTTGAGCCGCGATCCACCTGGTGATGTGTATCCACCAATTACTAATTCTTGCTCATTGCTACATTTAAATTTAAGCCAGCTTGGGGATCTTTTGGAAACGTAGGTACTATCACTTTTTTTAGCAATCAATCCTTCCCACTTATCTTTGCACGCTTGCTTAAAGTAAGTAAGACCTTTGGTATCTTTATGCGTTACATATACAATGGTTTTATCTGATGACAAAATCGATTGTAAAATTGTTTTGCGAGTTAATAAAGGTAAATGCATCAGCAGATACCCATCGCAATAGAGAATATCAAATACATAGTAATACACCGGAATTTTTAATGATTCCGCCTTGAGTGCATTATTAATCCCAAAGCGTTGCTGCAACAAAGAAAAGCTTGTCTCTTTATTGCTAAATGCAACAATTTCACCATCCAAAATACAATCGGGTAGATTGAGTTTTTTGATCGCCCTTTCAATTTCAGGATAACTTGCATTAATTATTTTATCATTGCGCGATTTTAATATAATGCTCTTTCCTTTTTTATAGAGAAAGCAGCGCTCACCATCCAATTTACGCTCGAAAATCCAATCTTTATCTGAGAAATAATTTTTAGTTAATGTCGCAAGCATCGGTTTAATAAAGGAGGGCATGGCTTGTTTATGAATTAATTTTTTTTCTTCGGGAGAAAGCAGCGGCAAAAAAGACATGATTATTTCCTTTTTTATCTAAAAATATGGTTTTTCATGAGCTTATCTTTTTAATCTTATTTAAAAAAAGGATTTATCATGAAAGCCATTTGGTCAGGTTCACTCTCATTTGGATTATTAGACATACCGGTACATATCTATTCGGCAATTTCTGAACATAAATTCGGGTTTCGTATGCTGTGTGGCACCTGCCACCACCCCTTAAAAAATATTCGGTGGTGCGAGCATTGCAAAAAAGCGGTCTCTTGGGACAAAACGGTAAAAGGTTTTGAACAAACAGATGGTTCTTTTTCAGTAATGACCAAGGAAGCAATTGACCGGCTCAAACCAGAAAAAACCAATACTATTGCCATCAAAGAATTTATCGATGAATCAGAATTGGAAATATTGTATGTAGATAGCCATTATTATATGATGCCAGCAAAAAAAGAGAATAAAGCATTCTACTTATTTGCTCAGGCACTCAAAAAATCAAATAAGGTTGCCATCGGCCAGATGGTGATGCGAGAGAAAGAATATCTAGTGGCGTTGAGTTTTTATAACAACATGCTGCTCCTTAATACGCTCCATTATGAATATGAGATCCGCGCAGCGGAAGTAAAAATCACCAAAGCAATGGCACCCACCAAGGAAGAATTGGATCTTGCACTCTTATTGATCAATAAACTTACCAAGAAGAAATTTGATCTGGGCAAATATAAAGATACCTTCGTAGAAAAATTAAAAAAGGCTCTTAAATCTGCCAAAAAAACTAAACCCGGTGCCAGCAAAGAAGCTGTGCCAAAAACCAAAAAAAGAGAGACAGAAAAAGAAAAATCTCTTACTGCATCTCTTAAGGCCAGTTTGCGGGAACAACCACGGGCATAGGTGAACGCACTACCTATATCATATCTTTTTAAAAACTATATCCAGGCAGCTTTTGTTTGCCTTTTTATTCATTTTGCATAAAACTAACCTATACATTTGTAATACACTTATTTTTCATTGAGGGATTTTTATGCAACTTATGCGATATTCATTTTTAATTTTTTTAATATTTTCCATCCATATAATTGACGTAATAAGTATGGAACCAGCCCCCAAACAACACCAACCCCTTTCTTTAGAAAAAATATGTACCAACGCACTCGCAAGAACAATTAGGGAGAGCGATATACACCAACTCACATTACCAGATACAATGAAGCAATTTTCCTTACTTTCCGATAAATTGAATCACAAAGTTACAACACGCAACTTTTGTTATAAATTTGGACACAGATTTGCTTATCAATTCAACAAATCCGATGAATCTTATGAACCAAACGACAAAAAAATTGATTATGAAGTGATGCTGGATGAAATCAACAATCAGGTGATGGTAAAAGAAGAACATTGGATTACACAGGAAAAAAGCCCTTGGTTAGGTAACTGTACATCTTTCACTCACTCATCTTTAAATGAAGATACACTCAAAACTTTTGCAATGAATGGAAAAGAAATATGTTCATTTCCATATCCAGAAGATGATCATTGCATGCATAGTGGTTCATTATTATGTCATGCGAGCAAGAACAGTATTCTCATCTTGAAAAATGGTACCGAGCGTATGGGACCATATAAATGTCCAGTTAAATATTTTTGGTCAAGAAGACTATTTCTTGACCGGCAAGAATTACATTTTCATAATAGGCAACTTAATTCCCGTGATGCTGGCAAACATAGTTTATTTAACTTTAGCACACAATCGATGATATACGAAAATGCTGATTTTATTACATTTAATACGCAAGGCACCGTGTGTATGGTTAAAAAAGGCAATACGGTGATTATCAGTGATAGAACTTGTAGTAGCGGAAAATGTGAAATGATTATTAAGGATGCAAAAGAAGCTACGTTAAGCCCTAATGGAGAACTATTATTTGTTCTGCGCGACAATCAACCAGCACAACTGATATCGCTAAAAGATGGAAGCGTAATTTTTTCCTTTAAAGATATTCCAGGAGAAACAAGAGCATGGTGCGCGCAATTCAGTGATGATGGACATTATTTAATTACTTGGCAGTGTATTCCACGTGTAAATGGTAAACAATATATCCTTGATATACAGTCTAAAGCTGTGTGTTTGGTAGTAACTCCTCCTTCAAGTACAAATTCGTCCATTGACGAGTTATCTTTTTATGCAAAATATCTTGTATCAAAAAGATATATTAAAGAAACAAGATCATATTCCATGCATTTAATTCCCCTCAAAAACTTACGTAATATACGCGATTTTGACGATAAACCAGTTACTAATTGCACACTTGAAAATCTCATTACTCTTGGTATCACAAAGGTATTTAATAATTTTGAAAAATTTCATCCAAACAGCGATTTTATTATAACCTATGATGCAAACGATAAGACATGGAGATTGGTACATGTCAAATCTAAAGAAGTAGTGACTGGCATCAAAGGCGGTGGGAACATCGAGTTCAGCGAACCTGCAGGAAAAATAGTTTGTCTCGAGAGTAGCAAAGGTCATGAGATATTTTTAATGCGTAATGACTTAACAATTCCAGAATATTTGGTAAATCGCTTCATGACAGAAAAAAATATATCTGTAGAAGATTTATCACATTATCTACATCTGCAAAAAATATACAATGATATGGACAAAGATAAGCAATTATTCTGTTCACACAAAGAATCCAAAAATAGTTCCATCGCCCAAGAACATTGCATCATTAATTAATCCATCCATAAAACTATAAGGATCTTTTATGCAGAATTTGAGCTATTTTTTCAGACTTGTTTTGTTATGTAACATAATTGATATAACTGGCATGGAACCGGCTGAACCACCTCGATCAATTAATCCATCTGATTGCATATCTTCTTTACAAAGCCTCTGTATCAGGGCAATAAAAGAAAATGTGACAAAAGGCGATCTCAATAAAATTACATCTCCTGAAATGATGGAACAATTTTCTTCTTTTCCTCCCCATTTGAGCATGCACATTGTTGGACAAGTTTTTTATCATAAATCTCACTCTCAATTAGATAATGCGTTTTGCAATAGAACATTTTGTAGCCGCATGGAATTTAACGAACAGAATCAGGAGATGATAATAGATCATCATAAGTGTAAAAAGCAGTTAGAAACATATTCTTTAAAGGGTGAACTGGTATCTTCATTGCCATGGCCAGACCATATGAGCGAAGCCTCAAATGGTTCATTGCTAGGTCAAATTGATGTGGAAACGGGAAACACTATATCTATTGCCAAAAATGGCAAAATCCTCGGATCCTCCATTTATCCCAATGAATATCCATTCCTTATGAGAATACTACGTAACGAACAAGAAGTACTTTTAAACGAACGAGGAAAATATAGTTTATTTAATTTTGTCACATCATTAATGGTCTATTCAAAAGCTGAAGCTATTGTATTTAATAAACCAGAAACGCTGTGCGTGATAGAAAAGGAAAAAGCGATAACAGTTATTGATAAAAGTAATACTGGTCAAAATAAGAAATTTGAGATAACCAATGTAGATAGGTGGAGCCTCAGTCCTAGTGGAAAATCAATCTTTATCGCTCGCAATGGACAACCCGGAGAACTATTTTCAACAATAGATATGAGCGTACTTTTTGGCAACAAATTGATACCTGAGAAAATGTTTATACCTTTCATAAGGTCTTCTCACTATAGAAACGATTTCCCATTTGATAGTACTGAACGTTATGCAATTAGCCGTCAGGTTTGCCATCATGACAAATATACAAGTTGCATCCTAGATATACAATCCCAAAACGTGTGTCTCTCTTTTGAATCGCCAATTGGTTATGAAGCATTTTTTTATGAAAAATATTTTGCAATAGTAGGCACTCACGATCAACAAGATACAAGATACTTGATTCATAGAGATGATTTACAGAATACAGTAATAAACAAAAAGTGTGTTTATATATTAGATGATTTAGCTCAGCTTCCTATAACAAAAACTTTTAATGATCACAGTAAGCGCTTATTGCCTTTTCATCCGAGTGGGGATTTCATCGCTACTAATGATATCCATAATACGTGGAGATTAATTCACATAGAATCGGGCACAATTGTTGCGCAAGCACAAAATGTTCATACCCATTCTTTTAGTCAGCCAAAAGGCGATATCATTAAATTTGATTACACTTTAGATAAGGGTATTGGGATATTTTCGTTGCGCAATGATTTTACCACATCCGAATATCTGCTTTTCCGTTTTATGGCAGAAAAAAATATTACACCAGCAGATCTATCACAATATCCTCATATGAAAGTGATATATGATACTATGGATGAAGATAAACGATCATTTTCTCCTTCGCAGAATGGAATTATGAAATCTTAATCATTGCAAGAAAATTGCGAGATTAATAATCCGTAAATAAAATTACAGCGCGTACTTTTTGATTAAGGTGCGCGCTCGTTTATATGGTGCAATAGTATTAACGGTAATCCCATTTGCTTAATGGCCCATTGTATTTTTATTCATTTTGCATAAACTTAATGAATAACTCTTATATATCGCTATTTTTAACCAGGACATTTTATGCAGAATTTGAGATATTTTTTCAGACTCGTCTTGTTATGTAACATAATTGATATAACTGGCATGGAACCAGCTGAACCACATGGATCAATTAATCTCTCTGATTGCATATCTTCTTTACAAAGCCTCTGTATCAGGGCAATAAAAGAAAATGTGACAAAAGGCGATCTCAATAAAATTACATCTCCTGAAATGATGGAACAATTTTCTTCTTTTCCTCCCCATTTGAGCATGCACATTGTTGGACAAGTTTTTTATCATAAATCTCATCCTCAATTAGATAATGCGTTTTGCAGTGAGGCATTTTGTAGCAATATGCAATTTAACGAACAGAATCGGGAGATGATAATAGATCATCATAAGTGTAAAAAGCAGCTAGAAACATATTCTTTAAAGGGTGAACTGGTATCTTCATCGCCATGGCCAGACCATATGAGCGAAGCCTCAAATGGTTCATTGCTAGGTCAAATTGATGTGAAAACGGGAAACACTATATCTATTGCCAAAGATGGCAAAATCCTCAGATCCTCCATTTATCCAAATGACTATCCATCCCTTATGAGCATACTGCATAACGAACAAGAAGTGATTTTAGGCGAACGAGGACAATATAGTCTATTTAATTTTGTCACATCATTAATGGTCTATTCAAAAGCTAAAGCTATTGTATTTAATAAACCAGAAACGCTGTGCGTCATAGAAAAGGAAAAAGCGATAACAGTTATTGATAAAAGTAATACTGGTCAAAATAAGAAATTTGAGATAACCAATGTAGATAGGTGGAGCCTCAGTCCTAGTGGAAAATTACTCTTTCTTGCTTGTAATGGACAGCCCGGAAAACTATTTTCAACAGCAGATATGAGCGTACTTTTTGACAACAAATTGATGCCTGAGAAAATGTTTATACCTTTCATAGGGTCTCACTATAGAAACGATGTCGCATTTGATAATACCGAACGTTATGCAATTGGCCGTCAGGTTTGCCATCATGACAAATATACAAGTTGCATCCTAGATATACAATCCCAAAACGTGTGTCTCTCTTTTGAATCGCCAATGGGTTATGAAACATTTTTTTATGAAAAATATTTTGCAATATTAGGCACAGCGAATAAACAAGATAGAATATACTTGATTCATAGAGATGATTTACAGAGCGCAATAATAAACAAAAAGCATATTTATACATTGGATGATTTAGCTCAGCTTCCTATAACAAAAATTTTTAATGATATCCCCTATAATCATTGTCGCATCAGAGATAAATCATATCTTTTTCATCCCAGTGGGGATTTTATCATAATCAATGATATTCATAATACGTGGAGATTAGTTCACATAGAATCTGGCGCAACTGTTGCACAAGCAAAAGATGTTCGTACGCACTCTTTCAGTGAACCAAAAGGTGATATCATTAAATTTAATTATATGCATGATAAAGGTACTGGGATATTTTCGTTGCGCAATGATCTCAGCATATCTGAATATCTACTTTTTCGTTTTATGGCAGAAAAAAATATTACGCCAGCAGATTTATCACAATATCCTCATATGAAAGTGATATATGATACTATGGATGAAGATAAACGATCATTTTCTCCTTCACAGAATGGAATTACGAAGTCTTAAACATCCAATAAAACTTGTAAAATGATAAAAGGTCCTTGTAATTTCTAAAAATGAATACAAAATTACAAGGACCTTTTCTTTAAAAACTTTCCTATTTTCCTTGTTTTATGGAAAAACTCCTTGTAAAATCTAAAATGGAATTCAAAATTACAAGGAGTTTTTAGTGAAAAGAGAAAAATTCTTAGACTTAATAACCTCCCAATTCCGGGTACATGCCGTCTGTGCGTTGCTCGGGCCCCGTCAAGTTGGTAAAACAACACTGGCTCATATGTATGTGGAGAAATATTTTCCCAATGATGCCTATTTTTTCGACTTGGAAAATCCTCTGGATTTAGCCCGCTTAGAGAATCCAATGCTTGCACTACAAACTATTTCACAAAAGCTCATTGTGATCGATGAAATTCAAAGAAGACCTGACTTATTCCCCGTATTGCGTGTATTAGTTGATTCCACCATTATTCCATTAGATGAACAAGATTCGGTTCGCAACCAGGAAATCAGAGCAAAACAAAAGAAATTTCTTATATTGGGGAGCGCCTCACGCGATCTTATCCGACAATCATCTGAAACCCTTGCAGGGCGCATTGGATATATAGAACTATTACCTTTTTCATTATCTGAGGTTAGTGATAGTCCGCGTTTATGGCTACGGGGTGGTTTTCCCAACTCATACTTAGCTACTACCGATAGCGATAGTTATATATGGCGGCAAAGCTATATTACTACCTTTTTGGAACGTGATATCCCCAACTTAGGCTTTAACGTTCCTGCTCAACAAATGAGACGCTTTTGGCTTATGCTTGCCCACTATCACGGTCAGATATTTAATGGAAGTGAAATTGGAAGATCATTGGGAATTTCTGACCATAATGTCCGCAAATATTTAGATATTCTTGCTGGGACATTCATGGTACGAGAATTGTTACCATGGTTTGAAAATTTATCTAAAAGACAGGTTAAATCACCAAAAATTTATTTCCGCGATAGTGGCATTTTATATGGACTAATGGAGCTAACCACTTTAGACCAACTGTATAAAAATCCACGCCTTGGAGCTTTTTGGGAAGGATTTGCGCTGGAAGAAATTATTGCTGCAAGCGGCGCATCTGCTGAAGAATGTTATTTTTGGGCAACACAAGCCCATGCTGAACTTGATCTGCTCATTATGAAGAATAATAAGCGCATTGGTTTTGAGCTTAAATATACTGACGCTCCCAAAATTACCAAATCTATGACCATTGCATTGGAAGATTTAAAATTAGACCATCTTATTGTTGTATATCCGGGCAATGTAGACTTTCCTTTATCAGCGAATATTTCTGTATACGGATTGAGCAATATTACGCGCAGCAGTATATTGAGACGGTTTTTTTAAATTTCCACTTATTGACAGCATCAATAGCTTATGTTACTATCTGAATAATAAATTCTGTTCTTTGAAAATCTGGGGGCGTACTGGCTTTTGGCCCTCCTTCGCGGGAGGCTCCAGAGGGCGGGTAGCACCTAAAAGATTTTCAATATCAAATAAGTTCTTTGAAAAAATCTGGGGGCGTACTGGCTTCGACGTGTTGTCGGTCGCTTTGAGTGCATGTCGAGCGTTGATTGAGTGCTCGTTAAACAATCGGTCAAAACAATAAATAACATTTCTAATGAAATGCCGCAATCAGCTTTCTATAATGCAGCTCCGGCTGCAGCGTAAAAGCTGATGCCTTGTTAGTCTGACGTGTCTATCAGCTGGACTAACACGTATAATACAAGATAGGAGTCATTGAGCGAGATTGAACGGTTTAGTAGCTTAATGAGTATTACAAGTCGTCTTACATAACAATGCTGTGCCTTTGAGGCGTTATGTACGTATAATCAAAGAATAAGCATGTAGTACTTGGGGTTATTTGCAATGCGGACATGGGTTCGATTCCCATCGCCTCCACCAGCTTTCGCCAAGGCTTCAGCTGGCGCGGCCAGTTTTTTCAAATGATTGATATAGAAAATTATATAAAGATAGTTAGCAAAGGCGAAAGCTGTCCGCCGAAGCTTTATGCGAAGGAGGACTATAAAAATAAAAAGTCGACTTTGCCAAAGCTCAACCCTATTTTCGCCAAACCTCCAATTCCAATTTATTATGTATTACGTATACCTACTCAGATCAATAAAAAATCCTGAAAAACTTATATCGGCTACACCACAGATTTACAAGAACGACTACAAAGTCATAATTCTGGCAAATCTCTTCATACCGCGGAATTTCATCCATGGCACCTAGTTGCCTCTATTCTTTTTGATACCAAAATGAAGGCAATTAAATTCGAAATATATTTAAAATCGGGATCAGGACGAGCCTTCGCCAAAAAACACTTTTGGTAGCTCCCATCAACGACTCTTCGTAGCTCGCAGAGCGTAGTAGGGCCGGTTTTTTAAATGAAAAGAAGACTTGGAGTTTTTTCCAGGCCCTCTTTTTTTTGTATTTGATTATTGAGTTCATGTTTTGTAATCAAATTTTAAGGATGAGGTATGATTGCTAATATTGAAATGATATTTTTGCCAGGACCATAATGCCAAAATATTCGATATGCTCCAGGTGTTTTCTGTTGTGCATATGACTCAAATACCTTTTCGCCATCAGGACCTTTGAGAGTGTGATATTCATGCGTGTTTAAAGATGGATGCCTCAAATTGCTTTCCATGTACCGCAAAGCTTTAACAACGTCTTTGAAAACTCTATGTTTTGAAGAATCAGCTTTGAGACTCATAAAATGTTTCGCCGCTGTGTCAGAATATTCTAATATAAAAGTCATTAATTATTCTTCTTCGAATTGGCTTAAATCTATTCTTATGTGAGCTTTTTCTTTGAGAGCGGCCTTAAGTTCATTAACGATTGTCTTGTTTTTAGGATCAAATAACCATTGCTCTTCTTTAGGTATCTCATGTATGGGTTCAAGAATAATCTTCCCATCCTGCTCGTATATCTCATAAAGATGCGACATGCCCTTAGAGAGCTTTTTGGGTATGGTAATGCGATTACGTGAATCTATTTTTACGTATAACGTTTCTTTTTTCATAATTGGTACCTCTTATAACACATTATACCACAAATGGGTAAATGGGTAAAGACTATTAATCAAAAAGTGACTTTGAACCAATTAAATAATTGTTTTTTGACAGTATTATTAAAGATGCTAAAACTCAAAATTCATTCATCTCATCTACTCATTTATAGTTTCTATATGAAACAATTACAGACTTAATGTCGCATATAAGGGCTTTTTAGCGTTTGTAAAATTATGACTATTTGTTATAATGAAGGGATATAACCCTTAATGGAGAACCTTGTGAAGAACTCAAAATTATTATTATTGTTATCGGCAGTCCTATTATTGAGTGGCTGTGGTGTTAAAAAGAAGCAATTGCTGTCCACTATTTCAAAGGGTATGCAAAAACACGAGATCAAACAGAAGATGGGCAAACCTGCCGAGACTAGCACAACAAAAAACGCGTACGGACAAGAAATTGAAGTGTGGGAATATGAGCTTGCTACAGTTAATGAAGCCCAAAGAAGCAAAAGGGCAACCTTAATCGTTATATCAGTACTATGTTGCTTTCCAGCCCTTTTTGCACTTCTATTCATGGATTCTAAATATAATTACGATAACTATTTTGTAGAATTCCAAAACAATCATGTCCAGAGGTGGGGAAGAAGTGCTGACTTAGGCCTTGAAAAACTCACATAACTAAATCATTGTTAAAAAATTAACCCAGCCTAAAAAGCTGGGTTTTTTGCGTCAAAATTTCTCAATGTGCCATGCTATTGAATGAAGTTGTTTTTTTGAAACTGTTCCAATTAAAAGTTCAGCACCAGTCTTCGCTCGTACCGAGCTATGTCTGGCTTACGCTAAGAAGAATAATTAACCAAGTAAAAAAAGTTTGATAGCAAAAAAGCGAAGACTGTATGAATCCATAGAGAATCTTCTTCGATTTAATATATAATCACCCCAGAACTATGCCAGGGAACATAGTTAAAATACATAGGGGGGATTATGAAGAAGATTGCTGATATTGCACGTCTTGTTATTTTTATCCTTGCGGGTCTTGGTCTTTATTTTTACATGAGCACCGCAATTGCAGAGACATTTACCGTAAGCCAAGAAGATATGCTTGATATGACGAAATTAATCTCAAAAAATTTCTTGCAGCCAAAGAAAAAATAGCAGAGAAATTGAGATCAGTATGGCAGGACGCAACCAAACGCGATAGACAAAAAGAAGCAAAAAAGAAATGAAAAAAATAAAGTAAAAAATTAATACCCAATCTGTTACACTGAGCAAATAAATTTTTTTTCTTCTGTAAGGAGTATTCATGGCTACTAAAACCAATCACATTATTGGTATGTTATGCATTATTGCAGGCATTGCTATTATTATCGTCGCGCTCGGAAATTTACTGGTCCGCATTCTTATCGCACTTGCCGCTCTATCATTGATTAATTACGGCCTCAGCATGCGAGGAATGCCACCATTACAAACCTTAATCCCCATGATCGCAAATAGATATCGTTATCGACGATAGAAATAAAGAAAAAAAATACATTAGAGGTAGTTATTATGAGTGATATAGCATTGATCTATAGCGGTAATATCATACGCATTATCTTATTGATTTTTGTCGGCATACCGATTCTCCGTTGGTGCAGCCGCTTGTTCTTATCGCTTTGCTCTTCACGCTTTTCTCATCATAGCTGCGTACTATTAGACCGCATCATTTTTTACGGTGGTCTTATTTGTATTGCCGTAGCCATTCTGCACGAATTTGGTTTTAATCTTACTGCATTACTCGGAGCTGCAGGTGTATTTGGTATCGCTATTGGCTTTGCTTGCCAAACAGGCATTTCTAATATTATCAGTGGATTTTTTTTAGTTCTTGAACGCCCCTTTTCTATGGGAGATATCGTTAAAATCGGGGATGTTACCGGCATTGTTGAATCGATTGATCTTCTTGCTGTTCGCGTACGCACACTCGATAATAAATTTATCCGCATCCCCAATGAAACAATGCTCAAACAGCATTTGACTACGCTGACCTATTATGATGTTAAAAGAATCGATTGCCTCTTATCAGTCCCTTATACAACAGATGTTGAACAAACTAAGCAGCAAATCTATACCGTCATAAAAAGCAATTCCTTATTTTTACAAAATCCCACACCTCTTGTTATGATCAACAAAATTGGTCAGCATGATTATGATACGGAAATACGTACCTTTTTCACCGTACGAGTCTGGGTTGCCAAAGATCAGTTCCCATCAGCGCCAGCAGTTATCATGCAGCAGTTAAAAGAGCATTTCGATAAAAACAATTCCATTATAACGATTACACAAACTAATTGAAAAATAATATGTTGCAATTTTTTCCAATGATGTGATTAGATGGTATCCATATCATTATCATGTACCAGTATTATGTGTATAAAAAAGGAGTAGAGACGATGCAAGAAAGAAAAATGTTTACCATCCCTGCAATTGAATTTGCGTTTAAATCTCTTATTGAACATGTACGACTTTTTGTGATTGTTTTGCTTGTCGGTACCGGTCTTATTGCACTTGTTGTCGGTATCATTGCCTTTTTAAATAAAGGTTTTATCCAAGCAATTGTATCTTCACAAGAACTCAGGAATTATCAAGAATGCATTGGATATGAATGCGTATCAATAGCATCTCAATCAGGTGCATATGTGCTCAATATGATAACCGCCAACTTTGTTTCATTGCTCATTTCAGCGGTAATACTTGGACTATTTTTTGTTGGTCTGGATTTAGGATTTAAAAAAATAGCATTACAATTACATGATCGCAATGATAGCAACTATCAAGAATTAGTTTCTTGCTTTGGTCTTGCACCAAAAGCAATTATTGGATGGATCATCTACGCTGTCATGGTGTGGGTTGGTTGGTTGCTCCTTGTTTTACCTGGCTTTATTGCCCTACTGTGTTTTGGATTCTTCCCGTATTTCATTATCGATAAACACGTAGGACCAATTGATGCCTTACGCATGAGTTATGAAGTAACTAAACATCATATGTGGGATATCTTTGCATTCTGGATTGCAATGAAAATTATGATTGCACTTGGTTTTGTGAGTTGGATTAGTGTTATTCTTACGTGGCCACTTTCAACACTTGCGTATGCATATTTTTACCGCAAGTTAGTTATTGCTGAGCAACAACCACAAGGATACCGAGTATATTAATTAAACCCCATGTTTCATTGGCCGTCTGCTCCGTTCGCCCTGAGTGTTTTTTGTCTTCAAAAAATGTATCGAAGGGTAAAAATAAAAAAATCGACCTTAACAAAATGATTAATACATTATACCCTTCGATACATTCGACTGCGTCGAACACTCAGGGCGAACGGGAAAGAAACAATTTATAACTAAAGACCTGAAAAAAGTTCTATTTAAACCCGCCGTTTAAATTTCTTCTCGATATCAGATAATGATAACAACCAGCTAGCCCCATGCTCCATTTTATTGCGCATGGGGACCCCATCAATAGAAGATGAAACTTATAGTCGCCGTCGAAATTTCTTTTCAATATCATGCAATGATAACAACCAGCCGGTTGGCCTGCCGTGAGGACAGGAGAATCGGTTGGTTGTTTTGTCTAAATCCGATAGCAACTGTTCCATTTTTTCTTGCGTCAATGTGTCACCCGCTTTTACTGCTGCCTTGCATGCCATCTGTGCTTGTAATTTATGATTAATTGTTTTTTTGAATGATTCTTGATCAAGTGATGCCGATTCAACAATCCATGAAATAACTTCTTGTGTAATATCAGATAATGATTGATCTTTCAGATGCACCGGTAATGATTGAACCATCAGTTGATCAGGAGCACATTGCTCTATGATGATACCATGTGCAGTAAAAATATTTAGATGCGGCAAGATGGTGGTAATATCATCTGCACTCAACGTGATAATGTGGGGAAATAATAATTGCATGGTAGCAACATCTGCAAATCGCTGCGAAAATAATTCGTATAAAATACGTTCATGCGCTGCATGCTGATCCACTAAAAAGAGGCCGTCTTGTTGCTCAATGAGCAGGTAGGTCTGGTTATATTGGCCAATGAGCTTATAAGGAAAACCCTTTAACCCCAGCTCCACTAATTCCGTTGGGGACCCTGTAGGGAATGGAATAATATTTGAGTTCGTATCCTTTTGCCCCAATTCCGCTAAAGCTTCATTGGGGATCCCATCTAAAGAAAATAATGAGTTCGTATCCTTCGACAAGCTCAGGACGAACGGTTCTGAATCATTATTAGTAAAAGGAGAAAGATTTTTTTCTTCATTTGCTCGCGTATTCCCCATCCCGTTCGTCCTGAGCTTGTCGAAGGATACGAACTCGTCAACTTGATTAAGGTTTGAAGTAAATGCATCTCTTTTCAGAAACGCATCAAAATCAAATGCTTTAAAGTCCGAATTTTGCCGTGCATATGTCTGCACTTCAGGATTTTTAAACATCACATCTTTTCCGATGTGGTTTGACACATTTTTTTCGAGCGCAGCTTTAACCATCTGCTGCAATAATTGTTCCACGCGCCGCGGATGAAGAAATTTAACTTCTTCTTTGCGAGGATGAATATTAATGTCGACGCTATTTGCAGGAACAGTAATGCTGATTGCAGCAATTGGATAACGACCATTCGGTATGACATTTGCATATCCCTTAATCAAGGCACTACTCAAATGCTGATTTTTTACCCACCGTTTATTCACAAAAAGATAGATACCACTCCGATCATACCGATAATGCTGGTGATCAGAGATGATCCCACTGATAGCAATTTCTTTATCAACTATTGCCACTTCAAGCATATGTTTGTGCGCTACTGGTTCAAAAACTTGCAATGCACGATTTTTTAGATCATAACTTGTCGGACAATTATGAACCTGTTTACCCTCGGTAAATAATAAAAAATGAATATGCGGATAATCAAAGCAAAATGCATTAAACAATAGTTGAATTGCACGCCACTCAGTAGCAGTCGTTTTTAAAAATTTTTTACGCGCAGGAACATTAAAAAAAAGATCTGCAACACTGATATCTGTGCCAGTTGCGCATGCAGCTGAATTAATGCTGATAATTGCATTCGCTTCAATAATAACTTGCGTACCCTCTAACGTTTTTTCTTCTTTGGTAAGCAATGTAATTTTGCTGACAGAAGCAATGCTTGCAAGCGCCTCACCCCGAAAGCCAAATGTATCAATCGATTCTAATTCATCCACACGCGTAATTTTACTTGTTGCATGCCGATCAAAACAGATCTGCGCATCGGCTGTATCCATACCACAACCATTATCGATAATACGGATTAACTGTTTACCACCATCTTCAACAAAAATGGTAATACGCGTTGCGCCCGCATCAATTGAATTTTCAACCAATTCTTTGACAATGTTTGCAGGACGATCGACAACTTCTCCTGCGGCGATTTTTTGTGCTTCATGTGATGATAATTGTTTTATTTTTGGCATGATTATACGTGCAAAAGTTAAGGTGATAGATGAATTAATTTCATCATATCACCTTTTAAAACTATAGTTGAGCTATTTATATATTTGTTAAAAACATTTTATGACACGAAGCTATCCATTCAATTTTTCCGTACTAGTGAGGTTATAGTCAGCAAGCCAGGAAAGAAAAATATGCTTAATAAAAAGGACTCTTTCAAGCATTCTGGTCGCCACATTCAGCTTTTTATCATTAGTGGGAAAGAACGGCATCAGAGCAATACTTTTGATCATTTTCGCAGTTCTGATATATCTTTTGATCGTATCAATTTCCCAATCAATTTCTTTAATGAAGGCTATAAGCGGATACGCTAAATCGGTCAAATTTTCTTTGTTATAATGATGCTGGCCAACGGCCAGCAATAATTCTTTTGCTAATTCTTTCTGCGATATTGCGCATAAATCTTCAAAGGTTAACTTATGCTTCCAATGTGCCCAAAACATATTGTTATTCAAATTATGGTAATCTGAAATGAGTAAGATGCTTGCTGCACTATACGTCCCAAGAATTGCTCCTCCTGCAATTTTATACCGATGATGCCACAAAAGCTGCTTAATCATATCGCGTAATGTTGTAATATTTTCCTTGGTGACTATTTCTTTAATTGTTTGTGACATCATAACTGCAATATCGCCAATTTTTACGCCAATGGCGTGAATGGTTGATGTGGTATTCGTGATGAATGTTGGACTAAATTGCGGCTGAAATATAGGATTGTTTGCTGAAATGTGTGGATTATTATTCACCGTCTGATTAGTGCCGGCCGGAGCTGGCGCTGGAGCTGCTGCATGCGATGCTGAAGATATTAAGAAGAAACATAAAAAAACATATCGTTGTGAAGAGAAAAACATACTACTTAACCCCCTTTTTACAAGGACCTCTTGCAAAGAAGAATAAAATTATGAGAAAATTTTTTAACGTTATACTATAATAAGCACAAAAAATAAGCAAAAACAAAGATTGGATAAAAGTATGTTGATGCGATGTGTCAGTTTTTTTGTTGATGAACTTTTGTGGATGATGACATGGGGATGGTATCAGCTTGCACTCGGACTAGTATTTACCTGGTTCATGTTTATTTTACTAGGGCGCATGCGCCTTATGCCTGCCTTAATCTTAACCATCGGATCATACGCCTTTGCCATTGCCACCTATTTTGGGGTTGTTTCATGCCTATTGATTAATTTTTTTCAGTGGAAATTTATCGGTGGCGGCGCACCTGATGTTTATAATGCTCTTGATGCTTCGTTACTCTTAGGTGGCATTTTAGCAGTGATGCAATGCATATTTTATTGCATCATTAATTATTGGCGACCATTTTTTGTCATTCATTTTTTCATACTTTCTTTGATGAGTAATCTGCTGGCGGCACTGTGTGCCTCATATTTTTTAAAACTCACGTTTTAGAAAGTACGCTATTCTTGTGCTAATATTCGCCGCGTTTCAGTTTTATACTTTTCAACTTCAGGTTGATCAAAAGGATTAATATTAAGTAAAAATCCAAGATACATAATTTCTATCATTTTAATCTGCATGAATTGACCAATATAATAGGCAGATTTTTCAGGAACATTCCACGTAACAAAAGGAAGATTTTGGTTCGCGTATGCCTTTTGAGTGCCATGCAAAATAGCATTCATAATAGTTGCAAGTGATGCGCCTTGAATATTAGGTACAATGCTTTCAAATTCTTGACAATTGGGTAACGTAAGATCGGTATTATTTTTTTCTACTGCAATAAAAGTCGTAAATCTATTAATCGGTCCGGCCAAATAAAGCTGCGCAACAGAATGCAAATCAGTGCTTCCAATCGAAATAGTAGGCAGCAATCCTACATGAATATCATCACCATCACGCGTTTGCGCTTTGCCAATACTTTCTGCTGATAGCTGCCGATACCACGCGCCCACACTTTCTAACGCAACAGAAAACAGAAAGGTATCATGAATCATCTTGCCTGCATGATAATGCGTTGCAAGCAGCAGTGCGCTCGTAGCAGCAGCGTTTGCAGCGACTATTTTTTGCGTGCTCATCTCATATCCAGCACGAGCTCCTTCCATCAATTTTTTTATATCAATATCTAAAAAACAAAGCGGAAATAAACCAACTGCAGAAAAAACAGAATACCTGCCACCCACCAATGCCGGAATAGTTAATACGGTATATTCTTCTTTGCGCGCAAGATGCCATAAAGCAGAATCTTGGTCAGTAGTTGCTACCACAAATTGATGATAATTATACGGACGATGACGTTTGAGTATTTCAAGGAAAATTTCAAAATTAGCGATCGTTTCTGTTGTCTTTCCTGACTTGCTGATTACATTCAGCAGAATATTATTACCGGTTGCAAGTTCACGCTCAACCAACTCCGCAATGCTAGCAATGGTATCGCTATCGACAGTATCGGCAAAATAGACTTTGCTATCTTGATGTTCATTATAAAATCTGCCCCTTAGAGCCTCTAGTACCGCAATAGTACCTAAATTGGACCCTCCAATACCAATGACAACAAGCGTTGTTGGATGAAGCGATTTCTTATCTCTTACCGTTACGCAAACTGTTTTGACAAGATCTTCATCAAAAGAAAGATTGATGGAGGCATAATCAGAATCATATCCTTGAGCGCGCGCAGCGCTCATACGTTCAACTTCTCCGCTTAATGTGCTTTGCAGCCCATTAAACTCTCTATTGCTGATCTGACCGCTATTTTCATAATCAAAGACTATTGATTTCATCCCGTCCCCCTTATTTATACCTTGTACCCCAACCTCATCCGCTCATCCTGAGCCTGTCGAAGGATTGGGGACCTCCATTTTTAAAGCAGTTAATGAAATTATCCCTAAGTTAGACCATTTCACTATACCAAATAAGGGATGGGCATACGCAATAGTCCCATTTCATCAGGGCCTTTGCAGAATTCCTCTCTTTTTTATACCCTAAACAATAATGATTTATTTTTACAATTTGCTTTTTCGGCAAACTGTAATTTTTGCAGGGAAAATGATGAATAAAAAAAATATCGGATTTTTACTTGCCGGATTACTCTTACTACCAAGTTGCATGAGGGTGCCGACCTATAAACGCAGATCTCTGGGGATCTTTCAGAATAATTGCACATATCGCCATACACAAAACGGCATCACGCTGAGCGTCAAACAACTCAGCCATACAGAAAAAGACTATCTCTTTAATGATCGAACAACACACACGATTGATGATATTGAAGCAGTTTATTTTCATCTATCAAATCTATCACAACATGATTATAACGTAGGACCTGCTAGCTTTGATCTGAAACTCGTTCCGCGCCAAGATATCGATAAAATGATCAAAACAACTAGTAGCACTTCTCGCTTTTCAGGAGCAGCGGCAACCTCTCTCTCTCCATTTATTTTTATCCTTACAGCGTTGAATTCTCCACAAGCCTACATTGGTGTTTATTTATTCCACGTATCAATGGTTCTTGTTGCTCCATTAATCGCGACATTCTTAGCATATGGCATAAAATCAGTCGTCATGAATGATCGTATCAGCAAAGATCTGAGAGAAAAAAACCTCCATAAAAATAGAGTGATCACATCGGGCAACAGATATGAAGGTCTTATTTTTGTACGCAAATCAGATTATTCACCTCAATTTACCGTAACCATACACAATAGTGGCGATCAGCATGAACAGCTTATTTTTGATGTTGATGTGGATTTACCAACTTTATAGGAATGCTATGCATAAAAAAAATATTGGATTTTTACTTGCCGGATTACTTGTGCTACCAGGATGCTTGAACGTTCCAACGTATAAAAGCAAATCATTACGAGTTTTGCACAATAATTTCAGTTACAGACAGATGACAAACAATGTAGTTCTGCAAGCAGGAAGATTAACTACTTATGACATTGAATATCTTTTTGGTACACGAGCAGAACAGTTGCTATGTTCAACTGAAATTATTCACTGCTCCATACACAACCTCAGCAAGCATGATTATGTTTTCTCTACGCATGACCAGAATTTTTCATCATTATCTGCAGAACAAACCGCTCGATTAATCAAAACAAGCAGCACGTGCAGAATAGCAACAGGAATTTTTGGTGGTATTGGTATTTCTGCTGCCACCAATGGAACAATTATTGGCGGAGCTATTGCTTGTATGGCCCTCGGATTAGTTCCTTCTTTCTTGGGCCTTGCCGCACCCTATGCAATAGTATTTGGTCTTCCGCTAGTAGCTATTGTGGGGGCATTACCATTTTTTGGCAAAGCCGCTAAATCTATGATTATGAACCGTCGTATTAAAAAAGATCTGCGCAGCAAAATACTGACAGATACGATCATTAAATCGGGTGACACATATGAAGGCCTTATTTTTGTAAAATCTTCCGATTATTCGCCTCAGTTTGATCTGACTGTGCATGAAAAAGGAAATGTTCAGAATAGCATTACTTTTGATGTAGACTTACATACATTGTAAGAAATACGTTTAAAAAGGAAGGCTATACCGTGAAGAAACTATTTTGGTTACTATTTGCTACCATTGCACTATCAATGGGAATCATCGATAATATCAATGCAAGAACAACAAAATCTAACTCTCCACAAACAGCAACCAATATACGAACCACCACAAGAAAAAAACAAACACCGGCAAAACGTACGGTAGCACAGAAAAAAGGTCGCACCCCACAGCGGACTACAAAAACTCCTGCTGCACGGCCCACAACAAGGAAAGCAGCCAGCAAGCAAGCACAAGTCGCGCAAGTTCCTCAGCAAGCAAATCTTAATCCTAACCAGGCAAATCCAACTATTGGAACAACGCGTACCACAATTGTGCAAGGCGATATCACCAAACAAAATGTTGATGCCATTGTTAATGCTGCAAATGAGGATCTCAGTCATGGCGGTGGTGTTGCTGCAGCGATAGCAAGAGCTGCAGGACCGGAATTGCAAAAATATTCCAATGCAATGCCAATTATGGCAAATGGCAAAAGATGCCCAACAGGAAGCGCGGTAATAACACCAGCATTTAATTTAGAAAAAATTGGCATTAAGAATATCATTCATGCAACTGGTCCCCATGGTAGCGATCCTGATAGAGAACAGTTATTGCGTGACGCTTATCAAAACAGTTTGCAAGTTGCAGAAGATAATAATTTAAGAAGTATCGCTTTCCCTGCCATCAGCACGGCAATATTTGGGTATGATATTAATGATGCAACTCCTGTTGCTTTTACTGCAGTGAAAGACTATATCAAACAGCATCCGAATGCATTTGATGAAATCAGATTTGTACTGTTTTCTGGCAAAGATTTAGCCATCTACCAAAAATGGGCTGATAAGCTGTTGAAATAAAATAGTTAAAAAAAACCGGCAAAATATTGCCAAACAGACTGAAAAAATGTTTCCATCTTTTTATAATAGAGATTGACTTTGTCAATTGTTAAAGGGAGATGGGGACATGAAAACAAGAGTACACAAATTTTTTTTTTGTTCATTTACATTATTCTCGCATCACATAGTATCATCTTACCTGAAACAACTCCCCCAGCAACCACTCAGAGTTTGATGGATACGATTCGAACGAATCTTGGTTATGCCTATGAATCCTTGAAAAATTATATGTCACCAACAACAGCAGCAAATTCTTCAATATCTCCAAACAATTATCTACAGTATGCGCAGAATATTGTAACCGGAACAGCGATTATAGGATTAGGGTTCGGTCTTTATCAAGCATATCGAATACATTCATCGCAGCAAAAACAAGCCCGAGAAATTCAAGAAAAAAAAGAGCTTTAGTAAAAAAACTAGAATTGATATTACCTCTTCCAAATGATTTATCCGGAATTATGAATCCGTTAACCAAATTATTGCTCGAACATAGATCTGATGCCCAACAAACCCTCTTTAATGAATATATCCTTCCGACTATCAAACAAAATTTTAATAATTTAGCTACAGAAGCTCAGTGCGAAGAATTTATAAATAAGTTATTGGATTTAAAATCTAAGTATAATTCTACACAAGATAATATTTATTTTATGCAAACGCTCAGCAATCTTATGGAGAAAAATTATTCAAACAGTAAGCTGACTCCTCTGTTTATACAAAAAAAAATTGTTCAGCTACAAAGTAAGCGCTTTAAACCTCTTAGTCTCGAAAGTTTTATGCTGAAGACTCATTAGAAGTACCACTAACAATCCACACATTTTCACGACCATTCCGTTTACTTTTTTTAGTTCTTTTAATTGTTACGTTTTTGAACCCATTTGTTTCCATAAATTCTTTTACATAATGCTGATTATAAATGACTGCTGCATCAGAAAGCATGAAAGACATAAAACTATTGCAAAAAATCTCATGCGCGCTATACATCTTAAAATCCTTAGTTCCCAGCATGCATGCGATATACAGCTCACGAACCATCCTGTCATAAATCGACATATTCGCATCTAGTATAGATTTTTTAATCATCACACATCTTGCCACCGCTGGTGAAAATTCTTCAATATTAGCAAACGGACCGTGCGTAAGCGCTACTACATCACCCGTTTTGTCTAATTCTGACCAAAGCCATAATTCCTGATCCAATCTCTTGATAAGTAATTCCTTTGCACCAACTCCTTGCTTTGCATAGAAAGCAATCAACTCTTTGCATATTTTACTCAATGATTGTGCACATGCCAAAAATTGTTGGGGAACAACGATACCTTCTGGCAATTCTCTACCACACATCAAATTAATAGCTATGCTGATAAGCCCACCATGTATGAGACCAGAAAATGGATTTTTACGTGCAAATTCTTCATCAAATACCGATTGCACCTTATCATTATCCCAAAAAGTTGTCCCTACAAATGGATGCCACTCTATTTCTATTTTTGCACCAGGAACCATGTATTTGCGAATATTCCTGATACAATCTCCTAAACAATTTTCTTGACCTGCGTATATGCTAGTTCCCTCTGCTGTATGAGTGTAGTTGAATGTGGGCAAACGCTCTAAATAAGTAGCTTTAATATGATCCTTAAAATCATATATACAAGCATTACCAACAATATGGCTACCTTCAGTTACATCGTTTGCCTCTAAATCCATGGTGGTAGCTTTGCCTTTGTAACTGGTCATATGAGAAAGATCAGCCTTGTCTTCTTTCCAAAGCTGCTGTAGAGGAAATCTATTATTTACATAACTTTTCCTGGTTGATCCCACAACCAGAGAAAGACCTCGCTTTGGTGAAGCATTTTGAGTTGGTTGAGTCTTTGCTTGCGATCCCATTGCACAAGAAATAAATTGTTTTTGTGCAGCTTTTTGAGCCAGTTTGGTTTCCGCTTCTGATTCCATTGCACATGCTATAGTGCTCAAACTGAATAATAAAAATACATTTTTACTCATGCATAACTTTCGGTGCTTGAAAAAATGATAATTCACGTGCAAGAAGATTATAGATTGTCCTTTATAAAGTCAATTATTGAATTAAAAACGCAAAAAACCGGCACGCTATTAAAAAATAGCTGCCGGTTTTTTGCGTTTTTTCTGTTTATTACGTAGATCTTTTGGACCATAACCAAACAAGCAATCCCACTAAGCTAACTGGCAAACCAATCCATAGGATGTTTTTAAAAGAAAAAGCAGATGATGGTGTTGTTGTGTTTTTGTCTAACGCGGCTTTACGTATTTCTCCTTCTAATGCTTCTTTACGTCTTTCTAGTTCAGACGTAGGAAAAAAAGCAGGATCAACGGGTTGAATTTTTTGCTTTAATCCAAGTTCCAGCAGAGATTCTTCTGAATTTTCAAGAGCAAAATGAATGGTTGAATTATTGTATTCCCATACAATCTTGCCATTTTCTTTTATTAATTTTTGAACAAAAGCATCTGGCAGCGCTGTGGGCAATGTAAAATTATTTTTTAAGTCCTCCCTCAAATGAGGGTTTTCTAGAATATCATCGGAAAAATCTTTAATTAACATATGACGTGTATGTTGCACACCAGCCTCATCTGGCATCGTACAGCATGTCTTCAGAACAGTCCATAATGTTGAACCAGCATTTTCTGGCCAGGATATTCCCAGGACTTTACAAGCAAAATTATCAGTTTTATCGTAAGTAAGCTCTACGCCAGTCTTTTGCTGACTCCCCAGCGTAATTTGAAAATTAAAGACTTTTTTCTGTGAAGCCTGCTTATCGCCAGCACATGCGATATTGGCTATTGCTAAAAAAATTAAAATGAGTTGTTTTTTCATGTAAAGAACGCCTTTCTATAGAATTTCATATACTTTATTATAATTTTTATTTGAAAAAACTCCAAGAATGTCTTATTATATACAGCTTCTTTACAAAGAAGCAGACATGGTTTAGGTTAATTATTAATAGATTTAACCTATTTTTATGCACAGGCGCATCTCATATGAACCAATTCCAAAATAATGAAAAAAATCACACTCTTGACAACCAAAAAAATGGCTATGTCCTTGGCGTCACGGGAACTATTGTTGATGTCCAATTTCCCCATGAGGCGACGCCTCATATTCTCAATGAACTCCATATCATTTTTCCTGCTGCAGATGGCGTAAGAAAAGCGAGCATCGAAGTTGCTCAGCAACTGGGTGATGGCGCTGTACGCTGCATCGCTATTGAAAATATTTTCAATATCACCCGCGGACTTGAAGTTATTGATACGGGCGCACCAATTAAAGTCCCTGTCGGCAATGAAGTCCTTGGACGCATGTTCAATGTTCTGGGTAATCCTATTGATGGCAAGCCAGCAGTAGCTGGACAAAAAAGATGGTCCATCTTTAGAGCCGCTCCTGATTTTACCCATCTTGTGGTGAAAAATGAGATTCAAGAAACGGGTATTAAAGTTATTGATGTCATGTGCCCCTACATTAAAGGTTCCAAAATTGGTCTTTTTGGCGGTGCAGGTGTCGGCAAAACGGTCCTTGTCCAAGAACTGATCCGCAACATTGCAACAGAACATGGTGGCGTTTCTGTATTCACCGGCATTGGAGAACGTACCCGTGAAGGTAATGAGCTATGGCTTGAAATGGAACGCACCGGCGTTCTTGATAAAACAGCACTTGTATTTGGCCAGATGGGAGAAATGCCCGGAGCGCGTTTACGCGTAGGTCTAACAGGACTTACCATGGCAGAATATTTCAGAGACTCTGAAAAAAAAGATGTACTTTTATTTATCGATAATATTTTTAGATTTGTACAAGCAGGTTCAGAAGTCTCTGCACTTCTGGGCCGCATGCCTTCTGCCGTTGGTTATCAACCAACACTCGCTTCTGAAATGGGCGCATTCCAAGAACGCATCACCAGTACCGTTGATGGTTCAATTACTTCAATCCAAGCGGTGTATGTACCTGCCGATGATATCACCGATCCTGCACCGGCAACAACATTTATTCATTTGGATGCAAGCACGGTACTTTCTCGTAAATTGGTCGAATTAGCTATTTATCCTGCTGTTGATCCGCTCGTTTCTAACTCTAAAGGTTTGCAAGAACATATTATTGGTGAACGCCATTATCGCGTTGCACGCACTATTCAAAATATTTTGCAGCGCTATAAAGAACTGCAAGACGTGATTGCTATTTTAGGAATGGAAGAGTTGGCAGAAGAAGATAAAATTGTTGTTAAACGCGCAAAACGAATACAAAAATTCTTAACACAACCATTGTTTACGGCAGAATTTGCTACCGGCATGCCAGGCCGCTATGTCTCACGCGAAAAGGCGATTGAAGATTTTGAAAAGATATTGACGGGAGATTATGACAATCTTCCTGAAGAAGCATTTTATATGGTCGGCACGCTTGAAGAAGTGGTACAAAAAGCTCATAAATTACTCCTACTGCCTCAGGAATCAGCGTGAAATTGATCATCATCAGTCCGCAACTTAAAAATATATATACGGTACAATGGATTGAAGCGCATTCAACTTCGGGTGCGCTTATTATCAAACCAAACCATGCGCCGATTATTTTATCTTTAATTGCTGGATCTGATTTTTCTTTTGTGTTAGATAATAATGAAAAAAAAGTGATTCATTTGCAACGTCCTTGCTTTTTGGAAGTTGATCGAGAGAGTGCAACAATGTTGATGGGATGATTAGCCCAATCTTATACCCCATGTTCCGTTTCTCTTCACACGGGGACCCCGGGTAAGAAAAAAATTGGAAAAAATAGAAGAAATAAAATAGATATAATCCCCCATCCCGTTCGCCCTGAGTGTTTTTTGCCTTCAAAAAATGTATCGAAGGGTATCCTATAATTACATATTTTATTGAAGAATTTTAAAGAAGAATTACCCTTCGATACATTTTTGCGAAGCAAAAACACTCAGGGCGAACGGAAAAAAAATAGAGAGTAGTTCTGGTGAAAAAAATTCTCGGTACTATAATTTCAGGATCACTGACAGAAGGTCTGGTGATCCGCATTTCCCCCCATACTCCGCTTGAAGAGATTAAAACAGGAAAATTTGTCTCCATCGTGGGAAAATCACACACATTTTTCTCTCTCATCACTGATCTAACTTTAGAAGTAACTCATCCTGATATCTTGCTATTCCCGCCGACAGAAGAAGAAACATTACTGACATCATTACTGCAACAACGCGATATTTATGCAACGGCAATCCTGAAGCCAATGTTGATGCTGACCAAAGAAAATAAACCATCGCCGGTCAAAACAATTCCTGCTCATTTTGCACCTGTATATGAAGCAGATAAAAAAGACGTCGCACTCATTTTTGGCGATGAAGCACACGCGAGTAAAAAATATTTTAATATTGGCTGCCCGCTTGATATGAATACACCCGTCTGTATTGATTTAGAACAATTAACGGAGCGGAGCAATGGTATTTTTGGAAAAACAGGTACGGGAAAAACATTTATTACGCGCCTGGTACTTGCAGGGCTTATTAAAAACGACAAAGCAATTAATCTTATTTTTGATATGCATAGTGAATATGGTCTGCAAGCACGCAAAGAATCAGAACATCAGTCATTTGTAAAAGGTCTTAAAACGTTATTTCCTGATCGTGTTGCCATTTTTTCTCTTGATCCAGAATCCACGCGTAGACGCGGCGGGTGCCCGGATGTGGAAATCGTTCTTTCGTACCAATCGATTCAAGTGGAAGATTTGCTTTCTCTCCAAGAAGAGCTGAATCTGCATCCAACAGCAATTGAAGCGGCCTATCTCATTGTTGCCAAATACAAACAAGATTGGTTATTGATTTTGCTTAATCAAGGTGAAAATTTAAAAGAATTTGCCCAATCAATCGGTGCACATCCAGAATCAATTGCAGCATTGTATCGAAAATTAAAACGCATTGAGCGTTTACCTTTCTTCAAACCATTGCACCAAGCAGCACACATACCGGTTATCGATCAGATGATGGAGTATATTGATAAAGGAATTTCTATCATTGTTGAATTTGGTAATTACACATCAACCTTTGTTTACTTACTGATCGCCAATATTATTTCTCGCCGCATTCACACAGAATACGTGGCAAAAACTGAAAAATTTTTAGGATCACAACGCAAAGAAGATGAACCAAAAAAATTACTCATCACCATTGAAGAAGCACATAAATTTTTAAATCCTCAAGCAGCTCGCCAAACTATTTTTGGCGTTATTGCGCGTGAAATGCGTAAATATTATGTTTCACTGCTGGTGGTTGATCAACGGCCTTCAGGCATTGATCAAGAAATAATTTCACAAATTGGTACCAAAATTGTCGCCCAACTGAATGATGAAAAAGATATCCAAGCGGTACTAACCGGCGTGAATGGTGCTACCGCATTGCGATCAATTTTAGCTTCTTTAGATACAAAAAAGCAGGTCTTGCTGCTTGGTCACGCAGTCACCATGCCTGTTGTTGTCCAAACACGCGAATATGATGAAAAATTTTATGCCTGTATGGCTGATGAAGTCACTGTGCAACAGATTGATCAATTGATTAATGAGTTGTTTTAATTAACCCAAGCTGTGACCTATGTAAAATCCATAAAAATACCTCCGTTCGCCCTGAGTGTTTTCCAAAGTTCTTACGTAGGAAAATGTATCGAAGGGTTAATTTAATTGATTTTTTTTACGAAATTAATTCTTTTTAATTTACCCTTCGATACATTTTTTGAAGACAAAAAACACTCAGGGCGAACGGGAAAAGAGATAGTAATCTATAGGTCACAATTTGTTTTGATTATTATTTTATTTGCAAAATGCCATATGCAGATTTGCTAATTCTTTTTTATAATTTTCAGGTTTTGCATAAGTGATGACCAATCTTCTTTGTAATACCAAAAGACGCTGCTTTTCTTCTGCACTTAACGATCTAAAATAAGAATACGTATTGGTATTCTCAGAACGCAATTTTTGCCTGAATTCTTTGAGATCTTGCGTATCATAATCACCCTCTTCAAGAAGCTCTATTTGATCTACCACACAAGATAGCTCGTGAGAACGTGCATAATACCTTTCCAGTGCTTCAAAATGCTTTGCTAAATCTGTGCATTCATTGGTAAAATTTTCGTTACATCCGCAGACAATAGCTGAGTTGAAATTATCAGAATCAAGATGTTTTTTGAGCAATCGCTTATGCTGCTCTTGTGGTCCATAGATATATACTTTTGTTATATCGACGCCTTCTCTCACTACAGCTCCCAAAGCGGGTGCTGCAATCCAAGAAACTGGATCCACTCCACTAAGAATACAGGGCGTGAGTAAAATTAAGAGGAAATATTTTTCCATATTTTTTTCTTTGTTCATAATTTTGCAGATATAGTTCTGCACGTATCATTACTTGCTTTCTGTTTTCTTTGATCTGCGTCGATGACTATATTCTATCACCAGATTTTTCTGGACTTCCACATACATCCCTTGTAACCAACCCTTTGGTTCACCTCGTTCTAAAGTAAATGCATTATGCATCCATGGCTCCCTACCATTATCCTTGTTTTGATACAGAGTCCCAATAGAACATCTTTTTAATTTATTTATTTTCTCGGTATCCACCCTACACCGTTGAGCATGAAGATCATCAAAAAATAGGTTATACGGATGCGCACCCGCTTCAAGTAATACGCGAGTACGTTTTTTATCTCCCTTATTTACTACCCGATGAAGATACGTGAATGCTGTAATAGCACATCTATCATCAGGATTAACTTTTTTGCTGACAAATAATTTATACAGAGAAAAATGCTTTGCTTGTTCTTCACAAACAAGTTTATAATAATCGTGTAAAACAGGATCTGGACCCGCTAGTATCGCAATTGGACTGGACCCTTTAAATGTACAATGACAACCTGCCTTCATAAGAGCCTTCGTTTTTTCCACATTACACGCAGCCGTCGTCATATGCAACAACGTCAATCTCATCCTAAATTTTCCAATTATACCTGTTTTGGTAACACTAAGATACCATTTATCTTTAAAATCTCCCGCATGAAATTCCTTTTGATTATCCTTGGCAATAGAAAAAAGAGTTTTTATTTTGTTTGTTATTTTCTCATAATCACACTTTCTCGCTACATCAAAATCACTATAGTTACTATTACGCGAAATCTTTCTTACAATTTCTTTACGTGTTGATTCATGAGCGTAATATTTTTTCAGTTCTTTATTTAACCGGGCAAGCGTGCCAACCCATTTTCTGGCCAGTATTGGCCTATAGTTATTAATAATGCACATAATGGTAATATTTTTCAGATACTGCAAGATGAGCGATGTTGAGCGGGCTGGTGGCAATGGTTGAGCTGCAGCTTCAGCTTCCATCCCCTGTATCCATGCTGGGAAAGCGAACATCATACTCATAAAGAACAGTATAAAAGGCATACGATACGTTCTCATGTGCTTATTCCTTTGCTCACTTATTGCCTTTAAATAGTTATTTTATTATAAGGAAAATATGCATTTCATAACCAATCTTCTCAAAATCAGTACCGCTATAGCAATCTTCAGTGATTACTATTCGATGGTAGTAGCTAGGCAACCCCCTGACTCCCCAAAAGAACTTACTTCTTCTACCTCACAATAAAAATTGCCATGCACCCTTTTTTATAAGACAATTAATAAAAACCCTTTTAATCCACGGCTTTTCAATAATGTCTTTACATAATCCTATTGTTTTCTTGCTTTTATACATTTAAAAAATTTATTATTATGATAGATAATATAAATATATCTTTTTAAAAATTTCTAAAGAGAAATACGATGCGCACAAAAAGAAAATTTATTCTCACACTCATCACCATCGTTTTCATGGCTGGCAATTGCTGTGTTTTGGCAATGGAACCAGTAGATTCATCTAAATTGCCAGTTTATATCACAACAAATGATGGCCGCATACAGCTTCCACAATGGCAAGTCGCGGCAATGAAAAATGTAATACCCTTATTAGAAGAGCAAAAGGGTTCTAATAGTTCAATTAACCCAGTTAATTTAGTACCTCTCAATGTCACAACTGAAGAAGTAAACCTCGTAAGCACAGCATTATCAAAAGCTCGTCTTTGTAAATTTGAAGATTTTTTCTTCACTCTGGCATATAAAGACAAACTTATGTCTGGAGATAAGCCAAAAATTAATTATACCCTCGGGGAAGGAAAACTGAAAAAGCTTGTCACTGCTGCAAAAGAAGTAGGAGCAATCGATATTAACAAGCTGTGTTTAAGTTTATTTGTAACTAATGATATTCAAAAGAATTTTTTAGTACCGGAACTACTGAAATCTGCAATCAGTTATTTGAATAGCAAACGTATAATTTCTATGCCAGGCAATCCAAAAACGGTAACTTCTATGGCTATACAACATAGTACAGATAAACGTACTGGTGGGAAATATAGCTTCCTTTTCTCTGGATGCCACGGAAGTGAAAATAATCTTGGCTACTTCTGGTTAAACGCACAAGACCCAAAACCTGAACGTTTTTCTCGTACTAGTTATTCCAATATTTATTCGGTGGTAGCCAATAAAAACTCTGATTTAATTCTGTATACCGGAAGCGCAGCTCCCCATTATAATCTTGGAATAACTACGATTCGTTCGGCCGAGGATGACAGAATACCATATGATCCTCTTCTTTTTCCTCCCGATACAATTATCAATGCGCTAGCATTTGACCCAAAAAATGATAATAAAATTATTTGCGGCTTTGAAGATTTCTGGGATAGCTCTACTCTTTGGCAAATTGATAGAAACGATGAAAAAAACATAAAATATTTACCTATTAAAGGACACTCAGGTTCCGTTAAATCGATAGCTTATAGCCCAGATGGAAACTATATTCTTTCTGGAGGGAGTCGTGAAGTTTTCTTATGGAAAAAAGAAATTGATTCTCAGACCGGAGAAGCAGTTTTTAAGGGAACATTTAAGATTCTAGATGACAATGCAGAAGCAAAAGCTGTAGCATGGAGTCCAGACTCTCAAATAATTGTTTTTGGAACAGGCGGTATACGAAATAATCTCTTTTTATGCACTCTTGAAAACTTTACCACAAATATTGCTCCCATCAATCTTGAAGGACATTCAGCCCCAGTCAGTGCAATAACATTTAGTTCTGATGGAGAAACATTCTTTTCAAGCAGTGACAATGAAATAATTATGTGGAATACAAAAGAATTAACTCCAACTCCTATAACAGTAAAAAATATGCCACATGGAGCTCGGTGCATGGCATTTAATCCTTATGGCGATAAACCACAAATAGTATTTGGATGCAAAGGAGCTGAAGACAATCTTTTTGTCATCGATCTGTTATCTACTGAAGAAAAGAAAAATTTACATAATCTTGCTGATATCAAACAAGCACGATTAATTACTGAATTATGCTTAGCATCATCGTTGAACAAAGATGAAAAGATCGTTCTAGGTAAATTACAACCGGAATGCCAAGCATTTTTAAGCTTACCAGCAAATGTGAAATCTTTGCTCATTCCCCTATTAAATATCACACTGCCAATTTCCATGCCTGCCAATCGTAATGTAATGCTGGATAGCGCGAATTATGTTTATGATCTGGAAAAAGAAAATATACATACACTGTCGTCTAATTTAGATAGACTACCAACAAATCTTACCGATATTATTGAAGAACTTGAGGAACGACATTCAATTATCTTGGGTAATTTACATGCCAAGCGGCAACTATTAAATGCACAGATGACACAAAAAACAATAAAAATCAGCACTTATAATAATGCTATCCGTCAGATTAACCTTAAATCTGCAATCGCAGAAATTTTATACAATTATCTCATCATTTGCTTAAAATTAAAATATGAACCTGATGATAGCATAGGAGAAATAAATGGTTTTCTTGAATACTTCACATCTGCCGTAACAAAGCTTCAGGAAAATGCTCATGCCGATGAAGATATATTTGATAAGTATGATAAAAAAATCCTCAACTATATCATGGCATCATCTGGCTGTATAAACGGTTTCTCTAATTCTAAATTTATGACCGATGAACAAAAAGAAGCATTTGAATCAAACAAAGAAAATATTATGGATATATTAAAAAAAGAGTTTGTCGAGCAAAAACATTCAATGCTGTCATCTCTTGCTTATGGAGAAATTCCTACCGATATTACCACGCTTACCCAGACATTGCGCCAATTAAAAACAAATGCCTTCTCCATATTATCAGCAGCATTATCATCAACACCAATAGACAGGCGAGAAAAACTAAAATTGCAATTAAAACAAGCAATTACACAAACTCTCTACAATTATTATGATATCTGCCTTACGCTCAATGAAGTAAATAATATACCAGAAAACTTAAATCATTTTGTCAAAAGCTTTCAAGCTATCAGAAATATACTTGAGCTGAATCTAACTACAGAACCTATATTTGATGATAAAGACAAAAAAACCATAAGCTATATTGTAACAACACCTATCTTTATTCGGTGCTTATTGGATAGACCGGTCCCTACTTTGCCAACAAACAAGCAAATCGCATTGCTCCACGGAGAAGAAAAAAAAATCTTTGAGTCTACTTATACAGAGATAATAAACATATTTGGAATTGAAACAAAAACTTCCCCAGCGCAAGCAAACGTTCAACAAGAAGAGCCAGCAAAAGAATATCTTCCTGAAAACCTTAATGAACCTACACCATCAAACCCAGTTTCCACATATCCTTCATATAAACCGCCTCGTCAAAATATTGAGAAACCAACAGAAAATCCTATGTCTGATAGCTCCACCGAAAAAGCTCCTTCAAAACCAGCTCAAGGCACTATATTTACCGCAATGTTCAAATCAATAGTACAAGGCGGCACTATCTTTGTTAGCTGGATTGTATCTGGCGCTACCTCACTATGGAACTGGTTAGTCGGAACAAGATAACAAATTCAAATTTGACATCAAACTATAGCTAAATTCGACATTTTGGCCCGGAATATTCGACATGAATCATCGATTAAGAACGATTGGATCGGAGTTTCTTATTTTTTGAGACAGTCGTGCCAAACCCATAAAAATTGGCAAGCCGGCCTAAAATTAGTCCGGGAGAGCTCTCTTGTTTATCCTTTTTTGCAAAAATAGCCATCCAATCGCTATTCCGAACCCCCTTTTGCATTATTTTCCCCCATGCGCTATAATTGCAATTAGAATGATAAATCATTAATCTTAAGAGGGGAAAACGCTTATGATGAAGAAAATAATAATGGCGCTAGCCATTGTAGTCGGTGTAAGTCCTATGTTACCAATTGCAGCATCAGCAGATAGTATGTATCAAGATATAATAAACACCATTGTGAACAATAGTCTTGTTAAAGACGATGCAACGCGTTTGGATAACGTCCGCAAAGCATTGAGAGAGGTAGGTTACTCAAAGGACAATGCCGAATACTATCTTATTCGATCGCATGGAAACACGCAGCTTGCAGATAAAGTTGCTGGAGCTATGATGGCAAGTTTGGGCGCAATCGCTTTCTCACTTCCTTATATAGATCCAACAGTGACAACAGCTCAGTCAATCTTGCTCGGTGGAGCATGTGGTCTTTATTCATTGGCTTTTTTTGCTAAACAATATGCAGAACGTTATTATGACAAAAAGAAGCTTGCAGAACTGAATGAAGTTATTGCAAAACTGGAAAAGGTAGAAGCTGAATTACAAAGCAAAGTAGAAGAAACTCAACACGCATAAACAGCTAAGCTATGCACAAAAGCAAAAGAGGCGCGCTTTTTATAGCGGGCCTCTTTTTGTTATTAATATCGTTTTATCTCACCACAAAACTAATCAAGCGATCTTTCACAAAAACCACTTTCATAATTTCTTTATCTCTCAGATACGGTGCTGCAACAACACGTGCCAATGGCTCAACTATATCTTGATCAGATTTACGCTTCACCCGGACATTGCCACGATGTTTCCCATTCACCTGAATGATAATTTCCACATGATCTTCATACGTAAATTCTGGATTTGCATACGACCACGAACATTCACTCAACTGCTTATTAAATAATTGTTCGAGCAATTCACTCGCCATATGCGGCGCCATCACGGAAAGCACTACAATTATTTTTTCTGCTGAACTTCTGCTCAAACGCATATTGCCACTTGTTGCATCATTAATCCATTCCATAAACGCTGAAAGCGCAGTATTTGGTTTAAATAGATCAATACGTTCTTGAAAATCTTGCAACAATTTATGCGTACGACGCGTAGCAGAAATATCCTCATGTTCACCTTGCGGCAAAATGGTCCCAGGCTTGGTGAGATAATCATAGACACGGTGCGCAAAACGCTTGACCCCTTCAATACCACTATCTTGCCATTCACAATCAAGTTCTGGTGGTCCCATGAAAAGAATATACATGCGCAATACATCAGAACCATATTTTGCAACCATCTCATCAGGGCTGACAACATTACCTTTTGATTTTGACATTTTTTCAACAAGGCCCGATTTTTCCGAATACTTTAATACCATTCCCTGATTAAAGAGATGGCTAAACGGTTCATCAAATGGTAAATGCCCTAAATCATACAACACTTTTACCTAGAAGCGTGCATACAGCAAATGCAAAATAGCATGCTCAATGCCACCCACATATAAATCAACCGGAAGCCAGTAATTCATATCCTTTGGATCCCATGGCTTATCTTTGAGATGCGGATTTGGATAGCGCAAGAAATACCAGCATGAACCTGCCCACTGTGGCATGGTGTTTGTTTCACGTTTTGCAGGTCCACCACATTGCGGACAATTGACATGCACCCATTCATGCACTGCAGCAAGTGGAGATTCGCCCGTGCCTGTTGGTTGATAATGTTCAACTTCTGGTAATGTTACTGGCAATTGATCTTCAGGAACCGGCACAATGCCACATTTTGTACAATGAATTAATGGTATTGGCTCACCCCAATAACGCTGACGAGAAAATACCCAATCGCGTAATTTATAATTGGTAGTACGGCGCGCCAGGTTATTTTTTTCACAATATTCAATGATCTGATTACGAACATCGCTAATTTTCTTGCCCGCAAATGGAGTTGGTTCTGTTAAAATACCGTTCGTATGATCGGTGTAACAGATTTCAAAATTCTCTACCTGCTTGCGTAATTCAGGATCTTCAGGAAATAAAACAGCTTTTAATGGAATGTTATATTTTTTTGCAAATGCAAAATCACGTTCATCATGCGCATTGCATTGGACTATACCAGTTCCATAATCTGCTAACGCAAAACTTGCAACCCAAATTGGTAATTCGCCATTGCCAAAAGGATCGACAGTATAGCAACCAGTAAAAATACCTTTTGGTTCATGGCCCGCGGCTCCTTTATCGCGAATACGTTCTTGAACAAGTCCATGGGCAAATGCTAAAATTTCTTCACGATTTGGTACATTTTCAATAAGTACGGCAACAGTTCATGATCAGGTGCAATAACTAAAAATGTATTAGAACGAAATGTTTCAAAGTGTGAGGAAAAAGTTTCTAACACTAAAGATCGAATCTTTCACCGGAGAGCTAAAAATTAACCCTTCGCTTTTACCAATCCAATTGCGCTGCATCAGTTTAACTTTTTCTGGCCATCAAGTTTATCAAGACCAGTGAGTAATTTTTCTGCATAGGCAGTAATTTTCAAAATCCATTGCCGAATATTACGTTGCACAACTTCCGATCCACAGCGTTCACATCTGCCATCAATAACTTCTTCATTGGCAAGACCAGTCAAACAAGAAGGACACCAGTTGATCGGTGCCATATCTTCATACGCAAGGCCAGCTTTAAACATTTGTAAAAATATCCACTGCGTCCATTTATAATAATCAGGATCAGTCGTATTAATTTCTTTATCCCAATCATAGAGTGCTGCAATTTCTTCTAATTGCTTTTTAAAATGCGCAATATTGGCCGCAGTACCTTCCTTGGGTTGAATACCTTTTTTTATCGCATCATTTTCTGCAGGAAGACCAAACGCATCCCATCCCATAGGATGCAAAATATTATATCCTTCAAGCCATTTGATACGGGTATATACATCAGAAAGTACATATCCACGCCAATGTCCTACATGCAAACCACTGCCTGATGGATACGGAAACATATCAAGGCAATAAAACTTTTTGCCGTTACCAGCAGGTTTTGTTTTAGCTTCAGGATGTTCTGCCCATCGCTTCTGCCATTTTTTTTCAATTATTGAGACATCATAACTCATTGGTAGCATCCTTCATAAAAAACATTTACTGTATAATAGTATAAACATTTATTTTTTCTGTGCACATATCGCTGCTAATCCTATCGCTATCACAAGCCAACCCCAACGAATCCAATGCGCAAACGTAAAGACCTCACTAAATTCCGTTACCAAAGAAGATACAAGAATTATACCTAATACAATCGAGGCAACATATTTAAGAAGATAATATCTTACCGCTCGCGTTGATTGATGAGGAGTAAACCAAGAAGGATGGGCTATTATTTGTGGCGCAAAATACATAAATGCTATGATTTCAGCCAGTCCGGCAGCAATAACATTAAATCCAGATACCATACTATCCAAAGCATCGATGATATAGGTACCATTTCCTCCCGTATACAAAAGAGACATAACAAAAATAAAAATTGTTATTATTGAAATAGCCTTGCTTCTGCTCCAAGAAAATTCCGTTTCGCAGTTACCAGCAACCGCCTCAACAATAGAAAACATCCCCGTAATACCTGCTATAAATAAACAGATAAAGAATACGGTCCCCATAACAATACGAACGATGTAAGGAAACATGACGATAACTCTAGGGAATACAATAAAACCAAGTCCAAATAATGAAGAACTTACCACTTCATTAAAAGGAACCTGCTGAACATGTGCCATGTAACCTATGCCGCCAAATATTACAAGTCCTGCAATTATTGAACAACATATTTCAGCTATAACAACCCAAAGCATGGAACGTGCAATATTAATACTTTTATCAGTGTATCGAGAGTATCCAACAATAATAGCAAGCGCAATACTCAAACTGAAAAATACATGCCCAAATGCTGCAAGCCAAACCTGTGGTTGCAATAATTGAGAAAAATGAGGAGTAAGAAAATGGGCAAAACCATTCCAAGCACCGGGCAAACTGCTAATAAACACCAAAAGGCCTATCAATAACACAAAAAGAAGAGGAAGAAATATGGAACAAAACTTGCCAACACCTTTTTGTATATTTTGTATCATCACAAACCATGTGCAAAGACTAACGGCAACAATACTCATCACCATGGGTTTTGATATTGCCCCAAGAACTGTTAATGATCCTGAATCCTGTAAGAAATAATGCGCAAAAAAATGTGCGGTATCAACAGGAATCATATCCATACCAGCATAAAAAATATAGGCCATTGTCCATGCTGTGATAACACAATAATAAGATCCAATTGAAGCTACACCAAAAACCGCAAGCCAACCAAAAAATTTTCCCCATTTACCCGCTATTCTGCCATATGCAGAAACAAGTGGAAGTTGAAAATGTTGCCCTATAACTCCTTCCAAAATAAGGAGAGGAAGTCCTAATACAACGACTGCAATGGTAAGAGGAATCAAAAACGCTCCTCCTCCATTAAAATAACACCGCGCGCTGAAGCTTAAAATCGGCCCAAACCCAATGGCAGAACCAATCATGGCCCACACATATCCAACAGAGGAATGCCATTTATTTTCTTGTGACATAAAACATCCTTTAATTTATTCGTTTTTTTATACGCTATATTACTTCTGCAAGCCATTCAGTATGATGGGTTTTATCCCGCTGTATCGCCATAATTTTATTATATATTTTGTATGTCACTGGTCCTGTTTTTCCCTCATTAATGGCATAAACATTGTTTTTGTAAGCAATTTTTCCAATCGGTGCAATACCAACAGCAGTACCCGTCCCAAAAGCCTCTTTTATGCTTCCGGTTTTAATTCCGTTAACCACCTCATCAATAGAAATTTTACGCTCACTCACAGACATTCCCCATTCTTGTGCCACCTCAAGCACCGTTTTTCGGGTTATACCTGGTAAAATGGTACCGGTAAGCATGGGCGTTACTAAAGTATCTCTTATTACAAAAAAGATATTCATTGTCCCCACCTCTTCCACGAATTTGCGCTCAACAGAATCAAGCCATAAAACTTGAGCATATCCTTTTTGATGTGCTTCTTTTTGTGCACGCATGCTTGCTGCATAATTACCTCCTGTTTTTGCCATTCCAACCCCGCCAATTGAGCTACGGGTAAATGTATCTGTCACCATGATATCAATCGGAGCAAATCCCTTTTCATAAAAGCTACCCACCGGAGATAGCACTACAAAAAAGGTATAGCTTGCAGATGGCTTCAAATTAATGGTTGCTTCTGTTGCAATCATAGTTGGTCGAATATAAAGAGATTGCCCCCTATCCTGTGGCACCCAACAACGATCAATTTTCACTAACTTTTTAACCCAAGAAAGAACAGCATTAACATCAATTTCAGGCATACACATAATCTGAGCAGACTGATTAAATCGCTTTAAATGTTCTTCTGGTCTGAATAAAACGATATGCTTATCTTCAGTATAAAAAGCTTTCATACCCTCAAAAATTTCTTGCCCATAATGCATGTGGAGTGCCGCTGGATCAACTGAAAAGGGTCGGTATGATTGAATGCGCATATTATGCCAACCATCTTTTTCGTTCCACTCCATGACAAACATATGGTCGGTAAATACTTGTCCAAATCCAGCGGGGCTCATATCGCGAGTAGATTCTTTTCGAAAACAAATATGGAAACCACACCCGAACATCATTATGCCCAAAGCTATTGCAATGATTTTTTTATTCATTTTTATTCCTTATATTTTCTGAAATAATAAACGCTTGATTAATGGAACAACCCGTTAAAAAAACCGCCAATGGCATGCGTTTTACACTATAAGATAAATGGTTCATAAACCGAGGAGAATTGACGACAAAAAATCCCCATCCTCCTACCAAGGTCAAACAACTTGCTGCAACACGGACGTTATGAATGGAAGAAAAAGAATATTTGTTTCTTGGAACTTCTTTCAATTGCATGCCTTTATCCATTCCATAGGCAGTAAAACTAGACGCAAAAATAGCTATTATAAAATAAAATTTTTTCATGATAAAAACCGATAGAAAAAAAATGTGAACATATTAATTTTGCCTGAGCATTATAGTGATATAACCCCTAACAAAAATGGAGCTACATACAATAAAGTGTCTACAGTACAAAAACTGACTTACTTAAAAACGAATTATTGGGTGGTGCGTCAAGAACGCAAGATTATAAACTGCCGAGCAGCAGCAATAAGAAAGTAGATAAAGAAAAAAGAAGAAGAAAAGCAACAACAAAGGAAAATAGACCCATATGGCCATTGGAATGATTTGGAACTGAGATATAGTTGTTCACCGGAACGACTGTATACGTCGACATAACAACCCTTTGTGAAAAGAATAATTAAGATACTATCTTTTTCAAGATAGCCAAGAAAATAGAAAAAATCAATACCAAAAGCATATTTGCATTGATTTTTCCTGTTAATTATCACCTTTATCCCTTTTTGAGCAAAGGCGGAAATTTATATCAATTATTCCTGCTGCGCCGTTTCTTTCAGCTCAGTCAGCATGCCAAACATGATATAGCCAAAAGCAATGGCAACATCGCGCAGAATAATATCATAAAGACCGCCGATCATAAATAAATTAACAATGACCATGCCAATCCAAGCAGCAACCAAATAAGCTCCAAAGCGAGTCCAATGGGTTAAAATAAGCAGTCCGGCAACAATTTCTATTACACCAACGGCAGGAACAAGATACATGACCGGAATAATAGAAGCCGCATAAGGACTTACATAGATATTCCAATCAACAATGAAAAAGAAGAACTTATCAAGACCGATAACTATAGGAACTAAGCCATAGACGTATTTTGAAAAAATCCACATCGTATTTAATTTGTTTTCATTAACTATCACCATGAGAAGCTCCTTTTTTAACTTTGATAATGATTTTAGAAATAACATATCGCATTCAGAATGTGTAGAAAAAACAAACAAAAAAAACCCCTGAAATTCAGAGGTTTTTGTATTTATCAAAGATAAAATATTATTCTTATTTATCGCCAACCTTACCTAATTCTGCAGCAAGATGGTGAGTAGTTTCTTCTGCTTTTGCTGCAGCATCTTGCAAAATATTTGTTTCAGTAACTTGCGCTGTCGCTTCATTAATTTTTTCTGCAAAAACTTTGTTTCTTTCCTGAATCTGATTAACAATGGCAGCGATAGATGCTTGTCTTCTTGCAAGTCCTTCTGGAGTCAAGTCAACCGTTCCAGTTTGTTCTATTATTTCCTGTGCATCTTTAACCAAACCCTTTAATTCTTTATATTCAGGAGTCTTTATCCCATGTTTTTTACACTCTTTAAGCAAATCTTGTGGTGAAAGTTTGCTGTAATCGATAGTTTCTTGAATTGGGTAAGGATAAGGCAAAATGGCGACTTCTTCTGATGCAAAAGCTATTCCAGAAATAGCCGTTGCCAACGCAGCAATAAGCAATTTTTTATGATTCATGAGAACCCCTTCGTATCGGTTGTTTTATGGTGCAAAATTACGATGACAGTATGGCTCAAAAACAATATTAGTCAATCAGAATCCGTGATTTGCTAATATTGAGGGGTTATTTATACTGAGATTAATAATGATGAAAGGATATTATGCAAATATCAACTGCTATTTATGAAAAACAATATTGGTTTGAATTACCCACCTTTGAACAATTGACCCGCATAGGACATATTGTTGATAAGGCAATTAATCATAGGCTTCATGAACATCAATCATTATGCAATGATACCATCGAACAGGCTCTAACATTATTAGACCTAATGATTCTCGATCCAAAAAACATAAAACGCCTCAGTGAAATAGGAAATATAAAAATCCTACTCATTGATGATTTTAAAGAGACTAATCAGTATGGATCTACCGATGGGGCGTGGCATAAATATTTTGCATTTTTTGAACATTTAGTAAAAACAAAACAAGGAGAACAACTATGACACAAATAAATACCCAACAACAGCAAACAACACAAACTCATGATGAACACATTCTTGTCGTTCAACGTGAACATCTTTTTACCGATATTGCTGCATGGCATGGTTTAAAAGAAGTTGATTTTGAACAGTATCTGAACATCATTAACGATAAAAAAGAATTTCTGCCCCGTTCAATTATGGAAACAGATTTCGGATATAAACAAGTTATTCCCTATCTTGTTTATACTTATAATAATCAGTACTTTTTGATGCAACGCAAATCGGATGCTTCTGAAAGCAGATTACGCAATAAATTGACACTCGGCATTGGTGGCCATATTCGCCAAGAAGACATGAGTACTGATTCTCTTTTTGCATGGGCATTGCGTGAATTCCATGAAGAAGTTGATTATGCAGGAACATTGAACGTAAAACCGCTCGGCATTTTAAATGATGATTCCAACGATGTCGGTAAGGTGCACATCGGATTTGTGCTGTTGCTTGAAGGCGATAGCACCAATATTGCAATAAAATCGGAATTAAAAAGTGGTACCTTGGTGCCATTATCAGAATGCATTGCACAACGCGATTGCATGGAGTCCTGGAGCCAATTTGTCGTGGACTTTTTGACTTCTTAACCAGCGGTCCCCGTGCGCAACGAAGTATAGCATGGGGTTAAAACAATAAACAACACAGAAAGATGAGCAATGGAACAATCAATACAAGATTTAATGAGCAATCTACTCAAAGCACAAGCCGTATTTGAACAATTTCGTCAAGATATGAAAACTAATAGAGATAAAGTTGGAGCAATACATGCCTTCAAGATTTGCTATGAATTATCATGGAAAACTATGAAGCGTATTTTTACAGCTCAAGGTGTAGAATCAACTGCACCACGAGATATATTCAGAAAAGCTGCTACAGCAAAATTAATTGATAATCCACAAGAATGGTTTGGATTTATAGAGAAACGACATCTTACCTCTTATACCTATGAACAAGAAAATATAGATACTATCGTAGCCGCATTTGATGCATTTTCTGCAGAACTTAATGCAGCAATAGAACGTATGAAGCCTTTAGCATAAGGAACAACTATGGCAGATACAACAACAACCGTAGAAACATTAAAAAATGCAGTAAAAAAATTCACCGAAGATCGTGAATGGCAACAGTTTCACAGTCCAAAAAATTTGAGCATGGCGATTGCATCAGAAGTTGCTGAATTGATGGATTTTTTCTTGTGGTGCGAAAACGCTGCATCATATGATGAATTGGAAAAACACCGCCACCATGTTGAAGATGAAGTTGCCGATATTACCATATTACTTTTGGCTTTTTGCGTACGTCACAATATCGATTTAAGCAAAGCGGTTGCACATAAACAACTTGAACAAGCAGCAAAATACCCCATTGAAAAATGCAAAGGTAGATGGACTAAATATACTAACTTATAGAAAATGGGACTTTTTCAAGTCCCATTTTTTTATGAAATTACATTGTTATTTTTATGCAACAGCAGCGTTTTCTTGATAAGATATTATTTATCTATTGAGAATTACTTGCCGGCATCAGCGTTTGCAACCCCATCGTTGCCCCAAAGCCAATGAACGTGGATATAAATGGAACAATTGTATTCAGCATCCCCATATAGAACGCTTGACTGAAAATGGATGAGGTAACTGATTGTTGCTCTAAAGTATTAAATGTTTTCAATTCTTTTGATGATAGAAAATTTTGTTTTCCAATTTCCAACTTTTCCTCATCCGAAAGGCTTTTTAGCTTATTTTTTTGTTCATTTGATATTCCCACAAACTCTGGTTTAAGCATAGCGTTCATTTTAGTCATAATATTATCTTTGAGTGACATAAATTGTCGTCGACCAATATATCGCTCGATAACAGTCTTGGTAGAAGCTTCTATACCCCCTCCGAGCGCCTTATTCATCGTCACTAAAATAATCGGAGCGATAGTCCCATACATGCTCATTAAAATACCAGGAGACGGTGGTACAACCTGAACATCTTGCAGCACAGATGTATTTGTTGGGCCTTCCGGTTGCAGTTGCTCGGGCATTTTATTGTCTTCAGATGCCCTCACTACCGGCAAAGACCGAGAAACAGGCTCTTCATAAATAACTTTCTCATCTTCGGCTTGCATAACAGGTTCTACCGCTACCGATTTGATAACAGGAGTTCTTTGTCTTCTGGCTTTTTGCCGACGAAATGGATTATTTGCAGGCATTTTCGGACTATGATACGAAGAGAACAGATAAAAAGATGGTGCCACTATAGCAATCAAGAGAACAATCGTTTTCACAACAGATTTATTATTTTTTTCCATGTCCATTACCCTTTTTTTCGTTGATAAGTCCCAATAAGCCTAGCCTGCTCAAGAATGTGGCCATGCATAGCGCTCAACAACTGCTCTTTGGTTGCTCCTGGTTGCAGATCAAGGAGAATATCAAGTGCATACAGAGTAAAGCGATAGCGATGAGTACCATTCGGTGGACACGGACCACCCCATTTTTGCGCGCCATTGAAATCAGTTGCTCCTTGCATAAACGGCACACTTTGGCGCGTGGAGGCAGTATTTTCTAAAAGACCATCAATGCTTGATGGAATATTAAAGACTATCCAGTGAACCCAAACCTTCTTTGGTTCCTCCTTCGCCGAGGCTACGGCGGACACGGCATCTGGATCATCAACGATCAGCGCAAAACTATTGGTATGCTCAGGAGCATCAGACCATGCAAGCGCTGGGGATATATTGACCCCATCACAAGTATATTGCACCGGAATTGCTTCATTATCAGAAAAAGCAGGGCTTATCAATTTCATTGTTGCCTCTAGATTTATACATAATATCATCAGCACTATCAGCACCTTTTTAATCATATTCGTTCCTTATTTACCACCATGGGCTTGTTGTTGTCGACGACATAGTTGATGGTGGCGCTTGTTGCATCATTTTGATTGCAATATCAAGCTCTTGGACTTTTTGTGCTAACTTTTGACCTAAAAGGAACATACATGCCTTATCGGCCATAGCAGAAAAAAATTTTTGCCCGAATGCATTTACTGCTGCATTTGGAAATAAATCCATGAGAGAAATCTCTGTTTTTACACTCGCAAAAGACATATTTCTATTAACAATAGCATCAACCTGATTTGCCACAATTCCATCCATCTTTGTCACAAAATCGTTGCTTGCAATAATTTTCTCAATAACTGGTCTTATCGCTTGATAAGCAACAAGGGATGCCTTTTGGGCCATTTTAATATGGATACGATCCACATTCCATGTCCGCTTGATTGAACGCATTTCTGAGACAATATGGTTACGTTGATTCTGAAGATCGGTGATATCTATCCCAAAAGTTGGTACAGATACTAATAAAGAAAAGGTAAAAAGACAGATTTTTTTTAACATGATTAATCCTATCAATAGGTTTTAGTTTCTATTGATAGGATATAATTTTGAAATTCTATTTGTCAATGATATCGCCCTACTTCGCTCTTCGAGCTACGAAGGGCAGGCATCATTTAGCGCGCATCAGTGGGGCAATCTGCATTCTACAATGTTCCACGCTCTGCCATAAGCTCATGAGATCGTATTGCAAGCTTTTCAAGAAGCATTTCGACTCCGCGTTTGGTAACCAGCGCCACATAAAATATATTGAATATCTGCTGCATCTGTTCATCAAAAGCAGCTGCTTTTAGCTCATTTTCTATTTTTTGCTCAAGAGGAAACGCGCTTGGATCGATGATAATATCGTTAAAATTAACCAATTGATCTACAATAAGCATTACCTGTTCATCAGTAACTTGCTGCACAGTTGTGGCAAATTCAGGGCTTTCAAGGATAGTTTTGAGTACATCCATCGCTCGTTGCTTGCGAGGCTCATAATCATCTCCCAGTTGTTCTTGGAAGTGCTGTTCGCCCCTTTCCAGGAATGAAAGCGCCAAACTGAGCTCCGAATATATCGCTTTGATTTCTTGGGCGATATGATCTAGAGCGTTGTGAATCTCTATTTTCCTGATTGTTGAATACGGAATGAGAGGAATGCTATTTCCATCTGTATAAATAGATGGGATTTCGCGTCCATTGATTGCTTCAGCAGAGATAGTGGCACACAGAGCGGTTGTTGCCACTAAACACAATTTTTTCAACATGAATATCCCCTAAATATGGTTTCTTTTATCATTTATTACTCTTTTAGTTTCTCACAACCGCGCCATTTCGTCAAAAGGGGGGTAAGGGGTCCCCAACTGCAGCACAGCGAAGGTTGGGGTACAAGTAGGGTTTGACTTTTAATCAATTATCCGCCATTATTTTAGTATACAAGTGGTTCTTTTCTGTAGACACTAAACAAAAAATACATAGTTTCATTTCTTGAAGGATATATCCAATGGCAACCAGTAAATCCGGTGGAAGTACCCAGAATAATCGTGAGAGTCATAGTAAGCGGCTTGGTTGTAAAATATTTGATGGACACAAAGTTTTTGGTGGCGAAATTATCGTTCGTCAACGCGGAACTCACATCCATCCAGGCAAACAAGTTCTTCGCGGTGGCGATGATACGTTATTCGTTACAGCTCCAGGTGTAATTAAATTTCATTTTGGTCCTAAAGGTCGTAAATACGTTTCTGTTATCAGTCCTCGATAAAACTGTTTTGTCGTAGGATACATGAAGCATACTTATATGTTGTTCTATTTATAGGACAAACATAAAAATAAAAAAAGACACTCGAGTAGTAAAAAAATCTCAAAACAAACGCACTGCTAAAAAACGGATATGCGAATGATTAATTTTTTGAAATATCGCACAATAACAGCATTTTCATCTCTCGCCTTAATGCTTGCATTCGGCGGATTTGCTCTTTATAGATATCAAACTCGTGGATCAGTTTATAATTATAGCGTGGATTTTACGGGTGGAACACAAGTATTATTTGCTTTTGATAATCCCGTTGATAGTGGTTTGGTACGCCAAATAATTGTCAACAATGGATGGTCAAGCGCAAGTACGCGTGGATTTGCTGAAAATGAAGTACTAGTGCGCGTTAAAGAATTTGAAGGCGATACTGTTGGTCTTGGCGAGCAGATGAGAACTGCTTTGCAGCAAGAAATGCCTGATAATAATGTGCGCACATTGCAAACTGAAAGTGTTGGTGCTGGAGTTGGCGCGGATTTACGCGCAAAATCTTTTTGGGCTATAATTGTCGCGTTACTTTTTATGCTTGGCTATATAGCATTACGCTTTTGGTCATTTGCGTTTGCTACTGGCGCAATCCTTGCACTTGTGCATGATGCAATCGTGATGTTAGCGATCTTCTTATTTCTTGATAGAGAGATATCAATTAATTTTATTGCGGCAATATTGACTGTTTTGGGATATTCAATTAACGATACTATCGTTATTTTTTCTCAAATACGTGAATTTATGAAAAAAAGAAAAGGCGAACCTCTTGAAGTTATCGTTAATGATAGCTTGAATTATACATTACGAAGAACAATTCTTACGGGATTATCAACAGGATTGCCGTTGATTGTAATGTTAATATTTGGCGGAGAAGCATTACGAGATTTTTCTTTGGCATTGTTGATTGGCGTGATTTTTGGTACTTACTCTTCAGTGTATATAGCAAGTCCTATCATGATGTTTTTGCAGCCGAAGCAATAAGAAGTTTGTCATACCCCACCACAGCAAAGAGATCCGATTGCCCCAATGGTGCCGTAGCCTTATTGGGGATCCTTCACTTTGATTACAGAACTATTAATAATCCCATATATTTTTGAAATATGTTGACGAATGTATGTAAATATGATCATTTTGATGTATGAAGTTTACTTTATCATCACAATGATCGATCTACTTATAAATAATTGTCAGTCTCGTTCATCGTTTTTTTTAAATCTATTTCACAAACCCAAGGAATAATGCATGACGAATAACCGTCAGAGTATCTTTTATAGGAGATCTGGATGAAATCCCGTGATATAAAAACAGCTGATTCTACAAACAGCTCAACATCTACTGAGCAGGCAGCACCAAAAGTCGTACAATCTTCGTCTCCGTCGCAACCGACACGTCAACGCGCGCCACGAAATTCGAATAAAGCAGCATCATCTCCATCGTCTGGGCCGGCAGAACCGATAGAAATGGAAGTTCCGATAACTTCATCAGCTCCGGTAGAGCAAGATACTATCTCTCAAGATCGTAAAGATGGCTATACATCTGGACAAGAGCATCATCGCCAAAATTACCATCAACCTATCGTCTCTCATGCTCAAGAAAGACAATCTTTCACCAAACGACCACTTGAAGATTTATCGTTAACAGAACTTGTGCAGTATGCTCGCCGCTATGGTATCATGGGCGCAGCAATTACTAAAAAAGATGATTTGCTGAGAAAAGTTCGTTTTGCAGAAGAAAATCCCAATTTTGAAATGGCAGTTGAAGGCGTCCTTGAAAAACTACCTGATGGATTTGGCTTTCTGCGTTCAGCTTTATATGATTATGTCTCAGGACCTGATGATATTTATGTTTCACCATCCCAAATTAGACGATTTGGATTACGAACTGGTGATACCGTTAAAGGTGAAATCAGAAAACCAAAAGAAGGCGAGAAATTTTTTGCCCTTCTTAAAGTATCTGAAGTAAATTACGAAGAACCTCTTTCAATGATTGATAGGCCTCATTTTGATAGCCTAAGCCCACAACATCCAACTGAAAAGTTTAATCTTGAATTTGATCCACTGGCATTTTCTACCCGTATTCTTGATTTATTTACGCCAGTCGGAAAAGGACAGCGCGGACTTATCGTAGCACCTCCTAAAGTTGGTAAAACTCTTTTACTCAAAGAAATCGCGCGTGCAATTATCCAAAATCATTCTGAAGCGCATCTTATTGTTTTATGCGTAGACGAGCGGCCTGAAGAGGTTGCCGATATGCGTAGAGCCCTCAAAGGAACCAAGGCCGAAGTCATCAGTTCAACATTTGATGAATCAGCTGAACGACACGTTCAGGTTGCAGAAATTGTATTGGAAAAGGCAAAACGCCTTGTTGAATGTAATCGCGATGTAGTGATATTGCTCGATTCAATTACGCGCCTTGCGCGTGCATATAATACCGTTGCCCCTGCTTCAGGCAAGGTGCTGACTGGTGGTATTGATGCGCATGCACTGCAACGTCCAAAAAGATTTTTTGGTGCAGCTCGCGCAACAGAAGAAGCCGGCTCATTGACTATTTTGGCAACGGCATTAGTTGAAACTGGCTCTCGCATGGATGAGGTTATCTTTGAAGAATTTAAAGGTACCGGTAACATGGAAATGAATATGACGCGTAAACTTTCGCACCGTCGTATATTCCCTGCCTTTGACCTTCTGATTTCTGGAACCCGCCGCGATGATCTCTTACTTTCTGAAGAAGAACTTAATAAGGTCTGGATTTTACAAAAACTACTTTCAAGCATGAATACCATTGAAGGTATGGAATTCCTGATCGATAAGATGAAGAAAACTAAGACCAATGCAGAGTTTTTTGAATCAATCAATAAGCGGACGGCTGAGATTTAAGAATACCTATGGGATCCCCATCCGAAAATATGGCAGTAAGCAGGGTTAAAAATAAACCTTGCCGAGTTTTATTCCTTCTGTTAGACTATAAGAGTAATAAATACTTATTGGCCAATAAGTGATATCAATATCTGTTTTATTTTTACTAGAGTGATTTTTATGAATATTTATCTCGGAAATCTTTCCTATTCAGCAACAGAAAGCACAGTTAGAGATCTTTTTGAAGGCTATGGCGCAGTAACGACTGCTAAAATTGTTACTGACAAATTTACTGGTTCATCTCGTGGTTTTGGTTTTGTTGAAATGCCAAACGACGACGAAGCTCTCAGAGCTATTGCTGAACTCAACGGCAAAGAGTTTCAAGGTCGCAAAATGGTTGTTAACGAATCTCGTCCACGTGAAAACACTGGTCGTGAAAACCGCGCGCCTCGTCGCGAAGGTGGCTTCAGCAACAACAATGGTGGTGGTGGCAGCCGTGATGGTGGAAGAAATTTCCGCTACTAAGCTATAAGCTACACATTTTGAACTGTAACTAGTTTGAGAATTTAAAAGACCCGGATGTATAAACATCCGGGTCTTTTTTATGGCATTCTGAAGAATTAATGCATTTTTTGTTTGTATTGATTTTGAAGTTATAATTTCGGTGTATCAAATGTTGACATAGTTGGGTTTATTGCAATATTCCAATCATTTTCATATTCATAATAGGGAATAGAGGCTGTAACCTTTTCAATAACATCTTTGTGGAGAGGAATAATATTCTTGGGCAAATTATTGATGGGAAACCAATTTATTTCAGCGCATTTTCTTGGTTCGCTATTCATTATTGCACCAATCCATTTATTTATTTTAAAGACCAAGAGTAGACAATCTTGATGTCCATTTTTCCAAGAAAGACAGTGCACAAAATAAAGATTGTTTTTTGTTATAGTAATTCCTAACTCTTCATATGCTTCACGTATGAGGGCTTCGGTAACATTTTCGCCTGATTCCAATTTTCCTCCTACAAGACTCCAGCAATTGTTAAAAAATGTGGTATTTTGACGAAGCATTAATAAAATTTTTAAGTTTTGTTCTAGAATGCCAAGTGTATAAATAAACATAGTGTCTTCCTATTTATAAAATTTTTTCCAGCCCGTTCGCCCTGAGTGTCCTACGCAGCCTTGCTGTGCCCTTCGTAGCTTTGGTGTAGTAGGGGCGAAGTAGGATGTATCGAAGAGGCACTTTTTATAGCTTATTCAAAAATTCAAAATACTTAAAATTTTTCTGAATTATAACGTGCTCAATTAAATCGACTCGATGAATGTATCTCCCTTTAAGCATTGGTTTATACCCCCCCTCTTCTATTGCTATTTTGGCAACGAATTACCCACAATGAATGGTAAGAACTAATTACCAAAGGGGGGTGTGATGAGGTTTACCAATATTTTTATTCTTACAATAGTGGTTACATTATTCAATGCATCGTGGATGTCTTTTGCCATGGAACCTGCAGAACCTTATGCGCATCAAGTTCCTAAAAAAAAAGAAAGAGGGGCAAAAGAAATAAAATGGCTCAAGCAGCAAATGCTTCAGCACAACAGTCTCAATCTCAACCAACACCCCAAAAACAAAAAAAGCAAAAAGCTAAAAAAGCTGCAAACATCCAACAACAACCTCAAAAAAAAGCTCAACAATTTCAGCAGCTCCCACCTCAAAATGTTGCGCCAGCTCCTATCCAATTTCGGTATGATGTATTAGTAAGTTCTACTGATACGATAGGTACTATCGATGACTACTCTAAACAACAAGGTATATGCGAAGAAATTACTATATCGAAAGATGGTGCATTTGGAGATCTATTGCTCGGAATTTATTGTCATACCGCTCAAGGATTAAGGTTCTTACCATTCAATACGAGAAGTAGTAATGGGAAGCTCATACAAGGCAATCAACTTGCTAAGTTGCAATATACAGAAAAAATAAAAAGAAAAATGCACAATACGAGTGACATCAGACATTCTTTTTCCGTGGCAGTTGAAGCGAATTTTGGCCCATGGGCTCGTGTTATTATTGATAATTCTATTCATAGAGATTTGAATCAACTCCTTGATCCTAATCAAAAATTTCATTTGTATATTACTATTCCCGGACACATAGATGAAATAAATTATCTCACGGGAGAAGTTATAGAAAGACATTATGGAGTTTTTGAATTTACGGTAAGAAAGACTTTGTATGATCCCAATGGATTATGTGTGCATAGATTTTTTGCACCAAAAGGCACTGTAGGAGCTACCGGATTTGGCGCAAAGGCACGTGCAAAAGCCCAACAACAAGGTTATTATGCTTAAGATCTAAATAATTTTGTGCAGGAGTAGTTTCATGGAACTTTATGTCTGCAATATCCCCGATTCTGCAACAGAGGATACAATCAAAGAATTTTTTAAACGCTATGGAAAAGTAACAAGCGTTAGAATTATGACGCGTAGAAAAACGGGCAGACGAACTGGCAACTGTTGTATTGAAATGCCAAACAAAGAGGAGGCTCTCAGCGTCATTGCTGAGCTCAATGGCACGGAGTTTCGAGGTCAAAAATTAATTGTTCAGAAGGCTTGCCCTACTAAATATCCACCAAAAACCGAGTGATCAACAGTTTTAATAAAAAGATCTGTATACACATACAGATCTTTTTTTATTGACTTAAATTCTTCAGAGTTCGTATCTTCAATGTACTCGAAGCTTATCGGAAAACGTGAAAAAAAATACGCTTACTTATCTGAATGATTTGTTGCAAAGCTGAGAATAAAAGGTTACTAACGCCATGACAAAAAAAAGACATTTTACTCAATTCCTGCTCATTCTGTTGGTGAGTATTGGTGCAGCATTCATCGTCTATAAAATTTTTGTAGCAATTCGTCCACAAAAAACAATTAAAGTGGGCATCCTTCATTCTCTTTCTGGTCATCTTGCGCTGAGCGAACGACCTGTTTCTGATGCTACATTACTTGCCATTCAAGAAATAAATAATGCGGGCGGTTTGCTCGGTAAAAAAATTGAGCCCATTCTGGTGGATGGTAAATCTGATGATGCTACCTTTGCACGAGAGGCACGAAGACTCATTGCAGAAGAAAAGGTTGACGTTATTTTTGGTTGTTGGGCATCTCCCAGCAGGAGAGCGGTAAAAGAGGTGGTTGAGGAACTTGATTCTCTTCTTTTCTATCCGGTGCAATATGAAGGAATTGAAAATTCTTCTCATATCGTATACGCCAGTACAACTCCCAATCAACAGATTACTCCCGGGGTAACGTGGTGTTTGCAGCATCTTGGCAAACGATTTTTCCTGGTAGGTACAGATCCACTCTTGCATGAAATTATTAGAGACGTTGTTTTTGCTCATGGTGGCACCGTTCTTGGAGAAGAATATCTTGCAATAGGCGATACAAAAGTTGATGACATCATACAGAAAATTATTGATACAAAACCTGATGTTATTTTAAATAATATCGAAGGAGATCCTAATGTTGCATTCTATGATGCGTTGCGCAAAAATGGTATAACACCAGAAAAAGTTCCCACCATGTCATTCAGTATGTCTGAACCCGAACTTGAGGTGTTTAAAACAGATTCTATGACGGGAGATTATGCAACATGGAGTTATTTTCAGAGTATTGATAATGAAGAAAATAAAAAATTTGTAAAAAAGATTAAAGCAGCATATGGTCCCGATCATGATATTGGCGATGCAATGGAAGCTGCATATTACAGTGTATATTTATGGAGCCAAGCAGTAAAAAAAGTCCATTCAGTTGTGGCCTCAGTGGTAAGACCTGCTTTGCATAATCAGGCATTTGATGCACCGCAAGGTCTCATCCATATTAATGAAAATTCACTTCAGGCGTGGCAATTTGCACGCGTGGGAAAAATACGATCGGATAAACAATTTACGATATTATGGAACTCTCAAAAAGCAATTGAACCTATGCCATACATCATAACAAGAACTCAAGAAGAATGGGATGCGCTTCGCACCAATTCAATAAACAAAGAGATACAACAATGAACAAAAAAATAACTCTCTCTATCTCTCTTGTGCTATTTATAATGATGAGTTCTCTTCTTGCGCTTCATTATTATAAATTGCATATCATTATACCCCAGTATGAAAAATTGCTTTCAAAAATTGTTGATGATCGCTCACGGGAAATGAATGCCTTTTTTGCGCAGCAAGAAAAAAATGCGGTACAACTTGCGCAGCAATCAGTTATACAGAACGCTCTTGAGCACAAAAAAGTGGATGAAGCCACAAAAAAAGCCATTGCTACACTCATAGAATCACATAAAGAAAAGATGTTGTTCAAAAATATTATTCTTTTGGATAGTACCGGAACCATATCTTTTTCAACAGAGGAAGTTCTTGTTGGCAAAAATCTTACGCCCGCACCATGGGCAAGCTCCTCACTGAATGATTCATACCAACGTGCGATGATGACGCTAACCAATGATTTTTCTTATTTTAATTTTAATCCGCTCCTTAAGACAAATGCTCTTTTTATCTCAATACCAATTCTCAAGGAAAAAAAATTCATTGGCGTTCTTGCATATCAGATCGATCAAGACAAAATATATCAAATAGTTCATCAGTATATTGATCTTGAAAAAACAGGAGATATTACGCTTGCGTGTAAAGAAGGATCATCGGCTATATTTCTTGCTCCTTCTCGTAATGATCCTGATTTATCATTCAAAAAAATAGCATTATTTACTGAGGTGCCACCTGCAATTCAACCAGCCGTACTCGGGCAAGTTGGATCTGGTATAGCGCAAGACTATCGCGGAAAAAAGATTGTTGGTTCATGGAAATTCATTCCTAAAGTTGATTGGGGAATGCTTGCTTCCATTGATTATGATGAAATAATAGAAAAAACAAATAGTACCAAACTCTTATTCATTATTTTTCTGATGATTTTTCTATTTTCTTTTTTCATTACTATCCTGCTTTACTGCCGTACCATACATCAAGCATTGCATGATATCAATAATCACGCTCCTTGCAATAAAATACCACCGTTATTGAAAAATCCGTTATTCATTTTATTACTTATTTTTTTGGGACTTGCAATCAAAAGTGGTGTTGAATGTACCATTAAAAAATCAGTTGCTATTGAAACTGCAAAAGAAAAAGCAGAAGAAATGTGCGCGGATAATAGCGATGCAATCGGCACTATGCTTGCAGAAATAGCATTTGTTGCACAATCAATTAATGATGATTTGCGCACTCATTATCTTGCTATAGATGACCTTGAAACGCGTATGAAAAGGGACATAATTGAAACGAATCCTATTTCTAGTATGACGCTCCTCTTTTTACCTAACAAAGATAATAATGAGCAATTTACTTTGCATACTATTACGCAAGCACCAAATTCTTACACTACTACCTATTCAAAAATAATTCCTATTGCTCCTGAAATCACTAATATTCAAAAAACAAAATGGTATAAACAAACAATGGAGAATGGATCAGTTTGGATTGCACATGCAGCTGATAGTCTCTCTCACAATCAGACGCTCGATTATCAAAATGCAATTTATGCATGCACGCTGGTTGATGCAGCACAAAAACCTTATGGCGTTGTTGCTATCAATTTTTCACTCAAAGATATCGTTAATACAACGCAGTTTGAAGGTATTGGCCAAACAGGATATTCGATTATCTTGGCGCAAGATGGTTCATTTGTCTTTCACCCAACACAATCAGTAATAGAAGAAGGAAAAACGCTCCTGCAGTATGCACAATCAAAAGGAAATGGAGAACTAGCAACCATAGCGGAAAAAGTGACTCAATTGCAACCGCTTACGGCATCTTATGGTTCAGAATCAGGAAAAGAAAAGTTATGGATTCATACCCAACCAATTAAAATAAATAACTGGCTCGTTGGTACATTATTTTCAGAAGATGAAGTTGGGCTACAATCGAATATCGTGAAACATTATTATTTTTGGACATTGATATGGTCAACGATAGCGTTATTATTATTTTTTGCTCTTCTTTGTTCATATGCTGCTATTTCTCTGACTACATATGCAGTTGTTGCAAACGTTATACTTATGTTAGCACTTGTTTATGCATGGCATACCATACAAACAATGACCTCAATTGATAGGGAAACGAGGGCTATTATCACCGATCAATCGAATCTTAATAAATTCTTAAATAATTTATACGATGAATCAAAGCGGAAACATGAACCACTGCCAATCAGTATTCCTTGCGGCATTTTATTGTCATCCGTTAATACGCCAGATTCTGATCATATCGCCATTTCAGGATATATCTGGAATAAATATAATAGTGAGCAGAAAGATATTAATCGAGCAATGACGTTGCCACAGGCATCAAGAATTCATTTTAGTCACCCTACAAAATCAATATCTGATCAGGAAGAAACAATTACCTGGGGCGTCCAGGCTACATTGGTTCAAGATCAAAATTATTCAACCTATCCATTTGATCAGTTTCAAATACGAATCATTTTAGAGCATACTGATATTGAGAAAAATACACTTCTGACACCAGATCTTATTTCGTATAAAAAATTAAGTCCTGAGTCAATGCCAGGACTTGATAAAGAATTTTATTTGTCAGGATTTACTACTGAGCAGACATTCTTTGAATATCACAAAATAGAGCAAACTACTAATTATGGATTGAGCGATTTTGGTAAAGTTACTGATAACTATCAACTGGTATACAATGCTATTTTAAATCGTAATCTTCTTAATCCATTTGTGCTTTATCTTATTCCGCTTCTGGTAATACTTTTTTCACTCTTTTCTACGCTTTTGGTGGAAGGTTTGCGATCTGAACCACTTTCTATACTTGGTGGTTATACTGGTCTCTTTTTTGCACTTATTGTCTTGCAACGATCATTAAGAGAACAGCTGCCGACGGGAAGTACGCTTTATTTAGAATACGCATTTTTCTACACGTATGTTACGATTATCCTGCTCATTATTCATACTATTCTGATGTATTATTACAAAAATTGGGAATCGTATCAAAAGAGATCTTTGTATTTCATGCGCATTTTGTTTTGGCCGTTTCAGCTTATTGCATGGTTAATAACAACGCTCATTGTATTTTATTAGATTCAGTTTTTAATGCGTTAATCTTTTGAGTTAAAGCTTCAGATGGAAGTTTGGGAATCATTACCGTTAAGTATGATTCCATCAATTTTCCAGCAATATCATCATCGTGTTTTTTCCTGAGACCATCATATAAAGTCTGACATGATAAAGCAGAAGTTCTTCGTAAAAGCCTATAATAAAGTTGTTCTTTTTCGCCATTAACATTTTTAGAAGGTAAATACCAGCTGCTGACAATGTCAAAAGGACGAAGTCCATCCCGATTGCGATTGTTTAAATTACCTTTGCTCGTGATACAAAAATCAACAAAAGAGCGATGGAATAAAGGATACCAGCGAATAATTTTTTGTTCTGAATCCCAATCACCAAAAAATATATTATCTTCTTCTTTTATTGCTTGTGCACAAGCTTGTGTCAATAACGAAGGTGTATTGGCATACGTAATTTCTTCTGGAAAATGGTAAAGAAATTCTTCATTGGTGATTTGATTACGAGTATGTAAAGATTCAATCGTCTTCCAATCTGTTTGCGCGATTTCTACTAAAGCATTCCAAAGGCGCAATTCATTTAAAGGAGTCTTACCAATCGCTGCCAGAATAATAGAAGGATGTTTAAGAAATAATTTCATTAATTCTATTTGCTTGGAGACAAATGGTAAAAGATATCCTCTATTTATATCAATGTTAGTATGGGCAAATAGTAATTCTACTATTTCCATATTGTTATTATATACGGCGCGCGACAAAGGAGAACCTTTATTGACATCAATACTGGGATGCGTAAGCAACAATTTCACCATCGCTACATTGTCCTTACATGTGGCAGAAAGTAAAGAATCCCCCTTATTAATATCGATATTGGGATATTGTAACAATTCAGCAACTGTTTTCAAATGCCCAAGGTCAACTGCATCACGTAACAAATCCTCATATGAAGAGCAAAGTAAGGGGTTTCCAGGAAAATGGATACATAATTGGAAAAATTTTCCAAAATAATTCGAAGGATTGTACCATCTAACGACTCCGGACCAATTGCGAGTACCCATTAATGAAAATTGCGTGAGGCATACGCAGAAGTATAAAGCCCCCAGAGGCATCAGTATTACGCTTTTTTCAGAAATTTTATTGATGAGAAACATGGAAAATAATTGTTCTGAAGAAAAGAGTAACAATAGAGAAAAAATAATTTTTTTGTGAAGCATGTGTTGAACTCATTTGATGCAAATAAACGATGATATAATTATCCATTATATCTTATCGTAGTATGTATTTCAAATGCATAAGATCAAAAAAGAGGCTTTTTTACAGCCTCTTTTTTTTATAAACAACTTTTGATAATTATGCTTATTCTGATTCAATTTCTTCATACATAATTGAAATGTCACCAAGCATACCTTTTTTGGTGAAAACTTCACCTTCAATCGCTTCTTTTTTAACTGATTCAACTATCTGAGATAAAGTAACTTCTCGCAATGTGCTATCTACTGGATACATGACTTCATACGATCCATCTTTTTTAGCAGTGAAAATGCGCACAAAGCCATTAGACCCACACAACAGTTTCTCACGCGCGGGAATGGTTGCATCAACGTTTTCTTCTCCCATTTTATATTCAACGCTGATTGTATCGGCTGAATCATTCATAAGACTGATTTGCCCAGATTCAAACATTTCTGCTTGCCCACCCATTCCAAAACGATCTCTGAAAATAAGACAACCAACAACCAAAAGACCAATTATTCCTATCGCAAGAATTATTTTTTTCATAAACATCCTTTTTTTGTTGAAAAAAATTAAGTAACTTTTTTATTAATTCAACCATACAGTATCACAATTGCAATCTTGATTTCAACAAAGATTACAGTGCTTCGTTTCAGATTTTCACTAATTTCTGCAACTTCTGCAGCGCAGCACTATGATCATTGTGCTGAAAAATTGCACCTGCAATTGCGCAATCATCCATACCCTCTTGCACAAGTTGAATAATGTTTTCCTCGTTAATTCCTCCATCAAGACCAATTTTAAAATGAGCATCATGCTGCTGGCGATAAGCAACTAGTTGCGCAAGTTTGCCAAAGGTGCTTTCTAAAAAAGGCTGTCCAGAAAAGCCAGGTTCAACCGACATGAGCAAAATTTGATCTACAACATGCACAAAAGGAACAACCTCTTTAATGGGCGTTTTTGGACGAATTGCAATACTCGCCCTCTGTTTTTTTTCTTTTATTGTTTTTATAAACCGAAAAACATCAATTTCTGTTTCTATGTGAAAAGAGACAATTGTGCCTTCAGGCAAGGTGAGTTGTGCGTAAAATAAATCCGGTTTTTCAACCATGAGGTGAATCCATGGAGATTTTATCTGGCGTACTAAATTATTTACCTCTTGCGGATTATTCCACATAAGATTGGGTACAAAAATATTATCCATAACATCGATATGGAAACCTGCACACAATGGTTGAAGAAGATTTATTTCTTTTTTTATATCTGACGACTTGACCGCCATGAGAGAGAGATAGATGTGTAACATGGAATTCCTTTTAATTTCTTTAACTATAACAAAGGAATAGCAAACAATAGCGCTCTTTTACAATCGAGTATTTTTTTTCTAAAATTATTCTCTTCTCCCCGTTCGCCCTGAGTGTTTTTTGTCTTCAAAAAATGTATCGAAGGGTAAATCTAAAAATTTATTCCGCAAAAAACTATACCCTTCGATACAATTCTATTACGCTACGCTACATAGAATCACTCAGGGCGAACGGAATAAAGAAAATACTTTTGCTGTTTATGTTGAAGAAGGTAACATACCGGTGCAAATCTGATACTCAACACCTCCAATAATCTCACAAAACCAACTCAAGATATTTTAAAAAAATACACCACAAACCCCATAACGAATAATCACGATCAGAAAAGTATTTTTAATGCAAAACCAGCCAGTTATCACGCAACAAACTTGAGTCTTGCAATGTAAAAAAAGAATTGAATTTTGTTGTTTTTGATCTATAATAAATTATTGAGATATATTGTTATTTCTCTGGTGATACGATATTAAACTAGGCCACTTCATTTGTTAAGGAGAATATATGTTTAAGAAATTTCGCCCACTGGGCGATTACATACTCGTCAAACGAGTAGAGAGCGAAGAAAAAACAGCCTTTGGCATCATTATCCCCGATGCGGCTAAAGAAAAAGCGCAAACCGGTCTGGTCATTGCCGTTGGACAAGGTCGTTTGGCAGAAGGCAAAATTATTCCTCTTACGGTCAAAGTTAATGATACCGTCTACTTTGGTAAATATGCTGGTACTGATGCAGGCTCAGATTATCTGATTGTCCGTGAAAGCGATGTGCTTGGAATCATAGAAGAGTAGACCTTAATTGATTAGGAAATTTTACCATGTCAAAAAGAATAGTTTTTGGAAGCGACGCACGCGAAAAAATTCGTAAAGGCGTCGACACATTAGCAGATGCAGTTAAAGTTACCCTCGGGCCATTAGGCCGCAACGTTGTTCTTGAACGTGCGTTTGGTGCACCATCAATCACCAAAGATGGTGTAACTGTAGCAAAAGAAATTGACCCTTGAAGATAAGCTTGAAAACATGGGCGCACAAATGGTGCGCGAAGTTGCCAGCAAAACTGCTGATATTGCTGGTGATGGCACAACAACTGCAACCGTTCTTGCGCAAGCAATTTTCCGAGAAGGTAATAAATTTGTTACCGCCGGTGCAAATCCAATGGAATTAAAACGCGGTATTGATAAAGCAGTTGAAGCAGTTGTTGAAACTATCAAAAAAAATGCTACTGCCGTATCAGATAAAAAAGAAATTGAACAAATTGCTACTATTTCTGCAAATTCTGATGAAAGCATTGGCGATCTAATTGCGCAAGCAATGGAACGTGTTGGCAGAGACGGTGTCATAACGGTTGAAGAAGCAAAAGGCATGAAAGATGAATTGGATGTGGTAGAAGGCATGCAATTTGATCGCGGATATCTTTCTCCTTATTTTGTGACTCATCAAGAAAAAATGGAAACATTGCTTGAGAATCCATTCCTTCTGATTGTTGAAAAAAAGATCACGAGTATGAAAAGCATACTCCCCATCTTGAACAAGTTGCAAAAACTGGCCGCGCTCTTTTGATTATTGCAGAAGATGTTGAAGGTGAAGCGCTTGCAACATTGGTTGTCAATAAATTACGTGGCGTGCTGAATATTGCAGCAGTTAAAGCTCCAGGATTTGGTGATCGCCGCAAAGCAATGCTTGAAGACATTGCAATTTTGACTGGCGGCAAACTGATTTCAGAAGATATTGGCTTAAAACTTGAAAACATTCAACTTCATGATCTTGGTACTACAAAACGTATCGTACTCACCAAAGATAATTGCACCATCATTGAAGGCCAAGGCAATACTGATAACATCAAAGCTCGCGTTGCACACATCAGAACGCAAATTGAAAATTGCACCTCAGATTATGATAAAGAAAAGCTGCAAGAACGGTTGGCAAAACTTGCTGGTGGCGTTGCTGTCATTAAAGTCGGTGCAGCAACTGAAACTGAAATGAAAGAAAAGAAAGATCGCATTGAAGATGCACTCCATGCAACACGTGCTGCTGTTGAAGAAGGCATTGTTGCAGGTGGTGGCGTTGCATTGATCCGTGCACAAAAAGCAGTTGATGAATTGCAGCTTGAAGGCGATCAACGCCTTGGTGTACAAATTGTCCGTCGTGCGCTTGAAGAACCGCTGCGCATTATTTCCGCAAATGCTGGATATGAAGCATCGGTCGTCACCAATAGGGTAAAAGGCGAAACAGGCAATATCGGTTTTGATGCGAAAAAAGGTGAATACGTTGATATGGTTGAAAGCGGGAATCATTGATCCTGCTAAAGTAACTCGTTCAGCAATTCAAAATGCTGCATCAATTGCGGGATTATTGCTGACAACAGAAGCATCAATTTGTGATATTGCTGATGATAAAAAAGAAGCTCCTTCAATGCCTAATATGGGCGGTGGCATGGGTGGAATGTATTAATAGGGTTCAACCGCTCATCCTGAGCTTGTCGAAGGATACATTTCACAAAACCCGAGTAAGGTTATATCAAAGAAGAGGCTTGCATTTTTTCTGCAAGCCTCTTTTCTTTTCAATTTAAGTCATCTTAGTACCCAGGTGATATTTCTTCAGATTTAATTCCTGGAAATCTTTCTGAGAGTGGTTTGATATCTTTTGATGGCAAACTAGTGCTTGGCTCGATTGGTAATCCTACTTCTTGTGCCATTCGTAGCGCATGTCCCTGTTGTGATTCTGCAAATTTCTTAAAAATATCCTCGGGCTGCATATTGAACAATGTTTCTCTTTGTTCTGGTGAAAAATTTGCAATTTTATATGGATAATAAGATTCTTTTATTTCTATCGGATCATATATCTTTTCACACATATGGATTAACTCACGATTTTGCTTGATTTTGGTTAACCGTTTTTGTGCTTCGATGGCAATCATTAACCATTCAAGCAGGCTATTTTCAGGTTGATCCTGTGCGCGCTTGTGGGCTTTTTCAAATACGTCTTGAATATCTACTAGCGCCATTCCATCCGTCTTGATTAAAAGATCATTGAGAGAAATTCTTAGACCAGATACTTCAAGTAATCTGTTAAATAATTCTGCTCTCTTGGCTCGTTCAGGTAATTGTTTTATATAGTTTGTCTGTTTCATATTCCACAATGCCCTGGCCAAACAATCCCTGTCTATGCCAGTATTTAATTTTTTTTGTTTAATTGCTATTTCGCTTGCATTATTAATAAGTAGTTCTATATCGGCATGACTCAAGCCTTCGGTTACATCCGCTAGTTTATCAAGAAATGGATCTTCTTTAATATCTTTATGAGTGGTAAAGCTTTTGCTTAAATAGAAAATTAATAATTCTTTACGATTTTCTTTATTGGGATATGGAATATTTATAAAATTAGTAAAACGACCACTCCGAGTTATCGCTCCATCGATTCTTAGGGGATAGTTTGTTGCTGCTATTACAATAACTTTTACATCTTTTTGTGCAGATTCATTTAATTGAGTCAAAAATGTATTTACGCGTTCTGCTACATCATTAACGGTGTCTGCATGAGCAGTTTCCCTTGAACCGATAGCATCAAATTCATCAATAAACATTATGGCCATTTTCTTGTCTTCTTGTTTTGCTGCTTCCCGTACTGTTGCAAACGCCTTATTAATTTCTTTTGCCGCCGTACCAATATATTGTTCACCTACAAAAGCTGTTGCTGAATATTCAAAAAAAGGACACTTTAATTCGCCTGCAATAGCGCGTGCTAAGTAAGTTTTACCAGTACCAGCAGCACCGGTAAATAACATTCCACTCGGAAGAGGAACGTTGAATACTTTGTACACTTCTGCATCTGGATGTTTAATTCGCTCAATAAATTCTTTGATTCCCTCTGGCACACCAATATAGTCTTTAAGTTTTATCGTTTTATCTTTTTCTTCAAGGGCTTTTTTTTCAGGGAAAAAAGATCTCATCTCTTGTTGATTCCATTTTATGATTAGTGATTCTATAGCTGATCGTAGATCAGGGTCTTGGGATTTTTCTGCCAATAGTTCTTCTTGTATTATTTGCAAAAGACTTCGTTTAAGATCTATATCATCGGGCACAATGTGACCTTCGATTTTCATAATTATTCGCTTAAGATAATATTCAATTCTTTCTTCAATAGTCTTTGTTAATAACAGAGGATCCAATTCATTGGTATTTTTATATTCGAAAAAATCTTTTTTGGGTTCGGCTCTTACAATCAATTTAAATAAGTCGATTGCTTCTTTAATAGATATGCTTGAACGTTGGGCAATGTCGATTTTATAACGACTAATTAATTGGCCTGCTGCTTGCATAAACCGGGCATCCAACAATACTTTTTTCGGGCTTAAGCGATGCTTCAGTGAAAAATACCATCGGGAGAAATCATTATAAAGTGTAGGAAGTGCGTTTTTATACATATTATAAAGTTGTATTAATGGTTCAGGTATGCTCGCTTTTTGCAGGAAACTGATGTAATAATCAAAAAGAGGTCCTTGTCCATCATCTTTCTCACTCGCCAATATCCGAATGGACCCACCACAAGCCGCTACAACCATGAAAATGAAAAAAATCCTTTTGAATGCGTTCATGCTAGCCATCCCCCTTTTTGATAATAATTCAATCTGAATATATCACAATGACTATCAATAAAGCTAGAATCTCATAGAAAATGGTAGGATATGCTTTTAAAGCATCCTTCGACCCGTCCTTCGCTTTCTACTTCGCTAAAGCTACGAAGAACATGAAAGCTACGGAGGGCAGGCGGGCGTTTACTACTGAGCTTGACGAAGTATCAGGATGAGCGGTAGCAGAATCTGATGAGTGATAATTTAAACAAAAAGGCTTGCGCAATTGCAAGCCTCCCTTTTATTTTTTTGATCTTACGTCTTTTTTTTCATATATTGCAGGCATAATAATGTTCGTAACTATAATAAAAAAAGGAATAGCATGAAGCACTCATTCTTTATATTTTTTCTACTCACTACGCTCAAATAAGAGATAAAATTGCAATCTTATCTACAAAACAAGCTCCGGCTCCTAAAACTAACACTTTGCTATTGAATTAAAAAAATGAAAAAGTGGTAAAAAAAATTGTTTATGAGAAAAGGAAAAAATCATATGTTTAATTACATGAAAATGTATGCTGGTTGCATATTCATTTCATGTGCTGCTGCACACTGTATGGAACTAAAATCAACGAATCCAATTGCGGTACCTGATACAGTGTTACAAAAGTTTGTAGAGCATGCGAATAAAACTTCAGTCTGCATAATTACCGCATTGAAAAAACATGCAGAGCAAAATGGTGTTGACACCACTTCTGCAACTCTACGATCCCTTTTACATTTGAATCAGTCAGAAGTGGATCAACTGTTTATAAAAACAGTTGATGATGATCAAATGAGACCTTTTTTATGGGAAATGAAGCCTGATATAAATACGAAAACAGAAGATGAAAGAAATTGTTTATTTTATACCAAAAGACCAGCAGTATTAAAAGAGCTACTTGGTTGGGGAGCAGACGTTCATTGCGTCGATAAGCATAAAAACACTCCTTTATACTATCATTGTTATTATAATTTTACTGAAAATGGACAGAGAAATAAAACAGCACAAGCCCTTCTTGAAGGAGGCGCACATGTTACCAAACCAAAAGGCTGTCGTGATTCTTTGTCACAACAGGCAATAAAGCAAAGAGATGGCAATTTTTTAACTCTTCTGTGCGATTATGGAGCAGATGTTAATGAAAAAAATTGTATAGATAGCCCTATATTAATGGATGCTATAGAAAGTGATTTAGTGGATCTGGTAACACCCTTATTAAAAGGAGGAGCACGAACTGATGTTGCCAATAATCAGGGTCGATATCCACTTCATATAGCAATGCCAGATAAAGGCTCTCTGTCGCATTCCCATGGAACAGTTATCACTGAAATTGTGCTTCTATTATTACAACAGGGAGAAAATCTCAACAGACCATATCCTTACACCAATAATAGAAAAAGACCTATTCATCGTGCCGTTGAACTTGGTATTTTACCTATCATTAAAGCATTGCTTGATCATAAGGCTTTCACTAATTGTTGTGATGAAAAAGGTCGTACGCCTCTTGCATTAGCTCAGGATTTACGACGCTCTCCGGAAATTATTTATTTATTATCTACAGCAGCACCCGTACTGGGGCCTCAAGATGAAACCCTTCTGCCAGATGCACATAAAAATCCACCTTTGCAACACATTTTTACTAAAGATTGCGGATCGGATGAGGAAGCTTCAGATAAGGAAGATCTGGTTGAAGAATATCTATCGATTAATAATTACTCAAAAAAGAATAATTGGTTTTGTCACTGTTGCCTGCAATAGGAAAATTAAGCGCAACAAAAAAAAATTGATTCTAAAAAAGTAGTGTCTTCTCTTTTTTTATCTTATCATTTTTCCGAGATATTATTAGATCAAAATTCAATAAAGGGAGACGTTTATGACTAAAAAAATAAATAGTATTTTTCTTTTCTGTACACTCACATCCTTTCTTCATGCTTGCGAAAATCAAGAAACAGCAAAACTTATCAAAGAAATTAAAGATACATCACAAGAGATTTTGACAGTACTTGAAGGAATCAGAACAACAGGTGATAGCATGAGGCAAACTCTAGAAGAAACAAAACAAACAACAGAGCAGATAAAAAATGATTTAAAGGCGCAAAGAAAGGATGTTCATAAGTCGAAATAATCAAGAATTATCTGAAGAATTTTTTCATATATATTTAAATAAAAGGAATAGCATGAAGCACTCATTCTTTATATTTTTTCTACTCACTACGTTTTGTTCCACTTCCCTCACATGTGCCATGGAACCTGGTGGCACTAATAATGATGATGCAATATTCAAGGCAATCGATGCGGCGATTAACAAACAATGTGAAGATTCTTTTGGTGATGAATTATCCCGCTATGTTGCACGGGGTTTGGGCAATCTTGCTATAACCGCAGGTTATGTTGATGGTTCTTCCGTTTCTTCACCATTTGAAGAAAAAGCTCGTAAAACTATGAATACTGTTCTTGCATTTAAATCAATACAGTTGAATGAAAACATTATTTATGCTCTGTATGCCAAAAACAATCATTTTAGAAGTGCAGCCGATCACTATATTGCTCGTCTTCTTAATTATTATCACAATATTACGTGCGAGCACCTGAATAAAGCAGTCAATAGCCAACTGGAACATCCGGTGGCAGAGATCAATACATTAGCGCCGATAATTAAGAAATACATTATTGATAGTGCGCTCAAAAAAATCACTCATGAATACAGTATGGAATTTTCAGAAGGTGAAGAGATTGATCTTTTTTATATATGTGAATGGGATACTGCGCATTTAGCTGCAACGAGCAGTCGTTTTCGTGACTATATCTCAATTTGGGATCTATTTACTGGAAAGCGAATGCATTCTATTTCAAAAGAAGGGAACGGTGTCGACCGATTATGCTTTAGTACTATTGGAACGCAAATTGCCGCCGCTATGGCAAATAGAAATGGTACGCGTGATTGTAAAATATGGCATCCACAATCGGGATCATTGCTCTATACTATTCCCTGCACAGAATCAATAAAGTCCTTACGGTATACCTATGGATCACTTCTTAATACGTTAACTATCACAAAAAGTCGTGATCTAGATGACAAAGTAGAAATATGGCTGCTTGATAAAAAAGATACTCCGGAATATCGAGGATGTTTTCTCCAGACAAAATCAGAATATGCATCGTTGGCGTCTAGGGCTACACCAAGCTATCAAGCTGGCCATCCTAAGTGTCAATTGACTACTTATTCAAAACTCTATGTAACGAAAAATATTTGTCCTGCATTATATTTATGTGAACGTGCAATTGATAAGGCACAAAGTATTGAGCCGCTCAAAACAATTGAACATACTCAACCATTCATTATGCTTACTGATTACGAAAAAGGGTTGGTACGTAAAAATGCAAGAAATAAAATTGATGCTTTATCTGCAAAGCAAGTACCGCTTCCTAAAACTAACACTTTGCTATTGAAATAAAAAAACAAAAAAGGAAACGTATGAAACACTTTCCACTCATCACTTTTTTGCTCATAAATCTTATAACACTTCCTCATCTTACAGCAATGGACCAAGAAGAAGGAATTCCCCTTCAGCCCATTTATCATGACCCTCATCAAACTAACAAAAAAACAAACACACCACCAAAAAAAGCACCACCTCTCATCGGCTTTATTGATCAAGAGATCAAGAAACAAATTATACCTTCAACAGATTTTTGGCAGAAACAACTTCCGCTGACAAATATACAACAGTGTGATCTTTTAAAAATAGTTGGCAAGCATAAAAATATCACCCCCGAAGAGATCAAAAAACTCATGGATAAAAATAATTTGTTCAAAGAAACAATTGTCTATTTTTGCGAGCTTGCCAAAAAAAATATCAATAATGTTTCTTGTGCCACTCTTGCAAGGGTACAAAATCCAGCTGCATGGCAACCGACATCTCAATTGAACCAACTTTCATACACCATTAAAAAATATGTCATGGAATCCGCTACAAAAGATCTTGTGCATTCGTATGATGCTGTCTTTGAAGGTCATAAAACCGAGGTTACGTGTGTCGATATACATGTTCCAAATGACCGAGCGGTAAGTGCCGGTGATGACGGTATTATATTGTGGAAATTTATGAACGGAAAACAATTACACTGTTTTCCGACACAGCAAACAAGTCCTTACCGAGTACGATTTGATGATACGTGTTCACGTCTTGCTGTTGCAGAAAAAGAAAAACATACGCAAAAAGAGCTGGTAAGAATATGGGATATAAAATCAAAAACGGTTTTATATACGATACCACTACAGTCTTGCATCAGGGCAATGAGTTTTTCCGCAGAAAACAATAACGAACTTGCTCTTTTCGACTTAAAATATTTTTTATTATTATATGAACTTACCAAAGATGCAACCGCAGTAGTTCAAAAACAAATAAATATGTATATGTTTGACGACGGTATACATTTTGCTTGCATAAACCCAAAAAATTATAGCGCGCCAAGAGTCTGGAACAAAAAAGCATGGGCGTGGTTTACAACTAATGAATCTCATGAATTATATCTTTACCAATGCCTTCTTAACAACACACCTGCTGAATCTTTATCTACCATGAATAGCACATCCATTTACACCAATTTCGATAAGCGGCAACGGAAAATAGCAGATGCACTATTCACGCAAAGACAAGAGCAGCAATCGACAGCACCTAAAACTGCCGGAGATAAGTCACAACCTCAGGATGATTGGCTCCCTTCCCTCTGGACTTAATCTCATTACCGTAAGCAAAACCCGAATGGCTTTCAGCAAAACTGAAAGCCCTTTTTATTCTTTACTGTTTTTTAATTATATATTTGATAAAATGATATAGATTAGCATTTAAATAAACGAAAATGTTTTTTACAAAAGTTTCTTATGATTAATAAAACAACACTTTATCTCTATTGCATCCTTCTTTTTTCCACTGCTGCCCATGGTATGGAGCCCCAATCAACAGAAATGAGCATGCCTTACTCTTCATACTCTTCATTGCATACAGCAATAGACCACAAAAATCATGAACGCGTGGAACTCCTGTGTAGACAAAAAGCAAACATCCATCAAAAAGATTTTTTGGGAAAGACCCCTCTCTTGAGGGCCGTAGAGCAACAATCAACCGATATTTTCTTTACATTGGCCAAATCTGGTGCTTATATGGATATTCATGTTCCTGATTATTTTGGGAATTATCCGATTAACCGGGCAATTTCTTACCAAAAGCCACTCATTCGACCAATTATCACCAGCCTATTGCAACTCGGAGCAAATCCCAACAGAGCTCATCCATTCACGGGAGATTACCCACTTCATACCCTTCTCTATAGGACAAAAGATACAGAAGGTCCTGAATATCATAATGTTTATGAAGTTCTCAAAGAACTAATCGAACATGGCGCAAATCCAAATCTGCCAGATCGATATGGTTATACACCCCTTGAACAAACCCATCAACTTAGGCATTCTAAAGAAATTATCCGTTTATTATCAAAAGTCACTACCCCACAACCACTTTCCCAATGGTCTATAGATCCAATTTCTGTGTCAGATACACCCAATAAAAAATATGGGTGCCCCTGCGCGATACAATAGACATTAACTAATCTGTGTCACTTTATTTTAATTTCGTATTAGACTGAAAAGCATCGATCATCTTTCATCATAAAAAAAGAGAGTGTAAGCATGATGCGAGACAAATTCTTAATCCTTTATTTTTTTCTCTTCTTACAACCGGCATTTTTTGCAATGGAACCAATCGAATTAGATGACCAAAATGACGATCCTATCAACAGCGTAATTGATCTCATCGACGTAACAGTCAACACAAAATATTCAAAAAATATCGTTGCCGATTTCTTTACTCAAAGCTTTCTGGAGGAAGAAGAATTCCTTGATATAGTACAAATAATTGCACAACATTGTTCAACTATAGATCAAGATATTATCCCGATATTGCGCAAAAAAAATAATTTCATTGATATAGCTGTCATTCATTTTTTGTATTATGCATACCAAAATCTTGAAAGAGTTACCATCGACACTATACAAACAATCAATAACCCTGATGAAAAACAACCAACCGAACAATTAAACAGATTACCCCCATCGTTTAGAAACTATATTATGAAATATGCGGTTGCTAGCAGAAAACACTTCTATATTATCTCCCTGGAACACGATGATTATATAATTGCCTTTGATATATGTGCATCTGCAGATCTTGTAGTCACAACTACACGCAATCAAACAAAAGGTAGTAATATTATTGTGTGGGATCTTAAAAAAGGCAGTCGCGCACAAGAAATAACAACAAAAGCTCAAATTGCAAGCGTATGTTTTAATAATACCGGTTCGCAGCTTGCTGCAAGCGCCGGATACAACGATCAATATTCCATTGAAATATGGAATACTACGGCAGGAACTAAACTATATACAATTCCTGTTCCTTCAAATATTTTGCACATTGGATATATGAATAATACTATCGACCATAAAGATATACTTCTGTGCCATCGTAACACTTCTGAAGAGAAACGTATTATTCTTGATGAATGGTCGCTCAAAACTAAAGAACCTCAGCACAAAAGAAGTTGTGAGGTTTTTGCCCAATATTACATACCTTGTGGATACATACAAGGCAATTATCAGGCATCTTATCCCCTGCAAGCCCTCACTGAAAACAATACACTTGAAGTAAAAAAGAAAAATTGTAATCATCTCTATCTACTTGAAAAAGCTATCATCAACAGCGCAACGCCCAACACATTACAAAAACTTAAACGCATGCAATTATTCCAAGATTTAACCGAGTATGAAAAGACCAAATTACAAAAAATCTACATAAAACAGGGAACTGACAATAATTAAAGAAAAACTGAGTAAAATCGCCCTCGCAATAATTCATTCTGCAATTAACGGCATTGACATTTTCTACTATTTGCGTATTATTAATTGTAGGGAGAATTATTATGATAAATCCACAAAAAAATCAGTTTCATGAGCCTTTGGCCTGCCAAATCAGACCAACTTTACTCGACACATTCATTGGCCAACATCATTTGGTCGGCCCAGAAAAGCCTCTGCGTGTTGCCATTGAAAACAACCATATTTTTAGCTTCATCTTGTGGGGGCCGCCAGGTGTCGGGAAAACAACCTTGGCACGAATCTATGCCAATGCCATCCATGCCAACTTCTATGAATTTTCAGCAGTATCTGCGGGAAAGGATGATATCAAAAAGATCATCAACCTCCCTGATGTGGGCACCAAAGTCCTTTTTTTAGATGAGATACATCGATTTACTAAAGCACAACAAGATTTTTTACTGCCCTATGTGGAATCAGGCGAATTAATCCTCATCGGTGCAACAACGGAAAACCCCAGCTTTGAAGTTATCCCCGCACTGCTTTCACGCTGCCGCGTGTTTGTCTTAAAAGAACTATCGGCTGATGACATAGAACAAATTATCCATCGGACCAATATCGTAATAGATGAAGATGCCCGCGATTGGATTGTTGCTATAGCAAATGGTGATGCACGACAAGCATTGAACATCATTGAAAACACGCACGCATTATACAAAGAAATTACCGTAACAACCTTGCAAAACACCCTACAAAATAGTTCTTTACGGTATGATAAAAAAGCAGAAGAGCATTATAATACTATTTCTGCTTTTATAAAATCGATGCGCGCAAGCCAGCCTGATGCAGCACTTTATTATTTAGCTCGCATGGTGCAAGCGGGAGAAGATCCTAAATTTATTGCACGGCGCATGGTCATCTTTGCATCAGAAGATATCGGCTTAGCTGATCCTTATGCATTAACTATCGCAAATAATGTTTTTAGATCCGTTGAAATTATTGGCTATCCTGAGTGTGCTATTAATTTGGCTCATGGTGTGTGCTACTTGGCACAAGCAAAAAAAGATAAAAGTTCTTACGAGGCGTATTTTAGAGCAGTCGATGATGCTAAAAAATATGGCAATTTACCGATTCCTTTAAGCATCAGAAATGCTCCGACACCATTAATGAAAGAGTTGGGATACGGCAAAGGTTATAAAAGGTATCCAACTGAAGACTTGTTGCCAGAGAAAATCAAAGGCAAAAAATATTTGGAAATCAAATAACAAGAGCTACTGTTTATCAATGCGCTCTTGTTCTTTCAAAGCCTCAGTTCGCTCTAATTCTGCTTCAATTTCTTCTATCGTAGGCAAACTACTTTTCAATTCCTTTGGTAGTTTCTTTAATATCTCTGTTTCATATTCAGCTATACCTATGGGAGATGAAAGATTACGCAAAGCGTATTCCGCAGTAAAGTTATCTTTTGTTTTGCACAGTAAAAGACCAATCGTTGGCCTATCATCTGTGCTACGAACAAGATCATCTACCGCAGAAAGATAAAAATTAATCTGCCCAGCATCTCTGGGATCAAATTCTCTTGCTTTCAACTCAACCACAATAAAACATCTGAGTTTATAATGATAAAACAAAAGATCTATATAATAATCTTTGTTACTTACTTCTAAATGATACTGACGACCAACAAAAGCGAAGCCCTTTCCCATTTCTAACAATAGTTTTTGAATATTATCTATAAGCCCTTGCTCAAGGTCACGTTCAACATGTTCATTATGCAATGTCAGAAAATCAAAAACATAAGGATCCTTAAATGATTGCTGAGCCATGTCAGAATCCGTAACAGGTAATGTTTTGGAAAAATTGGTAACCGCTTTGCCCTCTCTATGATAAAGACCAGATTTAATCCAACCATCCAATGTACTTCCAGACCATCCATGCTCTAAAGACTTTTGCGCATACCACAAACGTTCCCGATTATCTTTCACCTTGGTAAGCAATATGACATTATGCCACCATGGAATGGTGAAAACGGGTAGATTTTGTAATTGTCCAGGTGCCTCCTGGATAATTGGATGATATGCCAAATAGAACGCTTTCATAGAAAAAACATTTGATCGAGAAAAACCTTTAACCCCAGGAAATTCATTCTGTAGATCTTTGGCTAACCGCTCTATAATCTGAGCACCCCACCCATATTTCTTCTCACGCTCAACAACCGTTTTTCCTATAAACCAATAGAGTGCCAAAAGCTCTTTGTTAACAGAAAGAATTGCTTTTACTTGCGCTTCATTAACCTGTTTTTTTATTTCTGCCAACGTTGCTGCGTATTCTTGGAGAGAAAAATCATTGCTATCTTTTACCGTTTTTTTCATACCGGTCCTTATACTTCTATTAAAAACAAAAAAATTATTGTTTTAGCGTAACAGATCAAATTAATTTTTTTATATTAATTTCTCAGATTGGGCAAGTTTAATGACCATTACTATAGACCAAAACAAGAGCTGTTATTTAAAACTGCTACTTTTTATATTTTTTTTGACGACTTACCTATTCCTTTAAATATCCGCAACGCTCCGACACCTTTGATGAAAGAGTTGGGATACGGCAAAGGTTATAAAAGGTATCCAACTGAAGACTTGTTGCCAGAGAAAATCAAAGGCAAAAAATATTTGGAGCAGCGAGATTAAAGAAAAAAAGGTATGTTCTCGAAAGTTAATAATTTTTTCAAAATTTTGATACACTCTGTTCAGCACTATATCTCATCACACAAAAAAGGACAGTATGTATAAATTAAAATTAATAATCGTCATCATATCACTCTCTAATTATTCTCATATGCATTGCGCAGAACGCACCTTAGACATTTACCAAAGCGATTGTCTTCAGATTCTTGAGAAACATAAAACTAAACTTGTGCACTATAAAACGGATACTTTGGGAAAAGATCTCCTCAAAGAAGGATCATTAATCCTACAGAAACTTACAAAATGTAAAAACAATTTAATTCAACAAAAACAAGATGCTCTCAATAATATCAAAACATCCCCTATCACTAATGACATAGCATGGAACACATGTTTGCAATTAGTGAGCGATATTGAAGAATTTAATAAAAACAATCGACATCTTCCCCTTCCGGATGTACAGCATGATACCAATATCCCAGAACACCTGCGAGCACTTATTATTAAACAGCTGGAAGCTCATCAGATTAACCCAAAAAGAATAAATATTTTGGGCAGATTACAGGGTAATTTTTTGTACGTAACAACATCTCCAGGCCCCAACATCCCATTACCCATTTATGCTAAAAGTTACGATGCAAAATCTCTTTTTCAGGCTAAAAATATTGTTCCGGGAATGATAGATATAAACATAGATCGTATTTCTCAATTACACACGTATTGCCAAATGGCTTTATGTTTCCGAATAGTTGAAGATATAGCGCAACATATTCATATAACTCCCATGGCTATTAAAATCTTTGAACCTTTATTAACGGATAAACCTGACATTATAATGCAAAGCCCACAATTGAAAGCTTATAAAAACTTGTGCCAACATAAACTTACCGTTTTTTTACCAAGTATAACCAATCCAGTTATCTCTGGTTACATGCTCAATCTTGCTATCAATTGCAATGATCATGTATTTTCTCAATATGACTTTAACTTACTGGCTAAAATAGATAGATATAATAAAATTCTTCTTTGGATTAGTGAGCAAATAAAAAGCTGAAGAGCATAAATAAAAAAAATGGATATGAATACTTAAAAAACATATTGAAAAGCTTTCTATAACAAAACAAAAAAAAATCCAAAGAAGCTAGCATTCACTATTCACATACCTTAAAACCACTACCTTCTAATACCTCTTGAGCTCGAATAAAATTCTCTTTTTTGACCAGTATATAATCAGTATCATAGGTTGAAAGTGCAAAAATACTGATTTTATTTTCTGCTAATGGTTGCGCTATAGATGACAAAATTCCGGTGAGTGAAAAATCTAGTGGACCAAGAACTTGCAAACATTTCCAATCATTTGACTGCAGCATATTAGGATATGGAGCGATTTTGTCTTGCTCGCATATGAGAGATAACTCGTCCGCTGTTTTGCTGATTGAATACAAAGAACTTGCCCAGATCCAATCAGGAATGGTTGCATCTGGGGTCAATTTACATATTGTAAATTCCTGATCAAGTTTTTTTAATGTAATCATATTAATACACTCAGAAGTTGAGTAATCATAGTTCTATCAAAGGAATTTTCTGTGCTACCAATTGAGCAAGGGGCAAAAAGAGTTTATCTGGTAGTCGATCTACGTCAAACCACTGCCACTGCTCACATTTTTCAGGCTCACAATTTTCTACTGCTCCACCGATATATGGGGCACGCATAAAAATCGTGACATAGTGTTTATTACTTTCGGAAAAAATATCATTTGTTACCGCGCAAAAAGATATGTCACCAAGCAAAAGCCCCGTCTCTTCCAACGTCTCCCTTTGTGCACATCTCTGCCAATTTTCGCCATACTCAAGATGTCCGCCCGGAGGCCCCCAAAAGCCTTCACCATGTGCGTTTTTACGCTTACCCAACAAAATTTTATTCTCATCTATAATCAAAACACCTACACCAACTTTTGGTCTTTCCATACTCTACTTTCATTTTTGTTAAGAAATTAGGAAAAATTTTACTAAATTATCACATATATAATATACTGCTTTAACTCGCCTTTACATGGAATCTTCCCTTTTTTTTGTTGTTAATGAAAAGAAAATATGCTGTGAAATGCATTCTTACCAATTTTATAGACAATTTAGATTTAGCAGAAAAATATAATTATGAAATTATCAATACACAGAAATATATGCATATTGCTCGTAACAATGATCACTTCAGTTCAAACAAGTGAATACACATTTCCCATAATTTACCGTGCACCAAAAGAAGATTGGTGTGAATTTCTTGGCTATAAAATTGCTTCACGTATCGGAATGCCAGCTTGTGCAGTTACCACCAGCGAGGGTATCTGGCTGGCAGCAAGACTTGGCTGTGACATTTTAACGTACAAAACAATCCGATGTTATGCGTGGCCCTCTCATCCAGAGCCTAACATAGCGTATATCGACCGATTTTTACCGCTTACTTATGATGATATTGGAAAAACTATTATTGCTCATAATAATGGGTCCTGCTTTGCCAACAGGTTTTTCAAAATTTTAATGAATGAGAAAACTTCAGAGGATAATTCCATGCATTCATCAGATATTGCTATTGCAAATTCCTTTGGTAATCAATCCATGGATCAAGATTGGACAAAGAATGATATTCAGAAAGCTAAACAATCCTTGCTAGAGGGCCAGATTCTTATCGTTTCCATTTTTGGCAACACTCATGATGAATGGATAAAAACAGCTCAACTAGCTATAGATGGTGGGGCTGATATTATTGAGGCAAATTTTTCATGTCCCAATTTAAACACTAATAATGAACCGATCTATACAAGGCCAGAAGATATTTTTTCTATTACTCAAGCTTTAGTACAAACAATTCCTCCTCAAATCCCCATCATTTTGAAATGTGGCATTTTTACCGATCATCAATTGATGAAACAAGCTTTAATAGCGGCAGCAAATGCTGGTGCAAAAGGCATATGCGGCATCAATTCAGTTCCTATGAAGGTTGTAAATACCGATGGCACACCAACCTTTGGCACAAGAACTATTGCAGGAATTTCAGGTATTCCAATTCAAGAATTAGCTCTTGATTTTATAAAAACAGCTTCTTTAATCATACAAAAAGAAAATCTCAATCTTGTACTTGTTGGAGTAGGAGGAATTACCATGGCTTCTCATTTCTCTACATTTTTTGCAGCAGGCGCAACCATTGCACTCTCAGCAACTGGTATGATGCAGAATCCCTGTCTGGCAGCTCAATACCACGACATGAAAAACAAAACAAAATAATTTTTTACTTCTTCTTTGCTCGCATTATCCTCATATCATCATTCTTCTGTTGCACTAAAGGCTTTTTAATAGTCTTTGGTGCATTTACAACTACATGAGCAATTTTTTTGGATCGCGCTTTAGGAGTAATGTTAATGGTAATATCTTGCCCCAAAATGGTTAGAAAACGAAAAAGTCTTTCTAAAGAAAATCCTGAAAGTTTTCCCGTAGAAAGAGCAGATATCTTTTAAGTCTGCTTTTTATTAGGAAAACAATCTTTTTAAGTAAAGCTCAGTATTATTAAGAAAATCCTTTGTAACTTGGTAATGTGAAGTTTCAGCGTAAGTAATTTTTCTTAAATAACCATCATCGCAGGAATAAATAGTCGCTTTGGGGTATGCAAGTAAAATTGGTGAATGAGTTGCAATAATAAACTGCGTATCGAAATCTTTACATAATTGATTAATAATCAATAACAAAGAAAGTTGGCGCTGTGGTGAAAGTGCAGCCTCAGGTTCATCAAGTATAAAAAAACCGCCCTTGCCCATACGATTTTGAAAAAAGGATAAAAAACCTTCACCATGAGATTGATTATGAAGAGATTTACCGCCATATGAAGTATATGCGCCTCCACATTCACGATTAAGATAATCCAGATGATTTGCGATATTATAAAAGGTCTCTGCTCTAAAAAAATACCCATCTTTGGGTTTTCGTCTCCATGAAAGGATTAAATGATCGGCAAAATTTTGAACACCTGAATAAACATCATCTATAGACGTTTTGAAAGAAATATTTTTACTTCCGCCTTCAGCACCAAAACCTGCATGATACGCTATCGCTTCAAGAAGCGTTGATTTACCTGTGCCATTTTCTCCGACAAAAAATGTAACTTGCGTTGGAAAAGATATCTTTTTTAAATTTTTAAAAATATCTAAAGAAAAAGGATATTGAGTCGTATCAACTGATTTTAGAAATTCAATCCTAACAGCATCTAATAAAGGGCCATTAAAACATGATTCTGCAGCCCTTGCTTGCGAAAATATTTTTTTCTTTTCTTTTTTAGACATCACACATACTCCTGTGTAAAACTATTTGGACCAAAAAAAAAGCGCTGTAATCAACAACAACTCTTAATTACCAAAATCTTTTTTGAGCAAAAGCAGGGTTAAGAAATCTTTGAAATTCTTAACCCTGCTTAATTATTGATTTAAATAATTACTTTGTTGATGTATACCCGATTACCGTATCTAAATACCGTGCCTCTGACATGTCTGTACCTGTTCTGTTTGCATCTGTCATGTCTACATTGTGTATGCTTGCATAATGTAAGCTTGCATTAGTTAAGTTTGCACCAGATAAGTTTACATTATCCATGGTTGCACATCCCATGCTTGCATTAGTTAAATCTGCACCAGATAAATCTGCACCTGTCATGAGTGCAGCGGATAAGTTTGCATTAGTTAAGTCTGCACCAGATAAGTTTACATTGTGCATGGTTGCAAAACTCAAATCTGTACCAGATAAATTTGCATTAGATAAGTTTGCACCAGAGAAATCAGTAAACCTAAATTGTTTACGATGCTTACTGTTAACAATAGCCATTGCTTCACGTAAATCTTGGTTGCTCAAATCGCAATCTCTGCATTCACCATTTCTAATCAGAGAAGCAAGGGCTTCCTCGCCTGAAAATTCATATTGTGGCGTAGGTGCATCTGAGGCTATTAAAGCTCCTGATAGAGCAAGTAAACTGATTAGTAATACTTTCTTTTTCATAATGAATTCCTTTTATATTATTTTTAACATTTCTTATTAATAATTATACCAGATTAAAAAATTGGAGCAAAGGGGCCTGCATATCGCTATTCATGAATAAAGTCTGAATAAAAAAAAGAGCAGTTATTTAAAACTGCTCTTTCTATATTTCTTATGGCCCCTACTTCGCTCTTACGAGCTTCCTTCGACCCGCCTTCGCTATAAAAAGCTTACGCCGTCGCTAAAGCTATGGCGCACACGGTCTGCGGGCAGGCAAGCGGGCGTTTACTCCTGAGTTTATCGAAGGGTCAGGATGAGCGGAGCAGGCTGCTCAAATTTTGCCTTATGCAAAATTTGGCATCCACTCCGTGATAGTCTCGTGAACCAAACAGCCCCCCTCAAACACTCATTAAGCATGATACAGACGATGTTTACAGAGTTTAATATGTAGCTAACGAAGGGGCAAAATTATAACTTTCTTGAGACTGTATCATTTTTATGATACACTCAATATTGAGTGAAAGTAATAACCATAAAAATTGAGTACTAATGAAGAAAGAATTTATAGCTTATAAAGGCAAAAAATATATCATTGAATGGTATTTTAATGATAGGGAAAAAAGCGAATCTTTGACTTATTTTGAATCCTTATCTACTGATCGTAAGAAGAAGTTTTTTTTCCTTCTTGCCATGATGGGTGATCAAGGAAAGATTTTTAACGAGGAAAAATTTCGTTATGAAGGAGACCAAATATATGTATTTAAGACCTCACCAGACAGATTTTTCTGCTTTTTCTTTGATGGCGCAAAAGTTATTGTAACTAATGCTTATGAAAAAAAATCCGCAAAAATGCCGCCTAAAGAAAAAGATAGAGCATTAAAAGCAAAAGAATACTATATTATAAGAGTTAAAAAGGGAACTTACTATGACCAAAAAAATTGAATCTACATTCGAAAAATTTATCGAATCATTAAGCCTAGAAGAACGCAAACAATATGATGCAGAATATAGAGAATTTATTCTATCTGAATTGATTCTTGCTGCTATGGCAAAAGATAATATATCAGTAAGAGCCCTTGCAAAAATGGCTGGAGTATCTCCAACCATTGTGCAAGCAATGCGCTCAGGAAGCAAAACAGATTTTAGCATGCAAAGCTTTTTTAAGATTTTAAGAGGACTTGGATCTAAAAAAATTATGGTCGAACTTCACGGCCAATACATACCACTTGAGATCCCCGCTTCAACCAAGAAATAAGAAATGAACTTATCATATTTAAGATGAAATAAACGTAGGACATAAAAAGCTTATTTAAATCAAAAAAAAGAGCAGTTTTAAATAACAGCTCTTTTTTATATTTTTTTCGAATCACTATGCAAAACATTTTCACTAGAAGCAGTATTATTTGCTAAAGCAATTTATTCTTCGGAAAAATAAACTGGCACTGCATCAACCTTTTCTGATTGATCTATTATCCATAATACATCACAATCACATGATGCACCTTCAGCTTCTACAAATGGACCCTCTTCTTCTAGCCATGCTATTAATGCAGTAGAATCGATTTTATGATCAGTTAAAAATTGAAGTGTAAACTCTCGTGTATCCGGACATCCATACTCTTGGAGTTTTTCATCAAGATGATAAAACAATGCTTCAAATTGATCTTTAGACATAAGCAATTCATCGTAAAATTTTTGCTTGCTTGTAGCTCGCAATTCTGAAAGTATTTTCTTTTTTTCTTTTTTTGATAACATATAAACCTTTTCCATAAAAAACAGTTTTAAACAAAAAAAAAGAGTAATTTAAACTACTCTTTTACCAAAATCGTTTATCGGCGAAGGCTCTCAGGAAAAATCTGGGAGCCTTATTTTTGGATAGATATTTTTTTGGCTGTGTTGATTTGCTTATTGTCCAGCCCAATGCTTTTTCATTTTTGCAGTGTCTGTAATCCACCGCAACAATGTGCTCGCAGGAACAACTGCATTATTTAAAAATCCATGCTCATAACAATACGCTAACGAATGATGATGGCGTGTTAACTGCTGCCTCAGCCGCCTATGAACTTCATCATATGCTTGCTCCAATGAAGCAGTGGTTACACTCGGTAAAACATTAGGTATGCTCGGTAAAACATTACACATGCTCGGTTCATTTATCTGTGGACTGCTCTTGAAGTTATAACAAACCCAGCTAGCTACTCCCATAATTACTGTGAGAGCAATAGCTTTTTTAGGATTTTCAGCACACAAAGCATATACCCCATGTACTTTATTCTTAAGCCATACAATTGTACCTTGCGGCGCTGGTTGTTTAAATCGCTCAAGCTGATTCATGTTTGTATCTAATTCTATTCCCATAACAGGCTCAGTCTGTTGTTGCGCCATTATATGAGAAACTTCTCCTATATTAGATCCTATCAATACAGCTGTGTCTACCGGTTTTTCAGTTGATACTCTTGTTAGATCACTACTCTCATAATGATATGGTATTTCATTTGATAAAAATCCCTGCGATTCTTCCAGTTCAGCACTAATCTTGGCCAGTAACTGATTAAACTTAGCAATAAGCCGATCACCCTCTGCCCATTCTTCATCACTTTCATAATTATCCTGTTCAGAAGACTTCAGCATTTCCAGGTAAAGCGGAGCCCACGCGACACCTATTTCAATTGTAAATACATCTTCTTTATTATTTTCATCATTATTATGTGTAATGTGTACAGGCCTAAAATAGGACCAATTATGCTTTCCATCTTCAATGGCAGAACTCAACACACGAATATCATCTTTTGTTGGATTTCTTTCTTTGCATCGGCCATTCTTTACCGAAACAATAAAACAATTCTCAAGTACTTTCTTGGGAAGCTTAATATTCGCATCCCAAAAACCCTTCGTTAGTTTTAAATTCGTGAAACAAAACTGACCGGTTAACTTTGTCCTCGAAACCATCTCTGCAAACTCTGAATAAAAAGTAGCATCTATTACCTTTGGATGAGTATCCAGCAACATGTTTAATGAAAGATCTTCTAACGTTTTCCCGTCAGGCCTTACAAGCGAATTCCCAACACGAGCTAACGTTAGGGACCGTTCCATTGCCAATATTGGGCATACATTAAAAATCATACCAATAATCAATACTAATTTTTGCATTCGTAAATTCCTAAAAAATAAATATAAAACTATAGACCAAAAAAAAAGCGCTGTAATCAACAACAACTCTTAATTACCAAAATCTTTTTTGAGCAAAAGCAGGGTTAAGAAATCTTTGAAATTCTTAACCCTGCTTAATTATTGATTTAAATAATTACTTTGTTGATGTATACCCGATTACCGTATCTAAATACCGTGCCTCTGACATGTCTGTACCTGTTAAGTTTGCACCTGTTATGTCTGCACCTGACATACTTGCACCTGACATGTTTGCATTAGTTAAGTTGGCACCAGTTAAGTTTGCGCCTGCAATGATTGCATCAGATAAGTTTGCGTTAGTTAAGTCTACACCAGTTAAGTTTGCGTCTGTCATGATTGCATCAGATAAATTTGCATTAGTTAAGTTGGCACCAGTTAAGTTTGCATCTCTCATGGTTGCACAGCTCAAATCTGTACCAGATAAATTTGCATTAGATAAGTTTGCACCAGAGAAATCAGTAAACATAAATTGTTTACGATAGTTACTGTTAACAATAGCCATTGCTTCACGTAAATCTTGGTTGCTCAAATCGCAATCTCTGCATTCACCATTTCTAATCAGACAATCAACGGCTTCCTCGCCTGAAAATTCATATTGTGGCGTAGGTGTATCTGAGGCTATTAAAGCTCCTGATAGAGCAAGCAAACTGATTAGTAATACTTTCTTTTTCATAATGAATTCCTTTTATATTATTTTTAACATTTCTTATTAATAATTATATCAGATTAAAAAATTGGAGCAAAGGGGCCTGCATATTGCTATTCATGAATAAAGTCTGAACAAAAAAAAAGAACAATTATTTAAAATTGCTCTTTCTATATTTCTTATGGCCCCTACTTCGCTCTTACGAGCTTCGAAGGGCAGGCTGCCACTTTCGCTTGGCGAAAGCTGGCATCCACTCCGTGACAGTCTCGTGAACCAAACCACCCCCATAAAACAATCATTAAGCATGATGCAGACGCTGTTTACGGAATTTGATAGATAATTGATGAAAGTGCAAAAATATAAAAGCATTGCATAATCGTATCATTTTTGATACGATTGTCTTGATTACTGAGAGCTATAAAAGAGAAATTCATGATTACAATAACCAAATCATTTGAGATTCGCTTCTACCAGGAAGCATCGGGTAAGGTGCCGGTTTTAGAATGGTTAAAAGGCTTCAACAAAGAAGATCGAAAAATTATAGACAGAGACATAAAATATACCCAGTATAGTTGGCCCTGGAAAATGCCCCTCATTAAGCCATTTGGCGACGGCTTAATGGAAATTAGAACCAAATTAAAAGACAAGCAGATAAGAGTATTTTTTATACTTCATGATGGAATGATTGTATTACTTCATGGATTTATAAAAAAAACACAAAAAACACCAAAGAGCGAGATGGAAATCGCACTCAAACGTGCAAAGCAAATTAAACAAAAATAAGGATTACCATGGAAAATAAATACATTGGACCTCGCTTTGATGATATCTTAAAAAAAGAAGGCACATTAGAGGCAGCTGAACTTGCTGCTATCAAGATGGCAATAGCTGATCAAGTTGCTAAAGAAATGAAAAAGAAAAAATTGTCTCAAACAGAAATGGCAAAACGTCTTGGCACAAGCAGAGCAGCTTTTATGCGTTTACTTAACCCTCAAAATTTCTCAGTCACTTTATTAACGCTCTATCGTACTGCTGCTGCTCTTGGTAAAGATCTTGAAATAAAATTGTATTAAAATAACAAAAAGATGAAAGGTATAGACAAAATCTATACCTTTTTTCTTGCATTATATGCAGCATATCCTATTATGCACACGATAGTTGTTCGGAGTGCAGCTAAAAGTACAAAAACAAATACTGCACAACGTGCCCTTGCAAGCTCAAAGAGCGAAGTAGGGCGTAAAAAAGGAAAGACTCCACCATGGCCGACAACCGTCTGAATTCTGCTTAAAATAAAAAGCTGCTTCAATTTCTTTATTAGATAGCACTACTAATATTAAAATAATAGTCCGTTAAAAAGTTTGTTAATTCTTCCATTTCTTGTTGATATTCTTTGAGTTTATGCTTTATTTCTTGAGCACTTCTGGTAACTTGCCAGTCTCCTCCCGCACTATACATTCTCAGAAAAGTAGGGTTTAGTACATGAATGATAATCATCCGGTCTGGATTAATTGGCCGATTCTTATAAAAAATCTCAATTAAATTATTTAATGGTAGAAGCTGTGATTGAGCTGTTTTTGCTATTAGATCATTTAAAGGATGCATTTCTTGATATAAAGTGGTTAAATCTTGCGAGTTTTCTTTTTTTAACGATTCACTTAAGGATAAGTCAGGGTGTCTTTTTTGAATGGCAGATTCCTCCTCTTCTATGCGTCGGAGAATAGAGTGAAGTTTTGAGTTCAATTCGACTATCTCTTGATTGTTGGTTTCAAAATCTACCCAGGGATAGGCTAAACCCCAATTAAGATGGCCTTCACAAGATGCATTTGTTTTAAAGCCAAGGAGATTCAAGACGATAATAGTTTTTTTGATACCGGGGTCTATTTCTAGTCCTAATCCATCAGTTATAGAATCAAACTTTTTTTCCATTTCCTCCCAATGTTTTTCTTTTTCAGGGTTAGCTTTAGAAAATATAGTTGTATTTGATTCAGGATTCTTTGAAAAAAAACCTGTAAACACTAAACCTAATACAATAAAGAGGCATATAAGAAATAGACCTTTGTTGGTCAGCTTTAGTTTCATGCTTTTCTCCAGTCACAAAAGTAATAAATAGTTTCTAAAGAACAGAAAAGCATAGTAAGGGCACAAAATCAAACTTAGGCTTATACATTGTTAATTTAGAAGAAATCTTCAATGAAAAATCCACTATCTTATGAAAAGTGGCTATCTACCGGGACTAATATCCGCTATAAAAAAAATTAACAATAAACCAAAAAAAAGAGCAGTTTTAAATAACTGCTCTTTTTTATATTTTTTACTCACTCAGTGAATAACTTATCTAGACGCAAATTTGCAGGAGCAAATTTGGCATCCATTCCATGACAGTCTCGTGAACCAAACCACCCCCATAAAACAATCATTAAGCATGATGCAGACGCTATTTACAGAGTTTGATAGGTGACTAATGAAAGTGCAAAAGCAGGTAAAAAAATAGAAAAACAACTATACCCTTGATTAGTATATTATAATATACTATACTGCAAGGTAGTACTATAATATTATTGTAAAAGGATAATATGGCAAAATGGATCATTGAATTTTGGCGTGAAAAGACCAAAAAAGGTCCTGTGGAACGCTGGCTTGATAACTTAGAAAAAGACGGATTAAAATCAATTTCAAAAGAACTAGAACTACTGGAATTATGTGGAAATCAATTAAAACTACCTCACAGTAAAGCGCTCGGAAAAGGACTTTTTGAATTAAGAGAACGAAGATTCGGATTTAGAATTTATTATTGCTTTGAAGGTGAATATATAATTATTCTCCTTACTGCAGGCGACAAAAAAAGCCAGGAAAATGATATCAAAATAGCTCGAAAAAGATTAACTGAGCTTTAAGAAGGAAAAACATATGAAAAGAAGAAGTTTTCAAGAGTATCTAGAAAAACGTCTTAACAAAGATGAAATTGCAGAAATAAAAGAACAAGCTCTCAGAGAAAAAAATACCCTACAGGCACTCCAAGATGGAGTTGCTAATGCACTAGACAACTATATGGAAAAAAATGATATAGGCTTTAATGAGCTTGTCAGACAATTAGATTCAACTCCTGCATATGTAGCAAAAATTAGACGCAAAGAAGCAAATTTAACCTTAGCAAGCTTAGCGCATCTTTTTGCCTTAATTGGACAAGAACCCCATTTAGTGTTTAAAAAGAAATAAACTTAAAAAAACGAAGAAGAAGCTATGGATCAATACTTCTACCTTCTTCTTCTTGAATTGTAATTTACGCAGCAGCTGCTGCACAATTAGAATCAGGGTAACTTTCAGCAAACCTTCGCATATAATTCAAAATGACTAAAAAAATAAACTCAACCGTAGATGAACTTATCGAATCATTAAGCCCAGAAGAACGCAAACAATATGATGAAGAATATAGAGAATTGCTTCTATCAGAGTTAATTCTGGCTGCTATGGCAAAAGACAATGTATCAGTAAAAAAACTAGCTAAAATGGCAGAAGTAACTCCAACCATTGTGCAAACAATGCGCTCAGGAACAAAAAAAGAGCAGTTTTAAATAACTGCTCTTTTTTATAATCTATTTTGATTTCCATACATTTCTCTTGAAACAAAGCATAAATAATGTAAGAAATGTTTAAAAAACCTTCTTCATTCAAATATTACCACTTTGGCGCATCTAATCCACTTAAAGTCTTTAATGTATCAATAATTTCAGGATTTCTAGCCGTATAACTAAAACTATCTTTACCAGAATTATTTTGCTGGAGAGGATTAGCACCAAATTTGAGTAATAATTTAATCATTGGAAGGTCTTGTTGTGCACAAGCCATCATTAATGCTGTATATCCTTTTGGATTTCCTCATCTTCCCATGTATAAATATCAACCCATTCAACTTCAGGTACTAGAAAGATTTCTTCTGGATGACAATTTTGACTCCATATAGCATCTTCTGCCCAAACCTGACGATTAAAATCTACACTATAAACATATCTATCTTTATATATCCATGAGACGGAAAAATGCTTAATAAAATCAGAAACTTTAATAAATTCATCATTAGATAAATTATAAACAATATCATTGCATTCTGGATATTTCCAATATTGCTTGTTTGATACTAAAGTGATTACAGCTTTATTAAAATGTTTTTTTATATCTTTTTGAAGATTTAAAAACAACCCTTGCATATTTAGCGTATTTAAAGCGATGCATCTAATCATTAAACATGATTTTAATTTCATTTATGAGTCACCCTTCCATCCAAACTAACATTAAGATGACTATTGTCGCGAGTCATCCATCCAACTTGTTGTATTCCCTGCTTTGATAACTGCACATCCCATTCATGAGGCTGTCCTTTCGTTCTGGAAACACCTTGAACCCACACATTACCAAATCTATCTATAAAACCAGTTCCACCATCAGCCAAGCGTTTTTCTGGCAATCCATCAGCAATATGAAATTTTTTAGGCGGAACATAACGCAATTTACCCTTTGTTGGTAATCCTTCTTTTTTTATTAATCCCTTAATACTTTTATGCTTAGCAACCTTCTTTTCAATGCTTTTTTTTAAGCTGGATGCTATAGATTGCTCTAGTCTACCAGATTGACCAGTCGCTTTAAACAACAAACCTTCTGGTGTTGTTAAATACTCCTGCGGATTTAACAATGAATTATTTCTAACAAAATTAATACTTTTGTGCTTAATGGTATTGCATAATTTACCCAATCCACCAAGCAGTTTCCCTTGTGCCTTATAACCCACCACAAAAGCGGTACCACCCTTAATCGCACCTCTTACCGTTATTTCTTTTTTGTTAATTGCATCGATAAGATTATTCAATGGCTCAGTATATTTATTCCATTCTTCTTGAGCTCTCTTAGAATCATGTATCGCAGTTACTCCAATCTCTGCGACATTATAAAGCACCTTACATAATTGGAATGCCAGAACTTGTTTACCTGCAACAATAGATACTGTTGCCTCAATCGGATTGGTAAGAATATCACGCGCAGCAGAATAAATTCCAAGAGCTGCTCCTTCAGCAATTGCTTGCCCATAATCAAGCAATGTCCAGCATAAATCCCCAATGGCCATAGCTTTATCGGCCATGCCTGCGTGATTATAATCAACCATTGCTGCGGTAAAATCGACTAATGCTTCTTGGTGATCATATAAAAGTGAATCGTGCAGCAAACCATCAATACGATTGAGAATATCCAAAGATTCTTGATGAATAACCTGCTGCAACTGATTGCCAAAACATTGAGTAAATTGGCCGTTGTCATAACCATACCTACCCAATAATTGCCTGATATTGCTCTTAATACCATATGATTTGCTTACATTCTGTAAGGAACGGTCATCACTCATCATTGTGCTAAATGCATTTGATCGCTTTGCAATCGCACGAGATAGAGATGGAACATACGTTCTATAAACATCATGCAATAAACCATATTCAGATAAGTGCGCATGACACATCGAAAATATATTATCTTTGATTATTGGCTCGGTATAATCATGCGTTCCGAGTAATACAGAAGATGTACCATTATCTTGAAAAGAATGGTTTTTTTGTTCTGTTTTATTGTATTCATGTAACCGATTATATAAAAATTTGATACGCTTTTGTAACCCTTTACAATAAGTTCCTTTGGCTATGCAATAAGCTTTTTGCAAACGACTAAGTTGCCTTAACGCTGCATGCATTTCTTCAACAGTACTCTTGTAGTTGGGATATGTTTGTGCGAATTTTACAAACTCATCAAGCATATATAAGCATCGTTGGTTTAGTATTTGAGATTCTGTGTACTCACGTGTAGTAAAATGATCCTTAAAATCATGAAGCGTATAGGTATTAAAATGAGAGTTATGGACAGATAATGAATCACCATAATCATATGTTTGATTATTGCAAGAATAATCAGCAGAACTTTTTTCTTTAAATTCTTTATCAAAGGTTCGATGAGAAAAATTCGAAGCGAATGTTATAGGAACATATTCTCCAGAGAGAGATGTAAATATGAAAGCATAGAGAAAAAGAACAGAAATTAGGAATGGATTATAAAATCTCTTCATACGCGCTCTCTTTTTTAAAAAGCTAATAAAGATAGCTTAAAGAATTTTTAGCATATATGAAGAGAAGAAATTAAGCGAAAAAACAACTTTTACACCAAAAAAAAGCTATTGTTTAAAACAGCTCTTTTTATATTTTTTCGGACTCTACTACGCCCAAAGAAGTTGTATGAGACTTTGCAAAGAACACATGCTTTTTAGCCTCAGTATAAATATACTTCCAAATTGTATACATAGCATAAGTATCTAGTCTGCAATATGCTTTTAAGTCACCAGCAATTTTTTGTTTGGCGTTTTTTTCAAGCTTGCCCCAAATCATATCACACCAAGCTTGGGAAGCAATACCGCCTTCTTGAATGCACAACTCGTCGTACCTCAAATCCGGAACTAAAATCGGCAGAACTTTTTTAATAGAAGAGCTTCCTCTAAAACCTGCATGAACGTACATTTGCTTCGAAAATATTTCCATTAAATCAAATAGACGTGCATTCAAATTACTCAAAAAATATTTGTAATCAGGATTTCGTCTAGCAAGCTCTTCATTTCTGTCTCTTTCAAATGACTTCCTCCAGACAATGATAGATCCTTTTAAGCCGATTATCTCTTGCAGTCTCTGCAGCAATGGTATTGAAGGATCACTATCTTCTGTATGTAAATATTCAAAATGCTCAGGCTCAGAATCGAGGGAATTAAGAACATGTAACGACATCTGAAATGTTATGGGCTCATAGGGTGTATAACCCTTAAATTTAGGAATAGCCGATGCATAAGTTTCATAATCTAAAAAATATAAAGGATATTGCAAATTATCTAATAGAGTAGCAATTTCATGATGTCGAATAATTGGAATGCCTGTCTTGCACGCACGTACTTGATTTGTTTGAATATCCGTTAATTTAAATTGATCAGGAATATCTTCAATTTTCAAAATTCCTTCGTCAACTAAACTTTGTATTTTCATTGTACTTATTCGTGAAATGTCATGAACAGAATATTCAGGAACATTATTATGCGAAAAATAAAATGTAGAACAATGATTACAACGCGACCTATAAATACACAAGCATTTTGGAGTTTCATCGTCTTGAAGTAAAATCATCTTAGCTTTCTGCATATGCAAGCGTGTATCAATCTCACGAATTTGAACTTTTTCAGTTATATCCTCAGGAACAAATAATGATTGTGTATCGAGCTCCTCTTCTAACACATATTCTTTATTTAAACGAACAAGAAATATCTTACCAATTTCTATTCCAAGATCTTTAAGAATTACCACTTGAAACGAAACATCTTCGATATGATTTATTTTTTTTGCATTCTCTTCCAACGAGCTTGTTGCTTTAATTTCGTAAAGATCCCATGTGCCATTTACAGCGTTATAAGCCAAAACATCATTTCTCGCCAAAAATTGACTGGAGATAAAGGTGCTTTGGAATATGAATGGTACTTTTGCTGCTATATATTTTTGAGTCAATTCCACTGCATCATTTCCAAATGCGGCAATGTATAACCCGCTTGGAAACAACAATCGCGCCATTGCCTCTACCAAACATCCTTGATTTGACAAATTTTTATCAAATTCTGATACTCCAAAAAGATGCTTCAGTTCAGGTTTATATAATTTGAGCCATGCATTTTGAGCACATTCTAAATACTCAAGATAGGTTGTTTTATCGATTAAACAATTCATGTTAATCTTTAGTTAAAGAATTGGTTAAAACATACACTACAAAAAAGAGCCGTTATTTAAAACAGCTCTTTTTTATATTTTTAACCCACTGAGTGAGTAACTTATCTAGATGCAAATTTGCAGGAGCAAATTTGGCATCCCCAAGGGGATTTGAACCCCTGTTTTCGCCGTGAAAGGGCGATGTCCTAGACCAGGCTAGACGATAGGGACGTACATTTCAAGAATTTATTTGGAAGATTAGTAAGTAACCTCACATGGCTATTGCAAACAGTTTCGCTGTGTGCCAACCATCTTCATTTTATGGCGGTTATCCATCCTTTAAGAAGATGGCCCTACTTCGCTAAAGCTACGAAGGGCTGGCCTGCCATACGAAGCCTTGCTGAAAGCTCTCCGAAGTTTTAACGAAGGAGAGGCGTAGTATGGTGAGGCGCGTTGGACTCGAACCAACGACCCACAGCTTAAAAGGCTGTTGCTCTACCGACTGAGCTAGCGCCCCACTAATTTTTCAATTAAATTTCAATTCGTTTTACTCTTAAGAAGGTATAGTTATAACGCTGTTTTGTCAAGGAAAATCAACGTTTTCCTTAAAATAGCTCATTAAAAAAGCAGGATCTTAATACTAGTACAGTAAATTAATATTCCCACAATATCCATAATTGTTGCTAAAAATGGTCCTGCAGAAAATGCTGGATCAATGTTAAAACGCCGTAGGATAAAGGGCATTGCGCTGCCCAACGTCACTGAGACAAGCACAATAATAGCAAGCGTAAAGCTCACCACAATGCTTTCCCAAATTACTCCGCTTGTTAAATATACGCGCGTAAAAGCAGTGATACCAAGAATTACTGATAAACAAGTTGCCATCATTAATTCTCGCTTAAGAAACAAACGCATCGTGCTATGATCAAATTCACCTGATGCCATACCACACACGGCAACAGCAGATGTTTGATTACTGGTATTACCACCAACACTCGTTAGCATGGGAACAAAAAATAATAACATCTCTGTTAGTGTTGCTTCATACATACGCATAATGGTTGTTGAAACTGAACCAGCCAACAATAAAATCACCAAAATATACGCACGTTCATAAACTGATTGGAAAAAAGGTGTTTCAAAATAAGGACGCTTAAGTGGTGCCATCGCTGCCATTTTTTGAACGTCTTCGTTTGCTTCTTCCATCAAAACATCGGCCAATGTATCACTGGAAATTACTCCGAGAAATATATCATCACTACCAATAACAGGTACTGTTGTGACACCATAATGGACCATTTTTTTTGCAATTGCTTCCCGATCTTCCTGCGCACTGGCAACAAGTTCATTTTTATGCATAAAAGAAGAAATGCGAATATTTGATTTATTAAAAATTAAATCCTCAAGATAAACAAAACCAACTAATCGATGATCCTTATTCACCACAAAAATCTGGCGATGCACATCTTTGCTGGGACGTAATCGCTGCATAAGTTGAATGCTTTTTTCAACCGTAAAATCTTCCATGAGCGTCAGCACATCAGTGTGCATTATACCAGCCGCTGATTCTGGCTCAAATTTGAGCATTTTAATAACTTTTTCACGCACGCGCTTATTGAGCGATTCAAGATATCGTTTTAATTCTTCATCAGAAAAAATATCAAAAAGGTCGGTCAAATCATCGGTTGAAAGAGTCTGAAAGGCCTCATACTGTTCTTGGTCATCTAAAAAAGAAAGAACATATACTTTAAGCTTATCTGAAAGCTCAGGAAAAAGATCAAGCTGAAGATACTTGGGAAGCGCCGTATAGATTTTTTTGATTTGGTCTTTGCTTAAACTTTTAAATAGCTGTGCAATATTGACCGGATGAGCTTTAAGCAACTCATGCCACAATTGACCACCAAGCGGGCCTTTTTGTGAAACAACGTCATCAATATTATTTTGAATCTCGTAGAACAAATCTTTTACTTCCATGGTTTACACCCCACGTTACGCTTTGCTTCACGCGGGGGATCCCTAGTGAAGAAAAACAACTATTCTTAAACGGCGTATTTATCGTTACCCACTCTCAGTCTAGACGCTGTTTTAAACAGAAGCAAGCACAATTGCCATTTGACTTTAAGAGTATTATAGATGACACTTAAAATAAAGATTTAATTCGCTATCTTTTAGTAATAGCAACAAAAAAGAGATTTCGTTATGATTAAGCATGGCCACGTCGCTGCAGAAACCCTATTTTCATTCACTGTACCAGAAAACAGCGCATCCTGTCGCATAGATCGTTATATAGCAAGCTTATTTCCTGATTATTCACGGAGTTATTTCCAACGCCTTATTGATCTTGGCAATATTACCATTAACACAATACGCACCAAAAAACATAGTACCCTCGTTTCTGATGGCGATACGGTCACCATACAATTCCCCGCAGAGCGCATCGCAGAGCCTATTCATGTCATCGATCGTACAAGCGGCATTAAAATTCTGGCCGAAACTGCCCATTTTATGATTATCCACAAACCCGCACATTTGCTGGTGCATGCGCCATCAGCCGCGAGCAATGCAATCACGGTGGTTGATTGGATCCGTCACCATCATGCACATATTTCAGAAATTGGTGCAACAGATCGCCCCGGCATCATTCATCGCCTTGACCGCGAAACTTCAGGAATATTGATTGTTACTAAGACTGATTATGCCCATAATGCTATTGGAATCCTTTTTCGCAGTAGAAACATCCATAAAACATATAAAGCCATTGTTGCAGGGCATCCTCCAGCACAAGGTACAATTACGGTAGCAATTGGCAGAGATCCACGCAATCGTATGCGTATGGCAGCATTTGATGAAAACATGATCGATGCAGCAGGCAAAGTAGGATCAACCAAAGTACGCCAAGCCCAAACACATTATCGCGTTTTAGAATATTTTGAAAATGCATCACTTGTTGAAGTGAAACCGGTAACAGGACGCACACATCAAATTCGTGTTCACATGACTTCAATCGGGCATCCAATTATTGGCGATCAACTCTACGGAAAAAAATCTTCACTCATTGAACGTCAAGCTCTTCATGCAGAAAGTTTAGAATTTGATTTTGATGGGAAAAATTATTCTTTTATCGATAGTTTTCCTGATGACTTTCAACAACTTCTGAGCTCTCTACGCACGTCTATAATTTCACTGCAATAATTATCAAAATTTACCCACTTTTTGCTCTTGCATTTTTTTTTAATCCGCAGTAGCATTGAAGCGAGCTAAGAAGGAATTGTAGTAATGAAGCACAAAAGCCCAACTTATGCTCATTGGGCATCCCCATAAAAAGAGAAGTTTTCTTAAAACTACTCAAAAAAATAGGTAGTTAAATATTTCTTGTTTTTGTATCAATGTTTTCGCGCGTGATTTTGAAATCGCAAATGAAAAGAGAGCGGATTTAATCTGCTCTCTTTTTTTGTTAAGCGTTTTTTAGAAATCTTTTTATGCGTCCGCCACAATTTCTTTTTTATCCCCGTTCGCCCTGAGTGTTTTTTGTCTTCAAAAAATATATCGAAGGGTAAATTAGGAAAATTAATTCCACAAAAAAAGATTGATTTACTATACCCTTCGATACATTTTATTATGCTAAAGCTCCATAAAACACTCAGGGCGAACGGACACAAGAAAAACACATTTACGCGTCCGCCACAATTTCTTTTTTATCCCCGTTCGCCCTGAGTGTTTTTTGTCTTCAAAAAATATATCGAAGGGTAAATTAGGAAAATTAATTCCACAAAAAAAGATTGATTTACTATACCCTTCGATACATTTTATTACGCTAAAGCTCCATAAAACACTCAGGGCGAACGGACACAAGAAAAACACATTTATGCGTCCGCCACAATTTCTTTTTTACATTCTCTACAACATGTTTTAAGAAGATTGAATAATCGACAACGATCGTGGATGAATTGTGGACATCTGCAAATAGTGATGCTTTCGATATTATGCCCATCTTGTGCTGATCGGGTAAAATTTGCAGATCCTTCAACAACAGTTTTATTATCCACGATCATCAACTTTAAATGCATCAGTTCTTCATATGCATTTTTTTTATGTGTATGTTGCCTTAAAGAAGAATCATATCGCCATACAGGCACACCATCATCGATTAATTTTTTACTTTTACTATGTATTTGTTTCATATTTGCTGGATCCATAATAACACAAACTTCTACTCCTCTTTTACGTGCTGCCATAAGTTGCTTGGCAATACGGCTATCTGTCAGAGAAAAAGCAGCAATATCAACAGTTCTTTCTGCTTGCTCCAGCAATGATAAAACAATTGATGAGATATTATGCTCTAAACTGCAAAACGATTGAATAAGCCGAGACTCATCAATAAGATGCGCACTACTGCCATCAATAATAGGCGGCTGCTGACTGACAATAATAATTGGTTCAATTTTGGGGACGGAAAGCATTGAAGATGGTTGATCATAGCCAAGGATAAAATGCGTTCTTCCAAAATTACGGGAAGGAATGAGCTGGGGGTGTATCGTTCTTTGCGTCTTTCTTGGCGCGATTTTACCCCATTGTGGCAGATAAGACATGCTCATGAGATTTGGTGATACAAAAAATATCACCATACAAAATAATTGCTTTAACAGTTTCATGCTATGATTCTCTCATTAATCAGTTTTTTCGTGTACCAAAAACAAGCTTATCGCGCAGTTTTCGTGCATTTTCTTTTCTGAACTGCTCATCTATTATTTTTTCAAACTTTAATCGCAGCATACTCTCCCTATTATCTTGCGCGACTGATCGCACCATCCTACCACATCGATGGCCACCACACAACTTACACATTGTATGAGAGAATTCATAAAAATCCTCTACCCGCTTGACTGAAATAGTATCTATTTCGAAAATGGTAGGGGTGACCTGACTGACTTTGCGCTGTACATATCCTGATAATAATTCCGGAATAGGATTGGAACTATTTTGATCAAATTCAAAAATAATGGAAGCATCTGATACTATATTTTGTATTTCTCGTATCTCATTCATCTGCTCCCCCAACCACTGCGCATTCATGAGATCTTTTTTTGCGCTTACTGCTGCATGAGCTCGCTGAAAAAGTGTATCTATTACCGCATATCCTTTTTCAGCAACTTCTTTTATGCTTTCAGTGCCAGAACTGATCGGCTCACTTGCCAATAGGGCGCCCGATAAGCAACTCAACATAATGAATATTGTCCGCATATGCTTCATACATGCCCCTTTGAATACTCTTATATTATATCTCATTATGGCGAAGAAAAATAACCTATTGCAAGCATGCAAAAAAAGAAACCTGCACTCGAAAAATAATTTTTCAATCCCAGGTTGGTATAATTTCTAGCAAAAGAATTGGATGTTTTACTCTTTTATTGTTGCAGGTTAATTTTATTTTTTTCTGTCTGGCCCTTGCTCATGATTCTTTATCAATGCCACATTACATGCAAGTAACTCTTGGCTTAAAGGGTGTTCATATGTTGCAAGATGACAAAACACGCCTTCAACTGCACCCGTAAAATCCGCAATCTGTCTTTCTGTAGTAAGCTTACCACTGCTCCTGGCGCAACTGAAAATATGTGCAATATTTTCTTGTACCGGCTCTATCAATTCTTGTCTTTCTTCATCAGATAGAGCATATGCTTCCACTTGCCATTGAGATAATCTTTTTGCTAAAGGATAACGACCATTCCATGGAGAAACACCCGCTTGAGCATATACAAGTGAATCAACACAAAGATCTGTAGCTTGTTGTTTCATTCGCTGCGTTTTATCTTTCGGTTGCTTGCTCTGAGCATCCAGACATAGTACAGTTGTACAGGCCAATAGTATCAGTAATATTTTTTTCATATAAAACTCCTTCATATTTATAAAAACCATTATTATTTCAGCCACAATCATACATGCCAATTTTAAAATTTCCACCGCATCTCAACTTCACCACCCAAATCGCGCCGCTCATCACGTACGGCACGGAACGTGATGTCATCAGAAAAGAGAAACTCCAGCTCAAATTTAGTATCTTCAGTCAAACTAAAATTCTTTTGAATGACGGCACGCCAACGATCTTCCACCGTAATTTCTAATGCTCCCCGCAAACCACCACGCCCTGTTTGATCAGTAAAGCTGGGAACCAAATTAATATTGAATGTGCCCAACAATGGTTTAAAATATTTATCAAAAAAAGAAAGTTGATTATTGCTGAAAATAAGATTTTTTAAATTGTGCACAATTAACGCTGGCATCATAATATTCAAAGAATTTTCTTCTGCTCCAACAAGCAAAAGACCCACAATCTGTTCTTCAGTCAATGGAGGCGTTGCATCAAGAGCAATGTGATGCGTCAACAATGACCCTTCAACCTGCAATGCAACATCGTATTTTTTTATCTTATTACGTGCAACGAGCTCAATAATGGGATCAAAAAGTTGTTCAGGAGTAAAAGTAATAATACCTTTGGATATATAGAGCGGCTTATAAGGAAAGTTAAGCATACCAGAATGGAGCACAATTGAACCAGTGATACACGGTTCATGCGTTTCTTTTTGCACGCGTAAATTGACGTGCGCATCTGTCTGAAAAAAGCCGGTATCAACACGGATGGCAGATCTTGTTTCAATATTCAGATCACAAAATAGTGGTACATCAGGTACAGTAAACATGGAATGAGTATATGACAACAACTGTTTTTGAATAACGCCAGAAAAAAGATTTTCTTTTAACCGCGCTTTATCAATAATAATACGCCCGTTCACTGATGCGGGTGACAATCCTTTTTTTGAAAAAAGAAGATTGCCTGAAACAAGAGCAAAAAGATCTTTTTTAATGTTTAAAAGACAGCGATTGAGTAATAATGGAGCATGCATAAACACCAAAGAACCATGTTCATCAAAATGAGCAGTAGCACGCAAACAGCTTAATTTCCCCGTATGCAGTGAAAGATGTATATTTTCAAACAATGCTGATTTATCGGTAAAATTATATATGCACCGAGCATGCAAACCATCAATAAAATTATATGTCTGTGGCAAGCGAATTGTTGCATCATGCAAACTGAGATCAATAGTAGATTGTGGAAAAGCAAATTGTAGCGCAATATTCACATCACCTTCACCCTGCACATCATAATTAAGAAATTTGTTGATGACTGAGCGGATAAAAGGAAACGCTATAGAACCAGTAATTTTTTCAACGCCGTCCTTTTCACGCTCATCCTGCGTGTCCTCTATAGCTTTAGTGCCAGAGGAAGCTTGTTGAAGGACAGCGGACAGGTCTGCATTTAATGTAATCAGCTGCTTATCATCTTTATCTTTGTATGAAAAGGCCTGCAAAGCTGGCTTTGGAGAAAGCACTGCATCCATCGTAAAATGATCTAAATCAAGAGAGCCCTCCACAGATAATTGTCCATGATTGCATGAAAATGAACCCCCCGTTGCATGAGTTGCTCCACTTAATCGATGAATTGCAACCGCCTCATATTCTCCCTTAACCGTCTCATTATTGACTGCACAGTGAAATATAAAATCATTGTGCTTGATACGCCAATAAGGAAACCATGGTGTTGCAAGATCGGTAGTATTTTTTAGAATACATTCTCCTTTTTTATCTGCAGTATGCCAATAAGCAGTTCCTTTGCATTCTTGATTATACCGATTAATGGTAATACGCGCTTTCCAATTATCATCGCATCCTTCAAAAATAACTTTTCCTATATCACAAAGATGCTGTTGATTTATGGCAAAGTTTTCAATGATTGCCTGACCATCAATCTTACATGATTGCTCGCGCGCCATTTTTATCGCAAAAGAGGTTGTTCCTTGTATCATATGATTATCAAGTTCGCCCAAGCAGCGCATTGCATATGATAATGGAAAGCGTCCATTGGCACGCATTTCACGCTCTGTGATTACGATAGGATCTATGGTGAATGAATTATACGCATTGCGCAGAGAAAACCTTCCACAATCAGATTTCCAACTTCCCGTTACGTAACAATTTCCTTGATTTTCTAAGTGTGGCAATACAAATGTTCCTGCTACATAGAGACCAATATCATATGCATTATTCCAAGCACTCATGAGCGATACATCAAGTGCAATTTTTTCAACGTAGGTACTGTTTCCTCTTACACACACACCATCATTGATCGACATGGTTGTTTTGATCTGATTACCTATGCGCAGCGAAGAACTATTAAAAAAAATTGATACAGCGCATCCACTTTCTTCATGATCTATATGAAAGCGTCCATTTTTAAATACAACTGTTTTCAATTCACTCGAAAAAGGAAAATAAGATTGTTCCATCATTGCCATCAGGTGAGGTTCAACTGCTAGATCCGCATTTTCGCAGCGCGACCTGCATTCATATCCATCAATGGTAATATGTTGATCTAAAACACCCTTAAATAAAAGCTGCAACCAGGAACAGGTAATCTCACATTTTTTACACCGCCATCGCCATTTATCAGCATCGATAGAATGCATTTCAAGATCAGACAAAATAATTGAAGGCGAAAAGAAACTTACCGATTGAATGGAACATGAAAAATTACCACCGAGAGATTCTCGCGCAACTTTTTGCATCAACAATACAATCTTTTTATGCGTCCATTGATCGTATTGCGCAAAAAAAATGGTGCCAAAAATACCAAGAATGATGCCGAGAATTATTTTTTTGAACATATCATACAGCTAATCAATGCAGCTTATAAGTAACATCACTAACATTTCTGAGCTGGGTATCAAAAACAATACCAACCAATATTATTTTTTTGCCTAATAATTCATACGGTTGATAATATTTTTTATCTTCTATTTGTTGTATCGCTTTTGCTGCAGTTGAATTGATTTTAAATTCGATAATAAAATATGCATCATTTGTTTCAAGCACAGCATCGATGCGGCCAATATTAGTCGGTTGTTCAACTATTACATTGGCCCCAATCATCTTTAAAACAAGATAGAAAATGGTTTGATAATATTTTTCTTCACCAATATGAATGGTATAGGGAACTGAAGCAAAAAGCTGCGTGAGAACGTTATGAAGCTGCCCAAAATCTTGATGCTCAAAGGCTTCAATTAAAGCAACTGTCACATTATTAAGATATGCCCCCGAAACAGTTGTCATTGAATCAAAAACAAAACCAAGAAGCGAATTTGTTGTTTCCTTGTTGGGAAAGCCAAGAACGTAATTACGACTTTTTACATTATATTCTTGAATGGTGAGATACCCAGTTTGAAAAAGCAACGCTTTAAGAGAAATATTATCAACCTCAAATTGTCCCAATTCACCTTCAGTTGCTTCAATTCGCTCAAAGTCTTGTATCGGATATTTTTTTTCTTTTAACAAGTTGATTAAGAAGGTCGGTGTCCCTGTTGCAAACCAATAATTTGAAAATTCACTATTTTTCAAACATAACATCACGGAAAAGGGATTATATATTTTGTTAGCAGAATTATCTTTAGTAAATCGATAACCATCATACCATGCAGTAATCTGATCGAGTAAACCATCAACAGATAATTCTGTTTTTTCAGCGGTGTAGTCTAAATGTCCTTTAAAAAAAGTTTCAATTTCAGCCTTTGTGTATCCGATTAAGTCATTATAGCGTGCACTCAGGCTTATATCCTCTAAATTATTAAGACCTGAAAAAATTGATGTTTTTGAGAACTGGCTTACACCCGTGAGAAAAATAAAGTTCAGATATTGATCAAGACCTTTAATGACAATATAAAAATTCCGTAATATTTCACGTATATTATCTGCTGCTACCGGATTGTGAATATGTCGTAAGATAGGATAATCATATTCATCGATCAATAACACTACTCGATTTTTCTTTGATAAGGCGATAACAATTTCTCGAAGCATCTGACCTGGCAATAGATTTTGATTAACCTCAACACCATACTCTTTGGAAATATTAGTGAGAAACAGCTTAATACCCTGTGTAAGTTCTTCCGGTGTTGCGCACGGTATATCAGAAAAAGAAATCGTAACTACGGGATGTTTTTTCCAATCATAAGGCAATGAACTGATGGTCAGACCAGCAAATAATTCCCTATTACCAAAAAAAATTTCTGCGAGCGTGGAAACAAGCAACGACTTTCCAAAACGGCGTGGTCGAGCAAAAAAATAATACTTTCCAGTAGTAATCAAATCATAAATATTTTGTGTCTTATCCACATACACATACCTATCTTCTATTAGTTCAGAAAAGGTCTGAATACCAATCGGAAATTTTTTCATATGAATTCCTCTTTTAATCTCCGCTCAACAACTTCCACTCACCATCATAACGGTAAAGCCGTAAATAAGAAAATGGAGAACCAGTGCAAAGATTAAAATATCGATGTGATAAAATTGCATAATCCTATCACATCGATATTGATATTCTGCTTGTTAAATTCAGCTCACTACTATTTTTTGCAATTCTGGTTGAGCTTTTACCAATTCTGTTTCAATCAAAGCATTTAGATTGGTCCCTGGAAACCCAGTAATTTTTTTCATAAGTTGTGATTCTTTCAATCCCAATAATGCTTCTTTATCTCCCTTGCTATTCAGAAAAGCATTGAGGCCGAGTGTTGATTCCAGAGTTGGTCGTTTAAACAGAGCAATAACAGGATGAGAAGGTTTTGTTTCTCTTATACGTCTTAAAATACTATCGATTCCCCCTGAACAATCATGCATTTTTTCCATACCATTGATTGCCATATAATTGCGATGTTCATCCATAATCACACGGTCATAATACCTTCTTTCCCACATCCCTTTAGTCTCTTTAAGAGCATGAACTTGCTCACCTTTTTCCATATCCCAAATCATCTTTGTACCATCAAGATGGAACGCTCTTAAAAATTTGCTATCAGATGATATTCTCAACCGATTTTCTTCACGGGATATATCTTGATGCCCAGATAATACTGTATAATGAATCTCATATTCTTTCTTATCAAATGGTATAAATCTCATATCATTTCTATAATAGAAACGACCTTGATAGTCACCATCCAGTTTACTCTCTAGACAATATCGTGCAACTGCTTGTTTATGAATAAATGATTGTAAAAATTCTGATACAGAAAAATTGTTTTTTTGAGATATATCATCAATATTTTTTCCCGTAACATTTTTAAGATTCTGAACGTGGGCATCAATAAGTTGACCTACCACCCAATAAACCAAACTGTGTTTTTCTATGAGTTTATCCAAAACCAGCTGACGTTGACCAAAAAATTCACATTCTTTTTCTACTGAATCTATTTTCGAATCAATTCCATTGGCTTGCTCGCACATAGCTGGAAAATCGATCAAGGATAATACTTTCTGCCGACTATAATAATACCCCACTAAACCTCTGAACCGCCCTTCTACGTTTACTTGAAGATCATCTTTATCAATAAGATCGCGAACCTTTTCTGCGCAATAATTGGCTCTATCTTTCAGTGCCATTTTGTCACAATAACTATCCACTGCCATTTCTTCGTTGCTACCACTTTCTAACTCCATGGCACACAAAGAACGGCTAAAAAGACTCAATAACAAAATATATTTTTTCATACGCCACTCACTCCTTATTATTATATTTTTCACTACTCTATAGCCTTAAAAATTTCACGTCAAATCAATTTGCATCTATTTCTTCTCCAATTTCGATTTGCTTTTTTGGGGTCCCCCATATGGAATAAAATGAAATATGGGGTTAAATCAGCTTCCACTTACCGTCATAGCGATAAAAGCGTAAATAAGAAAATTGGGAAACTGCGTTGCTTAACGCATACATATATTGTTTCTTCTTATCAATCAGATAGACAGTACCTGAAGAAATAATGCCCGTCGGATAGAAATGTATTTCAAGCTTAGGAAAGGTAATTGCTTTTTCAATTTTATGCGATGGTGATCCCGGCGGCCCCAGAACATTCGGTAAAGATCCAAAAGAAATTCGTTGTGATAATGTTTCATGCATAGTATCGCAGCGATATTCATTATGTTGCTCGTCAAATATTAATACCAATTCGGTATTGGTTGCAATCGCTTTTTGTTGCAAATAAGAACACACGGCTGCAAGTTTATCGACTTCTGCATGAGTGATGGTTGCATCTAAAAATGAAAGTTGCATAATACCCAATGTTGCCATTAAGGCAAATAGGCATATGACAACCATCGCTTCAATCAGCGTGAAACCTTTTTTTACCATGTGCATTGTTTATAGTCTTGCTTGCTGAGAAAAAGATAGATCGATAGCAATCTCTCTCTTAATTAATTCTTTTAAAAGAATAGCATCCCGTACAGAAGTAAGATTGTTCATAGCTTTTGATTGCAGCAAATAATTCAGACTTTTTACCTTATTTACGTTGCTATAACTATAACTTGCGCTATTAAAAAATGCAGCAATACACATAGATAATTCCTGCGTAAGGCAACGGAAGAACATAAAAACAGGAAAAAGTGTTCTATCATCGCGCTCCATATGATGCTTATCGCGCATTCTTTCTTTTAAAAGAAAACCTCTCATTGCAATCAACTTATCTTCATCGTGAGTCCAATATATTTTAATTCGCTTATCATCTTCAATTCCCACATGATCGCCCCATATAAATGATTGGTCGCCAGGAAGATCAATGTGTAAATCATCAGGTATAATAGTATATGGCAGTTTTTGTCTTGAAATATATTTACTAAGAGCCTGTTTATTAATAAATGATTGCAATGATAATGGCAAGGTCTCAAAAGGTTCGTAAAATTTACTACTAAAACAACCAACAGATTCTCCACTCATCATACGAAATTGCTGCATCCTCGTTTCAACAAGGCGCTCCACTGCACCGCCAATCAAAAGATGCCTATCTACGAGTTTACTCATAACCAAATCGCGGTGATTAACAAAATTGTATTTCTTTTCAGCTTTGAATATGCCTGGCTCAACAAGATTTAATATATGAGCCGGTGTTTCTGGTTGCTTAAACCATCCTGCAATAGTTTTTTTGTCCTCATGTCTTGTAGACTCACTGTGGTACTGAGGATAATTATTATTATATCCATAATCAAAATTCTGATCCCTTGTCGGCGCTATTATATCATCGATATATGAACGGGCTTCAGCTGCACAGTCGCGAGCAGCTCTCTGTAAATCACCAGAATGAACAATGGTAATAGATATACCGGCACAATCTTGCTTTTTATCCATCGAAAATAGAGAACTGCTTACGACCGCGCTCACTAACATAACAAGCTTTTTCGACATTATTGTTTTCCTTTTTTTAATATTCATATCTATCATCTTCCGCCCTCTTCCCACTCATTCTTACTTTTGTTCTCGTTACTAATCTTTATTCTATATTCCTTCCAACGCCTGACGCACCGAAGCGATAGATTTTATCTCTGTATCAATTTTTTCGAAGAGATTGCGCTGCGGAAAGCCTTTAAAACTTTGAGCTGCCTGACTATTTTTTAACTTCATTAATTCTTTTGTATCAGAGCTCCGACTACAATTGCAGAGAGCTATTTGACACGCAAGAGAAGTAGGATCTGGTTTTTTTAATAAGAATATTTCTGATTCTTTATACATCCGCCTTGCTGATGCTAGCTTGTTTCGTTCTAACACAGAAAACGTAATAGATTTGATTCCTGGAAGACTTGTATTGCCAAGAACTACCAAATAGTCATCCTTTATAATGTAACCATCTTTAAAGCATTGCAGCTCATCGGGTTTCAAGGGAAACTGATGAGTCTCCTGCACATGATTTTGATCTACTTGTCCTTTCTCTAGACACCAAGCGATGCTCTTTGCATTACCGGTTATGCCCTTCACACACGTACCATCTTTTGGTACCACTAAGGTATAAACCTCGCCAGCATCCCACGCTTTTAAATGCTGATAATGAATCTCGTTATTCTCATTATCAAAATAAAATTTTTCAATCGGTTGATCTAATAGCTTTGTTTTTACATATGAATCATGAGCAGATTGATTAATAAACTTACTCATCTGCGGCGATAAACCAGGAATCGGTTTATCCACATTGAGCACGTCATCAATAGTGGAACCTGTTACCGCGTTTAATTGCCGCACTTTATCTCTAACAAGTTCGTATAGTAAATAATGCACAAGCCAATGAGATGATTTTAGTCTTTGAAAAGTTTCACGATCACACCATAGACTTGGAATATAGCTTTCTATCTTGCTTAGTTGTGTAATCGCCTCTTGTGGTTTACCAGCAAAAGAATAACTTTTACAAACACTAGCACAACTCCCTTGAATCCATTTGCACAACCCATCAGGATCAACACCTAAAATATCTTTATCAATCTTATCACAAATACTTTTGACGGGATCTTCTTGTGCCCCGATTGAAGACTCTCTCCCATCCATGGCACACAAAAAGGCGCTACAAACCAGCGCCATCAACACACAATAATTTTTCATTTTCATCATTATGTACACCTTTATTTTTAACTTGTTGATCCATCAATGCTTGCAATTGTTGATCAATTAATCTTTTCAGATTATGACCTACGATACCTTTTACATTCTTAACTGTTTTTGAATCACGCAATTTAATCAACGCAGCCGCATTTCTTTTATTCTGCATAAAAACATCCTGTGATAAGCTTGATTCTAGTGTTGAACGAACATATAGTTTCAATGCAAACCAACGCCGACCAATATCAAGAAGGCCCCCATACCACTCCATATCAATACGATACTGATCGCAGGACGTAAGACCATCAAGATTATCTCGATCTCGATAATCTATAGTATCTGGCTGGTTTCTTAGCTTACGCTTTTCTTGCCAAACTATCGTTTTTTCATCAACATCGCTCAAACAGCCTTTTTCTACATCCCATATCATAACTCTTCCACAGTCATCACGGTGATTTTGTTTGCACAGAGCTTTTATGTATTTATTATCAACAGATACAAAGGTATGATGCCCGCCAAGATAACAATGTCTACCATCAAACAAAGAAACATCATGGATATCGCCCGGATATTTCTGGTAAGAAGGCACAAAGCACTTTCCTATGTCTCTATCATATACATATTGATCTTGTGCACTTACGGTAATAAACTCACTCAACGGCTGAGATAATCCAGGAATTATTTTCCGCTTATCCAGCAATGCATCTATATTTGCATCTTCAAGATCGGTAAATTTTCTAACTTCTCGATCAACCAGTTTTTCTACCAATGCATTAAAATACCAATGTCTTTTTTCTAAACTCTGATAAGCTGCACGCGAAGAACACTGTGCTGGCATGTATGATTCTATTTTTTGTAGCTCACTAACGGTATCTTGTACATTCAATGAACGGGCTTTGCCCAAGCTTAAAACCGAACCAGACAGCGGGCGAAACCAACAGGTTTTAATTCCCAAATCTTCATCAATCCGATCACGAATATGTTCGATCAGTGCCCTGCGTTCACACATATCTCTTTCTGCAGCATGCTCTAATATTTTATATAAAGCCGCATGCGTTTTATTGTCATAACCTACTGTTCTGCCAACTACTTTTTTTGTTTGCGTGGGCGTATTAATAATCGATAACGTAGTTGAATATGCTTGCATCATGGCATTATCAATCCGCGGCAGATCTACCATAATTCCACCCAGATTAGCCGCAATTACATTGTGCTGCTGCGCAGCAAATGCAGATAAAAAAGAACACAGCACCAGTAATACATAATAATTTTTCATTTTCATTACAATCCAACTCCTTATTGACACTCTTGCTTCAACTCACCATCACACAATTTTCCTTCGTTATACTTAACAGAATCCCATGAGCATCGATCTTTTATTTTTGCACAAATATCTTTTTTAACTTCGATCTTTCTTTCTGATGGCAGATTTTTGAATGTTTGGGTTTTAAGCAATTCGTTGAGCCATTGTATACCACCAACAACATGCATTGCATATTCTGCCGTTTTCCTCAAAGCATGTTCTTTGGGAGCGTGTGGCTCATTGGAAAATGGAAAGACACGCGCATATATATCTTTATATTTATTTTCTACTTCTTCCTGAACGTATTTTTGCAAAGAAGGATTTAACCCACCATGAGGATCCTGTTTATTAAAGAAAGGGTCTATTTGCCAAGATTGTAGGCTACAATCATATTCCCAACCAGAACAACTTTCTATTCGCTGATAATTCCTCATCTTTGTTCTTGTCAATTTCTGTATCAGAGAATCGAAGCGGCGATTTATTTCTCTTACTTTATTAACAATCCCTGACTTATTAAAAGAAAATCGCTCACTCAGCCAGTTGAGTTCAGCAATGATATTTGCAATGGATTCGCTACCCCCTGTATGAATATTCATTTCTAAATATAGTGGCTTTAAAGACCATTGCCCACTTCCTTCGACATATTTTTCATTGAGCGTATCGCTTATCATTTTTGCGTCACGATTTATCTCTTTTATTTGTTCTTCGGCTGCCTGAATTAAAATAGCATTCAATGATGAATCATGAGTATATGTTTCGCCTTTTTTTACAGTAGGCTTTTTTTTCTGACTTTGATTCTGTGCCATGACAGGAACAGCGTTCGTGCTACTATATGGTTTGAAATGATAATTTTGAACTAAACTCGGTTGATTGGAAAGCACCAAAGAGCCATTACCATTGTGCATAGCAAATAAAGATGAACTCATCACTATCGCACTAGAGAAAAAAGTTATTTTTCTTAACATCGCACACATCCTTTTATGATTTTACCATTCTGATATTTAAGTTTTCTCAGAAAAAACTGATCAACTGATCATTCGTTTTAAAGAAATGCTATCACGGCGGCTATAAGCGCCATAAACATACCTCCCGCTAATCCCGCCGGTCCATAGGCTCTTTTTGCCTGCTCGGCATATTTATTTTGCGCTCTCTTTTTAATAAGTCCGCTTAATGACTTCGATAATCCCGGAATAATTTTCTTAAGGTTCAATGACGCATCCTCCGGACTTTTAAACTGATATGCTTCATATGTAGCAAGTCTATCTATAAGACGTGCAACATATATATTCTTTTGAGCCAAACTACGATACATTGCTTGTGAAGAACATGCACTCGGCACATATGATTCTATTTGCTGTAGCTCTTTAATTGCGTACTGCGCAGTGCCTTTCGATGCTGGACACGCAGGTATATGCACACCGGGTAACATAAAACAATCTTTATGAACACCCATATTCTTATCAATCTGATTACATATGCGCTCAATCAGCTCTTGCGTTTTACATACTTCTTTATGAGCTGCATCCTCCAAGAACTTCTGTATATTGTATGCCGTACGATTGCTATAACAGACTCCTTTACCACATGCATCTTTTGTTTGATAAAACGTATGCATGGCAGGTAACACCATTAAACGCCCTTGCACAACCGCATTCTGCCCTTGAGGCACATTCACCATCGCTCCACTTTGCTGCGCAGCAAAGCCACCAGAACACGCAAACAACACATTCAACAGAAAATAATTGTGTATCTTCATCACAAACCAACTCCTTTTTTTGTTTATTTTTTACAAGTTACAACTTCGCTCTTCTCAAACATCTGAATATACTTTTTTTTCGTTCACGCTCTTCCCACTGAATAGCCTTTTCAATCTGATCCCATATCTGCTGATCATTGTGCGGTTGAACGGAACGTGTTACTTGTGCTACAGGCTTTTTATCTTGTTCTACACGTCCATTCAAGATCGTAACAAAAGCTTCCATGCTCACGGCACAAAAAAAGATGCTCATATTCAAGAAAAATATCATAAAAATTTTTCTTACTACAATCACTATGTAATCCTAACTCTATCTATAAAATTCCCTATGCTGACTTTCTGCGCATAGGTATACCATATCTGTATAAAAAAATCCTCCCAAAACTTAATGCTTGGGAGGATTGTGATTTTCAAAAGATTGCGTTAAAAAAACTTATTTATTCCTCAACTGTATCTTGTTCAACCGTTGCTACTGCAAGAACTTCTTCAATAGTTGTCAGACCATCTTTAATTCTACGTATACCATCTTTAATTAAAGGAATCATGCCATCTTTAATCGCTTGTTCACGAATAATACCCGTTTCAGATCGCTCCATGGTGAGTTTTGCAATTGCTTGCGTCATTTCCATGATTTCAAATATTGCCACACGTCCACGGTATCCGGTCTGGTTACATTCATCACAACCGACTGGCTCATAAAATTTAATTTCTTTTGCTTCTTTTGCAGAAACGCCAATTTTTTCAAGAAGTTCTATATTCGGATGATATGCCTTTTTGCAGTGAGAACACAATTTACGCACCAATCGTTGTGCAACGACCATACAAACTGATGATGCAATTAAAAATGGCTCAACGCCCATATCAATTAATCGCGTGATAGACGCAGGAGCACTATTGGTATGCAAAGTACTGAGTACAAGATGTCCTGTTAAGGCTGCTTGAACGGCAATTTGTGCCGTTTCTTGGTCACGCGTTTCACCGATCATCACAATGTCAGGATCTTGACGTAAAATTGAACGCAAAGCTGCAGCAAAAGTTAGTCCAACTTTTTCTCGTACCCCGACTTGCCCAACTCCTGCCATCTGATATTCAACCGGATCTTCTACCGTGATGATATTAACTTCAGGAGTATTTAACTTGTTCAAAATAGAATAGAGAGTACTCGTTTTACCAGAACCTGTCGGACCAGTTACATAAATAATACCATTCGGTCTGGCGATATTCTTTTCAATAACTTTAAAATCGCGATCACTAAAACCAATATCTTTTAATCCGGTAAAGGTCCGTGATTTATCAAGCAAACGCATCACCACACGCTCACCAAATGCCACGGGTAATACCGAAACACGAATATCATACGCTTTATCACCAACTTTGATGGCAATTCTCCCATCTTGCGGGATTCGTTTTTCGGCGATATCAAGATGAGCCATAATTTTAATACGAGAGGTAAGCGCACCCTGAATACGCTTGGGTGGATTCATGACATTATACATCACCCCATCGATACGATACCGAACGCGAATTTCTTTTTCAAAAGGCTCAATATGAATATCAGATGCACTCCGCTTAACTGCTTGGAAAAAAATATTATTAACTAATTTAATGATGGGCGCTTCAGTTGCCATCCCGAGAATATCTTTTTCTTCAATTTCTTCGAATGCAACTTCTTTGGGAGCTTCTTCTTCCTCTTCAAGCTCCTTCATCATGCGTTCAGTACCTTCAAGAGGATAGTACCGATTGATACCATTATTAATAACTGAAAGTGGCGCAACGGCATATTGCGTATTACCACCAAGAAGCATATTCAATTCATCAAGCGGTTGAAAATTAAAAGGATTTGCGGTCAAAATAATAATGTTACCGTCAACCTTAATTGGCATAACTTCATTATCGCGTAAAAATTTCAACGGTACTTTAGCTAAAAGATCCAAGTCTGCCGTCTTATCGGTGACTGTATCGATATAATTAAGATTTGCGCTTTTGGCATAGGCGTTTGCAATATCTTCATACGTAGTAAATTTTTTCTCAACAAGACAGTCAATTACCGATTTGCCGGTTTTATCGGCTTCCTGCTTACATGTTTCAAATTGTTTGGCGTTAACTAGACCAAGATCTACTAATAATTCGCCACTGTTTTTTTTCATAATGATCCTTTTAACCCCATATGCGCTCCCGCTTATAGGGGGGCCCCGGTTTAAGAAATTAAATTGTTATTATTTTTTCACATTTTTTATAGCCCAATTTACGTTCCACTTCAATTGAGCACCCATTGTAAGAAACTGAAAATGGGTTAAAATGAATTAAAATATCTTTAATGGTAGGTACAATATCGTGATAAATACAAGAAAACATATTACTCTATTGACATCGTTACTTCTCAGCAGTTTACATGTGCTACTGGCACACGGTCAAGAAACTCAATCCGCTGTTACTCAGCATTTTGATGTAGCGTTGCCGCAGCATGAAGAAACTTCACCTCGTAAAAAGCGTGGACGCAAAGAAAAAAATAAAGAAAAAAAGGCAAAAAAGCCCGCAACATACCTTGATATGGAATATGAGCAATTGGTTAACGCAAAAAATACCCAAAAAGAAAAAGGGAACATTTCTGCTACCATAAAATATTTGGAACAACTGCTTAAATTGGCAACAGAAGTTACCCAGATTGCTGAGCACCTTTTAGAACTTGCCGATACCTTCTTCATTGATAATCAATTCTCAAAAGCTTCTCTTATATATACACGGTACTGTACCTTGTACCCGGGCAGTGAAAAACAAGAATATGCATTATATAAATCGGTCACAAGCTCATTCAAGTGCATTCTTTCTATCGATCGGGATCAAACAAAAACAGAAGAAACATTAGGATTAACCGAGGTGTTTTTACTGCAAGATCATTTCACTACCTATAAAGAAGAAGTACTGCAGATACAAAAGCAATGTTATGAGCAGCTCGCAGCCAGTGAATGTAGTATCTGTACCTATTATATCAATAGTAGAAAGTTAAAAGCCGCAGAAAAACGCTTGAGTAAAATGCGTTCTTACTGGCTACCTAAGCTACCAACACTTGAACCTGATATTATTGCGCTTGAACTGAATTTGGCAGAGCAAAAAGAAATAGTTGAGGCGATCAATAACAAACATGTGCAGGTGGCGGAGAATAAAAAAGCTCGGCATATGTCGAATAGGTTTTGACCCTACTTCGCTAAAGCTACGAAGGGCAGGTTACCCCATGCTACGGCTTAAGCCCATTTCCAGTTACTTTCAATGGGCGCCCGGTTGAAAGTAAAATCAATGAGTCTTCCTCCCGTTCGCCCTGAGTGTTTTCCGAAGTTCTTACGTAGGAAAATGTATCGAAGGGTAAATCGAGAAAATTAATTCCATAAAAATGTTTGATTTTACTATACCCTTCGATACATTTTTTGAAGACAAAAAACACTCAGGGCGAACGGAAAATGAACATACTTCTTATATTGAAAGAACTTAATGTCATACCGCATAGAAAAAGGCAAAGAAGGCGAATTCCTCGTTGCCCGCCATCTTGAAAAACATGGCTATAAAATAATCGCCCAAAACTACCGCAGACGTTTTGGAGAAGTTGATCTTATTGCACAAAAGCATGACACTCTCGCATTCGTTGAAGTTAAATGGCGCAACAATCCCCTCATAGATCCAGCTGAACTGATCGGCCCAGCAAAACAAAAAAAGATCATTTCTGTTGCTAAAGAATTTTTATCAAAGCATACTGATCTGGAAGTTGTCTGCCGATTTGACGTAGCACTCATAGAACAGAATAATAATTCTATAAATTTGCAGTATATACCCAATGCATTTACCAGTTTCGACTGAATTTATCAAACGACTCATCACGGGCATCATCTTAGGATTAGGATTCTGGGGCATTTATTTTTATTTTCCTCCCATATGTTTTTCGGTGGTTCTCTGTGTTATATTGCTTCTTATTATTACCTGTGAATGGACACGCTTTTTCCCCATCAATACACCAATTTTTTGGCTTTTATTGCCTCCTTATCTGTTGATGCCATTTGGCTTATTGATTTCTCTCAACCACGATCCCTTGTACCACGAACTGTTACTTATTCTTTTTATTCTTGTTTTCAGCTTTGATACCGGTAGCTATATTGCCGGCAATTTAATCGGAAAACACCATATCTGCAAATCGATTAGCCCCAAAAAGACTTGGGAAGGCATGCTTGGTGGCTATATTTTCGCTTGCCTTGGCTTCATGCTTATCATTCTTGAACAAGGCTATAAAACCTCCTGGTGGCTTATTGGTCTTTTTACTCTCATCACCTGCATTCTTGCCCTGCTAGGGGATCTTTTTGAATCCTGGCTTAAGCGACGGGCCCAATTGAAGGATTCAGGAACCATTTTGCCCGGGCACGGCGGATTTCTTGATAGATTTGATGGACTTCTCTTTGCCGTTTTCTTTTTTTATTTTTGTAGAAATTATCTGATCACCCTGTTAATAAAATAACTATCAATAATACGATCTAATCGTTTACAACATGAACTATTTTAAACGATATAAAGATTCGTTTTTTATCTTCACTCCAAAAAAATATTTCATATTATTGACTATTAGAACTCAGTTCATTTACCCTGAAAGTAGGTTAGCTTAAATACTATCTGGGCTACATGCATGCAACCCAGATATAATGAGCTCCAAAAAAAAAGAATATTATAATGGTTCAAAAAAGGAGATTTTCTATGAAGAAAATACTAAGTACGCTTGCTGCTGTTGCGTTGTCAATGGTAATTGTAAGCAACCTCGATGCACGAAGAGTTGTACCAAGAGGAGGAAAACGTCCTGTAAAAGCAGCAGCAGCAACACCTGCTAAGGTTTTAGGGGTAACTAAACAGTTGATAGACGATAAGAAAGCAGCAGTTGCAGCACAACCAGAAACTCCGGTAACTGCAAATCCAATGGTAAAAGATTCAGCAAAACAAGTAGTACAAGCACTTACTGATCCAAAAATGACACCTGAGCAACAAGAACTAGTTGCAAAAAGAATCGAATTGGCAAACTTGAACAGAGATATCGAACTGAAAAGAGGCGAAATTTCTGATATCAATTATGGCTGGTTCGGTTGGGGTACAAATGATGACACAAAAAGAGAATATAAAAAAGCAAAAGATGAGTTAGCTGAACTCAATGGTAAAAAGAAAACAGTAGATCGTAGAATTCGTGAACTCAACGTTATTACTGGTAAAGCATGGAGCAATTCAATTAGACTTGCTATCGGAGCACTTGCTGCAGTTGGTATCGTTGGTGTCGCGTATGGTGTTGACCAATATCAATTTGGCGGTCAATATTCTCAGGCGATCGGCCAAAGAGCTATGTCTACCTATGAATCCGGTAAAGGATATGTAAGCGCAGTTGGTGAAAGAGCAGCTGGAATGTACAGAGGCGCTAAAGCACGTATCTTTGGTAGCGCAGCAGCAGCAGAAGCTAATGCAGCGGTAGCAGAAGCTGACGCAGACACTGCAGAAATGATGGCAGCAACCGTAGAACAAGGCGAATAAGTAAACTACACATATTAGACAATATAAGGAAGAGGATGGCGTAAAAGCCGTCCTCTTTTTTTGTTTCCCTTTTTTCAAACACAATCTATTGACTATTTGAAACAAAAATAACTATGCTGATGGTAGAAAATGGTTTATTAAAAGGGGAAACTTCCATGAAAAAAATAATAACTCGTATCTTGGCGGTGATAATCGCCATAAGCGCTATCGGAACAATAGAGCTTACTGCTGCAGAAAGCACACCAACTGCAACAACCACATCTCAGGATACAACGCGCCGCAGAACACGCGTCATGAATCGTTGGCAACAACGCCGAGCACGGCGGTCCAATCCACGAGCAAGAAGAACTAATAGACCAAGAAGAAGGCCAGTAAAACCGCAACCACAGCCAGAAGCAACCCCGGAAGCGAAAAAACAATTAGCAACAACCAATAAAGATTTAAAAGTTGAAACCAAAAATCTGCAAACACAGCTTGCTAAAGCAGCAAAAGCAACAACTCCCGTAGAAAAGAAAGTTGCTCAAGAAGATGCCTATAAAGCAGCTCAAACACTCCTTACGAGTCTCAAAGGAGAGCGGACGTTGATGAATGATGTGTATAGCGGATACGATACCACACAAATAAATACCGCACGAGCTCAACTATTAAAATTAGAGCAGATGAAAACAAAACTTGTGGAGGAACTTGCAAAAAAACAAGCCGCTATTGATCCACTCACTGATAAAGGATACATCTGGAATGCTGCAAAACCAGGTAAAGAAACAGAATACAATAAACTGTCGCTGGAAATAACAAAACTTCAAAATATATTGGCAAGAATAGATGCATCCATCAGCGATCAAAACATCATTGCCGGAGATGAATGGAGCAAGGCGTATAAAGCCTTACTCGTTAGTGGTATTATCGCTCCCGCCGTTCTTGCCGCTGACTATGCTTTAACAGGAGGAGCAACCACAATGGCAATTGCCGGTAAAGCAAGGACTCTGGCAGGATCAGTAGGTTCTGGAGCAGTGGCAGCTAAAGATTGGGCTGTTGGCAAAGCATCTGCAGCCAAGGATTGGATCACCAATAAAACCCCAGAAGTTCCTGCGCCACTTAAAGGAGTCGCTGCAGTAGGCGGAAGTATAGCAGGCATGGTTGCAACACAAATTGCAATGCAAAAAGCTATGCAAGCGGCTAATGCTGCTATCAATTATCTTTCGCAATCGATATCGGATGAAGAAGCAAAGCCTGCTCCTAACCAAAATAAAGTAGCATCAGACAGACAAGAACTTGTCAAAGCACAAGCAGAAAAAGCTCGCCTAGAAAAAGAGCTTGCAGAATTAAAGCGGCAAAACCCGCAATAATTAAAGAATAAAGAAAGAGCACGGTAAAATTTGGCAACCGTGCTCTTTTCATTAGATATAAACGTGCACAAAATTCCTACAATGTGATTATGAGCAATCTTAAAGTTTGTATTAACAATTAAAAAATGGCCATACAAACGCATCAGCAATAAGTTGAGGTTTATTATGATAAAGATATCATTACGTATAAGCATGTTTTTAATTGGATTTACTTGGATTGGATACGAGCTTAAGGCTTCAAAAAATACAACGCAATCCGTTGCACGAACAACACGCGGCCAACAACGTGTAAATCGTCGTATGCTTCCAAATCGCCCTAAACGGCGACCCTCCCACAATCTGCCAACAAGAAACATACAACTTCCCTCAACATCAGCAAGACAACAACAACAAATTGCTCGACGACAATCTCCCGCGCCAACACGAATACAACAACCATCAGTAACTCCACAAATACAACCACCATTAAAAACAATCAATCCAGAACCATATCAAAAGCCTGAAATAAAAAACACCGCTATACCAATAGAACCAACTCAAGATACCGCAAATCCCTATCAGACTACTCAAGAATTGCTTTCAGCGGCTGAAGCATTACTCGCAAGACCACGAGCAGAAAGAACATGGAAAGGTGATCTTTATAGTGGATATACAAAGCAACAAGAATTAAATGCTCGCATTTTATTAAGCGAGCTTGACCCTATGTTAGATCAAGTCTATAAAGCTATGAAGCTCAAAGAAAAGGAATCACGGTCTCTGAAAGAAGTCTTCTTTATTAAGCCAGGCAAAGAAAAAGAATATGCCGCTCTTTCTCTTGAAATAACTAAACTTAAAGATATGCTCGCAAGACTAAGAAAAGTGTTTGATGATCAAATAATAATTGCTGGCATTGAGTTTAGCAAGACATATGGGGCTTTTTTATCAACACCACTAGGTTGGGCGGCTGTGGCTGGAAAGGTTGGCTATGATTATTTAACCAATAATCCCGCAAAAAATAAAACCGATAATGAAACAAGTACGCAACAAGCAAAAAAGGAATCTCAGAAGTAAAATCGCAAGCAATAAAAAAAGAATGGGAGTGACAATTAATTATCACTCCCATTCTTTTGTGGTTATTAGGCTATAATTTTACTTTTATCCTCCGGCATTAATAACCGGTCAAGCACGTCATTGGCATGATCGACCAGAATAATATCAATACCTTCAGTCATATTATCAAGCTCGGCTAAATTATGACTATTTTTCCGTGGTAAAATCACGTAGGGAATATTATTACGTTTTGCTGCCAATATTTTTTCCTTCACACCCCCGATTGGCATCACTTCACCACGAAGATTCAATTCTCCCGTCATAGCATAATCAGAATTTATCGGCCGATTGGTCAACGTTGAAAGCATTGCCGTGAGCATTGCAAGCCCTGCTGATGGACCATCTTTTGGTACCGCGCCTGCAGGTAAATGAATATGTAGATCATATTCAGTAAACATCTTGTTATCGATGTCAAAATCTTTAGCATGAGCACAGGCATAACTACGTGCTGCTTGCGCTGATTCTTTCATAACATCACCAAGTTGTCCGGTTAATAAGAGTTTACCAGTACCTGGCATCAGCATTGCTTCAATCTGGAGTATTTCTCCACCCACTGATGTCCAAGCAAGACCATTTGATATGCCAATCTGATGACTTTTATTGGCACCATCATCAATAAATCGGCATGGCCCCAGATGCTGCTCAAGATTATCAACTGAAAAATCTACGAGCATTTTTGTTTCAACAAAAGTACGCGCTGCCTTTGAACATAATTTACTGATGAGCCGTTCTAATTGGCGCACCCCAGACTCTCTGGTGTAATCAGAAATAATCTTTTGAACAATTGCATCAGGAATTACCAGATTTTGACTTTCAAGACCTGCATTTGCAATCGCTTTTTTAACAAGGTGTTGGCGTGCGATATTTATTTTTTCTTCAAGTGTGTAGCCACTGAGTTCAATAATTTCCATACGATCTCGTAATGGCTCAGAGATAATATCGGCATTATTTGCTGTTGCAATGAACATAACTTCTGAAAGATCAAATGGTATACCAAGATAATTATCATAAAATGTTTTATTTTGCTGAGGATCAAGAACCTCGAGCATTGCAGCTGAGGGATCTCCTCTAAAATCAGCCCCTATTTTATCCAACTCATCAATCACAATGAGTGGATTTCGTGATCCTGTTTTTCGCAATGCCTGAATAAACCTACCCGGCATGGCACCGACATATGTTCTGCGATGACCGCGAATTTCTGCTTCATCTTTAACGCCACCCAATGAAATCCGACCATATTCTCTGCCCAAACTACGCGCGATTGATTTACCAAGTGATGTCTTACCAGTTCCAGGAGGCCCTACAAAGCAAAGAATGGGCGCAAACCCATCTTTTTTTAAATTACGTACTGATATAAAATCAAGTATTCGTTCTTTGATCTCTTTAAGTCCAAAATGGTCCTCATCAAGAATCGCTTTTGCATGTGCTATATCAAGATTATCTTCTGTTGTATGATTCCATGGCAACGCAAATACCCATTCCAAATGGTTACGTGTCACGGTAGCTTCAAGAGAATCAGGAGCAGTCCGCTCAAGACGATTAATGTGGCGGCTGATCTCTTTTTTGACTTCATCAGACATAGAAAGCGCTTCCAACTTTTCACGCATATCTTCTATTTCTTCAAGATCATCTTCACCCAATTCTTGCTTAATTGCTTTGAGTTGTTCGCGTAAATAAAACTCTTTTTGGGATCTATTCATTGATTCGCGTGCATTGTTTCTGATCTTTTCTTGAATCTCTGCAACTTGCACTTCTTTGCTTAAATAATCAGAAAGCAACATGAGAAAATCCTTTTGCGTATCAGTTTCAAGCAATTTTTGCGCATCTTCAACGCTCAGGTTTAAATGAGACAAGATGAAATCACCGATTTTTGCAGCATCATTCATCTTTGATAGGATTATGTGAAAATCGGGACTAAAGGTATATCCCGATGTTGCCATTTGGTCGGCAGTTTTTTTAATTTTTTGCACGCACGCAGCAAGTTCTCCCGCGTTACTTTCTTCAACTTCAATCTTTTGAACTTTTGCCTGTAGAATACTATCAGTTGTCATGATATCAAGAGCACGCGCTTTACCAACACCTTGCACAAGAATTTTAATGCCGCCCTCTGGCATCTTGATCAAGCGCATCACCGTTGCAAGAGTACCGACATTATATAAATCATCAGTGCTGATCGATCCCTGAGGATCAACGCTATTTTTAGCAGCAAGAAGAAATACCATCTTTTTTTCTTCAATCGCTCGATTTATTCCATTGATGATTTTTTCATCAAGAACAAGCAATGGAACAATAATTTGTGGAAAAACAACGACATCCATTGTTGGTATGACTGGCAATATTTCTGGAGAAATATTCACCTTTTTTTGACTTACAACACTTTTCATTATCACTCCCCCTACTTTTTATTGTGTGCTGCTTAACCCCAATCTTTGCTACACGTTCTCCTTCGCACAAGGCAGAGTATTTATCCTGAGCTTTGTCGAAGGGGCGGACACGTCGCATTGGGGACCCCCATAAAAAGACCCTTTTTAATCGAACAGCATAACTGAAGTCATGCTATACAAATCCAGTTTATGAGATACCAGTTGATTAACTCAATAATTGTAATCGGGGCAAGCCAAAAATTCTTACCAAATAGCGTTTATTTAAAACACTATCATTTTTAGAGCGTTTTTTGCTATGAAAAGACAATTTATCACTTATAATATCAAAAAAAGAGATGCACGGAGAAACAAAAGGACTAACGATGCAAAGAAATAAAAACAGACTCATTACTGAGAAGATTTCTCAACAATTTAGACAAGGCAATAACGAGGTTATAGTTCTTAATAACATAGACACTCTCTTTATGCAAGAAAAAAGTTATGCCATTACCGGAATATCAGGATCTGGCAAGTCAACGCTCATCCACATTATTGCTGGACTCGATAAACCTGCAGGAGGAAGGGTACTTTTTAATGATGTTGATCTCTATGAACTTTCGCCCAAAGAACTCTCTCTCTTTTTAAATAGATCAATTGGACTTGTTTTTCAATCGCCCCATCTTATGCGTGAACTTTCAGTCATAGAAAATGTTATACTCCCAGGCCTGATTGCCAATCGCACAAAAAATGACTGCGAACAACGAGCAGAGCAACTCCTTGCAAAGGTTGGTCTCTCTGGAAAAGAACAGTTCAAACCGGGAGAACTTTCAGGAGGACAGCAACAACGTGTTGCTATTGCTCGCGCTCTTTTTAATGAACCGGCTTTTCTTATCGCCGATGAACCAACGGGAAATTTAGACAAAGCAACAGGAGTTGCTATTATTGATCTTTTACTTTCTTGTCGCCAGGAATGGGGCATGGGAATTATTATCAGCAGTCATGATGAATATGTTGCTGAAAGAATGGATGAAATATATGTGTTGAGTGAGGGGAAGTTGAGTAAAAACATAAAAAATTAGGTATCACACCATGTCTTCGCAAAAAACAATCCTTAAAAAAACCATACAAGTTGCAGGCTCCACCCTACTGAGCAGATTTTTTGGCATTTTGCGAGAAGTGCTGATGGTACGCTATTTAGGTGCCAGCGGATTATCAGATGCATTTTTAACTGCCTTTAAAATCCCCAATTCTTTACGCAAGATTTTTGCAGAAGGAGCCCTTTCAGCCGCTTTTGTACCAACGGTGGTCAGCACCATGCATCGCGAAAGTAAAAGTTCCGTTGCAGGATTAATGTCTCTCGCGCTTCTGGTTTTTGAAGGAATGGTTCTGGCGCTCTGTGTATTGATCATGACGTATGCTGAACAGGTAATACGATTTATTGCACCAGGATTTTCTGAGCAGCAAGTTCTTGATGCTATTCCCATACTCCACATTGTGATGCCTTTTATCTTTTTTATATCAAGTAGCGCATTACTTGGTGGTGCATTACATGCGGTTGGTCATTTTTTTATCCCCGCAATTGCTCCGGTAGTTATCAATATTATTTTTATTATAGGATTATGTATATGCATGGTCTTTAATTTACCAGTGACCTATTTTTGTTGGTTTATTTTATTTTCAGGATGCGTGCATCTTGCATTGCACGTGGCAATGTATTTCAGGCTTCATTTTTTCTTTGGAAGAATTACACGCAATGATGTTACCATCTTTGCGCGAGTCATGGGAAAATTTTTGCTGTGCCTGCCGAGTATCAGCTTAATGGAGCTTGCTTTATTTATTGATACGAGCTTTGCATCATTTTTACCTCCCGGGTCAATATCATTAATTTTTTATGCGAACCGTTTTATGGGAATCCCTTTAGGAGTTTTTGCGGTCGCATTTTCCACTATCTTGCTTCCTCATTTTTCTCGCATTCATACCCGCAATCCCAAACGCCTTCATTTTTACCTGTTAGAATCGGCAAAATTTATTTTTTGGGTTACCATTCCCGTTGCATTGGTAATGACATTTTTTTCCCAAGATATTTTCACAACAATTTTTTTATCAAAGAAATTTACCCTTGCTCAAGCACAAGAAGCTGGCACTATTTTAGTTGCATTTCTAGCGGGGTTATTCTTTTTCTCATTCAACAAAATCATCCTCAATATTTTTTATGCAATGCATGCGGCATGGATACCCGCGGTTATATCTCTGATTGCTACGGCAATAAACATTATGCTTAATATGCTTTTCATAGAACAGTTGCAGGCAACTGGGTTAGCACTTGCCACCACCATTTCAGCAATAGTACAAACAGTTCTATTTTTGTTTGTGCTCCACACACAATATAACTTTCGCATCTATATGGGACGATTCTTGCAATTTGTAGGAATTTATTGTATTCAACTGGGATTATCAATGGGTCTTTTTTGGATTGTATACCATGCATGCATGTATACCATCACCCATTATGCCCCGCTATCAGTAACACTCTTTTTCACTGCTCAACTTGGTTTATGGTTTTGGGTTGGCCCTCTTGCACTTGCACTCTTCCTTCTGCTATATTCCCTACGATCAACATTTAAAATTAATCTTCATTTTTTAAAATAGGTTCATTAATGAGACATATGTATTCTGCTGGCATCGTCACCTATATCATCAAAGATAACACTATTTTTTACCTTCTTTTGCATTACACGGCTGGCCACTGGGAATTTCCTAAAGGAACCATGGAACCAGGAGAAACAAAAGAGGAAACAGCCATACGAGAATTAGAGGAAGAAACTGGATTGACGGCAATTATCGATGAAGACTTTGAAGCATCGATTAGTTATCCATTTATGACATATGACAAAGAAATCGTACAAAAAACCGTCTATTTTTTTACCGGTAAAGCAACAAGCAATCAGGTAAAACTGTCGCATGAACATAGTGATTATAAATGGCTACCCTATAATGAAGCTCTTATGCAGCTGACTTATACTAATGGTAAGACATTGTTAAAAAAAGCTCACAAACATATTGTGTCGATACAGAAAGGAACCTGATGAAAAAACTTATTTCAATCATTCTCTGTAGCTCTTTTTTTATACTCAATGGTGGCAGAACATTGTTGCCGATAAAACACAATCCTAAGCGTCGATTATACCAAGGCTTCAACAATGCGTTTTATGCAATTACCCATGCCAAAGGTAAAATTAAAAAAACAAAAAATTCTAAGCGATCTGATAAAGCTTATGTTGTAATTAAGGATAAAATTTATAACGATATACAAAATGTTTCTGAATATTTCAAAATTGCACAAGAAGAAATTAACAGAACAACACAATTAAAACTGTTATTGGAAAAAGATATAGATCGCTTAAAGAGTTTCACCGACACAATCATAGAGCGCGGTAAAAAGTTTTCTATCCCAAAAACTGAATTGAGAAAAAAATTAAGGAAAATCAAGGAAGACTCAATCAATATAATGTTTAAACTGGCAATACGTTACCAGGATATAAGATCATCACACTTTTTCTGTCTCAACGCTATTCCTGTTGAATCATTCGAAAGCCCTTTTACCCTCTGATATCCCTTTTAAGACAATCAAATAAACAAAAAAACCCACTTAAAAAAGTGGGTTTTCCATTTTATCTAGCTCTTTTGCCGGCGGCAGCCAGACGACTGAGTGCGCCATAGCTTTACTAGCGTCCTTCGTAGCCTTTGGCGAAGTAGGAGCGACGGCGTAAGCCTGAAAATAAATTTATAGAAACAAAAAATCCGCTGATTAAAGCGGATTTTAATATCGATTTTTAATTTTATAGCCCTACTTCGCCAAGGCTACGAAGGGCAATTTTTTACTTCAGGTAAAAAATTGGTTGCGGGGGCTGGATTCGAACCAGCGACCTTTGGGTTATGAGCCCAACGAGCTACCAAGCTGCTCTACCCCGCGGCATTTTTTAGTTATTTTTCTCTGAAAGATACTATTACTATACGGTCCGTTTCATTAATTGTCAAATAAACCATCACCCTTTTTCCACTTTTTGCCTCATTATCACATTTTTTTGATAAAAACAGCTCCCATGCCGATAAGACTACTCCTGAGGACTCCCCTTTCCATCGCTCCATTGAATTAAATATTTCAATTTGAATGATTATATATCCAAAACCGTTGATTATTAATTCAGGTTTTATTTAAAATAATAGAGGAAAGAAATAGTTTATCCATTTTTTTAAGGAGTCGTTATGAAGAATCTTTTAAGTAAAGCGCTTATTCTTGTATCGATGCTCGGAGCAGCATCTACAGCACAGGCGTATGTATATTCGTTCACCAACGATACTGACAACGATATGGCAATAGGTATGAACTTTGTAGGAAGCGGAAACATGGAATACATCGTAGTTCCTGCGCATACCGGATCAGCATTTTCTCACAAAATTAAAGGTGAATTTGGCGTACGTAGTGATATTGGTGGCAATAGAGCAGGTTACATAGCGGGCAGATTTTATTACTTGCCTAGTTTAATTGATAGAAATGGTAATCGCATAGAAGTAAACGAAAAAACAAGAGGCAACCTTGCGTGGAAAGCTATGAATATTACCTGGCTACCAACAGAAGCATATAATGTCTCTCTTGAAGTAGCTGAAGCAGTTGGTAACATGACTGAAACAGTAGGAAAAGCTGCCCTTAAAGCTGGTGCTGCGTATGCAACAGGTGGCGCAAGTGTAGCGGCTGATGCAACAGCAGAAATGACAAAAAATGCTGCTAAAAAAGTAGCAAGCGCCAACACTATGACAGAGCTTGCTGCAAGTGACTATAGCCTTGGAAAATTCATCTCAACTATTGGTAAATCAGTAGGTCACTCTATGATCGGTGGCAACCATGTTGATATTATCATGACTGATGAAGGTCTGAAATTTATTTCACTAATGCAATAATCAACTGAAGAACAGGGATCTTACAAGATTTTCGTAGGATCCTGTTCTTACTATATCTTCAAAGGAAGCTTATGAATCATAGTAAAAAAATAGCACTCATGATCGTTTCTATCGCATCAATGAGCAATGCTTATGAATTTAGCTTCTTTAATGATACTGATACGCCTCTGGCAATCGCTATACGCATTGTTCCGGGCATCAGTGAGCACAGCGAAGAAGAGCCCCTCTATAAATTTTATGTAAAGCCAGGCGCTATGAATAGTTTTGTACCAGGCAAACATGAAGTACCTGATATCAAGTGGAGCTTTTGCCTTGATACTATTTATTACATGAAAAATCCAACCATGGCCCAAAGAGCTTTCTATTTTGCAAACGCAGTCTGGAGAAAAGTTCATGTCACCTGGGTTAACGCTCCATTATCAACAACAAAAGAACCATATAAATTACCAAAAAAACATAAACTTACTACCGGACAACGCCGACTTGTCACCAAGCGCAAAAAAGTACCAACCAACAGCAAATCTATGTGCAGAGATCGCCATTTTGAAATCACTGAAAATGAACATGGGATGATTGTTGTTAAGGGGTCTCTTGTAGAGTAAAGTGCTCTAACCCCAAATTGCGATCTATATAAAATGTATGTCTATCCCACCTCCGTTCGCCCTGAGTGATTCTATGCAGCATAGCGGAATAGAATTGTATCGAAGGGGTGTAGCTAATCAATCCTTTTTTGTAAAATTAATTTAATTTACCCTTCGATACATTTTTTGAGGACAAAAAACACTCAGGGCGAACGGGAAAAGAGATAATAATTGCATAGACACCTTAGATTACCGTGTCATTTATATCCTTCATTACACCCTCTGGACTCATAAAAAGTGAATAGGCGTAGGATACATAAATAATATGCCGTTGCCATTGCAATGCACGACTACACGCAAGAAGCACCAGAAGGTTTTGAATATAACTATCTAAAAACCACATATCATTAACAATTGCGATAATAGCAGCATGTTCGTATGTATTATCCCGCTTTTCGTTAAAGAAAAGCTCAGAGCAAATATAAGGAACAAATGGAACATCGTTGATCAATTCTATCGCACACCGCTCATTGCATGATTGCGTTATGATGATGCCATCTCTGCGATATATTCGTTGGAATACAACAGTATTCATCCACGCAGGTAATCTTTCTGACATAAGCATCGTATGTTTTTTATCAAAGCAGCTTTGTAACACTCCGCTAAAAACCCAATGCAATGAATTATAATAATGATTATCTTCTGCCCGACACGCCCCAAAAATAATATGTATTGGTTTGCCCAAATGTTCTTCATTCCACCATTGTAATGCTTCAGGCAACTCAGCAAAATTGCTTACATTGAATGCTGATTCAGGCATGATAATAATGTGTGTTTTTGGATGCTTGGCAATAATTTTTTTAAATTCATTCCCCATAATTCTGATCATGACTGATGGATCATTGCTCTGGCAATGCGCCATAGAAGGCAAACTTTTTATTGCTAAATGCCATTCAGGCATTTGCATAGTTGGTGCAAAACACACAGATATTACCCAAGGCCCGCTCACACAACAAACAAAAAATAATGCCGCTTTATTTTTATACCATATGAGCATTGTTGTACTCAGCGGCAACAATAAAAATAATAATGTTAACATCTGCTTACCGATAATGGGCATGAGCATGAGTAGTGCCGGTTTTTGCACAAGCGGCAATAATGGATGCATCAAGGGATATCCCTCAAGAGCTCCAAAAATCCAAAAACAATAGTTATCAGTCCAAATAATAAAAACCAATAATGCTGCAGCCCAGATACACAGACGATACAAGAAACATTCTAACTTGCAACTTTGTATAATTTTTGTAACTCCTGCAAAAAGCAGCGCAGGAAATAACGCTTGGTATAAAACCATACAAATACCAAGACCTACACCAATCAACCATGAGTCTTGTGCTATACGTGCAAGGTTATATATTCCGCCACTCCCGTGCAGTGCAAAAACAATGAGTCCCCATAAATATCCCTGAAAAAAAGAAAGACTGTGCTTGCACGCTACATATAAGAATGGAATAGGAAAGATAAATATGAGCCACCACAGATAGGTAGTGAAAAAGAATGGAAGAAAATAAAGAACTGCAGAAAGGATAAGTAAAAAACAATGAGATTTTTTCATGAGTTTAACTATAGCACAAGTCGCGTTATTTGCTTCCAATAGGCCCCATTCAATTCCCGATTGACAAATTGTCAAAAATAACATATCATTAGAGTATGGTAAGGTATAGTCATTGATAACAAAATAGATATGGAGCTATGATGAATAAAAAAAGTACGACTCTCGCAATATTATTGATGATGTGCAGTTCACATTTTATATTGCCAGCAACAGCAATTACGCAACAAGAAGAATCACGATTACAAACTCTATGGAACTTAAGTAAAAATAATGCATTAACTGTTGCCCAGTTTGTTGAAAATAGTGCATCTATCGCTAACGTTATTGATCGAGACATTGCACTTCTTGAAAAAGATAAACTGTATGCAACAGCTCAAAAACAATCCGCTCAAGGTTTCGTTTATTCTGGGCTAATTCCTGGAATACTGGGCTCAGTAACGAGCACAGCAACATTGACTTCCGTTCTGGGATTAATTCTTGCTGGTGCCAGTCTTTATGCTGGATCCAAAGTTTGGCATCAGGAAAATTTACCAGAAGGAGCTTATTTTGGGGCATTAAGAACATTATATGGTAATAATTCTTCTGAAGTAATTAATGAACGATTAAGGTATCTAACAAAAATATCGCCAGATAGGGATTACAATACAGCCGCTTTAGCATTTGCAGGCGCATCGCCTTTTGTTGCAGTTGCATCAATAATTTCAGCAGGTATAGCAAAATATTTTTCCAATAAATATATCAATTATCAACAAAAGAACCTTGCATTTATTACCACAATGCAAGAGCGCTTTGATCATGATGAAATTGTTATTGCACGGTTAAAAGACCTGAAATATAACATGTTAGCTCAATGATTATCTGAAAGTTAATTTTTAATTTTTTAAAACAAAAGAACCAGGAAAGATTTAAACTATCCTGGTTCTTTTGTTTTAAAACTCAAAGGGCCCCAAAGGCGCTGAAATACAACTTTATTATCAATAAGACTTCTCAAGCACAACAAATGCGGTCGCATGAGTGCGCGAATGCGACCATGATAGATGAATATTTAACGAGCTGACATCAATGCCACATTCACGTGATAATACAACTACAGGCCGCGAGCCTATTTTTTTTATTGTAGTGTGGGCACATAATGTGAGGAATGGAAGTTTATTATCAGGATATGCGTAAGAAAGAGCTTTATACAATGCCTCACGCGCAGCAAAACGTGCTGCAAAGCGCTCAGCGCTTTTTGTTTGCTGCGCAAGACAAAAAGCAATTTCATCAGGCGAAAAAATTCTTTCTAATTTTTTCGGTGAATATGAGGACCATTCAGAAAAACGTTCTATTTCGATGGTGTCGACGCCTATGCCCAGGATCATAAATTACGACCCCTCTTTTTCCAAATACTGATCAAGCGACCGATACATAATCGCCTCTTGAATATGAGCAACATCAATCAACTCACTTGCAGACAAATCGGCAATAGTGCGCGCAACTTTAAGCACTTTATGATAACCACGCATACTTAAATTTAATTTATCAAATGCTTTGCGGATAATTTCTTCTGCCGCTGGCGTTAATATACAAAATTTTTCAACCTGATCGGCAGCCATAAAATTGTTATAGACATTGGTAACACCAAATCTTTTTTCTTGAATGGCGCAGGCAACCAGAACTTTTTCATAGAGCACAGCGCTGCTTTGCGTGTCAACTGCTGTTTTAATTGAATCATATTCAATCGATTGCACATGCACCTGCAAATCAATGCGATCGAGCAACGGTCCTGATAATTTGCTGATATATTTGGTTATTTGTTGGCGCGAACAGATGCACTGTCTTTTTTTATCTCCAAAAAAACCACACGGACATGGATTAAGTGCTGCAATGAGCAAGAATGATGCGGGGAATGCAACCGTTTGAGCAACACGCGATATTGAAACTGTTTTACTTTCAAGCGGTTGGCGCAACGCTTCAAGCGTATCACGCCTAAATTCAGTCAGTTCATCTAAAAACAAAATGCCATGATGAGCCAAACTTATTTCACCCGGCTGCGGATACGTACCACCGCCCACAAGCCCTGCTTGAGAAATAGTATGATGAGGGCTGCGGAATGTACGTTGGGTGAGTAATGAATTATTGGTTAATTTTCCGGTAATAGAATAGATTTTACTTGTTTCTAAAACTTCATCAAAACTCATGGGAGGCATAATAGATTCAAGCCGTTTTGCAAGCATCGTTTTACCAGAACCAGGTGAACCGATAAAAAGAATATTGTGGCGCCCTGCTGCTGCAATCTGCAATGCCCTTTTTGCCATCTGTTGTCCTTTAACTTGGGCAAAATCGAGCAACAGGTCTTTACATGCAGCACGATATTCATCAAAGGAAGATTGCGCTGGTTTAATAGTTTCTTCACCACGCAAATAGCCAATCAATTCTACCAGATGATCTGCACCAATCACTTCTAGATCTTTAATAAGCGCCGCTTCTTGCATATTTGCTTTAGGAACGATAATACGTTTTTTACCTAATTTTTTTGCATCGAACGCAATAGCCAAAGCTCCTTTGATAAATCGAATACTTCCATCAAGGGATAATTCTCCCAAGAATAATGTTTCTTGCAAAATTTCTTTGGGAACTTCTAAAAACTGATTTGCAAGCAAAATACCGATTGCAATGGGTAAATCAAACAACGTCCCTTCTTTTTTTAAATCTGCTGGAGCAAGATTCACCGTAATCCGTTTGGCAGGCAAACGAAATCCCGAGTTTTTAAGAGAGGTTAAAATTCGCTTGTTACTTTCTTTAATGGCAGTATCAGGCAAACCGACGATATAAAATTGTACTAGTCCAAAAGATATATCGACTTCAACTTCTACCAAATGAGCATCAACACCAATTGTTGTTGCGGAAAATATTTTTGCATGCATGCTTAAATTTCTTACGTGTAATATATTATAATTTTAAACAAACTTAATAATTACAATATATATCACAATTCTTGATAATTGGAAATAAATAGTTATCTGCTCTTTTCTGCTGACTCGTTGTTGGCATAATTATTGGGAGTGGCAGTTTTTCAAAATCCTCGTAAACTAAGCATTAGAACTGATACTTAGCATCCCACTGGAGAGCTCATGCATAAGAAAATAATTATCTCATTACTCACACTTTCCCTCTGTTTAACCGATCATGCTACTGAACTCATTACTGGTGATCCTAATGCACCAGCAGAACAAACCTTTTCCTTCAATGTTAACAAAAACATTTTTACTTCAACGGGTAACTTTTATGAAGGATCAAACCAAGTTATTACTGAGAGTTCCTCTGCACCATTTGCACTTTCTCGCGTTGTGCGTGGTGCAAAATCCTTTGCACCGCTTACCCCTGAAACAATTACCTTAAATGGAAATCTCAATACTCCCAATCCTCTTTTCGGCGCTCCCATCATTGCACTTGGCATGCTTGAAACAGAAGAAGGATTTTCAATGCGCGATATGCCAGTAGTTGTTGGTGGAACACGAGAGGCAACGGTCTATCTTTTTGAAAATCTCAATAAAGTAGCAAATATCTTGGTACAATCATCAGGAGATGTGCATGACGCACAAGGGAATGTCTCAAATGGTATCGTTGACCTGACAACAAATTATATTGCTCACATTTTTGCCGCTGTAAAACCAAATGGGGGTCAATTTGGTCAGCCCAATAGTGGCATTGCATTACTCATTCGGGGAATCGTTGATATCCCCCAAACAAATTCAGATGAACCAACAAAAATGAGAATCTTTAATGAACTTAATGCAAATACCGGTTCTGTTGTTCAGCCACGAGCATTATTGCTCGATCCTACCTCTCCCGCTATAGCAATCAATAATCCATTAAGCACTATTGTTGAAAATCAAGTTGCAATGCATTGGGATGCTCCGTTGAACCGTCTTTTTATTGGATTGCAAACAACCAGCAATAGTGGCGTTACTGATGGTACGCGTGCGGTTGTTGCAGTTAAATTTATAGAAAATGGTGCAATTGCATTAGAAACAATTGCACCTGATGCAGTATTTGTTGCAGGCAACACCACCAGCGTTATCGGCGCAATCGGTGCAGATCAACAAGTTTCAGTTCATGCGCTCAGCAGTATGTATACCAGTACTGCACTTAATTATCTGATCGTTGTTGGTGGCTATGGAGATCCTGCATCAACACAACAATTGGTATCTGCTCTTCCTTTGGTAAATTCTGGTGATGCTACTGGTATGATTGCCCAAAAAAATGCTCAACCGGTAGATATTTTTAAAAATGCTCCCGTTCCTCGTCTTATCAATCGCACGATCAGCGATGCTGCAACGACCGCTGATGAAATGCCACAATCAACTGATGTGGCGGTGCAAGTTGGTGGCGGCCCATTACATGCCGGCCCGATTGTTGATATCATTGTTCGCGACGATACTGTCTATGCTTTTGTTGGCGAAGATACACCAGGTGTTTATTCTTCCCAAGCTCTTTTTGATACTGTTGGCAAAATCAGTTCATGGACAATATGGCAACGAGCTGCAGGAACAACTGCTAACATTTTTGGAGCAGCGCTCAATCCTTTTGAAGGTAATTTCATCTTAGCCTCAGGAACGACTGCTGATACGGTCAATACCATTACCGCAACAACATGGTCAGATGGTTCACCAGAAGGCTTGCAACCGCTGACTACTATTTTAGATTCTGCGCTTCCCTTAACTGATGGCGGCGTACAAGGAATGCAAGCTTTTCCACAACTCACACTTGGATTGAATAACATTACCGTACTCGGCGCTGGTGGCATCGGAAACATCCTACTTGCTCAGACCGGAACCATCGATGCCAACGGAATAGCGATTCCAACCATTGGCACTGAATTTAATGATACAATAACATTCGACAATGGCACCATTACTGCTGACGTTGACGCAAAAACAGTTATAATTTCTGGTGGCGCGCTCACAACCGTTGGACCAATTACCGCATTAGAAATTGGTGTAAATGCAATAACTGGCAGCGCAAATGGTTGGCTTTTTGTGGGTGGATCAAACGGATTAGCAATCTTATCACAAGAAAATGGAAACGGCTGGAATCCTTTCACTGAACTGAGTAATAATTTTACCGGACTTGTTTCTGGAATGAGTTTTAAAACAATCGGTGATTATCAGTTTGTGAAAAAATTGATCTATGAAGGCGATCTTCTCAACTATAATTTTTTATATGTTATCACCCATAATAAAATTGATCGTATCAATCTGAACACATCTGACTTTGCAGCCAATACAGTTGATGTCACAACTATTGCAACCATTGGGGATGATGGCGTATCCACTCGCGGTGGATTTCTCGATGGAATATTTTCACAAGCATTAGGCATTATTGCAACAACAGGATCCATGCTGCGCATTGGAAATGATAAAGATGTTCGCACTATCACGAGCGAACAAGATGCGCAATGGACTCCTGTTACGATTCCCGAAAACGGGGGCGCACCCACCGCACTGTACACTGTCACGAGCAGCAATCGCCCTCAAGATATTACTCGCAATGTTGGTGGCTATTTTTACGTGCTGACTGCAACTGCTGGTCTTGATCAATCACGCATTAATAGATTTGCCGTGCAACCTCTTGCACCAACTGACGTCATGAGCGCAACCACAGTGCAAGCATTTAACGATATTTTTGTTAAGAACATTCCATCATTTTTGCTCTCATTTGGTCATTTTAGAAGTAATCTTGCAACCGATGGTGGGCTTTATTTTGCAACAAGAAATCAAAATAATGCACTGGCACCAATAGTGATGGTAACTCCTGCATCTCCTGTTGCCCGCGTGGGCGTGCCTAACGTGGGAGATCGCAGTATACCAGTAAAAATAAATTTCAACTCAGGATCAGAAATAAATTATTTTTCACGTAGCGTAGCTTCTGGTAGTTGGATTGCTGCGGGAAATTTTAATACACAAGTACTAGAGTGATTTTATGCTCCATTACATTCCGCATGAAAATCACGAATAATGAAAAACATAAAAATAAAAAAATGTTCGTTTCCTTCGACGCTTCCTCCTTCGCTAAAGCTATGGAGGACACCGCAGGACGGACCGAGAAAAGAAAATTTATGATAAGAAAAGAAAACAATCTAATCCCGTTCGTGGTGAGCCTGTCGAACCATATCGAACACCAATGTAGGATGCTGCAATGACATGCAAAAAATTAATCATATTTTCGCTCATATCACTCGCCTTGATGGGCAACGCCCTTAAGGCGATGAATATTGTCAACACCATGTGGCCATATGACACATTAATTCGTCCTACATTTAATAATCTTCGTTGGTGGCAACTTGCTTTTTATGCCGAAGGCGGTTTCCACAATGCTAAAGGATATAATGACGAAGGCGGTGTAGCTAATCCATTGCGCATTTGGAACTGTGAACAGAATGCACTCGCCATGCTTGAAGGTTTTCCTGAAAGTAGTGCAATTGGACAACTCCGTTCAGCTCTTCTTGATAGCGATAATGGCATACGTGGAAGGTTTCTGGTTGATGGTGATTTACAGCTCAACTTTGCCACCGCATTTGCAGCGAATTTTTATTTTGCTAGCGATTGGCGCATTGGGCTTTATCTTCCTGTCTATAAAATGACGCTTAAAGATGTGATGTTTATTGATCGAACACCCAACCTTGATAACTTAGATAAATTAGTACACACACTTTTAACCGATAACTTGGCTGCAAACGTGCGTGAATTAGGATGTCTGGATATTTGCGGATGGGAACGCAGAGGCGTGGGAGATTTAGTCTTGCTTGTTGAATGGTTTCGCGATTTTTATCAAAACAAACCATTTTTAAAATGCGTCCGCATCAACTGGCGCTGGGGAATTGGCTTTCCAACCGGACTTCGTGAAAATGAGAATTTACTTTTTGCAGTACCTTTCGGCTATGACGGTGCCGTATCAATGCCGTTTGGACTTGGACTCGATTTAACCTTAGGCACCAATTTTAAATGCGGCGTTGACATACAACTTACTCAGATATTCGGCCACACCCGTAACCGCCGCATCAAAACAAATATTGCGCAAACAGAACTCTTATTACTTGAAAAAACAGACGTATTTAAAGATTCTGGTCTTGTACAACGCTTTAATCTGTATGTCGAGCTGTATCGCTTCATCAAAGGATTATCATTCAAAGTTGGCTATCAATATCTCAAACAAGGCGATGGGCAATATTCATTGAAGACCCAAGAATTTTCAAACAATATTGCAAATACATCTCGCCGTCTCGATGATTTTACTATGCATCATATCATCACTAAATTTACCTATGATTTTGGTTATCATTGGCCCGATATGCGGACGCGACCAGAATTAGGATTATTCACACGCTTACCATTTAATGGTAAAAACGTTGCGCTGTTCCCAACGGTCGGTGCTGTAATCTCTGTTGATTTTTAAAAATAAAGAGGGCTTGGAAAATTCCAAGCCCTCTTTATTTTCTCAATAATTATAAAAATTATTCTTCTACTTTAAAATTCCTATTAAGTATCGCCGCAGCTTTTCTTCCGTTTCTGTTTGCATAGAGTCCTCTGTGCCGCTCATTATGGTTGTCTATCATTTGCTCATGCACCGCAATTGTTTTACGTTGCGCAGTTATTGTTTCTTGAAATTCTGCTCTTTCTGCTATCGTTCTGTAAGCGGCTAAAGCTATCAGCTGCTGGCATGCTTGCGCATCGTTCTCTCTATAGCATCCATTCAACAGATCATCCACCTGTATGCGCAATCTACTATCTTCATTACCCATAACCACCGGGATCACGTTTTCAAGACCAGTTTCGGCAATAATCGTACAATCACCACTCTCATTCAACATTTTTTTATCTATTTTTGCTGCAGCTCTAACAGCTATTCGAACTGATCTTCTTCTTTCTATCTCGTTAAAATTGTTGATTGTTTTCTCATGCGTAGCGATTGTTTTGCCTTGTTCAGCGATTGCTCCTTGAAATCTCGCTCGCTCGGATATTGCAGTAAACGCTGCCAATGCGATCAGCTTTTGACATGCTTGAGCATCATTATTTCTATAGCAATCGTTAAAAAAATCATCCGGTTTTACGCGTGAACTATTGCCTTCATTATCTCTCATCGGAGGTACTATTTCACCAAAAATTGTTATTTCAATGGGCATAGTATCATTATTTTCATTCTGCTGTTCTGTAGCATAATTATATACTGAACTGAACAACATAATTAATAAGATAAATGATTCCGTTGATTTTCTTATATTTTTACTCATACTCTTCTCCTTTTTTTACTACAAGATATATCTCGTTTTTTAATCTATTGATTTTTAAACAAAAAAAAAGGGCTTGGAAAATTTCCAAGCCTCTTTCTTTTGCAAATATCTGCACACTTATTCACCAAGACCCAAGGTATCGCGTAGTTCTTGTTCTTGTTGCTGGGCTACTCTTCTATCTTCTTGTTCAAAGTCTTCTTTAATGTCGTTCAATATCACTCTCAATACTGCAGCTCCTGCATGATCTGATTTTTCTCGTTTTTCATTGACGATATCTAATGATGTCTTTCCGTTCTCATCTTGCGAAAATACCGATTCTCTGAGTTTTTGTCTCAGCGCAACTGGATCAACTGGTGGCTCTTGAGAAACAACGGCATCGCGCATACATTTATCCGCATATCCTTCAATAACTATTGGTAAAACATTCGGGTTGTGCAGCACATTTTCCATAAAGCCGTACACACCTCTTTCACGACCTCGTGCAAGCATAAGCCCAGCAACCAACCTTTCATGTGGGTTTTGTATATAATCATCTGGAGAACGCTCAAGCTCATCCAACAGCGCAAATAGTTTTATCTTTGTTTTACTAGATATATGGTTTCCGATCCTTGCTCCTACTATTAATTCAAAATTATGATCATCGGAATGACGAGCAAGATCAATGGAAAAATTTTTGCCATCGTCTGTGTAATTAGGATCAGCAGAATATTTTATCCATATGCCAGGAATGAGCTCTATTTTATTATTCTTCTTGTGCACTTGCGCTTGTACATTTTGTGCTTCACACTGCATCGCAGAAACTGTCATGGCAGTAGCAAGCGTCAATAAAACTTTCGATTTCTTCATAAAAAACCTCTCTTTGTGTAAAAATTGTATGATAAAACTGCTTGGAGTATACACTATTTTCGTTTATTTCTCTAACCCCAAATCTTTGCGCAATTCTTGCTTTTGTTCGGTAGTTTCCTCAACTCTCTTTTCTTGTGCATTTTTTCGCGCCGCTCTTCTTCCACATCTTCTTTTTTCTCTTGCATTCAAATTCCTAATCATTCCCTCATACATAGCAATGTTCTTACGTTGCGCAGCAATCTCTTCTTTCTGTTCAGCAATCAAACCATTTTGAGCCATGATGATATCATGCTGCAAGCACATCAGAGCAGTAGCGACCTGCTTTTCAGCAATCGTAATCAGCATAAACTGCTGACACGCTTGGGCATTATCATTATCACAACATTCATTGAACAAATCTTGCAAAGCAGAGGATTTATGCGACTTATCATCAAGAATAGAAAAAACTTCCTCAGATTCTATGTGTTCAACTGGTAGAACTGCATCATCATTTTTTATTGACTCGCAATTATTTGTTGCGACCATCATTACGGCAGCAAGGGCTAATATGTTTTTTGATGTCTTCATCAACCAATCTCCTTACTAATTCTGTTTCATAAAATTATTGTATCGAAACTCATTAAGCTTCTGATTCAGTTCGTCATCTGCAAAAAATTGTTCCCTTGTTAAGTATCCAGCTTTTAAATCATGTATCACATAATGCAAGGCAACTTTCTGATCTTGCAGTATATCCATATACACACGAGCCGCCTTACTATCAGATTCTTGGATAACTTCAAAAACATCTTTTCCATTAATTTTAATATGCAGTGCAGCCCATACTTGCTTACTATTGATTTCTGGATGAGCAAATTCAAGACGTACTGATACCCTTTTTACAAAATCAGAAGATATAACATCACACTTAGATGCTATTAAATGCAATTGACCCGCAAGTTTTTTTACTTGTGGATCATCTTCATTTTCTTCAGGAACATACAGCGAGCATATTGCTTCACTTGCATCTTTTTGCTCACTATATTTTTGCTCACTGCACGCTTGATCAATCTGCATGGTACACATTGCATTACTGATTGCCATAGCAGACAAGAAAACTATTATTTTCACATTTTTCACAACAAAACCTTATTTTAAAAATTTTTAAATAATCAGGTAGATACGGGCTCAATAATACATCATTTCTCTATTTCTTGCATCATGCAAAAGATGATCGAACAATATTCTGGACATTGGAAAAAACTCTATAGTACCATCATCAAAAAAGATCTTCTAAAAAAAAGGACTGTGATGACTCCCAAAATTCACTCGAACTATTTTTTAATTCTCGCGTTATTATTACCACTTTCAGTGTATCCATCAAAAGACAACACTGTTGTTGCAACCATCCCTGTTGGAGTAACTCCTGCAGGCCTTGCAATTACTTCCGATAGTCGTACTGCGTATGTTGCAAATGCCAATAATTATAGCATTGCAGGCGAAGATTCAGTCAGCGTCTTAGATTTGAAACATAATCTTCTTAAGCAAACCATTTTTGATGCTAGTTTTAATGGACCATCTACCGTAACCATCAACGCTACCGGTACACGTGCATATGTCACCAATAGCAACACTACCACAATCAGCATGATCGATATTGCAACCAACACTGTCATGGGCACCATCGGTGGTTTTAATGGCCCCTTTGGCATGGTCATAACTCCTAATGGGCAACGAGCATACGTCAACAACTATGGTGCAGGCCCTACCCCTACCAACACCGTAAGCATCGTCGATCTCAATTCTAACACGATCATCGGATCACCAATTATTGTTGGGCAAGCACCTGCAGCCTTGGCAATATCACCTGATGGAAACTTTGTATATGTCATCAATTATGTTGATGGCAATCCAGGAACCGGCACGCTGAGTGTTATACAAACAAGCACCAATACGGTCATCTATACTATTACCGGATTCTTTGGACCATTTGACATCGCACTCACGCCAAATGGCAAATATGCATATGTTACCAACTTTGGAAGTAATAATTTTGCACCTTTTGGAACCACTGTGAGCGTTGTTGATTTGAGCAGCTATCAAATAGTTGACACTATCGATCTTGGCATACAGCCATCAGGAATTGCTATTTCTCCAGACTGTTGTACTGCATATGTTACTAATTATAATACATTGTATGCAGGCTCAAATTTTTCTAATCTTACTCCTGGTCAAGGGACGGTCAATATCATCGATATTCGAGATAATAATACCGTAGTACCTCCAGTAATAGTTGTTGGACAATCTCCGCGTGGCATCAACATATCGCCCAATGGTAAATATGCTTATGTAGTTAACCATATTTCTAATACCGTGAGCGTTATACAACTATAATTACTACCTATAAATGCATAAGGGCTTGGAAATTTTCCAAGCCCTTATTTGAGTGGTGTTTTTTTGCAGTAAAAATAGCGATGATTTGACATTCTGTACTGCCATGTAGTATGGTAAAAATATGGAAAGAAGAATAGTCGAATCCAAGCAATTCAGAAAAACCATTGACAGCCTCCTCAAGAAAAGACAACTCTTGCTTGAAGATTTTAATGATTTTCAAAAAGAACTTGTCGAATTTCCAGAAATGGGCGACATCATCGTTGGCACTGGTGGGGTGCGTAAAGCACGGTTGAAATCATCCTCAGGCGGCAAAAGCGGCGGATTTAGAGTTTGTTATTATTTTTTGACACAAGACAATGAATTATTTCTTATTTTAATATATGCAAAAAACGTACAAGAAAATTTAACGACACAAGAAAAAAAAGAACTTAAGGAATTCGTGAGCATATTAAAAGGAAAACGCAATGCGTAACAAATTTTTTGAAGATTTAAAAAAAGGGCTCCAAGAAGCTATTGACTATAAAAAAGGCAAACTTAATCTTCGATCGGAATTAATAGAGATACCTGAACCTCCAGCAAAATATAAAGCCAAACAAATTAAAAACATCCGTGAAAAAAACCATTATTCTCAAGGTATATTTGCAAAAGTCCTGAATGTTAGTATCAAAACAGTACAATCATGGGAATCAGGACAACGCGTACCAAGCCATGCTACATTACGCCTTCTTGAAATAGTAGACAAAGGAATATATCGACCAGAAATTTATAAAAAATAAAAACATCACAGAAACCCATACACTGACCACGACAAAGAAAAATCAAGATGAGCATCATGCAATGGCTGATGCTGCACTAAAAATTGAACAGTGTGGATCGGAATTTCGTTCACCACCATTGTTTTTAATAATCCTTCAATCATCATCCACTTTTTAAAAATAGTTTCATCTTTCCTTAAAATATTATGATCAAAAGAAAGATAAACACATTGAGCAGATGTGATGAGCGCTGATTGGAGCGTTGTTTTTTTTGTAGTGATATGTTCTTCATCAAGTAATGCAAGCCACGCATTGATCAGATGAAAAATATTTTTTTCAGCACTGTCTTGCCACAACATTTCCTGCTTTTCTGTCTTCCATTTATCGCCATGATAATAATAATGCGTAATTTGCTTTTTATGAATCAGGGCAGATGGCATTTGCGTGTTGCTCGCCCATGGCGCACGAAAAATAATCCATTGATTATAGATGGCACAGAAAAGAAATGCGGCAAAAAAGGATGCTGTGGTGATAAGAACGTATGAGTATGTTTTGTTCACTGCCCACCCACAATCGTCATTATCCCTCGCGCCAACGGCTCAACATAACTATTCCATGATTCCTTATTTTTCAACCCCGCCTCAATTGCAATGCTGGGTGAAACAATACCTATTAGTGGCTTGATTGGCAAACTACCGCCAGCTACGGTAAACAGTGACTGATATTTTTGTTGAGACAACGCTTTTTTAAATGTGTCACGTACGGCATCTGTGGTATTTTTATTGATTTTATATGCGGAATCATAAGTATTGAATGCAAGTCCCTGATTGCAACAGGCAAAATCATTGCCATAAGAAAACTGATATACAAAGATTGTTGGTTTAGTCTCATGTGCATGGTAAAAATTGAGATTGATAAAAAGATCGGCATTCAGACGATTTGCAAGAGAAGCATTTTGCAAATCATAGACAATATCACCAGGCATACGCGTAATGATCACTTTAATGTGTGGTGCCCATTGCTCAATTACTTCTTTTATTTTTTCTGCGCATTGCAATGTCAATCCACGTTCAAAACTATCACCTGATTCACCTTTAATTACTCTTCCTGTCCGTTTACCATCCCCTGAAGGATCAATAATTACTATGCGTTCTGCATAACGCGCTTCATACATAGCATGTATCCATGAGATAGCAATAACAACAACAAAAAAAACGGTTTTTTTTACCTGCATACCAAATCAGTTGTTAAAAATTGCTGTAAAAATGTAATACGCTCAACGCTTTTATTATTTTTCACCGCCATGGCAATCGCTCGTGTTTGACCAATAATAATACATAATTTTTTCGCGCGCGTAACCGCTGTATAGAGTAAGTTGCGTTGCAACATCATAAAATGCTGCATAAATAATGGAATAACGACGGCAGCAAACTCAGAGCCCTGACTTTTGTGAATAGAAATTGCATACGCATGTACCAATTCATTTAAATCTGAAGTTTCATATTCAACAAGTTGACCAAGAAAGTTTACTTGCATAATCTTACCTTCTTCATTGATTGATTCAATAACGCCAATATCGCCATTAAAAACATGTTTATCATAATTGTTGCGCAACTGCATCACACGATCCCCGATCTGATACTGAGCTCCGGCATACATCATGGTTGGTCCATCGGTTTGACCATTGAGCATTTGCTGCAAATCGTGGTTTAATTTTTGCGTTCCGGCAACGCCACGGTGCATCGGCGTCAGAACAATTGCATCATCATCACTGATACCATAGTGGCGCAATCCTTTACGGAAAATTGTTTCCAAGTGTTGGGGAACGTTTTCAGGATTATCTTCTTTAATAAAGATAAAATCTTTACGCGCACCTTCATGTGATGACGCAGGAAATTCGCCGCTGTTAATTTTATGGGCATTAATAACAATGAGACTATTTTGTGCTTGTCTAAAAATATGCTGCAACTGTATTGTCGTAATTTTATTGCTTGCAATCATATCATGCAAAAAATTACCCGCACCAACTGAAGGCAATTGATCGATATCTCCGATCAATACCAGATGCGCGGAATAAGGGAGCGCCTTTAAAAGCGCATGTGCAAGAAACACATCTATCATTGATGCTTCATCAACAATCAAATAATCCACTGGTAGCGCATTATTTTCATTATGCCGAAAGCCCATAGTGCTTACGTCAAAATCAAGGAGCCGATGCAGGGTAGATGCAGGTCTACCGGTACCTTCCGTGATCCGTTTTGCAGCACGTCCGGTTGGAGCAGCAAGAGAATATTTAACACGATGAAGATCCAAGACTGTTAATAATTTTTTGATCAGCGTTGTCTTACCGGTACCCGGTCCGCCCGTGATGATAGTAACTTTGTGCCGCACGCAGGCAAAAACACCTAATTTCTGCTGCTCGTTGAGCACCAACGAACCAGATGTTGCATCTTCCAACATTTGTTCTACTGTTGCTCTATCAAATGCATGATGCGCTGGATATTCAAGCAATTTTTTCACTTTATGCGCAATCCCTTTTTCCGCAAAATAGAAGGTGGGCAAGGTAATATAGTGAATATCCTCATACGTCAGTAGTTTTATTTTATCCGCATTATAAAGATCATGAAGCGCACACTTGATTGTGTGCGCAATTGCTTCTAATTCTAGTTCTAGTAATGTTGCTGTTTCAGTTTTAAGATCATCAAGCACCATATATAAATTACCATCAGAAGCTGTTGTCCGAATAGTATGCAAAATTGCTGCTGTAATTCGGCGCTTGCAGTCGGCAGGAATACCACTTTTTTGTGCGATCTGATCTGCTGTTTTAAATCCTATCCCCCAAATATCTTGGGCAAGGCGATACGGATTTTCTTCAATGATTGCAATCGATTGTTCTTTATAATGTTTATAGATTTTTACCGCATAGGTTGTTGAAATACCCTTATTTTGCAGAAAAACCATAATATGAGAAATCTCTTTTTGGTCTTTCCATGCAGTAATAATTTGTTCAGCTCGTTTTTTACCAATCCCATCAACAGAAGTCAAACGTTCAGGATTATTATCAATAATTTCAAGAACTTTTTCACCAAATGCTGCCACTAATTTATCGGCATATGCCGGCCCTATTCCTTTGATAAGCCCTGAACTGAGATATTTTTTAAGTCCCACAATAGAAGTGGGTGCCTGTTTTTCACATGAGTGCGCATCAAATTGTTTTCCAAATTTTTGATGCATATTCCAGACACCACGTATTGATATTTGTTCGCCAGCGTTAATAGTCGCAACATGTCCTTTAACCGTAACACTATTGCGTGCATTCAGTTGTACAATAAAAACGGCAAAACCATTTTCTTGGTTATGAAAAATAACGCGATCGACGATACCAGTGATAATTTCAGTTTCAGGCATGAGTATGCGTATGTTTTATATATTCTGTTAATAAGGGCGCTATAAGGTGAGGAGTAATTTCATCCAACACGAGAGAATCGAGATACCGCTCTTTGAGATATTTTAAAAATTCAATTTCATTAACATGATCCCCTTTTGCATGCGCTTTTTTAATCACTGCAGGAAGTAGCGCTTTGACAGCACTCCATTTTGCAACACGATCTTTAAATTGCGCTTCTGCTTTAGGACAACTGTGAGTAAGATCTAGTAAAAAGTTTACCAAGTCTTTTAAAAAATGATAATAATCATTGAAGCTATTAATTTGATGTTCAAACATTGTTGATTCTTGGCCTTCTTTGGTTCTAGCCCATTCAAGCAACAAGCTATCGAGACGTCCTCTCTTGTGACAATCTTCCTGAATAAGCACAATCATAATATTCTTTGCACCACGTCCACTTTCTATAAACTCATTAGATTGAACAATAAAATCAGCTTTTGCTCTTGTCAACAGTTCTTGCAACGCCGATTTAATGATTATTGATTGCTTATCAGATAGCGAACTTACTTCTTGTTCAATGCGCGCAAGTGACTCTATCGTGTGCAATTTCCCCAGTAAACTATATTTACCTTTGCGTTGGTTATTGGCACCTATTTCTCCTATCAGATAATCCAAAAGCTTACGCCGAAATTTCCTGATAAATTCTATCTGATTAGCGTTTATAAACGTACCATCAGCTATTTTAATAACCGATGATTCCAAAATGATGTGCACTTCTGTTGAATACGCCAGAGAAAAAACCGTGAGTAATGGCGATAAGAATAGTATTTTTTTCAATTGACTCTCCCTTACTAAACGATAGATTTAATAATTCCCTACCTTATCCCTATCATATTACTCACTCACATTAAAAGCTTACTTTATACCCCATGTTACACTTCTCTTCACATGGGGACCCCAATAAAGATTATACCTAAAACATTTGATGCTCATGTGCTTTAAAAATTTGCTTCAAAATTTAGTGCAACAGAAAAATCTTGACCCAATCCCTTTGTATTCAATGAAGCATCTGCATTAAGCGAAAAAAACCACGTAGCCGTATCGGTTTTATGCTTAACTAAAAATGCGCCAAAAATTTTACTTTGTTGAGCAACCGGTTGCTTTGCTTTAGGAATATCAATTTCAGAAAGTGCCCTGGATGAAGCATTGATCGATGAAAGATGAGCCTTATTTTGTAACCAATAATCAAGCCCTAAATTAAATCCAAAAAGATCTCCTTTATAATACACCCCACCATTCCATCGGAAAATAACTCCCGGAACAACACGCGTGCTAAATGCACGTAAAAAAAGCCGAGAAATCGCTTGTTCTTTTAAAAACTGCACATTTTCAGCGGCCATCTCAGGATCAGAAAAATTATGCTCTCCAAATGCTTGTTCATTAATCCTATTAATATAAAATCGTTTTTCTCGCGCAGGAGCAAAAAGCTCTATTGACATACGCCCAGCAATTTTCATGCGCGAAGCAAACCAGGTATTAAAAAAAGCGTCCATTGGCAACTTTGCTCGCGTATACACACCAAGACCAAGATGACCTCTGTTTCCCAAAGGAACATCAATCAAATCTGCCGCTACCCGATCAAAGCTATCAAGTAAAAAATCGAGCAAAACCTGCATTGCTTCCTGTTCAGATTCTGTGCTTGGACTTTCAAGAGCATTGAAAATCGGTTCCAAATCAAACATAGGCAACGTAGATGGCTTGGCAAATGAAGATCCTAAAAACCCTGCTCCCCATGTCCATGCAGTGGGAATTGTTGCAAGACCACCGCAGCGTAACATAAATGATGGTCGCTTAAGCACGCGAGCATCAACTTCAATACGCGTATCGCCAAACCCTATTTTATCGCTAATAAAATGGGCCTTTCTGAATCGCTTTTCCTCTTCAGGCTCCATGACACCAAGCACCCGCGCAACCTCATCTTGTTCATCTTTGGTTAAAGAAAAATTGCTTTCCTGATAATAAATCGGCATCATTGCCCGCAACGTCACGGTGCGCCACCGTTTCATCACGTGTGTCATAAACCCAACTTGCCGCTCTTCTACCGTCATATTTTCAAACAGCGCAAATATCCGCGCTATTTCTACCTCAAGACCAGGAGAAAGTTTATTTGCATTTTCAATTGATCGCTCAAGCTTGCTGATAAGCGATGCTTGTGAAAGCGCAATCCATGAATCTAACCGATCGCTTGATCGCGTAAAATTCGATCGCGTCGTTTTACGCGCAAAAGCACTGGTGCCAACTATCCATTTGCCAGGAAATTCAGCCCGATCAGGCTCAAATATCGGTTGATCGAGCAAGCTACGCTTATTAAGAATATTGGTGTGCAGAAAAAGTGGCTCTTGCAAAATGGTCGGAACATCCAAAGCGGTCAAAATTGCCATTACAACCACGGGGTCTATCGCTCGAGAAATATGATCCATGCCCGTTGTATCAAGATATTCATTCATAAAATCATAGTCATCTTCTTCATCAAAAGAGACGCTATCAAAATCAAAATCTTTGTAATCGCCACCGTGCTGCTCTGATGATTGACTTGCAGGGAACTCCTGCTGGGGTAAAATGGCGGAATAAATAGTAGATAATAAAAGAAAAGAACAGATTAACTTTACTCGGTAAAACATCATAATTTTTTATATTTCTTTAATTAAATTTCGGATTTTTTTAAAAAATATCATCCAAATCGCACGGTAATATTAATGTTTATATAAATCATAGTACAAAATTCTAGAAAAAATTGATACCAAGGCCATTTTCAGTTGATACATACCTGTAGTAAGGCTCAAAAATTCATTGTGTAGACCAAATTGTTTACATTCTATTTGAATATTTGGTATTATTTCATATGAATAATATAGTAAGGATTAAAATTAAAGACTTACGAATAGGAAATAACATGAATTTCGTGGTCAAAAGACATTTCATAGCTATTGTAGTGAGCCTGCTAGGATTGTTGTGTGCTCCAGAAGCATATGCCATGCAAAAAGCAGCGCGAGATTTTGCTCGAACAATCAATCAACTAAAAGCTCCGGCAAAAATTGCAGAGCTACAGTCCTATATTGCAGCTCAAAAGAGAAGTGAAGCTGCAAACAAGTTAATCATTGAGCAGAAATTATCTGAATTACCCTCAGACGAAGTTTTAATATGCCAGCAAGGAACAGCGCACTGTATTCCGGTAAAATATAATATTTTTCCGGTAATTGCTGAAATGTTTAAAGATCTTGGGTATCAAGAAAAACAGATTATTGAATTCGACTTTCCTATCAAAGACATACATAATGCTGCAAGTCTTGCGACAACCTATTCTTTACATAAAGACTTGCAAATACAAGTGAGTGAAATCGAAAAATCAATACAAAGCTATTCATTGAATGAACTTATTGGTACCGTCAATGTTCTTGATGTTACAGATTGTTCATTTGAACTTCAAAACATTTGTTTAAACCAAATAAAAAGCCTCATAGGGATTGAAAATCTTGCTATCAATGAAATGATCCAAAAATTGCGGCCCGGACTACAAATCTCGCTTCTTGTTGCCCCGACTATTAGTAAATTAAAAAAAATAGTTATAGAAAAGCATTCGCAAGACAGAACAATAACCTCAGTCGATCAACAGAATGACCATCTGATATTTCATCCTTCAGTGAAAACAGCATGGAGCCCAAATGAAAGCAATGTCATCCTAAAAGTGGGCTTGTCAAAAATCTATCTCTATAATACAAGCAATCCAAGAAAAATGACCTTACAAGATAAATTTGAGTTTTCTAGTTTTAGCTTGCCAGTCTTTAGTCCAGATAGTAAAAAAATCGCCTATCCCCAAGTGGATTTTTCTATTTGTGTATATGACATTAATAAAAAAGAAAAGATGATTATCAATACTGCTCGTTTTGGAAGCAATAATATAGCGTTTACCTCAGATAGCAATCATCTCTTTGCCCTATCTCAGGACGACGGATCTTCTTTATTTCTTTTAAGCTTAAACGACAAAGATAAGGCGCCTCAAAAAATCACTCACGATTTCTCAGAAATTTTAACGCTTGCAACAAATAAAAATGGAACGATTCTTGCAGTCAAAGGCTTTAAAAATGGCGTACACCTTGTCCTTTATAACATAAAAGACCTCGAAAACATTTCTGTTTTGAGTTCAACTGACCAAGTAGAACCTTCATCTTCCCCGATGAAATTTAGTTCCAATGGCAAAATGATTCTGTGTTGTAATAACCTATATCCCTGGGCTTTTTATCATATTTCTGATGATGCTCAAAAAATCACCACTCAAACTATAACAAGGGCTGATGTTCAATTGCAGAACATTGATCTATCAATGCTTACCCCCGACAATAAGAATATGATTGCATCCGGCAGCTTCTCAGGCAATGACATCTTTTTCTGGGATATGAGCGATTTCAGCGATATATCCCATTTTTCTCTTGGCAAAGGATATGGGGCTTCAGTTGCGCCAAGTTTTACTGAAGGTTGCAGGATCGCCTTTGTGAACAATGAAATACAGCCGTCTGGAGAATATAGAATTAAAAGATGGTTACGAACACTTTGGACACGACAAGAACAAAAAGCTTTTGAGACATTGCAAACGTGCGATGCAGATAAACTCCGATTCGTTTATGGTTGGTGTTTAAAATTAGAAAAAAATTCACCAACACCGCTCAAACAAGGAACTATTGAATGGGATACATTTGAAAGTTTACCAATCGAAGTACAAAATATATTAAATGATCTGTTAAGAGCGCCTCGTAAAGGTTGATTTGCTGGATGGTGGAAGTGATTTTTTAAAAAAGGATCTGATCAATGGAAATAAATATGCGTTGTATGATAAAAAGACAATTTACAGTCGCAATCGTATGCTTATGGGGATTATTGTGCGCTCCAGAAATGAATGCTATGCGAATAGGAGCTGAACTTTATGGAGAACGAAATCCTGTTGCAACTCAAAAAAATGAACACCTTAAAAACCCATTCTCTGGACTATCTACAGATCAGGTAAGTCAGTTGATCATTAAAAGAAATGAAACCGCAAAAGAGTTTATCAACACACCGAAAGTATCTCTATTAACTTCAACAGAATGCTTGATATGCCAAGAAGGTACCTCTGAGTGCATCCAGGTGAAAAAAAATATTTTTCCTTATACTGAAATGATGAGTAGACATAAAGATACTTCAAAGGAACCTCTTTTCCTAGATTTTCCCATCGAAGACATACGTAACGCTGTAAATATTGCAAAAACCTATTATGATGCAAAGCATCATTTTGCAATATTTGACGTAAAAAACTTAATACAAAAATATTCATTACCAGAACTTGTTAATGCCGTTAAATTTCTCAACTACGTAGATTGTCCAAATTATATTACCGATATATGCTCACGAGAAATCGAGATGCGTATAGAAAACGGCAAGATTACCATTCAAGAAATGAGACAATTGGAGGAAGAAGAAGCAAAAGAGCTTCTCATGAGCCCAATAACTAAGTACCTTAAACGAACTATTATCACAAAAAATAAATCAACCATAGCTAATCTTAAAGGTAAAGAGGGAAATGCCGACCTTCCTCATTCAACAGTATGGAGCATCGATGGCAATAAAATTGGCATTGCCGACGATAAAGGAATGAGTCTTTGGAATGTAACCAATCCTGCCAATATACTATATACACCTGTTTCCTCAAATGAGACCGACTCTATTGCCTTTAGTCCCGATAGCACACTACTTACCTTTAGCCAAAAAGGTACGATTGTCATTTGGAATATTAAGCTCAATCGATTAATTACAACCATTGATACAGAGTGCGATAAAATTCCGTCATTAGCATTTATCGCAGAAGAGGAAACTGCCTCCCATATAGCATATGTTGCTTCATCTCATTCGGGCTCAACATCTTTACAACTCTTGAATCTGAGTACACAAACATCTCAAACAATTGGTGATAACTTAGGGAAAATCAGCGCAGTCGCCATAAACCCTGAAAACTCTGATAGAAAAATGCTCGCCGCACACTGCCGAAGAAATTTCAAAGATTATATTGAGTTGTTCAACATAAGACAGTTAAATAATATCAAATTACTTAAAAGCATTCTGCTTCCCAGCTATTATAAGCGTTATAACTCACACTCTGAATCAATAATATTTAGTCCCGATAGCTCGATGATTCTATCCACAAACAAAGAGGCGGCCAATACTGTTTATGTAGTCAATATAAGCAACTTAGGCAAAATCATTCCTAAAGAATTGCATATTCCTACAACAATGCTTAAGCAGGTAACAAAAGGTGACTCAATCATCGATACTGCAGTCTTTACTCCTGATGGTAAAAATATTATTTCAGCCGGAGATTACAACACCCAAACTCTTTTTCTTTGGGACATAAGTAACCTTGATGATACATCATGTCAATTTATTGGATACGGCTATGCTGTTTCCGTAGCTCCAACTTTTGCTCAGGGCTGCAAAATAGTATATCAAGATCGGCTCTTACCTCAATTGCAAACGCTGTGGACGGCACATGAACAAAAGGCTTTTGAGTCATTACAAGAATGCGATACGGAGCAACTGATTTTTATTGGTGATCTTTGCCTAAAACTGAAAAAAGGTTTACCAATAAGCATCAAACAAGGAACAGATGATTGGAATATGTTCGAAAGTTTACCAATCGAACTGCAGAATTTATTGGAAAGCCTATTAAAATCTAGACCCAGAAAAAAAACTCCAGGTTGGTTTTCTGGGTGGTGGTGATAATCATCCCTATCGCAACAAAACAATCACCAATTATTTTCAACAGCCTCTTTAATATCTTTAGAAAGAGCTTCTCCATTCGATATTTTTTTCGGTATGACCCCCTGCATTGCTTTAAATAATATTTCTGCAGCATCTTCTTTGGTTATATTAGGAAACTTTGCCTTTATACCCGCTATTAAACTTGCAATTGAAGCCTCAAACACTATCTTACTTGCATTGAAACTATATTCATCGGGTGTAATAGGAGAAAAAAACTTCTGGAATGTTACTTTCTGTCCCTCAATAATATTATTTATATGAGCTTGTTCTTTGGCTAACCGATTGACTGTTTTTTCTTCTGTGGCTGCAGGTAGCTCAAAAGTCGGATCTTCTTCTTTTGCCCTGGCGCACGCGATCGCTCTCGCTTTGTTGAATGCATCATCATTTTTAAATTTCGTACCATACTCATACCATAAACTTAAGATTGTACATACTTGAGTTGCTTTTTCCATACCAGCATCCGCCCAAGGCTTCATAACTTTAATTATCCAAAACTCAACTTGAGATAACTTTTCCTTGAAATTCTGAACTATGTTGTTTTTTGAATAATACTCACCAAGTCTACTATTGCCGAGTGCATCCCATCTCCAATCTAGCTTTTTCAGCGTTTCTTCTCGATCTTTATCAATTATTGAATTTAATTGCCCATACGAGTTTGCTGTATACGCATCAAACACGTCTTCCGCATATCTCAATAACTCCTTTAAGGCATCTCTATCTTTAACAGACAATTCTTTGCCTCTCAGATTAAGCAATGCGTATTTAATAACATCTAACGATCCTTTGCCAGCATGAATGATAGCGTTTTGCCCAATAGCAACCTGATTGCTGGCAACTTCCAATCCTTGCACTTGCAACGGTTTATTATCCAGATACCGCTCTGCTGCTTCACTCAATGGAACTATTTGTGCTATCTTCTTTTTTACTGAAGCAATCTCTTTTTGATGTGCGTTTTCTAATTCTTTTTGAATCTGTGCTTGTTTTTCTTCTTCTGCTTTTATTCGTTCTTGCTCTTTTTGTAGCCGCTCGGCTTCTTCAGCTTCCATTGCTCTTTTTTTAGCTTCTTCAGCCTCTCGTCTTTTTTCTTCCTCTCTTTTAGCCTGTTGCGCAAGGAATTCTGGTTCTACCGAGGCAAGCATCTCCCCTGCTTTTATTTGAGCTTCTGTACGGGTGTCGATTATTTGAGGTCCTTCTCCAGATTGCGGTTGCTGTCCTACATTTTCTTTGGCACCAGCACGCGTTACTGCGGGAATCTGTGGATTTCCCAGTCCCGTTGTTGGTTGTTCAGGTTGCTGAGGTATTGCTCGTGTTCCTTGCTTGCCCCCATCTACGCTGGTAGCTTTTTGCGGTGATTTTTCTCGAGCTTCTTTTTCAGCAGCTTTTTTTGTAACCTCTACGGCTTTGATCAATGCAGGATCATTTCCAAAACGAGTGCTATTTCGCTGCCATGAATCTAATATTTTATAAGCATTTTGTGCCGATTTCATCTCGGTAAAGGGCTTTCCTGGTCCAACAGTTTTGGTTATCCAGAAATCAACTTTACTCATTTTTGCTTTTAGATCGTCAAATTTAACGTTCCGTAGATTCACAAAATTAGCTTCAACTATACCTATTTTTGCTGCCATATATTGTGCTATGGACGACCTATTTTCCCAGTCTTGATTGATTAAGTCATTTTCCCCAGTAAATTCTGCCTTCAAAGCATCATACTCTTCTTGAATGCATTTATAATAACCAGCCTCTATGGTTCCCAATAATTTTTTTAATGCAATTCGATCAATGGTTCCTAACTGCTGATTGTCTAACTCAGGAAGAATGTTGGAGATAATATAAAGGCTAACATAACCAGAAAACAATAGAGGCAACCCAAAATATTTGGTATGAGCAACAGTTACCTCATCCCTATCTTTTTTGTTCCAATCAGGATAGAACAATTTCTTCTTTTTCATAAATTGATTGATTTTCCACTGAACAGCACCAAAATAAGTAAGCCCACCTCCCACTGCAACCGTACCCATAGTAGCTAGCGCTTTATAAGCAGATGAAGAATAAGAATTTGATTCAGAAGAAGATGACATCAAACTATTCCATCTTGAAGCAATACCTGATGATATATTACTCAAAATAGAACTAGCTGAAGGTAAACTATTCCAATATCCGGTAATTGTAGTCCATATTGAAGATCCTGCCCCCACACTCGGCTTTTCACTAGCTCGAAGGTCAATCATCGAAACACTAATACAACACACTATTGCTATCAATATTCTTTTCATTTTATTAAACATAGCCATCCCCTTTTTATTCAAATTTGCTTAAATAATATCATGGCAGCATAAAAACTATCAACAATCTGTAATCACAAGGCAGATTGTAGTTATATCGGCGAGAAAAAAATCACCTTTTTCATTCTCACGTTTTTCGTTTATATTTCAGCAATGCGATAAAAAAACAAAAAAATTTACTTTCTAAAAGAATACTTTATATTATCTTAGAAATCTTATATTCAAACAATGTTAGAAAAGGTATTTCCGGTGAGAATAAATAATCGTCATTCTATTACTAAAGCATTCCAAATAACATTGTATTTCTTGGGACTCTGTTGTGCTCATCAAACGATTACCATGCATTCGCAAGTTGTATTGAAATCTCTTTACGAACAAGAAGCGCTGAAACAATCAAAGGGCAATAAACAATCTCTTGAAAAAAAACACTGCCTCATTATTTCAAACGAATCAAAAAAAATATGTAAGTTTGAAGATATACTCTCATTGCCTCAAATGATCACCGATAAAGACATCCGCTCAACAGTATGGAATCCCGAGGGAAACAAGCTATACATTTCTACTGTAGATGAAAATGCAGGAATATGTATTTATGATGTCCATTCAAACGATAATTCAATTCAATTTATTAAGACGAAAAACTGCTATCATTCTCCCGTATTTAATGCTCAAAGCAATACAATTGCTTTCTCATTTGGAGCGAAACACATTTGCGCAGTGGATATTAATCAAAAAAAAGAAACTTTTCTTTCGTATGTAAGACATATTGTTCCTGGATTTACATTTACTACAGATGGTGCAGGAATCCTCTTTTATAGTCATGGAATTAAAAAACCATGTCTTTGTCTTTGGAAGATCAACGATCCAAAAGGAGATTTTCAACAATTTGAAATTCGTTCAGATATGCCATTTATAAATTCAAAGGAAATGATAAACTCAATCGCTTTTACATCTGATAAAAAAACCCTTGCAGTGAGCCACAATAATCAACTTGGCTTATGCAATATAGAAAATTTAAATGATATTAAGATTTTTAGCAGCGTACATTGCCCAAATACTACACGGATAATTTTCAGAGCTGGTGACAAATCCCTCATTACTTGTGAGTGCAAACCACGTCTGTTTTTCGATGTATTCAATATAATTACTGTATTCAATATAAATGAATCTTTACAAATTATTCCTCAATCAACAATGAGAATAGAAGATGTTAATACCGCAAACCTTACGTTGACATATTTTGAAACAGCACAATGTTCACCGGATGGTAATCATATTATTACTTCAGCTAGAACAAAAGACATGACCAAATCAATTATTGTTCTTTTTAATATTAGCGATCTCAATAATATATCTCATCAAGTTCTTGGAGAAGGCAAAGACATTTCAATTGCTCCAAGTAAGGATAATAGTTGCACCATAGCTTTTATAAACAACGATGCCTTGGTTATTTGGCCACTTTGGACTGCCAAAAATAACATAGCTAATTCTCAGCTTGATGAATCTAGACCTGCCTTTGACCCTGAGAATGAATCTGGACCTGCTAACTTTGATGACCTTGAAGAATCTAAGGCTTGAAAAAAAACCGCAATAGAAATAGCCGGAAACAATACTCTCATTGTTTCCGGCTATAAAATTATCAACTTATGATAAGGCGCCTATTTAATAACCCATAGCATTCAACTTATTCATATAATCGTTAACAATAACTCGAAGGTATGGCATAAGCCCATCCTTAACTGATCCTGGAAAACCTCTATCTATAGCTTTATATATTTCAGTTACTATTTGCAATTGCGATGCTCGCGGGTTTTTATCCAAGAATGATTGTATTATCTCTTCGACTGCATCTTGATTTGCATCGTATTCAACTTGCTGTAGATCTTTTTTAATGAATACAAATTTACCTCTCGGATTGTATTTGAATAAGCCTACAATCCTTCCCTCTTGTGCTGGCGTCAAATCAAAAGCCATTGCCATTGGAACTGTAGCGCAACATATTATCGCCACCAAGAACATCTTCATCTTATTCATCATCGCGATCTCCTTTTTATTTAAATTCATCTTATTTAAATTATAGCAAAACTAGATTGAATAAATAAACAATTTGAAACAAAAAGTATCCCTTTTTATTTTTTAGCCATAAGCAATGCTCATAAATTACCCATCCAATTGAAGCAATCGAGGCCTCAACCTTAAAAAAACCCCTTTTTGTCAACATTCTGCTTGTGAAAAACTAAAAAAGAGAGTTACAATAGAAAAAGAGGTATTTATACTACAAAAATACAAGATTTAAAGGATTGCTGATGGATGGAATTTTTTATGCAAAAGCAGCAGCGTTTATTGGTGCAGCAATAACAATGGGATTTGGAAGTCTTGGACCAGCCCTTGGTCAAGGAATCATTGGGATGAAAGCATGTGAAAACATTGGTAAATACCCAGAAAGCGCTGATAAAATCAGAACTTCTATGATTTTGGCACTTGCTGTTGTTGAATCATCCGCTATTTATTGTCTTTTAATTTCTGGCGCCCTCGTGTTCTTTGGCTCTCGTATTGGGTAACTTCCTATGAATATCAATGCAACACTTTTGGCACAAGCATTAAATTTCTTTATCGTATATTGGATGTTGCGGCGTTTCCTTTTTAAACCCGCCATTGCCATCATTGAGCATGAAAACGCACAAAAAGCCGCGTTGCACGATATTATTAATCAACAGAAAAAAAGTCTTGAAATTCAGGAAAAAGAACGTCAGCGCCATTGGTATCTCTGTCAGGAATATTTCGCCATACACCAGCCTCATCTTCTTGCAAAAAACCTTTCTTTACAGCAAAACCCAGACATTGACACCTCTTTCTCTTCTGTATCTGAAAATGCCATTGCAAGCATGATCACCTCTTTAAGCAGTACCATGGAGGAGAAAATAAAACATGTTCATTAATGAAAATTTCGTTGCTATTCTTTTTCGAATCATTAATTTTGCTGCCATAATTGGTGCTGCTATTTTTCTTTTTAAAAAATATCTTGCCTGTGATCTGCTTTGTATGATTGCCGAACAAAAATCTTCCCAGGAACATTTATATGCACAGCAACTATCTCTTGAAAAACAGCAAACGAACCTTGATGCGTTTTTAAAAGAAGAAGCGGTTCTCTGCAAAGACTTTAGAGCAAAAATTGATGAATGGAAGCGAGTTACTACGCAAGAACATGAGCTTGCAGAAAAGGCAGACCAACATAACTTAATTGCTAGTAAAGAACGCACGGCATACATCACGGTACATCGCGAAGATAAACGTATTCAAACTATTGTTGCCCAATCAGTTGCAACAAAGGTGGAAAAATCGCTTGCGCATCATTTTAACAATCGACACACGCAAGATAATTATCTGAATGAAATTGTACATTTTATGGATGAAAGAACATCGTGAACGGAATAGGTATCGATACTACTGTTGCAAAAAAATATGCCCAAGCATTCATGCACATTTTTCCCAAAGCTTGCGGCTTTAATGATCTGAAAAAAATTGGTGCTGCACAACTATTTTTACAGACACACAAAAAAATCCTCTTTTTTCTGCAGCTACCTCAATTTGATCAAGAAAGAAGAAAATCAATGGTTGCAGATCTGATTGATTATTTTTCTCTACCACACGATTTTTCTGCAATTATTATGCTTCTCATTCAGCACAACCGCTCTTTCTATATTCCCGCGGTGCTACAGTGGATTAGTCAGCTTTATGAAGAACAAGAAGGATTGCTAAAATTTTCTATCAAAAGTACCCAGGATATCAATGATCACCAGATTTCATCAATCAAAAAATTTCTTGAACATTTAGTACATAAAAAAATTATAGGCATCCCCTCTCTTGATAGCTCACTCATTGCCGGTTTACGATTGCAAAGCAGTGATTATCTATGGGAATATTCAGTACGCAAGCAAATTAATCGCTTGCATGCATTACAAAGATAAAAGGCACATGATGAAAAATACTGATCTTATATCACTTTTTGAACGATCATTACGCGATCTACCAGAAGAACAGCTGGAAGAAATTGGCACCGTTATCCGCGTTGGCGATAATATTTGTACCGTATATGGCTTATCACAAGCTATGCTGGGAGAATTTATCACCTTCGAAGGCGGAAATAGTGGCATTGTGTTTCAATTAAATGAAAACTCTGTTGCTATTTTTTTAATTGATCGATCAATTCCTGTAGCAGAGCTTGAAACGGCAAAGCGCACTCATTCAGTATTTCAAACTCCGGTGGGCATGAGTCTTCTTGGCCGCGTTATTGGTGCAGATGGCACGGCACGCGATGGATTAGGTGATCTGAAAACAACAGAACTGCGGCCCATAGAAACTGATATTCCTGGCATTATGGATCGATCTCCTGTCAATGAATCTCTTGAAACAGGAATCTTGGCAATTGATGTATTAGTTCCCATTGGAAAAGGACAACGAGAACTGATTGTGGGTAACAGAAATACCGGTAAATCATCAATGGTGATTGATACTATCTTGCACCAAAAAGGAAAAAATGTTCTGTGTGTGTATGTTTCAATCGGACAACGCCAAGCAAATTTAGCACGTCTTGTTTCATTGCTTGAAGCAAATGGCGCCTTGGAATATTGCGTGGTTGTGAGCGCTGATTCTGGAGACGCGGTATTAAACCAATATCTTGCACCCTATGTTGGATGCACGGTTGCTGAATATTTCCGCGATCAAGGCAGAGATGTATTAGTGATTTATGATGATTTAAGCAATCATGCAATTGCGTTCCGTGAAATGTCATTACTACTGCGCAGATCCCCGGGAAGAGAAGCTTATCCTGGCGATGTTTTTTACCTTCATTCTCGCTTGCTTGAACGCGCAGGAAAACTTGCAAAAGGTGGATCGATTACCGCGCTTCCTATTGTACAAATTCAGGGTGATGATATTACAGCCTATATTCCCACCAATCTTATTTCTATCACCGATGGGCAAATATTTCTGGACACAAAATTGTTCAACCAAGGAATTCGCCCAGCGGTAAACGCAGAACTTTCCGTTTCTCGCGTTGGCGGTGCGGCACAAACAAAAGCAGTTAAAAAAATGACGCGTGCCTTACGATTAGAGCTGGCGCAATACCAAGAATTGCTTGCTTTTGCACAATTTGGCGCAGAACTTGATGAAGTTTCTCATCGCCAACTTGAACGCGGGCGACGCGCAATTGAACTACTCAAGCAGCCGCAATATGTTACGTTTTCATTTGTTGATCAAGCATTAATGCTTTTATTGCTCAAAGAAGGATTTTTAGATAGTCTTGCGCTCAATCAAGTAAATCATTTTGCACTGCAATACGTAAGTTTCATCAAATCAGTGCATCCTGATCTGTATTCCACTATTTTGCGCACACAAGACATAGCAGAAGACATACAAAAACAAGTTCTTACTATTGCGACAGAATTTGTAAAATTATTTATACCGATAAGTTAAATAACCCAGCTTGCGCCATGCTACAGCTGGGGATCCCAATAAAGAAAATTCAAGCAAGAGTATTATGTTTTTTGAGATTCTTTGCTATAATAAAGATCATTAAAAGTGCCCCCTTTTAATTCTCAGCCTTACCGCTCATCCTGAGCCTGTCGAAGGACGCTCAGTGAGCTAGGGCACCAATGTTTGAAAATTATGTGTGCCCGTAGCTCAGTCGGATAGAGCAACGGATTTCTAATCCGTAGGTCGTAGGTTCGAATCCTACCGGGCATGCCAAACTTGACTATCCCCACAATTGAGTAGTAAATCAAATGGTTTTTGTGCGTCAAACACGAGGCTTTTGCCACTTAAGCGCAAGTTCGATAGCATCAGCTTGATTAACTGCCGTTTCTCTTCAACTTCAGAACTTTTGAATAAATCATAGGCACGCATTGCAAGATCTAGTATATGTTTTGTCGTGATATAATAGTTATCTTCAGCTTCTTGTAATCTTTCCAGTTGCATGTTCAAATTGGCGAGTTGATCCCTTAATTCAGTGTAAAATCTGTCATACTCGCTCTCAGTAATTCTCATCTTTAATTTATCAAGATACAAATTATCGAGCATTTGGGTCGTTTCTTTGTGTTCTTTGGTGAGTCTATCAAAATGTTTGTTATGAAATTCTATTTTATTTTGATGAACTTCATTGAGGGTTTCGATAATTTGTTCAGCAATACCTTTCGGTATTTGTATGCTTTGAAAGACAATCCCCAATTGCCTTGTGATCTCTTCTTCTCGTAACCATTGCCCACCATGTTTGCCATTGTACTGTGTGCAATGATAATACACAAAACCTTTATGTTTTTCTGGTGTTATAGCAAGACCACAATCGGCACAACGTATTAAACCGCGATAGATATACGGTTTACCCGCATATTTTATAGGCTTTTTATTAAAACTTTCTTTCACTTGCTTCACCTGATCAAACAATGTTGGGTTAATAATAGATGGGTATTTATGAGGATATTCTTTACCATTACAAAGCATAATGCCCGTATAAAATTTATTTTTGAGTACAAAGTCTAACTTTCCCTTAGACCAATTCATGCCATGTTCTTTATTAATCTTATCGCACAGCAAGCCCATGGAAAAAGCACCCGTTGCATACAACTCAAAAATTTGTTGAACAATGCACCGTTCATATTCATCAACAATAATCGTTGCCTTATCATCAATCCTTATATTTTTATATCCATAAGGGGCCTTGGCACACCATTCACCTTTTTGCCATTTCTGCTCAATGGCACGCTTTACATTATCGCTAATGGCATCTGAATAATATTTGGCAAGACCTAAACTGATACTGAAATGGAACTTTTCTGCCGCGGAGATGTTACTGTTAATAACCTGACCATCAGAAGTAAAATGCAACTCTATTTCATCACGCAACGCTTGATCGTATAAATAAGAAACCCGCTTATCAAACATATTACGCGACAAGCGGTCCACTTTATCGCAACATACGGCTATTTTTTCTTTTTGCTCAATAATAAAGTTAAAAATGGTGTCAAACTCTGAACGATCATCTTTGTAAGCACTTTCATCAAAGCTAAAGCTTTTGATAATGGAAAAGCCTTTGTTTTTACAATAATTTTCAAGACGAACAACTTGTGCTGGCAAGGATAATCCTGCTTCTCTTTGCTCTTCTGTGCTTACGCGAGCAATGATAATAGCTTTCATCGACAAATCCCTTTTTATTGTTATTTGATGTATTAAGTTTCATATAGTGTATATTAAGAGAGAATATTTTTGGAATTTTACTAAAACATATCAAATGTAATGAATTTAATTGATGAAATGGTCCAATTGATTTCCAGTTATTTTATAAAAAAGCAAAGATTGAATCCCATGATTATAAAAGACATGAAAGCATCTGACGTTTTAGAATTGCTCCAACTTTGTGAAGAAAGTGGTATTGAAATTATTATTGATGGCGGTTGGGGAGTTGATGCATTGCTCGGCAGTCAAACCCGTACTCATGCTGATTTGGATATAGCTTTGGAACATAAATATGTGCCTAAGCTTCGTCAATTACTTGAAGCAAAAGGTTATAAAGATATACCTCGTGATGATACAAAAGAGTATAATTTTGTAATGGGAGATAATAAAGGGCATGAAATAGACTTTCACTCCTTCACTTTTGATGCAGAAGGTAACAATATTTTCGGCGTTGAATATCCATTAGAATCACTGATGGGAGTTGGCAAAATAGATGGCCATCCTGTGAGGTGCATATCGCCCGAATGGATGATAAAATTTCATATGGGTTATAAACTGGATGAGAATGATTATCACGATGTACGTGCATTATGCGAACATTTTGGAATTCCGTTATCAAGCGAATACAAAAAATTTTCCAAGAATAATAAATAAACAAAGAAAAAATTTATAATTATCATTTGACACAAGACCTATTAATGCTATTCTAAATTAAGTAGATTAAAAGTATACGAAAAGACGTTTCATCAAAATGAATAAAAAATTTTGGCTAATTTTAATCATAGCATTGCTTAATGCTATTGGGCTTACTATTGTTATTCCACTTTTTCCCTTTCTTATTAGTCTGTATGTTCCTGCGGAACAAGTTGCTCTTTACTTGGGCATATTAGTCTCGATCTATGCTGTTTGTAAGTTTTTTATGGCTCCTATAATGGGTGCTCTTAGCGATTGTTTTGGCAGAAAACCAATCTTGTTTTTTAGTTTGCTTGCAACCGCGGCCGGATATTTTATTCTTGGTATTGGCGGAGCTCTCTGGGTATTGTTTCTTGGCAGGATTATTGCTGGAATTGCAGCTGGGGATATTAGTGCATTATATGCTTATGTAGCAGATAGCGCGCACGGGAAGGAACGGGCAAAGCTGTATGGATATTTAGGAGCCGCGAATGGTATCGGTTACATGATAGGACCTGCAATTGGAGGGATATTGGGTACTATATATCTTTCATTTCCCTTCTATATTGCAGGAGGGATTTCAGTTATTACAGCGCTATTTGTCTATGTTTCTTTGCCTGAAACCCTTATAGAAGATAAGCGAGAAAAAAGTATATCAGTCAATGCTCTTAATCCGTTTTCTCATTTTAAGGATATCTTTAGCCTAAAAAATTCGAGAAAAGTTTTTATATTAGGCGCCTTTTTTTTCATTGCTCTACTTTTTTATCAAAGTAATATTTCGGTATACTTAAAAGATGTCTTTGCTTGGGAGCCCACTCAGATTGGAGTATTATTTGCTCTTATAGGATTGTGTGATATTATTTCACGGGCAATTTTATTGCCAAAGCTTCTCATGTTTTCTGAAAAAAGCATTATTTTTGGTGGCCTCATTCTTATGATAACAGGTTTTGCTTCCATAGTGTTAAGCGGCTATCTAGGCATGTCTAATTTATTGTGGATGACTATTGTGCTTATCACGGTTGGAGAAGGCTTGTTTGATCCCTCTTACAATAATATTCTTTCACATTCTGTAAGTGAAAATAAGCAAGGGCAATTACAGGGGGTCAACCAAAGTTTGCATTCTATATATGAGATTTTTGTTCCTTTTGCTGCTGGATTAATATATCTCTATAATCCTCTCTCTATCTATATCATTGCCACTTTGTTAATGGTGACAACTCTTCTGTTCTTCTTTAAAAACTCGCGAGCTTTTGAATTAACTCGTTCTGAATAACCTTTCTTCAATGGCAATTATTTTACTCCTTAACCAAGGCTTAAAGAATGAAAAAACTATTGTTAGTTCTTACACTACTCACTGTGACTGCGACCCCTGTTTTGGGTGAATGTGCATCAAATGCTCCAAAAATTGTAAATCAGGATGAATATAATGTTCATTGTATTGATATAATCCAGGCAATTAAACCAAGGAATCCAAAAATGCCTACGATAAATAAAATTCTGGTAATAGGGGCTGGTATTTCTGGACTTGCGGTTTGTTATTGGTTAAGAAGATTTGGCTTTTCTCCTGTTCTCATTGAAAAATTTCCCAATTTACGAAAAGAAGGGCAGACGCTGGATTTTCGAGGCGTTTCGATTGACCTCCTTAAAAGAATGAATATTTATGAGAAAATATGTAATATGCGCACGCAGCTGGATCTTGGACGTTATGTGGACGTTGAAGGCAATATCTTGCATGAAGAAAAAGGTGAAAGATTTGGCTTTAGGCAAGGTGAAGACGTTGAAATTGCTCGCGGTGATGTAGCCGAAATACTGATGAATGCTATTGAAGGTGTTCCCTGTCATTTTAACCAATTGATTGACAGCATTAAACAGAGTGCCGGTGATGTAGAAGTTCAATTTAAAGATGGCAGAGTCGAGCATTATGACTTGGTCATTGGTGCTGATGGCATACACTCGACAACGAGAGATATGGTTTTTGATAAAAACGAATATAAATTAGTTAGTCTTGGTATGTATTTTAGCGTATTTAGCATTCCGAATTATCTCAATTTGAGTCACTCAGAAGTGCAGTGTGAGGCCAATCAAAAGCTGATATCTATCACGAGCGACAAAAATCCCGAAATGGCTGAAGTTGCGGTTATGTTCCGTACGCAGAATATCTTAAATAACATTCGCGATAAAAACGAACAGCAGCAACTCCTGCGCGATACTTTTCAAGATTTTGGCTGGGAAGCACCAAAAATACTTGAGATGATGCCTGGTAGTAATTATTTTTATTTTGATTCATTATTCACACAGGTAAAAATGGAGTCATGGACTAAAGGGCGAGTTGCCTTATTGGGCGATGCAGGTTACTGTACATCTCCAATGTCTGGTCAAGGTAATAATCTGGCACTGGTTGGCGCTTATATTTTTGCAGGAGAACTAAAACAGGCAGATGGAAATTACACTCATGCATTTAATCGTTACAATGAATTATTACATCCACTTGTTGAAGCCAGTCAAAAATTGGGAGTCTTGTCTAGCGAATTGTATCTCGTCCCAGATGAAGTCTCCAAGGAAGTTGCAGAAGAACGATCAAATAAGATTATGCAACAATTGGAAATCCTATCGAATATGATTTCGTTGCCAGAGTATGAATGAGATCGTTCTTTTCGAAATCATTGAATTTCTGCTTGATTAGCATCACAAACTCCACCAATCCTTCCAGCTACTATTTTAAGGATAGAGGTCGGTGAGAAAACAAATCCCTATTGTCATGTGTGGAGCGTGGATAGGAGTGGATACTGAAACTGGAAAATCGCTCAAAATTCAGCGTGTTATGATTATTGATAATGATTTGATTGTTGGCAGTGAAGATGATTAAGATAAATCGCTTGGCAAATATGGTTTGAATTATTATAATTTTGTGCATATTACATAATCTTTAAAGACCGGAGAGCTATTATAATGCCTCACGTACATAAAATTGTTGTATGCAGCTTAATTTTTCAGGGAATTTTGGCCAGCGAGAAGCCCATTTATAAATTTTCATCGGAATTAGTTAATTATAGCAACCCTAAGCCTCTTACCTTTTCTGACTTGACCGATAATAATCTTTTATTACTCAGATCATTAGTTGCAGAAGAACAAGCCGGTAAGTTTTCTCGTAATTTTGCTTATGCTGAAAAGATATTGCATGGAACGCCCAAGGAAATCAGGAAAAGCTTTACTGATAATAAAGCAGATCTTGAGTTCGTGAGCATGATAGAAAAAAAACAGGGCCTGGCAGGAGCTTTGATTCTTTCGATAGATTATATATCAAAAGATAGTGATCTTCCCATTGATCCTAATCAATCTATTAGTAAATATATTGTCAATTCATATTTTCATGATGTTCAGCGTGGCGAATATATTTCACTATTAAGTTTTGTATTGGATAAAGCAAATAAAGCAAGACAATACTCTCGTACGCCAGAGAAGGCAGCTCTATATGAGAATTCATATTTATCGAGAATGAGAATTTTGTTGCAAGCAGGAGCAAATCCAAATTCTTTTGATGAGCATGAAAGGCAACCACTCCTCCACAGCATAGTTACTGTTGAACAAGCAAGATTATTGCGTGAATTTGGTGCTGATATTAATAAAAAGGATAAAGCGGGAAATACGTTGCTGGCAAAATGTAAGAATACCATTCAGATGAAAGCAGGAAATGCCCACACTATGGCATTGTTAGAATATTTAGAAAGTGTCGGAGCACAATAAAAAATTACATTACGTCAATAAAAACAGGTGAGAAAAGAGATGGATAAGAAGTTATGTATTGTTTTTTCAATAATAATAACCTTTTATCCCTTTTTAAGGGGAATGGAAGAATCTGTCAGTTTACACGCTGTCGCAACAAATCTTGAGAATAATATTGATATTCGAATTGCAGAAATAATGCAGCGGGAAGCTATAAAAGAAGAGGCAGCAAAGAGGCGATTAGGAAAGCGAATACAGATACTTGAAACAAGCCATAGCAAAAAAGAATTTAGAACGGATAGCAGAAGAATCAAAAACAGAACATGAAACACTCAGAAAGATAGTAGAGGAAGTGATACGGCGGGCGATAGATCAAGAAATAGAAATAAAAAATTTAAAACAAGAAGCAAAAAGAAATAGCGTAGAGCAAGAAATAGAAAAATTACGATTAGAACGTGTAGCCTGTAGTCCCAACAATGTCATGAGCGATCAAGAAAAACTTGACCATCTCATTGGTGAATGGCAGTTTGGCAACCGAAAGAAAACTATTAAAACCATGATGCATTATGGTTCAAATCCAAATAAAATTGTGTATCAGAATGATCTTAATCCTCTTTATGAGGCTGTCCTTTATAAAGATGAAGAATTTGCTCGGTATTTGCTCCGACATGGCGCTCATCCGGATGAAAAAACACAAAAGATAGTCGATCCGAAATTTCTGGCAACTATAATTACGATATAAAAACAAAGAAACTGCTGATAAAGTTAGGGCTGTCTTATATAAGATGGCCTTATTCAAATAAGATTATGCAACAATTGGAAATCCTATCGAATATGATTTCGTTGCCGGATTATAAATGAGTGAGTTTTTCGCTTTAGAAATAAAAGGCGCCGCGCGTTCAGATTGGGAAATAAGATGCTGGAAGAGCCCTGAACTCTTGAATACATTTACGTATTTCTTTAAATGGATTATTCATCGTAGGTAATTGAATACCATTTAGGTCATTAATAAGACGATGCCATGATTGTGGCTTATTTTTTCCAATAATTGTTTTAAGCTCCCGTAATGGTGCAGCTTCCAGCGCTCTTTTAAAACCCAAAAGCATCATGGCTTGTTTTGGTGTTATAGTAGGATTATCAAAGCTTATCTGTGCAAGAAAGGTCTTATCGTCAACTGCTTTAAAATTCAACAACGGTGAACGATTCCGCTCAAGCTCATCAAGGTAATGCAACAATACTTTCTTTGCAATCGCAGGTTTAAAGAGTTTCTTAAAGGTAAGATCAGCATTAATCTTCAGCACTTTAAAAAGCTGTTTTTATTTTTGCACGCTTATTTAAACGCACTTCCATGCGTAAAAATTCTAGCTTATTGCGCGCTTCAAATGTTTTAAAGAGATGCTGCTGCAGTTCATTATCTTTTTCAATTGCCCTTTTACTGCTTTGCCGTGCCTTTTCAAGGTCCTTAATTTTATCGTCGAAAACAACTTCATATGAATTACAATGCCATTTATAACTGTGCCCTTCATTGCGGTAATCCGTTTGATTAGTATCGGGAAAGCCGTACATTGGCTTCTTTTATTTTATTGATGTAATGATACGGCGTAGAACCATCGGTTAAAGGAATGTTTTTTGAATAATGGATTGCTAAAACGGGTGCATGCGTAAGATTATCTGACGTTACCCCCATGGTTGCCAAAATAGTAGCAAGCTTATCTATTATTGTTTTAAAATCTTTATATTGAAGCTCATTAAAGTTATTGCCATAAAGGAGCTTGGGCAATGAAAGCTCTATTTTCAGTAGCACTCAATGGCGCCTTCCGTCCCGGTGACATGCCAATGTAAGATGAGGTTTATATATCCCGTTTAAGAGTTCTTTTTTTGTACCATTTTGCTTGGATGTAATGCTGCTATACTGCAGACGCGTTTCTTTATTCTTGTTTGCTAATAATGCCCAATACGCAAATGGTTTAAACTTATCAGGCTCACTAATTTGATACATATCAGGCGTTAGCGTTAAAACGATAGTATCGATCATTTGCATATCCCATGATGAAGTTCATTTTACTGCACCTAAAGATACGGGCAAATCGTTTCAAAAACAAGTCCCGCTGTGCGGATCTGATGAACAGCACATTGCGGGACATTTAATGGAGCAAGGTTCTTGCTTTATGGATTTATCTTTTGTCTTTCGAGTTGCACGCTTTCTTGTTTTTGTTTTTGTAGTTTTTACGTAAACGTACATTTATTTCAACAAGCAACATAAAGAAGTTGGTAACACGCGTTATTTCTTCGAAAGTTAATACATTAACCACTTTCACTGGACGTAATCGAGCCATATAATACTTTCCGTATTAAAATCTAAAAATTTAAAACTTCGTTCTATATATGGCGTAAAAATTACTGCAAAGAGTTTATTTTACTGACGGGACTAACAAATGGAGACAGGATGGTTCGCCATAACAACCATGATCTGCGGGAGATCACAATCTATATCTATAATTGCGTACATGGTTATTCCTTGTAAGATAATGCGTTCATTACAATATTGCTGCAATAATAGCAACCCATACGAGATAATGCAACTTATTTTTTTATAATTT
>CAWAHQ010000002.1:0-166997 GCA_963781925.1 uncultured bacterium
TCTAACTTTCCCTTAGACCAATTCATGCCATGTTCTTTATTAATCTTATCGCACAGCAAGCCCATGGAAAAAGCACCCGTTGCATACAACTCAAAAATTTGTTGAACAATGCACCGTTCATATTCATCAACAATAATCGTTGCCTTATCATCAATCCTTATATTTTTATATCCATAAGGGGCCTTGGCACACCATTCACCTTTTTGCCATTTCTGCTCAATGGCACGCTTTACATTATCGCTAATGGCATCTGAATAATATTTGGCAAGACCTAAACTGATACTGAAATGGAACTTTTCTGCCGCGGAGATGTTACTGTTAATAACCTGACCATCAGAAGTAAAATGCAACTCTATTTCATCACGCAACGCTTGATCGTATAAATAAGAAACCCGCTTATCAAACATATTACGCGACAAGCGGTCCACTTTATCGCAACATACGGCTATTTTTTCTTTTTGCTCAATAATAAAGTTAAAAATGGTGTCAAACTCTGAACGATCATCTTTGTAAGCACTTTCATCAAAGCTAAAGCTTTTGATAATGGAAAAGCCTTTGTTTTTACAATAATTTTCAAGACGAACAACTTGTGCTGGCAAGGATAATCCTGCTTCTCTTTGCTCTTCTGTGCTTACGCGAGCAATGATAATAGCTTTCATCGACAAATCCCTTTTTATTGTTATTTGATGTATTAAGTTTCATATAGTGTATATTAAGAGAGAATATTTTTGGAATTTTACTAAAACATATCAAATGTAATGAATTTAATTGATGAAATGGTCCAATTGATTTCCAGTTATTTTATAAAAAAGCAAAGGTGAATCCCATGATTATAAAAGACATGAAAGCATCTGACGTTTTAGATTCCCCCAACTTTGTGAAGAAAGTGGTATTGAAATTATTATTGATGGCGGTTGGGGAGTGATGCATTGCTCGGCAGTCAAACCCGTACTCATGCTAATTGGGATATAGCTTTGGAACATAAATATGTGCCTAAGCTTCGTCAATTACTTGAAGCAAAAGGTTATAAAGATATACCTCGTGATGATACAAAAGAGTATAATTTTGTAATGGGAGATAATAAAGGGCATGAAGTAGACTTTCACTCCTTCACTTTTGATGCAGAAGGTAACAATATTTTCGGCGTTGAATATCCATTAGAATCACTGATGGGAGTTGGCAAAATCGATGGCCATCCTGTGAGGTGCATATCGCCCGATGGATAATAACATTTCATATGGGTTATAAACTGGATGAGAATGATTATCACGATGTACGTGCATTATGCGAACATTTTGGAATTCCGTTATCAAGCGAATACAAAAAATTTCCAAGAATAATAAATAAACAAGAAAAAATTTATAATTATCATTTGACACAAGACCTATTAATGCTATTCTAAATTAAGTAGATTAAAAGTATACGAAAGACGTTTCATCAAATGAATAAAAAATTTTGGCTAATTTTAATCATAGCATTGCTTAATGCTATTGGGCTTACTATTGTTATTCCACTTTTTCCCTTTCTTATTAGTTGTATGTTCCTGCGGAACAAGTTGCTCTTTACTTGGGCATATTAGTCTCGATCTATGCTGTTTGTAAGTTTTTTATGGCTCCTATAATGGGTGCTCTTAGCGATTGTTTTGGCAGAAAACCAATCTTGTTTTTTAGTTTGCTTGCAACCGCGGCCGGATATTTTATTCTTGGTATTGGCGGAGCTCTCTGGGTATTGTTTCTTGGCAGGATTATTGCTGGAATTGCAGCTGGGGATATTAGTGCATTATATGCTTATGTAGCAGATAGCGCGCACGGGAAGGAACGGGCAAAGCTGTATGGATATTTAGGAGCCGCGAATGGTATCGGTTACATGATAGGACCTGCAATTGGAGGGATATTGGGTACTATATATCTTTCATTTCCCTTCTATATTGCAGGAGGGATTTCAGTTATTACAGCGCTATTTGTCTATGTTTCTTTGCCTGAAACCCTTATAGAAGATAAGCGAGAAAAAAGTATATCAGTCAATGCTCTTAATCCGTTTTCTCATTTTAAGGATATCTTTAGCCTAAAAAATTCGAGAAAAGTTTTTATATTAGGCGCCTTTTTTTTCATTGCTCTACTTTTTTATCAAAGTAATATTTCGGTATACTTAAAAGATGTCTTTGCTTGGGAGCCCACTCAGATTGGAGTATTATTTGCTCTTATAGGATTGTGTGATATTATTTCACGGGCAATTTTATTGCCAAAGCTTCTCATGTTTTCTGAAAAAAGCATTATTTTTGGTGGCCTCATTCTTATGATAACAGGTTTTGCTTCCATAGTGTTAAGCGGCTATCTAGGCATGTCTAATTTATTGTGGATGACTATTGTGCTTATCACGGTTGGAGAAGGCTTGTTTGATCCCTCTTACAATAATATTCTTTCACATTCTGTAAGTGAAAATAAGCAAGGGCAATTACAGGGGGTCAACCAAAGTTTGCATTCTATATATGAGATTTTTGTTCCTTTTGCTGCTGGATTAATATATCTCTATAATCCTCTCTCTATCTATATCATTGCCACTTTGTTAATGGTGACAACTCTTCTGTTCTTCTTTAAAAACTCGCGAGCTTTTGAATTAACTCGTTCTGAATAACCTTTCTTCAATGGCAATTATTTTACTCCTTAACCAAGGCTTAAAGAATGAAAAAACTATTGTTAGTTCTTACACTACTCACTGTGACTGCGACCCCTGTTTTGGGTGAATGTGCATCAAATGCTCCAAAAATTGTAAATCAGGATGAATATAATGTTCATTGTATTGATATAATCCAGGCAATTAAACCAAGGAATCCAAAAATGCCTACGATAAATAAAATTCTGGTAATAGGGGCTGGTATTTCTGGACTTGCGGTTTGTTATTGGTTAAGAAGATTTGGCTTTTCTCCTGTTCTCATTGAAAAATTTCCCAATTTACGAAAAGAAGGGCAGACGCTGGATTTTCGAGGCGTTTCGATTGACCTCCTTAAAAGAATGAATATTTATGAGAAAATATGTAATATGCGCACGCAGCTGGATCTTGGACGTTATGTGGACGTTGAAGGCAATATCTTGCATGAAGAAAAAGGTGAAAGATTTGGCTTTAGGCAAGGTGAAGACGTTGAAATTGCTCGCGGTGATGTAGCCGAAATACTGATGAATGCTATTGAAGGTGTTCCCTGTCATTTTAACCAATTGATTGACAGCATTAAACAGAGTGCCGGTGATGTAGAAGTTCAATTTAAAGATGGCAGAGTCGAGCATTATGACTTGGTCATTGGTGCTGATGGCATACACTCGACAACGAGAGATATGGTTTTTGATAAAAACGAATATAAATTAGTTAGTCTTGGTATGTATTTTAGCGTATTTAGCATTCCGAATTATCTCAATTTGAGTCACTCAGAAGTGCAGTGTGAGGCCAATCAAAAGCTGATATCTATCACGAGCGACAAAAATCCCGAAATGGCTGAAGTTGCGGTTATGTTCCGTACGCAGAATATCTTAAATAACATTCGCGATAAAAACGAACAGCAGCAACTCCTGCGCGATACTTTTCAAGATTTTGGCTGGGAAGCACCAAAAATACTTGAGATGATGCCTGGTAGTAATTATTTTTATTTTGATTCATTATTCACACAGGTAAAAATGGAGTCATGGACTAAAGGGCGAGTTGCCTTATTGGGCGATGCAGGTTACTGTACATCTCCAATGTCTGGTCAAGGTAATAATCTGGCACTGGTTGGCGCTTATATTTTTGCAGGAGAACTAAAACAGGCAGATGGAAATTACACTCATGCATTTAATCGTTACAATGAATTATTACATCCACTTGTTGAAGCCAGTCAAAAATTGGGAGTCTTGTCTAGCGAATTGTATCTCGTCCCAGATGAAGTCTCCAAGGAAGTTGCAGAAGAACGATCAAATAAGATTATGCAACAATTGGAAATCCTATCGAATATGATTTCGTTGCCAGAGTATGAATGAGATCGTTCTTTTCGAAATCATTGAATTTCTGCTTGATTAGCATCACAAACTCCACCAATCCTTCCAGCTACTATTTTAAGGATAGAGGTCGGTGAGAAAACAAATCCCTATTGTCATGTGTGGAGCGTGGATAGGAGTGGATACTGAAACTGGAAAATCGCTCAAAATTCAGCGTGTTATGATTATTGATAATGATTTGATTGTTGGCAGTGAAGATGATTAAGATAAATCGCTTGGCAAATATGGTTTGAATTATTATAATTTTGTGCATATTACATAATCTTTAAAGACCGGAGAGCTATTATAATGCCTCACGTACATAAAATTGTTGTATGCAGCTTAATTTTTCAGGGAATTTTGGCCAGCGAGAAGCCCATTTATAAATTTTCATCGGAATTAGTTAATTATAGCAACCCTAAGCCTCTTACCTTTTCTGACTTGACCGATAATAATCTTTTATTACTCAGATCATTAGTTGCAGAAGAACAAGCCGGTAAGTTTTCTCGTAATTTTGCTTATGCTGAAAAGATATTGCATGGAACGCCCAAGGAAATCAGGAAAAGCTTTACTGATAATAAAGCAGATCTTGAGTTCGTGAGCATGATAGAAAAAAAACAGGGCCTGGCAGGAGCTTTGATTCTTTCGATAGATTATATATCAAAAGATAGTGATCTTCCCATTGATCCTAATCAATCTATTAGTAAATATATTGTCAATTCATATTTTCATGATGTTCAGCGTGGCGAATATATTTCACTATTAAGTTTTGTATTGGATAAAGCAAATAAAGCAAGACAATACTCTCGTACGCCAGAGAAGGCAGCTCTATATGAGAATTCATATTTATCGAGAATGAGAATTTTGTTGCAAGCAGGAGCAAATCCAAATTCTTTTGATGAGCATGAAAGGCAACCACTCCTCCACAGCATAGTTACTGTTGAACAAGCAAGATTATTGCGTGAATTTGGTGCTGATATTAATAAAAAGGATAAAGCGGGAAATACGTTGCTGGCAAAATGTAAGAATACCATTCAGATGAAAGCAGGAAATGCCCACACTATGGCATTGTTAGAATATTTAGAAAGTGTCGGAGCACAATAAAAAATTACATTACGTCAATAAAAACAGGTGAGAAAAGAGATGGATAAGAAGTTATGTATTGTTTTTTCAATAATAATAACCTTTTATCCCTTTTTAAGGGGAATGGAAGAATCTGTCAGTTTACACGCTGTCGCAACAAATCTTGAGAATAATATTGATATTCGAATTGCAGAAATAATGCAGCGGGAAGCTATAAAAGAAGAGGCAGCAAAGAGGCGATTAGGAAAGCGAATACAGATACTTGAAACAAGCCATAGCAAAAAAGAATTTAGAACGGATAGCAGAAGAATCAAAAACAGAACATGAAACACTCAGAAAGATAGTAGAGGAAGTGATACGGCGGGCGATAGATCAAGAAATAGAAATAAAAAATTTAAAACAAGAAGCAAAAAGAAATAGCGTAGAGCAAGAAATAGAAAAATTACGATTAGAACGTGTAGCCTGTAGTCCCAACAATGTCATGAGCGATCAAGAAAAACTTGACCATCTCATTGGTGAATGGCAGTTTGGCAACCGAAAGAAAACTATTAAAACCATGATGCATTATGGTTCAAATCCAAATAAAATTGTGTATCAGAATGATCTTAATCCTCTTTATGAGGCTGTCCTTTATAAAGATGAAGAATTTGCTCGGTATTTGCTCCGACATGGCGCTCATCCGGATGAAAAAACACAAAAGATAGTCGATCCGAAATTTCTGGCAACTATAATTACGATATAAAAACAAAGAAACTGCTGATAAAGTTAGGGCTGTCTTATATAAGATGGCCTTATTCAAATAAGATTATGCAACAATTGGAAATCCTATCGAATATGATTTCGTTGCCGGATTATAAATGAGTGAGTTTTTCGCTTTAGAAATAAAAGGCGCCGCGCGTTCAGATTGGGAAATAAGATGCTGGAAGAGCCCTGAACTCTTGAATACATTTACGTATTTCTTTAAATGGATTATTCATCGTAGGTAATTGAATACCATTTAGGTCATTAATAAGACGATGCCATGATTGTGGCTTATTTTTTCCAATAATTGTTTTAAGCTCCCGTAATGGTGCAGCTTCCAGCGCTCTTTTAAAACCCAAAAGCATCATGGCTTGTTTTGGTGTTATAGTAGGATTATCAAAGCTTATCTGTGCAAGAAAGGTCTTATCGTCAACTGCTTTAAAATTCAACAACGGTGAACGATTCCGCTCAAGCTCATCAAGGTAATGCAACAATACTTTCTTTGCAATCGCAGGTTTAAAGAGTTTCTTAAAGGTAAGATCAGCATTAATCTTCAGCACTTTAAAAAGCTGTTTTATTTTTGCACGCTTATTTAAACGCACTTCCATGCGTAAAAATTCTAGCTTATTGCGCGCTTCAAATGTTTTAAAGAGATGCTGCTGCAGTTCATTATCTTTTTCAATTGCCCTTTTACTGCTTTGCCGTGCCTTTTCAAGGTCCTTAATTTTATCGTAGAAAACAACTTCATATGAATTACAATGCCATTTATAACTGTGCCCTTCATTGCGGTAATCCGTTTGATTAGTATCCAGGGAAAGCCGTACATTGGCTTCTTTTATTTTATTGATGTAATGATACGGCGTAGAACCATCGGTTAAAGGAATGTTTTTTGAATAATGGATTGCTAAAACGGGTGCATGCGTAAGATTATCTGACGTTACAATAACCCCCATGGTTGCCAAAATAGTAGCAAGCTTATCTATTATTGTTTTAAAATCTTTATATTGAAGCTCATTAAAGTTATTGCCATAAAGGAGCTTGGGCAATGAAAGCTCTATTTTCAGTAGCAGCTCAATGGCACCTTGCATGCCCCGGTGACATGCCAATGTAAGATGAGGTTTATATATCCCGTTTAAGAGTTCTTTTTTTGTACCATTTTGCTTGGATGTAATGCTGCTATACTGCAGACGCGTTTCTTTATTCTTGTTTGCTAATAATGCCCAATACGCAAATGGTTTAAACTTATCAGGCTCACTAATTTGATACATATCAGGCGTTAGCGTTAAAACGATAGTATCGATCATTTGCATATCCCATGATGAAGTTCATTTTACTGCACCTAAAGATACGGGCAAATCGTTTCAAAAACAAGTCCCGCTGTGCGGATCTTGATGAACAGCACATTGCGGGACATTTAATGGAGCAAGGTTCTTGCTTTATGGATTTATCTTTTGTCTTTCGAGTTGCACGCTTTCTTGTTTTTGTTTTTGTAGTTTTAGGTAAACGTACATTTATTTCAACAAGCAACATAAAGAAGTTGGTAACACGCGTTATTTCTTCGAAAGTTAATACATTAACCACTTTCACTGGACGTAATCGAGCCATATAATACTTTCGTATTAAAATATAAAAATTTAAAACTTCGTTCTATATATGGCGTAAAAATTACTGCAAAGAGTTTATTTTACTGACGGGACTAACAAATGAGACAGGAATTGTACGCCATAACAACCATGATCTGCGGGAGATCACAATCTATATCTATAATTGCGTACATGGTTATTCCTTGTAAGATAATGCGTTCATTACAATATTGCTGCAATAATAGCAACCCATACGAGATAATGCAACTTATTTTTTTATAATTTCTGGACGGTAAATGCCTTTATCCACTATTTCCAATAAGCGTAATGCTGAATGTGTTGGAACACGCTTACCCGCTTCCCATGATTGCACAGTTTTTATGCTAACATTGAGAACTAAAGCAAACATACCTTGTGAATAATGATTTTTTTCTCGTATTTTCTTTATTTCTTTTGGTTTGTATTCAGCGGGTGGTTCAGGAATTTCTATGTATTCTGAATAGAGATCAAGCTTGCCCTCTTTGTGAGCAATAGCTTCTTTAAGCGCTGCTTTTAAATCCTTAGCAAATTTACTGCTCATCGTGAATCCCTCCGTAATGCATTTACTAATTCTTTGAAGTCTTTTTTGTCTTCAGCTGTTATATCTTCTTGTTGATTCTTTGCATAAATAAGAAGTAAATATATCTCATTCCTACTAGTTACGTCATAATAGCATATTCTAGATCCACCACTTTTTCCACGAGAGGCCGATTTTAAACGAGCCTTGCGTACTCCGCTTGTTCCAGGAATTATATCACCCATTTCTGGGTTTTTTGCAAGCTCTTCTTGGAAGTCATCAAAATCTTCTTCCAAGATCTGTCTTTTCTTTAAAAGACTGTTGAGAGCTTTACTAAAATACTTGGTTTGAGTTATTTTCCTTTTCATATTATGAACTATACTACCCTGTGGCGTACATTGTCAATATTGACATTATTCCTTGCAAACAATTTAGTAAATTTCTGGCTTAATCTTAAATGATGAATACACCGTCTGAATCATTATTAAGCTCACTGTTATGGGCACTTCGCCGTTCCTGAACATGTTGGGTAGGTGATGCCATACTACGCCAAGGCTTCCTCCTTCGCGTAAAGCTACGGCGGACACAGTCGTCTGGCAGGCCGCCCTTCGTAGCTCGCAGAGCGAAGTAGAGGCCAGTACTCTCAAATGATCGATATTCAATAAAAGAAAAAGGTATAGACCAAAAATCTATACCTTTTTTCCATTTTCAAAAGCAATCTAACTTTCTGTGTTATTTTTCTGCTCTAACTTAAGCAACTCTAGCCGCAGCAACCTTTCATCTTCCATCTCAATCTTGTGTAATTCTTTTTGTAAATGTTTTTTGAAGGAAACATCTCTCGTTTGCACCATTGCTATTTCAAGCCACCTATTTTTCCATGAGTTGAGCTCTCTCTGGTGCTTTGCGTATCCTACAGGATCGGTTGGTATGGGAGTGTGCCAATGAATGAATGTCCTTGTAGAATAAATATTTTTTCTGAAACGCGGAATATTTTGTATATAGGTGAACATACCGCAAGCATTATTGTTCATGAAAAATGCATAGGCACAAGTAAGTAAAATTAATTTTTTCATAGTAAATCCTTACACATTAAAAGATTTGTGCGATCTATAAACTAACGATAAAGTATACTTTATATACGAATAATTTTAATGTTGAGGTAATTATTATGGAAACACAATCACTCGATCAAAAAACGATAGAAGATATCACACATCGACTTGTTAAAACATATAATCCTCGTGAAATTTATTTACTGGAACCAGAACGAGGAGATACCATTGATGTTGGCATTCTCGTAGTAGTAGATGGATATTTATGGGGATATTCTTTACCATTGCAAATCATGATGCCCGTATAAAATTTATTGTTGAGCACAAAATCTAATTTGCCTTTAGACCAGTTTATATGATGATCTTTATTAATCTTCTGACAAAGCAAACCCATGGAAAAAGCACCCGTTGCATATAACTCAAAAACCTGCTTTACAATGCAACGCTCATATTCATCAACAATAATGGTTGCTTTATCATCCACTTTAATATTCTTATATCCATAAGGTGCTTTACCAGCCCACTCCCCTCTCTGCCATTTCTGTTCAATGGCGCGCTTTACGTTATCACTAATAGCATCTGAATAGTACTTTGCAAGCCCCAAGCTGATACTAAAATGAAACCTCTCTGCAGCGGAAATTTTGCTGTTAATAACCTGACCGTCGGAAGTAAAATGCAATTCTATTTCATCCCGTAATGCCTTGTCATATAAATAAGAAACCCGCTTATCAAACATATTACGCGATAAACGGTCTACCTTGTCGCAACACACAGCGATCTTTTCTTTTTGCTCGAAAATGAAGTTAAAGATTGTATCAAATTCTGAACGATCATCTTTGTAAGCGCTTTCATCAAAGCTAAAGCTTTTAATGATGGAAAAACCTTTATTCTGACAGTAGTTTTCAAGCCATGTAACCTGTGCAGGCAGGGATAAGCCTGCTTCTTTTTGTTCTTCCGTGCTCACGCGTGCAATGATAACCGCTTTCATCGATATGTCCTTTTGTTTAAAATGCTGTCTTTTCGATGATAGTGTAACAGATAAACTGATTTTACTAATCGAGCTTTTTATTTTTTGAAGGCATTTTTTTGAGTAGAAAGAAGAAGCGTGGTAATGGTTTGAATGATGAAAGAAAACAGAATATATGGTCCCGAGGAAATCCAATCCTAATTTGCTTTTGATCCGTTATTTCTGCGCGCTCAATATCTTTAATTCTTTATTGAAAGCAGAGCACACGTCGTAAATCACTCGGATGTTCTTCTCCAGCAGAGTTTTTTTCTATATTTTGGAACAAACACTATGTGGTATTTGTATTCCCAATGACTTAAGCTTGCATATGAAACCGTCATGGTATAATTTTCCTTTCGACTGACAAGCCGAAATAATTATACCATGACGGTTTTTATTCTTGAATCCGAGGGCCAAGCCTTGATAGTCATACCAGTCAAACTGGTGGGTTATCTGTCTTTATTTAAGCATACCTCTGCATGTATTGCTTTATTTCCACTTCCGAGCTTCCTTGAAATACTAGCAACGCCTTAATGACTCTATGATTAAGAGCAATTCTTTCGTCTATGTTATTGATGATAACATCTATAACATTTTTCTGTTCCTTTAACCATTGGCATTCATGGCTTAGTATTGGTATATAATGCTGGCAAAGCCATGTATATGGTATATCGTGGTCCGCAGCGCCTGCATACCACTCGTGAAGCCATTCAATTATACACTTTTCATCGGCTGTTAAAGGCTGCATGGACGAATATGCATTTGTAATACTTAAAGCCATTAACATAACGCCTATAATCATACCTTTTCTATTCATAGGAATTTCCCCCTTGCCTTTACGCATACATAATATTCGATGTTCCTTATATCCTTTTTACAGTACAGCTTTATTTACAACCTGTCAAATCATTTATCCAAAAAAGCCCTTAATAATAAGGTTTTACCCCATAAAACCCAGTAAAAAAAGATCCCTCTGCAAAATATGTAGGGTTTATTACTTTAGAAAGATAATTTATAAGCCATTATCGTATTTGAGTTGCTTTAATTGAGCAAGAATCGCATTATCACGCTTGATGCGTTTTTGCCATTTTAAAAGCCTTGCACGTCCGCAGGGCTTTTTTTTATATTCTTCACATCCATTAATTTACAAAAAAAAGGAAAAAGAACATGTCTCATAAAACCGGCATTAGAAATATTGTACTTGTTCATGGCGCTTGGGCTGATGGGTCATCGTGGTCAAAAATTATCCCCAAATTACAAGCCAAAGGATTTAATGTAACGGCAGTGCAAAATCCAGTAACGTCACTTGCTGAGGATGTTGCAGCTACAAAAAGAATAATAGCTTTACAAGATGGCCCCATTTTACTTGTTGGCCACTCATGGGGTGGTGTTGTTATAACAGAAGCAGGGAATGATCCTAAAGTTGCTGGTCTTGTTTATGTTGCAGCCTTTGCGCCAGGTGATGGCCAATCGATTAATGACATAAACAAAGATCCTGCTCCAGGACTGGCTGAAGTAAAACTAGATGCAGACTTTTTAAGGCTCACACCAAAAGGTATGGCGGAATATTTTGCTCAAGATCTGACTGATGAAGAAAAACATATATTGTTTGCAGTACAAGGTCAAACTGCTGCTTCTATCTTTGACGCAAAAGTTAGTAAAGCTGCATGGAAAGTTAAACCTTCTTGGTATGTTGTTGCAAGTAATGATCACATGATCTTACCAAAGTTTGAAGAATCATTAGCGCAAGCTATGAATGCCACTACTATTACCGTTTCTTCAAGCCACGTTCCCATGCTTTCACAACCAACAGAAGTCGCAAATTTTATTGCGGAGGCGGCATCATCCTTTGAATAAGAGCCTATCCCTAAACTATAAATTTGCTTAAATTCTTTCCCGCGCTCATCCTGAACTTGTTGAAGGATTAAGCGCTTTATTCTTCAACAGGTTCAGAATGAGCGCTTAGGAAGAGTTTAGGGATAGGCTCTAAGTAAATCTGAAAAGGAAAAATAATCATGAAAGTATTATTCATTATTACAGGCTCCGATAAGCTCGCATGGTTATCAGAAATTACCCACCCGTTCTGGCACCTCATGGAGCGTGGAATCGAGGTAGATTTTACCACTCTTGAGGGAGGAAAGATTTATATCAATCCATGGAGTGATCCTTACGCCAAGGAAACCCTAGAGCCTCATGATTTAGTTTCCAAAGGCTTTCTTTCGGACAAAGCTCTCGTTGAGAAACTCATGAATACATTAAAACTTAAAGATATGAATTTGGATCAGTACCATGGAGTTCATGTAGCAGGTGGTTTGGGTGCGGCCTTTGATCTTTATCCAAATGAGCAAGTCGCAAAAACGCTTGAGCATTTTTGGGAGAATGACAAGATAATTGGCGCCATATGCCATGGTTCTATTGCTCTTGCAAATAATCCTGAGCGAATTGCCGGTCGCAGAGTAACTGGTTACACCAGAGAAGAAGACGCAATAATGGAGAAACATCTCACCAAGCCAGTTGTAATAAACCATTATCCTCAGACAGTTCTTGAAGAAGCCGGCGCCATCTTTATGGGCGCAAAGGCTAATGCCGACAATGTTATCCTCGACGGACCAAAGCTGGTAACTGGTCAGAATCCGGCTTCTGCTTCAGATTACGGCATTGTTTTATTACACCTGATGCTCGGACGGACTCCCGTTATGACGTTTGACGGAACAACTGAAAAAAGATAATTGCTTACATCACTATTCGCTCAAATTATTGGCCTGGGAAAATGATCCTTTTGATAGCCACATAGTAGAAGAACATGCAAGTAGTTCAACAGGAACTGCGCATTGCGCTGCCCATATTGCACGCGAGGAAAATTACAGATCGTGTTGCAAAAATTATAAAGCTATAGCGAACCCAGCCACTTTTCTTTTTTCCTATCTTATATTTTTTAAACAAAAACCTTCAGAAACCAGCTCTTTTTGCTCTCCATCACTGTTGACATCATGAGGTTTTACCTATAAGATTTATATGAAAATGCTTTATTTAGAAGCATTAAGGGGTATTTAAAAAATCACAATCTATTATCGAAGGATGTATATGAAATCATCACGCGTTATGTTACTAGCTGCAATATTCTCTTCAGCTGTGAGCTTTGGTAGCGAAACACCTGCAACATCAGCAGCAGTCCCAGCAAATGCTGAAACTGTAGCTCCTGCAACAGCAGCAACTACACCAGCAGCATCAGAAGCACCAGTAGTTACAGCTCCAGAAACTTCAGCTACTGTAGCTACAGAAGAAACTAAAACTCCTGCAGCAACTACTCCATCAAATCCAGGCTTCCTTGCTGCAAAATGGGCGTTCATCACAGGCGCAGCTGCATCAGCTACTAACTTCGCATCAAAACCAGCAGTTTGGGCATTGTCTCAACTTACTCGTATTTCATACCTTAAAGGTGGTAAGTTTGAAGCTAACATCCCAACAATGGGTAAAGTGATCACTGCAGCAGCTCTTGTTGCAGCAGCATATGCAGTTTATCAGCAAATGAATGATGAAACTGATGTTGATAACACTCCAATATTTGAATAATAACTAAATCTTTTTGATTTGGTTCTGTTCTAAGAAATTTAAAAGAGGGACTTAAAAAGTCCCTCTTTTTTTATGCGTTTTTTTTATCGTTTTAAATATTCCAGCAAAATACCGCCGATCCCGCATGCCAATAAAAGTGTTAGAGCCGCCTTCGGAGCACGCTGAACAGCGGATCGCCACCAGCTCAATATTTTAAGCAAACAAATGCTCTCGTACTCTTTTTCTTCGGGAAGTCCCGCAATGGTGACCTCTAGATCAAATCCATCAGCAGTTATTGTTATCCTATCACCAACCTCTTTATCCACCACCAGATCAGCAGAAATAAATGCCGGATGAAAGCAATCTGATATCAAATTTGTAATATAATCTTCAGTAACATTATATGTTTGTGCTAATACTGGTATGGGATTTTTATCTAGTATCGTAGTTTTATATATAGCTTTCAACGATTTTATCGTGCCTACTTTTTTTGATACTAGAAGACTATTTTCAACTTTTTTTCTTAATATGTCAGGATGGAAATACATATCTGAATATTGATTGCTATACGCATGAGTTACCTCAACAAACACCCAACAATCTTTTGTATTCAACCCAAAATGTGCACATTGACTCTCATGTGTTTTTTGATCTTTAGGTGAAAATTCTGGCTTTAAACAAGCCTTTTTAATGTTCCATGTAACTGGAATCACGAGCCTTTGCTCAACTGGCTCTTGAGGCTTGCTCTTATTTTTTCCTTTTTTCATCCTCATCCCGTTCAGCATACCGCTATTGCTCAGTACTACTACTGCCATCAATTGTATTAATACGCGACTGTTCATGAAAAATTACCTCTATTTATTTGTTAATTTCTTTTGCAACCAACGTTGCTGTTTTTGATACTTTTTTAATCCAAGCAAGCAAAATATCCTGCGTCTCTTCTTGCGACAACTGCCAGCCATATTCAGACCTGTGCAATCGATTAATGACATCATACAAACACAATGCAACGCTGACTGAAACATTAAAACTTTCCACAAAACCAAACATCGGTATTTTTACAAACATATCCGCTTGCGCTAATGCGGCATCCGATAAACCGGTTTGTTCACTGCCAAAAAGCAACACTGTTTTTTGATCGAGCGGTAAATCTGGCAATGAATAAGACTGCCGATGCGGGGTTGTTGCCACAATGCGATAACCATCTTTTTTTAATGTATCGATCGCTTCAGTAATTGAAGCATGTGCCGTAACATCAACCCATTTGGTAGCACCCATTGAAATAGTATCAACTGCCTTAAATTCATATTTGGTCTGGACTACGTGCACGTCTTGTACGCCGAAAATATCACACGTCCGTAATGCTGCGCTCGCATTGTGCGGTTGGAACAGATCTTCTAAAAGTACTGTTATATATCGTGTGCGGTTTTTAAGCACTTCCTGCATCTTATCGCGCTTATTTTCCGTTACATACTGCAAAAGATGTTCTATGAGTGCTGTTTTATCCATGGGATGACCTCACGTTTGATGAGAAAAGATCTGTATAATCATCATTATACAACCCTTTTCCAAAAAAATCCCCATAAAAAGGGCTTTTTGCCGCACCCTTTGCCCAGAGACCCAGTATGCTTTATACTAATATATGAGTTTAAAATAGACCCATAAGGAGTAAAAATGAAAAAAACTACTATAATAGCCCTTCTTTTAACAGCCCCAATAGTTATCTTTTCCCTTTTTGCAAAAGATATTAAGGCTCAAAAACCAATTTATCTGCACAAAAAAGAAAAGAAAGTCAGATCCTCAATGGAACACCTTAATAAATTTGCAGATAAAGGTCTGGTAGTTCTGGATTTTTATGCAGATTGGTGCAACCCATGCAAACGCATGTCGCCACTTATTGACGCGGCAGCAGCAAGCCTATCTCAGTTTACTTTTATTAAAATAAATCGTGATTTCTTTATGGATCTGGCAAAGACATTCAATATTACCAGCATCCCAACATTAATTTTTTTACGCGACGGCAAAGAAATTGGACGTTATGATGGCGACTCGGTAACACAAAATCAGCTTGAACAACTGATCATAACTGCTTTCAACAAATAATATTACCCGGTACAATTAGCACCAATACATGAAGATGAACCCTTCGCTTGACCGTATACGGCCCATGCTCCGGTTCCCATGGTTCCAATAAACCCAAGTATCGCAGCTACATAGCCTTGTCGTATAGAAGCGGCATTGTTCTCAAGTGCATTATTTTGCAACCCAACATGAGTATCGAGAATTGCAGAGCGGGCATCCTTACCTCCTGCTTCTATATCAGAAGCTGCCTTCATAACCTCAAGTATCATCTGTTTATAAGTTTCTGGGTTATCTTTTTTTATTTTTTCATATTCTTTGGCCAAACGTTCCATATTTTGCTTCTTGGGGTCTCCCCACAGATAATTCAAGCCCTGAATGAATAATGAAGTCTGTGTATTTCCCGTACTATTTTGATGCACATATTCATTCATAACTGATGGATCAATATCAAGCTCTTCAATCAAAAGGGCATATTCTTCCACTTCTTCTATGCTCAGAAGATGCTGGAGCGCAAATGCATACAATGCAGGACTCACTTTTTGTACAACTCCCCAAACCTCTTCTTCAGAATACGATTTTTTATCATCAAACAGATCTGGTCGCGCAGATTGTTGCGCAAGTATTTTTGGTAAAAGAGAGGGAACTTTTTGCAAGCCCTCCTTCGCCAAAACTTCCTCCTTCGCCAATGCTCCGGTGGACAAATCAAAAGGATGCGCATTAGTAGTTACTGGTATTTTCACGCCAGCTCCAACATTAGATGCACCATCAACAATAACCACATCTAATCGTGCGCCACGAGTGGCAGTACGCGTATGAGTTCCACTGCTACTGGCATGACCAGCTGCAGCACGACTGGTTATTGCCGGTTTTTGACTGACACATCTACCCAAATCTTTCAGACTTTTTACTCGTTGTTTACTACTACCACCCGCCTTAACTTCAACTGGATCTACCGTAGTATGTACAATAACTTCTTGCAAATCTAAAGGCGGAACATTCCTGCCTGCTCTAGATCCTTCTCTTGCGGGAGGAATAATAATTTCTTGGCTATTTTTACGCAAGAGTTGAGGAGATTTTTTTGGTGGACTGGGATCGCGATCTGGTTCCATGCCATAACTTGGCAAAAAATAAACCATGGTACTCATAAAAATAATTATCTTTTTCATAGCTCTCCTTAGGCATGGATATCATATGTTATGTATGCTTATTTATTTTTTGACTTCTCCTGATCCATTTAATTCCTGACTTTTTTTCAGTTCTTGCAATTCTTTTACACTCCTCATCCCTTCTTGCAATTCCTTGAGATTCTTTACCTTTTTACCTGATGCTTTTGACGTTTCTCCACCACTACCAGTAATAGACTCTGATGGCTTACCTGATTTAGGACTATTCTGGGCAGAGGTTGGTGTTTTAGGAGTTTGCGCATTGCTTCTATTTAACGAACGATGAGGCCGAGGAGTTCTCGGTGTTTCCTCTTTTGAACTGGCACTTGCCTTACGACAAGGTTCTTTTCTTTCTGCACCATAGATAATAAAAGTCAAACACGAAACAGCTAGTAGAATAAGAGTCACCTTTTTCATTACTTGATATCCTCCAAAAACAACAGTTTCATTAATCTACTTTTTTTTCATGATCAAATTTTTTAGAATCAGCAGTTTTTTGCTCATCATGAATGGGACGATTGCGTTGTGGCACATCAAAGGTAACTGATGCCTGCTCACGCAATTTGCGTCGTTTTCCCATCTCTTCAACTAATGAGCTAAATTCAGGTATATTTTTTTTAGGCTGTGCTGAATATGACAAACTTGTACTGAATAAAAAAAAACAGACTATTATTTTTTTCATACGAAATATCCCCCTTTTTTACCTTGGCGAAAAAGTAAATTCTGGAAATATTGTAGATAATTATGAGAACAAAAAAAAAGAAAGAAGATTGTGACATCTTCTTTCTTTTGATTAATAGCTATAAATTGCTTTATTATTTCTTTTGCTCCGATTCAACAGAATCAAATGTGGCTTTAAGAAACTTCAACATACCCAATCGATATGTATCAGGATGCGTCTTTTTCCACGCTGAATGTGGATAAAAATCAGCTCCTGGATCAAAAGAGGGAATCTGAGAGCGAGGAATATTAATATCATAATTTTTCTCAAATTCTCCAATCTCAATAGTTCTGGCGAGGCTTATTTTTTCTTCTTTTCCAAAATTATAGAGAACAGGATCAGCCTGCTTTAATAGCGACCAATCCTTTTCTATCGTATTGTTATCTCTGTGTTCCGCTGCCTGCAATATACTCGCCACAAACAACAACATATATATAGTGTTCCTCGCCATAATCCTCCTAATCGAACTTTTTTACCACTCCAACGAACCGGCCGTCTGATACTCAGTCACGCGCGATTCAAAGAAATTCTTCTCTTTACTTAAATCAGTTGATTGCGACATCCATGGGAATGGATTTTTGGTACCATAGATTTTTGGTAAATCGATACGTTCAAGACGACGATCAGTAATATGTTCAACATACTCAGCAAATTGTTGCGCATTAATCCCGAGCATTCCTTGTGGACATGCATCAAGTGCATATTGTTTTTCCAAAACCACTGCTTGCTTAATTAATGTAATAATTTCTTGTTGAAAGCTTTCAGTCCAAATTTCAGGATTTTCTGATTTGATGACATTGATTAAATCACAACCAAATGCAAGATGAAGACTTTCATCGCGCATGATATATTCAAACTGCTCACCAATACCAATCATTTTATTTTGACGCTTTAATGCAAGCATCATGGCAAAACCTGCATAAAAGAAAATACCTTCCATGATCACATAAAAACCAATCAGATCATGCACAAATCGCTGAATATTTTCTACCGTATCGGTTTTAAAATTTGGATCCATGATCGATCTGGTTAAATTAACCACAAAATCATCTTTTTCTTTGATTGAAGGAATTGCTTCATACATGTTATAAATTTCATCAGGGTCGAGACCCAATGAATCACAACAATAAATAAAGGTATCGGTGTGTACCGCTTCTTCATATGCTTGACGCAATAAATATTGCCGACATTCTGGATTGGTAACATGTTTGTACACCGTCAGCACTAAATTATTTGCAGTTAATGATTCTGCCGTAGAAAAAAAACCAAGATTCCATAAAATCAAACGCCGTTCTGCATGGCGTGAGCACGGTTGAAGATTTCCATTGCTCAACATCATGCTGCATTGAAACTTCTTCTGGTGTCCAGTTATTGGCAACACCATCTTTATAATGCTGACGTGCCCATGAATAGCGCATGTGGTAAAATTTTATTTGGATCTACGGTTGAGTTATTAATAATTCCATTTTTATTCATAAAATTCCTTTAATTTGCTTACGCGGGTTTGTTAGTTCAATATATTTTAATCCCTCATTTTACGCTTAATGTTTTTTGGGGTCCCCCATACGAAATGAAATGTAGTATGAGGTAAGTTTATTGACACACTTCACATCCAGGATCATCCGATATACTGCATGCCGTACCCGCAACAATATCATCATCTGATGTAATAACATCTTGCTAGCACCTGCAGCAGGGGCAGCCATATCTTCTACTGTTTTATACACACGCTTTTGCGTAAACCCAAACTTATTTGCATCAAGACTCGATTTTTCAATCTGACTTGCGCCCAATGTGCGTAAATAATAGATTGTTTTCAGCCCTGCTTGCCACGCTGCAATATAAATATCATTCAGCATTTTCCCCGAAACACCACGCATAAATACATTATGTGAAATACTTTGATCAATCCATTTACCACGTGCTGCAGTCACGTGAATAAGATGTAATGGATCAATTTCAAATGCTTCTTTATATTTATCTTTCAGAATTGCGGAATATCATCAATCATCTGCACATTACCATCATAATATTTCAGAAGTTCAAGCATCCGCTCATTCCACAATCCAAGATCTTTCAGATCATCAATCAAATATTCATTAACAACGGTAAATTCGCCGCTCATGTTTGTTTTGACATAAATATTTTTATAAATAGGCTCAATGGACGGAAACACTCCTGCAATATTGGCAATAGTAGCTGTTGGTGCAATTGCCATTACATTTGAATTACGCATGCCATAGCACTGCACATGATCACGCACTGCACTCCAATCAAGCTTGCCACCACGTTGCACGTCAATGGGCATTTCACGTTCTTGCTCAAGCAAATCAATGGTATCTTGCGGAAAAATATTACGATCCCATTTTGAACCTTTATATGATTCATATGCTCCACGTTCTTTGGCAAGGTGTGATGAAGTTAGGATTGCATGATATGCGATAAATTCCATCACTTCATCTGAATACGCAATAGCTTCTTGCGATGAAAAATTGATATCTACCTGATACAATAAATCTTGAAAGCCCATTACGCCAAGCCCAACTGGACGATGACGCATATTAGATGTATGCGTTTCTTTGACCGGATAATAATTAATATCAATCACGTTATCAAGCATGCGTACTGCAGTTGTAATTGTTGTGCTTAACTTCTTTTCATCAAGCTTGCCGTCCGTTACGTGATACGCAAGATTCAATGATCCTAAATTACATACCGCAATTTCTTCTGCAGAAGTATTAAGCGTAATTTCTGTACATAAATTAGAACTGTGTACTACTCCTACATGATCTTGTGGAGAACGAATATTACACGGATCTTTAAACGTAATCCACGGATGACCTGTTTCAAATAACCGACTCAGCATCTTCCGCCATAATTCACGCGCCGAAATTGTTTTATGCATTTTGAGAACATTCAGCTGCACCATTTCTTCATATTCGATATATCGCTTTTCAAACGCTTTACCATATAAATGATGCAAATCAGGTGTTTCTTCTGGTGAAAACAATGTCCATTTTTCATCGGCAAGCACACGCTTCATAAACAAATCAGGAATCCAATTTGCAGTATTAATATCATGCGTACGACGACGTTCATCACCCGTATTTTTGCGCAAATCAATAAAATCTTCAATTTCTAAATGCCATGTTTCTAAATACACAACAGCAGCACTGCGACGCTTACCACTTCTGTTGATAGCTGCAACAACATCATTATTAATTTTCAAAAAAGGAACAACACCCTGGCTTTCTGTTTTGATAGAATCAACCATGGCGCCACATGCACGAATATTGCTCCAATCAACTGCCACTCCGCCCGACCATTTTGCAAGCTGCGCTGAATCAGCATAACTTTTGAAAATATTATGAAGATCATCTTCAACCGTTGAAAGAAAACAAGAGCTCAACTGAGGGCGAAGCAATCCTGCATGCAATAAGGTGGGCGTACCGGGAACATAATGTAATGATGACATGACATGATAAAATTCAGCAGCGGCACTATTTTTATCAGATTCATTTAACGCAAGTCCCATTGCAACCCGCATCCAAAATGCTTGTGCAAGTTCAATGTGACGAGTTTCATATTTAAGAAAATATCGCCGATAGAGGGTGTTAACTCCCATATAATCAAACAAAATATCTCGCTCAACAACCAACTGTTGTGCAAGATATTCTAAATCAAAATCAGCCAAGCGCTTATCAAGCAATGCGAGCTCTATACCCGTAATGATTCCATTAATAAATGATTTACGATATACCTGTTCACTATCAATACGAGCAATAGAACTATGAGTAACTTGTCTGAATAATTTTTTTAATTGCAAACGCACCGCAACTTTACCATAGGTAGGATCGCGTTCAATAAAACTGGTCGTTGCAAGAATCAAAGCATCAGCAATGCCGTGTGGTGCAATACCATCGAACACGTTCTTTAATGTTTCATTTAAAATTAACTCAGAATCAACACAAGATTCATATCCTATGCAGGCCCAGCCAATCGTTTGTCTCAACCGTTTTTCGCTAATCATTTCTGTGGTTCCATCGGGCTTGACTACAGAAAACATATATAAATTTTTTTCTGTTTTCTCAGGAGCATCATTTTTTAAAAATGGTGTCGCTGAAACGTGGCTATGCTGTTCCATGATATCCCTCTAATGTTTTTAAGGTTTGGTTAATTTCACACAATTTACGCAAAAACACCGCACGGTTGTTTTCTGCTGTTACTTACAATCGCAACACCATATTCTATTTATTGATAAAACTTTTTTAAAATAGTTGCTATATGAAAAAAGAGAATGCGTTGTATTATTCTAGAATAATGACTAAGTTCCTTATAATCAAATAGTTTTTTCAACTTTTTATTGAAAATATATTCTTAAATTTTTCACAACCTTCGAATTGTAAAAAATACATTTAGAATAAAAATTTCCACACAGCATCCACGGTACATTGTCGCAACCAGAAAGAACTAATTCGTTATTTTTTGCATGAAAAATTGATCCATGTCAAAATAGAAACAAGTCAATCATTTAGAAAAAGATATTGCTAAAAACGTCTAATCGTTCATAAATTTTCAAACAACCCCCTTTTTTATCTCATTTATTTTACACAGGTATATTCAACCCTAGCTCAAACATCTTAAGCTTGGCAAACATATTTCGATAATACAAAAACAATGAGCTGCTGATAAACTCAGCAGCTCAACACGTGCGTAAATATGTCTATTCAGTGAAGATAATTACATCTTCTCCCAACCGTTTTTCATTTTTTGTATCCGATCTATATGCTTCTGATACGCTTCTTCATTGTTTGCAACATAGTAGAGACCATAAGCTCCTTTTCCTATGCAGAACAAACCTCCAACTACGCCCGGAACCTTTACTTTTGCATCATTAGAACACGCTCCGGTAATTACACTGAGAGCACCAAGACACATATGACCGCCATACCATATTTTATTAAGCAACAAACCATTCTGCTGTTCTTCTATGAGAGCGTTTTTTTTATTTTCAAGATCTACCGTTTTGTTTTTTGTAAATCTTATGACCTTAAGCTTATCCAAAGAAGGTTGATCATCATGCAACATCGCACGTAGGAGCTGCATACATGATCGATTTATATTTTTTTCATCTACTTCTTCACCCTCTACCGGATTAGTTAACATTTCCTCTTCAAAACATTTTGCAAGGTCGTTATTTGTCTCCGCATCTTGCGCAACTTTTACGGTAGAACGACTAAGATATGTGTTGTTTATATATCCATTTAAACCATCTAAAGTATCATCGCCATATGTTTGCGGAGTTGTCCACCAACCAGTCTGCCATCCGGAAGAAGCAGGAGCAGCCCACAGATTAAATGTCATAATATGTGTTGCAATGCAACACATCATTAATAAGCTTGTCATTTGTTTGAAATATTTCATCATGCGTATCCTTTACGTAAAAATTTTTAGCAGTGCAATATAGTATACCAACAACAGAAAAAGCCGAAAGGTATCTTTCAGCTTTTCTTGCATTAGTTTTTGTATTCGTATTAATTTTCTAATTTTGGTCTTACTTTTACAAAATATTTCTCATTTATATCTTGATACTCAATTGTGGCAACAAATTTGTGCTCAAATAATTCATAACCTACCAAATATTTATGACCGGGCGTGTTATGCGCATCCATAAGTCCTTTATTGATCGCTTCTTTACTTGCAACATTCAATGGCACCGATTCGGTAAGCACCTTACCAAGAAATTCTTGTGGTGATACTAGAAATTCTAAATTGCGGCATCCATATTCTATTATTTGCTTATCTGCATTGAGGGCAAAAAACAGATTTCTTTTCACAGCATCAGACGTTTGTTGCGAAAGCTTTTCTGCCCCAAAGACCATGCTCGTAGATATCACCAACGATGAAAGCACCAGATATAATTTCATCATTTTACTCCTTTTTTTTGACTCATATTACTTCTGCACGGAATGTAGCATGACTCTTATTATTTTTCAAGGAGGCTCTTTTTATACAACAACAGTTCCTTTAATCACACATCTCATCTGTTTTATCTGCTCATCATACTGCAGCGATACCATCCTGCTTTGAGAGAAATGAGATGACAATCCTAATCGCTTGATGAAAACCTGCGCATGCTCGGCTGTTGGGCACAAGAGTGAAATTTCCACCTCTTTTTTATTGAATCGTATTGATTCAATCTGCACGCCATCGCCCGATGCTTGCACAATTTCCACCACGTGCTGATACGGATTTTTGCGTTGCTGTTTCTGATTATTCAGTTTATTCTCACGTAAATGTAATTCATCATATTCTTTTTTCAACGCATCTTTATTACCCATCAAACCAGTATAATCATTCGTTTTTTGCTGCAGCAGCTTAACATCCTTGCGCAGTGAAAAATAGAGCATACATTGCGGAATAAAAAAGTATGCTCCAACAGCAAAAGCTACCGTGTATAAAAGCACGGTAACCAAAAACCATCGGCGCAATTCATATTGTTTATACGGTGATAATGATGTAATACAATTAATTTTTTTCATATACTAAACCTCTTTTGAATCCACGAGAATCATAAGCCATTTTTCTCCGTTCGCCCTGAGTGTTTTTTGTCTTCAAAAAATGTATCGAAGGGTAAGTTGAGAAAATTAATTCCATAAAAAAGAATTATACCCTTCGATACATTTTATTCCGCTGCGCTCCATAAAACACTCAGGGCGAACGGACTTTTGATTTTTGAATTTACAATACAGGGAGTTCAGCGCAAAATAATCCGCACGCAGTCGCAATATATATACGTTCATCCTGGAGCATAACGCCCGGGCTGATCATAATCATTCGCCTCAGCGCATCAAGCGAAATAAGATTTTCAACATTATTATTATGACGCATCATATCAACTGCCAATTGACTCTTGCGGAATGCAACGCCAAAAATATTTTTATATGTTTCCAAAAGTACTGCCGTTTTTGTCGTAATGGTGATTAGATTGCATTGCCCTGCAATCGCCAATAATTGATACTGCAATAATAATGATCGCGGCACTGCATACACATAAAATATGTATTGGCCATCATCATTTTGATACACATAGCGATATTCCCATCCAATATTTCCTGCCGTTGTGAATCCAAAATCAGTGCGGGCAGGCGTTGATGTTGGCATAGCAATAAATTTTTCTATAACGGCAGGCCCATCTAAGCTGAAGGTGATAAATGCGTTTTGCAGATTATGTTCACGCAAAAAAGAACTGATGTATTTTTTGATAATGGTTGGATTATAAGGAATAAGATTAAGCAGCTCAAGATTGCCTAATTGATACCGTTTATATGCACGTAAATTAAAAGACCCTACTGCGCCAAGGCTTTGAAGGGCAGGTGCCGTTGCTATTTTCTGTATCCAACTACATACAAGGGCAGTAGGAAAAAATGAAACAGTTACTAATTCATGGTGTAATGATGGAATCGGCCACATAGTCAACTTTCTTTTAACCCCATACTTCGTTTCTCTTCCTCCTTCATTAAAGCTACGAAGGACACGGCCATATGGGGACCCCGGGGAATAAATAAGACTCGAGTTATAAATCTATTCTTGCCGTAATAAAGCGATCTTTGCCTTCCAAATCCTTATGCACAAGAATATCGTTATAGTGCGCAGCATGCATTAATGCTTGCACTGCCGCACCTTGCGCATATCCAATTTCAATAACAACCTGAGGAATATTTTTACGACGCATTTCATCATTAGTTTGTATAAACTGCGGCGCTTGCGCAATAATTTTTTTAATAATAGCAAGGCCATCATCGGAAGCTATTAAAGCATTATGGTCTTCCCACTGCGTAACCGTCTCATCAAGAGATTCAAATTCTGCTGCGCTAATATAGGGAGGATTAGAAAGAATAATATCAAATTGCATGCCAACCGGAATCGATTCAAAAAGATCAGATTGCAACCATGTAACATTTCTCATCTTATTGTGTTCAATGTTTCGTTCTACTAATTCAAGAGCAGTATCTGCAATATCAGTTGCCAAAATTCGTGCTTGTGGCAAATAGTCGGCACACGCAAGTGCAATGCACCCAGATCCTGTTGCAATGTCTAAAATCTGTAATTTTTTATTATCTAAGGTCAACAACTGCTCAATGATATATAAACACCATTCTTCAGTTTCAGGACGAGGAATCAGCGTGGGTGGTTCAACTAAAATTTCAAGGTCTGCAAAAGGAACAAATCCAAGCAGATATTGCAAGGGCATTTTTTCTTCCACCAGTAATCGCATCCAACGATCAATTTTTTGGCGCTGCTCAGGAGTCAATGCGACAGATTCTTGGATAATCAGTTCTGTTTTGGTTTTATTGCAAATTGCTTGCAAAATCCACCACGCATATTGCTGACACAATGTATCATCTTCATACATGGCAGAAAGCCGCTGGCGGATATCGCTGATGTAGTAATTAAGATCATAATGGGTATTCATGCAGATCAGTCTAGCATACTTTTATTACAGGGGAAGAGAAAATCTAGACATTATCACAATTAAAACATTACAAATAGAATCAATCCATTTGCATATTCTTGCTTTTTATATATACTAATACTAAATACATTCTTATATTTTAGGAGATTTTCAATGAAAAAATACACAATAATCGCGCTCTTAGCGCTTTTTTCGACTCAACTTTCTCTCGCAGCTGATACTGCAGATATAACCGTTACAACCTATAACATAACCCATGCCAAGAAAAATGATTGGAATCTGAGAAAAGCTGGCAATATTGCTCTTATCAAGGAACTAAACTCGGATATACTCGCATTGCAAGAAGTTATTGACGATAATGATCAACTCAAAACAATCCAAGATACCTTATCAGGCTATGGATGGGTAGGGGAAAAAAGAAATTCTCATCTTAACGATAAATCAACCTGGCGGCTTTGGTTTGTTTCTTCTCGGCCTATTCAACGTATCTTTAACGCAACTGATGAATATTGCCCTATTTTTTATAACAAAGAAAAATTTGAACTCTTGAACACGCAAACATTTGGCATTAATACCGGTGGATACGACTTACTGCCACGAATTGCAACCGTTGCCTGTTTAAAACATAAATTGACGCACCAAGAATTTTGCGTATGCAACACTCATCTTGAACACAAATCTGACAGCGAATCTGAGCAAATACGTACCGCACAAGCTCAGATCATCATCAATAAGCTTAAAGATTACAAGGATAAACCGATACTATTGATGGGTGATTTTAATACAACGTTCGATAAGGATATGAAAAAGGTTCTTACTGATGCTGGCTTTGTTCATGGCAAAAAAATAGCAGAAAAAGTAAGCGGACCTGCAATAACTCATGAAAAAAGTTCAACGAAGAAACTTATCGAATGTGATTTTATTCTGATCAAACCTCAAGAAAAATTCAACGTACAAAGTTATGAAACGATCGATGCAATGAGCCCGGAAACAAGTGATCATAATCCGGTGAAAATGAAATTCTCTTTGAATGAGTAAAAACAATTCATATGAAAAACCTGCAGCCTTAAAAACTGCAGGTTTTTTTATTTTTATAATTCCAAAAAATTTATCCCAATAACTCAGTCACGTATTCCTGCGGATCAAAAATCTTAATCTGCTCGGCCTGTTCACCAAAAGTGAAAAAGCAAATCGGAATGCCAAGTTCTTGTGCTATGGCAAATACAATGCCCCCCTTGCCTGTACCATCCATTTTAGTTAAGATAATACCCGTAACATCGGTACTTTCTTTAAAAAGTTTAGCCTGCTCGAATGAATTTTGCCCAAGCATTGCATCAATGGTAAGTAATGTAGCTACACGTTGCGCAGGAAGCTGTTTTTCAACCGCACGCTTTATTTTTGCAAGCTCATGCATCAAATTTACTTTCGTCTGCAAACGTCCGGCTGTATCGATAATCAAAATATCGTAATTCTCATGTTTGAATTTTTCACATCCTTGATATACCAATGATGCAGGGTCTTGGCCTTCTGTACCATACAGAATATCAGCTCCTGATCTTATCGCCCATTCTCTTAATTGCTCAGGAGCAGCTGCACGGAATGTATCGGCAGCAACCAGTAAAACTTTTTTGCCCTGAGACACAAACATCTGCGCAAGCTTACCGATGCTTGTTGTTTTGCCACTCCCATTGATACCCACAAAAAGAAATATCGATTGCGCACGATAATTAGGCATGTGATTTTTTTCAAGAATATCAAGCAAAATGGTGTGCATACTGGTTTTTAACTGCTGACCATCATGCAATCCCGCATCAAGATGTTTTTTTAATTGAGCAATAATCGATTTTGTTGTGGCAACACCAACGTCACTCGAAATGAGTAGTATTTCAAGTTCTTTAAGCGCTGCATCATCGATTGTTTTTCTACTGAAAAAGGAACCTAATTTTGAGGTAACAGTACTAAATATTTTTTGTAATTTACTTTTTATAAAACTAAACAAGATGACTATTCTTTCTTTATGATTATGGTTTAATTCTATAACAGTATATTAAAAAAGAACTTTTTTAGCCAAAAAAAGAAAGGTTTTATTCAAAAACTTTTAAACGTTTTGTTTCTTTGTCAAAATTACGATAATCTTCTCCCAATAAGTTTTGTAATGCAACGTCCTCCAGCTGCAATTTTTCCTTACTAGAAGCGCCTCCATATTCACTCGATAGAAACCGTCCAAGCTCGCCGAGCATATCTGACCAATCAAGCTCTCTCGCAGAAGATATCATATTTATTTTTGGACCAGGACAATCTTTGGTAATATGCTGCTCAATACAACTAAAATGTGGTACCACATTAAGAATTCGGGCTGAAAAAATTGGATTATTCTTAACATCATTTTCGCCAAAAGATCGTTCAGATATATCATTAAACCCTAAATAAATATCAATGGTATCATCTTTTTTCGTATAATCGGTAAATTTTCCAATAATCCTAACAATTTTAGTGACAATAGGATCTATAATTTTACATGTTTCAGTGATACTTTTTTCCGTAGGTATAGTCCAAAAATAACGTATAAACCCACAACGTTTTATCGGTATAAATTGCATATTTTGAGCAGTAAAGATAAATTCATCATTCCTTTCCTGCTTCTTATCAAGCACTTCTTGAAGCTGTAATTTACTCTGAAGATCAATGGAAGAATACGAAAGTATTTTTTGAAGATCAATCGAAGATGACTCCTCAACCAGTTTCCGAGGACTCATGGTTGAATCGCTTGGAGAATATACACCTAATATACGCTTTATCACTCCATAGTTAAACTGTAGAATAGCTTTACGACCAGGCTCTTGTGATAAAGGTATCTCTACTTCTGCTCTGTCCATTGCAAAAACATTAAAAACTGTCAAGAATGCTTGTAACACAACACATTTATTTCTGCTTTTCATATGATCCCATTACGTGCTCTACTCTTTGAAGAAACAATTTAATACGACGATAATCATTACCAATCAACAGCGAATATACTTGCATAAAATTATTAATTTTATCGGATGTAAAAATAGTATGCTCCATTTGTTGCCGCAGGAGCGCCAGGACAAGCTCATCTATATTAAAAATTTGTGAGGAATGAGTAAAGAGCAGATGCAGATATTTATTGTTCTGAAAAAAAATTCTGCTCATTTCAGCATCGGGACGAGTAATAAATGCATGAATTTTAGGTGGCTCTGGTGCAATAAGATAAGAAATCGATCTTTTTTCTTGATAACCAATTGTTATACAAGAAAATGTTGTTTTAAGAAATTCAAATATCTGTGGCTGTTCTTTCAACAACTCCTCCTCTGTTTTTTGATACGGAAATGGATACCGCACCGGATCCATGGATCCGGTTTGAACCTGGTGAACAATCCCAAAAACAATACGTTTTTTTCCCTCCACGGCGACAAATGAACCAAACTCAGGAAACATATCCCATGCCCAACTTTGTGCCAACCACCCCGTCAACGAACTTTCAATCACCTCGGCAAAGTATTTCTCCTTTGTGATCATGGCGCACCTCAAGCATAGCTTCTATCCTTCGATACACCCTTAATCCCCAACTTCATTCCTCCGTTGGGGTCCCCATATGTGATGGAATAGAATATGGGGTAAGGGCACTCAGGACGATCGGAAGAATTAATTGTTTATCCTCTTCACTATAGTCAGATTGCATCATATTTTGCAAAAAAGTTATTCGATGAAGAAAAGAATGGTGTTGTTTTTTGATAGCATGCTTATGGTGCACCGTGCCATACCCTTTATTATCCGACCACCCATAACCAGGAATGGCCTTATCATATAATGCCATCATGGCATCTCTTGTTACCTTAGCGGCAATGGATGCAGCTGCTACAGAACTTGATCTTCGTTCGCCTTTGGTAAAATAATAGACGGGAATAGTATGAAAATGTGTATCAGAAAGGTCTAATGGCATTGCATCAGTCAAAATTGCAGATGGCCGCGTGCCAGATGCTTCCAGTACGTGAATAAGCGCTTTCTTCATAGCGATCAATGTAGCTCGCCAGATATTATGCTCATCAATTGATCGATGATGAACTATACCAATACCATAGTGGCAATGCTTTTTAATCCACTGGAAAGCCTTTTCCCGTTCTTCCGGCGTCATAATTTTTGAATCTTTAAGCATCCGATGAGGCTTGCCGATGGGTAAAATAACTGCTGCTGCAACCACCGGGCCGGCAAAACAACCTCTGCCTACTTCATCAATGCCGACCACAAGCATCTGCCGCTGCCAAGCATCGGTTTCAAATGAATTCTTCTTTATATTGCCTGTTTGTCGCGTTATGGTCATATTTTTCATTTCCATTTGACAAAGTTGTCAAGATGAGTACAATTAGAAATAATACAGTAGTTACAAGATTATCATAAGTATAACCACGTTCGAAGGAGATATAAAGATGATTTCGATATCAACTCAGCTACGCGTAAAAGAACTTTTGAGAGAAAAAGGCTGGACAACCAAAATTTTAGCAGAAAAAACTGGTATGTCTGAAAGTTACCTTACTCACATTAAAAACGGTACTCGCCGTTGGAATGAAGATTCCTTCAGAAAATTATCACAAGCTTTTGAAATAAGCCCAATTGATCTCTTTGCAGAACACCGCCAACGCACAGATGACATCGATAAAAATGTCAGCATGCCAGAACAATCTGATCTTGAATTACAAGTCAAAGTTGTTCCCGTTGTTGGAGAAGTTCCCTCAAATCCATCACCATATAATAATCAATTGATGCAAGTTACTACTGGCTACAAAGATGTCTTTGTTCCGGTATTCAATTCAGCTGACAATGCAATGTTTGCACTTTGTGTTGAAAACAACGCAATGGCACCAACATTTATTAAAGGTGATTATTTAATCGTTTCTCCAGAAGTATGGACACGCTCTGGTGACATCGCTGCCGTTGAATTTGGCAACGATACTCCAATTAAAGCAATTATGCAAGTTACCTATACTGAAGACTTTATTGTTCTTGAATCAGTCAACCATAAACAACCTCCAATAGCATTGATTCGCGGTAAAGATCATTTCAGAATAATTGGTCGTGTTATTCAACGCAGCCAAAAATTTGTATAATAGTTAAGCGTAGTATTTAAAATAAAAAAGCAGTCATCTTGTAAGATGTCTGCTTTTTTTTAATGCATCCCTTTTTCAGAAACAGTTATGCACAAAAAATATCCCTTTCTCATATCCCTCTTACTCATTCTCCCCACCCCCACGTACCCCAAGAAAAAAGATCAGGTACCCGTTCAGCCACTCAGCCCCGCGCAAGCCCAAACAGTAGCGGCATTTATAGCCATAGGAGCATGCGCTACTGCAACAATATTTAGCAAATATTTACGCCGAAAATCACCTCGAGTGCATACCGCATTAAAATTGATCGCCCTGCTCGGTGGAGCATACGCCCTGGCCGCAACAATCACTCAATATATACCTATATATTGCAGTCCCAATACCAACCCTAGCGCAACCCAGCGCAAGAAAAGAAGACCTTTTAGTCGCCGCAGAAAACGTTGGGGCGATAGATTTGGATAAAACCTAGTATTTTACAGGGTTTATGGTATTCTCATTTTTAGAGGGTTTTACAGCAGCAAGCTGCGTTAAACTCAATAAAACAGTATATTTCCCATTTCATTAATTGCGCAGGGGTTCCCCCTGTGAAATGACTGCGCCCCGATCATCCTGAGCTTGTCGAAGGAAGCCTTGGCGTAGTAGGGAATGGAGCATGGGGATTAGCTAGTTTTATAGTTATACAATTAACTTCCAAATCACATAAAGGTTCATATACATGATGCGTCAATACGAAGCATTATTGCTTACCGTTCCGGAAATCACCGGCGACGAAGTCAAACACCTTGAATCCCAGCTCGATAAAGCTGTCAAAGCAGGTTCAGGTTCTACTATCTCATTCGAACGTTGGGGAAAATATAAATTGGCATACGAAGTCAATAAAAGTGACTACGGTGTCTTTTTTCTTACTCGTTTTGAAGTTCCACAAGGCACGAAATTGCTGGAAGATATGAAACATTTGTTCAAAGTCAAACTTAACAATGTTGTCATGCGCGATATGATTTCAGTTCTTGATCCGAAACGCCCACTTACCTATCAACGTCCTCGTTCTCTGGAAGAAGCACCAATGCGTGAAGAAGGTTTTTCTAAAGATGGCAAAGCACCTAGCTTTTTCGCAGCAGATGATAGAGATGATATTGACGACGAAGACTAAAAACAATAAGGATATTTAGATCATGACAAAAAAAATTAAATTAAAAATCAGTGCTCGCTTGGTGAAAAAACGCTCACGTCGCGGCAATGGTAACCGTTCCAAAATGTGTCGTTTCTGCGCAGATAAAGAGCAAGTGTATGGCATAGACTATAAAAATGCTACCTTCCTCAAGGGATTTTTGACTGAACGCGGTAAAATATTACCTTCTCGTATTTCTGGAGCATGTGCACGCCATCAGCGCTGCATTTCCCAAGAAATTAGAAAATCCCGCGTTATGTCATTATTGCCATACTCCGGGCCAGCATTTTAAATAGCCCAACCTCCGCTTCACTGCGGTCGGGCGCCCATTTTAAGATAAAATCGATCTTGGGATAAATATTAGGGTGATTCGCAAGAATCACCCTTTTTTTGCGTCCTAAAATATGCGATTATACTTATGAAATTGGTTAGCTACAAGTTACTTTTTTATAAAAATTCGACCCCTTTTATCACCAAACCACCTCCAGATGGCCCCCTTTGACCAAATAAGTTTCATTTGGTAATATTAATAATGATAAAGAAATTGTGTATTAACCGGAGATTTTATTATGACTATTTCAAAAAAATTATTTTTAGTGGCCGCATTAGGCCTTGGTTTGCAGGTAGCAAACATCTCAGCGATCCATTCTACAGTCAATAACACCAATCAAGAAGATACAGACGGACAGCAAGTTTTTAATTTTGCATGTGATTTACAAAAACAGAGTGATAATGCCGACGCAATAATCGCTGGTCAATGGCTAGAAAAACAAATTCTTGCTCATTACTCCGTGTATTACAATACTATCGATAGAATAATAATAGTACTTAATGCTGAGTTATCACTTGAAGAAAAAATAGCGCACATTCTGCAAATCAAAAGAAATCAAGAAGAGAGCATTGATCAAGATAAAGTGCAACAAGCACAAGGAGAACAAGCACGAAAAAGACAGGAACAACTAAACTCAGTAGTTCAACTTGTTAAAATTATTACATTACCAGCAATCACCGTAATATCGTTACGTTTTGGTTGGGATCTTGCATCCAAATTATCAAAAGCTTTATTTATTGCGTAACAAACTTAAGAACCATGTGAAGATGGGTTTGTTGAAGATATTTTAGGGTGATTCGCAAGAATCACCTCTTTTTTACGCCTTTTGAGCACTGCAAATGCGCATTTGCAAGCCCATTTGACCAAATAAATTTCTCTTGGTAATATTAACAATGAGACTTGTATTTTAATTATCCAGGAGATTCTATGACATTTTTAAAGAAATTATCAATTATTGTGACATTAGGCCTTGGTATATCATTTATTGCACAAGCATATGATAAAGCACAAGAAGACAAGGATATAACCCTGATTTTGAATTTTGCTCAAGAATTACGCCAACAAAATAGCACCAAAGCACAAAATGTTGCTACATGGCTTGAAAAGAAAGCTATGGATCCGTACTACGACATAACTAGTTGTAATCACCTAGTGACTATTATCACTATTGACGATCTTACCATCCAATCAAAATTGGCAACTCTTGCTGAGCGAATGAGCCAAGAAACTCGCAATAACAGATATCAAAAACTTAATAATTGTGTAGCTACTGTCTGCTCCGGCATCCTATTTACTGGATTCAGCGCTCTTATGATATGGGCCTTCATCGAATCAGTAAGAAATCCTGCACCGATTATCGTTACTCGCCGACAACCGGCAGTAAGTGTTACCTGGACAACACGTTATCCAGTAATGTCATATAACTACTACTAATATTGAACTTCTATTAATAAGCTATCCAAAGGGCCTCTGAAATCCAGAGGCCCTTTTTTTAACGATAGCGATCCAATCGACATATGCGATATGCACTTTACAGTCTGAAATTAAAATGATACACTTAAAATACGTAGTAAAAGTATTATTTAATGGAGGTTTCTATTATGACTATATCGAAAAAACTCTTAATCGTTGCATCGATGGCCCTTGGTTTACAGGCAATAAATGTTGCTGCAAATAGTTGCCAATTAACGCCGGGTTCACAATGCCAAAACAATCGAAAAAACAGCAAAGCGTCGAGCGCATGTCCTTGTTCTAAAAATACAAGACTTCAGAAAAAACGTGTAAAAGCTCAAACAAGCGTGTGCCGCCCTTGTATGAAAAGATCTAGATAAACGGAGGATTTTATTATGACTATAGCGAAAAAACTCTTAATCGTTGTATCAATGGCTCTTGGGTTACAATTGAACTCGCTTGCTCACTTTAATGCAACAGCTCTCAAAACGGAAGTTACTTCTATTTTGAACTTCATCGATGTACTCGGCAACGAGGAAACTCCGCAAGCAAGAAAAGCTTTTGAATTGCTCAACAAAGAATTCAGGGCTGAAGATAAATATGAACCATACTGGGAGCGTTATACTCTTGAAGATATTGATGTTATTGATATGGCAAGAATAATCGAGATGAATTCAACGATTGATGCCAAAATAGAAGAAATACTCGCACTATTTGCACGACAAGATTTTGCTAAAGCATCGCGCATTCAAAATGAAGCTCAACGAAATCGTAAAGAATGGATAAAAATAATTGCAGCACTTGGTACAATTGGTGCAGGATATGCGGCTTTTTGTTATATCGAATGGCTAGCGGCAGGAACAGCATGTACAATGAGCTGGAAAAACATACCGAGGACAATTAAAAGTGTATGATTAAAAAAAGCCCTGAAATTCAGGGCTTTTTTTAATGAACAAGTTCACTTTTTATGTTATTCTTATTAAATATCTATCTATTATCCTTTTTCGCTCTTATTTAAAAAAAATTTGAGCGCGTATTATTGAATTCTCATGAGCGCGAAAATTATAAATACCTATAAATTAATCATCGCATATGACGGATCAGCCTATTCTGGCTGGCAAGCACAAGATCATGAACCTTCTGTTGCAGGCGCACTCAATGCTGCATTTAAAAAAGTTTTTAAATCGGACATGCGCGTACTTGGCGCATCTCGCACTGATGCAGGAGTACACGCTCTTGGCCAAGTTGCCAGAATACAAACAGATCTTGCTATCCCTGCCGAAAAACTGAAATGGGCTTGGAACAATGCTTTGCCAGCAGATGTGAGTATTCGCTCTTTAGAACTGGTAGATGCTGCGCCCTCCGAAGCCTTGCGCGAAGGACGGGATACCTTCAATCCCTTCTGCAACGTTACCCAAAAAATATATCATTACCATTTTTTTACTGAACGGCCATTACCATTTATTCAGCGCTATGGTTATTTGTATCCTTATAAGATCGATTTTGCAGTGCTCAACACGGCATTGCAAATATTCGTTGGCACCCATGATTTTGCATCATTTCGCAGCAGTGAAGACACACGCGAAAATACCGTACGGACTATTGATGCCATTTCTCTTGAATATTTACCGCGCTATAAAGCGTACCGTATCACCGTTATCGGACAAAAATTTTTACGCCATATGATTCGGCGTATCGTTGGTGCAAGTTTATGCGTTGCCACCAAGGGCCATTCTGCGTTATCATTATTACAAAAGACATTGGATGCACGTAATCCGGCCCACACGCTTCCCAATGCTCCCGCACAAGGATTAATGCTTTACAAAATTATTTACGAATAAGAGTTAATACTTACAGATGAAATTAAGAGTTATCAGAAAATTAAATTTTTCTCTGCATCTCGTAAAAAAAATCTTCGCGCTCATCCTGAACTTGTTGAAGGATAAGGCGCGCTACAATCCTTCAACAAGTTCAGGATGAGCGCGGGAGCAAGATCAATAATTTTGGATAGGTTTTTGAATTTTAAATAAGTTAAATTTTAAGGATAATATGCTCACTAATAACACCAAACGAATAGTTCTACTCCTCAGCATTACACTTGCCGCATGTGGTGGCTCTGCCATCTATTATTATCATAACAATATCCACCAGGGTCCCATTTACGATTTCAACCCCACACGCGATACACAAGCAGTGATGGATATCTTCCATAAAGATTGGGATTGGTTGCTTGCTAGCCCTGATTCTTCTCCTGCATTTATGCTCAAGCATCGTACCTATGATGCTGACCCTACCCATTTTGGATCACTCCACATTAAAGTATTGCGAGAAAACGATACAGTTGCTGGATTTGCTGCTTATTATATGGAAACACGTACACAAGGAAGATTGCTTTTCCTTGCGGTGGGCAGAGATTTTAGAGGCCGCGGATATGGTAAAATCTTAGCTCTGCGCGCAATGGAAGAATTATTTAAGATGGGAGCTGATCACATTGCATTATGGACTCGCGTCTCTAATCTTCCGGCACAAAAAATTTATCGCGAACTTGGGTTTATGGAGAGGTTTGAAGAGAATGGGTACTTATTTTTTGAGTTCTGGCCTCAATAGCCAATTTTAAGAATAAGACTAATCCCCAGCTTGGCACTGGGTACCCCATTTTAGCTTCACTAAAATGTATTTTCGCAGGGAGCCCTTATCCGGCTCCCCGCACCCCTAGATACAAGCTTCCAGCTTGATCTCTTTCGGTCCGGAACTCCGACCGCAGTCTGTTCACAGGGCTTCACAGCCTAAGTCATCGTCGAACCTCATGGGACTTTTCACCAATTTAACCTTCTTTATGAGATCACTCTCCCTTCCCGCTCGCCCTGCCGCGTCCGACGAAGCCTTGCCGTGCCCTCCAAAGCTTTACGCGAAGGATGGGGCGAAGTAGGAAGTGTTATTCTTACCCCATATTCCATTTCATTACACACGGGGACCCCGGCGTAGAGAAACGAAGCTGGGGATAAAGTTCTTACGCAAGAAAATGTATCGAAGAGTATCTTTGAGCACCACAATTAAAATAATATAAATATGTATCTAGAGGATGCCAATATAGAATAGGAATCAAGTTTGATCATAAGGACAAAAATGAAAATAATAAAAATATTCTCTTGTATTATAAGCTTATCCCTTATTAGCTCTATACATCCACGAGTAGTAAAAAAACAGCGGCCTACGCGTATAGTAAGAAACCAACCAAGCAAAATAGTTCAACAGCAACAAAAACAACCTGCTGCATTACTCAAAACTCAAGAGCTAAAGATAGAGCCAATTAAAATTAACTATGGTATCGCAACAGCTCAAAATAAAAGACCTTATCAAGAAGATAGATTCACACATGTAAAAATCAATGATGGAGAATTTTTTGGTGTATATGATGGACATCTTGGAGACAAAGCGTCATCTCATTTACAAGAAAACTTACATACGTATTTTACCGAATGCCTTATTAATAAAACACCACAAGAAGCTTTTAAATGTGCATTTTTAAAGGCCGAAAATTATGCCTTAAAAAATTTTGATGATGGATCAACAGTGGTTGTTGCATACATTGATAAAAACAATTTATTACATTTTGCATGGGCAGGAGATTCGCGTGCCGTTCTAGAAAAAAATGGTATTGTTGATTTTGCAACTCAAGATCATAAACCAAGCAACAAAGATGAATTAAACAGAATAATTCTTGCTGGTGGAAAAGAAGAAGTATGGCGCAGGATAGAAGTATCACGTTCAATCGGGAATAGACGTCTTAAGAATGCATTGAAAGATCAAAGTATAGCTTTACCAGAATATGCAGAAATAAAACTAACAGACGATAATCATTTTTTAATTATGGCTTCTGATGGTTTATGGGATGCTATGACAAGCCAAGAAGCAATAGATTTTGTAAAAGAAAAACTTAAAAAATCATCTGACCTTAATAATATTGCGCTTGCTTTGCAAAATGAAGCTATCAGAAAAGGTAGTCAAGATAATATTACCGTTTGCATAATTGCGTTTAATGAATTGAAAAAAATAGCAAACTCCTCCCTCATTGCAAGATTCTGGAGCTGGCTTCGAGGTAGTTAACTCAAGTTGCGACCTACTGATTCCATTTTCGTTTCCCGCTCGTCTTCAGTGTTTTTGTCCTCAAAAATGCATCGAAGGGTTTGAATAGTTTTGTGAAAAATCCCATGAGTTCCAACGAGGATTTAGGCTGCTTCTTGGCAGACTTGGTCCGACATTTGGAACGAAAGAGGTCAAGCTGGAAGCTTGTGTCTGGGGTTCTAAGGGGTTTGGACAAGAAACCCCTTAGGAAAAAAAACATTGATGAAATCAATGTTGGGTGCCCGACGTCAAGTTGGGCATTAATCTTATTCTTAAAAAATTATTTATTCACTATCTTCTTCTGCTTCTTGCTCTTCATTTCTATCAGCCAATCCTCTATCAATAGCATTCAAAATACTCTTTGAATCTCTAAACATAGTTGCATAATCCCGTATATCATTTCCACGACCATCTCTTCCGCCATTATTTTTAAAGTAGGGATCAGCTCCCAGTTTTACTAAAGTATATATTGCCTCAGGGATATCTTGACCATTAAGTTGCATACTGTAACTTAATGGATACACTCTTCCCTCATCTGGCATATTTGGATCAGCACCAAAATCATTTATTAATCTCATTATAATAAATGGAGCGTTGCGAGTAGATGCAGCAATACACAACAAAGTCCTGCCATGCCGATCCCGATAGCTATTAACAATACTAGAATCTTCCGTAGAACTCAGAATATTAAAAACAGCCTTCCAATCATAATTACTGGTATTGGCATTAAAGATCGCATTGAGCTGCCGATCAATCGTGGAACGATCTGGTTCCATTGCAGTCATGCTTGCTACAGCACATAAAGCCATCACTCCCGCCAACATATACAACTTTTTCATAAACATTCCCTTTTTGATTAAAAAATATTACAATTTTAATATTAACAAAAAAGAGGGTTTTAAGTAAACAATTATTAAACATTAAAAAACAGCGTTAGATTCCCAAGCGATACTTGAATGGGGTCCCCGGCGCAGTTTACGAAGCTGGGGTTAATAGAAGCAATTTTTTATTGACAAGTATATTTTGTTGATGATAAAGTAAATATTACTATGATAACTGAAAATTCTCTTCACATATCTTTTTTTGTTCTATTCTCGCTCTGCAAGCCCGGCCATCGGGCTTAATATTGTTTCGTTCTCATTAAAAATCATTTTTTTATATCTTTATACAATTATTAATTAAATTAGTTAATGCTCGATAAATAAAAGCTATTGTCATGCAATACTTTTATGATATTGCACATTAATAATAAGCTATTTTATTTTTAGGAAAATTATTATGAATATTTCTTATAGATTATTAATTATCGCATTAGTATGCGCAGCACATAATGCAATGGGATCAGAAACATTCCGACTTGATCAATTAAGACCTAGAAATTCCGACGAACGCTCACGTTATCTATTTGGAGCCTCAATTGGTGCCCTAGGTAGCGCTTGGTTCGTGGAATCTGCATCCAGACAAGTTCGACGCAGAATATTTGGACTTGGCGGAGTTGGTGTTGCCACAGCAGTTGTATATTATAATCGTGATCGGATAAGAAGATACATTCAACCTGCATCTTCTGAAAACAATTAACATAGAGCCTATCTCTAAACTATAAATTTGCTTAAATTCTTTCCCGCGCTCATCCTGAACTTGTTGAAGGATCAAGCGCTTTATTCTTCAACAGGTTCAGAATGAGCGCTTAGGAAGAGTTTAGGGATAGGCTCATAAGCAGGTAAAACATTACAGGATCATATTTTCGCGGTGATCCTGTAATGTTTTCAAACTTTTTTCATCTCATCAGGTACTTTAATTCCCATATTCTCCAAAATAAATGGCGCAACATCTGCCAACCCCTGCAAGGGCAATTCTCCATCCTTCACTCCTTTCGAAGCCTTGCGTAAGCCCTCTGAAGCTTTATGCGAAAGAGGGTTGATCATCAAGAACGGTACAGGATTGCTCGTATGCGCAGTACGCGGCTGCTTGGTAACTTCATCAAACATATCCTCTGCCTTGCCATGATCAGCAGTGATATATAATGTTCCATTCATTTTTTCCACGATTTCTTCATATAAAATACCTAACTGGGTATCAAGAAACTCTACTGCTTTAATGGTTGCTCCAAAGTTTCCTGAATGGCCAACCATATCTGCATTGGCATAATTGATAAGATAAAAATCTGCAGGGCTAGACTGCAGTGACGCAATCACTGCTTGGGTAATTTCAGATGCACGCATTTCTGGCCTAGCTGCATAGCTTTGCAGATCCATTGAATGAATAAGTTTACGCGTTTCTGTTACAACAGGCTCTTCCTTTTCCCCTCGGAAAAAATAAGTTACGTGAGCATATTTTTCTGTTTCTGCTATAGAAAAAATAGTTTTATGATGTGCTGCCAAAATATCTTTCAGAGTATTGCCAATAACAGGACGAGGAAATAATGGAATGGTAGCAAGATGAATATCATATGAAACTGGTGTAATAAAGAAAGTCAAATTAAGCGGTTTAATAACAAAATGAGCAAACTCATTTTGCACAAAACACTCTGCTAATTCCCGTGCACGATCGGGGCGAACATTGCAGAAAATGATACCATCGCCGTTATGCACTATCGCTGAACTATCCAATTGCGTCGGTGGAATAAATTCATCAGTAATGTTGTGTGCATAATTGCGCTCAAGAACTTTTTCCCAGGAGAAAAACGGTCCTGGCCCAGTCATCCTGAGCCTGTCGAAGGATTCAGTTAGAACGCGATAACTTTTTTCAATACGATCCCAATTATTATCACGATCCATCGCATAAAAACGTCCGTGCAATGATCCAATGATTATTCGCCCATGATTATATTGACGAATGAGTTGCATGAGATGCATAAGGTACTCATGCGCTGATTGTGGCGGGACGTCTCGACCGTCTAAAATCGGATGCACCACTATTTTTTTGATTCCTGCCTTAATGGCCGCATCGATCACTGCATATATCTCCTTTTCATGCGCATGAATTCCCGCATCAGAAAGTAATCCAATAATATGCAAAGCCCCACCTACGCTATGTAACCTTTCAAGCTGCGTTGTTAAAACGTGGTTATGAGCAAATGAATGATCAGCGATTGCCTCCAGCCATATTTTCATTGGTTGATCTATAACGCGTCCGGCACCGATAGTTAAATGCCCAACTTCAGAGTTGCCAATCATATTATCAGGCAACCCCACAGCAGAACCAGATGCACGCAGCAAGGCATGAGGATATTTCTGCCACCACGCATTAAAATGAGGCATATAAGCATGTGCAATTGCGTTGTATTTTTTTTCTGCACGGTATCCAAAACCATCAAGAATAATCAGTGCCGCTGGATGAATTTTTTTCATAATCCCCCCTTTTTTTATCTAATCCACACAACATTGATATTTCTCCCTGCAGCTTCACCTTGCCTGCGAAAAGAAAAATGGTCATCATCGCAAATGGTACAATAATTATACTGCTCATTAATAGCAGTTTGCGGGATGCCGGCAGAAATCAGAAGAGACTTATTAAACAGCGGAAGATCAAAAAACAGTTTGTCATTGCGTTCCACAAAAAACCTGCTTTTATCAACAACAGCAGCGAAATTTTGTATAAATTCCGGCTGCACTTGATAACAACAAACTTTTGCACACGGCCCCAAAAACACTGATACATCCGCAGGATCAGTGCCATATTGTTGCTCCATGCAATTGACCACTGCCTGCACAATATTTTCAACACTCCCACGCCAACCTGCATGCGCAATACCAATGGCACTATGCACAGTATCAGCAAAAACAATTGGCAAACAATCTGCCGCTAATATACCAAGACCAACATGTTGTTCTTGTGTTATTAAAAAATCACCTTGGACCGATTTGAATGACATCGACGCATTAAACGGGCGAATAATATGACCTTGATTGCCATGCATCTGATCAAGAATAATAAGCGATATCAGTCCATATCTGGATGCAATATCGCTTATTTTTTCTTTGGCTGTGCCAAAATGGAGAGAAATATTATTACTTCTTTGTAACATTGGTTACATCGGCTTTTTTAGTAAGGAATTCTGCAGCAATAGCATCGGCCTCCTGCTGCTTTTCTTCTATAAACTGAAGAAAATCATCTTGCAACACTTGTGGCATAATATAAGCATGATGTTTCAAACAATGCCCCGCCAATTGCATTGCTTGAGCAGACGATGGTAATTTTTCATATATTTTTTGAAGAAAATCTTGTCGCGATGCAATAAATTTACGTTGACGATCGGGATCATTGATCATAGCTATTATTTTAGCATCTTCTCGAATATTCAATGATGTTCTGCCTTCTACTGTCTGCAAGAGTTCACGTCCTTTGAGTGTTCTCAATAATTGTTTTATTTGGTAAACAACAAGACATGTTTGCAAATAACTATAAGCATCTTTTTCTCGACCAGCGCATGGCCAACCTATTTTTACAAAGATATCAATCAATGCTTCATTATTTTCTGAATTTATAGATCCCGAAAAATTTTCAGCCTTGGCAGATTCTGTCTGACTATTGGAAACAGGCCAAACTTTTTCTGCTTTATTGCAAGCCTTTGTGGTTTGTGCATTTTGTTCGTTTAAATACTGCTTAAATAAATTTTTTAAAGGATCTGGCATTACCGATAAATGATGTTCCATGCAATGTTCCACCAGTAGAACACCATCGGGCCTTGGCAAACATTTACCATAAGTAGTTTCAGTAGGATACAAACATTTATAAACTCGTATTAAATAATTTACCCTGTTGCCAATAGTCTCAAGATCTTTGCATCGAAGTTCAAAAATGGGTTCTTTTGCTATCGTATTATATTTACCGAGAGATTTTGTCAATTCAAGTTGTGCTATAGGATCAGAAACTGGGTAGCCCAATTTTCTAAACGCAGCGTCATTCGATGCTGCGTTATTAAAAGTTTCAGTAGCAGACGCCACCTTACTTGAAACAAAGTTCGCCATACCTGCCAATGTTGGCAAACCAAGAAAATAGACATTCTGTTCGATAGGAGATTGCCCTAAGGAAGAATTAAATTGATCTGCCATTTGAGTTGCTGAACTTGCATCATCTGCCTTTTTCGTATTCTCTGCACCGTATAAGCCACTCATCATTATCAACGAAAAAACCATTACCACTATCTTGCCATTCGTACTCATACAATTCCTTTTTTAAATATATTAAAAATTAATTTGCCAAATCATAACATAAAAAAATGAGGCCAGAAAGATTTTCTGACCTCATTTTTTTAATTAACGATCTATTGCTTAAAAAGTAACGGTAACTGACACTTCTTCTACTGGTACATAGTAGACTGGCCGTGCGTACATTTTTTCACGCTCAATCCGATTATGTTCTACAAGAATTCTGTTTTGTTGTTCCAAAATACGTATACGTTCACGTTCAAGACGCGTTTGCTCTTCAATCGCTGCAATGCGCTGACGCTCCAAACGTGCCTGTTCCCATTCATATAATTCTTGCTGATAACGCGGATCAGATACAATCAGATTTTTAATATACGTGAGTCTATTGAGCAATGTGTTTGTATCATTTTGAGCTGAAGAATACGTACGAGCAAGTGCATAGATACGCGAATTCACGTTGGCAATATCTGCTTCTATTTCTTTTACAAAATTCTTGAATGCATATCTACTACCATCGCGGCTTATAATATACTGCTTTAATTCTGTTATTAAGGTATAACGTTCAGACGTAACAATATTTATTTCTTGTGCATAGCGCGTATGTGTTTTACCTATAGTATTACACAAAGCCAAATATGTTTTATGACATTCTAAACATTGTGCCAAAATAACTATATCGGCAAATAACTGATCAGATCGCTGCAACAGATTACGCATAGTTGCTAATCGCTTTTGATCTTCATAGTTATTATATTTACCTTCAAGATTATGAATACGTTTGCGTAAATCTTTTATGCATGATTGCAACTTGTCTTTTGCTGCAAAAACGCCTGACATATAATCCTGCGGAGATACATTACCATTCCACAAAAATGTCGCAAACTCAAAGAGTGTCAATTCTGGAATATAGGAAATAGGTCTGTGTGGCGCATGAATGCCAACCCCTGCACGAGGTCCAAAATAATCCATTGTCTGTTGATAATTGGCACTGATTACGTGATACTCATTGCCCACGCGCGCAATCAGCTGGTCATCTGTTTCAGAACAACACCAATCAGCTAAAGCCACTGCCCCTGCAACTCCGATAAGCGCAACGCCAACGGCACATGCTCCTGCGATAAAACCATCATGTTCATCTCGAGCAGACACATTGCCTACCGATAAAGATACCATCAATGGCACCATCAATAAGATCATAGTTCTTCTTTTCATCATCATTGTTCCCTTCATATTGAAGTATGCGATGGTTTACTATCCATTACAATGATACCATAGTTATTGATGGCCGTAAAAGGGGGCACATTTGTGAATTACAAATGGAAATGCATGTTGCAAAAGACGTAAATAATTGTATAATAAAAATACGACCTAAAACCATTCAAATACTAATATAGAAATTTCTAAAAGCGTTATTATGGCATTAAAAACACGTGTTTATCTGGTATTTCTTCTCTTAATTTGTGGCCAACAACCAATTAGCTGCTTTTCTTTCAGGCCCACAATGCCCGTAAGCACTACTGATTTTACAGCCTTTTGCACGCGTCTAATTGATGGAATCCAAAATCATCCGTATCTCACTGGTTGCTTGGTAACAGTAAGTTGGATACTCTACAGTGTAATTAAATTTAATCGTAAGAAAATAGCCCGCGAACAAACAAAAAAAAATGTATCCAAGGCAGAAAATGTATCCAAGGCAAAATCTGATTCACCTGACTTACAAGCCAGAGAAAGAATTTTAAGTTCATATTTAAGCAAAATAAAGGTTGATCCATTAGTTACGGTAAAAAAGCTCGCCGAACTCACCCCTCTAGCCTATCCTGATGAACTTAGGTATCTCATTGAGCTCGCTGACCATTTTCAGCAAGAAGACGATCTCGCCAATAAATCACAAAAACCTTCTTGTATTAGCCCCGAAGCATTCCTGGTTGCTCTTGAGCAAAACAGAGCTAATAAAGTTACCGCTATCATCACTGAACAAATCCGGCAACAAGACACTTCTGTGAAAACGATGTGCAAAGGTATACGGACATTAGAAAAGTTCAATTGTTTGATAGACTGTTCAGCTGAAAATATCATTGATTCAGTTAAACACATACCCCACTTTGAGATAAAAGAAATTGTCATAAAAACTATCACAATATATAAGGATACTTATCAAGATGGGCCTCCTCGCAAGCCAACGAATGTCACTCCATGCCTTATTCAAGCAATTGCCGAGCTGGATCTCTCTTGGGAAAATAGAAAAAAAAGACAATTTGTAAGAGACTGCTGCATTATGTATAATCTCCCTGCGCTTTCACCAACTATAACATTTCCTACAAAAAAACTGTCAGAAATAATGGATTTTATGAAAAAATGCGCCTTTGATAAACAGCACAATAAGCCCCAGCAACTTCTCTTAACATATCCTGAAAAATAAACAATCGTATAAGTGCATTCGCCCTCATACCATAGAGTAAGATGCAATTACACGATTGTTGTATTATTTTCTCATGAACGTAGGTACATCAAGATCTTTCGAATCCACCGCACAACTAAACGTAGAACTTTTATCAAAAAAACCATCTTGTTGCTTCGGTGCCGCGTCCGCCGTCATGTCCGCCGTAGCCTTGGCAGAGGAGGAAGCCTTGGCAAAGGAGGATTCTTCTTCAAGCTCAAACATCATTTCTTCTTCATTTTCTGCCATCATCTCCATTGGCTCAATTTCTCTGATCAAAGGAAGCGATTCTGCTATGATTTCCGGCTCCTGCTGAACTGATGCAGCAGCGGCCGCCATCACCACTTCTTCTTTCTGAACCTGAACCACCAATGGTTCGATAACAATTTCTTGCATAACAGTAGGACGTTCAAAATCAGTTGCTATGATAGTGACAATCACTTCATCATGTAAACTATCATCAATCACTGAACCAATAATAATATTTGCATCTTCATGCGCTTGTTCATATACAACGGAAGCAGCCTCACTAATTTCATGTAAACCAAGATTGCTGCCACCAGTAATATTACAGAGTACAGCATGCGCACCTACAATACTCATGTTTTCAAGCAATGGTGAAGATATTGCTTCAAGAGCTGCTTGAAACGCACGCCCCTTGCCAGATGCTTTACCAGTGCCCATTACCGCAAGACCGCGATCTTTCATAATGGTACGAATATCAGCATAATCAACATTGATATGTCCTGGACGCGTAATAATATCAGAAAGTCCACGTACCGATTGGCTTAAAACACCTTCATTGATCATTGCAAAAGCATCCGTCATAGAAACTTCTGGACCTACCATTTCAAGTAATTTTTGATTTGGTATAACAATCAGCGCATCAACATCTTGTTTAAGTTTTTCGATAGCATTGCTGGCCACTGCCGCACAACGCTTGCCTTCAAATAAAAAAGGTCGCGTTACAATTGCGATAACTAAAATTCCTTTATCTCGCAATGCACGCGCAATGACCGGCAACCCGCCTGAACCAGTACCACCGCCCATTCCACCGACGATAAATACAATGTCTGCACCACTAATTGCATCCATCACTTTATCCAAGTCTTCCTCTGCAGCTCGTTTCCCCATTTCTGGATTCGCTCCAGCCCCTAACCCTTTTGTTGACTTAACGCCGATCTGGATTTTATGTTGCGCTTTGGAAAATTCCAATGCTTGCGCGTCAGTATTTGCAACAACAAAACCAATTCCTTGACATCCTGATTCGATAATACTATTTACCGCATTACCACCAGCGCCGCCGACACCAATAACTTTGATTGATACCATTGATTTCTGACGCTGTAATGCTTCTTGTTCAAACTCTATCATATCAGCTCCTTTAGTTAACCCTATGTTCGCACACGGGGATTCCGTTTAAGATCTTATAACTTGGACCTTGAGCATTTCTTAGTTGATCTCTTTCCTGCGCTCATCCTGATGCTTCGACTATGCTCAGCAGTAAACACCCGCCTGCCCTCCGACCGCGTGCGCCATAGCCTTTTGGCGACGGCGTAAGCCTTGGCGAAGGACGGGTTGAAGGATTTCCTCGAGCGCTCGAAGATATCCTTCAACAAGTTCAGGATGAGCGCGGGAAAAAATATACATATCAGGAGGATTTTAATAACTTGCCTAAAAAAAGTCTGCAACCCAGGACTTCATTCGTTCAAAAACACGTCGCGTCAATGGCTCATCTTGTAGCTGTTTTTTTACTTTCTTTTCTCGTTGCAACACATGCACCAGCAATCCGTATCCGGTGGCATACAGTGGACTTTGCAATGTTTCGACTAAATCAAAAAGCACACGTGGCTTTCCAATGCGTACCGGACAATCAAAAATTTCTTCAGCCAATTCGCGTGCACCGGTGAGCAATGAACCACCGCCAGTGAGCACCAATCCATTTGTCATAAACTGCTGTAACTTATTTTTGTGTATGTCCGCGTTCACTAATTCGAACAATTCTCTCATGCGTGATTCAATGATAAGAACAAGATCAGAAAGGCGAACAACCTGTAAATCTTCTCCCTGCATCATTTCAACTTCAATCAGTTCTTCAGTTTCAATAAGACTACTAATTGCAAATCCATATCGTCTTTTAATTCGCTCCGCTTCTTCTTTCATAATTCGCAATCCAATTGCAATATCATTGGTCACATGATTTCCTGCTACCGGTAAAACCATCGTATGCCTTACTGCAGCATTTTTATAAAACGCTACATCAGAAGTCCCACCGCCGATATCAATCATCCCGACCCCTAATTCTCGCTCATCTTCACTCAAAACAGCATCAGCTGAAGCAAGTTGCTCTAATATAATATCAGCGACCTGAATGCCAGCTGCTTGACAACAATTTAATAAATTTTGCACCGATGATACTGATCCCATGATAATATGTGCCTGCACTTCAAGGCGCACACCATGCATACCAATAGGGTCTTGCACTTGATCTGTTCCATCGATAATAAAATATTGTGGCATAACATGTAAAATTTGACGCCCTTCAGGAATTGCTATCGCTTGCGCTGCTTCCAAAACAATATCAACATCCGTTTGTTTAATTTGCCCGTGTTTAATAGACGCCATCCCAGTTGAATTGATTGAGCTAATGTGAGCACCTGAAATACCGATGTATGCTGCTTCTATGGGAAAACCTGCCATCATTTCTGCTTCTTTAACGGCAGTTGTAATAGAATTGATTGTTTTTGCAACATCAACAACAACTCCTTTTTTCAATCCATGCGATGGAGATTTACCAATGCCGATAATATCAATCTGATCACCCATCTTACACGCTACCAAAACACAGATTTTTGTCGTGCCGATATCAATTGATGTGATGATATTTTCTTTAATAAGTCTTGCCATACTACCCCCTTTATTATACCCCAACTACGTTAACATTTATTGGGGTCCCTTTTTTTAACAATGCTGTATTATTCAGTTCCGTTCGCCCTGAGTGTTTTCCGAAGTTCCTACGCAGGAAAATGTATCGAAGGGTTGATTTTATGGATAATTCTTTCACATTGCTTTTAAACAAAATTAAAGAAGAATTACCCTTCGATACATTTTTTGAGGACAAAAAACACTCAGGGCGAACGGAACTTGAGCTATAATTTTTATTATTAAGTTTACAGTGTTGTCCCATTTTTTAACTCCCGCAAATTTATGCCCTATATGCGATAATATAATCAGCAAACCTTGTATCGGCTGCCCATTGCGAATTTTTATCAAATTTTTTTCGTGCATCAAGATTTTTTTTCACTAAATTACATTGGCTCAAAAGAGCCGCCATGTTTTTCTGCGCAGCAGAAGAAACAATCGAAAACTGTGGTTTATCTTTATCAGTAAGACGAATCGTATGTTCACTTTCTAAACGAAGATTATAGTGCTGGTCAAAATCGGACGGCAATGCATGCAAGAGAGATAATAAATGCGAAACTGCGTGATTGAGATAATGCGGAGCAACGGCAACAGAAGGAATAGTAGAACACATATCATCAGAAAAATTATCTTTGGGAAAAAGCTCACCATTGCCGGTAATAACTAAAGAATTATTGATGCAACAGAGAGGCTTATGGGCATAGAGTGATATCTGGGTACGCATTGGACTATATGATAATACAATGTTGTTTAAGATGGGAAATTGTTTCTGCAATTGTGTAATTATTGAATGAGCAGAATTATTATCACGTAATAAATTACCAACGACAGTCTCAATCAAAGAAAAGTAATCGGGAGCGATGATTCCTGTCTGAGAACAATGATATTCTTTCACTGCAAAAAGCGAGGTTGAATTCCATCTCAGCACAGCAAAAATTATTATTAAGCAGAGACCGGCTATTATTATTTTTTTCATTTAACCTTCCTTGCTAAAAGCAACCCCATTGCTTTTTTCTTACTCTTTTGGGAGGCAAATAGTCAATAAAAATACCCCAATTTCGCTATTGCTCAATTGGGGACCTCTGTTTTTATTCAATTTAATGCATAATTAAAATGACTAATAAGAACCAAGTCTATTATAGTAATAATAATATTCTAAATATTTTTCTGCTGACTGGAAATTAAGAAAAGTAAGATTCCTGCCGCTACTGAAGCGTTATAAGAAATGTCACTTGATTTTTGAGGCAAGGTTACATGGATACCAGAAGATAAAATTGATTTAGAAATACCACTACCTTCACCACCAATTACTGCACATAGTGGGTTTTGGTAGTCGCACTTTGTAGCATCTTTGCCATCAAAAGTCGCCAAATAAATAGTGTATCCAGCATTTTTCAGCTCTGTAACAGCAGCCGCAGCAGATTGGGCTGCATAAATTTCAAGATGCTCACTTAACCCAGCAGACGATTTGATTGCAATACCCGTCAATTGTGCACCACCACGTTTAATGACAATGGCACCATCAACGCCAGTACAATATGCTGAACGCAAAATAGCGCCTAAGTTACGCGGATCTTGAACCCCATCAATCATCACTAAGAATTTATGCTTTTTAGGATCAAAGAAAACTTTTCGGAAAGGAAAAAGATGCGTCCAAGCAACAACACCTTGATGATCAGTGGTACCTGCCATACGATCAAGAACATCACGGGTAACGTATTGTATTGCCACTGGGTATTTTGGCCATACCTTTTGAATATCTTCAAATGCTTGTGGTGTTGGCTTGGTGGTATAGATTGAAATGAGCTTGCGACGCTTAGCTTTAAGCAGCTCTACGACGGGATTAATCCCAAAAATAAGTTCGCCTTTAACTTCTTTATCTTTTTTCTTAATCATGAGTATCTCTTTATGTTTTAATGTCTTATCTTTATATGAGGTCCCCATTAGAAATGAAATGGAGAATGGGGTTAAAAATAAGCCTCGATTACCGAGGCTTATTTATTATATCATATTTGTAGAAAATTATCAGTTATACTTGAACTTCAAGTTCAGCTATTTTGGCATTCAGCAAATCAATCATTGGCCAATTATCCATTAACATTTCTGGATGCCAAAGGTAGATATCGAGTATTTCTTTAAAGATATTTCTTATCGTCTCCTCAGCCATTTTTTCTCCAAAGGTATCTTTTTGACTGAACTGCAGAGAATATTCTTGATATGTTTTTTCAAAAATAGGAACAAATAGTTCAAATAATTCCTGTTTTGTATCCTCACTAATTTCCACAGGATCTTGTGCTTGCAGATCGCCTTCGACCGAAACTAATGTATTCATTCTTTGATAAGTCGGCAAATTATCAAATTTATTTTGAATCTGATAAAAAGACAATGATATATTATCGCATACTACGTCGAATTCAGGACGCACTATTTCATCAGTTACAATCCTCTGCAAAGTTTTAGCTTTATTATAAAATTCGCTTATAAGTGTTGCAAAAAAATTATATCTTGCCATTTCTTCTTGAGAAAACTCAGAAAATCGACTTGATCGATTCTCATCAATAATAGATATCAATTGTGATCTAATATTTTTCAAATGCCCCAAAAGTTGAGCATCGCTCACCTCTGTATTGGCACATGCCGAACCCACAAAACTCATCAAAATCGTCATCAATAACATCTTTTTCATGAAATTTCCCTAAATTATATAATCGCTATTTATTCGCAAATTCTTATGATACTTGCGCTTCAAGTTCCACTATCTTGGCGTCAATCAGTTTAAGCAGCGGATCATAAAATATCCCCAATATAGGTATAATATCGAGCATATTATTGAATGTGCCTCTTACAGTATCATCAGTTAATACTTTTTCAAAGTCGCCGGTTACATCTTTCTCAGAATATTTTTTATGAACTTCTTTGATAATAGGAATGAATAATTTAAATAGTTCTTGCTCTACTTCTTTACCCAGAACAATAGGCATTCCGAACTCATAACCCGAAATATCTTCAAAATTTGTTTGAATTTCTTCAACTGATAATCCTACATTGTTGCATATGCAAGCAAATTGTGGATGCAATATCTCATGAGTATAAATTTTTTGAAAAGATTCGGCTTTGTTATACAATTCGCTGAACACTTCTTGTGTACAATCTAAAATTGGTTGCCCGAGCTCTGATGCACCTTGTTCAACAAGCGTAACCAATTCTTTTTTAATATTTTTCAAATGTGCTAAAAGTTGAGCATCGCTCGCTTTTCCATTGGCACATGCAAAACCCATAACGCCCATCAAAACCGTCATCAATAACATCTTTTTCATGAAATCCCCTAAAATATATAGTCTCCCACCTATTAAAAGCCTATACAAATTGTGCAATTTGTCAATTTGGGCGTATTTTTGAGGATATCAAGGCACTCTTAAAACATAACAACATGTTGACTATGGTATAAACATTGTTCATACTAATTATAGGTATTTATTCATAAAAAAAGGATTTATTATGATCAAAAAATTATCAAAACACGGCAATAGCCTTGCAATCTTAATCGATAAACCCATTCTAGAGCTACTTGGTATTGATGAACATACCCACATCAATATAAAAACGGATGGTAGTAATATTATTATCGAACCCATCAGAAGCCAAGATAAGGCATCCATCATTAGCAAAGACCCCAAAACACAAAAAGTATATGCAGAACTCGTTGATAAATACGATGCCCTTTTTAGGAAACTAGCAAAAAATTAAAAAGCACCATGGCACTACACAAAAACCATCCCCTCCATCCCCAAAATTCAACAATTATCAGCACCGCCCCAACTCCTCAAACATACCTGGAAATCGGCACCGGCGCCTTCAATCACAATGCTGCTTACTATAAAAATAAAATCGGCCACCACAACAACCTCGCTGTTGTGATCAAAGGCAACGGTTATGGCCACGGATTGCACCAAATAGCCACGCTGTGCGAACAAAATGAAAATGTCGACTGGATCTGCGTTGCACAGCTTTCTGAAGCCCTTGCCCTACAAAACATCACCAAACCTATTCTGGTTCTGAGCTATAGCGATGTCAGTCCTGAATATGCGGTCAATAGAAACATTCACTTCATGGTTGATTACCTGGAATACGCGCACAACCTCAATGAGATAGGAAAAAAACACTCTTATCAGTTCAATGTCCACGTAAAAATAGATACAGGACTCTCTCGCATGGGAGTGCTACCCAATGAGGCTCTGGATTTCATACAACAACTGCAAACGCTTGATTATATTCGCATTGCAGGCATTTATAGCCATTTTTCTGCATCAGACATCAACCCAGAATTTACTGCGTACCAGCTAGAACAGTATAATAATACGCTGCAGATGCTCCATGATCATCATATTTTTCCTCAACATCTGCACATGGGCAACTCTGCAAGCACTTCTACTGTTGAGTATCCTCAGCACTTTAATTTTTTCCGTGTCGGCATTGGAGTATACGGCCTTGGGCACGATAGAAATCACTTACAACCGGTAATGACCTGGAAAACAACAATCGTAAATATAAAAACAATACCCACCGGTTCATCCATTGGCTACACCGGTAGCTTTATAGCACAAAGACCAACACGCATTGCCCTGCTTGCCGTTGGCTATTATGATGGCTATAAATTCCTCTTTTCTAATAAAACATCGGTGAGCATTAATGGAGCGTACGCTCCGGTTATTGGACGAGTCGCCATGAATATGACGATAATTGATGTGACTGATATTCAGGCCAATAGAGGGGATGAAGTGATACTATTAGGTGCGGATGAGCAGATCAATGCGCATAATCTTGCGCTGATTGCAGAAATTAAAAATGTACGCGAAATTATCACAGGAATTAACCCGATGATTGCACGGATTATTACGCCGTAAAATTATTGGCATACCTCCTTAACAAACAACTTTCCCCTTTCCGTTCGCCCTGAGTATTTTTGCTTTGCAAAAATGTATCGAAGGGTAGATAATAAATAAGAACAATCCTCTTCTTGAATTAATTTTATTTTTACCCTTCGATACACCTACTACGCTGAAGCTTCGTAGGCACTCAGGGCGAACGGAGAGGGGATTAATATTATTCAGGAGATTTTATGCTTATTCTTGATGGAACCATTGGTTCAGACATTCATGCCTTTTTAGCACGTCTGCAAGAAGAGACAATTGCATGCTCTATCGCATTGCATGAAGATTGGTCAGCAAGCCATGCTTGTGCCGGTCACGATCACGACGATCATGAGCACCCAGAAGGAATTATTTATCTGCGCGTATCGCCGGAAATAGCACATGCCCGCTTGAAAAAACGCGCATTATCATCAGAAAGCACGATTACGCTGGAATATATTCAACAGATTTATGCGGAAAAAGAACTGCTTTTTATAGAAAATAACAATAATCCGGTAGTACTTCAAAAGCTACCCGTCCTTGTTCTCAATGGAAATATCGATTTTCAGACCGATTTTTCACAATTTTATAATCATCTTTTTTATATCAGACGCTTTATCGCACAAATTGAAGAACGTAAAAACATTCTTCTTGGCGTTCATAAAGAAAAAGTACATCGGAAATGCTGCTAAATCCCATATTTCGCTTCGCTTTCTACTCCGCTAAAGCTACGAAGAACGCAGTTATATGGGAACCCCTATAAAGCAATGAACTTTCACCTACTAAAGATTTGGATCCACTGGATATCGTTTAAGTTTTCCACAAACACCTGTTGTTTCACCTTTATATTCAGTATCTATGATTATCGCATCGCCCTTGGCATCCCAAAAAATATTATCATCTCCAATATCAAATGGAGCTTGATTACACAATATAAATAGTTCTGCCATTGTCGCCTTACTAAGACCTTCTCCTTCGCTCTTTTCTTTAGTAGCAAAGATTTCTATTCTATATTTCTCAGAAACAAATAGGATTGAAAATGAAGAGTCCTGATGAAGACATATTTTTAATGCATCATCAATAATAGCCATAGCATTTTCTCTGGTAACATATTCCCCCGATTGGACGTTTTTGATGCAAAGAAATTTTATTGGTAAGCGAATATGAGTTAGATTTTTTTCTTTTATAATGCGTTGAAACTTTGCATAGGTAAACAATCGATTAAGACGTGAACTTTTTTGAATAAAATTATCTGGATTCCAATTCTTGAGTGGCACAAAAGATTTAAGAACACTCTTTGCATCTTTCAATAACCGTGATAATTCATCTAAAGAACGCTTATTTTTTTCATATGACTTAAAATCCAATAATATACTTAATTGATCAGCATTACCCATGTCAAAAGTACCCGCAGCAAGCTGTTCCTTAATCTGCCTAAGAGCGTCCGCTTCTTCTGGACTTCCTACCCCATGAATTAAGCGATAATAATTTTCCTGCCAATCTTCATCGGACCAATTTTCACCCACATAAACTGGATTTGACCAATCTGGTATCATAACAAATCTTTTAATGGTACAAAATCCGTTACTATTAAGGATTTTTTTTAAAGTATCTCTATTATCTGTCTCTTTTATTCCCGGAATATAAAAACGTAATGCACTATCCATCTTATACAACGCAGTTAAAGAATCATTAGAAATAGTAGATAATGGGATTTGTCGTTGTTCTGGCTCCATTGCAATCATCTGCAAGGATTGTAGCGAACTGAACATGACAATCATTATTAATTGTTGTATTATTTTTTTCATTACAACTACCTCTCTTGACTAAAGATCTGGATCTACTGGATACCGTCCAACCTTTCCACACACTCCTGTTGTTGAACCTTTATATTCAGTGTCTATGATTATCGCATCACCCTTGGCATCCCAAAAAATATTATCATTGCCAATATCGAATGGGGCTTCTTTGCATAATACAAAAAGTTCATCTACTGTTGCTTTGCTCAATCCTTTTCCTTCGCTTTTTTCTCGCGAAGCAAAAATTTCCAATTTATATCTATCGGAAGTAAAATCAATTCCACAAGAAAGATCATCACTGATACATGCCTTTAACGCATTATCAATAACCTTTTCCGCTTGCTCTCGTGAAAGATATTCTCCTGTTACCGCATCCTTTATGTAAACATATTTTTGTGGCAGTTTAACGTGAACTAAGTTTTTTTCTTTAATAACTTGCCGCAATTGAGCATAGGTAAAAATTCGACCAATTTTCTCTTTTTTAACAAATCCCTGGGGAATAGTATCAGGACCTAAAAAAGATTTAATGAGAATCTTTGCATCTGCCAATAACCCCACTAATTTATTTAAACTATACTTATTATCATGATAAACAAGATAACGATAGCCAGGATTAGCCTGGGGTGTTTGCATAGTAATTAACTGAGAAAGATTAGATTGCCATTCTGTATCTGACCAAGCCGGCTCAATACCCTCAAGCCTGAATAAACTGGCTTGCTTCGTGCAAAGTCCATTTTTCTCAAATAAATCTTTTAGATTAACGCGATCTCCATCAGCACTAACAAGTTGCTCAATAGGAATATATAGATAAAATTTATCATCATTAATTTTATATAATGTGGTTATAGAATCATCAGAAATGGTAGATAATGAATTTTGTGATTGTGCTGGTTCCATTGCAATAATGTGCAATGATTGCAGCGAACTGCACATAACAATCATTATTAAGCGCGATAAAATCCTATACATGCCTTCTCCTTATTAATCTGAAATGCAGCATTAATCTGAGTTCAGCATACATAAAGTTAAAGCAGAAAATCAAGAATTAGATTGAAAAAACTTATCAGATGGGATGATATGTCCATTCAGATCATCGATACTCGTGATTGCTTTTAAATCTACCGCATCGGCAAGCGTAAATGGCCCGATTGCAGTACGTGCAAGCCCATAGGTTGTTGCGTAGCTACCCGCGCGAACTGCTATATCATTAATCAGTGTCCGAATATAGGTCCCCTGCGAAACCCGCACTTGAATGGTAAATTGCGGAGGATCGTATGATACAAACTGTTTATCATAGAGCTGCACCGTTCTACGTTTTGCATCAGCAACTTCTTGCAACTGCTGCTCATCAATCATTTTGTTGCGCGCCAGCAAATACATTGGTCTGCCTTGATGCTTTAATGCAGAATATAGAGGAGGAATTTGTTCATAAGAAGAACCAAAAGATTCTAAAGATTGGCGCAATGCCTGTTCAGAGGGGATTACATCGCTGGTCATAACAATTTGCCCCGTGCAATCAAGCGTATCAGTCAATTCGCCACACTTGCCCGTTGCGATATATGTTTTTTCCATCGCCATGCAACGCGAAAGCAAGCGGGTTGCTTCACGCCCAATTGCAATAATCAATAATCCTGATGCAAAAGGATCCAATGTGCCGGCGTGGCCAATACGAAGCTTTTGTTTGGCCACCCATTTGAGATATCCGATGCATCCGTAGGAACTTTTGCCGATGGGCTTATTGATGAGTAAAAATCCGGATGATATCACAGCAAGCCTTATTTAATTTTATAAATCCTGTGCTTACCAACCTTAATAATCGCACCGGGCTGCCAGCTTACAACATCCTTAAAATTGGCAACAACCACTTCATCCACATGCACCGAACCAGATTCAATCAATCGCTTAGCATCGGAAGAAGTCTGTACCGCACCAAGAATTTTAAGCAAATCAACAATCCAGATAGGATTTGCAAAATCAGCTGGCAATTCTATTTCTGTTGCCTGCGAATAATCTTTGTTTTGAAACAACGCCTCAAACTGACTGCGAGCGCTTGCTGCATCTTCAGCAGACCAGAAACGCGCTACAATTGTCTGCGCCATATCTTTTTTCAGATTCATGGGATGCAGAGCGCCTGATTTAACTTCTTCTTGCATGTGCGCAATCTGTTGTTCATTCTTATGGAGCAGCACTGAAAAATAATGCCACATCAAAACGTCAGACATCGACATTAATTTACCAAAAGCCTGAGACGCCGATTCATTCAAGCCCACATAATTGCCCAATGATTTTGACATTTTATGCACACCATCAAGACCAATCAATAATGGCATGGTGATTGCAATTTGCCCTTTTTGTCCATAGTGCTCTTGAAGGAATCTTCCCATCAACACATTGAAGGTTTGGTCGGTACCGCCTAATTCAACATCTGCACGCAGCTCAACAGAATCGTATGCCTGAAAAATAGGATAGAGTAGTTCATGCATGCCAATTGGCTCATTTTTGCTGATGCGTTTTTGAAAATCATCTCGTTCAATAATGCGTGCAAGCGTGACTTTAGCAAGTAAACTTACCATTTCCATCGCAGTTAATTTTGCCAACCAGTGGGAATTATAAACAACCGTGATTTTAGTGGCATCAAGAATACGACTAACTTGATTAAAATATGACTGAAGATTGTGTTGAATTGCATCAAGCGTAAGCGGTGGACGTGTTTTATCCCGCCCGGTCGGATCACCAATCTGCGCAGTAAAGTCACCAATTAAAAAAATAACTTCATGCCCAAGATCGCAAAATTGCTTTAACTTTGATAAAACAACCGTATGTCCTAAATGCAAATCGGGAGCTGTTGGATCTGCTCCCAGTTTTACTTTAAGTTTTTTACCGCTTTTTATTGCGCTAACAAGCTCATTTTCTGAATAAATATTGACCGTTCCCGATCTCAAAAGTTCTATTGTTTTTTCTATGTTCATTGTATCCTATCTGGCAATCCCCACCATATACGCAATTGCCAATCCTATATATGAAATGAGTTGCACTGAAAACAATCGGAATAGTGGTGAAAAAAATAAAATGAGAAAAATCGGCAAGCCAATGGTGATATAATTGGCATATTGAGCAACTTTATTTGATCTATCAGCAAGAACAAAAAGAAGATAGTTACTAAAATTAATAATAAAATGCAAAACGCCAAGTACTACATTAAGATAAACGAACGCAAATATGATAAATCCAACAGAAATTGCCAACGATGAAACATGAGGATACATATTTGCAATCGGCAAATGAGAAACATTATAGGTCAATACCATATAGCGCATGACGCCAATAATATTGACATCAAAAATACCAAGCAATGCAATAATGCCAATCACGCTTAATAATAAATGCATAAATGAATCAGACAGATAGGCTATGGCCAATTTCAGCATGCGATACGGTTCAGTGATCATCAGTGGATTGATGGGTACCATACGTCCCCATCCAAAATAGAACGTAAATAAGAAAAAAAGCCCAATCGGATCAATATGAACCATAGGATTAAATGAAAGATATCCTAAGCGAACTCCAGTATCATCTCCCATTTCATGGGCTACCCAGGCACGGAATACATTGGAAATAGTAATGACAACCAAATAAGCAATAAAAAACGTAATAATACTGATCAACATTTCGGCAGTATGTAATGTAATCATAATGATGGCAAACCAATAAGAGTTAACAAATAAGGCATATTTTTTTTATTATGATCCACTCAAAAATATTAGCAAATTTCATAGCATCTTAAGTTTTAGTGGGGTCCCCATTCGGAACATGATGTAGAATGGGGTATAAAAAAGTTTACTCCTAATTGATTCACGGGTCAAATTACGAAAAAATCATTTATAGCATGAATCATTAAGTTTGCCTTACTTAATCGGATAGTTTTTTTCGCGCTCATCCTGAACTTGTTGAAGGATCAAGCGCGCTATATTCTTCAACAAGTTCAGAATGAGCGCGGGACAAGATTTTTTCAATCGGGCAGCTAAAGTGACTTATGCTATACATCACTTTCTATCGAACGATTCGATAAGTGCCAACACTCTCGGGTCAACGTACTTCAGAGCAGTCTTACGCGGAGTCATGCCATTAACTGACTCATCGGGATTAGCACCATGCTCCAATAAAAATTGTATTATTGGAATATTCCTCATCACTATGGCTAAATGCAACCCAAGATTAGGGTCGGCATTATACTCTGCAAGCAATGTTTCTGCCGTCAAAAGATCGCCCTGAGATAGAGCAAGATACAGCAAGGACATTGCTATACCACCTTGTGTTCTATACATATCAACTAAACCTGGCGTTGCTTTAAGAAGTGTAAAAATAGTTTGCCAATCACCCACTGCAAGCGCCTGATCTATCATTTTGAATTCGTTTGGGCGAATAACTCGAGGGCGAGCAGGCTCCATCGCATACACAACAACTCCGCTTACTAAAATCAGCATTCCCGACAATAAATATGACTTTTTCATAAAAACTTCCTTACTTTCTATCGAATGATTCGATAACTTCCAGCACATCAGAGTTTCTCTGCATCAGAGCAAGCTTACGCGCAGTCATACCTTCTTTGCGTGATTCATCAGGATTAGCTCCATGCTCCAATAAAAATTTTATCATTGGAATATCCTCATCGAATACGGCTAAGTATAGGGTCCGATTAAGATCAGCCCCGTATTTTTCAAGCAATATTTTTGCTTTCAAAAAATCACTCTGTCGTATAGTATAGTAAAGTAAGGTATATGCCCTGGGTGTTTCATACGCATCAACCAAGCCTGGCACTGCTTCAAGAAGATCAAAAATAGTGTGCCAGTCGTGCTTTGCAAGTGCCATATCTATCATTCTAAATTCACGCGGACGAGCAGGCTCCATCGCATACGCAACAACTCCACTTACTAAAATCAGCATTCCCGACAATAAATATGACTTTTTCATAAGAAAACCTCTCAATTCAACAGATTTAAATTTCCCATCTGAAATTATTATAAAAAATAGAAGACACACAACACAAGAAATCATATTTTTATTTGAAACCAACTTACTCAGATTCTCGAATGGCAAAACTAGCTGCTTATAGAGAAACGCGATATACTAAAATTTATAAAATGGCAGAAAAATCCTTTTAAAAACCGTAAAGTCATCATGGAAAAAAGATACGATCACCAGATATGCGAACCTGCAGCCCAGCAAAAATGGCAAGCAGAACAGACCTACACAATGGAAAACAATCCGGGACAGCTATTTAGCATCGATACCCCTCCACCAACTGTTTCTGGAACCTTGCACATTGGCCATATCTTCTCTTATACCCAAACCGATATCATTGCTCGCTATAAACGCATGAATGGATTTTCTGTCTTTTATCCTTTCGGATTTGATGATAACGGGCTTCCCACCGAACGATACGTTGAAAAAAAGCGTAATATTCGCGGACACGAAATGTCTCGCTCAGAATTTATCGCACTGTGCATAGAAGAATCACTCTATGCAGCAGAAACATTTAAGAATCTATGGCAAAAAATGGGCCTTTCTGCTGATTGGAACTATGTTTATTCAACTATTTCTGATCAATCACGCAAAATTTCCCAAGCATCGTTTTTGGAACTCTATAAAAAAAATTACGTCTATCGCAAACAAGAACCGGCTCTTTATTGCACCACCTGCCGCACCTCAGTTGCACAAGCTGAGCTTGATGATATGGAGCTCCCATCATTTTTTAATGATATCGTTTTCAAAGATTCCGATGGCAACGATTTGATCATTGGCACCACACGCCCTGAACTGCTGCCTGCATGCGTTGCAGTACTGTATAACCCAACTGATATGCGCTATGGCCACCTCAAAGGCAAAAAAGCGATTGTCCCATTGTTTGGCCACTCAGTACCACTTCTTGAAGATGAATTAGTTAACCCAGAAAAGGGTACCGGGCTTGTTATGTGCTGCACCTTCGGAGATAGAACAGACATTATCTGGTACAAAAAATATAATTTACCCTATCATCAAGTCATTGGGCTCGACGGCAAGTGCACTGAATTGGCAGGATTTCTGCAAGGATTGAAGGTTGCTGACGCGCGCGTTGCTGTTCTTGAAAAATTGCGTGAAGATAATCTGTTAATCCGTCAAGAAGCGATTATGCATTCAGTTAACGTTCATGAGCGGTGTAAAAAAGAAATAGAAATTACCGTATTGCCTCAATGGTTTATTGCTATTTTGGCATATAAGCAAAAATTTTTAGACATGGCAGATCAGATCAATTGGCATCCAACATTTATGAAATCCCGCTACAGTGATTGGGTGAAAAATCTGGGCTGGGATTGGGGAATTTCTCGCCAACGCTTTTATGGTATTCCATTCCCCGCATGGCATTGCCAAGATTGTAATGCTATTTTACTCGCACAACCTGAACAATTGCCGATTGATCCACAAGAAACGCCCTATGATGGTCCGTGCACACAATGCGGCAGCAGCAATATCAAGCCCGATACTGACGTGATGGATACGTGGAATACGTCATCACTGACGCCCTATATTTGCTATGAACTACTGAAAAAATCTGGAAGCGCTCATCCTGAACTTGTTGAAGGATCTAGCGCAACAAATCCTTTTATAGACAAACAAATCTCAGATTTCCTCCCTATGAGTATGCGCCCTCAAGCGCATGATATTATCCGCACCTGGGCATTTGATACCATCGTGAAAACATGGATGCATCATGGCATCGCCCCTTGGAAAGATATTGTTATTTCCGGCCACGTCCTGAGCGATAAAGGCAAAGGAAAAATATCCAAAAAAGATGGTACTGCCATGGATCCGATACTTTTATTGGAAAAATACCCAGCAGACGCAATCCGTTACTGGACAGCAACCGGACGCCTTGGGCAAGACATGATGTTCTCTGAAGAACAACTAGGCATTGGACAAAAACTCATCACCAAGCTGTGGAACGCCTTCCGGTTTGCTGAACCGCATATAGCAGAATATTCAACCCTGAACTCGCCCAATGAAATTGGTGCAATCAACCAATGGTTGCTTCACACCATCTCAGCTTGTTTTGCCAAATATCAACACTATTTTGAGCAACAAGAGTTTGGCCTAGCCCTGGATACCATTGACCAGTTCTTCTGGAATGATTTCTGCGATAACTATCTTGAATTGATTAAAAACCAACTATTCAATCCTGAGCTTTATTCTGAACAAGAAGTTGCAGCAACACGCTGGACGCTCTATCAGGCAGGATTGCGCATTTTACAGCTTTATAGCCCGTATATACCGCACGCCTGCGAAACAATCTATCAAGACCTCTATTTTACGCATGAAAATATTGCCTCAATCCATCAAACACGCTATCAGGACATACAAATTCCATATGTTTTTGAATCTGAGGCAGATACCATGAACAATGTTATTGCCATTGCAACGCAGGTACGCAAATTAAAATCTGAACGGCAACTTTCACTCAAAACGCCAATTACAACGATGCGTGTTTATGCGCAAACTGACGATTTATCTGATGCTTTGCAACAGCATGATCAGCTGATCCGTGGCGTTACGCAGGCATCAGAAATAAAATATTGTGGACTAACAGATGAAAAATCGAATCTAGCTGAAATAAACGGAGCATGGCACGCTCAGGTAATTTTGCAATAGAATAAAAAAGCATTTGCTCAGCTTGATTTTTTTTCAATTTCGATCATACTAAAAATACGAATTAAACTGTAATAGGCTACCCGATTCGCAACGCATAGGATATCCTTCTTTCCTGAAAGTGGGGTCCCCGATGCGAAGGGAACCGTAGCATGGGGTAAAAGCTACCATGGTTAATATAAATAATGAAGAATGCACTACCGCTCTTAATATGGAGCAGTTTACACAAGATGCTCAAACAGTCCTCAAGTTAATGGGATATGAAGACTTTGACTTAGGTATTTTATTAACCGATAATCAGGCAATTCAATGTTTTAATCGTGATTTTCGCAGCAAAGATGAGCCGACTGACATTTTATCATTCCCATTCCACCCCGATTTGCAAGCAGGACAACCAATAGTTGCCGAAACTGAAGATGATAAAAACGTAGGCGACCTGATTATTTCACTTGAATACATCAAAGAATTATGCGAACAAGAAAATAAGACTATCAATGAACACCTGCGCACTTTATTGTGCCACGGCATTTGTCACCTTCTTGGATATGATCACTACACGGAAAGCACCGATAAGATCATGAAAGAGAAAGAAACTTGGCTTGCCGCAAAACTGGTTGAAGAATAAAAAATGACTTTTAAATCAGTTTCCTGCCTAACTTTCTTTGTTTCTCTGCTTCAAGCGAACTGTCCATTATTTGGCATAGATCTTTTTTCTATTTCAGGTAGCGGTGATCCAGAGATGGATATCTCCGGATTGATATCCTATGAGAAAAAAGAAACCAAAAAAAGAGACAAACAAGAAGCATTTGAACTTTTTTTAATCAAAAAAGAAATTGGAGAAGTCGATCGCAAGATCGCAGAAGAAGATCGGATAGGAGCTGAAAAGCAAAAGAACATAGATGCAACAGGCAAAAAACTAATAAAAGACAAGCGCGAATTGGCGCAAAAGTTGGAAGATTTTAAATGTTTGTAAAAATAAAGATTTTTTTTATTATATCTATTTTTATTGTAAGCAGTCAGGGAATGATGGGAATGCAAATCATAGCTCCTGCACCCGATATAGAAATACCCACTTCTTCATTAGATTTGTGGAATAGTCTGCAAGCATTAATAATGACTCCAAATTATATCCTTCTGCAATTTAAAAATTTTGTTCGTGATCTAAAAGCAAAAAATGCAAAAGGTGAAAATATCACCGATGAAGATGTCAACAAATTAAAGCTTTTTTGGATAAAATTTAAATCAGCTCATAATTATACTGAATTCGATCGTAGAATACGTCCATTTCATGCGAATGTAGACTATGAAAACCTAAAGAGAATGCGTAAAAACAATTTCTTTCTTTTTTTACATCCAGATAAATGTAGTGAATATAGCCAGGAAAATAAGGAACAAGTACAAATCGCCTTTAAGTATATCAGAGAAGATAATACTTCAAGACCAATGACCGCCTTTGACAATCCACCCAATGATGCAACTTCTATCATATTGATAAAAACAGTTCCGAATATAATCGTGCATCAATTGCTCACTGGAGGGATGATTCTTATAAAGAAAATTTTTCCAGGCTTTTTAAGAGACATGCACCTAGAAAAACATCTTTCTTTGTTGGATGAAAGAATTAATGAAAATGAAAAAGACGCCAAGCTTCGTACAACCATGATCAACGAAAAAAAACAAACAATACAGTGCAAGAAAGAGATATTGCAAACAAAAATAAGTTTCATGAAAATGAAACAATCATCTTAGTATTTAATAGAGGAAAACATGAAAAATAAAAAAATATTAATTGGATTAGGCTTACTTTTTTGTACAAATATTCATCTTCTTTCCAAAGATGCTAGCGAAATAGTTATTGAGCAAGCATTTGGCGCCCTGTTTAATGGGATTGCTACTATTGTTACCCATCAAGCAAATGATAATTTGGATAGAAAGAAAGATGAGACACCTAAAGAGAAAGCAGAATTAGAGCTCATCGAAAAAAACAAAATACTTGTCGATAAACAGATAGCAAACCAAGAAAAATCCATGATATCTCTTGAGCAGCAGATGGAAGATCATAAAATTGATAAGCTATCAAAACAATTTGATCTTTTACAAAAATTCAATTCTCTTCCTGGAAAACAAAAAAATAAAGATGGTAAAATAAAACTGAGACGAGTTGAAAAAGCTATAGCTACGATAACTGACGATTTACCAGAATTAACGGAAGAAGAACTTAAAGAACTTGATAAAGATAATAAAGATACTCCTAAGCCTGGAACGTCAGAATCGAAAACACGACTGCTTTCAAGAATTACCGCGCCACTTACTGTTGCACTGACTTCAGCTGGCGATTTTGCTGACTTTCTTGCGGCAAATTCATTTGCTCATATCACCAGCCTTGATTGCTTTAAAGATACGTTTATCCAAGCGCATGCCAAAAATATCAATCGTGCATTGGTGGTAACAGCAGCTGCCGCTGTGGCATTTGTTGGATACAAGCTTTATAAAAAGGTACGCAATGCTGATGGGGATGAAGATTACGTTGATGATTCAGAATAAAATAGCCCCATAGTACACATTCATTTTATGGGCCCAGGTTAATTATAAACCTGGGCCCTTTTTATACCCTACTTCGCTCTATGAGCTACGAAGAACGCGAAAGCTTCTAAGGGCAGGCTTGTTTAGATAAATATGCCAATGCATGGCGCAACAACAGATCAAACGTTATCGCATTTCCTTTGATATTCTTTTTCACATATTCCATTGCTCGCCCAATTTCTATGCGAGAATAGTTCAATGATTGCAGGGCCAGCGAAACATCGTTAAAGTAAGAAACATCTTTCATATCACTCACGTCAACAGCACCCGTTTCGATGAGCATTGCCACCTTATGCTTAAGTTGCACAATAATCTGCTCTGCCTTCTTTTTACCAATTCCATTCACTTTACTGAGCGCCTGCTCATCAGCCGTTGAAATAGCATGTAAAAAGCTCTGGGCTCCTAAGTCTGCCAAAATTGCCAATGCTATTTTAGGCCCAATGCCTGAGCAGCTAATAATTACCTTAAAAATCGATCTTTCAAGCTCGTGCGCAAATCCAAATAATGTTGGGCCATTTTCTGAGTTCCAATGCAGATAGCTGTATACTCTCAGAGCAGTTGTTAATGGAAAATTTTGGCTTTGTGCCACCTGTAATGCAATCCCCATTGTTCCTATATCAAGAATTATTTCCTGCTCACGAATTTCTTTTATTGTTCCTACAAAATAATCAACCATGGAAATCCCTTTTTAAACCCATTAACATATCAATTTCATCTTGTTTAATTTTAAAACTTCCCCTTCCCGTTCGCCCTGAGTGTCCTACGTAGCCTTGGCGTGGTAGGATGTATCGAAGGGTCTAATCTAATTGATCTTTTTTTACTGAATTAATTTTTTTAACTTACCCTTCGATACATCCTACCACGCCAAGGCTACGTAGGACACTCAGGGCGAACGGAAGTGGAAAACATAGCCTTTATCTTGACAAAAATTCTATCAATGATACTTTTATCAATGTACTATCCCTTGATTGAAAATAACAGATCTTTAAGCGAGAATAGCTCAGTTGGTAGAGCGTTGCCTTGCCAAGGCAAAGGTCGCGGGTTCAAGTCCCGTTTCTCGCTCCATTTTTACACCCTATTTTTTTCGGCAATATATCTTCTCAAAACCGTTCAATATTTCCCACTGGGGGTCCCCCCGACTTAAATGAAGCCTACTCCGCCAAGGCTATGAAGGCCACGGATGTAGCCGGCGGCTAAAAAAAACGTTATAATAAAAGAATGAGAACTAATTATTTTATCTTCATAGGGTCATTTCATGAAATCTATCATTGAACAAGCATCTTCCATAATGAAAGCTATCGAAAAAGCATGGAATCAAGCTGAACAGCCGAAAGAATTCTCAATTAAAATATTTGAGAAAGAAGAACGTAATTTCTTTGGCATGACAAGCAAACCCGCAAAAATCGGTATTTTTTTTGGAGACAAGCCAATTATTCATGAAAAACCAGCACAAAAACCACGTCCCGAAATAAAAGAATGCCGTCCAGCAGCAACATCGCGGGCTCCACAAGGGCAATCAGTAGAAAAATCTTCTCAACAACCAGCAAAACCGCATCCAGCAAAAAGAGCAGAACCTCAGCTGGCACCAACGCTTCGCCCCAATTCACAGCAAAAACAGTCTCAACCAACAACAACTTTGCGTCCCCTCGAAAAAAAAGCTCCCGTATCAGCCGCTGATACAACAACAGCAGCTCCAGAAAAACCCCGCAAGCCTGTTGCTTGGAATGATGCAATGATTGCAGCTACTGAAAGTTGGCTTAAAAAAACATTAGAATTAATGCATATGAATTCTATCCACTTCACTGCACAAGTGGCGGGTAAAAATTTAAAGCTTATGTTTAATCTGCCATTAGTTGCTGATACAACGCATGAAAAACAACTATTTCGCAGCCTCGCACATCTTATTATGTCTTCATTGCGCACACAGTATAAGCAAGAGATTAAAGATTTGAAAGTTATCCTGATTTCTGCTGCACCGCAGCAAAGTAATATCGGCAAAGAGTAAAATTTTCTTATGTCTTTTTCCAATTCCTTTAATCAGCCTATTATTGCCCAATGCACCCCAAGTGGTAATGGCGCAATAGCATTGCTCCGTCTTTCAGGAAACAATGCATTCACTATTGCCGATATCATCAGTTCATTACCTAGCAAGCAAAAATTGAGCGCGCAACCAACGCATACTATTCACTATGGTCATGTCATCGATGCGCACGATAATCATATCGATCAAGTTCTTTTTTTAACCATGCATGCACCGCACACTTTCACTGGTGATGATACAATAGAAATTACCTGCCACAATAACCCCTTCATTATTCAAAATATTCTTGATGCAGCACTTGTTGCCGGCGCACGCATGGCACAAGAAGGTGAATTTTCTCGCTGCGCAGTTCTCAATAATAAAATTGATATTGTACAAGCAGAAGCAATTAACGATCTTATCCATGCAAATACGCAACTTGCACTTAAGCAATCATTATCCCAACTTGAAGGAAGCTTTACTCAATGGATAACGATTATTGAAAAACAACTCATTAAGGCCCTTGCACTTTCTGAAAGCAGTTTTGAATTTCTTGATGAAGAAAATATGGAATTTAATCTGCAAATCAAAGAAATTATTGAACGTCTCCTTGCCAATATCGCACAATTGCAAACAACCTTTAATCAACAGCAACAGATCAGAAGCGGCATTCGTATTGCCATCATCGGTTCTGTTAATGCTGGTAAATCTTCATTATTCAATGCACTCCTTAATCAAGAGCGTGCAATTGTCACCAATATTGCAGGGACAACGCGCGATGTGATTGAAGCTGGCCTTTATAAAAATGGTAATTACTGGACGCTCATAGATACGGCAGGTCTGCGTAGCACCAATGATATTATCGAACAGATGGGAATTGAACGATCACGCGAACAAGCGCACAAGGCTGATATTATTTTATTGGTGTTTGATGGCTCACAACCATTAAGCTCATCTGAAAAACAGGTGTACCAAGAATTGATTGATGCTTATCATGATAAAATTATTATAGTATGCAATAAATCAGATTTACCACAACACCAGAGCGCTTTGCTGAGTAATACCAAAACGTATGCCATAAGTTCGCTCGATAAAAAGAGTATCTATTCACTCGAAATAGCAATTCAAGAAAAAATTACCTCATTATTCCATTCAATCAGTTCACCTTTTTTACTCAATCAACGCCATTTCAACTCCCTCACGTCTCTTGCACAAAAGCTGCACATCATCGCGACGATGCTTACTGATAAACCAAGTTATGAACTTATTTCATATCATCTGAATGATGCACTTGCCACTCTTTCAGAATTAACCGGCAAAACAATCAGCGAAGCGGGCATGGATGCCGTGTTTCGTGAATTTTGTGTGGGAAAATAATAGCAATCAAAAAATATAATTTTCCAAACCATTCATATCGTGTCTAATACCCTGATAGCATATTTTGACTATATTTTCTAATAAGCTGGAGGATGATGTGTTAAAAAACTCTACAAAAAAAATTGTATTATCACTTTCCATTGCATTACATCTTTTTTCAGTTTCCATCGTACATTCTTGCCCTCGATTATCTGAATATAGTTTTACCTCAGCATCAGTACTTCCTTTTTGTTTTTATGAAGAAGAAAAATACGTTATCCTGGGCAGAGAAATAGGAGGAAGATCACGCGGCAAATACGATGATTTTGGCGGCGGTAGAGAACGCCGTGAATATCATCCTCTCTTTACTGCCGCACGTGAATTTTTTGAAGAAGCAATTTTATTATTAACGCTCGGGCTTACTCTAGAAGAAATACGGCGCTATATCGATCCTAACGGCCCATCGCACACTACCGTTGTTATCGCGCATGATGATAATGTTACGTATGTCACCAATTTTAAAAGGTATACTCATAAACTATTAAAAAATTTTTACCGAGCTTGTGCACAAACAACTGACACTCATTCTCAAGAAAAAGACCGTATTGCATTAGTACAATGGAAAGCTCTGAAAGAACTTATCCAAGATAATCCTTCAAATATTGATCTGCAGATTGCAGCTCTTGAAGTTGATCCCATTACAACACAGCTTGTGCCAACTATTATTCGCCTACGCACCTCTTTTGTCAGAAAATTACGACCATTTTTTATGCATAAACCCTATACATCTGGCATTAATAAAAAAATAAGATTTTATGAGTAATAGCATGGCGCACAAAAACAGATTCTTATTGCTGTTATTAGTCATCATTGCCCTTGTACTCGTCCTCTGCAGACCTGCCCGCCGTAGCTTTAGCGAAGGCGAACGTAAAAAAATTCTTATTTTAACAACTACGGGTTGGGGAAATTTCCAAGCAAGTAAAGCATTGGAGCACTATTTACAGAATGATTATCAGGTAAAATTGTGTTATGCGTTGAAAGATTTGCTTGCACCACTTGATCCTTTATATCACATCACTTCTCAACGCTACCAAGGAGAAGAGTTCTATAATCTTTTTGTACCAGGAAAACATTTCCGCTTATTAGGTTGGATCTATTCACTCGGTTCATGGTATATCCAAGGGCAGAAGAAAAGGATTCATACGATATTTAGTAATTATTTCACCAAAATGCAACCCGATTTAATCATTTCTGTCATTCCCATCATTAATAATATTGTTCTTGATGTCGCACAAGAATTGAACATTCCTTTTTTACTTGTGCCAACTGATTTGGATGTAACTCCCTATATTATCGATATAACAAACCCTACCTACAAAAAATTTTATATCGGGCTTCCGTTTGATGATGAAGAAATCAAAAAACCGCTTGTGGATGCACGCATACCCAACGAACAGATTTTTATTGTTGGTGCGCCATTAAAAACAGATTTTTTCACGTCCGCCGTCGCCGAGGCTATGGCGGACGTGTCCGCCGAAGTTTTAACGAAGGCGGATAAGCCCACTATTATGATTCTCATGGGATCCTATGGATCTGATGAAATCACGCACTATGTCACTGAATTATTGAAAGTAGAAATGCCGATACACATTATTGCCTGTATTGGAAAAAATGAAAAAAGTAAGGTGCAGCTGGAAGCTCTTTCTATACCATCGCATATAAATCTTACCATTGTCGGATTCACTGAGCATATTGCCGATTATATGGCAGTATCGGATATACTTATCTCCAAATCTGGCACTTTAAGCGTCTGCGAAGCTTTATATATGAACGTGCCTCTCTTTCTTGATGCAACGTCGGCACTCCTGCCATGGGAAAAATTTAATCATCATTTTATCAAAAAACATGGGTTTGGCGTGTGCATAGAAAATTTCCCCGATGTTGCCCCACTGGTGACTAAGATGCTGCAAGATAATGATTGGTTGCAGTTTTATAGAGAGAATAGTGCAAAATTGGAAAAGAAGGATTGTTCGCGGGAAGTTGTGGAACTGGTTGAGAAGATAATAAAATAGGCGCCGCATATAATGCGACGCCTATTTTTAATTCTTATTTATTGAATGTTTACGTGTAAATCACGCGAACTTCAACACGGCGGTTCGGTGCACGATCTTGACGAGATCCATTGATCACTTTACCATTGACCATCACTGGACACTCTTGGCCACGACCAACAACTTTAATATTGCTGATACCCGCAGCTGCAAACTCATCAGCTATAACTTTTGCACGCTTTTCCGAGAGCAACAAGTTATACGGCGCTGATCCTTCTTGGCACGCATGACCTTCAACAATAACGGTTGGCTGTAGGCCGGCATCAGTTTCTGCAAGAAGCTCTTTCACTTGGGCAATGTCATAAACAAGAGCCGCTTTTTGGTCTGGTCTTAATCCATAATGATTGAATGAGAAGTAGATTTTCTGTAATTCATCATCCATTTGGGCATCGATCCAGTTGAATGCTTCTTCTTGATTATCAAGATCGGCTTCATCAAGAATAAAGTCTTGATCGTCTTCTTCTGCTTTAAGCTGTGCTAAATACGCATCGATGTCATCAAGATTAAGCTCTTCTTCTTCGTCTTCGTCGTCTAAATCGCTAAAATCGATAGCTGCGATATCTTCATCTTCAGTTCCATCTTCGTCTTCATCAACATCGAGCGCTATTATTTCATCGCCATCTGGCGTTTCCATGTAGCGAGCTACAGAATTTCTTCTTTCAGACTGGGTCGTTTCTTTCTTTTTATCACGACAACCAGGAAGGGCTATCACAAGAGCCATCACCAAGAGAGACATCTTTTTCATTAAACTATCCTTAAAAAATATAGATTTTACCTCAATTTACCTAATAGTGAACAGAATCTACCATATTTTTGACCATTTTTCTACCCAATATTACACATATTCTGTATATTAGATATAAAGATACTTATGTAACCTCTACCTAGTCAGATTATGAAAAAAATTATTATCAATGATAATCCGTGGGAAATACGGATAGCTATCATCAACAATGGCAAACTGCAAAATATCTATTTTTCCGCCCCAACCCATGAAGTTCTCGAACGAGCTTACTTTAAAGGGCTGGTTACTAAGGTTCTGCCTGGCATTCAGACCGCCTTTATCGAATTTGGCCAAGAAAAGGCGGGATTTCTGCATATTTCAGAAATTGACCGTGAACTTGCCCTGCAAAAACTGAGTGATCAGCTGGAAGATGATGAAGATGAACCTAAAGTTGAAAAAAAGGTCACCCAGAAACGGGATATCAGCAAAATTCTCAAGGAAAATGAACCTATTCTTGTTCAGGTAAGCAAAGAACCTATCTACGAAAAAGGCGCAAAACTAACAACATGCTTCACTCTTCCTGGTAGATTTATAGTTCTGATGCCTAATATTCCCCGCATCGGTGTATCAAAAAAAATTGAAGACCGCGATGAGCGCATGCGTTTAAAAAATATTATCAGAACGCATCTTCCTGAAGGCATGGGCGCAATCATCAGAACCACTTCTGATGGCCGGCCAGAAACAGATCTTATTAAAGATCTTACTTTTTTGGTACAAGAATGGCACTCAATAGAGAAAAAATTTGCAACGGCCAAAGTTTCAGACAAAATACACCAAGATCTTCCGTTAGTGCTGCAAATCGTTCGCGACCATCTGGATAGTGATGTTGAAGCAATTATCACCGATTCAAAACAAAGTCAGAACGAGCTTTATAAATTTGCCAAGCAGGTTGCACCTGAATTTGCCCACGTTATCCAGGCATATGAAGACACGGTAAATATATTTTCTGCGTACGGCATTGAAAAACAGATTGAACAAGCGCTCAAGAAGAAGGTCTCTCTTAAATCTGGTGGATCGATCATTGTTGAATCAACAGAAGCAATGACGGTTGTTGATGTGAATACCGGCAGATTCATTGGAAAAACAAACCTTGAAGATACCATTCTCAAGACAAATCTGGAAGCGGCAGAAGAAGTAGTACAACAACTAAAACTCCGCAATATTGGTGGACTGATTGTTATCGATTTTATCGATATGGCAATTGCTGCTCATCGTCAAAAAGTCTTCAGCTTCTTTGAAAAAATATTAAAAGAACGAGATAAGTTTCAATCAGTTGTTCTGAAAATTTCAGAATTTGGATTAGTCCAAATGACACGCAAACGATCAGGAAAGACATTAGTACAGCAACTGACCACTGATTGCCCAGGATGTCATGGATCAGGATTTATTAAATCATATCAAACTGATAGTTATGCGATATTGCGCGCCGTTCGTGATGAACTGAAAACAGTACCCTCTGATAAAAAAATTGAAATTCATGTCAATCCTCACGTATTCAATTATATCACCTCAATAGAGTATGATGCCATTTTAAAACTGGAAAATATGTTTAAAATAAAAATAACGCTATTGAGCAACAAAGATTGTGCACCAGATAAATACAAGATTGAAAAAAAACAATAAATATAAATCATCGCCCTCTTATCTTAATTTATGAATCTTAGTTTTCGCGCTCATCCTGAACTTGTTGAAGGATTAAGCGCGCTTTGATCCTTCAACAAGTTCAGGATGAGCGCGGAGAATGGAATAAGGAATCAACCTATGGCAGAACATATTACCTCAGTACTTGATAAATATCCTGATTACGAAGCTACCATCGGCATGGAAGTGCATGTGCAGCTAACAACCAACACTAAAATATTTTGCTCATGTCCCAACTCGGTAGCGCAAGATCCTAATTCAAATATTTGCCCTATCTGCGCCGGATATCCGGGCACCTTACCAATGCTTAATGAAAAAGTTGTTGATTATGCAATTTTGGCAGGGCTTGCGACCAACTCTACCATCAATGAAAATTCAACATTTGATCGTAAGCATTATTTTTATCCTGATTTACCAAAAAACTTCCAAATCACTCAACAAGCGGAACCAATCTGCACTGATGGATTTGTATCGATTCGCTTGGAAGATGGCAGCACAAAAAATGTTAATCTGATCCGCATTCACATCGAAGAAGATGCAGGCAAAAACATTCACTCAAGCCACAGCAATGAAAGCTTTGTTGATTTAAACCGTGCAGGTACCCCATTACTTGAAATTGTCAGTTATCCTGATATTTCAACATCAGATGAAGTACGCCGGTATCTCAAAACATTGCGCTCAATTGTGCAATATTTAGGAATTTGTACAGGTAACATGGAAGAAGGTTCTTTCCGTGCTGATACTAATATTTCGGTGCGCAAAAAAGGACAAAAAGAACTGGGCACTAAGTGCGAATTGAAAAACATCAATTCATTTAAATTTATTGTTGATGCAACTGAACATGAATTAGAACGCCAAATCACCATCCTAGAAGAAGGCGGTAAAGTACGCTCTGAAACACGTTTGTGGAATTCGAAAGAAAAAACAACAACGGTAATGCGTTCAAAAGAAGAAACGGCCGATTATCGTTTTTTCCAAGAACCAGATCTTCCTCTCATACACATTACTGCTGAACGTCTTGAAAAAGCGAAAGCTTCACTGCCAGAGCTTCCTGCAGCAAAGTTTGAACGTTTCACCACTCAATGTGGTCTGAACGATTATGAAGCAGATATTTTGATAGAAGATATCGATCTTGCGCATTATTTCGATGCAGCGCGCGCACATACCACCAGCAAAAATCTTATTAATTGGATTTTGCGCGATCTCGTTGGATACCTCAAAGAAGAAAAAGTGGAACTTGCACGCTGCACAGTTACCCCTGAACGCTTGGCACAACTGGTTAATCTGGTTGATCAGGGAATTATCAATACGCCAACGGCAAAAGAAGTATTACTATTTGTTGCGCAAACAAATAAAGATGCATTAATTATTATTGAAGAAAAAGGCCTCAAGCAAATCGGCTCTGTTGATGAATTGGATGCGATGGTACAAGAAGTTATCGCCGCAAACCCTTCTCAAGTTGCAGAATATCGCTCAGGAAAAGAAAAGTTATTTGGTTTCTTTGTCGGGCAGATGATGCAGAAGACAAAGGGTAAGGGAAATACCCAACTTATTAATGATTTGGTTAAGAAACATTTAAATCAGTAAAATAGTATCCCCCGCAATTATATATTGCGGGGGATTTTTATATACCACAAAGTAGTTAAGAAACATTTGAAATAACAATATATACTCAATTATTTACTCACCTTGCAGGAAATACTCATGAAGCACTTACTCTTATTTTCTATAATCGTAACTACATCAGCCTTACATGCCATGGAAGCGGATAGCACCCTTCATCTTAAGCTTCAAAGCTATAAAAAAGTAAACCTTTTGGATAGCACCAAACCGAAATCAGAAATAAATATCGATCCTATCCCCGCTGATAGTTCATCATTCCACAAGGTTCTGTTTTATGTCGTATCCCATTCATCCTTTTGCGCTTATGATCTTGAATACGCTATTTTTAAACTCAACAGGTTTATTACACCGATAAGCATTGTAGATAAGTCAGCGAATGCGTATGTTAATCATCCGAATGTTATACGTCATATCATCGGCTCTATTTCTGACAACAGATATCAAGACATTGTCGCAAAAGCCCTTACGCTTCCAGGAGCAAAAAATTATCTTAGACAAAGTACGTGTCTCTATGCTTTTTCCGTACAATTACAGCCTGACCAAATACGCGAATATATAACTGCTGGTGCCGATCCCCTTTATTATCCATCAACCTCAAAGGTAGGATCTTTATCCTCTACTGCTGCCGTTCATCGCAATCGCAATCGCATAGATAAACCCAAAGACCCATCAAAAACATTAATGGAATCATTACAAGAAGAAGTAAATGATATAAGAGCTGAAGTCGACAAAGACCGCAAACTACGCCCAGCCATTATGAGTGAAAATGAAAATCATATCATAGCAACTCTTAGTCAAGAAAACATAACACCCGATGAAGCATTGGATTTTGCAATGCGAATGGATAAAGCAAAAGCAGTATCTTTGCTTCTGCAATTGGGAGCAGATCCAAGACCACACCTTCAAAAACGGATTGACAACGACGTTATTTTCAGTATGTTATACTCCGCTCTGGATTGCGCACAAGATGTTCCTACCATTGCCCATTCCGATTATGACTATGTTGCTACAAAATCGGTGGCCGCGATAAAGCCCGTACAAGAAAAGCTACAAGAAGCACTTAAGAGTGAAGATCCGCTCCGTATCATCAAAACCATTCAAGAAGAAAAAGCAACTTTATTTGAAGCACTCAGAATCGCAATTTCATTGAATCTTGAAAAGAGCGTATCAATCTTACTAACAGCAGGAGCAGACCCAAAACCACATCTTCAAAAGCAGATCAAGAATGAGGTTATTTTCAAGGCTCTCTGCTCAGCTCTTACACTTGCACAAACTAATGCTGCAACTTTACTTGATGAACATACTCCTGAACAATCTAAAAAATTACAATTAGCCCTGGCAAGTAAAAATGAAGAATATGTCCTCGATGTTCTTCAACAAGAAAATATAAACCTTGACGTAGCTTTGAAACTTGTAGCAACGTTACAAAATGAAGATGCTATGTTGCTATTGTTTAGACTAGGAGCAAGACTCCAATCTCCTCTGAAAGACCTCAAACACCTTCATGACCAAGACAGATCCGAACTTCATCCATTAATAAAGGAGAATTTGAAAAGCGCGGTACAACATAAAAATTTGAATAAGATGAAGTGGTTGTTTAAAAATGGAGCAAACCCAAACACTCATCTATACGATACCGTTACGATGGCCATAAGCAACATATCAGATAATATCCTGAAAGATTTACAAAAAGATTTGGATATGATTGAGCTGATGTGCAATCATGGCGCATATGATCAGGAAATATACGATCAGGGAATAATCGATATTGTAGAAACTATGGAAAATATGCCTGCCCGATTGTTAGCATCCCTGAAAAGAGGCCAAACATTACACAATATGTTCCAAAAATAATGATTTTTACTACTAAGTACCAACTACCATCATGAAAAATTCCATAACTATCTTTCTGCTCATTATTTCATTTTCTCATGAAACATATTCTATGAAGCGCCATCGCACGAGTAACTGGCATACGCGCAAAAAAATCACTCCACTAAAAATGATAAAACCATCTGGGTCTATTGCTCAACTGGAACAACCAGTTCTTCCTCTAGAAATCATAAAAAAGATATGTATTGATTTATTCAGGCGCTATCAGAACGTTCTCACTATGGAGACTAATATTAGAAAAATAGGTTCAATTAACAAACAATTACGCACGTTCATATGCCAACCTCGCACTATTTGCACCATTATTAATAATGTAGGAGGGTCTCCTTTTTTTGATTTTAAAGCATCTTTAGCAAATCAAATCAAAATCAAACCCATACAAAATTACTTACTACAATCGACATTATTGAACCTGAATATAATATCGCTTAATAGTGATCAAATTAAAAAATCTATCATCAATGGTGCAGATGTTAATTATTGCAATTCCTTTATTAAAACAGGAACAATATGTAAACCTATTTTACTAAAAACCAAAACCGATCACCGTAAAACACAATTGCTCCTGGAATTCGGAGCAGATCCGCATCTTACCGATAAACCTGATCAATCTTCAGCCTTTGGACAAGCCATTAGAAAGAAAAAATCTGAATTATTAAAGCTTTATATTAGCTACTGCCCTCAATACTGTAAGGATTACTTAGAAATTATATTAGCAACAGCAAATTCCACTATTATACGCCTTATTCTACAACAAAAAAATATTCCTGAAATTCATCAAACCCGGCTTGCGCAGTTCTGATTTCCGAACGCAAAACTATGAGATAAAATAAGGAATTGCTCAACTCACTTAAACTTAACCAAAACACCATGAAAAAAATAACATTTTTAATCAGCACTCTCTTCATCCACTCCATCACGGCTATGGAAGAATCGCAATTATCTAACCGCATACTTGCCAATGATACTAAAAAATTGATTGTTCAGCACTATTTTTCCGATGCTCATCTGAATCTTGATAAAAGCAAGTTAGTTGATGAGAAAACAGCAAGCAAAGAAATCAGCCAATATTTGAAACATATTTGCCTTATTGATAAATCATTTTTTACCCATGCAAACGATAACGATATCATAAAAACTTTTGTCAGAAAATCCTTTATCAGAAATGGATCAATCGACCTTCCCAACAGTCACTTATTTTTTGGCTTCCATGCAAAACTGCCAGGAATTATAAACTACCGAACACAATGCAGAGCATTGGTAAGTCTTGTGCATTCAAAAACTTATGACCTTTTTTCTAAAAAAGCGCTGCGCACGCCAGAAATTATTGCTGAGACAATACAAGCTATAAGAAAACTGGTAGCAGATGGTGCCGATGCTGCTTGTTGCCTTCATACCCTGGATGGAAGTTTGCATATGACAGTTACCCGGGACTATGATGAATATACACAGCAATTATTAGAGCTTGGAGCCGATCCTAATTATTCTTTTAGTTCAATCTTAGGTTCTAATCTTAAAATTGCCATAGGAAATGTAAATATCAAAACGATAGAACTTTTACTGCATTTTGGTGCACGCAATACTGAGCTCGAATATGCGGTGGAAAGAGGCAATATGGAGATAATTAAGCTACTTATTAATCGCCCCGATATGTCTTTTGAGCAATTAAAAAAAGGTATGGCTGCAGCTCACAAAAAAAATGATCCGAACATTCTAAAATTATTAACTGATGCCCAAGCATAAATAACATAAGTGGAATAAATAATACTCATGAGTCACAACTTGAACCACATAATTATTTTACTATTCATCACATTGCTCTCACATAATACGCATTCTATGAAGCGCACAGCTCAGCAAGAATTAGCACAGCCGATAGAACAACAAAGCATTAGATCTGCACTATCAACAGATCCATTGCTGCCAATAGATCTTATCGGATATATATTTGTTAGCTCTTTTAAAACAGAAAAAATCACAGAGCCGCCTCATATAATTCAAGATCAAATCAGAAGATTCTGCTTAGTAAACAAATCACTCTGTGCATATATATGTCAACCCGATACTATTCGCACTATTCTAAATAATGTTAATTATTACCTTAAAGACTCTATTGCAACACTTATTGGTACACCACATATGTGCAATTATTTAGAAAAATCAAAATCATTATATGATAAGATAGATACCTTGACAGTAGCTGATATTAGAGATCTTGTTAAGAATGGCGCAGATGTTAATTATCACATAACTGACATAACACCTAGGCCTCCGCTATTATTAAAAACAATGCAAAGCTATGATAAGACATATTGCCTTCTTGAGTTGGGAGCCAATCCCCACTTAACCTGCTTGGATCTTCTATCACCTGACTGTGCTTTCAGAAAAGCAATCAGAGAGGAAAATATTGATATCGTAAATCTTTTTATTCAATATTATCCCTATTACCATAGTTGCGGTGGAAGTAGTATTGACATAGCCTTAGACACGAAAAACATAACCCTCATAAAATCTGTTCTTACACAGAAGAATATTCCTTTGGATAAACTAAAAAAAGTATTATTCTATGCCCTTGATGAAGACATAGCCGAATTAAGGGAATTCTTGTGTGATCGTGGGATATGTATGACATGTCCAACTGCTTGTCCGGCTGCTTATTGGCCATTCTGAAAAAAATACCCTAAAATAAGGAATTACCATGACACGTATTATTCGTACTATCACGCTTGGGATATTTTTGTTGCCATGCTTTCTTGTGGGATCTGAAAATGCACCAACTGAAGCACAAAAAAAACAATGGGCAGCGGATGCCGAACGATATAAGGCCACGGTAATGGCTCTGGGTGGAAAATTTGCCGATTCCGATCATGCACATGATCCGAAAAAAACAGAACCGCAACCTTCTCAATCACCCAAAAAAATTCTCAATCGACCAGCCAAACTATAGATAATATGTGTGCCCATGGAAAAAATCATCATCGCAATTCTCTTGCCTTCAAAAGATAAAGCAGTGATGAAACTGCTACTTGCATAAAAAAAATGAAAATACAGAGCCATGAAAAAAATAATCTTCTTACTTTTATATATCGTTTATTTTCATCAGGGCAACTGCATGGAATCAGCAGTCACCGCTCCGGACAGAATCGCTTTACCAAGGGAGACCATCCGATTTATTATATTCCACTATTTCGATAGGGCCCACACCTATTTTCAACAAGAACCCGAAACCAAAAAAATAACAAAAAATGCGTATATTCAAAATATATGCTGTGTCAGCCAATCTTTTTATCAACAGGTAAATCAAAAAGAGATCATCAATAAATTAATAAAATTCATACCTTCAAAATGCGATTTTCCCTCGCAAACAGACATGTGGGGAATTATACTTTGTAGAAAGAAAAGCACCGAATTAAGGGATTTTGTAGATAAAATAACCGAACATTCATTTCAAAGAAAAACCGAACCTAGCGAACAAATGGTTTTTACGATTAAAAAAGCTATTGAAAAACGGATAGATGAAGGTGCCGATATCGATGGTCGCCTTTTTCCTTTTCAAAAAAAAGAATCTTGTTCACCATATCCCAATGAAACATGTCTTTATTTAGCCGTACAACGTGATTGTTCCGAATATACTAAAATATTATTAGATTTGGGTGCAAATCCAGATTTTACCAAATCTGAATACACGCCTCTGCAAAAAGCTGTGCACAACAAAAATATTCCCATGATGCAACTTTTATTTGATTTTGGTGCATGCAATAGATGTTTAGTGGAAGCTGTTAAAATTAAATATGTTCCGGCAATAGAATTAATCATCAGCAAAGAAGATATTTCTGAAACTGAATTGTATCAAGCCTTGGCAACTGCGAGCCAAGCCAGCGATAATATGCCAATTATTGCTTTGTTGAAGACAGTGAAAAGAAAAGAAAATCCAAAAACATTCATCAGACGAAATGGTAGAATTTTCAGTTCGAGTGATAGCCTTTAGATTTATAACAGATTATTAAAAATTGATTTGCACATTTTTCCCAAAATATTTTGATTTTTTTTGTTGCATTCTATGCAACCTCAGCGGTAATATTATCAAAAAATTACTCATAACAGTGTCCTATGAAATGAAAAAATATCTATGCACAATTGGTATTGCACTTTTCCTACTTGTTGCCATGAAATTATTAATGTCTAGCAAAGATAAGAATCCAGTGAATACCGTCACCATTGGTTTTATGGGCGATATTATGATTGGCAGAATGGTGAATGAAATTATTCCGATAAAGGGATACGTCTATCCATGGGGCAATACATTGCCATTATTGCAACATGCAGATTTGCGCATCATTAATCTTGAAACTACTCTCACTACACATGAAGAAAAAAATCCAAAAGTATTCAATTTTAAAGCATTTCCTGATCGCGTTAAAACATTGCAAGCTCCTCACATCGATGTGACAAATCTTGCCAATAATCATACACTTGATTTTAAAGACCCAGGACTTATCGAAACAATCGCAACACTCGATTCAGCAGGCATCAAGCATAGCGGAGCAGGAATAAATGCACGTGAAGCTCAAAAGCCCCTCATCATTACCAAAAATAATCTAAAAATCGGCATCATCAGTTACACCGACAATGAACCGACATGGAAAGCGGGAGATCGCAAACCCGGCATTAATTACATTCGAGTTGGCGATGTGGATACCATTACAAAGCAAATAAATGCACTGCGACCTGCAGTCGATATCCTGATTATTACCAGCCATTGGGGGCCAAATATGCAGCAGCGGCCATCTGAAGAGTTTGTGCAATTTGCGCATGCAATTATCGATGCTGGCGCGGATATTATCCATGGCCATAGTTCTCATGTTTTTCAAGGAATAGAAATCTATAAAAACAAGGTCATCATGTATGATACGGGTGATTTTATTGATGATTATGCAGTAGATCCCATGTTGCGTAACGATCAATCATGTTTCTTTGCGGTCGCTATTGATAAAAATGGTCCTCTATCAGTTACCGTTACTCCCGTCATTATTGCTGATATGCAAGTGAATATTGCAACGGGTACCGAAAAAAAAGAAATCATGAACCGTATGCAACAATTATCTCATGAATTTGGTACAATCGTCAGTGACGATGGAATAATCACGCTTAAATAATCACAAAATATGAAAATATAACAAATCACTTTTTATTTTCAGACGCGATCTGCGTCTTTTCACGGCACCATGCATGACATGCTAAAAAAGGGGTCTCATTATTTACCCCAAAAAATTGCCTTCAACCACTTCAAAACTGTATTGCCCTGTTGAGCATGTGCCATCTGCAATTGTGCCAACGCCGCCTGTTCTTGAGCAATTGTCTGTTTTTCATGCAATAAATTTTCTTTATAAATATTCAACTGTGGCAAATAATCTTTATGCGCTCTGATTCGTTTAATTGCATCTGATATATTTCTGAATAATACATTCGCTCGTGATAATGAAGCATCACATTCTTCTTGTAACAAAACATCTCTGCCAACTTCTGCTCGTGCTTTGTTAATCAAACTGAAGGTATAATGCATGGTGGGAACTAACGCAATAAGATGATTATATGCGCTAATAAGTGGTAAATCATCTGTTAGATATACATCTTGTACTGTATCAAAAAACATTCTATCAGTATCAAATGTTGTGCGCGTAAGCGTATGGCGGGCAAGTTCATTCAACAAAACATTAGCTCGTTTTAAACGGCCTGCTGGTGTTGACCGATGCAACATAAAATACGCCACTGCAGTAACAATAGAACTGGCACCAACCAATACCGGCAAATAATTACCAGGAAATTCCTGTAATAATTTATAACTACCCGCTGCGCATGCAGCAGCAACTCCACCAGTTGTTATATTTGCAGTAGTTGATTGAATGCTATAAGTAGGAAAGTGCGAAACAAGTATTATCAAGAGAATTGGCTTTTTTAATTTCATCATTTTTATCATTAATATATTCCTTATTTAATTGGGCTTCCATACGCACTATCGTGCCATATGAGAATTAAACAAAGTATATACCATTTATTGTTTTTTGAATAAAAATTTTTACCCCAATCTCTGCTATACTCAATGCTATCAACTTAAAAATAGGAATTGAGAACTCAACGAAATTGAAGATAAAATCTATTGACCCTCGCCCGGCTTTTAAGCCGGGCGAGGGTCAATTCGGAAAAGAAATTTAATTAAAGATTTTTACCCTTCGATACTATTCTATTTCGCCATGCTACATAGAATCACTCAGGGTGAACGGAGGTAGGATACAAGCTGTTTTTAGAATTTTACATAAGTCACAACTTGGGTTATGTAATGAAATACAAGTTATTTATTGTTTTTTGAATAAATTGTTCATTAATCAATTGAGCAATAATTTTTTCAACACGTTCCGCATCTTTATTAACAAGATCTAAAATTTCTTGATGTCCAATTTTTTCAGCAGTAACAATAATCTTTAAAATCTTTGCACGAATCTGCCGATCAGAACCTTCAAACTTTGATTGCTTGGCATAATGAGCGCTCTTACGACTTGGATTTACCTGACGGGATTTTAAAAATACGCCGTAATCCATCAATGCATAATACCATTCCCGTGGGTTATCATGATCAACGCTTTGCGTAATTAAGGGCAATAGTTCCTTATCACTGACAGCAATGCTGTCACAAAAAAAACTGTGAATAAACACAGTTCTGATATTTGTTTCTATAAAAACAGTTGGCTGATTAAACGCAAATGCAGCAATGGAACCGGCGGTATTAGGGCCAATGCCGGGAAACGTTTGCAGTATCTTTGGATCTTGCGGCAAAACTCCCGCATATTCATTCACCACAATCTGCGCTGCTTGATGCAAAAAACGCGCCCGCCGATAATAACCAAGCCCTTGCCATACGCTCAAAACATCACGCAATGGCGCTGCTGCCAAACTTTCAAACGTGGGAAATGCTGCAATAAACTCTTCATACTTTGTGATAACACGATGCGTCTGAGTTTGTTGCAGCATTATTTCTGAAATAAGAATGTAATAAGGATTATCAATATTGCGCCACGCAAAATCTCTTTTATTGTGTTGATAAAAAGTCCAGATGAATTCTTGAAATGGCGCAATTGTGTTCATGTAAAATATCAAACTTATTATGGCCGATGCATTGTGTTATTAACAAACAGAGCCGCGGGTGCATTTTGTTGCAGTGGCAATACTTTTTCTGACCCCAATAAATTAAAAATATATTGCACGAATATCGTAAATAAATTTCCAAAAGCTGGTCCTGCAAAGAATGATGCAAATGTTCCCACTTTATTACTCCAGGCCATTTTTTCTTTTTCGAGCCGATTTCTTTCTATGTCAGGTTGCTGCTTTTTTTCTTCCTGATATTGCGGCAAACTAAAAATTTTTGCACGAAAATTTTTTAGAAATTCTTTTTTCTTCTTAAATTGTGTAAGTTCATAGTCTATATTAATAGTTCCGCATGAAACTTGCCCTGTAGATTCGTCATAACCATGCACATAAATATATGTTGCAGATAAATTTTTTACTATCATCTTGGCTTTTTTTATTCTGTCTACTAACGCACCAATTTCTCGCGTTGCTTTAATCGTTGAAGGGCAATCACGATGAACATCCCCACTGAATTCTAGTCTTATCAATGCTTGTAATTTTTGCTTCGCATCTTCATCATCTTCTATCTGGAGACATTCATTAATCATTTGATAGACAGTGACACTTCTTTCATCTCCATCTTTCTTACCAATTTTTTTTTGTTTGAATATCTTATGTTCCGCAATTTTTCTTTTCTCCGCATTATATTGTGTGAATCGCTCTTGAGTATTAAATCTATTTGCTAGCAAATAAAGTGCTGACATCGATGCCACCACCTTGCCCGCTCCCAAAACTCTTGAATCCTTCAGCACATCAGGCAAAGAAGGCATAAAGTCACTTTTGTATAACACCACACAACTACCAATTATCAATGGAATTCCAATTGCTCCCGCTATTGCTTGTTTTCGTGAAATTACCAACTCAGAAGGAAATTTTTTTATTTTCTCTATCATTTCCATCATGGCAACTACAGATCCGCACATCGAAAATATAAATGAAAAGACCATTATTTTTTTTGCTGAAAGCGTGTTCACTGCTAATCCTTAAAAATTTTAGAAAAATATATTTGTTTTTATCGCTACGCGTACTATTATTTGTTACGGCCCCCCAAAAGCCATGAGCATAAATCAATCCACCATCGTAAACTTAAGTAACTTCTTACCGATTGAGATTGCTCTGATGCTGCGTAAGCATTAATTTCTGCTGCATTCGCTATCTTTTGATTTGCTGCAAGATTTTCTTTTGCCAATTTCAAATTCGCTTGGTCTAATTCGAATTTTTGGAACAATAGCAGATCGCTCTTATATTCATCCATATCATCAAACCGCGCGTGTGCATTTTTTGCATTGATAATAAACCGCTGAAGACGATCATTAAGATTCTTATGTTCTTGCCATAATTTGAGGTCTGTCTTCTCATTAATATAGGGCACTAAAGCATCCAACATTTCACCTGCTATTTTTAGATCAGCTTTTGCAGGAATAAGTTCATTAGCAGCCGTTATCAATGGAAATGGTTTGACATTGGGAATACTCGGATATTCCTTCTTAATGAGCTTAGCGAACTTTCCATTAAAAATTTCCGTAACAAGTTTTTCATTATATAATTTGCATTTTTCACACAAAATGGGAGTCGATGCCAATGATGGCATCTCTTTTTTGATCTCATCCTCAATCTCTAGCGCCATTTCCCCATATCTCTTAACTAATAGATTGTTAGCAGCATTATCTTCTAGTGCTTTGACAATACGGTGCTTAGCTTGAGGAGTATAACGTGATAGCCATAAATAACTGCCCAGCGCTGCACAAGCAATAGCCGGAAACACAAATCGAGGCTCACTATCTTTGCCCACAAACCCTACGCCAACTGCAGCAATAATAACTCCTGCGCCTACTGTATTTTCAGTTATTATCATTGCCTGCAAGGAACATTGCAAGACGATTGCACAGAGCATTGCACTCATTTTTCTTGTATTAACAATTATCATTTAATTGAAACCTCCAAAAATTCCCATAATAATTTCTTTCGATAATAGCTATCATACCATGAAATAAAAAAATATTGCACAAAATAACTCAATCAAAAATTAATGATACTTGTTTTCAAAATAGAGCAAACCCCATTCAGCCGACCCGATATTCTTGTATGTTCTTCGCGCTCGTTAGTCAGATAACCATTATCAATTCTTTCAAATGGGTACCCATCTGACCTGTCCGTCGTAGCCCATGTCCCGCCGACTGTGTGCGCCATAGCCTTGGCGACGGCGTAAGCTTTCGTGTTCTTCGTAGCTCGAAGAGCGAAGTAGAAAGCGAAGGAGGATGGCGAAGAAGGAAACGTTAATGAAGGATGGTTTATAAAAAAAGAGGCATGATTTTTCATGCCTCTTAATTTTATAAATCTTGTAAACTGAAATAATTGAGAGAATATCTTATTATTTAGAAAGTGTGATGCAAGCTTGATTCGTATTAGCTAAATACACCAATACTAAAGAAAGAAAACTAATGGTTATCGTTCCTAAAGCGAAACGTACAGCATTAAGTCCTGATAGAGCTGCTTGAAGGCGTGCATATTTAATACCATGAGTATCCGACATTGCTTGAGCAACAAGATTGTCATACAATCTTTGTAGGACTGCTTGCCTATTCTTAAGCACCTCAGGATTCAAAGTTTCCTCTATCTTCACTAATTCATCTCTATGCTGATTTATGGAGTGTTTTCTTTCAATTTCAGTGCCTATTTCTCCAATCAACCTATCAAGTTCTGGCTGTAAAACAGCGTTTGGATAAGGATGATTCTTTCCTATCTCTTTCCTGAACATAGCTACTAACGCCTCTTCTCTTTGAGCAGGATCAGCCGTAACTAGATTTCCTAAGTCGTCTACCCCCACCGTCCTCGCGTTTTTCTCCAATTCAGCCCATCGCAAATTCAATTTGGCTTCGTTTTTTATGTTTCGCGCTAATTGCTTATCAACAGTAAAATTGTTAGTGAGTGCATAGGATACTGCAGCAGATCCTGCAACTGCCGCGGCTGAATAAAAGGGATGATCTTGTGGGAAAGTGAATCCTGTATAATGCGCAGCTGCTACACCAGCCCCAACAACAACCGCTGGAACCACAAGCGAAGCTAATAATCGTGCTTTTAATTTAGGGATCGTGTAAGGGCTTGATATTATTGGCAGCACAGGAATGTAGCTCTCTATTTTACAGAGAATTCCACTTTCTGCTCCCAGATCCATCCCAAACATAGAACAACTCATTGAAATTGCCACCAAAAATACGCCCATTTTTTTTGTTGAAAGTATCGTCATCGCTGATCCTCAAATGTTTTATAAAAATATACTAACTGTAGGTAGTATAACAAAAAGAAAAAATTATAAAACTTTATCATACATATATCTACAAAAACAATATTGCTCTATATCACACATAGTCTTTCAGTAAAACTTATTTTTAATTTCTTCAGATGAGCTATAAAAAAAGAGGTATGAAAAAATCATACCTCTTACATTATCTTCAATAAATGATAACAACACTATTTATCTGACAGGCTCATACTCGATTTGTATGCGTCTACCTTTAAGCATTGAATCTTTCAACGATTTGACAATTGCTTGTGCTTTTCGTGAATCTTCTACCGTGAAAAAAGATCGTGTATTTTGCATAGAAATTCTGCTTACGCATGCGCCATCAACAGAAGCTGATTTTGCAATAAAATCAATCAATCCATCTTTATTCATACGATCAATTTTACCAACATTGATAAAAAGACGCGCTTCATCACTGCCGTTGCCATTTCCTGCATAGCGGCTTGGTGAAGAAGATCTTGAAGAAGAACCTGAAGAGAAACTATCAGCATTACTTCTGCGCCCTCTGCCATCACGATCACCGCGATCACGATCACGTGGTGAATCATATGAAGCATTCAGGTTTTGAGATTTTTTATAATGCTGTAACATTTCACTGCAATTGAGTGACATTATACGTTCAATTAATTCTTCTTTGCTGAGTTCTTTGAGCGATTCTTGTAAAACACCAACATATGGTTTAATTAAATCATCAACCGGTGCATTTACTAATTTTTGAGAAAAATGTTCTAATCTGTTTCTGGCACAGCTGTTCACCAGTTGGCACCTGAATAGGCTTAACGATAATGCCTAATTGTTGTTCAATAAATTTAACTTTTCGCAAAGATGTACCGATAATAATTGAAACACCGGATTTACCTGCACGAGCAGTACGACCACTTCTATGGGTATAATTTTCAATGTCATCCGGCAAATTGCAATGCAATACGTGCGTAACATCATCAACGTCAATACCACGCGCTGCAATATCAGTTGCAATAAGCACTTGTATTTTCTTGTCTCTAAATTTTTTCATCACGGCATCACGCTGAGGCTGTGAAAGATCACCATGCAATGCATCGGAATTGTATCCTGCATTAATCAATTGCGCACTCATTTCTTGAGCATCACGCTTTGTTCTACAAAATACGATACCAAACATATCTGGATAAAGATCGATAAATCTTCGAACAGCGCTATATACATCCGCATTTCTGACGATGCAATACTGATGTTCAATATTTGTTGCACCACTATTACGTGAACCAACGGTAATCTGAAGAGGATTATACATATAAGTATGTGCAATTTTTTCAATCTTAGGTTGCATCGTTGCAGAGAACAACCATACTTTTTTGTCCGATGGGGTAGATTTGAGAATTTCATCAATGTCTTCTTGGAAACCCATATCTAACATTTGATCAGCTTCATCTAATACCACGCGACTAATACGATCTAAGGTAATAGTTCTGCGGTTGATATGGTCAATTAATCTGCCGGGCGTACCAACAATAATATGTGACGCCACGCTTAATATCACGAACTTGCGTTCTGATATCAGCACCACCATATACAGCAACAACACTAAAACCATCGATATATTTTGAATAAGCTGTCAGTTCTTTGGTTATTTGCAGACAAAGTTCTCGCGTTGGGCAGATCACTAGTCCCTGTGTTTTACCATCCATAACAGCCGAAATCAATGGCAACCCAAACGCGGCTGTTTTACCGGTACCTGTTTGTGCCAAACCTATAAGATCCCTATCTCCCTGTAAAAGGGCTGGAATCGCTTTTTCCTGAATTGCTGTTGGTTGGGTAAAACCTAATTCAGAAACTGCTTTCACTAAACGTGAATCAACACCCAATGCTTGTATACTCATACATCTCACAAAATAAAAAAAGGTATAAACTACTAAAAATTCGATAGGTACAAAGTACCTTAACCCCACTCTATATTACATTTCGACTGGGGATTCCTGTTCAGAAATGGTAAATAGCTATATGCTATGTATTTTCAGAATACACCTTTTTTTACAAACTGTCAAAACAATGTGCTGAAATACCTATATATAAGATACTTCAGCACGTTATTTTTAATCTATAGCCCGCACTACTGATGAGTTGCGGCTCAATGCTACTCATGCTCTTCAGGATTCAACCTGCGCCATTTAAGCTCGCTTAATTGTCCACTGGAACATTTTCATTATTAATATAAGGATGAGTGAACGATTGTACCGCATTATTGAGCGCATTCGTAAAACCGGTTACCAATGTATCAACAGCTCCACTGATAGAATCCTTTTGTTTTTTACTATCAAAATGTGCTTTTTCTTTTTCCAGGACCGCCAAAATGCGCTTATCACGCTCTAAACGCTCAACTAGACGCTCAGCATACCGAGATACTTTATAGAATTTTTTACCAGCTGCAGCTGCAAAAAGAGTTGAAAACGCCCCAAAGAGCATAGAATTGGTGATCCATTCCTGCGCTTTACCAGGTTTATCCATAGCAGCAAATACACCATTCTTCACATAAGCCGCATATGCTGCATAGCAAGTTATTGCTGATAATGTGGATAGCAAGAGACCAGAAATCATACCTTTGCTGTGCAGCCCATTTTCACCTAATGCAATTTTGCCTTCTAAAACTTTCTGATGGTTTTTTAGCACTGGTATGTAATAATCGAAAGAAAATCCATCCAGAAGATAGTAGTATGGATTGTATTTATCCTTCCAATAGAGATCGCGTCTGAGGTTTTTTTCGCTTGGCAAAGGCTGATCATTTTGCATGGTAGAGAGTTCCATGCCTGTTTGAACCAATCCGATTGCAACTTCACCAACTTTATCTTTGGCTTCAATAGCAGGTATCACTGAGAGCAATAGTAAACTCAAGGCCGTGTTCTTCACATCTTTCCTATAATTATAATTAGATTTTTATTAGTATTAAAAATAGCATTTCATTGCAAAACAGTCAAATTTTTATCCCTTACCGGAATTCTCGAATAATAGGTTGAAAAAACATGATACAGCCTATATAATTATGCACATTTCTTACCGGTTGCATTTTTAGGAGAAACACCATGCTCTACTTCAGTCTCATTATTGTATTATCCATCATCAGCAGCGTCAGCTTACTGTGTTTAGAATCAACTCCAAATTACAACAATCACAACCGACTAAAGATAACTCCGCTGCCCATATCTGACAGACATGAAAATCTAGAAACAACTGACGCAGCTCAATTGAATACTCCAAGCGAAGCAGAAGTTGCAGAGATGGAACTTGTTCTTGAATCTTCTCCAATAGAAGCACAATGTATCATTAAGCATCTGCAAGATCCTACCTATTTTCCTGGCAATGAAGATTATAGATCAGCATTATTTGTCGGGGAACCTGGATCTGGCAAAACAACAACGGCAAAAGCCATTGCATACAATATGAGCAAACATGGCTGGGAGTCCAAATTTTTATCAAGCACGAGTCTAATAGGCACATACCGCAATCAAACAGCGTTACACCTTCACCAAGAGTTGGAAGCCACTGCTTCATTACATAAGCCAACTATCATCATTATTGATGAATTGAACCGACTGCTTGAGCATACTGATAGCAAACATCATGATACGGATGCGACAGCAACCGCGTTATGGACATTTCTGGATAAGCATAGCAATAATAAAAATATTTTTTTCATCGGCACAATGAATCGTGCAAACAAATTGCCCAAACCTTTTAAAGATAGAATTATTTTCGATTATATACAATTTCCACTGATAACAGACACTGGCACCAAAAGAAATATCATTCGGAAAAACTTAACAATCAAAAAAATCAATCTTGACCTAGAGGTAACGGATGAATTTTTGTGTAAAGAATTGGAAAGAATGGGATCGTGTTCAGGGCGTAATTTAAAAAAAATAGCAGGCACAATGTGCCGAATGCAGAAAATAAGCGATCCCAACGCTACATCTCCCCTTATAATTAAAAAAGCATCGATAATAAAAGCGATAAATGAATATGTACGAAGAAAAGAAGAACTCCAATATGATATCGAAGATGAGACAGACGAACAGCGTCAAGAACGCCATCATGCTGAAAGTATAAATCTCCAAAACAAACATCATGAAGAACAGATGCTCATGCAAGAAAAGCATTTTGTCCAACAACAAATGATCCAACTTGACATGGCTCCCTATCAAGAAAGCGTAGCTAATTTTGGCATTGCTACCCTTTCTGTAATTGAAAGAAGACAAAAAATTGAATCTCTTATTTCTGATGAACAAAAAAAACTTTATGAAGACATAATGCTCAATACCCGTATACGAGAAACAAAAGAAGCAGCAATAGCAAAGAATCGCAGCGGACAAATGAATTAAAAAAGAAGAAAAATGCAAAAAAATAGCCTTGGGGACGTGATTAATAAATTCATAAAAAATATCTTAATTTTTTCGACACTTTTAACGTGTATTCATTCCAAGATTGATGCGATCAAACCTGAAAAAGACTATCTTTATTGGGAGGATGTCACCTTCATTCCAATTCCCGTTGAAACTATCGAATCTATTCCCGTTAATAACAATCACAACGTAATGTATGAAAGTTGTGTTATGGAATATGAAGGACGGCCGGCTCTCATAGAAAATTATTATTTTAATCAAGAAACAACAGATTGCATCTACAATGTAACTTTTTTAGAACCTGCCATCTCATCCATTGATACATCTACTCACGCCACCACCACAAACTCTCATGAAATAACTCAATCAAATAAAGTAAACACTGCACCAGATTGTGATCATTTTAAGGATTTCACGCAAGAGCAGCGACAACAAGAACTTGCGGATAAGTTCGAAATACAACAGAAAAATGCCATACGTCAATCGATGACTCAAGACTCACAAATCATAAAAGAATTATCTATTCCAAAAGGCACTATCCTTTATCTTAAAGATGTAATAAATCGCACGATTGACTCTGAAATTATTTTAAAAAATGCCTATGCAATCCAAGATTTGAGTCATGAACTAGTAAATCCAATCATTGAAGCTCGTTTTCAACGAATCAAATGTGAATATCGAAACAAACCCATAAAACGTGGTCGCGGCGCAAAATATAACTACAAAAGCCAGCTTAAATTCCTTGATGCATTACTATCAGGTAAAGTTGCTCGATTGATCGATCTCATACAGCATCCTGATCTGAAGATTGCCGAATCTGCATTTAATCAATTAAAAAATCTATGGGATTGGAAGCATGACCATACATTTCTCATTCCAAGCACGGTCAATGGAATAGAAGAATCTGATTTCATCACTGTCCTGGGCATTGATATCATGAAGATTGTCGAAAGATATCTCATAACACGTCCCGACTACATAGCAGCACATACTAATTCACAGTCACAGGCTATAATACAAAAATGTAAAGAAAAATGCGCCTTATTACAGCAAACAAATGACATTAAAACTCTTTTCAAGAAGGTAAAACAACCACTATTTCAAGAAGTTGTTAAAAAGGGTAAGCAAGCTACTCCTACCGATATCATTTGCCTTGCAATAGCGGAAAAAGCCGTACTTGATCCCATAAATGTTGTACTTGGTCGCATCAAGGACGCTCCTTCTCTTAAAAGCGCAGGCAATGAGCTGGAAAATCTAAAGCGGCAAATACTACAAGAAGACCTTATACTCGCCCTAGACGTACAACAAAAAATGATTGAACAATATGGTTTTGATATTTTACAAGCAGCTTATGATATTTATCGTAATCGTTCCGATTATGTGTCTACTCCAGAAAACCAGTCTATTCTATCAAATGGTTTGGAGGTAAGTTTACGTCATATTAAAGAACAAAAGCTACCTATTGCCCATGCAGAACTAATAAATGTTACAACACAACTTATAGAACAGCTTGAAGAGCAAAACATTGCTGATCCTGTTGCCCAAAAAGAATGCATCATAAAAGATTTTGATGCCGATGTTCTTACTGACATCCAAAGCACCTATGAAAATCGCGGTGACTTGCGTCATTTAGTTGAAAACTTTATTCCCATTGATGTGCCAAGTGCTACTATAGACATTATCAATAGCAGTAAAGATTATGAAGCGATTGCCAATGGATTTGATAGAATTGCTCAGCAAGTATTGGATAATGCTCAGCTATGCGATTTAGAATATTTGCCAATCGTAGAAGATCAGCTTATGCAATCGTTGCAAGTTATGCGATCACCGCGTAATGAAACTGAATTTGTATTCCATGCAACAGTTGCAGATCATTTGATGGCTGATTTACAAAGTCATACTCATGCTATTGCTACGGGAAAACCAATAACATGGGAGCGATCATCAGAATTATTAACCCGAGGATTTGTTAAATTCATTGTCGCGCTTAACCCCATTGAACAAGCAAAAGATATTGGTTCTCTTGCAGCAGATATTGTATGTATCATCCCAAACAGAATAGCGCAAATAGCCCACGATCCAATTGGCACAACACAGAATTCAATTGCAACAACAATAAGTATAGTCAATTTTATCAGTGATATTGCTCGCTTCACATCCGATACTACTACCGGCATATGTTATTTATCATCAGATCAAGGTCAAAAGCGACTCGGTTCATTCTGTAAAAATATTGCAGACTTTCATAGTGCTTCTGAGAAATTTGTCGAAGCTGTAACTGCAGAACAAGCAGTCGATTGTGTCGCTAAAGTTGCTGCCGATTTTGTATTTGCACATGGAATTTTTAAAGCAGCTGGCTATCTTAAAAAAATAGATGCCATTGGTAAAATATCTGATGAAGCAAAAATGGTCGCTCGTCATCTGAAAAATGCTGTCGAGGAACATCCTGCGTATGTAACTGCCGAAGGCATTGTTCTTAAGATGTCTGATGGGCTCAAGGATGTAGGCCCAAAAACAAATAATTCCAACATCAAATCTGTTGTAGAAGATATTCCAAAATCAGGCGGTCGAATTATGCAAGAAAATGGTAAGACGTTTGAAGATTTTCTTGTCAAAAAACTAGGAGGACAAGGAAGCTTTAAGGTTAGCAATCGAGAATTTGATGGAGCAATTGGCAATATTTGGTATGAAGCAAAGTCTGGAGGATATTGGGATATGTTATTATCATCAGAAGATAAACTGGGAGATTTTAAATCTTCTATGGGTCATCATTTGAAAATTGCTAATGAAAATGGAAAAATATTTCAACTTCATTCCAGTACTCCAATCCCTCGAGAGATCAAAGAATGGTTAACAAAAAAAAATATTTCTTACACCGAATGGTTGTAATCACAAAAAGGAAAATATATGTCTGTAGAAGCGTCTATTACAGTGCGATATTCAAAACCCCATGAAAAAGACTTATCTGTTATGCAAATAATTCAGATACTCTTATCAGAAGGATGGACTTTTAACGATCAGAACGGAAGTTCATATTTACCATTAGGCGAAACCGAGGGTTTCGATTGGGTTATTCAAAAAAAAATATCGCCAGAATCTCTTATGAATATATTGAGAGAAAAAGAAAGATTAAATGAATACATTGGAGTTGTGATGACATGGCAAGATACAGACATTGGAGGTTCATTTATATTTCGAAGACCCCAACAATTTTCTGTGCTATTAAATGTTAATAGGAAAATTATTAATGATAAAAATCATGCGAATATTACAGATGCTAGTTGGTATTTAGCTCGCTTAATCCCAATATTTGACAAACATGGCATACATATAGAATATTTTACTTTTGAACAGTTAACATAATATTTAAATATGGAATATGAATTTGAACAAATCTTAGTTTTGTTGGAAAAACTAAATAAAAATAATGATAAAGCAGCAATCTCTGTTACCAGCCTGCAAGATGAATGGAAAAACATAAAAAGATTTACATTCGCTCAATAAAAATACAATGAATTCTATTGCCCAATTAAAAGAGGTAAATCATTTATCTACAAAGGAAATTATATACTACTTACCGATCTGTTCTCGGAAGAAGAAATCCCAACGGCTTTAAAAATGACTCACCAACAATACGTACAAGTAATTACTGATTGGGAAGAAAAAGTGTGTAAATTGAAGCCCAAAGAAGTAATTATTAAATATGAAAATGATCAATTTATTTTTGAAACAAAAGACTAATATTGCCCTTTTCTTAAAGCATAATGAAAATGAAAAAATATAAATGTCCTTGTTGTGAATTTAATACCTTAGATTCTGCCCCAGGTCATTTTGATATCTGTCCAGTTTGTTATTGGCAAGACGATAACATTCAACGAGATGATCCTAACTACAAAGGAGGAGCAAATAGCATTAGCCTGAATGAAGCACGTCAAAACTACAAAAAAACAGGAGCTATGTTATTGAAATATCTTAAAAATGTGCGCCCTCCATTAGAGGAAGAAAAATAACAAGTAGAAAGATTTGTTTTCAATCGCTTTGTTGCTCTCTCCATATGCAGTATGCTGAGCGTTTTCTCGCTGTGGATTCTTAAGGTATCTTCTACAACTCTTTATCGGGGATGGCATAAAAAAGAAAATACTGTTAAAAAATTGATCAAAACAGAAGAGTTGCTTACCCAACTAGAAGCATGCAAAGATCAGCCGTAAAATCATCGCATTGCCACCCTTTTTTGACCTCTTTCAAAAAAAGAATTACTCTTCAATTATAAGCAAACATCATCAGATGAAGGATTTTTATGAAAAAAACGTCACTGTATATCATTATCGCCCTTAGTACCACCGTCTTTTGTGCAATCTGGTATCGCGCAGAAAAAACCGTCCGCACCTCTCCTGAGCTGAATACCATCACGGTGGGCATCAATACAGAATTTCCCCCTTTTGCCTTCAAAGAAGCTGATGAAACGGTAACTGGTTTTGATATTGATGTAATAACAGAAGTTTTCAAACGCCTCGATAAAAAAATAGTCTTTAAAGATTTGCCATTCGATACACTTATTCCCGAAATTCAAACTGATAACGTTCAGGTGATTGCCGCAGGCATGACTCCCACTGAAGAACGTGCGCGCAGAGTTCTTTTTACTAAGCCTCATTTGACCGGCAATCCTTTGGTTATCATTACTCTCAAAAACCCCCTACTTCGCCAAGGCTTCGAAGGGCAGGCTGCCCTAACTACCCTTGATGATTTGCGCGGAAAAACAGTGGTAGTCAATGAAGGATATTTCGCTGATTCATTTATGTCAGAGCAACCTGATATTGAACTTATTCGCCTCTCTTCTGCGCTTGTCATCGATTCACTGTTGGTATTGCAAAATGGCCGAGCAAATGCTCTTGTTACTGCTTTACATTCTATGAAGCCATACTTTGATAAATATGGCACTGATCAATTTTATGTAACACCAATTCCAAACACGGAAGAAACAAGTGCTTTTGCCGTATCAAATTATCATCCAGAACTGCGTCACTTAATGCAAAATGCGCTTGATGCAATGGAAGAAGATGGCATGCTCACTGCACTCAGAAAAAAATGGGGTTTGATATGATGATTGATTTTAATCTGATCATTGAATATTTGCCGGTATTACTCAGAGGCATGATTGTCACTATAGAAATTGCTGCTGGTGGCTGCTGCATCGGCTTAATGCTCGGCACACTGTTTGGGCTTATGCAAACGAGCAAAAATAGTCTTTTGCATGCAATTGCAACAATCTATGTCATCATCATTCGTGGAACTCCCATGCTTATCCAGATCATCTTTGCAAGTCTTTTACTGCCGCATATTGGCATCAATGCACTCTGGACTGCAATTATTGCAATCGGATTAAACAGCGGTGCTTATATTAGCCAAATCATCAGATCAGGAATATCATCAGTTGGCATTGGTCAGATTGAAGCGGCAAAAGTACTGGGATTTTCTACTTCAGATACCATTCGCTTCATTATTTTACCACAAGCATTGCGTACAACTTTACCAGCGCTTGGCAATGAATTTGTCACGCTCATCAAAGATTCAGCACTTGCATCTATCATTGGTGTTTCAGAATTGACTAAGCAAGCAAGTTTTGTCAAAAGCAGAACATTAGATGCAATTACCGTCTACTTTGCCGTTGCCATTTTATATCTGATTCTCACGTCTGCCATTTCATTCTTTGTTGCTCGCTTAGAAAAAAGGATGCATATTCATGCTCAAGATTGATCATTTAACCAAATCATTTGGTCAAAAAAAAATTCTTAATGATATTAGCCTTACCGTACAAAAAGGTGAGATTGCGCTGTTTTTAGGTTCTTCTGGTGTCGGAAAATCGACGCTATTGCGCATACTTAATAATTTAGAAACAATAAGCAGTGGAGCCATATCATTAAATGGTACACCACTCGATCTGACCACTATTAATACAACGCACACCGTTGGCATGGTCTTTCAACAATTTAATCTTTTTGACCATCTAACGGTTGAACAAAACATCACTTTACCACTTGAAAAAGTTCTTAAAAAAAACACCGCGCAAGCGACAAAAATTGCCCATCATCTGTTGCAACGCTATGGTCTATTGGATAAAAATAATAAATACGCTTTCCAATTATCTGGCGGACAAAAACAACGCCTTGCAATTGCACGTGCTTTGGCAATGGAGCCAAAAATTATGTGCTTAGATGAACCAACATCAGCACTTGACCCGATCTTGACTTCATTTGTTGCAAACAATATTCAGCAACTTGCAACCGATGGCTACATTGTTCTTGTTGCATCGCATGATACCGATCTGATTGAAAAATTAAACTGCACCATTTACCTGATGAGTGAAGGCCGCATTATCGAAACGGCACGATCGCAAGATTTAAAAATTAATCCTGATGGTTTTCCCAAAATTAAGAAATTCATCGCGGGACATGAATAATAATGAATATCATACAACACGAAAATACTTTACATATTCAAGAACGACTTACCGCTCGCACTGTATTGTTAAATGAAAAAAATCAAATATTTTTGCTTCAATTTAAAATGCCTCGAGAAACATTCTGGTTAACTCCTGGTGGAAAAATTGAAGACAATGAAACGCCATTGCTTGCTGCGCAACGTGAATTATTTGAAGAAACGGGAATTGCCAACGCTCGATATATCACACCTCATAGCTATTATTCTGAATCAATCGGCAGCCCACGAGGAACACCCATTTTTTTTAGAGAGCACATTTTTCTTGCGTACACAAAAAGTGAATTAGCATCTTCAGCACATTTAAGCGAAGAAGAACGAACAATTATTGTGGCGGCAAAATGGTGGGATCTAGATGAGTTTCTCAATAGTGGCGAATCGTTTTATCCTTATGCACTACTAACGGCTTTAACGGATGTTGTTTATAAACAACAGTTACCACAACAAACAGTTATTATTAAATCTCAAGAGTGAGAAAGGGAGCGTGATGCTCCCTTAACTTTAAGACTATTGTGTATTGCCTATGCATTATATTCTTTTAACGTCCTCTGCGTAGAGCTGCCATATAGTTAAAATTAAAAAAATATTTATGTAGCGCTTCATCAGTAAAACCAAAGCTATTTTCTCCTACAAAATAATCGGCTACTGCATATTTAACACGACACAACTCTCGCAATTGTCTTCGATTTTTTTTATCTGCAATGGTAAGATACAGTAATTCAAGAGCGCGCTCGAACGCTTTATTGCTATTTTCCAAATCTCCTTTGTTCTTCCATCTGATGATCCGATCAATATCGCACCCAATATTAGCCATCTGTTCAACCAATGACATCTCAAACCAACGACCATCTGCAAGGGTTTTATGAATCATCATTATTTGACTACCAAAGCTTTTATCTCCCACAATGCGCATCGTATTCCTTTACACAAGATAAGTTGGTCCTTTTTTCAGTATCATGGCATTTTTAGCTTTTGTCGTGGCCCCAACACTGGCATTATTTTTAGCAAAAAAGGGAGCATTTCGCTCCCTTTGTCAATACCGTTTCATCATACTCACTTTTTATTCACTTTTTAAATAGGGAAAAATTGTTCTAAAGAGAGTCTGTGCCTCTTTAAGGGCTACCTTATTTTTCGCAATAACCACAACCGTATCATCACCCGCAATTGTTCCAAGAATAATCGACTCACTGTCGCTATCAACAGTATAATTAACGTATTTTTGATCTATAAAATAAGCCAAACTGTTCGCATTGCCCGGATGCGTATGAAGGACAATAAGTCCAAACTCTGAAACCTTCATATTCAAAACAATAGGCAATGAAGATTCGCTAAAATCTACAATTTTATAAAAACCACCCACCTTAGCAATATTCAGCTTTTTTAATTTCCTGGAAAGTGTTGCTTGGGGAATATCATAACCACGACTCTTTAATATGTCCTGCAAATCGCTCTGCTCGCGTACAAATTCATTTTGAACAATACTCACTATATGATTTTCAATTACCTTTTTTGAACTCATATCAAGCCTCCCATAATCAATTTTCGTCATAAATATTGAAACTGCATCCAAAAACGTCTTGACTTGCCAGCTGGCACCCCGTATAATCATAAATTGAATACCAACCGAATACAAATCCAATTTGCTTGATCTGAAAATATAAAACCCTTAAAAGTAAGGAATAACTATCATGCTCTTTCTCGTCAAAATAATGGTAACAACACTCTCCCTTTTGGGCCATTATTCTCTCAATCATGCAAGTGAGTCACCTCTTTTTATTAAAAAATATAAAGACAATCTTCCTAATCTCACTAACCGTGAACATTATTCATCATCAACAAAAAATCAGGCAAAAATGATTGTCGATTATCTTTGTCAATTTATTCCTCAAAAGAAAGATTCAAATATAGAAGGAAGGGATAAGTTAACCAATAAACTCAACATTCTCATGGAAAATGCACAACCCATTTCATTAATCCTTCTTGGTTTTCCTTTTAAGTCTACCAATTATGAAAAAAAATGCTTAAGTGAACGCGTTGATATGGGAGAATATCTTTCTCTTATCACTCTTGACACGGTAGTTCACAACATTAAATCCATTTATCCAAAAACGCATTGTACAATTATTTCAGATGGACTTGCGTACCATATCGATGATTACGATGCTTCCTATGAAGATATTTTTCACTATCATGAAGCAATGTCCTCTCTGATAAAAAACTTTCCAAACTTATCATTTATATCGTGGAAAATTAATGATACCCTTTCATCTCATCAAGACTTGCAATCTGAAGTACTAAAAATTCCATGTATTTCAAACACAGCAGATACTGAACGTCATAAAGAAATGAATGCATTTGTTTTAAGTGAATTTGATTCCGTTTATAGTCAAAATAGTTTCTTAAAAAAAGCACAAGAACAATATGATGCAGAACTAAAAAACCTAAAACCAAAACTTAAAGAGCAAGAAATTAGGACTATTAAAAACGGGCTCATTGCCAAAAAAAGTGCATTGATAGCTAATGAACTTGTAGATAAAGGAAAACAGTTTTCAACGTTTGTTAGTCAATCATGGCACAATTATTGTGATTGTATTCGTCTCTCTGTTCATTGCGATAAAAATAATGTTGAAATAGACAAAAAAATTCCAATATCTCTCTTTTATGGACATTTTGGTACACCATGGCACAATGCTCTTGTAGTAAATAATAAAAAAGATGAAGTAGATGGCTTTTTTAAAGATATCTTTAAAAACAAAAAGGAAGTCCTCAAGAATAAACCGGTACAGTATTTTAATGTAGAAACAAAAGATGGAAAAATTATTGCCTTACACTATATTGCTCGATAAAACATCTATTGACAGAAAGTAAAAACCGCATGCTAATTAAAAATTTTTTTTTAATTATATCCACTATTCTTATATTATTTTTTCTAAGATCATACCTTTCACAGCTATCCCTCCAACCAACCTCTACGCCCCCTCAGAATATTTTGGCTGTTTTCCAAGAATATGTTTTACGCCATGACATAGATAAAAAAAGTATTAATCCGGATAATGATGATGAGCAATCGTCTCACCTTCCTTCCGGCTTTGACGACCTATTAAAAAAAATTGATTATTTTGTTCTCGAAAATAAACCTCTTTTACTTACCATGGTTGGCTTTCCTTATAAATCATCCAATACAAAAGAGAAGGTACTTACATCATCTGCCGATGCCGCAGAAGCTTATTCACTACACTATTTACAAAATTTTTTGAGTAAAATTCAAGATTGTTATTCGCCAGGAGCTCAATTATATATTTTTACTGATGGCATTGTTTTTTGTGATATAGAGAAAGTATTCGATGCAACTGTTATGGAATATGAAAACAATCTAAAAACATTGTCTCAAGATCTTCCCGATATCAAAATAATAACCATGCGCGATTTATGCCCACATAAATCGCCACAGGAAATAAGAGAACTTATATCTTCCATGAGTCCTTCATGGGAAGAATTTAACAACATGCTAAAAAATAATAAAAAAATACAAGATGACATCGATGTCCTTACCAAAAGAATGGCTTTTGAACTAGCTCTTTTATCATTACCAAATAGTGAAATCATGGCAATTGGACTAAAAGAAACTCATAGAAGTATGCAATATAGCAACTTTCTGAAAAGATTTCGTCCCGAAAAAGCAATTTCATGCTCTGTACATTATCAAAAAGATATTAGCCAAAAAATTGGCATAAAACTCTCCGAGTCCTGTGTTACTCCATGGCATGGCGTACTCGTTGAAGACCATGATCATAATGTACTTGCTCACCTTAAAGAGATTGATCAATCTCTTTATCAGAAAGCACAACGTATCATAAATGGACTATCGGTTGTCTATTTAAAAAAATAAAATTAAGGGAGCATAACGCTCCCTTTCTCTTCTGACATTTTATCACATGGCTAATTGATGTTAATTCCTGTATTGCTACAATTTCTAATCCTGCAGCATTACATAGCGCTTCAAATTCGCTTTTCGTTCTTTCTTGACCACCAAAGATTGTTAACAATCGTAGATCAATATCTAAAATAAGTTTTTTATCCTGACACTGATCAATAACTGCATCCACAATATAGAGTACGTCATTTTCAGTCATTGCCGCTGCAACATTGCGCAATATATGCAATGCTTGCGCATCATTCCAATCATGCAGAATACGCTTTAAAATAAATGTATCTGCTTGAACAGCAATGGGATCAAAAAAACTCCCTGCAATTTGAATCATCTTTGCATTGTGCGATACAACATTGTCTTGCACTTGCTGCAGATCAAACAAAATTAATTGCGTCACCTGATCATTGTTTTCAGCAATGCGTTGCAACAATTGCCCTTTGCCACCACCAATATCAGCAACAACACCTTCAAAATTGATCTTCTGCGCAATTAACAGATCTTCCTGCTGAGAGATGATTGTCATCGCTTGATCAAAACGTTCGCTTAACAGTGCATCATTTTGTAAGTATGAAAAATAATCCATGCCATATAATTCATCAAAAGATGCTTTTCCCGTTGTGATAGTATGCCCCAAATGGCCGATAGCATTCCAACGTGTAGGATCATCATGCAGAATAAAAGGCCGCATTGTGCGCGGATGATCTTTTTTTAACAATACCGATGTTGCATTGTTGCACACCAAACCATCTTGATCATACGCAAATAAGCCGTTTTCCATTAAGCATCTTAGTAACCGCTGCAAAGCAGAAGTATCAGCATCAATCTTTTCTGATAACTCTTGAAGTGATAACGCGCTTTCTAAATGATCTGCAATGTCCAAATCTGCCGCAACATATAATGCACGCGATACCATTACCTGATTTGAAAGTTTCCAGAGCTGTTGATCTTCTTGTCCTGCAAAGAAAGCATCAAAAGAAAATAGAAAAACTGAATAGAAAATAATACGCAAAAACTTTTGTCTATGCATGAATATTCCTTAAAAATAAAATTTCATAAAAATACATAAAGAGAAAAAGAGAAGAGCAGAATCATCTCTACAAAAGGAGCTGTAAAGGAGACTTCTACACCCAGTTTTTAAAGAAAAACTGAGCGTTAAACAATAATGACGGGCATTGTCCGAACAGGTGCAAATAACATTTTTAAACCTCTTGATTTATGATCAATCAATACTCATTGAAACATAAACCACCAGTCGTGTCAATGACAATTTGACACTTTGTCCTATCTTGCGATCCGCTTTTTTAAAAACATCTCGCGCTATAGACCTTGCCGTGATAATCTCGTCCTTAAAATAATACGATTGGATACTTTATGAATCACAAAATCAACATCAACACTCTTCTCGTTCGACAACTCATTTCTTCGCAATTTCCCCAATGGGCAAACCTTCCGATTACATCTATCGAACCAGGAGGCTGGGATAATAGAACGTTTCGTTTGGGTGAACACATGCTCGTACGTTTACCGAGCGCAGCACACTATGCTGACAAAGTTCAGAAGGAACAATACTGGTTGCCAAAATTAGCACCACTATTACCGCTACCAATTCCCACTCCACTCGCAATGGGAAAGCCAACCACAGATTATCCTTTTCCTTGGTCTATCTACCGTTGGATAGAAGGACAAACGGCATCAATGGAAAACATTTCCAATCTAAATCAATTTGCCATAGATTTAGCGCATTTTTTGCATGCTTTACAACACATTGATACGACTGGTGGCCCTATTGCAGGAGCACATAATTTTTATCGCGGTGGATCACTGAAAATATATGATGCTGAAACTCAAGAAGCACTGATAAAATTGCAAGGCAAGATTAATACATCTATTGCGAAAAAAATATGGAACAGTGCAATTGCTTCAGAATGGAACAAGCCACCCGTTTGGATGCATGGAGATATTGCGCCTACCAACTTACTGATGAAAGAGGGAAAATTAACTGCAGTCATCGATTTTGGTGGTTTAGGTATTGGAGATCCCGCCTGTGATTACGCAATCGCGTGGACATTTTTTGATAATGAAAGTAGACATACATTCCACACTACATTTGGCATTGACAATGAAACATGGAACCGTGCACGCGCTTGGGCCCTTTGGAAGGCACTTATTACCCATGCACAGCTACCTGGAACCAACAGCGCAGAAAAAGAAAATGCCAGACAGGTTATTGATGCAATAGTAGCTGATTATAACAATGAGCACTAAAAAGACAGGCTAGAAATTATTGCTATTTTGAAAAAAATAGTTAAAATAATGTATTATGACATTAAAATTTAAATATTTTTCATTTTTTACATTATGCTGCTTTCTACAAATATCTTGCATGGAGCAAGCCATAATCTTCCTCATTCCACAAGACCAAACGACTCTCATTGCAAAACGACTAAATCTTCTATCATTAAGTCGCTTTAGTCGTACTTGTCAAACAGCGCATCAAAATTTCAATATAGATTCTTTTGGGCTTGCAAATCCTTCTTTTCTACATAATCTCGATAAATACGATTATATAAGCGCTTTAAAACATTATGCTACAAATTGGATCCCAACAAAAGAAGAACGGAGAGAAAACAAAAAATCTATCAAGGAAATAATATTTGAAGAACTGCTGAATGACAAAGTAAATATTAAAAATAAAGAAATAAGACGGCAGATACTCAGAGCTATTCCTTACAGATTTTATGAGAAAAAGCTGGATGATCTTACATTTAATCACGAGTTTTATTTACATACTGATATTGCGATAAACAATTCAGCATTTGGACTTTATCATAATGATAGATTTTCTTTTACACATGACCCTTTAAATCTTTGGATAATTCTGAAAGTTTGCCACAAACGAAATACTAACGACCATGCTGGGAATACTATTCTGCATGCAGCATGTCAAGAAAATAATTTAAAGGCTGCTCAAATTATTACCGAAAAAAAGTTTGTTGATATTAATAGAAAGACAATAGCACTTGTAGCGCCTACTGGCAGAACAGACATTCAAGAAGAAACCATTAATATCAACAAGGGCAATGGTTCGGGTAATACACCTCTGCATCTAGCATGCTGTGCCGATTATCCGATCACTAAGCTTATTAAACTCTTATTGGACCATGGCGCTCTTATTAATGTCCAAAATAAGAAAGGAAACCTACCAATTCATCTAGCGACTAAAAATAACAATTTTATTTTTGTTAAATTTCTGCTTGAACAAGGATCTGCCAGTAATATTCCAAACTTCATTCCAAAGGGCAATCTACCCCTCCATATAGCTGTTGAAAATAACACTTTTATGATTGCAAAGATTTTATTCGAACATAATCCTGCTGCCGCCATCACTGAAAATCATGTTGGCCTGACCCCTCTGGACTTAGCTTATAAGCAAAACAATCGAGCAATCATCTGTCTTTTTGAAGGACGAAAATGCGACACACTACCAAACAGCGTAATTTCTTCTACGCACTTCTTTCTTGATAAAGGTAAAATTTTCAAAGCCATTTTTGGATTAGCGACGATAGCTTTTATCTCTTACTGCTACAAAAAATTATCGCAATAAAAAAAGGGAGCATTTCTGCTCCCCATTTTTTTAACAGCAAATTTGTAATTTATTTTTCAACAAATTTCAATAATCACTTACCTGGCTTTGCAGTTGATCTAATAACGATTTGCACTAGAACAATCTTTATGAACCTACTGATAACTGTTTTTCCAATTTTTGGGAAACTGCTTGAATAAATACAGCTTGTTTTATTGCATGACAAGCATCCTCAGACAAGCCAAGAGACCACAACCAGCTGTAAAAAAAAACTGGATCTTTTTCGATATGAGAAATATGGATATCAGGAAAAGTTATGTAGCTCATAGGATAACGTTGCACAGTTTGCATAACGCCTTCATCGAAGATATTGGCCTCAATAGAATCTGATGTCAAAATTACCTTTAGAAATGCTTCTTCTTTTATGTCCACTAAACTTTTATCGCACCACCCATTATTTCTTTTAAAAGAAAGCTTACATGGCATTGATGTAACTCCTTTTGAAGAAATGGAGTGTTCGATGATATCAGACGAAGAACAACTATAGAGGCAAAAATTACCTCCTGTATCAAAACACCGATGAACACAATGGAGTAATACTGCTTCACTAACATTGTGCCACTTAGTTACCCATCGATCAATTTTTCCATTTTGCGCTAATTGATATTGCTTAAAATAAAGATCTTTAATGCCATTTTCTGAATTTTCATATAAAAGCATGGAAACACACACACTTCTATATTTATCCCAATAACAACAGAGCGGTGATACATCTACAATCGCATTCTCTCTTTTAAACCAATATTCCTTAGGATGGAGCACATGAAAACCTACTTTTTCAATAATATATTTCTTCCGTTGCTCGCATGCACGTTGACACAAAAATACATTATTTTTTTCATCCGCTCTAAAATTTTTTACTAAATCATATAACTGTCGATAACTTTTAAGCACATTCGGTTTCATAGCAACAAGAGAACACGATTGTCCGCACAACAGCAGACAAATAATAATAAAGAAATAATTACGCTTTTTCATGAGAATTTTTTCTTTCCATTATTTGCTTAAGATATTCGTGGGCAGCTTTAAAATCATCATCTCCTTGGGCAAATTGCGCAAGAAGCTCTCGTGGCGTCACGCCTTTATTGTTTTTAATTTCAGGATCAACACCTGCTACGATAAGAACCCCAATGTTGTGAATATTGCAGGAGTTATTGAAATAAAAGTGTAATGCAGTATCGCCGTCATTATCTTGATGATTCAGATCTATATATTTTATATCCCAAATTTCCTCTTTTAAAGGCTTCAAAGTCTGGGGATCAAAAGTGCGCCCTACAGAAAATTCATTCAGAACCCAACGAGTGCAAGCCGCACATGATATCATAAAGCCATTTTTACCTTCTGAATTTACCTTATTAAGATCAACTAATTTTTTCTGATGTTGATCAACAAAAAACCGCCTCAGCTGCCGAAGAACATCACTATTGTGTCCACTACCACCATTAGATGATGCGCATAATGCCATAAAGGGTGTTGTACAATCTTGACCATGGGTAAAATCTAAATTAGCTCCTTCTTTGCAAAATTGTTCCAACAACCACACATGGACATTTCGATCTAAGCTTCTATCATTTTTGCTATATTGCGCTATTCTTTCTGGCGTAACTACCGCTAACAACTTCTGAATGCGTCCCCACTCACAATGCCATTTTAAGAAAGCTTCCTTATGATAATCGTTACAATCTTCCCAAGTGATGTTAAATGGTTTATGGCACAATGTGAGAACGTCATTTTGCAACTTCATGATTTCTCGTGCAGATTTCCAAGGCAGACTTTTGCCAATTTTCTCATTTGAACATCCAAAGTGAAATGAAACATCGTGGATGAATTTTCGCAGAGCCTGAGCATCTTTAGGAATGGCGCTGACGAGCGCACCATTATTTTTATTGATAAGAGCAAAAGTTTGCAATTGCTTACCATATGAATCAGCAAGGTCAGAAGTAAAAAAATGGCGTATAATATGACCAGCAATATCTTCTGGAAACTGCGTACATGAAAACAATTTTTTATGCAAAATTGAAGGAACAATAATCTGAGTTTTATCCGTTTCAGCCTGTTCCATTGCATAACCGTAATATACAAAAGCAAAACTCAAAAACATCCCTAAATAAAAATTTTCTTTCGGAAACAAAAACATCGTATATCCTTTTGGTGTTTTTAATTCTTTTGCTGCTGGGATTTTTCTTTTTCAATTGCGTCAATCAGCGCTTTGATATAATCCACATCACATAAACGCAGACCATCCGATTGTGTCTGCAGAAATTCTAGCGGTGTCAATCCTTCATTGTTTGCAAGCTTGGCATCAGCACCCGATTTAATGAAATCTTCCACAATCGAATCTTGAATGATGACGGACGGAATTGAAAGATAATGCATCAATGCAGCATTTCCATCATTATCTTGCTGGTTGATATTTATTAGCTTGATATCGTCTTCTGCGCAATCAAAATTTCTGAACCGAGGACTATTCGTTCTGAAAAAACATTTTCCTACCCAAGTTGTTCCAGGATCAATCCATGATATCATAAAACCACTTTTGCCATCTTTTCTTACCTTGTTAAGATCAACCAATCCTTTCTTATGCTGTTCAACAAAAAATTTTAAAAGCTCTCTAATAACTGAATCATTTTCTGCATAAGAAAAAGCCCAACACAATCCAATGAAAGGAGTCTCGCAGTTTTCTCCATACGTAAAATTTAAATTTGCTCCTTCATTACAAAGAAATTGCAGCAAATAGGTATGTATATTTTTGCTGTGATCATTCTCTTGTTTAAGACACTCTAAAGATCTTTCTTGTGAAGCTATTTCTAAGAGCTTTGAATTGCATTTACAATGATATGTTTTGCAATTGATGTCACATCGTTTACTAGATGCAATTTTCATCGTAGTTGGATTATAAAAAGCATCGAGTGGTCGGTGGCATAATGCAACTACTTCATCTTGCATCTTCATGATTTCTCGTACAGATTTCCAAGGTAAACTCTTGGCAATCTTTTCATTTGAACATGGAAAATAATCGGAAGCAACTTCGATAAGTTGACGCATAGCTTTAATATCTTTAGGAATGGCGCTGACGAGCGCGCCATTATTTTTATTGATAAGAGCAAAAGTTTGCAATTGCTTACCATATGAATCAGCAAGGTCAGAAGTAAAAAAATGGCGTATAATATGACCAGCAATATCTTCTGGAAACTGCATAAATGATAATAATTTTGCATGTAAAGTTGAGTAGTCAAATACTGCTTTTTCAGCAGAAAATAATCCGGATGTTATAAAGAAAAATAATGCTATGCTATATTTCAACACGATACAATCTCCTGTGATAAATATTTATGAAATGCTAGTTGTAAGAATACTAAAAAAGAAAGAGTATATCCATGAAAAACTTATCTATTAATACATTTCTGATAACCATTATAGTTAGTGCATGTTTAATCGGAAAAATGTGGTGCGCAGAACCGAGAAATAATGATGTTGGGCATATTGATAAATTAATGCTTGGACGAGAAATTAAAGAGCGAGGAGCAGGTGAAATTGAAATAAAAATTATGCAACAACCTATGGAGATGCGCTACAAAGAAGGCCGTTTACCATTTACAGTATCACACAGGATAGAAAATGACGGTTCTGCATTATCACAAGCAATTTTTAATTGTATTGCAAATAATATTACTGTTATGAGCAACAATGTATATAATCAAAACCTTAATGCTATTGCACCAAACATAACTCCCATTGATCATTGTACCTGTTTGATAAATAGACCAGGATCCACCAATACCAATGCCTGTGCTACTTTTTTTGATAAATCAATACTTATGGCACTGTTTAAAGAACTGACTCAGTAAACAAAAAGAGGTTTTTTTACATTAATTATCAGCAACAACTTTGTAATTTATTTTTCAACATATTCCAATAACAACCAACCTTGCTTTGAATCACATCTAAAAAAGATTCACCTTTAAAGAATTCTTTTTTTTCGAGTAAAAAATATTGTGCAATGCCATATAAACCAACCGTAACATCATCTTTGAGAATATATACCGGTATGCGTTGCAATAATGGTCGTTTGCTTTCTACGCAGTTAAAATATTCGGGTAAAAATATTGATTTGAGCATTTCTGGATGCATGCTGGCTGTTTCGCCCACCAAATAAATTCCACCAAAAGGAAGTGTGTTCCACACGAAATTATAGACAAAGCGTGCATAAAACTTATAAAACAGATCAGCAGTTTTTGCGCAGCATACGTCATTATCTGCATCTGCTAGAATTGCCATAGGATCAATATATTTTTTATCAGATGCACACCCTTCATAATTTATGTCTTGCAAAATCTGATACGTATATTGAATACCTGGTTGCGCCACAAAGAATGCCCAATGACATGTCTGGAAATTACGTGCTTTTTTCATACGTAATGTTAAATCTAATTCAAATGCATCAAAGAGAGGAAAATCTCCCGTTCCTGCTTCTGCAGGGAAGCTGACATATGCGCCTTTTCCTTCATCCCAAATCATGGAGACAGTTCCTAATCCTCCACCAGCACCAATGATCACGCGTCTACCATTTTTTTCTGGTACTGCATCATGCAAAACCGTTATCTTTTTGTTATCTACAAAGTTAATGCCATAACTCATTGCTAAAAAATCGTTCACGATAATGGCGGATATCAGATTATTTTGTGCAATTATTTCTTTTGCATCAATTACATATGGCAGACGCCAATGCTCCAGATAATCTTGGTTTGCAGAAGGAACGCCAAGACCCGCAAAGCAGGCATATTGAATGTTAAAACCATAGGTATTTTTTAAATATGATAGCAATTGCGTGATAGTATCGGTGAAATTTGAAATCTCTTTGTTTTTTAAAAACGTTGAAAGCAATAATACTGGCTTATTGTTTTCGATAGAAAAAACTCCACAATCAACGCCATCACCGTGGCTACTGGTACACAAAATGATTGTACTCTTATCGCCAATTGCCCCGAGATGCTCCTTCATAGCAAATCTTTCAGCAGAAAACAATCCCGACATAGTGAATAGTAATAATAAAATGTTATATTTTAACACGATATACCTTTCTTTTTCTTTTCAACGACTTGTTTAAAATACTCGGGAACAAATCCAAAACGTTCCCGATCTTTTTTCTCTAATTGTTCAAGTAATTGCAATGGCGTCATACCTTTCTTGTTTTTAATTTCTGGATCGGCACCTGCAGCAATAAAGGCATCGATATAGTGTGTTTTAATTATCCAATCTCCACAAAAATAAATATGCAATGCCGTATCACCGTTATTATCTTGCTCATTTATGTTTATAAGATCAATATCGAATTTTATCTTTTTATAAGGCTTTAGAGTTTTATCGTCAAAAATAAACCAGAGAAAGAAAGATTCCATAACCCAATGAGTATTAAGATTACTCAATGATATCATAAAACCATTTCTGCCTTCGCTATTTACTGCATTGAGATTAACAAATTCTCTTGTGCTCTCTGTATTGATTGCATGACGATCAACAAATCCTCCTTCAGCCAATGTAACAAAAAAACTTCTAAGCTGTCTCACAGCTTCATCATTTTCACATCGTGAAGGTGATGCACATAAGGCCATAAATGGTGTTGTACAATCTTGACCATACGTAAAATTAAAATTAACATCGCTCTCTTGGCATAATTTTTCAAGCATGCGCGCATTGCCCACTTCATCCGGTTTATCTTTGAAATACACAGTATGCGGATTATGGCACATATTAAATAAGCCGCCTTGTATGAACATTATTTGCCGCGCAGATTTCCAAGGCAAACTGGTGATCTTTTCATTGGAACATTGAAAATAACCTGAAGCATCTTCAATGAATTTTCGGAGAGCCGCAATATCTTTAGGGATAGCGCTTACAAACGCGCCATTCTTTTTATTGATAAGAGCAAGGGTCTGCAATTGCGTGCCATATAAATCAGCAGAATCCGGAGTAAAAAAATGAAATGCAATATGACTAGCAACGTCTTCTGAAAAACTTAAACATGAAAACAAATTTTTATGCAAAGTTGAGCAATCAAATTTTGTTAATTCCCCATTTTCAGCAGAAAACAATCCTGATGTTATAAAGAAAAATAATGTAATGCTATATTTTAACACGATCTAATCTCCTGCGATAATAGTATGAAACACTGGTCATTAAGATACTAAAAAAAGCGTAACTTGACAAAGCATAAGGCGCTTGTTAGCATTAGGCTACTTCACTGAAAGAAAGTACGAATGTTACGAATGACTGCAGCGAAGCACAAAAAGAAATTTATAAAAACGTCCCTAACTGAACAATACTTTAATGTATTGTTCACCCCCCTAACCCTTCAGCTTGTTCAGAGTTGAAGGGATTTTTTTTGCCCAATTTTTGCCTTGGGCATACGCACTGTTGTATATGATAAGAATAAGATTAATGCCCAACCAGGTTGGGCACCCAACTAAATTGAGCGTTATGTCTTCACCGAAATAACTCCAACATCACAACTCAATTGAAACGAATTATCTTTCACCCGTGTAATAGAAACATGAGACAAGGCAATCATCTGCTGTGCATCTTTAATCGCCTTTAAAAAAGAGATTAGTTTTTCAAGCGTTCCAGTAACTTGGCAATGTGCTAAATCTTTTATATACCATTTTTTATCTTTTTCTTTGCATGAGCCATATGCATTGAGCGTAAGGCCTAATTGCGCGATAGTATCAAATACGAATTGCATGCGTGCATTACAATGTTCTATTCGTTGGCTTTGTGCAATTTCATATCCACGCAAACTTTTTTTATGCGCATCGATCAATTCCGATACATTTTTATTATTTTTATCCATTGCACCAATCTCTTCATACTGTTTTTGCAATCGCATTTTTTCTGCTTTATACAGTACAATATGACCTTCCAGTGGTGTATATAAACCGTAAAAACAAACACCAATTGCAGCAATCAAAATAAAAAGCGTCGCAAAATAGCGACGCTTAATATCAGTATGTGCAATGTAATTATATATGGCATTGTTACGTGGTATAAAATACATGGTCTTCCTTATTTAATCCCCAGTTCCGATTTTCTTCACTGGGGCCCCCATGTGAAATGACAATGTAACATGGGGTTATTTACATCTTGATCCACTGAAGAGGATCCACCGGCGTGTTATTGATACGCATTTCCCAATGCAAATGATATCCTGTTGCAAATCCCGTTTTGCCAATGGTTCCCAATGGATTGCCTTGCGCAATTTTTTGTCCAACTTCAATATCAGCAAAATCATCTAAGTGATAAAAGAGTGACAAAATACCAAGACCATGATCAACAATTACGGTGTTTCCACTTGGTGCAAATCTATCTTTGAGCACAACAGTACCCTCTTGTGGAGCCCACACAACAGAACGTGGCGCATTAATCACATCCACCGCTTTATGTGCATAACGCCCTTTATGCTGCGTTGTACGAATTGTTCCAAAATCACACGAAATGCGTTGAATTTCTATCGGTGCACAAAAGGTACCGCGCCATAATTTTTCTCGCGGTGATTGTACTATCAATTGCGTAATTTCATCCTCAAGACTTTTGCCATCACGTCCTAATGATTTTTCTTCTTGCACCTTATCATTCGTAACGGTGATCACTTCTTTTTTAAAGGGGAATACCACCACTTGGAATTTATTATCCAGATGCAATGTGTTGCCCACTTTGTCTTCAATATCTATCGATAACAAATATTCATTGGGCTGATCTTCGCATTCAATAGGAATAAAGCATTCATATATTTTTGATCCTTTAGCTTCTGGAAAACATTCAAAATTGCGCGATAACGCATTAATATATGCTTGCTTTATTTCTTTATTTGTCTGGAATTGGATATGGAGTGTTCTTCCTTGAAACACCTTATAAGGCACGCCTGTTTTTACAAACACTGCTTGTAGTGGCATATTGTCAACATAAAATTCACGATTAACGCTGACTTTGTTGCGATTAAATGTCCCATCAACAAATTCAACGGTCAGTTGATGCTTTCCATTGCTTAATGTTTTTGTTGGTATTGCAAACGGTTGACCTTCTTGGTGAGCTTTAATTTTGACTCCGTTAGCCAAGGGTTGTCCATCAAGACATAAAGTAATATCTCCTGTTTTATTTGATATCACGCAGCATTTTAATTCATTGCTATGATAGCAATTTTCATTAACACCATGGATCGTAACAGAAGCTATAGTTGTGTCTAAAAAATAAGCGTATGCTTGCCAACCAATCCACCCTATAACAAGTAATATAATAATCTTAGGAGCATGTCTGAAAAAATTCATGAAAAATACCTTCAATAAAAAATAACAATAAATATTAGTCAGTATAGTTATTTTTCCACTGAAGGTAAAAAAAGAAAAGCAGATCTAGTGATCTTATCTATAAAATAACTTTTTTTAATTGCCATGAATCCGCATTGTCTTTACGGTATTTTTTTAATAAAAAAGCATTCACCAAACATGTTACACCTCCAGCAAGGGAAATAGTGAATGATATCCACGATATAGTAGGTAAAATTTTTATAGTTATTGCGCTTAGAGGAGCCCCCCCACAGGCACATGCAATGGCTATTGTATGAAACCGTTTCCATGCAATAAACTGTTGAGTTTCAGGTATAACGTTTAACGTTCTTCCTTTTAAAACCGCTACTTCTTTTAAAGATCTATGTTCTTCTTGTGTATAACCACTAAAAAAAACCCATGTTGATCGAGTCGCAAAAACTATTTTTCTTTGTTTGCAAGGAATAGAATAAACCTCTTTAAAGTTAAATGGTTCCCCTAATATGGGAGTTTGATTGTGATGAACAATATCTAAAAATTCATCACTATATTGTAAGCCCAAACGCATAGGAACTTCGGATAAGACATACTTTTCTAGTTTCTCTTGATCAAAACAGTTGAGACGAAATTTTTTACAGAAAGCAACTTTACCCTGATGCATTGAGCATTGCGAACAGTTGTGATCGTCATCGGTACACCTACATACATACCTGCACTTATTATCATGAAGAGTAAGAAGAAACATCGTTTTAACGATCTTGCTTTGCACAGTCAAAGGAATATCATCGAGTTTCATTCCATAAATCTTTGCAATTGGAGTACAAGGATATGAAAATCCAAGCCCGCACCTCATAAACGCTTTGATCGATTGCATGCCATTAATAAAAAAAGGACTGTTCAGCAGAGTAATCAAAAACAATAGTTTTTTCATGATGTATTAAACCTTTTTCCATACGTAATTAAAAACCCAAAATCCGTTCGCCCTGAGTGTTTTATGAAGCGTAGCGAAATAAAATGTATCGAAGGGTATAGTTAATCAATTCTTCTTTATGGAATTAATTTTCTAAGTTTACCCTTCGATACATTTTTTGAAGACAAAAAACACTCAGGGCGAACGGAACAGGAAGAGACATCTATTCTTATTTACCCAATTAATTCTGGCAATTCTTTAAGCGCTTCCATCAATGGAATAGCAGTGACGTTGCCATAATATTCTTTTTGTTTTCCTAAAAATAATATGTATAACTTTGCTTCTGGATATTCTTCACCAAATGTTTTCAATCCCTTTAAAGATTTACTCGTTATGGTGGCAGATCTTTTAATTTCAAAAGCATGGAATCCACGCGAGCCATATAAAACAAAATCTACTTCATCGCCAGCCTGAGTTCGCCAAAAATGTATTTTATAACCACGTTCATAATAATCATTAACCGCGCGCAATGATTGCAGAAAGAGCGTTTCAAGCCCCGCTCCTTCTGCCTCTTCTTGTGAATCGAGTGGACCCATAGGACGCAATGTTCTATAAACTCCCACATCAAAAAAATAAAATTTATGATGAGCAATCACTTTGCGTTTTGCACGTTGAGCAAAAGCAGTTATCCTACTGCTTAAAAGCAAATCATCCAATATATCAAAATAGTTTGCAACGACAAGACGGTTCACTGCAAGCTCGCGAGAGATTTCAGAAACATTTAACACTTGCCCCTGTGAGAAACTTGCTATTTCTAAAAAGCGCGCAAAGGCACCAATATTTCTTGTTAATCCTTCTTGCACCACTTCTTCACGAATATATGTTTGCACATAACTTTCCAAATATTTTTTGGGATCTGCATGATTAATCACGGATGGCAAAAGTCCATACTTAATAACATCTTCGAGTACAAACTTATCTCCTATCTCCTGAATAATAAGCGGATGCATGTTATAGGTAAGAGCGCGTCCTGCCAATAGATTAACACCCTCTTTTCTTAAACTGCGTGCGCTGGAACCGGTCAAAACAAATTTAAACTTTTTGTGTTCGATTAATCGGTGAACTTCATTCAAAAGCTCTGGAATGCGTTGCACCTCATCAATAATAATCCAATTGTGGTAATCAGGGGGGATAAGATTTTCTAATCTGCTTGGGTCCGCTCGCAACGAGGCATAGATTGAATAATCAAGCAGATCAAAATAGAGGGCATTTTTGAGATACTTTTTTAAATAAGAGGTTTTTCCGGTTCCCCGTGGCCCAAACAAAAAAATACTGTTGGTCCCATCCAATGGTAATTTTAGAATCCTATTAAACATAAAACTTTCCTCTTTTAAATATGCTAAAAATGATGTCGCTACCATCATATTATAGACTTTTTTGATGCTAATACAATCATTTTCTGCCTATTTTTGATGTTAATGATATCGTTTTTAGCATATTTTTGATGGTTGAGACATCAAAAATTAGACTTATTCATCCCCAAAATGCCTCCTTATTGCTTATTAGAAAATAGGAGATTCTGTGCTATACTGTAATCATGAAGCTAACCACCAAAAAACTTGAAAAATCAATCCCGAAGCTGACCGGCGTCTATCTTTTCAAGGATGCCCAGGACACTATTATTTATATCGGTAAGGCTAAAAACCTTCACCACCGAGTCAATTCCTACTTCCAAAAATATGATAAAGACTGGAAAGTCAACCAATTACTCAATGAATATGCCGATATAGACTATATTTTGACACCTACAGAAACTGAAAGCTTGCTGCTGGAGGCTTCATTGGTTAAACAATATCAACCAAAGTTTAACGTGCTTCTGAAAGATGGCCAGCCTTTTTTATATATTTTATTTACCCCTCACGATATCCCTACTATTGAGCTGGTGCGTAATAAAAAGAAAAAAGGTACCTATTTTGGACCTTTTATAGAAAAAGCACCTGCGCGCAAAGCTTACAACTTTTTAAAGCGCCGTTTTAATCTTAATTTTTGTAATAAAAAAATAGCACTTGGCTGCTTGGATTACCATCTGGGCAATTGCGCCGGCAGTTGCAAGCCTGATTTTGATTTACCGGATTATACCTTCCGTATCACACTTGCAAAAGAAGCATTGAAAAACAATCAGGAAGGCTTTATTGCGCAAGTTACAGAACAGATGAAAAAGTATAGCGCGGCTATGGAATTTGAAAAAGCAAAAAATCTTAATGAATACATACAAAACGTAGACGCCATATTTGCCACGCTTAATATGCATTTTAGTACTGATAAATTTGCTACCGATATTTTTGTTGCAAGTAGATCAACTCCGTATCAACATCTATCTTCAGAAACTATTGGCGCAGAAGTACAAGAATTTTTAGGATTTTCTACACCGGTACGCACCATCGATTGTTTTGATATTTCTCACTTTCAAAGCAGCTATCTGGTTGGTTCATGCGTACGTTTTACCGATGGCAAGCCAGAAAAACATATGTTCCGCCATTTCAAAATCAAAACATTAATTGAACAGAATGATTATGCTGCATTACAAGAAATTATAATGCGTCGGTATAAAGATAAATCATATCTACCGGATCTGATTATTATTGATGGCGGCAAGGGGCAATTGAGTGCGGCACAATATGTATTGCCAGATGCGCCCATTATAAGCTTGGCAAAACGCGAAGAGATTGTGTATGGTCCGCAATTTCCGCAAGGTATTCACCTTGATCTGCAAACAAATGTCGGAAAATTATTTATAGCGTTACGCGATTATGCCCATCATTTTGCGGTGAGTTATCATCGCTTGAGACGCAAAAAAGGGTTGAAGGAATAATTATCTCCATCTTTTTTGCATACGTTCTGTTACTTTGTACATAAGCTCATAGAATTCTGGGGCTTGAAGCGCTATCTCTTCGGCTCTTATTTCCTGATAGATATATGATATTTTGTTTTTTGCTTCTATCATATCCATACATTCACTACCTTCATCTTCTGATAACAAACGCACCGCCACTGCTTCGCGCAGAATGCCACGTGGATATTCTGGAATCATACTTATCATCTCAAACTCTAAATATCCTTTGATTGTCTCCCAAAACAAATCAGCAGAGCGTTTAAAACGCCACAACATAGAATCTCGCATGTTCATCAATAATTGTTCATTTTTTTTATTAGGTTCTTTATCAAAAGTATTTTTGTATTCGCAAAAAAGCTCGATGCTTTCTCCAAGCTTTTCCAATATCTTGAAAAATATACTCAATTTCTCTATGGTCTGCCCCATACAACACCATCCTTTAAAATATTTTTCTTCATCTCTTCAGATACACTTGCAAAATCAACAATATCAAAAAAAATCGGCAAATCAGAATCCTCTAAATCACCTGTGATCTTATAAATCAAAGAACTATCTATTTTTTCTCCTGTATCCAATGCAACATCTATATCCGAACCTGCTCCTGCATCTCCCCGTGCACGAGAACCATACAATATAATTTTTGCATTTGGCACATGCCGAATAATAATAGGAACAATGATCTCTTTGTACTTTTCTAACCTATTTTCCATGCTTAACGCCTCCAAAATTACTTTCTTAATTTACCGCAATAGAAAAAAATATTTTTCTCTATAATATTATCACCAATCATCAAAAACATTATACCACCAAAAACGCAAAGGCTGTTGTATGTATAAAAAAAATATCGGTATGTGTGCATTGTTAGTTGTTGCTAGTTGTATGCATGCAGAAGTTCCCGCAGAACAAGGGTATCAAGCAAATCAAGGATACCCTGCAGAGCAAGGTTATCAAGCAGATCATCCTCACCATAGGAACCCTCACCATCATCATCACGGTGGACATCATCACGGTAATGACAATGATAGCATTAGCGATGAAGCAGATAAAAAAAGACTTGCTGTCTTAGATAAAGAAGATGACGAAGGAAATTTTTATACTAAGCTTTCAAAAGCTGGGCTTGCTGCTGGAACCGCGATAGCTGTGGGAGGTATAGCTTTTAAAAGCTGGGAAGCAGGCGTCGCTGGAGTCCTTGTATTTGGCGCATCAGGCATTTCTGGATATGTGATTGGACCAAGAGAAGATGCCAGAAAGCATGAACGAAACAAAGAAAGAGAAAAAATTCTAGAAAGACGCGCTAAGCATTCCCACCACCATAATTAAGTTAATAAAAAAGCGCTCTTTTTGCAGAGCGCTTTTTATTTTTTATAACTTAACCGAAATAGCATTCTGCTCAATACAATGATGATGAGCGCAACAACAACCCACTCCCACACAACACCCAAATATCCCTGCAATTGATGGTAAGTGCATATAAAAAAACAAACCTGTTCCTAAACAATAACATGATGCAATGTGCCGACAACCTCGCATATAGTCTTCATTGATGACACTTAACTTGAGCCCGTTAGTGATATCTTCTGGCATTTTAGAGATTTTTTTATATCCATCAGCACTTATCACATCATGCTTTTTTCCGGTAATTAAGCGATCTATAATCGAAGGCTTGCCAATATCAACCAATTCCTGAAATTGGGTTGGCGATGAGACTGCAAGCTTAAACAGCATATCGGTCGAATATATTTTATTTCCAACTCTCAATGAATCACAAGGCTTAACTTTCTGATAATAGTTGAAAGAGGTTAATGTTGGCATGGTTTCAAATAATTCAACAGATTGTGCCTCATCAAAAAGCATTCTTGCAATAATTGCACGGCGAATTTCTTGCGGCAACAAAATAATAGAAAGAATGAATTGAGGCACTTTTTGCTCATTCATTTTCTTCTTGTCTTTTTGTTGAAGAACAACCAACGACGATTGCTTTAGTTTTATTTTTGATGAACGCCGCTGCGCCCCATGCAGCCACCCAAAAATCAATAGCATGGAACACATTAAAATAGTTGCAATTTTCACTCACGATCCTCAAGTCAATTCAATAATGATTATTGTAACTAATTATACCAAATACACAATTTTTGTTAAAAATTATTTGTCGTAGCTCTTATATATTTTTTTGTGTTAGTATCTCTTTAAAAATTAATGAAAAAGAATTACATAGGAACACAATGAATTATATTTACGTAGCCAATTGGAAAATGAACGTGTCGTATCGGGCAAGTCTTGATTTCTGCGCACATAATCTCGATCAATTAAATGCATTAGCACATTCTGCAACAATAATCCTCTGCCCCTCTTTTGTGGCTCTTGCACCAATGGCTGAAATTCTCAAAAATAGCGCGGTGGCAATTGGCGCACAAAATTGCTCTGAATTTGATTCAGGATCATACACAGGGGAAGTATCAGCATCATCGTTAGTGGAAATTAACGTTACCTATTGCATTGTTGGGCACAGCGAAAGACGCATCTATTTTGGGGAAAACTCTGCCAATATTATTAAAAAAATAGATTTATTGTATGCCAATAATATTGCACCCATTATTTGCATTGGTGAAGATAAAGAAGCTTTTCTCCATAACAATGCTATCCCAACCCTCATGCAACAATTGGAACCCATTCTCACAACAATTAATAGCTATCAAAAAAAGAAAGATATTATTATCGCCTATGAACCGTTCTGGGCAATTGGCACTGGCATTATTCCAGAAAATAAATATTTGGAAGAAGTGTTTACGTGGTTAGAAAAATTTATTTCTACGCATGCACCACAACGTACCGCACGATTACTCTATGGCGGCAGTATCAATGAAAAAAATATCCACCAACTCAAAACAATCAAACATATTGATGGCTTTTTAATTGGTGGTGCAAGTACTGATTTTAAAACACTTTCTGAGATTATAAAAAACTGCTAGTTGTTGCCTATTCAATCACTATCAGATTCCAAAGAAATTTGGTTATCTTCACTATCACTACTTTCTTTTTTACCGTGACCAAAAACATACTGTTTCCGTTCACGGCAAACACAAGGATACGTTAATTTTAAAAACCCCAACAAGCAACACCCTCCACAAGAACCGCAGATAAACCAGCCTGCTACCTCCATCATGATGGTATTTTTCACACAGCAACCGACAGCTTCAGCAGTTCCACCCACACAAAGACCCACTCCAGGCATCACAGCACAACCATATATTGTACCATCATCACAACAAAAATTGGTTTCTTGTGTAACTCGAGTACCATCCATAAAACCGGAAGGCATATGCCTATGCAGCCCTGCTATCTGATCAGTGGTTAATGTATGCGCACCACGCCCATACATTCGATTGAAGCATGAAGGTTCGGTTATTTCATTCACGAGTTCTCTTGCTTCTGGGCTAAAATTAAGCGCAACACTCAAAGGAATTTCTCTATTTCCAATTTTTTTAGGATAACGATGCGTTGCACCAAGGGTAGCATGAAGTGCTGCAAGCAATGCCGGATCGTCAGACACTTTTAATTCATTTTTTGAAGAATCTTGTAGTGCCTTCTATTTCCATGCCATTAAGACTCGGTAAGAACACAAATATTAACGTAAAAAAAAATAATTTCTTCATCATTCTCCTTTATTTCTTATTTACTCAAATTCATATGGCTCGTCTGTGTAACAATATAGTTTTTGAAGCAACCAAGATAAACCTATTGTCCCCTCACAACTTGCAGTCCCCCCTGCAAGTCCTCCCATAACTTTTCCCATGAGCGGACAAACAGGATTACCACAAGAAAGTGGGAAAAATGAAAGAAAAGCGATACCGCATCCAACGACTGGTACAATACACAGAGCTCCACAAAAACCACAGTCAGGAATGCATGGTTTTTCTTTTCTTTCCATCACCTTAGCTCCTTTCAGAATGCGACCAATTCTTTGTTTCTCAATTTGGCCTATATCGCAAGTTCTGATAGTAGAATGATTAGCTCCCTGACATCGCGCTAGACATGAAGGATGAGCTATATCAAAAAAAATCTTTCTTTGAGTTTCATCGAGATCTGAAATATCTTCTGGATACAGCTGCTTGCCTCCAAAATAAATAGGATAGTCAACTTCACATATTGCCTTTAATTTTAGCAAATCATTCTTATTTTGCAGACCTTCCAATCTATTTTTTAAAGTCATTGTATTTTTATTTTTTGTAACAGCTTCTAGTTCCATTCCATCAAGACTCGGTAAGAACACAAATATTAGAGTAAAAAAAACTAATTTCTTCATAACTTTCCTTAATTTTTTCATCAATCATCTCCGCAACTTTACATATATTGATAATTCAAGAACGCATTCTATATGTTATGCTAGAAAAAACAATTGCAAAGGACTTTATGAAATCAAAAACAAATAATTCACTCACTTCGTACGCCTCATTTCTTGAACAACTTAAAAAGAAGGTGCAACAAAGCCAACTTAAGGCAGCACTCGCGGTAAACAGTGAACTCATTCAGCTGTATTGGGATATCGGCAAATCTATTGTTGAAAAACAAGAAGAAGAAGGATGGAAGGCTCAAGTTATAGAAAAGCTGGGCAAAGACCTACAAAATGCCTTTCCGGGCATGCAAGGTTTTTCACGCGCAAACATATTTAAAATGAGAGCATTTTATCTTGCTTATTCAAATGTCTCACAAGCTGTGAGACTCTTAAACGCCTTCCCAATCGCTCAAATCCCTTGGGGCCACAACATTTTGATTATCACCAAAGTTAAAGATTTAGAAGAACGTATATGGTATGCACAACAAACCATAGAACATGGCTAGAAAAAATAGCCCAATTTTATAAAAATTTTAAACGTGCTATAATCGACAATAAATATTTCAAGAACTCTTCTCTAGGGGTCCCCCGTGTGGAACATGGGGCAAAATAAAGGAAATTTCATGCTATACGGCTTTTTATTAACGCTATACCTCATTAATTGCTTTCTTTTAGTGCTTATTATCCTCATGCAAAAAGGCAAGGGTGGCTTAGGCCTCGGTGGCCTAGGCGGTGGTGCACAAATGATCTTTGGCGGCGGCGGTGGACAAGACCTTTTCCAAAAAATTACCTGGGTTCTTGGATCTATTTTTATGGTCGGCGCCATGATTCTTTCTCTCATGAAATCAACAGAACATAAAAAGTTTAAATATGTCAGCAGCAACAGAAATGTAATGCAGCAAGCAATGCCTCAGCAACAACAGCCTGAAGCAGCTGATCTTGACCAAGAGTAGTAGATTAAGTTCCCCTGTATAATAGGACGTAATGTGTTCATTCAATTGGTGAATTTTGTGGGTGCGGCAACCATTGCTCTCTGCGATCGCCTTGGTGCTTTTACGCTCTTTTTTTTGGAAACCTTAAAGACATTTTTTACCTCAAAGCTCAAAGTTTCTAAAACATTCGTACAAATGAACCGCATTGGTGTAGAATCGCTCAGCATTGTGGTGTTAACAGGATTATTCACGGGAATGGTTCTTGCACTCCAAACCTATATCGGCTTTCAACGCGTTGGCGGGGAACAGTTTATCGGAGCAATTGTGGCCCTTGGTCTTATTCGAGAACTTGGCCCTGTGCTCACGGCATTGATGGTAACAGGCCGTGCAGGATCGGCTATAACTGCTGAAATTGGCACCATGATTATCACCGAACAAGTTGATGCACTTACTACATTGCGCATTAATATCTTTCAATATCTGGTTGTACCGCGCATGCTTGCAAGCACCATTATTCTTCCTTTCTTAACGCTATTTTCAATGTTTTTTGGTATCGTCGGTGGCTATATAGTCTGCGTCTATGTACTTGAACTGAGCCCTGAAGATTATGAAAGTAGTATTCGTAATTACGTTGAACTAACTGATATCAATGGCGGCCTTAAAAAAGCTGCTGTGTTTGGTCTTATCCTTTCATGGGTGGGTACGTATAAAGGAATGCATACACATGGAGGCGCTCGTGGCGTTGGTATTGCAACAACAGAAAGTGTCGTCACCAGCTCAATATTGATTCTTATCTCGAACTATTTCTTGACCAAATTGCTCGAACATTTGTAAAAAGAACAGTATGAAAAAAGAAAAATCTCATAAAATTAAAATTAAAGTTGTTGATTTATACAAAAAGTTTGATGACCATTGGGTCACACGCGGCGTGAATCTTGATATTCCTGAAGGCTTAATGACTGTTATCATTGGGCGATCTGGTGAAGGTAAATCTGTTTTATTAAAACAAATTGTTGGACTCATTAAACCAACATCGGGCAGTATTATCGTCGATGGCGTTGACATTTCTACCTTATCGGGAAAAGAATTAAACGATTGTTTTAGTAAATTTGGGTATGTTTTTCAATTTGCAGCATTGCTTGATTCATTAAATGTATATGAAAACGTTGGCATCACACTTATTGAACAAGGAATACCAGAAGAGCAGATCCTGCCAATAGTTAAAGAAAAATTGAAGCTCGTGCAGCTATCAGAAGATACTTTATATAAATATCCATCAGAACTATCTGGTGGTATGAGAAAACGGGTTGGTCTTGCCAGAACTTTGGTAACCAACCCTGAAATTATTTTATACGATGAGCCGACGACCGGTCTTGATCCAATCACTTCTCATGTTATTCATGAACTTATGTTTGATATGCAAAAAAAACTGAATATAACATCGGTCATTATTTCGCATGATGTTGAAACATTCAAATATGCAGATAAAGTTGCATTGCTTCATGATGGGAAAATTCAATATTTTGGCGACGCCAAAACAATATGGGAATCAGATAATCCGTATGTTCATCAGTTCATTCGAGGCGATCTTAACGGCCCAATTACCCATGAAATTTCTTATTTTAAAGATAAGGCTTAAAAATTAAGATGTTATGCAACAATTTCCATCATTTTTGTGACTGCAATCAACAACTTTAATCCCTTTTGTGGGCGAAGTGTCTCTATCAACACAGTTTAAACCATCACTCTTCTTTTTGATGCGCCATTTTCTACTTTTTTCTAAGTCCAATCGCTGATCTGCTTGTTGTTCGGCAAGTAAAGATCTTTTTATGGCAAAATCCTCGTTCTCAGAATCTTGAGGTTTTTCTGCGGTAAAGATATGCATAAAAATGCATACCAAAAACAGATTGGTACTAAATTTTTTCATCGTGCATTACCATTTAAACTTGAGAGTTACTGTACAACAAATATCATCGTCTTCACTGCTCAACTGCTCATTCTGGAGCGGGTTTTTTTTGAGCCATTCCTCATGAATCTTCCCTGCCATATCAGTACCATGAATCATTTCTTTAGTGGTTTTCACTTGTTTAACTCCACCAAGCACCACACGCACATTTGGATGATCATTTAAAATTGTGCGTATTTTTTCCTCTTCCGTAGCCTCTTTTCTTATCCTCTGTGAAAGAGGAGACAGCTTGCCATGAGTTTCGTGATTGTGCTTTTCAGCAGCAAAAACGCAACAGACGTTGAATATCAACAACAGTCGTTTAGAGAAAAAATTAATCGTCATGCCTATCCCTATTCATTACTTTTTTAATATTTTTAAACAAGAGTATTGTTCTTCATCACTGCTGCTGCTGGAATGTTCATGTTCGCCATTTTTGGCAAGATGAGTATCTGCCCTTTTTATTATTGCAGCTCTCTCGGCATTGCTATATGATGCATTGTTCAAATTTTCTTTTAGAAAATCTCGGAGAACTGCAATTTCTCGGTCAGTTGCGCTGTAAGTTTTTCCATTACGGTAACTTAGCTCTTTTTGCCCTTCATAATTCGATGCAATAACATTCAAACCACATAAAGATGCAAAAGCGCATACCGCTTTGATATTCAACATTATGAGCTTTCTTTAACTATTCTTTCTGAAAATCTTTGTACAACATACTCGGCTGAATGCCACGATTGTTTTGATATTTATTGCTTGAATATTTTGCATAATCACCTTCGATGGTGTGATAAAAAATCTGGCAAATTTCTACGCCGGGATAAATGCGTACCGGCTGAACGCAAAATATTTCAAGCGTCCAATAACCGCGGAACCCGACATCACCAAAACCAGCAGTCACGTGAATGAATAAACCCAAACGACCAATTGAAGAACGACCTTCAATCATTGGCACTAAAGTATCAGTCTTAGTGTATTCAACAGTTCTTCCCAAATATAATTTTCCCGCTTCAAGCAGCAATCCGTCTTCAGGGATGGTCAATGTTTGTATTTGATGTTCTTTTTTCATATCAAGAAAAGGTTCATCATACACGACCAATTCATTGTGCAATCTTAAATTATAACTATTGGGGCCCAATTGTGATTGATTAAACGGCTCTATAAAAAGCTCTTTACCCAAACGACGCCTAATTTCATTTCCCGAAAGAATCATAACGCTCCTTATTGAACTCGTTGAAGGATAATGTTAACTTGTTAATAAGTTAACAGGATTATTTTTTTAAGTAAAAAAGATATACCATGCTCAATAATACAATGCCGACTCAAACAGATATTGACCACATCAAACAAGAAAGCAATCGCTTTGGTGATTTGCCAACAGAGATTAGTAAAGTTATCGTGGGGCAAACCCATATCATTCAGTTGATAGTAAATGCCATTTTATGCAAAGGGCATATTTTATTAGAAGGTGTTCCTGGCGTTGCAAAGACTACGATGATCAAAGCAGTTGCATCTGCACTTGGTTTAACATTTAATAGAATTCAGTTTACGCCAGATTTATTGCCATCAGATTTGATTGGCACCTTGATCTTCAATCCAAAAACACAAGATTTTGAAACTAAAAAAGGACCTATTTTTGCCCACTTAGTTCTTGCTGATGAAATCAATCGCGCTCCTGCTAAAGTGCAGGCAGCGCTTCTTGAAGCAATGCAAGAGCAGCAGGTTACCATCGGCTCTCACACCTATAAACTTGATGCTCCATTTTTAGTTTTTGCAACACAAAATCCCATTGAGCAAGAAGGAACCTATCGTCTGCCAGAAGCGCAACTTGATCGCTTTCTTTTTAAAATTCATGTTGATTATCCAACTATTTTTGAAGAAAGAGAAATTTTGCATCGTTCTCTCAATACCAATGGGATTTCTCAAGTATTGACGCAAAAAGATATCTTAGAATCACAAAAATTGGCTCAATCGATATATGTTGATGAAAAAATAATTAATTATATTGTTTCAATAGTTTTTGCAACACGCAAGCCAGCCGATTATAAGTTGCATGAGCTGACCTCTTATATTAGCTATGGCGTTTCTCCTCGTGCAACTCTTGCGCTTTATCATGCAGCAAAAGCACATGCCTTTTTAGCAAAACGTCATTATGTAACTCCTGATGATGTCAAGGCAATATGTCTGCCAGTGCTGCGACACCGCATTCACTTAAACTACCAAGCAGAAGCGGATAACATCGATGCTGATGCTATCATTAAAAAAATCATCAACACTGTTCCGACTCCTTAGCAGGTGACCTTATTCTAGATAATTCAAAACTTTTTCTAAAAAATAAGATCTGTTGGTATACTTGACAAGAATGAAACAAGAGCGCTATGGTGAAAAAAGTAAAAAAATAATGCAAGGAATCGCCCGATGAAACATCCGTTTTGGATCATAAATCTTGGACTTCTTTCTTTAGTCCTTGCCGCCTTTGCATTTATTTATTTTTCAAACATCAGTATCACTGGCCCTTTTAAAGCAACATCAATAGAACCTGAACAAATAGCACCACGCCGAGAACAAAAAGTTGCAATCAACATCAGAAAAATTTATGAAGATGATCTTTTTGGAACATACGTCAAGGAAGTTCCTCACCTGAAACCTTTTGAAACAGCTATTCCTTTCCCTGCTCCACCAGCACAGCAAAAAATTACTATTCCTGCCATTATTGAACCAGAATTTCTTGATCCACTCCAAGTAACACTCAGAGGAATCATTGTTGTAAGCTCTAATGACTCAAAAAATAGAGCAATGATACAAGATAATAAAACATTGCAAGAAGGTACCTATAAAATTGGCGATATCATTCAAGATGCGCAACTTATTCGCATTTTTAAAAACAAAATTATTTTCTTACGATTGAATGGACAACAAGAAGTACTCTATTTACGTGAGCAGGATGCAAAAGTTGATCCTGTGTATTCAGTTCCTCACGCATGGGACACGGTAACAAAAAAAGTTGCTCCTTACACATATCTCATCAATCCAAAAGCATTCACTCAACAAATAAAAAGTTTGACTGAATGTATTGATCTTCTCAATGCTACAACCGCATATCAGCACGGAAAAAGCGTTGGACTTCATATAGGTAATCTCAGCAAATCACCATTTGGAACCAGTATTGGATTACAAAATGGCGATATAATTATATCAATCAATGGAATTCCTGCTCAAACAACGCAAGAACGTCTTGCTATTTATAAAAACATTACATCGCTGCAGATTGGCAATACTATCACAATACAACTGAAGCGTAAAAATAATGCTGTTACTCTTACCTACACCCTAGAAAACTTTGCAGAAGCGGAAAATGAAAATCAGGAAATTGAAGAAAAACAAGAAACAGCTTTTCTTTTACCGAAAAAAAATGAGATCATTAAACAACAACATTATGCTTTAGCTCCAACTGTGGATAAAATTAAAAAAAATGACCATCAAATGATGTTCCAAAAAGGTAATTTCTTCACGCATAGCAACAGTTGAATTGAGTAAAAAATATGAATAAATTTAGAATTCATTTCTGTGTCCTTTTTATTCTTGCAACTGTTATAACAACAACAGAAGCAGGCCGGAAACGTCCCCGCAAAAAAAAATCGCGCAAAGATATTAATACCCACATGAATGTTGCTGCATACACACAAGCACCAGCAACTACGACAACAACATCGCCAATCAATACACTTGCTCAAAAAACTGTCAACGCAACCGGTGCTCCTCAATTGCACAATAAATTGGATCAACCAATTACACAATATAATGATCCATTCATCAGTCCCCAAATGCCTGCTGCTATTGATAAAGCAACACAACCGGTTGAAATGCCAGTTTCAGTTGAGGAAGATGAAGAAGATAGCATAGAGCTGAATTTTGAAAACGCAGAGTTGCAAAATTTTGTTAAACAGATTGAAGATATTTTTGAAGTTACTTTCATCAGTGATGACGCCATCGGCGGCGCTCAGGCACCAAAAAAAACAATCAAAAATAATAAAATATCATTTAAAACGAATATTCCTCTTTCTAAAAAACAAGCATGGAATCTTTTTGTTACCTTCCTTGATATTGCAGGCTTTGCCATTAATCCTCAAGCGGATCCAAAAATATTCCGTATCACAACCATAGATGCTGCGCGCAAAGCTCCATTACCGACATTTATTGGAGTTGATTATAAAACTCTACCAAGCTCTGATGAATTAATTCGATATGTTTATTTCTTGGAAAATGCATCGCTTGATACCATTAAAGATGTCGTTAATCCATTGCGCAGTACCAGCTCACAAGGCTTCATTGAACTCAAAGAACATAAGGGCTTTATTCTCACCGATAAGGCTTATAATATCAAGATGCTCATGGCCATTGTCAAAGAACTTGATAAAGTAAGCATGCCTGAATCGATGGCCATTTTAAAATTACGCAATGCCGATGCAGTAGATATAAAAAAATTATATGACGAAGAACTTTTTTTACCCAAAGATGAGAATACATCACGCTTTTTCACCAAAAAACAGCCAACATCTCTTTATTTTCCCGAAAACACGCGCATTATTGCCGATCCACGTACCAACACATTAATATTACTCGGACCAAAAAATGCAATTGCAAAAATCGAACATTTCATCACCAAATATATTGATGTTGAACTTGATCAAGCATATTCACCGTTATATACCTACCAACTTAAATATGCTGATGTTAATACAATCGCCAAAATCATGACTGAAATCACTCGATTTGGCCAAGAAACTTCTGCAGGACAGTTTGGTGGTGTTCGCGGTGGTGATCAATACATGATGCCGATGGCATTTATTGCCGAACCAGAAACAAATCGGCTCATCATCAAAGGTCATTATGATGATTATTTAAAAGCAATAGCAATTATTACGCAACTTGATGCAAAACAACCACAAGTTGCTATTGAAGTTTTAATCGCTTCAGTAGACATGAGTGATACCAGAAGCTTTGGTGCACAAGTACGCAGCAAACAACCAGGACCAAACGGTTTTCTGGGTAATAATATTAAATTCCAAACTTCAGGATTATATGGAGACGCTCCTATCATAACAAACAATGCTGCTACAACCGGTGCGCAGCGATTGCTGGGTAATTTAGTAAATCTTGTTACCGGTTCTGTTGCCGGCACTTCATTCTTGACTCTAGGAGCTGATGCTTATGGCGTGTGGGGCGTGTTCCAAGCATTACAATCGATAACAGACACCGAAGTTATTGCAAATCCATTTATTCTTGCAACAAATAATGCTTTAGCAACGGTCGCCATTGGTGAACAGCGTCGTATTGTTACCGATGCAATTATATCGGGCGCAGGAAATGAGCAAAATGCCTTTGATGCTGATAATGCATTATTACAGGTGAGAATTACACCACAAATTAATTCTGATGGCATGATCAATCTTGCAATCGACCTTGATGTTAATGCGTTTGCTAACCCTGATAATTCTACAACATCGGCATCCGGATTGAATGCAACGCAAAACACCAGAAAGATTATCACGCACGCCACAGTAGCCAATAAAGAAGTACTTGCTCTTGGTGGTTTAGTAAGAAATCTTATTGTTGAGGAAGAAACAAAAGTTCCGATATTGGGAGATATTCCCATTCTTGGTTGGTTCTTTAAAAATAAGCGAAAAGTAAATACCAAACAAAGTCTTCTGATTCTTATTTCAACGCGCATCATTGAATCCAGCAAAGGAGAAGATATGAAAACGTTTACGCGTCAGCATATTGATGATTATCAAGATACTATCAATGATATGGCGTCTCCATCGGTAAATCGCGATCCTGTTCATCGCTTGTTCTTCAAAGATAAATCAGAGCGTATGAGCAAATCGGTTGAAGGTCTTATTTTTGAGCGACATGCAAAAAAACAAGAATTAGCTACTACTCAAGAAGTTGCTGCAGCTCAAAAAGAAGCCGCAATCACTGAATCTCAAACCCACTCTGATGCTGTTCAAATCGAAGATATCAGCAATCCAACAGTTGCAGAAAATGATATATCGCAGCGGCATTCATTAGATATCACACCAGATGATTCACCACATACGCGCCTGATGCAAAAGGTGCACAAGAAAAATCGCTCACAATTATCATTGTCCCAATTCTTGGATGACAAGGAGGCACGCGCATGAGCAGTTTTATTAAAGACATATTGCTTCCAGAAAAAATAAAATCATACTATCTTTTTTCCAAAACTGTCGTTGGTATTGAAATCAATAAAACACATATCATCGCAACAAAAACTAAAATTGCAGGAACAACGAGCAGCATCGAATTGATTGTTGAGGAAAAAATATCAGAAGAAGTATCAGAAGAGGACTTTGCACGAACATCACCTGCATTAACGGCAATTTTTGCAAAAATAGGTTCATACGATGAAATACATACGATAATACCAAGCTCAATCGTGGTATTTAAAGAACTTAAATTTCCTTTTGCTGCCCGCGATAAAATCAGTATGATTGTCGGTTTTGAAATAGAGCCACTTCTGCCTTTTCCATTACGTGATGCAACAGTTGATTTTATTATCACCCGAGAAATTCCTGAAGAAAAAAGCGCAGAAATTTTAGTAACTGCTGTTCAAAAACAACAACTCATTCAGCATTTGGCAATGTTTGAAGCAGTGGGAATAAAAGCTGATGTGATTACCGTTGATATGATTTCTGTCTACGGATTATACAAACATATTCCGGCATATCAACAATTGCAGGGCGGCACTGTACTCATTAATATAACTGGTCATGCAACAACCATTGCCTGCATGGTCAATGGACAATTAAAAACGGTGCGCACATTGTCCAAAGGCATTAGCGTGCTGACAAAGCAGATTGCGCAAGCTGTGAACAAAACACCGCAAGAAATTGTCGATCATCTGGTGCGATTTGGCTTCGATCCAGCGGCACCATCTGAATATTCTCCTGCAATAGAAAAAGTTTTTTCTGATTGGTGGGATTCAATTAATTTTACGTTAAATTCTTTTAGTGCACAGTTATTAAATCGCAAACCAATGGCAAAAATTATTTTTCTTGGCACGGGATCTCTCATTAAAGGTTTTGTGCCTTTCATAGAGAAAAAAACAGGTATTAGCTGCACGTTATTTACCGTTGAAGGAATTGATGCATCAATCACACTCAAAAATAGCAACCAGATTACGCCAGTTAATGTGGTGAGTGCAAGTGCTACCTTGCCATTACCAGAAACAGTCGATTATAATCTTGTTCCCAAAGAAATGGCTGCATCGAACAATTTCTTACTGCTTAAACAACTTATCGTTATGACGGTGCTTACACTTGGATTATTTACCGCGCTCGTTACTCATTATTTTATACAAACTGGTAAACTCAGTACTGAAATACACAAATCAGAACAGGAAGCGCTCAAAGCTTTATCTTCTACTTTTAAAAATGTAGAGAATCCAAAAAAATTAACCGATGACGTGATTAACGATGCAGAAAAAGAACTACAAGAACAGAAAGCACGTTGGTTTGCTTTCTCAAATACATCGCGGGCTTCGTTCTTACAATACCTACTTGAATTATCAAAAATTGACAGAAAAAAAATTGATCTGGAAGTTGATCAAATATCTATCGGTGAAGGTGTATTAACATTGAAGGCTAAAGTGCGTGATCATCCTGCATTGAAAATATTTGAACATGAATTATATCAAACAAAACTGCTCAAGAATATTGAAATTCCCCAAGAAACCCCACAGTTCACTATGCGCATACTCTTAACTCCTAGCAGCGAGGAAAATCTATGATGTTCCTTGATCCCATTAAAAATTTTATTAATAAAATCGATGTAAAAACATTTCAATATTATGCGCTTGGTTATTGTGCTGCCTGCTTAGTTCTTTCTGGGCTGATTATTGTTTATTATTATAGTTCAATAAGCTCATTGAAAAAAGAAATAAGAACACTCAATGTCTCTCGCAGCCAAGTTGTAGAATTATTGGAAGAATTTGAAAAAATCAAACAACAACAAGTAGCTGTCGAAGAAATTCTTGCAAAAGATCCTAATTTTAAAATTCAGGGTGAATTTGGGGACCTTATTAAAAACCTCAAACTTAAAGATAAAGAAGCTCCTGAGGAAATACTCAATACCATCGACTTTGAAGATAACTATAGAAAAAATGAATTGAGTGTAAAATTTGATGGTATGACAATGCAGGAACTGACAAAATTATTGGAAGAAATTGAGCAAAATCCACGAATTGCAACAGAACGCTTAGAGATAACACGTTCAAAAAATAAAACAATCGATGTTGCACTCACTATTTCGACATTACTGCCAAAAATAGAATCTACTACTGCTTAAGGGACAAGATAGATGAAAACAGTAAATAACATAACCGCGCTCGCCATATTCGCTCTGTTTTTCTTGGAATGTTCTTATGCCCGAGAAGAAGTAACTGAAACCTCTAATGAAAATACAGAACTTGCATCTGAACTAGAACCGGCTGATATTACCTTCCGATATACTAATGAAAGTATTGCCACTATTATTAATCAGCTTGCAGCTGAAAAAAATCTTAATGTTATCTTTCCGGGCGATATTCTGAATGTTCAAGTAACACTCCATATTGAAAAAAAGCTTACGCTGACACAAGCATGGGATCTTCTTAATACACTCTTGGATGTTGCTGGCTTTTTTATTATTCCACAAGGCTCTATGATCAGGGTTGTCAAAAATGGCAAAGAAATGGCGCGAGAACCAATGCCTACTTATATCGGTGTTGATCCTACCGATTTACCCAATAATGATCAACCTATTCGCTATCTTTACTATTTTGCAAATATGAAAGTCTCTGGACAAGAAGAAAATGAAATCAATGGCATTTTAAAAGATATTTTACCAGATGGCATGGTCAGGGTTGCAGATACTGCTACCAATGGCCTTTTATTAGTGGCAAAATCAAATGACATTCGCGGCGTAATGAAAATTCTCTTGGAACTTGATAAAATCGATTTTCAAGAAAAAGTAGATATTTTATCTCTCCACCATGTTGCTGCAAGCAACGTTGCAAATATTATCAATGAGCTCGTTAAATCTGAAAGTCCTAATCCTTATCGTCTGGATACAAAAAAAGCAAAGAATGTTCCCTATTTTTCTGGTTTCACCAAAGTAGTTGCTCTTGATAAAGAAACTCATCTCAATAAAGTACTCCTTCTTGGGCGGCCTCAAGCAATTCAACGATTAAAAGATTTTATTATCAAATATATCGATGTTGCCCCTGATACGGGTGAATCAATATTGCATGTTTATCATCTGCAATATCTCAATGCACGTGATCTGGAATCGGTTTTAAAACAAATAATCCAGGGCGGCGGCGGCGGAGGACCAAACCAATCAAGCGCTGGTGGTGGAAAAAAAGGCGGTACTGAACGTGCTTTTGAAAATGTGATCATTCATACCGATTATCCTGAGCATGCCGGCGGTGATAATGCTAACACTAAGTTTGGAGAACAAGAATTTTCTCACTATGGTGGCAATAATTTAGTTATTGCTGCACGAAATGATGATTGGAAACAAATAAAAAAATTGATTGAGGACCTGGATATTCCTCAAAAACAAGTACTCATTGAAGTATTGATAGCGGATCTGACCATTGATGATGCTCGATTATTGGGCTCCATGACTCGCGTACCTGATAAAATCTCTATTCCTGATGACATGTCGTTTCAATCGGCAATGCTTGGCCAAGTTATTCCTACTGAACTTCCTGGAATACCTACCACCAATGTAGATTCCAATCTTCTTGCCAATGCATATAATGCAAGTGGCGTACTCGTTCCCACAGCAGATGCAACAAATAATCTTGCAAATTTTGCTACATCCGGAACCACGCTCTTATCCTTGAATGATAATGATGGTCGTACCTGGAGCATTTTAGAAATATTGCAATCTTTTACTAATTCTAAAATTCTTTCTCATCCTCATATTGTAACAAGAACAAATAAGAAAGCTGAAGTCACCATAGGGCAAACGCGGTGGTTGCGAGATCAGGTAAAAGATATTTCCGGTAACTTCTATGGCGGTGCAACAACCATTAAATATAAACCTATTTCTGCAAACCTTGTGGTTAAGATAACGCCGCGCATCAGTTCAGCTAATACGGTGAATTTGCAGGTTTCAGTTGATATTAACGAATGGCAAGCAAATCCAGATAACGTCAAAGACATCCGACAACTTGAAACGAATGCTAACGTTAAAAATGGTGGTATTTTTGTGCTTGGTGGATTAATCAGAACAAACATAGCTGATACTATTAATGAAGTACCAATCTTAGGAAGAATTCCAATACTTGGTTGGTTCTTTAAGCGTAAAGCAAAAACAGTCATTAAAAATAATCTTACTGTGTTTATTTCACCGACAATCATTGAGCCGCGTTTGCGAGCAGGACTCAATGAACATACGCAAGATTATATTGACCTTGCAAAGGATTATTCACGAGAAAATATGTTTGATTCACTCAAAGATCCAATTACTCGCTGGTTCTTCCAAGGCAATATTGATGCAGCAACAGCTATTGATGTATTTACTCAAGAAGATGAACCTCTCACAACATTCAAGCGAGTAGCAGGAAAAGAGAATAAAAAAACGGAAAATCCAGATCTTGATGCTATTGATAGTACCGATAAGGTTCAACGGGAAGCAGGAATATCAATTACTGCAAATGAACAACAGCAATTGCTACCAGAACAATTACCAGACTTAAAGAGCATTATTCAAGACGATCCAAATCCATTCTTGAAGACGTAAATAGTATTAAAAAATGACTGCTAATCGTTATAATGAACGACTGCAGTCATTTTTTTAATCTCAACAAAACTATTGCAATCTGAATAATTAATTGGCTATAATCTGCATAGGATAGAAAAGTAGAGTCAATTTATTATTTCAAGGAGCAATCGTATGAAAAACAACAAAAATAGAGCCATCGCACTTGTTATTTTTATCATTGGAAGCACCGTACCATCAATCAATGCCGCCATCGACAACCTCGCAATATACAATAAGGCTGCATCAGAAATCACCGTCACCATGAAAATTGGTAGCTCCAATAAAAAACAAGTTTTCAAAATACCCGCAGGATATGAAGGACAACGCACCATTGCAAACAATCAACCGATATATCTTCTGATACAAGAAGATCCTGGTTATTCAAAAAACTTCCTCTTTAAGATTCTTCCTACCGATAAAACAAAATACGTGACCTTCAATCCCGGCAAATCGCCTTATTTATACCCGCAGACCGGTCCATGGATGGGGCTTAAGGGAGAAACCGAATCTGGACTTTCATTAAAAAATAACATCGATAAATCATACATCCAAGAAGGCAACATGGCACAGATAATAGATTAAAATATATCTTTCCATCTTGAAATGGGTGCCCATCGTAAGGAACTGAAGATGGGCCAGAAGAAGGCAACATGGCACAGATGGCAGACTAAAATCATATATTATAATAAAAGGATGAATCATGAAGAATATAAAAGTTCTCATTGCAATCGTAGCTCTTATTTTTTGCAACGCGCATGCAGGAACAGCCGAATTACTCAAAAAGATGCAAGGCCCTGGCTTTGAAATCTATAACAAAGCGCCTCAAGCAATTTCAGTTGCTGTTGTTGTGGATGGAAAACTAAGCACTGCTGATATAGTTTCTAATAAAAAATATGCTCAAGATGTTGATCTCAATAAAACAATACGCCTTGGGATTTATAACAAGCAAACAAAAGGCATTTCAACTAGTTTCATGACAGGGGCAATAACTCCTCAACCAGATGCTATCTATGATCTCACCGGATCAGGAACAAAGTATGTAACATTCACTCCATCAAAAAGCCCTTCTTTATATCCACAAACGGGAACTTTGATGGGCTTGAGTGGAAAATCTGATTCAGGATATCCTCTGAATAAAAATCTTAGTCAATCACAAATTGTGCCAAAAAAATAGAAGCTACCCATAAAAAAGAGTCATCACATGATGATTCTTTTTTATGGCACAAGTAACTCTTCTTCAATCTCCAATAACCGATTATATTTTGCCATACGTTCACCGCGGCAACAACCGCCCGCTTTAATCAGTTCCGCACTTGTGCCAACTGCAAGATCAGCAATGAATGAATCGTTTGTTTCTCCCGAGCGGTGCGAAACAATAGTATCCCAGCTATTTTCTTTGCAGAGCACCATAGCTTGTAGCGTTTCGGTGATTGTTCCAATTTGATTGGGCTTAATCAGCACACTGGTTGCACAATCATTTTCTATGCCATGCCAAATGCGCTGCGGATTTGTAACAAAAAGATCATCGCCAATTAATTTTACCTGAGATCCTATTTCATGCTTCATTGCAGTCCAACCAACCCAATCAGTTTGCTCCAGACCATCTTCTATTGAAAAAATGGGATATTCTGCAATCAATGATCTGTATTTTTCAATAAGTTCGTGCGATGAAAGTTGTTTCCCAAACCATCTATATAATCCCGTATCATGATCGTATAAATACGATGCTGCAACATCAAGTCCTATCATCACCGTTGATCCTCTGCCTGATGCATTGATCGCTTCCATCAACATATCCAATGCTTCTCGTTCATCATTAAAAGAAGGAACAAATGCTCCTTCATAACCAACTGCTGTTATTTTATTTTTCTTTTTTAGAATTTCTTTGAGTGCATGAAAAATGGTAACTCCAGTTTCCATTGCTTCATGGAATGAAAGTTCTCGCGTAGGCACAATCAACAATTCTTGAATATCAAAATTATTATCTGCATGCAATCCGCCACCAATCATATTGAACATTGGACTTGGCAAAGCAACGGTAGGATAATTGGAAATATGTGCAATAAATTCATATAGATCAAGACCTTGCGCATATGCTTGCGCTCTGCACACTGCCATGCTTACTGCAAGCATTGCATTTGCACCAAGATGAGATTTATTGTTCGTATTATCAAGCTCTATCAGTTCAAGATCCATATCTATCAGATCAGGCGCTCTATCGATAATAAGTGGTGCTATAATATCATCGATCGTTGCAATCGCTTTTTGCACACCAAGACCCATTAAACGTTCTCCACCATCGCGCAATTCTACTGCTTCATATCTGCCTCGTGAAATGCCTGCAGGAACTGAAGCATTAATCATCACTCCATCACTTAAAAAAAGATAGCATTCCAGCGTTGGAACTCCACGTGAATCAAAAATTTCACGTGCATGAATATCTTGTATCATCATTACACAATCCTCCTTATTATTATCTTTTTTTCAAGATAAAAAAAACACCCAGCTTTTACCAGGTGTTTTTTTTATTTTATTATTCTTTTTATGGGGCCCCCATGTGAAGCATGGGGTTTAAACACCCAGCTTTTACCAGGTGTTTTTTTATTTTGTTATTTACTCTTTTTTAGTGGGTATCAGCTGCAACCCATAGTCCTTCAGCTGCTTATTTTCTGCAGGCGTTGGAGATTCCATCATAGGGTCAATACCGCGTGCAGTTTTTGGAAATGCAATAACTTCACGAATAGATATTGAATGAGTTAACAACATTATAAAGCGATCAAGACCAAGCGCAATACCACCATGTGGAGGAAAACCAAGTTCTTGCGCTTCAAGTAAAAATCCAAACTTCGACTCTACTTCTTCTGTGCTCAATCCAAGAAGATTAAATACTTTTTCTTGCACTGCACGATCATGAATACGGATCGATCCACCGCCAAGTTCAATGCCATTCAGCACAACATCATAGGCACGCGCTTTAATCGCTCCCAACTCTTGACCTTCCCAACCCTTATTAGGTGACGTGAATGGATGATGTTTTGCATTCCATGATTTATCTTTTTTATCGTATTCAAGTAACGGAAAGTCGGTAACCCACGAAAAATTGAATTCGCCTTGCGGAATAAGATTAAGTTCTTTTGCAAGTTCTTGGCGCAAACTACCTAAAATTTCCCACGCAGTTTCATATTCTCCTGCAACTAAGAAAAGTACGCTACCATTTTCTACACCCTCACATGCCTTCGCTGCTCGTGCAAAAAAATCTTTTGGTAAAAATTTAGCCACCGGAGAACTGATTGCATCAGGACTTTCAAGATCAATCCACAACAGTCCTTTTGCTCCCAATTTTTGTGCTTTTTCCACCCACCGATTTAATTCCGAATGGGTAAACTTGTGCCCAGCAACATGAAGACCACCAATTTTTTCGCCCTTATTGATGACATCACGTAAAAATTTTAATTCCGTATCGGCAAACGCATCGGTGAAGTCACTGATTTTTAAACCGTAGCGTAAATCAGGCTTATCTGAACCATATGAACCAAACGCTTCATCATAGCTTAAACGCTTAAATGGTATATGCAAATCTTTTCCAAGTACGGTAGAAAATACATATTTAAGCAATCGTTCAATCAAGTTTTGTATATCTTTTTCTTCAATAAATGACATTTCAATATCAAGCTGCGTAAATTCTGGCTGACGATCTGCGCGCAAATCTTCATCACGGAAACAACGCGCAACTTGGAAATATCGTTCCATGCCACCGCACATTAAAATCTGTTTATATAACTGTGGTGACTGTGGCAGCGCATAAAAGGATCCAGGATGAATTCGTGAAGGTACCAAGAATTCTCGTGCACCTTCAGGCGTATTTTTTGTTAAAATAGGAGTTTCTATTTCATAAAACTCTTGTTCATTTAAAAACTGACGCATTGCATAAATCACTTTATGACGCAATGCAAAATTCTGATGCATTTCAGGACGACGTAAATCAAGATATCGATATTTTAAACGCAACTCTTCATCAATGGCATCAGTACTTTCAATAGCAAAAGGAAGCGGCTTTGAGCTATTTAAGATTTCAATTTTTTCAACCAACAATTCCCATTGTCCGGTAGGTAATTCTTTATTCACCGTCTGAGGAGCTCGCTCAACTACGGTACCGCAAACGCTAATAACATATTCTGAACGAAGTTTGTGCGCAACTTCATGCACATCTTTTGAATTTTCAGTATTCACCACAAGTTGCATCAAACCGGTACGATCACGTAAATCGATGAAAATTAATCCGCCATGATCGCGGCGGCGGGCAACCCATCCAGCAAGGCAGACTTGTTTATTTAAATGATGCTCATTGATTAATCCACACCCAGCGGTGCGTTCAGAAAATTGCATATCGATTCCCTTAAAAATAAAACCGTAGTCCAATATATAAATTGTCTAACAATCATTGTACCATAACCAAAAACAAAGGGTAGCGCTGGCTAAACGCTACCCTTTTAATCTATTTTTGCTGCACTAATATTTGTTCTTCATAATCATTTGAAAATGCGAGGCATTTATTAAATGCCTTCTCTCCTTTTACGATTATCGGCTATATCCATTATTATCTCTTGCAGCTTCGTAACTCCTAACCAACCGAGAAATTTAAGAACCGCTGGACGATACTCGTCAAAAGTCAGATACTCTACCTCAAATTGAATGCCTTTCATATCATTATTTTTGTAATAATACCGCAATAATAGACAAGTTTTCCCTATTATTTGACTAGATGCTGGAAGTTTAATTCCTTCTGTTGCTATTCTAGAACCTTCATTCTTTATCATACCTGCTATTTTTGGGGTTAATATTAGAACTTCTTCATACCTAGGAGCCAGATTTATTAAATCACCATCAGAATTATAAAACTCTATCTTTTTTTGTTCTGGTTCCATCGCATTAACAGACGCAACATTCAATAAAACCATAGTAAATAAAAACGCTTGTGAAAAAACCTTCACCATATTTCTTACTTTTGCCATAAGAATCCCCTTATTATTAAAAATATATTCATCATTAATAATAAAAAATTTTTATAACAAAAATCAATAATTTAATTGACCAACTGAATAAAAATAAGGCAAAGTAGCTCAGAATGGCAAGAGGGTAGCGTTTAACTTAACGCTACCCTCTCACTACAATAGTAAATTATTATTTATTATTAGCTTGATCAGAATTTGATTGAGGCTGTACTACTTGCGGCGTCCCTTGTTCTCCAGATTTTTTTGGTACTTGATATCGAGCAGACCCAAAATAACCACTCCAAGGATCTGGTTCATCACTACCAAAACTATGTCTAATAGGTTGAGGCCCAGTAGGCTGAGAACCAGCCTTTTTCTCAGCGCATGGTGCTCCAAAACTTTCTCGAATAGGTGTAGCTCGAATAGGCGTAGAAGGTTGCTCAGATCCTATTGCAGAAAATGCTGCGTATAGCGCTGTAAAACAAAATAATTTTTTCATTATTTCTCTTCCTTTCTGTATTGTGTAAAAAATCAGATTGTAGTAAACACAAATACCATTGAGGTTCAAGCTCTACTCATACAAAAAAGAAAAGGACAGCAAGTACGGCTGTCCTTTGTTTAATTATTTCATCTGTTACTTAGAATGCGTAGATCAACCCTAAGTTAAACGTATATGCTACGTTCGCACCCAATCCTGGAATACGATCACGAATTGGCGTTGGATTTTCACTGTTATAATACTGTGCTTCTTCAAGAGTATAAACCGGAGTTCCCATACGATCTTTATAATGGGATCCAGGGAAGAACATTGAAGATACCCAGAACAACTTAAGATCTTTGAGCAAACTATAGTTGATAAACAATCCAGTCTCAACACCAAGGAATGTGCGCGCACTACCAATCTGCCGCTCTTGCCACAACGCAAGTACGTTAGGATTAATTTCAAGCGGCTTCTTCCATGATTTAGGTTTCCATTTAAGTGACGTACCACAGAATACCAGGTTTGTAAACCCTGAAACTGCTTGCGCTTTGGTGCTTGGCGCTTGAACATCAGTTTCACTATTCGGTGTAGAGAGTAATCGTTTTAATCGACCGGCACCTCCAAGCAAGAATACACTTCTCACTCGTTTTCCAGAATAAACTTCTTGTAATCCAATAAATCCATCATAAGTACCATCTCTGCTGACAAAATTAGGATTATCATCACCAGAAGTAACACCAGCTGCAATAGCTAGCAATAAATCTTTATCACAGAATGAATATGATGCATCGGTCACGAACATCCATCCACCATATTTATTAGTATACGCATCGCCAAAACGACCTCTCGAATTTTTCAGTGTTATGGCCGATGTTGCTATATCAACTAAATATCCATACGGCGCAACCGTGCCTATTGTTTGATCATTTTGCTCTTCGCTTCTTTCTGTTGTATCAATAATTTTTTGCGCATCGGATTTCAATACAAATGGAGCCGGTTCAGTAACGCTCACACCATCTGCATTGGTATATGTTACCGTAACTTGATCATTTATCAAGGCAACAATCCCACCTCTGTTATCTTCTTTGATAATATTGCGATCCCAACCTTTTACGCGTTGCTGACCAAAGTTGACCGCATAATCGAAACCAAATTCAAAACGCTTTCCATAAAATTCAGCTGCCAATCCTGTTGTTCCCAATTTGCTTGATGCATCACCAGGAAACTCTATTTTTTGCTCAGGATCATTATTATAGAGACCATATGGTTCAGCAGTTAGTTTTCCTAACCAATCATTGTCAAAAATAGTCCAATTAAGACGACCGGCAACAAGATAGTTCACTTTACCAAAACCACGCTCAGGATTTTCAATGCCACCATATGCTTGCGCATATATGGTTTTTTCAGTATCTGCTAAACCAGTACTATTATTTTGTAAAATGGCAGTATAAATATCATATGATAAAATTTTCTGGAAAATATCTCCTGAAAATTTCGCACCGAACGCGTATTGATCAACCGCACTATCTGCCCAGAACCCGAGAATTTCAGGACCAACAGCATAAGCATCACCAAGAGCAATACCACGTCCCAACTGAAAGGGAAATGATCCCACCGTAAAGGAATGAGTATTTTTGAAGGGCAAATTAGCTGCTTGATTAAGATTGAATTGCAACCACAATTGCCTAATCCAAAATATATGTCGTGGAAAACCATGTTTATGGGTGCCCCGAATGGCATTCAACACTTTAATATCTGCAAACGTAGTACTTGCTATACTCTCAGGATTTCCCCAAATACCTTTGTTACGAAGCTGGAACATAAATTCGAGTATTTTACTGCCATATGTTTCCGCTCCATAAAGAACATCAAAGGTAAGATCTAAGACATGACGAGAATAATAGGATTTATCAAAATCATTATCATTATTCAACCAGTTGATGTTTTTTCCATAAAAAGTTTCTGGCTTAAACACCCCTGAAAAAATAAAATCTAAGTCGTTATACGTTGTGCGTAATTCTGCGTGCAACAAAGCAACAGAAAAGAATTGCAGCATAAACGCTGCGAGCACGTAACTCTTGATGCGCATGTCTTCCTTTTAATTCCTGGAACAGTATGGTAAAATTGATGGATTTGGTAAAAAATTCGAATTTTTATTTGAATAGATTACTCTAAAAATAGAGTACTCTATTGGAGTAGATTGTCAACCCAAAAATGGCTTTGCAAAAGGATTTTTCATGAAAAAAAAACATTCACTTTTATTCGGCGCTCATATGTCAATTGCTGGCGGATTATACAAGGCTATTGAACGCGGCGAATCGATCGATTGCTCTGCAATACAAATATTTACTAAGAGTAACCGCCAATGGCATGCAAAAGAACTTGATCAAAAAGAGATAGATTTGTTCAAACAGGCCTGGAAAAAATCGTCGATCACCTCAATTGTTGTCCATGCATCTTACTTAATAAATATTGGTTCCTCGCGCAAGGAGCTTGAAGAGAAATCACTCCATGCACTGGATATTGAATTTAAACGATGTGCACAGCTGGGCATACCATATCTCATACTTCATCCCGGTTCATACACTCATGAAGACGAGCAGACTTGCATAGAAAGAGTCAGCAAAAACATCGATGTCTTACTTGAAAACAATCCTCATGGCACTCTGCTGCTCGAATCAATGGCAGGACAAGGAAGCCAAATTGGCTATACCTTTGAGCAACTTGCAGAGATCATTAAGCATTCACGTCATAAAAAACGCATTGGCGTATGCCTGGATACGTGCCACTTATTTGCCGCTGGATACGATTTCACTTCAGAAAAAAATTACCACGAGATGTGGCATTCGATCGACAAATTGATTGGAATAGAAAAAGTGAAGGCTATTCATATTAATGATTCTCTTAAAGACCTGGGATCTCATGTTGATCGTCATGCTGATATTGGTAAGGGAAAGATAGGACTTCATGGTTTTGAACTTCTGTTCAATGATCCATTGCTTTTTGATGTCCCTAAAATACTGGAGACACCGCGAACTGAACTTGCTGACTACCGGAGGAATATGGATACTTTGGAAAAATTATTGAGCGGAAAGACAAAGAGACTTCTTAATTTATCTTAAAATGGGTGCCCAATTCATAAGCGTAGCGATAATTGGGCTAAAAAAAACATGGACACCTTAAAAGGACTGTTAAGTGGTAAGACGAAGAAGTTGCTTAAAATCTCTTAAAAATGGGGCGCCCAATTCGTAACAAAGTGTAGAATTGGGCAAAATAAGAGATAATAGATTATACCTTTAAAAGTGAGCTAAGAAGGAATTGTAGTATAATCCAAAAATATAATCCATTATCTCGTCATCAAAACAGTGCTTTCAATCATTCCCCTTACTAACCACAATAAAAAGGAATCAATCATACGTAAAAGCATTATTAATTTTGAACATGACACAGGAAAAAACAATTTTTTTTTATTTAGAATTTGTGCAACAACAAAAAAACCTCTCAAAAGAGGCTATTTTGGAAAAAAGATGTTGTTTTATTGAAAATTTAACAAAAAACAACATCTTTTCTTCTTGCAGCAAAAATACCGTCTTATTGAGACTCACTCTCTAAAGAAAACCCTTTATCTAAGGAGCATTGTAGTGTATTAGTTGCCCTACAAGCTACTGCCTCAATAAAAGAACGAAACAAAGGATGAACTTTTATCGGCGATGATTGGAACTCAGGATGAAACTGTGATCCTACCATAAATGGATGATTTTTGAGCTCTGCTATCTCTACCAAGTTCATATCAATATTCTTTCCTGAAAAAAGAATGCCTACTTTTTCTAATGGCTCTTCATATTCTTTGTTCACTTCATACCTATGTCTGTGACGCTCCCAGACTTCTTCTGCTTGGTATGCCTGATAGGCACGAGAATCTTTTACCAACGTGCATAAATAAGATCCTAATCTCATGTTTGCACCTTTTGTGGTGATATTTTTTTGTTCGCTCATCAAGCAGATCACGGGATCTTTTGTTGCAGGATCAAATTCGGTGCTATTTGCAGCATCAAGACGCAACAAAGAACGTGCGCATTCTATGATCATAATTTGCATACCAAGACACAATCCTAAATAAGGAATATTATGCTCACGCGCCCAGGTGCATGCCAAAATCTTTCCTTCTATTCCACGGGAATCAAAACCACCAGGAACAACGATTCCATCGACAGATTTCAACGCTTGCCATGCCTCACTCTGCTCTTGATTATGACATTCTTTTTCAAGACGTTCTGCCTCTATGGTCACTATTTTAGCATAATAATTAAAATGATATGCTGCTGATTTAATCGCTTCTATAACGCTAATATAAGGATCATTGCTACCCACATATTTTGCAATAAGCCCAATAGATACTACCTCTTTGCTTGATGCGATGTTTGCAACACACTGCTGCCAGACGGATATATCCGATTGTTTAATAACGGGGAGATTGAAAAATTTTTGTATCCCTTCTCCCACACCCTGTGCTTCTAAATTAAGAAAAACTTTATAAATAGGATCAACAGTCAATACTTGAAAAATATATTCCTTCTTTACCTCACACATTGTTGCAAGCTTTTCAACTGATTGTTGTTCAATTGCCGTATCGGCACGTAAAAAAAGAGCATCCGGCACAAGTCCCGCTTTTTTTAAAGCAATAATACTATGTTGCGTTGGCTTTGTTTTTACTTCATTGGCCCAATTTAAAAAAGGCACTAGGCTTAAGTGCGAATGCATAAAATGTTGCGATCCCAAATCCATTTTTAGTTGTCGTATTGTTTCGAGAAACACTTCTCCTTCAATATCTCCTACGGTGCCACCTATTTCAAGCAACACAAAATCAACTCGATGGCGCAACGCGTATTCCAATAAACGTTTTTTTGCAACATCAACCACATGTGGTACTACCTGTATGCATTTGCCTAAAAAACGCCCCTCACGCTCTCCTTCAAGAACTTCTTTATATATTTGCCCAGAAGAAACAGAAGAGTCTTTTCCTAGATTAAGACCAACAAGTCGCTCGTAATGACCTAAATCTAAATCAGTTTCTGCACCATCTGCTGTAACAAATACTTCGCCATGAACCAATGGTGACATTGTTCCAGGATCAACATTCAAGTAAGGATCCCACTTTAAAATCGAAACCGAATATCCTGCTCCTTTTAAAAGAACTCCAAGAGAAGCAATCAAAACACCTTTGCCAATTGAAGAGCAAACACCGCCAGTAACGATAATAAATTTGATGCGCGAAATGCGCACTTCTTCCAATAACGTAGAAAATTGTACATTTAAACTCATAATGAGCACATCCTTTTTTATTATTTTATTCTCATCATTAAAAAAACGCCGCATAAAGCGGCGTTAAAATATTTCTGTTTTGTGATCAACTGTAAGATTCAAAGCATTTATTTTTTAGGAACATCGATAAAGCATTCGACGCGATCATCTTCAGCCCAATCAGAAAAACCATCAACCATAAACGCGCATTCAAAACCCGTAAACACTTCTTTTACTGATTTTTTATCACGCTGCAAGCTCGTAATTTTTCCTTCGCCAATTTTTGTTTTACCACGCCAGATAACAGCATAGCCATCGCGAGTAAAACGACCATCACGCATAATTGCTCCCGCAATCACGCCCACCTTTTTTATATCAAATACGCGCAACACACTGGCTTCACCAATTTTGGTGCGTACCATTTCAATATCTTTTGCCGCTTGCGCAATGCTATCCAAATCTTCAAGAAGTTTATATATAATACCGTAATAGAGGATAGGTACTTTTCTGCGATCGGCAAGAGCATGAGCGTTTGATTCTGTTTTTACGTTAAAACAAACAATGCGCGCTCCGGTATTGAACGCAAATTCAATATCACCTTCATTCACATCGCCAACATCTTGACGTAAAATGTTGAATCCTTTTTTCAATTTTTTAGAAAGACGATCAATTCCTTCTACAATTGCTTCAAGCGATGAATGATTATCGGCTTTTACCAAAACATTAAGTCCGTTTTCATACATAAAGCGCTTACCAGCAAGAGAAGCTCTGACATCTGATGCTTTTGCTTTTAGATATTCATTTTTTGATACAACTCTGAAGAAATCTCCTGCTTCAGGTCGACCGTCAAATCCTGCTGCTTGTACCGGTATTGCAGGGTGCGCTTCTTTAATACGCTTGCCATACGAATCAAATAAAGAACTAATATGACCGGAAGTTGTGCCACATAGTACATAATCACCAACTTTTAATATGCCATTTTGGGCTATGATTGTTACAACCCATCCACGCCCTTTTTCTGAACTTGCTTCTAAAATATATCCATCGGCAGGAACATTAATTTCAGCGCGCAGCTCCATCATTTCTGCTTGCAGTGCAACCATTTCAAGCAAGCGATCAACACCAGTACCTGCTTTTGCTGAAATTGGGACGCAAATGACATCGCCACCCCAATCTTCCACTGTAATGCCATACTGATTAAGCTGTCTTTTGACAACATCCAAGCGAGAAGTATCAACTTTATCAACCTTGTTGATTGCTACAACAACGGGAACTTTCATTGAAAGAGCATATTTTATTGCTTCAACTGTTTGAGGCATTACGCCATCATCAGCGGCAACAAGAAGAATAACAATATCGGCAACTTTTATACCGCGTTGTCTAATTTTAATAAATGCTTCATGTCCAGGTGTATCAAGAAAAACAATATTTCCGTGAGAGGTTGTTGCTTCATAGGCTCCCAAATGCTGGGTTATTCCACCTTTTTCTTTGAATGCAACGCGCGTTTTTCTGATATAGTCAAGCAATGTTGTTTTACCATGATCAACATGACCAACAACAACTACCACTGGGGGTCTTTTTTCTAGATGAGCACTCGTTTTTGCTGGCTCTTTTTTGCCGGTCTCAACTGATTGCAAAACAGAAGGCTTTACGATAGAAACAGCATATTGTTCAGCCAAACGCTGAACAATATTTTCAGAAATAATCTGATTTTTAGTTGAAACAATACCCCATTTAAGAAGAGTAACAATAACATCAGTGACAGGTTTTTTAATTTTTTCAGCGAACTCTGCAACGCTCATCTGATGAACAACCAGTTCAACATGAATTGGAGCGGCTGATTGCTCTTCTTTTTCAATTTTTTCAGAAGACTTCTCAGCATTTTTTTTGTATTTATTTTCAGATTTTTTTGGCACCACCTTTGAACGAGGCGCCGCGTGAGTTGTTGATGATAATTCAGACACTATGTTTTCAATCGGCTTAACAGGTTTTGATTCTTGTGATGATTCAACTTTTTCAGGTTTTTCACTGACGCTTACATTAACTTTTGCAAACAATGCATCCAGAAAAGAAAGAGCTTTTTGGTCTAAAACAGACATGTGGCTTTTAACATCAAAGCCACCTGCTTGCAATTTTTCTATAAGATCTTTACTCGAAACATTTTTCAATTGGGCAAATTCATATATTCGCATAATACAAAACTAAACATCTCTTTTTAAGCTTCTTCTTCATCAGTTAACTCTTCATCATCTTTTTTTGCTACAGGCTCTTCTCTGACCAGCTGAATACTGACGCCAGTAATCTGAGACGCCAACGATATGTTTTGTCCACCTTTACCAATGGCAAACGATCGCTGATCTTCGGCAAGCCACACACGAGCAGTTGTATTATCATCTCCCATTTCCACACGATCAATCGCTGCAGGCTTTAAAGAATTTTTCACAAACAACGGCAAAGATTCACTCCACAAGAAAACGTCAATTGTTTCCCCACTCAACTCTTTAAGTATTGGTTTTATCCGACTACCGCCAACACCAACACAAGTACCAACTGGGTCGATATTTCTATCGTGAGAGAAAACAGCAACTTTCGATTTATATCCAGGAGAGCGAACAATTTTTTTGACCTCAACTAATTTTTCAAACACTTCTGGAATTTCTAATTCAAAAAGCGCTTGCAGAAAATCAGGAGAAACGCGATCCAGAATAAGCTGATTATCGCCCTGCGGTTCCAAAAGAACTTCCTTCAATAGGGCACGGACTGTGTATCCAACTGCAAACTTTTCCCCAGGAATAGAAAGCGAATAGGGTAAAAAGGCATACACTTCGCCAAATTTAACCGAAATACCGTTGCGTTCAGTTTTGTGCACGGTACCAATGACGATTTGTCCTTGTTTGTTTTTGAATAGATCGTATACGATGCGAGCTTCAATCTGCTTGATTCTACTTGCAATCACTTGACGGGCCCTCAGCACTTCCACTCGTCCGATTTGACCTTCAAAGGGAACCCATACTTGATCATCCAATGCTGCGTCTTTGTTGATGTTGCGCGCTTTTTTGAGAGAGATTTCGCTGAATTCATCATCAACTGTCGGGACCACTGTTTTTTGGACAAGAACGGTAAGATCACCAGTGGCAGAATTTTCTTCCACTTTCAAATCGAGATCAGGGTATTTGCGCTGATATGCAGCAAGCATGCCTTCGCACACAACAGCACCCAGAGATTCTCTTTCTAATCCACGTTCTTCAACTAATTCGTCTATGACGTCGGCAAGTTTCACAAGCTTCCTCAAATAGTGGTAAATAATGCTTTTAATCAACAGCGGGAGCGTTTTGACTAGATTTTTACGTCAACAGAAAAGATTTGCTGTATGCGCATCGTCAAGTCTCAATAATTCAAGCTTATTACAATTCTTTTTTTCTGGCAATAGAAAACAGTAATTCTGCTTTTTTTGAAGTGAGAGATGTTTTTGGGTAAAAAAAGACAAGTTATGCACCACCCACCGGCCAGCCTATTATTATCTCTCTTAATATATATATATTTATATATAATAATAATAGGCGAAGGGGTAAGTGGTGCATAACTCACCCTTTTTCTTTCGGATAGTGCGATCTGATCGATATAATTTTTTTTCAGCAGGTGGTGCATAAGTGGTGCATAAGTGGTGCATAACTCTGAAAACAGTGAGTGAATCGTTTGTTTCGATGGCCAATCCGTGAAAAACAGCTTCTGATCGTTATTTTAAAAATCGAAAAAAAGCACTAAAAAAAAGTTATGAACAAGTTATCAACCACTTATGCACCACTTATCAACCACTTATGCACCACCCCAAAAATCATATTTGTGTCATCGGTTTATTTTTAACGTAACGATTCTGATCAATCTGCGTATTGTTTACTTTTGAGATAGTTCCCATGCTTTTTGCAGGTCTGCAAACCAAGCATCAAATTTGCGAGGATCGCGCAAAATATATGCAGGATGATAGGTGGGAACGAGCGTGGTATGCTGAAAAGTAAACGCTTTACCGTGAAGATCACCCATTTTTATGGGGATTTCAAGCAAGCCTTCAAGGGCTGTTGCGCCAAGCGTGCAAATGACGCGTGGCGCAATTATTTCAATTTCTTTTTGCAAAAAAAGGTTTTTATAAATTCTGCTTTCTTCGGCCGTTGGTTTTCGGTTGTTTGGTGGGCGGCATTTTACAATATTAGTAATAAATATGTCTTTTCTATCTATCCCAAGGCATGCGAGTGTTTTGGTAAGCAACATGCCCGATTTTCCGACAAAGGGCAAACCTTGTTCATCTTCATGTTGCCCGGGAGCTTCTCCGATAAGCATGAATTTTGTCTCAGGATTTCCGCATCCGCTGACAAAATTATGAGTTGTTTTAAGGCCTAATGGGCACGGTGCACATTTTTTTTTGTACGGTTCATAGAGAGTTTCTAGTATTTTTTTCTTGGATATTTTTGAGGTCATTTTTTTCTCGCTAAAAAAGTGAAAAAGTATGAGTACGCTGTATTTTAGTATACACAACATAGAGGCGCAGCGCACTCATGCCTTTTAAATTTTTTACCCAAAAACATACCGAGAGAGCATTGTACCCCATGCATTAGTTTTTAAAAATAATGCTTCTTGATATGAACTATGAATGCCTCGTTCAGGGAAATAAATGGCAATTCCGCGCGCATTCTTTAAATTCTTACCGACAGTATTTGCTATTACCAGTTGTTCGATCAGCAGTATTGCTTCTTCAATTTTTGTCAGGAGCGTATTTTTATTGATAAAATTTGGATACCAATTATCTGCATTGATTCGTTGAATATTGGTGGATAGATTTCTTAAAAAATGATGAAGATCGATATATGTCGGTTCATCAAAGTGGGTGCACAATAATTTGTTTTTACTTTCTTTTATCGCTTGCAAAATAGTAGCTTTTTGTTTATCAAATTCGGTGATTAAAAGCCGTGCTATCTGATCAATAACCCTCTCTAATGGATCAACTGCGCTCAAATTAATCGCGGATAATGTATAATCATTGGTGATTGATTGGTACGTTTTTTCATAGGCATTAACAATGTGAGATGCAAAGGCAAATGTGTTGAGCGAACCTTTTAAGAAAGGAGCAAGCACCTCATCATATTTCCATCCCATGCCAAGCTCAACTTCCTCTGAACTTACCATGACATCAGCATATTTCTTTATAAAAAAGCTTACTTCAAGCATTGACATAAGACAGGCGTCAAACCCAATAATGCCGAATTTTTTACCATTGAGATATTTTTGACATATTGTTTCAAGAGCCGCTTCTAGCTTTCTATTTGATAAGTAATTTCCCGTGGTGTCATCCCAGCAAACGCCTCGTCGTTTTGGTTCTAAATAGCTTATGGCATCCATAAATCCTATCGAGCGATCAAGATCAAGGCGATGCGTCGATGGATTAAATACAAATAGATCCATTGGATTGATGATTTTACCGTGAGGAGGTTCAAGAATCCCCGTTCCATGATTCCATAAGATCAGATCATACTCAGCGCTGGTATAATTTTTGATAGCCCATTCACAGAAAGAAATCAGTGTTGCAGGATTTCCACTATCCATCTGTTGAGTCAGAGGATTATAGGGATCGACATGAAGCACTTGGCCTTGTTCGATTAAGTAACGTCGCGTGATTTTTTTGTTGCCTGAAATACGAATATCAAGATGTACCACAATCGTAATATTGTTGTTTGATCCAATGTTTGCCATCTGTTGAATATTGCGTGCTGCAAATGGTCGCAAATCATTATCTGCCGCCATATAGATCATGATTGTTCTGGATTGATTACCATTTCTTTCTTTTTTCTTTTTATGATGACCATCTTTGCGAGGAAGGCGAATTTTGTGGGTTTTTACTGAACTTGTTTCACGAATTTCATTACAGAAATCACAAAAACAAGTTTGATATGTGGAATCATCGGCAACAGAATAAAATTCATTTTTTGTTTCTGTTCGAATTATGCCGGGTGTAAGCAGCAGAACTATGAATACACATTTACTCATAGCCCGGATGGATGTTGCGATAAGATTTACCAACATTATTTGTCTCCCCTTTTTTTTATTGGTAATGCGGCTAATGTCTTTATCCTAGGCAATTGAGCATGTAATAATCAATAATTTTAACCCCAGCTGCATTTACATTTGCTGGGGACCCCAATAAAGAGCTGTTCAGGTATTTCAAGTTATAGGACTTTTTGTTGAGGTTATGTTTTTTTATGCTCGTGCGTGACTTGATTAAACCATGCAAGGGCACCAGTTAGCGCAAAACTCAACTGAAAATCGAGGAAAAAAAGATAGAGTGGGCAATACAGCAGAAAAGCAAAACAGACAAGCGTGAGATAGTGCAATAAATGAAACGGTGTTTTATTAAAAAAACACATCTTATTCAAAATAAAAAGAGCAAATGAGCGAGTGAATGGAGCAGAAGTCCATGTTAAAAAGAAATAGATAATGCTGAGCAAGGATATGATAAGTTGCTTAACAATGAGCGGAAACGGAATAATGCAAAAGAGAGCCTGACAAAGGAAAATAAAAAGTACCAAATGTAATCCTGAGCGTGCCAGAAAATGAGAAATTCCCCATGTTTTGAATAGGTCATTAGTCTCTTCTAATTCGCCTTTGATGCATGCGCGGTTTCCTAAAAAAAGAGAGGAAAAAAAATTAAAACCATCAGGAGAAAGTTTTGTTTGCAAGGATTGCAACAACCTTGTTTTTTGTTGCCATATCCAATGACGCAATGACCATGATGGATGATGATCAATGTGATAGATGAGGTTATCATCAAAAATTGTTGCAACAACCTGTTCTTTGATCTGATAGTGTTGAAAATTCTCACTGGATGGCTTTTTGCAACGGATGTGTGATATGGTTACTGTATCGCCTACAGCAACATTTTTGTTGCATTTTCCATAAAATACCACTAGTTTGTTGCTTTTGTGTTTTTGGTTGTGCGTTGCAATAGTATCAATTAAAAGAGTGATTGCTGTTGTTTTTCGATGATTCACTACTGTTTGACCGATATCAATTATCGTGCCGGTGACAGTAATTTTTGTATCTCCAACGTATTGATAAAAAGTATCGTAATCGCGTAGTTCTTTCTGGTGCATCCATGCGCCTGTTAGGGCAAAAAATGAATAAAAAATAAATTCTTTGGGAACTGAAATTTGTTTGCAATGGCTTATGCCATAGATGCAGAGGGTAACGAGGAAAATAATGCCAAAAAATGGCAATGATGCATGTCCAGCGATACCGATCATAAAGCAAATCATCATCGCCATAAGAGGTGGAATATTAATGAGATGAAAATGGGATTTAATAAGGGACATCTATTTTTTATTACTATTTAACTCTTTAGCCGTTTTTGCGTCATATTCTCTGAATAATGTAGTCAATGTTACATCTCGAGTTGTGTATGCATAATCAAGAACAGTATTTCCTCTATTGTCTAAATCATTAATGATTTCATGCATAGCTTCAAGCAATAATGTGACGACCTGCGTATTATTTTTATAAGCAATTGGTAGGCAGGCTTCGAAATGCAAAAGAGATTGCCCAGTGACGCTATCTATCTCCTTAGGATCAACGCCTTTTTGTATATAGAAAGACATCAATTCAAGTTTTTTCTCAGCAGATATCAATGTATTTCCCCGGAGATACCATAAGACATTGGGCTTGCCATCTCCAGGCTGGTTCAGATTAGCACCATTATCAATAAACAATTGTATTATTGCCAAATTATCTGTTCGCCAAAACATAGGCTTGCGAGTAGTATTGCCATATTCTTCATTTGCATTTGCTTTATATTCAAAAAGCAATTCTACCACTTGAGCATCCCTATAGGAAACTGCTCGTAGAAGCAATGATGTATCATCTAATACATTATGTTTTGCTTGCGTATGTATCAAAAGAATAAGAGCGCGACGCTTTTCATTAAAACCAAGATAAATTGATTTTTGCAATTTTTTCATGGCACCATCTCTTTGTTCTTGTGGGTAGGTTCGCACCAAGGCCCCAAAATATGCAAGATCGTTAAGATGCGTGCATGTGGCACTTACATTTAAAGCATTTTTTATGTTGTCTTCAATAGACTCATGAGGATTTATGAGTTGTTTAAAAATACAGTCTTTAATGTCTGCTGAGGATAATAATAAAGTTTTACTATTGTGTTCTTGGGCAATTTTACAAGCAATTTTACGAACAATAGGATGTTTCGCTGCGTGCTCTGCTGCCAGAACTCTATCCTGTTCCATAGTCCAGGAGTTACCACAAAAAGAGAATGCAATGATTGCACTATGTATAATTGATTTTTTCATAGCCTTAAAACAAGCCTTTGTAAAAATTTTAATATGTTTTCTATCAGAATACACCCTATATTCTTTCTTTTCAATGCAATTTTTTATAAGTATGCTAGTGAAAAAACAAAGTAATTTTATAATGAGGTGCCTTCCTATGCATACTTCTTTTGTCAAAGCGAACTATCTTCGTTATCCTATAATTTTAGTAAGCATATCTTTATTTTGCGCACAGCTGATCGCAAACAATAATATACCCGTAGAAATTGAGGATTTCATGTCAGATGAAAAAAATATGATGCCAGTCACTAGATCAGAGCATCACCATGTTGTAAAAATAGTTTTAGACAATGGATTGACTATTCTGGTCCGTGAGTCTCATGAAATACCAAAAGTATCATTACAAATATGGTACAATGTGGGATCAAAAGATGAGCTGCTGGGAGAAAAGGGAATAGCTCATCTGATTGAGCATATGATTTTCAAGGGAACTGATACCTTATCTGAATCTGATATTAATACCGTTGTGCATAAACTTTCTGGTAGTTGTAATGCATTTACATCATATGACTATACCGGCTATCTTTTTAATTTCCCTACGCAGCATTGGCGTGAAGCACTTCCCATTGTTGCCGATTGTATGACCAACTGCTTATTTAAAGAAGATATGCTCAATTCTGAGATGAAGGCGGTAATTCAAGAATTGAAGATGAACAGGGACAATTATGAACGTTCTCTGTTGGAAGAAATGGTTGGTATGATATTTCCTGATCATCCATATCATTACCCTATCATTGGCTATAAGCAAGATTTATGGACAGTTTCTGGTAAAGATTTACTTGCGTTCTATAAAAAACATTATAAACCAAACAATGCGACGCTTGTTGTTGTGGGTGATGTGAATGCTGCTGAAGTGGCGGAACTTGCGCAAGAATATTTTGGTGATATTCCAAAAGATTTTAATTATGTGAAAAAAAATCATTTCTTTCATCGTGATATAGCATCTCGATCTATTACTTTGTATCGAGAAGTTGTGCAGCCAACAGTAGTTTACGCATTTGTAGTACCCGGTGCAGCAGAGAAAAAAGATACCGCGCTTGATATTTTTGAGTGGGTTTTGGGTGAAGGTAAGAGCTCGCGGTTGTATAAAAAATTAGTTAATGATACGCAGCTTGCTACTGATATAAATGTGGGATCATGGGGATTTTTCGATCATGGTCTTTTTTTCATTATTGTTGAACCAAAAAATAGAGGAGATGTAGCGCAAATTGAACAGATTATTCTTGCAGAGTTGGAAGATATCGCCAAAAATGGCGTTACTGATGAAGAATTTGAGAGTGGTTTGAAAAAGACGCAGATGGCATTTTATACCCTTCTTGAAGCAATTGAAGATCAAGCATACGCAATTGGTCATACTTATTTAGCGACTGGTGATGAAAATTATGTGTTTACAGCGCTCGAGCAACCATAAGACATATTTAAAAAGCAAATTCAGGACATCGTTGCCAATTATTTACGTCCTACTGTTATGCATAAAGGGTTTGTGTTGCCATTGCCAGAACCAGAAAAAAATCAATGGGCAGAGCTGCAAGAAGAATCAGACGTAGAAGATCAGAAAATTCTTGAAGCGCGAGAACGCCTAACACCAATAGAGCCTCCTGTCATATGCTAAAACGATGGCAATACAAAAACCGACTTATTTTAATTTTCCTAAACCTATGACATGCTACATTATCGAATGGGTTAAAGGTGTTGTATCATAATAATGATATGACTCCCAAAATTAATATTAATGTAGAATTGAAAGCTCGTCCTGATTATGATCCAGAAGATCAGCAAGGTTTGTATACATTCGTCAATGCGATGATGACAGAAGGTACTGAGAATTATTCCAGTGAAGAGCTTGCTGATTTAATTGAATCACGGGGTATGTCAGTTAATACGTATCCTGGTGGCATTTCGCTCAAAATGTTATCGGCTGATTTTGAATTAGGTCTTGCTATCTTAAAAGAAATTCTTACCAAAGCAACATTCCCTGAAGACGAACTAGAAAAAGTACGTCACCAGTTATTGACCAATATTAAACAATATTGGGATGAGCCACGATCATTTGTAGGACAGCTTGTGCGGGAAGAGATTTATCGAGGACATCCATATCACAAACAAGCAATGGGAACGGCAGAATCTATCGCTGCAATTTCTCGTGATGATTTAGTTAATTTTTATGAACAATATATTTCTCCATTTGCGGCGCACATGGCAATTGTAGGTGATCTGGAGGATTATGACGTCGTGGCAGTCGTTGAGAAAATATTGGGAGATTGGACTGGGCAAGAAGTGAAAAAGATTACCTATCCGTCGCTGGTGCCTGCTGCAACAAAAGAAATAAACTATCCAATTAATCGCGATCAAGTAGTACTCTGTTTGGCACAACTATCAATTGCGCGGAAAGATCCTAAATTTGATGCGTATCTGTTGTTTGATCAAATTTTTGGCAGTGGCGCATTAAATTCGATGAATTCTCGTCTTTTTGAACTGCGCGAACATACCGGTTTATTTTATACCATTTCAGGATCATTGCTTGCGGGAGTGCAAGAAGAACCGGGAATGTTCCAAGTGCGTACCATTGTATCACTCGATAGACTTGCAGAAGCTGAAAAAGCAATAAAAAACACGATCGATACTGTTACTGATACGCTTACTCAAGAGGAACTTGAAGAAGCAAAGCGAGCAGTGATTAATACGTTGGTGGATCATTTTGCTTCTAATGGCGATATTGCTGGAAGTTTCTTGTATCTTGATCGTTTCAATCTTCCGGCAGATTATTTCGATAATCGTGCAGCAAAGTTGGAAAAAATTACACTTGATGATGTGAAAAATGCCGTGAGAGATATTTTAAATTCGAAGAACATGATTACGGTGCGCGCGGGACGAGTATAGCGGAATTTTTTATTATTCTTTCTTTTGTAGGGGCTTGTATATGGCTACGTTAAAAACTCAACAAAAGCTAGGCTATTCGGTACTATTATTTATAGGCGCATTTTTGGGAGCCATGCACAGTATTGGAAACATTGATTTTGACGTTCTTTTGTCAAATGATAAAAATACAGTGCAACCAGAGACAGAATTAATGTCCATTCCTCCTTCGCATAAAGCTACGGCGGACAGGCAGTATGTCAAAAAAATAGTACTTGATAATGGCTTAACTATTTTGATTCGCGAATCGCATGAAATACCTAAAGTAGCATTTGAAATCTGGTATAATGTGGGATCAAAAGATGAACTTTTGGGAGAAAAAGGCATAGCGCATTTGATTGAACATATGATTTTCAAAGGAACAGATACCTTATCTGAATCTGATATTAAAGCGGTGGTTCATAAACTTTCTGGTCATTGTAATGCATATACTTCGTATGATTGGACCAGATATGTTTTTGAGTTTCCTACGCAGCATTGGCGTGAAGCATTTCCTATTGTTGCCGATTGTATGACGAACTGTTCGTTTAAAGACGATATGCTCAACTCTGAAATGAAAGTGGTCATTCAAGAATTGAAGATGAACCGAGATAATTATGAACGTTCTTTGAGAGAAGAAATGATGGGAGCGCTCTTTGCTGATCATCCTTATCATTATCCTATCATTGGATACAAACATGATTTGTGGACGGTTTCTGGTAAAGATTTGCTTGCATTCTATAAGAAGCATTATACACCGAACAATGCTACGCTTGTGGTTGTTGGCGATGTAAATACTACTGAAGTGGTTGAGCTTGCTCAAAAATATTTTGGGAATATTCCTAACGATTCTGAGTATGTTAAAAAGACACATTTTTGCCGACAGGATATAGTATCAAAATCAGTTACTTTGTATCGTGATATTGCGCATCCAATAATTACATATGCATTTATTATTCCTGGTGCATCAGCAAAAATAGAAACAGCTCTGGATATTTTCAATATGATTTTTAGTAAAGGCAAAAGTTCTCGTCTTTATAAAAAATTAGTTAATCAGTTGCAACTTGCAACTGATGTGGATATATCTGTTCGGGGACTTTTTGATCAGGGTATATTGTTTATTGATGTCGAACCAAAAAAAATACAAAATGCAGCGGAAATTGAACGTGTCATTGCGGAAGAATTGGAAGACATTGCACATAATGGCTTTACTGATCAAGAATTTGAACGTGGTTTGAAAAAGATGCAGATGGGGTACTATACCCTTCTTGAATCAATTAAAAATCAGGCATACTTAATTGGTAATTTTTATTTGGCAAATGGGGATGAGAATTATGTATTTACTGCCCTTGAGCAATCAGCTGACACATTCAAACAACAAATACAGCATATCGTTGTCAATTATTTACGCCCTACTGTTATGCACAAAGGATTTGTGTTGCCATTGCCGGAAAAAGAAAAAGGGCATTGGCTCCAACTGCAAGAAGAATCAGATGTTGAAGATCAAGAAATTCTTGCTGTACGCAAACGCTTGACTCCGGTTGAGCCACCTTCATATGCCACAACTATTGAAGTGCAAAAACCAACACCTTTTGATTTTCCCAAACCCCAAATATGTATGCTATCGAATGGATTAAAGGTTTTCTATCACAATAATGATAGTGCTCCGATAATCACGATCGATTTAGAACTTAAGGCAAATCAATATTATGATCCTGAGGATCACCAGGGCCTTTGTACCTTTATGACAAAAATGATGACTGAAGGCACTGAAAATTATACCAGTGAAGAACTTGCTGATGCGACTGAATCTCGTGGGATGTCAATCGATGTGTATCCCAATGGTATTATCATGAAAATGTTATCTGCTGATTTTGAGTTTGGACTTGGGATTTTGAAAGAAATTCTTACTCATGCAACATTTCCTGAAGATGAAATTGAAAAGATTCGTCAGCAGTTATTGACCAATATTAAACAATACTGGGATGAACCACAATCATTTATAGGGCAGCTCGTGCGGGAAGAGATTTATCACGGACATCCATATCATAAGCGAGCAATCGGAACAGCAGAATCTATTGCCACAACTTCTCGTAATGATTTAATTAGTTTTTATGAAAAATATATTTCTCCATCAGGAGCGCGTCTGGCAATTGTTGGCGACCTGCAAGGTTATGACGTTCCTGCTATTGTTGAAAAAATGCTAGGTGATTGGCCTGCGCGAGAAGTAAAAAGTCTTGAGTATCCATTGCTAGCGCCTGTTGAAGCACAAGAAATAAATTATCCAATCAATCGTGATCAGGCGGTGCTTTGCTTGGCACAATTATCAATCGCACGTAAAGATCCCAAATTTGATGCATATTTATTATTCGATCAGATTTTTAGCGGGGGAGCGTTAGATCCGATGAGTTCTCGGTTATTTAAATTGCGAGAACATACAGGATTATTTTATGCCGTGTGGGGATCGTTACTTGTTGGCATTGACGAACAGCCAAGGACATTCCAAGTGCGTACTATTGTTTCACTCGATAAACTTGCTGAAGCAGAAAAAGCAATCAAAGAAACAATCGATACCGTCATTGATACACTTACACAAGAAGAGCTTGAAGAAGCAAAGCGAGCAGTAATTAATACACTCGTTGATAATTTTGCTTCCAATGGTGATATTGCTGCAACCTTCCTATTTTTAGATCGCTTCAATCTTCCGGCTGACTACTTTGACAATCGTGCAGCAGTACTAGAAAAAATTACGCTGGAAGATATGAAAAATGCCGTCAGAGATATTTTAAATTCGAAGAATATGATTACCCTACGCGTGGGAAGAGTATAGGAATAAATTTATGTTAAAAACATATCATGGTGTTTTATTTTTCTCATTGTTATTCGTAATTCAACCATATATTATCGCTTGCGATACTATTATAAAACACACTTTAAAAAATGGTCTTACCGTTTTGGTTCGAGAGCAACATGACATGCCAAACTTGACTATCCCCACAATTGAGTAGTAAATCAAATGGTTTTTGTGCGTCAAACACGAGGCTTTTGCCACTTAAGCGCAAGTTCGATAGCATCAGCTTGATTAACTGCCGTTTCTCTTCAACTTCAGAACTTTTGAATAAATCATAGGCACGCATTGCAAGATCTAGTATATGTTTTGTCGTGATATAATAGTTATCTTCAGCTTCTTGTAATCTTTCCAGTTGCATGTTCAAATTGGCGAGTTGATCCCTTAATTCAGTGTAAAATCTGTCATACTCGCTCTCAGTAATTCTCATCTTTAATTTATCAAGATACAAATTATCGAGCATTTGGGTCGTTTCTTTGTGTTCTTTGGTGAGTCTATCAAAATGTTTGTTATGAAATTCTATTTTATTTTGATGAACTTCATTGAGGGTTTCGATAATTTGTTCAGCAATACCTTTCGGTATTTGTATGCTTTGAAAGACAATCCCCAATTGCCTTGTGATCTCTTCTTCTCGTAACCATTGCCCACCATGTTTGCCATTGTACTGTGTGCAATGATAATACACAAAACCTTTATGTTTTTCTGGTGTTATAGCAAGACCACAATCGGCACAACGTATTAAACCGCGATAGATATACGGTTTACCCGCATATTTTATAGGCTTTTTATTAAAACTTTCTTTCACTTGCTTCACCTGATCAAACAATGTTGGGTTAATAATAGATGGGTATTTATGAGGATATTCTTTACCATTACAAAGCATAATGCCCGTATAAAATTTATTTTTGAGTACAAAGTCTAACTTTCCCTTAGACCAATTCATGCCATGTTCTTTATTAATCTTATCGCACAGCAAGCCCATGGAAAAAGCACCCGTTGCATACAACTCAAAAATTTGTTGAACAATGCACCGTTCATATTCATCAACAATAATCGTTGCCTTATCATCAATCCTTATATTTTTATATCCATAAGGGGCCTTGGCACACCATTCACCTTTTTGCCATTTCTGCTCAATGGCACGCTTTACATTATCGCTAATGGCATCTGAATAATATTTGGCAAGACCTAAACTGATACTGAAATGGAACTTTTCTGCCGCGGAGATGTTACTGTTAATAACCTGACCATCAGAAGTAAAATGCAACTCTATTTCATCACGCAACGCTTGATCGTATAAATAAGAAACCCGCTTATCAAACATATTACGCGACAAGCGGTCCACTTTATCGCAACATACGGCTATTTTTTCTTTTTGCTCAATAATAAAGTTAAAAATGGTGTCAAACTCTGAACGATCATCTTTGTAAGCACTTTCATCAAAGCTAAAGCTTTTGATAATGGAAAAGCCTTTGTTTTTACAATAATTTTCAAGACGAACAACTTGTGCTGGCAAGGATAATCCTGCTTCTCTTTGCTCTTCTGTGCTTACGCGAGCAATGATAATAGCTTTCATCGACAAATCCCTTTTTATTGTTATTTGATGTATTAAGTTTCATATAGTGTATATTAAGAGAGAATATTTTTGGAATTTTACTAAAACATATCAAATGTAATGAATTTAATTGATGAAATGGTCCAATTGATTTCCAGTTATTTTATAAAAAAGCAAAGATTGAATCCCATGATTATAAAAGACATGAAAGCATCTGACGTTTTAGAATTGCTCCAACTTTGTGAAGAAAGTGGTATTGAAATTATTATTGATGGCGGTTGGGGAGTTGATGCATTGCTCGGCAGTCAAACCCGTACTCATGCTGATTTGGATATAGCTTTGGAACATAAATATGTGCCTAAGCTTCGTCAATTACTTGAAGCAAAAGGTTATAAAGATATACCTCGTGATGATACAAAAGAGTATAATTTTGTAATGGGAGATAATAAAGGGCATGAAATAGACTTTCACTCCTTCACTTTTGATGCAGAAGGTAACAATATTTTCGGCGTTGAATATCCATTAGAATCACTGATGGGAGTTGGCAAAATAGATGGCCATCCTGTGAGGTGCATATCGCCCGAATGGATGATAAAATTTCATATGGGTTATAAACTGGATGAGAATGATTATCACGATGTACGTGCATTATGCGAACATTTTGGAATTCCGTTATCAAGCGAATACAAAAAATTTTCCAAGAATAATAAATAAACAAAGAAAAAATTTATAATTATCATTTGACACAAGACCTATTAATGCTATTCTAAATTAAGTAGATTAAAAGTATACGAAAAGACGTTTCATCAAAATGAATAAAAAATTTTGGCTAATTTTAATCATAGCATTGCTTAATGCTATTGGGCTTACTATTGTTATTCCACTTTTTCCCTTTCTTATTAGTCTGTATGTTCCTGCGGAACAAGTTGCTCTTTACTTGGGCATATTAGTCTCGATCTATGCTGTTTGTAAGTTTTTTATGGCTCCTATAATGGGTGCTCTTAGCGATTGTTTTGGCAGAAAACCAATCTTGTTTTTTAGTTTGCTTGCAACCGCGGCCGGATATTTTATTCTTGGTATTGGCGGAGCTCTCTGGGTATTGTTTCTTGGCAGGATTATTGCTGGAATTGCAGCTGGGGATATTAGTGCATTATATGCTTATGTAGCAGATAGCGCGCACGGGAAGGAACGGGCAAAGCTGTATGGATATTTAGGAGCCGCGAATGGTATCGGTTACATGATAGGACCTGCAATTGGAGGGATATTGGGTACTATATATCTTTCATTTCCCTTCTATATTGCAGGAGGGATTTCAGTTATTACAGCGCTATTTGTCTATGTTTCTTTGCCTGAAACCCTTATAGAAGATAAGCGAGAAAAAAGTATATCAGTCAATGCTCTTAATCCGTTTTCTCATTTTAAGGATATCTTTAGCCTAAAAAATTCGAGAAAAGTTTTTATATTAGGCGCCTTTTTTTTCATTGCTCTACTTTTTTATCAAAGTAATATTTCGGTATACTTAAAAGATGTCTTTGCTTGGGAGCCCACTCAGATTGGAGTATTATTTGCTCTTATAGGATTGTGTGATATTATTTCACGGGCAATTTTATTGCCAAAGCTTCTCATGTTTTCTGAAAAAAGCATTATTTTTGGTGGCCTCATTCTTATGATAACAGGTTTTGCTTCCATAGTGTTAAGCGGCTATCTAGGCATGTCTAATTTATTGTGGATGACTATTGTGCTTATCACGGTTGGAGAAGGCTTGTTTGATCCCTCTTACAATAATATTCTTTCACATTCTGTAAGTGAAAATAAGCAAGGGCAATTACAGGGGGTCAACCAAAGTTTGCATTCTATATATGAGATTTTTGTTCCTTTTTGCTGCTGGATTAATATATCTCTATAATCCTCTCTCTATCTATATCATTGCCACTTTGTTAATGGTGACAACTCTTCTGTTCTTCTTTAAAAACTCGCGAGCTTTTGAATTAACTCGTTCTGAATAACCTTTCTTCAATGGCAATTATTTTACTCCTTAACCAAGGCTTAAAGAATGAAAAAACTATTGTTAGTTCTTACACTACTCACTGTGACTGCGACCCCTGTTTTGGGTGAATGTGCATCAAATGCTCCAAAAATTGTAAATCAGGATGAATATAATGTTCATTGTATTGATATAATCCAGGCAATTAAACCAAGGAATCCAAAAATGCCTACGATAAATAAAATTCTGGTAATAGGGGCTGGTATTTCTGGATTGCGGTTTGTTATTGGTTAAGAAGATTTGGCTTTTCTCCTGTTCTCATTGAAAAATTTCCCAATTTACGAAAAGAAGGGCAGACGCTGGATTTTCGAGGCGTTTCGATTGACCTCCTTAAAAGAATGAATATTTATGAGAAAATATGTAATATGCGCACGCAGCTGGATCTTGGACGTTATGTGGACGTTGAAGGCAATATCTTGCATGAAGAAAAAAGGTGAAAGATTTGGCTTTAGGCAAGGTGAAGACGTTGAAATTGCTCGCGGTGATGTAGCCGAAATACTGATGAATGCTATTGAAGGTGTTCCCTGTCATTTTAACCAATTGATTGACAGCATTAAACAGAGTGCCGGTGATGTAGAAGTTCAATTTAAAGATGGCAGAGTCGAGCATTATGACTTGGTCATTGGTGCTGATGGCATACACTCGACAACGAGAGATATGGTTTTTGATAAAAACGAATATAAATTAGTTAGTCTTGGTATGTATTTTAGCGTATTTAGCATTCCGAATTATCTCAATTTGAGTCACTCAGAAGTGCAGTGTGAGGCCAATCAAAAGCTGATATCTATCACGAGCGACAAAAATCCCGAAATGGCTGAAGTTGCGGTTATGTTCCGTACGCAGAATATCTTAAATAACATTCGCGATAAAAACGAACAGCAGCAACTCCTGCGCGATACTTTTCAAGATTTTGGCTGGGAAGCACCAAAAATACTTGAGATGATGCCTGGTAGTAATTATTTTTATTTTGATTCATTATTCACACAGGTAAAAATGGAGTCATGGACTAAAGGCGATGCCTTATTGGCGATGCAGGTTACTGTACATCTCCAATGTCTGGTCAAGGTAATAATCTGGCACTGGTTGGCGCTTATATTTTTGCAGGAGAACTAAAACAGGCAGATGGAAATTACACTCATGCATTTAATCGTTACAATGAATTATTACATCCACTTGTTGAAGCCAGTCAAAAATTGGGAGTCTTGTTTAGCGAATTGTATCTCGTCCCAGATGAAGTCTCCAAGGAAGTTGCAGAAGAACGATCAAATAAGATTATGCAACAATCAGAAATCCTATCGAATATGATTTCGTTGCCAGAGTATGAATGAGATCGTTCTTTTCGAAATCATTGAATTTCTGCTTGATTAGCATCACAAACTCCACCAATCCTTCCAGCTACTATTTTAAGGATAGAGGTCGGTGAGAAAACAAATCCCTATTGTCATGTGTGGAGCGTGGATAGGAGTGGATACTGAAACTGGAAAATCGCTCAAAATTCAGCGTGTTATGATTATTGATAATGATTTGATTGTTGGCAGTGAAGATGATTAAGATAAATCGCTTGGCAAATATGGTTTGAATTATTATAATTTTGTGCATATTACATAATCTTTAAAGACCGGAGAGCTATTATAATGCCTCACGTACATAAAATTGTTGTATGCAGCTTAATTTTTCAGGGAATTTTGGCCAGCGAGAAGCCCATTTATAAATTTTCATCGGAATTAGTTAATTATAGCAACCCTAAGCCTCTTACCTTTTCTGACTTGACCGATAATAATCTTTTATTACTCAGATCATTAGTTGCAGAAGAACAAGCCGGTAAGTTTTCTCGTAATTTTGCTTATGCTGAAAAGATATTGCATGGAACGCCCAAGGAAATCAGGAAAAGCTTTACTGATAATAAAGCAGATCTTGAGTTCGTGAGCATGATAGAAAAAAAACAGGGCCTGGCAGAGCTTTGATTCTTTCGATAGATTATATATCAAAAGATAGTGATCTTCCCATTGATCCTAATCAATCTATTAGTAAATATATTGTCAATTCATATTTTCATGATGTTCAGCGTGGCGATATATTTCACTATTAAGTTTTGTATTGGATAAAGCAAATAAAGCAAGACAATACTCTCGTACGCCAGAGAAGGCAGCTCTATATGAGAATTCATATTTATCGAGAATGAGAATTTTGTTGCAAGCAGGAGCAAATCCAAATTCTTTTGATGAGCATGAAAGGCAACCACTCCTCCACAGCATAGTTACTGTTGAACAAGCAAGATTATTGCG